>CAWHTR010000006.1:0-31241 GCA_963832325.1 uncultured Verrucomicrobiae bacterium | reverse complement strand
GGGAGAGGGTATTGGTCGCGAGCGTGGAGTCAATTCATTTTGGGCCGAAAGCTGGATTCGGCGAAAGGTCGCGGGAGAGAATGGATTTTCGGGACGCGGTTTGGGGACGGCGCGCGGTCCCGTTTTTCTAGTCGAAATTGAGTGCGGCGATGGTGCGAAGGCCTCGGAGGGTGAGATTCGGGTCGATGGTGTCGAAGATGTCGAGCGAGCCGCCGATCAGGGCGGCATCGCCGCCGGTGGCGATGACGTGGGGCCGGCGGCGGGGGAAGGCCTCGCGGCGGATCTGGGCGAGGATTTCCTTGATGAGGCCGCGGTAACCGTGGACGGCTCCGGCGAGCATGGCCGCGGGCGTGGATTTGCCGACCGCAGTGGTGGGTTCCGCGAGGGTGATCGCGGGGAGGAGGGCGGTGCGGTCGTGGAGGTAATGGGTCATCGCTCCGAGTCCGGGGGCAATGACGCCGCCGACGTAGGCGGGTCCTGATCCGGTCGCCGCGATGATGTCGAAGGTGACGGCGGTCCCGAAGTCGACGACGATGGCGGGGATGCGGTGGAGCGCGGCGCAGGCGGCGGCATTGGCCAAGCGGTCGGCACCGACGGTGTCCGGGCGGGGGTAGTCGATGGCGACGCCGAGGTCGAGGGCGGGTGAGACTTCGAGGAAGGTGGTGTTTCGGAGTTCGCGTCGGAGGACGGCGGCCTTGGCGGGAACGACTGAGGCAAAAATGGCCCGGTCGAATCGAAGTGAGCCGAGGGCGGCGGCGAGCGTTGCGGCTGTCAGGTTCGGGGTGGGGAGGCGGTGAACCCGCCCGATTCGTTGGCCCGAAGCGACGGCGAATTTCGTAAAGGAATTGCTGTTATCGAGAAGGAGCGTGCGGGGAAACTTCGCGGAGATGGCAGCCGGTGATTGGTGAACGGCGGTCGGCTGGCGGGCCACGGAGCGACTAGGTGAGGGGCTTCCGCTGGGGTGGTTTGCCCTTTTCGTCGACCTCGGAAGCGCCGGAACTGTTGGCGAGGTCGGCTTCTTCGGGGGGAGGAAGTTGCGGAAGCGACCCTTGTCGATGGCCTTCATGTAGGCTTCGTGCGGCGAGACGTCGCCGAGGCGGAGCTGTTCCCAGATGGCATCGTCCATGAATTGCATGCCCTCGCTTCGTCCGCCCACGATGACGTCCTGAAGCTTCTGGGTTGCGCCTTCGCGGATGATGGCGGCGGCGGCTGAGTTGACAACGAGGATCTCATTGACGGCGACGCGACCGGAGCCGTCCTGTTTTTTCATGAGCAGCTGGGCGATGACGCCGCGGAGAGAGGAGGCGAGCATCGTGCGGACCTGGGCTTGCTGATCGGAAGGGAAGACGTCGATCATTCGGTCGACCGTCTTTTGGGCGTTGTTCGTGTGGAGCGTTCCGAAGACGAGCATGCCCGTCTCGGCGGCGGTGAGGGCGAGTGAGATGGTCTCGAGGTCTCGCATCTCGCCGACGAGAACGATGTCGGCGTCCTCACGGAGCGCGGCTTTGAGGCCCGTGGGAAATGATTTCGCGTTCTCGGGGACCTCGCGCTGGGTGATGATCGATTGCTTGTTTTTGTGAACGAATTCGATGGGTTCCTCGATGGTGACGACGTGGCGGGAGGAGGTCGAATTGATGTGGTCGATGAGTGCGGCGAGGGTGGTGGATTTGCCGGAACCGGTCGGGCCGGTCACGAGAACGAGACCGCCGCGGAGTTCGGCGAAACGTTTGATGACCTGGGGGACTTTGAGGTCGTCGAGGGTAGCGATTTTGGTGGGAATCAGCCGAAAGACGGCGCCGTAGCCGTTGGATTGCTTGAGGTAGTTGCAACGGAAGCGGGAGGCTTCGTCCATCTCGTAGGCAAAATCGAGATCGCCGGATTTCTCGAAGTCCTCCCAGCGCTGCGGCGAGCAAATCTCGCTGAGCATGTAGGTGGCTTCGTCGCGGGTGATGACCTCGTCGCGAATCGGGAGGATCTCGCCGTGGCGGCGGACCTTGGGGGGTTCACCCTCGGCGAGATGGAGATCGGAGGCTCCGGATTCGATGAGGACTTTAAAGAATTGATCGATGTAGGCCATGGAAGTGAGGGGGCGGAGGTCTGAGGATCAGGACGTTTCGGTTATTCGAGTCCGGTCTGTTCGCGCATGGTTTTCTTCTGGTCGGACCGGGAGACGGCTTCCTCCCCGGTGATGAGGCCTTGCTGGAAGAGTTCAAAGAGCGAGTCGTCCATGAGTTTCATGCCGAGACGTTTGCCGGTCTGGATAATGCCGGGGAGCATGAACGTCTTGGCTTCGCGGATCGTGTTCGCGACGGCGGGGGAGTTCATGAGGACTTCGAGGGCAAGGACGCGCCCGGTGCCGTCGGCGCGGGGCACGAGCTGCTGACTGATGACACCGCGGAGAGATTCCGAGACCATGATGCGGATCTGGTCGCGCTGGTCGACCGGGAAGACGTCGAGGACGCGGTCCAAGGTGCGGGCGGCGTTCGCGGTGTGGAGGGTTCCGAGGACCAGGTGGCCGGTCTCGGAAGCGGTGATGGCGAGCTGGATCGTTTCGAGGTCGCGCATTTCACCAACCATGATGACGTCGGGATCCTGTCGAAGGGCTCCGCGCAGGGCGGCGGCGAACGAGCCGGTGTGGGTGTGGACCTCGCGTTGGGTGACGTGACAGCCGCGGGACGGAATCGTGTATTCGATCGGATCCTCGAGGGTGATGATGTGATCGTGGCGGGATTTGTTAATTTCGTCGACGAGGGCAGCGAGCGTCGTTGATTTGCCGCTGCCAACGGCGCCCGTCACCAAGACGAGGCCGTTGTGGTATTGAGTGAGCAACTTGAGCGCGGGCGGGAGTCCGAGATCATCCATCGTGCGGATGCTGCTGTTGATGATACGGAAGGTGAGGTCGAGGCCGAGGCGCTGGCGGACGACGCTGGTTCGGAATCGGCCCATTTCGTTGGTGTACGCGAAATCGACGTCGCCGATATCGGCGAGGTGGTGCTTCTGAGCGGCAGACAGGAAGCCCATTGCCAGCTTCTCCGTGTCCTCGGCGGTGAGGGGAGGGGCGTCGTCCCAGATCGGGGTGAGGCGGCCAAAACGTCGCCAGGACGGCGGCGAATTGACACTCATGTGGATGTCGGAGGCGTCGTATTCCTTGCCGATGTTGAGAAATTCGTCGACGTGCTGGAACTTTTGCTCGGGTTCGTGCATCAGTTCTTCGGAAGCGGGGGCTGGCTGGCTCACGGGTTGGAACGTAGATTGGAGATGTTATCGCAAACAAACGAAATCGATTTGAGCGTGCGAGGATGGCTTGGGGACTGGGTTGCGATCACTGATAAATTTGATTCGACTCCGGGGAAGACAGTTCGTGGGTGTTTTTTGGTCACTTTGCTGTTGGCGGTCGGAACCGGCATCGTTTTTTCAGGTTGCCAGGATTCTTTGAAGACAAATGAGCGGGAAGTGGAGGCCTTGGTGCGGGCGCACGTTGCCGCGCTCAGCGCCGGCGATGTTTCGGCGCTTGCCGAAACCGTCGTTGCGGATGGGCCGACGGCAGGGCAGGTGGAATTGAGCACGGCCCGGCTCGCGCAAATTGGGGCGAGATTCGAGTTGACCAAAGTTGAAGTCGAAACCCTGGAAACGAGTAGCGCGAAGGTTGCCTTCGGCCTCGATGTGCAGCGGGAGGACGGCGGTCGGAACTTCCAAATCAGCGGAGTTTATGACCTATTCAAGTCTCGGGGTGGTGGGTGGAAGATCCGGGCCACCGAGTGGGTTAGTCTGGAATACTCCCCGGGGGACGGTCGTTCTGAAGCGAATTTGGGGCCTTGATGCGCGGTAGGGAAATTTCCCGGAAATAGTTAAGCGCGATTGGAAGTAGGCGCGCGAACTGAGGGAAACCAAAACAAACTATGCTCTGGACCATCCTCATTATTCTTATCGTTCTCTGGGCGCTCGGCCTGGGATTTGGCATCGCTGGCAACTTAATTCACCTGATCCTACTGATCGCACTGATCGTACTGGTGGTTCAGTTGGTGACCGGACGAAAGGTGCCCTGAGGCGCTCGAGTCGCTGTAACATGAGCTTGGTCAGGAGACCAAGCTCAGCAGCGTTTCCGCGTCGGCGCGAAGTTGGTCAACGCTGTCTCCCTTGACAAACTCAAGGAGCAGATGGCGATCCTGGCTGGATTTCGCGAGCATGTCGAGGTAGGTCTTCCAGCGATCGGTGCCCTCCGCGAGCGGCTGGCGCTCGTGCATCGGTGTCCAGTGGAAAACGTGAACGTTGTTGGTGCGGGGAAGGCACGCCTCTAGACTTTTGGCGCAGTCTTTTGCCGACATCCCGACTGGCGGTTGCCAGAGAGTCTCGAGGTTCGGGTGGTTGACCGCATCGAGCAGGTCGAGCGTCGATTGAGTTGTGTTGGTGAACGTGCCGCCGTGGAACTCGAGGGCCACGCGGATATTAGCTGTGGTTGCGAGGGTAGCCATCGATTGAAGCCGTTCGACGAGGGTGTCAAATGCCGTGCCGTTGACCTCCTCGGAGTTTTTTGTCCCCGCCCAAACTCTGATCGTCGGCGCCCCGAGATCGGCTGCGGTCGCGACGATGGGTTCGAAATCTGGCAGGCTGCCGTCGCCGTCGATGATTCGGAAATAGGAGCCGTAAGCGGCGACGGTCAGCCCGGCGTCGGTTGTCAGACGGGCAACGTCCCGAGCGTGGGCGGAATTGATTGGAGGAACGTGGACGTCGCCGCCCCATTCGACGGAGCGGAGTCCGGTGCGAACGCAGAGGTCAACGATCTCACGCGGCGAAAGCGGTCGGAAGGTGATGGAAACGAGGCCGGGGGTTATCATTTCTTGATGTTTTCGATGGTGTTCAGGCCATGCGGGCAGCCGCCTCGCGGGTGACAGAGGTTTGGAGCGGCTCGTTCGCCAGGTAGCGGCGACATTCTCCGACCATGAGTTGCCCCATTCGGCGACACTCGTGATCTTGGCTGCCGGCGATGTGGGGTGTGAGAATGACGTTGCGCATCCGGAGGATCGGCGAGTCGGGCGCCGGAGGCTCGGGACTTGTGACGTCGAGAATGGCGGTCAGATCGGGTCGGTCCTGGAAGACTCTGATGAGGGAAGGTTCGTCAACGATGGCGCCCCGGGCTGTATTGATGAACGTCGCGCCGGGTTTCATGGAGGCAAGAAGCTCACCGGTGATCAGACCGATAGTTTCGGGCAGGAGGGGGGTATTGAGTGAAACGACGTCCGATTCGCGGAAGAGATTGGCCAGCGAGACCCGTTCGACATTCAGTTCGGTCGCCTGGGCATCCGTTAGGAATGGGTCATAGGTGATGACCCGGTGGGCGAAAGGGGCGAGGTAGTTTCGAAGGAGGCGCCCAGTCATTCCCATGGAAACGATGCCGACCGTGGAGCCGTAGTTGCCGGGGGCGGAAACCCGAGCGGGCATCTTCCCGGTTTCGCGAAGGTCGGCTGAATACTTCCAGGCTCGTTTGTTGGCGAGCAGGATCTGGGCGAGATTGAACTCGGCCACTGGGATGGCGTTGGCGGCCCAGGCTGAACAAATGGTGATCCCGCGGTTCCAAGCAGCGTCGGTCGCGAAGCATTTGATTGAGCCGCTGGCGTAGAAAACCGCTTCGAGGCGGGGGGCGGCGGCGAGGAATTCCTCGTCCAATTGGCGCATGCCCCAGCCGGAAAAAATCAATTCGGCTTCGGCGAGGATGTCACGATGGTCTTTGATCGTCACCGCGGACAGCGGCGGGCCAATGATGTCGACCATTTCCTCGATCTGGTTGCGTTCGTCGGGGCCGTAGATGTTGTTGAATTGCTGCGGGTTGAGAAGGTAAATGGCTTTCATTGAAATTTAATTCCGTCAGTCCAAAGCAGACAGGAGGTCTGACGTGCTCGGGACATCCTTGATGATTTGGCTGCGGAGCGGTCCGACGCCGATGTAGCGGAGGTTCGGTGGATTGGACTGCGCGCCGGCGACATTGATGATGGCCCGGAGGACCGTCGCGACGTAGCGTTGGGCGTTGAACGGGAGGTCGGCGTAGTGGCGAATGGCGCTGAGGTCTTCGGACCAACCAGGCACGTGTTCGTAGATTGGACGGAGGGTTCGGCGGAAGGCATCGTCCCGCGGAACGTGGTCGACGCGACGACCGTCCGGGGTCTCGTAGGCAACGCAGATCGCGAGGTCGCCTTCCGACCACTCATCGGAATAGCTGAGTGCATCGAGTTTGTTGAGGACGAGGTCCTGGTAGCCGCCGTAGCGGAGGGCGTCGCCTTTTTCCACCGCGTCGAACCAACCGACCATGCGTTGGCGACCGGTGGTCGAGCCAAATTCGATCCGGCGGAGCGTCCGGCCGAGTGGGTGTTCGTCGGTTAGCTCCGTGAGGAAGAGATGGGTGCCGACCTTGGTGTCGTAGGCTTTGCAACAGCCGATGGTGTGAACGGGTTGGGCGGGGATGCCGGCGGATTGGAAAAATTCCGGAGTGAAGGTGTGAGAGGCGGTGACGTTGGGGGCGAAGCCGTGGCGCTTGTCGAGCCAGTAAGCCTGGCCGAACTCGCCGAGGATCGTCTGGCCTCGTGAAAGGGCCTGGAGGGTAAGTTCGCGGACGTCGGTGACGCAGGTGACGAGGGATTGGCCCGCCTGCCAGTAAGTTTCGACGAGAAGTTCGACGTCGAGGGTGAAGGGCGGTCCGCCGTTGAAGCGGGTGAAATCAAATTCCGCGATGGGGAACAGATCGGCGGCGAGGACCTCGGCGTGGGCGCGCGTCTCGGCGGTGGTGAGGGTCTCGAACAATCCGGCCCAGCGGTCGGGCGACAGTTGGCAAACGTGCTCGATGACGCGAAGGGCGCGGTTGACGCGGGCGCGGAGCTTGCGATCGAAGACGGAGCGGGCCGCGCGGAAGTCGGCGTAGGTGATTTGGAACTGGGAGATTTCGTCGGTGTAGGCGGGCGTGATGCCTCGACCGGTCGAGCCGCGGGGTTCCTCGGCAAGGATTTCGGTGCGGTAAAATTCCCAGGCCAGATCGAGGAGGCGGTGGCTCAGATCGGAGACGAGGGTGCGCTCGTCGATGCGGAGGCGGGGGATGGCGGAGTGGCCGTGCAGCTCGCAGTAGGCTGCCTCCCAGAGGAATTTGCGCGGATCGGCCACGACCCCGGCCCCGATGGTGAGATGGGAAATGTCGGGATCGACGACGCCGCCGGGAATGAGGTTCAGCTTTACGTTGCCGACGGAGTGGCCGGAGTTCGACCCGCCGTTGACCTTCATCACGGAGGCGACGGCATCGGGCCGACCGGATGATTCGCGAAGTTCGTCGATGACTTCGAGAATGACGCGGCCCTTGCCTTCATCGCCGGTGGAGATGCCGGTGTCGGCGATAAGGTGGGAGGTGAATGGGGATAACATGAGTTGGACTGTCGAAGGTCGGATAGTCGAAGGTCAGGAAGCGGATTCGCGTATCTAACAATCGCACCGGCGATTCTGAAACGACTTTCCGACCTTCGACCTTGGACTGCGCGTCATCGCGCTTCCGCCCCCGGCGTTGCTTTGACGGTGATGACGTCGTGGGGATTGCTTTCGCGTTGGCCGGCGGGGCTGACGCGAATGTAGCGGGCGTTGGCGCGGAGGGTGGGGAGGTCGCGGGCACCAAGGTATCCCATGCCGCTTTGGAGGCCGCCGATGAGTTCGCGGAGGACGGTGTCGAGCGGGCCGCTGGATTCTTTGAGCGCCTCAATGCCTTCGGGGGCGGCTTTCTGAGGCGCGTCGTTTTTTTCGTGACCGTAGCGGGCGGCGCTGCCCTCCTGCATCGCATCGCGCGAACCCATTCCACGGTATTGCTTATAGATCTTGCCGTTGATCTCGATGATTCGGCCGGGGGACTCGTCCGCCCCGGCGAGTAGGCCGCCGCAGATGACGGCGTCGGCGAGAGTGAGGGCTTTGACGATGTCGCCGGACTTCGTGATTCCGCCGTCGGCGATGGTCGTGACTCCGTGTTCGGAGGCGGCCCGGGCGCAAACGTAGAGTGCGGTCATCTGGGGGATGCCGACCCCGGCGACGAGGCGGGTGGTGCAGATCGAGCCGGGACCCTGGCCGATCTTGATGGTGTTGGCCCCCGCTTTCGCGAGGAACTCCACGCCGTCGGCGCTGGTCACGTTACCCGCGATGAGGGTGAGTTCGGGGAAGGCGTCGCGGATGAGGCTGACGGCGTCGCCGACGCCTTTCGTGAATCCGTGGGCGGTCGAGACGGCGATGGCGTCGATGCCCTCGTCGACGAGATGGCCGACGTGGCCGAGGATGCGATCGCGGTCGAGGGTGCCGTCCGGGTGGCGGTGGGGAGAGACGGCGGCGCCGCACATGAGGCGAAATTTCGCATCGCGAGCGGGCCGGACGAGGCGGCGGGTTTCCTCCTCGATGCGTTCGATGTCGGAGAGGGTGAAGAGTCCGCGGAGCCGGTCGCGGTCGTCGACGACGAGAAGTTTGTGAATGCCGAGGTGTTCGGTGAAGAAGTGGTCGGCGGTCTCGATCGGTTTCGAGCGGATCTCGGATTCGGGCAACGTAAATACCTGATCGCGGGGCGTCATCGCCTCGCGGACGGAGCGGTGGGCGTAGCGATTCTTGACGACGCGGCCCGGAAGGAGACCGAGGAGGCGATTTTCGGCATCCACGACTGGAAACGTGCTGAAGCCGAAGCGTTTCTTGGCGATGAGATCGAGGATCTCGCCGATTTCCTGGTCGGGTCCGACTTTGATCGGCTCCTGAATGAAGCCGTGGATGTGATTTTTGACGCGGGCGACCTCCTTGACCTGCGCCTCGTCGGTCATGTTGTAGTGGATGAGACCGAGGCCGCCGTTGAGGGCCATTTGGATGGCCATGCGCGACT
This sequence comes from uncultured Verrucomicrobiae bacterium, assembly GCA_963832325.1. GTDB lineage: Bacteria > Verrucomicrobiota > Verrucomicrobiia > Chthoniobacterales > JAATET01 > CAVVKW01. The sequence continues at coordinate 22,366 of CAWHTR010000006.1, read as the reverse complement.
CGGTGACGGTGTCCATGTCGGACGAGACAATGGGCAGCTGGAGCTGAAGAGACTCCGACAATGAGAGGGCGAGCTGGGCGTCACGGGGGAGGATTTCGGAGTAGCGCGTCGCGAGGCTGATGTCATCGAACGTGAGACCAACGGGCTGGCGGAAGAATTCGTCGGCGGCAAGGTAGAGGTCGTGGACCATGAGGAAAATTGGGGGCGGCGGTTTTGCGCGGCAAGCAGAAATGGTGGCGGTGGATTTGCGAATGGCGATTGGTGGCGGGAATGAGCAGGCTGCGGGAGTGGTTCGGAGAATCTTGAGGTGGGGGTTGGCGTTGTTCTTCGTCGCGGCAGGGGTGAATCATTTCGTCTCGCCGGAGCCGTACCTTGCAATGGTCCCCGACTGGCTGCCGTGGGTGGAGGGTCTGGTCTTCTGGAGCGGGGTGGCGGAGGTCGCCGGGGGGCTGGGCGTGCTCGTGCCGAGGTTGCGAGCGGCGGCTGGATGGGGGTTAATTGCGTTGCTCGTGGCCGTGTTCCCGGCGAACGTGGACGCGGCGCTAAACGGCATGGAGCTGTTCGGTGGCCCCGTGCCGACGTGGATTCTCTGGGTGCGGTTACCCGTGCAGGCGCTGTTCGCTGCCTGGGTCTGGGTGGCGTGTGACCTGGGGCGGTTGGGGAAAACGCGCGGAGGTTAGATTAAGCCGGAGAGGGCGAATTGCGTGAGGGAACTCACGACGGAAATGATGAGCGCACCGAGGAGCGCGTTGCCAAAGCCTTTGATCGTGAGGTGATCGGTGAGCGAGTCGGTGAGTTTGAGGAGGATGGCGTTGATGATCCACCGGGTGATGAATCCGAGGATCCAAGCGAGACCGAGGGTGACGACGGTGAAGACGGCGAACAGCAGCCAACCGATCAGGACGTTGAGGAGGCCGAAGATCGCGGCAACGAGGATCGCGCTCTTGAAATTTTTGACTTGGAAGCCGGGCAGGACCGCGGCGGTGACCCAAACGGCGACTGAGGTGATGAGCCAAGTGATGAGAAGCGACATAGGGAAAATTTAGCAACCTGGCGTTCGCGTCGCGATATATTTGTCGAGAAAGTGACCGCGCAACGTCGCTTTGGCTGGGTGGAGGTTGTGCGGGGGTGGCGCTTTTCGACGGCATGAGGTAGTCCTTGGAAGATGGTTGGTGCGCAGTTTCCGGGAGAGCAGTCAGAGGGTGGCGAGTTTCAGCGACAAGATGATGAGTTTCGGGATTTGGTCGAGGCGGGTGGCGAATTTCCCCCGGAGAGAGGGCGGTATCATTTGTACGTTTCGCTGGCGTGCCCGTGGGCGCATCGGACGCTGATTGCCAGGCGGTTATTGGGGTTGGAGGAAGCGATCGGCTCAACGGCGGTCGACCCGGTGCGTGATGATCGTGGGTGGGCCTTCCGGGAGGGAGACGGGTATTCGGCGGATCCGGTGAACGGGTTTGCGTTTCTGAGTGAGGCCTATCGCGCATCGACGTCGGAGTTTCGTGGTCGGGTGACGGTGCCGGTTTTGTGGGACAAGGAGCGTGGTCGGATCGTGAATAACTCGGAGGACGATCTTTGTCGGATGTTTGCGGGGGCTTTCGCGGGGCTGGGGCAGCCGAACGAGGGTGCGGACTTATTTCCGTCGGAGATCTCTGAGGAGCAGGACCGGTTGAATGCAATCGTTTACGAGAAGATCAACAACGGCGTTTACGCGGCGGGGTTTGCGACGACCCAGCCGGCTTACGAACGGGCGGCCCGGGCGTTGTTCGAGGCTCTTGACGACATGGAGGAGCGGCTAGAGGGGCGACGGTTCCTGTTTGGGGATGAGCCGGTGGAAACGGATTGGCGGCTGTTTTGCACGTTGATCCGGTTTGATGCGGTGTATCACGGGCACTTCAAATGCAACGTTCGCCGGATCGCCGAATACCCGCGGCTCCAGCCGTATTTGGAGCGGCTCTACAATTGGCCGGGGGTCGCCGAAACGGTGAATCTGGACCACATCAAGCGGCACTATTACGTGACGCACGGTGAAATCAATCCGTCGCAGATCGTGCCGATCGGTCCGGAGTTGGAGTGGCTGAGGACCTGAAGAACCGAGGATGGCTTCCATCCGAGCTGTCCGGCTGATTTTTGGTCTAGCTGGTTTTGAGAACCTCGATGAAGGCTTCCTGCGGGATGTTCACGCTGCCGATGGACTTCATGCGCTTCTTACCCTCCTTCTGCTTCTCGAGGAGCTTGCGTTTTCGGGTGATGTCGCCGCCGTAGCACTTGGCGGTCACGTTTTTTCTCATCGCCGTGACGCTTTCGCGGGCGACGATCTTGCCGCCGATGGCAGCCTGGATGGCGACCTGGTAAAGTTGTTTGGGAATGACCTCTTTCAGCTTGGCGGCGATGGATCGACCGCGGGATTCGGCTTTGTCGCGGTGGACGATGGAGCTGAAGGCATCGACCGGTTCGGCATTTACGAGCATGTCGAGTTTGACGAGATTGCCGACCCGGTAGCCGGCGGGTTCGTAGTCCATGGAGCCGTAGCCGCGGGTCATGGTCTTAATCTTGTCGTTGAAATCGACGAGGATCTCGTTGAGCGGGATGATCGTGGTGATCATGATGCGTTTGGTGTCGATGGACTCGGTGTGCTCGACGGTGCCGCGCTTTTCCATCATGAGCTGCATCATGTCGCCGATGTTTTCGTTCGGGACCATGACGAAGCATTTGATGACGGGCTCGCGGATCTCCTCGACGACGGACATGTCGGGGAGGTTGGCGGGGTTGTCGACTTCGATGACTTCGCCGTTCGATTTGAGGACTTCGTAAATGACCGAGGGATAGGTCGAGATGATGTCCATGTCGTACTCGCGGCGGAGGCGTTCGACGATGATCTCCATGTGGAGGAGGCCGAGGAAGCCGCAGCGGAATCCGAATCCGAGGGCGACGGAGCTTTCGGCTTGGAATTGGAACGCGGCGTCGTTGAGCTGGAGTTTGCCCATGGCGGCCTTGAGGTGCTCGAAGTCGGCGGTGTTGATGGGATAGATGCCGGAGAAGACCATCGGGTGGACTTCCTGGAAGCCGGGGAGGGGCGTGGTGGCGGGGCGTTTCGCGTCGGTGAGGGTATCGCCGATCTTGATCTCGGCGGTGGTCTTGATGTTGGCGATGAAGTAGCCGACATCGCCGGATTCGAGGCTATCGGTCGCGAACATCTTGGGGGTGAAGACGCCAACCTCCTTGATCTCGTAGTTCTTGTTGTTGTGCATCAGCTTCACCGGCGTGCCCGCTTGGAGCCGACCGGAGAAGACACGGACGTAACCGACGGCGCCGCGGTAGCCGTCGAAGACGCTGTCGAAGACGAGGGCGCGGAGGGTGTCGTCGCCGTGGTTGGGGCCTGGGATGCGGGTGACGACGGCTTCGAGGATGTCTTCGATGCCGAGACCGGCTTTGGCGGAGGCGGCGATGGCCTCGTCGCCGGGAATGGCGAGAATGTCCTCGAGCTGTTGTTTGACGTTGGGGAGGTCGGCGTTGGGGAGGTCGATCTTGTTGATGACCGGAATGATGGTGAGGTTCTGTTTGGCTGCGAGGTGGACGTTGGCGACGGTCTGCGCCTCGACGCCCTGGGCGGCGTCGACGATGAGGAGCGCGCCTTCGCAGGCGGCCAGGGAACGGGAAACCTCGTAGGAGAAGTCGACGTGGCCGGGGGTGTCCATCAGGTTGAGCCGATAGTCGATGCCGTCCTTGGCGCGGTAGCGCATGGTGACCGGGTGGCTCTTGATGGTGATGCCGCGCTCACGCTCAAGGTCCATCGAGTCGAGGAGCTGATCCTGCTTGTCGCGGTCGGCGATGGTGCCGGTGGATTCGAGCAATCGATCCGAGAGCGTGGTCTTGCCGTGATCGATGTGAGCGATGATGCAGAAATTACGGGTGCGGCTGCTGGCGTGAGACATGGCGGACCGCGGACTATCGGGGGGAACGCGGGCGCGTTCAAGGTGATTGCGGGGGTGACGCGGGGTTTGCTGCCCAGCACGTGCGGGGCGAGCTGGGGCGAATGGATGTCGGGCGGCTAATGTCTGGGTCGAGGACGACGACGGGTCGACGGGGGAAAGGTTTTCGAGAAATTGAAAAACCCCACGTCCAAGTCGCGAACATCGTCCGATGTTAATGGTGTTATCTTGCAACAAGGCAAGGGAATGAAACCTAAACCAAAAGGACCAAACACCATGTTGAAAAAGAAAATCATTCGAAATTACGCGGGGCGTCTGCTTGCCCCAGTGGCAGCAGCGTCTCTGGCGCTATCGGCGGCACCTCACGTCTTCGCGGACGAATCCTACGAGTGGGAACCCGGCTGGGGCGTCCACGAAGAGGAGTGGTATGACCCCTCCGATTGGTTCGACGGCGAGGACGGAATGAACGTCGAGGAAGTTGGAAACTACGGCTACGACGATTCCTACTATGGGAACAACGTCTGGTCGGGTTATGACTACTACGGCGACTACGGCTATGACTACGCCGATTACGACACGGGGACGACGGGTTACTCCTACTACTACCAGTGGACCCCCGAAGACTCGAACTGGTCGGAAGTCGAGGGCGATCAAGCCACCTCGGATCAGATGAAAACGAGCGCCGGTGAGGCGTCGGAAGGTAAGAAGAAGAAGGACGTCGCCAAGAAAGATGTCCTCACGATGCGCGGCGAGATCCAGAAGCGTCGCGAAGGTTAAAGCGAAGGATGCCGACTCCGAGCACACCTTCGTCTCCCTCGAGACCGCCGAAGGAAAATCGGTGATCGTCGACTTCGGCCCTAAAGCCGACCTCGGAAAAATCAAGCTCACCAAGGGCACGAAGATCCAGGTCCGCGGACCGCGCGCCAAGATGAACGGCAAATACGTTCTCGTGGCTCAGCAGGTCAGCTCGCTGAAGGATAAGACGCAATCCTGACCTCGACCGAAACGTTCGAAATGCGACCGGCCCGCCTCTGGAGGCGGGCCGGTTTTGCGTTCGGCGTCGACTGGAAGCCGGGGACCCGGGGTGGACGGTCGGGGACGCGCGAAAAACGGTTTTGGATTTTGGCGAGGGTTGGGTGATAGTCGTGGTTCTATGCCGCTCGCCAAGATCGACCCTTCGCTGCACCTGGACAAGAAGCCGGAATGGATCAAGGTCCGGCTGCCATCGAATCCGGTGTTCTTTTCGACGAAAGGACTGATTTCCGATCTCAAGCTCCACACCGTCTGCGAGTCGGCACAGTGTCCGAATCGGTGGGAGTGCTGGAGCGCGGGGACGGCGACCTTCATGATCGCGGGTGAGCGTTGCACGCGGGCGTGCGGATTTTGTGCGGTTTCGACGATGAAGCCGATGGATTTGGAGGAGGATGAACCCACGCGAGTGGCGGAAGCGATTCGGCGATTGAAACTCAAGCACGTGGTGATCACCGCCGTCGCCAGGGATGATCTGAAAGACGGAGGGGCTGAGCATTTTGCCCGGACAATCGAGGCGATTCGCGAAGTCGATGCGTCGATCGTGATCGAGGTGCTAACGCCTGACTTCAACGGCAAGGATGATTCGCTGCTCAAGGTGATCGCGGCGCGGCCGCACGTTTTTAATCACAACCTCGAGACGGTGGAACGGCTCACGCCGCTGGTCCGGTCCCGAGCGAAGTATTCGTTGTCGCTCGAATTTCTGAAGCGGGCGAAGGAACTCGGACCGGAGATGGTGACGAAGAGCGGATTGATGCTTGGGTTGGGCGAGAAGGAGAACGAGATTTTTCAAGCGATGGACGATTTGCGCGAGGCGAACGTTCAGGTGCTGACAATGGGGCAGTATCTGCGACCGACGCCGGAGCATCTGCCGGTGGTGGAATACGTGCGCCCGGAGACGTTCGATCTCTACCGGGAGATCGCGGAGAAGAAGGGGTTCGACTTCGTAGCTTCCGGCCCGCTCGTGAGGAGTTCGTATCACGCGGCGGACTTTGATCCGACGGCGGTCAAGTAGCGGTTGGCGGTTCCCGGCGGGGAAGCGACTTGGTCGACGAGCCGGGTAGGCTCATTTCCACAGCGAACCCGGTGGGCTGGCGGTTCCAGCAGCGGACGGATCCTCCGCAGGTTTCAATGGCATTTTTGACGATGGCGAGGCCGAGGCCGACTCCGCCGGAGTCGCGGGTGCGGGACTCGTCGACCCGGTAGAAGGGGTCGAAGAGCTTATCGACCGCTGACCCGGGAACTCCCGGCCCGGAATCTTCGCAGCTGATGGTGATCCAGCCGCTCCGGGCGAGTCCAGTGATGATAATGGGTCCGGCGGATCCCGCGTAGCGCACGGCGTTGCGGACGAGGTTGCCGGTCGCACGGCCGAGGAGGTCCGCGTCGGCCCGGGCACTCAGCGAATTCGGAACCCGGATTTCGACGTCGGCCCCTGCGCCCTCCCGGCGGACCGCCGTCTCGATGACCGCTCGGACTTCGACATCGGTCAGCTTCGCGGGATTCGCGTCGAGGGACGCCTTCGTGAACGAGAGGAGTTCGTTCACGAGCTTCGCCATGTCTTCGATCTCTTCCCGGAGGTCGTCCACGCGGCGGCGGTCGTCATCGGCCACTCGACTTTCCAGGATGCCGAGCGCGACCTGCGCTCGCGCGATGGGAGCGCAGAGGCCGTGGGCGATGTCTCCAAGGAAGCGCCGCTGACCTGTCACGAACCCGTGCAGTCGCAACGCCATTTCTCGGATCGAGCGCGCCAGAGATCCCAGTTCGTCGCGTCGGCGCGTTGCGCGCAAGAATGGAGTTCCGAGTTTCTTTGCTGACGACGCGGTGCCGGGGTCCCCGAGTTCGAAGTCACCCCGAGCCACTTGGGCTGTGGCCGAGCGCATTGCGGAGACCGCGCCGGTGATCCGACGGACGAAGGGAAGCCACCACAGGATCGAGAAGCCGACGGCGACGCTCAGGCCGATCACCCAGGGGCGGAAATCGACGAACAGCCCACCAGCGCTCATGGATTCCGATCTCACGACCATCCAGTCAAGCGCAACGGGCCGGCGGTCGTCCCGCCGTGGCGGGGGAAGCCGCTTGGTCAGCCAGAAGGATCCGTCCGCCTTCAGCACTGGCTCGTTTTCGCCCCGGTCGCGCGGTCGGCCCGATCCGCGTTGGGTCAGCTTCTGAAGGATCGTCGGCGGAAGGACAATCGAGGGTCCCGCCAATGGCTTCCCTCTCAGATCGAAGAGCAGGAAGGTCACGCCGTAAGCCTCGTCGTAGCGATCGAGCACGGTATTCCATTTGGGTGGAGGGACGCGGCGAAGTTCGGAGACGAGGAGCCTGCCGACCGAATCCAATTGGCCGCGAGCGGTCGCGGAAAACGTCGCACCCAAGTCGATGCCGAAGCCCGCACGCAACACCAGCGCGAGGACGATCGCCAGCGCCACGGCGTTGAGAAACAGCCAGGCGAGGATTTTGCCGTAGAGCGGCCAGCCGGTGCGGGCGTTCATTCCGGCCTCCGCAGCAGGTAGCCGGCCGAGCGCACGGTTTGGATGAAGCGGGGATCCCGGGGATCGTCATTCAATTTTTTCCGGAGGGCCGAAACGTGGACGTCCACCGAGCGATCGTAGACGTCGTAGTGCCGATCCCGAATGTCCTCGATCAATTGCTCGCGTGATCGGACGCGACCGGGGGGATTGGCGAGCGCCGCCAGCAGGTCGAACTCGACGGGCGTGAGGTCCAGCGGCTCGCCGTCGAGCCTGACCTGGCGTGTATCCAGATTGATCACCAACTCCCCGACCGCGCGCACTCGGTCTTCCGAGTCGGCCTCGTCCGCTCGGCGGACCCCGCGGCGGGTGACGGCGCGGAGACGGGCGAGCAGCTCGCGGGTCGAAAAGGTCTTCGGCAGATAATCGTCCGCGCCAATCTCGAGACCGACGATTCGATCCGCCTCTTCGCCGCGACCTGTGAGCATGACGAGCGGGACGTCCGAGGACGCGCGGATGCGCTTGAGCGCTTCAAAGCCGTCGAGTCCCGGGAGCATGACGTCGAGGATCACCACGTCGAAGTTTCCGGTCACCGCCGCCTCCGCCCCCGCCGGTCCATCGTGCATCGCTTGGACCGCGTAGCCCATCGGTGTGAGGTAATCCCCGACCAGTCGACAGAGCTTGCGGTCGTCGTCGATCATGAGGAGGCGGGTTGGCTGATCGGTGGTCATCGTTTGGGGGGAGTGAATCACGTCTCTGGGACGCGAACGCGGGATTTTACCAAAGCTTTACAATTTTGCCCCCGGTTCCACACGGATTCTTAACAACGCCGGGGTCTAATCCCCTTGAAGCGCAACGCTTCGAACCAACAAACACAAACACATGAAAATGAACCTCATCCTCGGCGCCGCCGCTATCACCCTCACCTTCACCGCGAGCGCCGCGTTCGCCAAACCCCCGGAGGGCGAAGGTCGTCCGACGCGGAAAGCTCCGCCACTCGTCGCCGCTCTCGACGCCGATCAGGATGGCGTGATCTCCGCGGAGGAAATGGTCCGCGCTCCGGCGGCTCTCGCCAGCCTCGATGAGAATGGCGATGGGAAGCTCACGATGGACGAGCTCCGTCCAGAGGTTGGGCGTCCGGGCAAGGGGGATCGGAAGGCGCGGGAGTAGCTGGTGATCGGTTACTGGTGAACGGTGAATGGTGGAATGCAATACCTCCATCGGCCGTTCACCTTTCACCCATTCGCTTAGAGCGTGTCATGAACTTTGTCGGAAAACGGAATTGAGCATGAGAGAAAGAAAAGCCAGCCAATGGAGTCCGGCGAGAGAAGCAGGCAGGCGTTCATAATCCTTGGAGAGCCGGCGAAAACGAGCTGCCCAGGCAAAAGAGCGTTCAACAACCCAGCGTCTGGGCAGCAGGACAAAACCCTTTTTGGCTTCGGCGAGTTTGACGACAACCAGATCGATTCCGTTCTCAGCAGCGTCCTGGCTGGGCTTTTCGCCCGTGTAGCCCTGATCCGCGAAAGCAATTTTCACGCTGTCCCTGGTCGCCTGTTGAACCTCTTTTGCCAGATCGGCAACTTGAGCGCGTTCCTGCTCATTGGCCGCAGTGACCTTCAGGGCCAGGAGGTGACCGAGGGTGTCGACCGCAGCATGAACCTTCGATCCCTTCTTGCGCTTATATCCGTCGTAACCGGCTCGTTCTCCACTCTCGGGAGTGGACTGTAGAGTTCGACCGTCAAGAATGACCGCCGAAGGGTTGGCCTCGCGCTCGTTGAGCAGGAGTCGAATGAGCTTGCGCAAGTCATGAGCCATCGCCTCAAAACAGCCCGCTTTGATCCAGCGCTGAGCTTGCTGATGAACCGTTGGCCATGGCGGTAAATCATTGGGAATCATCCGCCAAGGGCAACCCGCCCGAACCATGTATCTCACCGCATTAAACATCGCCCTCATCGAATAATCGCGTTGCGGGGCATCTTCCTTCATCAACGTCAGATACGGCGCGCAAAATGCCCATTCCTCATCGCTGACGTCGCTGGGATAGTTCGTTCGTGTTCCTCGTGTCTTGTGTGCCATCCCGAGCTTAATGCCCAAGTAGCTTTATAATGTACAGCCTTATCTTCCCGGAAGTTCATGACACGCTCTAACCGGGGGGCCAAGTGAGTTTGCGGCCCGCTAGCAGGTGAACGTGGAGGTGGGGGATCGTCTCACCACCGTCGGGGCCATTGTTGATGGTGATGCGGTAGCCGCTTTTTGCGACGCCTTCCGAGCGGGCGATGTGGGCAGCGGTGAGGAGAAGGTGGCCGAGGAGAGGCTCGTCGTTTTCGGTGGCTTCGGCGAGCCGGGGAATCGGGGTTTTGGGGACGATGAGAATGTGGGTGGGAGCCTGGGGACTCACGTCGCGAAAGGCGAGGCAGCGGTCGTCTTCGTAGACGATGATAGCGGCTCGCTTGCGGGCGATGATTTCTTCGAAGAGGGTCATGGAGAGCTCGAGTTGGAGTTCCGCCGCGCGGTCGCTCTCGTCGAGCGAACAGCGGACGAAGCGGACGATCTCGGTGCGAAGGCCGGCGCAGTCGCGACGCCAGACTTTGGCCGAACGGAGGAGTTTGACGCAAGGAGCGAGGTCGCGGAGTTCCGCCTGGACGGTGTCGGACTCCACGATTTCGCGAAGTCGATCGCGAAGGAGGTGAAAGAAGGTGAGTTCGTAGCCGCTGCCCGCTTCGTGGGCGAGGGCGACGAGGGAGAGGCGGACGGGGGGGGGAGCGGCTCGAAGTGGTCGGCGACGTCGGAGTATCCGATGACCTGGAGGACGGACTGGACGGCGGATCGGAGGCGGGTGAGGTCGACGGTGCTGTCGGTGAAATCTTTCTCAAGGTAGGCGACGACGGATTCAGCAACGTGGCCAGCGAGCCACCAGCGTTCGTAGCCGGCTTGGGCGGCGGCCCGGGAGAGGCTGCGGGCGAGCCAGGAGGTTTCGAAGGCGATAACCTGACCGTCGTCGAAGCGGACGAGGGGAAGGTTGTCCTTGAAAGCGATCACGCGGTAAAGAGGTCGGGCTGGTCGGGAGTCCTTAAGCTGCGTTGCTCGAAGGACTGGATTTCGTCGATGAAGTCGCCGATTTCCTGGAACTCGCGGTAGACGCTGGCGTAGCGGACGTAGGCAACGGGATCGAGGCCGTGAAGTTTCTGCATGACTCGAAGACCGACCTGACGGGTGTCGATCTCGCGTTGTTGGGCGGCTTCGAATTCACTGAGGATCGACTCGGCTGATCGCTCGATGACATCGATGCTGATGGGGCGCTTTTCGCAGGCCTTGAGGAAGCTGTTCAGGAGCTTGTGTCGATCGAAGGGTTCGTGCCGTCCGTCGCGCTTCAGGACGCGGAGTTCGACGCGTTCGATTTCCTCGTAGGTCGTGAAACGGGAGTTGCAATCGAGGCACTCGCGTCGGCGACGAATGGAAGAACCTTCCTTGGAAAGGCGGGAATCAATCACCTTGTCTTCCAAGGAGCTGCATTTTGGACAACGCATTGTGGATTGAGCGGGGCTCGGATGAAACTTGGCACAACAGGTTGTGGTAGCAAGCGAATTTTGTCTTTTCGGTTCTCGATTTTCGATTGAGTGGTATTCTCACCGATGACAGTGGGCGGTCGCTCGAGCTGGCTTCGGTCGGCTCGGGAGGAAAGTCCGGACACCAGATGGCAGCATGCCGTGTAGAATGCACGGGAGGCGTCTCGCGAAAGCGGACGTCGACGGAAAGTGTCGCAGAAAAGATACCGCCCTTCGACGCTTCGGCGGCGGGGGGTAAGGGTGAAATGGCGGGGTAAGAGCCCACCGCCCGGACAGCGATGGACGGGGCACGAAAAACCCCATGCGGTGCAAGACACAACAGAGGAACGGGCGGCCTGCCCGGAGGCCCGGTCAGCGATGAGCGGGCGAGACCTCGGGTATTAGTCGCATTAGAGAAATGACCGTCCAAATCCGCGCGAGTGGGTGGGACAAAATCCGGCTTACAGCTGTCGAATTTAGGGAGCCGTCCGCGGGAGCGGGCGGTTCTCTTTTTTTTTGGTTTTCCGTTTTCGGGCAGTTCGGGTGAGAGTGCCGGGGCTTTGATGGTCTGGCGTTTGGTTATTGCTGCGGGAGTGCTGTTTGCCGGGTGGCGAATGGCCTGGTGGTTGAGCGCTTTGTTTGGCCGGTCCGAGCCTCCAACGAACTCGAATCTCACGGAGAAGAACCGGGATTTTTACCAGATGCTCTGGAGTGCGATGGAGGTAGCGCGGCCGGAGCGCTTCAACACGTGGCCGCTGGTGAGGGGATTGCTGGAGCAGAGTGAGCGGTGGCTGGAGGTGGGGCCGGGTTTGCGACCGCGGCTGCCGGTGGCGGGTGGGGTGTTTGTTGATTTGAGTGAGGTGGCGGTGGGGAAATTGCGGGCGGCGGGTGGGGATGCGAGAGTGGGAACGCTGACGGCGCTGCCGGTGGACGGGGAGTTCGATTTGGCCGCGGCCCTGGACGTGCTCGAACACGTTGAGGACGACGTGGCGGCATTGGGGGAATTGGCGAGGGTCGTGCGGCCGGGTGGCGTGCTGCTGTTGTCCGTTCCTTTGTTTGAGCGGGCATGGACGAAGTTCGACGAATTCGTGGGTCATTCGCGGCGCTACGAGCCGAACGAACTCCTCGCCAAGCTGGCGGCCGTGGGGTTCTTCGTCGAGCAGAGTGCGGTTTACGGGTTGGCTCCGAGATCGCCTTGGTTGCTGGAGCTGGGAGTGCGGTTCATGCGGCACCGTCCGCGGGAGTCGGCCCGGGAATTTGCGCGCTGGATCGCTCCGTTGGGGATGTGGCTGCAGCGCGGGTTGGATTTTCAGCCCGGTTTTGTGGTGGCGGACGGCGTGGACGAAGTGATTCTCGTCTGCCGCCGGGACGGGTGAAATTTTTCCCGATTCGGGGTTCCGCGATCGACGTGGCGGGGTAGGATGTTGGCGTGAGTTACGCGCCCTTCGTCCATCTTCATTTACACACGCAATATTCCATGCTCGACGGGGCGGTTCGGATTCCGGACCTGATGAAGCGGGCGACGGAATACGGGATGCCCGCCGTGGCGATGACGGACCACGGGAATCTCTTTGGGGCCGTGGATTTTTACCAGGCGGGGAAGAAGGCCGGGGTGAAACCGATCATCGGCTGCGAGGTCTACGTCGCCCCCGGGTCGATGCACGAGAAGAAGGCTTCTTCCGCTCGCGATGCGGCTTATCATTTCACGCTGCTGGCCGAGAACGATGCGGGGTATCGGAACCTGGTGAAGCTCGTGAGTTTGGCGCACTTGGAGGGTTTCTACTACAAGCCCCGCGTCGACCACGAACTCATGGCGAAGCATTCGGAGGGGATCATCGCGCTGAGCGGATGTCTGAAGGGGGAAATGAATTCGCACCTGCGAGCGGGGCAGCCCGAGCGGGCACTGGAGACGGCGGCGACCTACCGGGATATCTTCGGGAAGGACAATTTCTTCGTCGAACTCCACAACCACGGGATTGACGCGCAGCGGGAGACGCTGCCGGGGCTGCTCGACATTTCGAAGGAGTTGGGGTTGGGGTTGGTCGCGGCGAACGACGTGCACTTTCTCGAGCGGGCTCACCATGAGGCGCACGACGTGATGATCTGCATCGGGACGGGGTCGATGGTGCACGACGAGAAGCGGATGCGCTACGTGCCGGAGTTGTATTTCAAGAACGGAGACGAGATGGCCGCCTTGTTTCCGGATCACCCTGAGGCGATTGCGAACACGGTGCGGATCGCGGATCGGTGTGACATCGAGTTCGACTTCAAGTCGACGAAGTATCCGGCCTACGAACCGCCCGCGGGCAAGGACCGGAGTGGGTATCTGCGCGAGTTGTGCTTTGCCGGGTTGCGGGAGCGTTACGGCGAGCGGGCGGAGGACGATGCGGTGCTGCTGGAGCGGCTCGAGTACCAGTTGGGAATCATCGAGAAGACGGGATTCGTCAGTTATTTCCTCATCGTTTGGGATTTCATCAATTACGCGCGGGAGCGGGGGATTCCGGTGGGGCCTGGGCGTGGGTCGGCGGCGGGATCGCTGATCGCCTACGTGCTGCGGATCACGGACCTGGATCCGCTGAGATACGGACTGATCTTCGAGCGATTTCTGAATCCTGAGCGGATCAGTCCGCCGGACATCGACATTGATTTCTGCATGACTCGGCGGGGCGAGGTGATCGAATACGTGCGTCAGAAATACGGTGAGCGGGCGGTTTCGCAGATCGTGACGTTCGGCACCCTGGGAGCCAAGAGCGTGGTGCGGGACGTGGCGCGGGTGATGGGAATGAGCTACGGCGACGGGGATCGGCTGGCGAAAATGGTGCCGACGGAACTCAACATTACGCTCGAGAAAGCGGAGGCCATGAACCCCGATCTCAAGGCCGCCATTGAGACCGAACCGGCCACCCGGCAGCTCTGGGACTACGCGACGACGCTGGAGGGACTGAGTCGGAACACGGGAATTCACGCGGCTGGTGTGGTGATCGGGGATCGTCCGCTCGACGAATACATACCGCTGTGCCGGGGGAAGGACGACGAAGTGGTGACGCAGTTCTCGATGTCGCCTCTGACGGACCTCGGGATGCTGAAGATGGATTTTCTGGGTCTGAAAACGCTGACGGTGATGCACGACGCGATCGCGTTGATCCACGAGGTCGCACCGGATTTTGATCTGGGGAAGATCCCGATGGACGATCAGGCGTCGTTCGACATTCTCAACCGGGGCGAGACGGTTGGCGTTTTCCAATTGGAAGGCGGGGGGATTACGAACTGCTGCAAGCGGTTTGACGTCGGCAGCATCGACGACATCATCGCGATCCTTGCGCTGTATCGGCCCGGTCCGATGCAGTTCATTCCGGATTACATCGAACGGAAGAAGGGATTGAAGAAAACGGAATACGCGCACCCGCTGCTCGAGCAGGTCGCCGGCGAGACGTATGGCATCATGATCTACCAGGAGCAGGTGCAGCGGGCGGCGAACGTGCTGGCGGGGTATTCGCTGGGGCAGGCGGATTTGTTGCGTCGAGCGATGGGGAAGAAGGACAAGGAGAAGATGGCGAAGGAACGGGTGACCTTCGTCGACGGTTGTCTGAAGACCAACGACATCCCGGAGAAAATCGCCAACGCGATCTTCGGCTTGCTGGAGAAATTCGCGGAATACGGGTTCAATAAATCGCACTCGGCGGCTTACGGATTGATCAGCTATCAGACGGCGTATCTGAAGGCGCATTACCCGGTTGAGTTCATGTGTGGGTTGATGAGCAATGACTCCGACAACACGGAAAAGCTCACGACGATGATCGCGGAGTGTCAGCGCATGCAGATCGCGATCCTGCCGCCTGACGTGAACGAAAGTCAGCTGAAGTTTGCCCCGGTGAGGGGATCGAAGGGGGCGGAGATCCGGTTTGGGTTGGCGGCGATCAAAAACGTGGGGGCCGGCGCGATGGAGAACGCGATTTTGGACCGCCGGGAAAACGGGAAGTTCAAGTCGCTGGACGAGTTTTGCGCACGGTTGGATTCGCGGACGGTGAACAAGAAGATCGTCGAGTCGCTGGCGAAGTGCGGGGCGTTTGATTGCTTCGAGTCGAACCGGGCGAAGGTTTTTTCGGTGATCGAGGATGCGATGGCCGGAGCCGCCGCGGTTCAGAAGGACCGGGCGAGCGGGCAGGTGTCGTTGTTTGCCGGATTGGACGTGGAACCCGAGCCAATGACGCGGAGCGCTGGGCGCGAGATCGAACCGTGGTCGGTCCTGGAAACCCTGGGTTACGAGAAGGAGCTGCTTGGGTTCTACGTGACCGGGCACCCGCTTGATACCTACGCGGGGGTGTTCGACAGCGCGAAATACACGGAGATCGCCGTGGCCAAGGAGACGACCGAGCCGACGTCGATGAAGGTCGCGGGAATGATCGTGTCAGTCGAACGCAAGTTCACGCGCAAGGACAACAAACCGTTCGCGGTCCTGGTCCTCGAAGACTTCACGGGGTCGCTGGAAATGATCGCCTGGGACGAGGCGGCGTCGGGGGAGAACGCGGAGTTGCTGGTGCCGGGTGCGGCGGTCGGCGCAGCGGTGCGGGTGAGTCGACGGGACGATGAGATCCGGGTGAATGCGAATTCGTTTCATGCGCTCAAGCCGCGGGTGTCCCGGAAGCCGGTCGAGTTGCGATTTGTGCGGGAGGCTTTGACGGAAGACGATTTGGAGCGGATCGCGGAGATGATTCGGAAATTTCCGGGGAAGCGTCCGGTCGTGATGGAGTTTGGCGACGGGAACGGAGGGGCCAGCGTCCGGCTGCGGGCCGGGGAGGAATTTGTCGTCGGGGACGAGCGCGCCTTGCGACTGGAGTTGGGTGAACTGGTGAGGTGAGATTTGAACGGTCGGTAACGAAGAGGTGGGGATTTCCTAAATGATCGGGAGCGGATCGTAGGTTTCGCCGAGGATGGTGGCGGCGGGAGTTTTGAGCCAATTGGTGAGGAGACTGGCGTAGATCTGGCGGAAGTCGGTGGTGTGGCGGATGTCGCCGTTGTCGAGGTCGGCCAGATCGGGCGGCGTGCCGTGGAGGCCGCCCTTGATGGCGTCGCCGAAGATGAACATCGGGGCGGCCGCACCGTGGTCCGTGCCGGCGCTGCCATTTTCAGCGACGCGGCGGCCGAATTCGCTGAACGCGAGAACGACAACGCGGTCGGAAATTTTTTGGGCGCGAAGATCGGACAGAAAAGCGCTCACGCTTTCGCTGAAATCTCCGAGGAGCTGGGCGTGGCGACCGGATTGATCGTCGTGGGTGTCGTAGCCGCCCTGGCCGGTGTAGTAGACGCGGGTCGGGAAGTCGCCGGCGATGAGGCGGGCGATCTGGCGGAGTTCGGAGGCGAGGCCGGAGTTTGGGTAGGAAGCCTTGTTTCGCTCGGCCTTGAGGATGCGGCGGAGGTCGTCGCCGGCGAGGGAAGCGTTCATCGCCGTGTGGCGCAGGAAATTGTCGGCCGCCGTGTCGTGATTCGCCGGTTTGGGACGGTTGAGCTTGGCAAAGAGCTTTTCCTGAGCGGAGGCGAGAGCGGGAGTTTCGCCGCTGGCGTTCCATTGGAAGGTCTCGGGATCGTTGATCGCCAGGCCCACGTTGGCGTCGTTGCGGAAGGCTTGGGGCATCACTTTCCCGAAACTGACACCGATGCGGCCGAGGTCGGCTTCGGTCGGGTCGGCTCCGGCGCATTCGGCGTCGAAGTAGCGACCGATCCAACCGTTGCCGGTGAGGGCGCGGTCGTCGTTGCGCCCGGTGTGGAAAATTTCCATGGACCGGAAATGGGATCGGTTCGGATTTGGGTAACCGACGTTTTGGACGATGGCGAGGCGGCCGGCGTCGAATTCTGAACGGGCGGCGGTCATTGCCGGGTTGAGGCCGAGGTGGTCGCTGAGGCGCAGGGTCGCGTCGCCTCCGATGCCGATGCTGGGACGGCTTCGGTAGTAGAGGTCGTCGGAAAAGGGGATGAGCGTGTTGAGTCCGTCGTTGCCGCCGCTGAGCTGAACGACGACGAGGATCGGCGCGTTGGTGCCGGGCTTCGCCGCGATGGCGGTGCGAGTGAGAAAGGCCGGAACGAACTGAGTGGCGGCGAGGATGGCGGTTCCCTTGAGGCCGGAGGTGAGAAATTCGCGACGGGTGTTCATGGTGGGGTGGACGGTCGAAGGTGTGGATGGTTCAGCAAAGCTGATAGTCGGGGCTGGACATGATGAGGTGGGCGATGCCGCGGGCGCGTTCGTCGAAATTGGAGTCGTTGAGGCTCATCGTGCGGCGGCCGCCGGCGGCATCGGTTTCCGCAAATTTCAGGAGCGCGTCGCGGAGTTCGGGTGGCGCTGGGCGCTGGAGAAATTGTTGGGTGAAATGGTCGACGATGTCGGTGGTGGTGAGGAGCGTGCGCGCGGCGCCGGTTGATTCGAGTTGGTGTTTCGGGGACCAGTCGATGGCGTTGGCGGTGCGTTGGCTTTCGATGAAATCGCGGCGTTGGCTGCCGGCCATCTCTGTACCGAAGGTCTTGAATTCGTCGGGGCTGACGCCGTTGAGGAGGAAATTGGCGAAGTTGTAGCGGATGAGGAGAGTGTTGGAATTGATCCAATCGAATCCGCCCGGCCAGCCGTTGACGTCGGGTGGAAAGAAGAGGTCGTGGCCCATCACGCGAAGTGGGCCGAGGAGAATCTGGCCGTCCGGGTAGGGGACCTGCATCGCTTTGAGTGCTCCGATGGCGAGGACGACGGGGCTTTTGACGATCGATTGAGCGTTCTCGTTGGCGTGAAAAATTTGGGACCGGAAGAGGACGTGAAGGAGCTCGCGGGTGTCGAGGTTTCGGTAACGGTAAAAGTCCGCGGCCGAGGTGACCAAATCGGGAGCGGGGTTGGTGACGACGAAGTAATCGAGGAGCTTGTGGGAGAGAAAGGTGGCGGTGGCAGGTTGTTCGCCGAGGATGCGGGCGAGGTCATCTCCGTCGAAGTTCCCCGTCTCGCCGAGAAAGGTCTTCGTGTCCGGGTCGTGAGCGTCCTCGCGGAACTCGAACGTCCAGTTGTCGCGGTCGACGGAGAATCCAGTGAGCGCGCGGGCGCATTCCTTCACGTCGACCTCGGTGTAGGCCCCGACTCCCGTGGTGAAGAGTTCCATCGACTCACGGGCGAGATTCTCGTTGGGGCGGCCCTGGTGGCTGGAAGCGTTGTCGAGCCAGACGAGCATGGCCGGGTCGCGGAGGATGGCGGCGAGGAGAGCGGAGAACGGCCCGGAAGCGTTAGCGCGGAGAGTCTGGTTTTGCCGCCAGAGCGGATGGGTGCGTTCGATTTTCTCGTCAAAGCCGCTGGCAAAATGTGAATGCCAGAAGAGGGTCAGTTTTTCTTCGAGCGGGGGAGGTGCGTCGGGAGCGAAGGGGGACGAGGCGTGCATTCGCTGGAGCCACCAGGTTTTGAGAGAATCGATGTTGTCGCGTTCGGTTTGCCGGCGATTCTGGGAGAGGTCTCTTCGTTCCTCTTCGTCGAAGAGGGTGATCGACTCACGGAACTGGGCGTCCGTGAGTGCGGGCAGCTGGGCGCAGTCGGGTGCGGGAAGGTCGGGGTGGGACGGATGGTCGACGAGGCGATTCACCGCTTCGTCGAGGCCCAAGTCGGCAAGTTCGGTGGCGTCTTCCCAGCTGCCGCCGAAGCCGGCCCGCCAGAGGAGGCGGGCGGCGCGCTCCGGGTTGAAGAACCGGGCGGGCATGGCGGAGAGGGGACTCACGCCATGACGATACCGACAAATTCACCGAGCGCAAAGAACCCTCGGTGCATCGCGGGAATTTGGGGGTTGCGCAGTGGCGGGGCCTCGCGCTCACGCGGGGCGAATGAACTCCGCCAGAGAATTCAGGCTCCGGCGCTGTGAGCGAGGGAGGCTTTCGTGTAACCGCGGTTGAGTTTGGCGATGAAACTGGCCGGGATGTGGGCGGGGCAGACGGCTTCGCACTCGTAGTAGTTCGAACAATTTCCGAAGCCTTCGGCGTCCATCTGGTGAACCATCGCGAGGGTCCGTCGGTCCTTCTCCGGCTTGCCTTGGGGAAGGAGGTTCAGGTGGGCGGTTTTCGCGCTGACGAAAAGCATGGCTGAGCTATTCGGGCAGGCGGCGGCGCAGGCTCCGCAGCCGATGCACGCGGCGGCGTCCATTGCCTCGTCGGCGATCTGTTTTGGAATCGGAACGGCGTTGGCGTCGGGGGCCGATCCGCTGCGTTCGGAGATGAAGCCGCCGGATTGGATGATTCGATCGAAGGCGGAGCGGTCGACGGCGAGGTCCTTCATCACCGGAAACGAGCCGACGCGAAAGGGTTCGATGTTGATCGTTTCGCCGTCCTTGAATTTCCGCATGTAGAGTTGGCAGGTCGTGCCGACTCCGCGGTCCTTGCCGTGGGGAATGCCGTTGATCGTGAGGTTGCAGGAGCCGCAGATGCCTTCGCGGCAGTCGTGGTCGAAGACGATGGGTTCCTCACTCTGGTCGATGAGAGACTCGTTGAGGATGTCGAGCATCTCCAGGAAGCTGGCCTCGGCAGGAATACCCTTGGCGTCGTAGGATTTGAGTTCGCCTTTCGCGTTGGGGCTGGATTGGCGCCAGGCTTTGATCGTGAAGTTCATAGTTCTTTTACGTTGGGACTGCGGGCGGCGGAGTCGGCGTTACTTGTAGCTTCGGGTTGCCGGGTGGACGGTTTCGTAGGTGAGGGGTTCCTTGATCAGCTTGTGGCCGGAGCCGTTGCCGTACTGCCAGGCGCTGACGAACATGTAGTCGTCGTCGTTTCGCAGGGCTTCGCCTTCGCCGGTCTGGTATTCGGAGCGGAAATGGCCGCCGCAACTTTCTTCGCGGCTGAGGGCATCGAGGCACATGAGTTCACCAAACTCGAGGAAGTCGGCGACGCGTCCGGCTTTTTCCAGGCTTTGATTCAGGGCTTCACCGGAACCGAGAATTTTGACGTCCTTGTAGAATTGTTCGCGGAGTTCCGGGATGGTTCGCAGGGCTTCTTCGAGTCCGGCCTTGTCGCGGGCCATGCCACATTTGTCCCAGATGAGAAGGCCAAGTTCGCGGTGGAACGAGTCGACGCTGCGGGTGCCTTTGACGTCGAGGAGTTGCTGGACGCGGGATTTGGCAGCTTCGAGGGCTTCGGTGAAAGCGGGGTGATCGGTGGTGACCTTTTCCTTGCCGAACTGGGTGGTGAGGTAGTCGCCGATGGTGTAGGGGATCACGAAATAGCCGTCCGCGAGGCCCTGCATGAGCGCGGAGGCTCCGAGCCGGTTGGCTCCGTGGTCGGAGAAGTTGGCTTCGCCGAGGACGTGGAGGCCGGGAACGTTCGACATGAGATTGTAGTCCACCCAGAGGCCACCCATTGTGTAATGCACCGCCGGGTAGATGCGCATGGGGCGCTCGTAGGCGTTTTCGTCGGTGATCTCCTCGTACATCTCGAAAAGGTTGCCGTATTTTTCGCGGATCGTGTTCTCGCCCTGGCGTTTGATGGCGTCGGCGAAGTCGAGGTAAACGCCACGGCCGGATGGGCCGACGCCGAGGCCATTGTCGCACGCCTCCTTGGCGGAACGGGATGAGATGTCGCGGGGGGCGAGGTTGCCGTAGCTGGGATATTTGCGTTCGAGGTAGTAGTCGCGGGCGTCCTCGGGAATCTCCGATGGATTCTTGCCGGTATCCTCGGCGTTTTTGGGGACCCAGACCCGCCCGTCGTTGCGGAGTGACTCCGACATGAGGGTGAGCTTGGACTGGTACTCGCCGCTGACGGGGATGCACGTCGGGTGGATCTGCGTGTAGCAGGGGTTGGCGAAGAGCGCGCCCTTCTTGTGGGCGCGGTAAGTGGCGGTGACGTTGCAGCCTTTTGCGTTGGTCGAGAGGTAGAAGACGTTGCCGTAGCCGCCGGAACAGAGGAGGACCGCGTCGCCGGAGTGGGCCGAAATTTTGCCCGTTAACAGGTCGCGGACGATGATGCCCTTCGCGTGACCGTCGACGAGGACGAGGTCGAGCATTTCGGTGCGGGGATGCATCTTGATCTGACCCTTTGCGACTTGGGCGGACATTTCCTGGTAGGCTCCGAGGAGGAGCTGCTGACCGGTCTGGCCGCGGGCGTAGAAGGTGCGGGAGACTTGAGCGCCGCCGAAGGACCGGTTGGCGAGGAGGCCACCGTATTCCCGGGCGAAGGGAACGCCCTGAGCGACGCATTGATCGATGATGGAGGTCGAAACCTCCGCGAGCCGATAGACGTTGGCTTCGCGGGAGCGAAAGTCGCCGCCCTTGATGGTGTCGTAGAAGAGGCGGAAAACGGAGTCGCCGTCGTTCTGGTAATTCTTCGCGGCGTTGATGCCGCCTTGGGCGGCGATGGAGTGGGCGCGGCGGGCACTGTCCTGGTAGCAGAAACACTCAACCTGGAAACCCTGCTCGGCGAGGGTTGCGGCGGAGGAGGCTCCGGCGAGACCGGTACCGACAATGAGGAGCTTGAATTTGCGCTTGTTGTTCGGCGCGATGAGTTTGGCGCTGTTTTTGTAGGTGGTCCACTTGTCGGCGAGCGGGCCTTCGGGGATTTTGGCGTCGAGGGTCATGGCGTGGTGAAAATTAACCGCAAAATTCGCGGATTACGCAGAGGGAGCTTCTGGCTCAGGCATCGCTTTCGCTGCCGGGTGGTTTTTTTCGGTGTAGGCCTTTCCGAGGCCGAAGATGCCGACGGAGGTCGGAATCGCAGAGAAGCCGAGGAAGAGGATCCACGCGAGGGCGAGGCCAGCTCGTTGGAAGATGGGGAGGAGGCGGCGGTTGGCGAGGCCGAGGGTCTGGAAGAGGCTGGAGATGCCGTGGCTGAGGTGAAAGGCGAGGAGGCCCATTGAGACGACGTAGAAGATCGCGATGAGCGGATGACTGAAGCCGATGGTGACCATGGCGTAGACATCGTGGACGACGTGGCCGTCGGGGAGGGTGGCTTCGAGGGAGCTGTAGGACGGGTAGATGATCTGGGCGGTGAAGTGCGCGATGTGGAAAACGACGAAGGCGAGAAGGACGATCCCGGTGAGGCGCATCGTGCGGACGAAGATGCTCGCTTGGACTCGAGACTTCACTTCGTAGCCTTCGGGCCGAGATTTTTTGTTTTCGACGGTGAGGAGGACGACGAAAAGGATGTGAAGTGTGACGATGGCGAGGAGGCCGAGGCGGATGACCCAGAGGAAAATCCCCAGGTCCTTGAGGTGCATCGCGTAGGCGTTGATGGCGTCGGGGCCGAAGAAGAACGTCATATTGCCCGCCATGTGGCCGAAGACGAAGCCGACCAGGGCGAGTCCGGTGACCGCAACGACGGTTTTTTTCCCGATGGAGGAGAGGAGCCAGGCGAGAAGAGGGTTCGCGGGGCGGCGGGAGGCAGGTGCTGCGGTGGTGGTGGC
>CAWHTR010000005.1:0-327672 GCA_963832325.1 uncultured Verrucomicrobiae bacterium | reverse complement strand
AGCAGCCTGTCGGGGTTAGCGAGTGAGAGAGGATGGGGGAATTTTGGGTTTTGGGAAGATGCGGGAGTTTTTTGGAGCGAGAATTGGTCTTGATTGAGAATGAGCGGAGCACTGGCATCGATGGAGGGGAGTCGAGGTCGGGTGGCCGTTGGGCAGGGCTGCTTTTAGGCTATTCTCAGGGGAGTTCCGACGTGGAAGAGTCGTTTGAGGTTGTAGGCCAGGCCAACGAGGTTCCATTCGAGGGAGACTTTGGCTTCTCCTCGCAAGGAGAAGCGCCGGAAGCCGAGGGTTTGCTTGATGATGCCAAAAACGGGTTCCACGGTTTGTTGTCGTAATTTGTAACGCTTTGCTCCGGCTTTGGTAGCCACGCGGTGGGCCAGGTGTTCGGTGAAGGGGGCGTCGGCGGCTGGCGGGGGCGGGTCGGCCTTTTTCTCGAGTTGGCTGACGCTGCGGCCATGCTTTTGGCGTTTGAGCGCCGCCAGAACCCGCAGGCCGGTGGGCGTGCCCCCAGCATTGGTTTCGACTGCGGTGACGGCTGCTTCACTGACGAATCCGCTGTCGATGAGTGCCTCGGCCACGGGCCCGGCTTCCGGCGCGATGGCGGCCAGGTCGGGCAGGAGTTGTTCCTTGTCGTTGGGGGCGGTGGAGACTCGCGCTCCGACCATGAGCCGACTCTCGACCTCCACGGCGGCCTGCGCGTTGTAGCTTTGCTGGAAGCCGTCTCCGTGGGTCTTCATGATGCGGCTCGCCGGGTCGGTAAAGTTATACTGGTCCTTGGCCGTAGGCTTTTCACTTGGAGGCTGGGCTCCTTGCCGCGAGGCTTTTTCCCAGCTTCTCGCGCCGCTGCTCGTGCGGCGACCTTCGCTTCGTATTCAGGCTGCTGGACTTGCGCTCGCGCGTAGGCTCGCACTTCCATCTCGGCTCGTGCCTGGGCCAGCTTCGCCTTGCGTTGCTGCCGACGAGTGATCTCCTCCGGGATGCTCAATCCATCCTCGAGCGGCGTCGAATCCGCCTTCTCGGCCTTGGCCAAGAGCTCAGCGATCTCCAAATCGCACTCCTGCATCTTCGTCTCGACCCGTCCGTAACTCACCGCCGCATGTTTGCTGGCGTTGGCCAGCACCTTCGTCCCATCGATGGCTACCGTGATCGCTCCGACTTTGAGAACCCCGCAACCTGCCGCCAACTCCAGCACCTGCCCGAAGCTCGAACTCAACAACTCCGCGTTGGCCCGCCGAAACGTGCACCACGTGTCGTGATCGGGGTGCGTGTCCGCGCACAACAGTCTCATCGCCACGTTCTCGTAGGTGCTGCGCTCAATGCCCCGACTCGAAAACACTCCCGTCGCGTAGCTGTAAATCAACCCTCCCAGCATCATCGACGGCGGATACTGCTTGTCCCCGGTCCCCCGTTCGTTGACCCGCGCCTTGCTCACATCCAATTGCGCAACCGCGTCCATGATGAAATGAACCAAATGCCCTTCTGGAACCCACTCCCGAACATCCGGCGGCAGTAACAATGGCGTGTCGTGATCCAC
This sequence comes from uncultured Verrucomicrobiae bacterium, assembly GCA_963832325.1. Taxonomy (GTDB): domain Bacteria; phylum Verrucomicrobiota; class Verrucomicrobiia; order Chthoniobacterales; family JAATET01; genus CAVVKW01. The sequence goes on along the minus strand of CAWHTR010000005.1, from coordinate 326,138 downwards.
GTTCACATATCTCGCTCCCATCCCTCTTTCTTTATCAGTGTCGGCAAGTCCGACAGGCTGCTAGGGATTTCTGGTGATCCGTGGATGCATGGCGGTAACTACGTGATCGCCGAGTCAGGAGCAAGTCCGCGAGACCTATCCTCAGCGGTCGAACGAGTCCAGATGGGAGCCGTCATGGGATGTGCGGATTTTAGTTCCGGCAAGGGAGAGCGCCAGCCCCTCTTAGGGGCAACTTTGATTGTCGCTTTGCACGTCAGAACCGCCCGTTTCCAACGCCCTCCTCACGTGATGTATCAAGCATGCATCACCATTTTCGGGTAACTCGACTGTTGGATAAATCAAACGCTGAGACTGGTCCAACTCAGTCCAAAAATCTCGTTCTGCGAATTCTAGTAGCTCTTTGAAAAACGCATCGGATGCGCCGACGACAGTCAAATCTGAGTATGACGCGCCAGATTCAAAACTCAGGTTATACTTCGGAACGATCGACCGCGCCACGCCTCGCATGATTATCCAAATCAAATCGATCTGCCCGTCTTTGAAAAACCTTCGCATAGCAGGCCCCGTGTAAATCAATCCGACCGAGTTTCGCCATCGGTAGAGGCGTGAACCCAACATTGGGTGGTCCAGATACCGCTCATGGGCGATGGCTTGCTCCGCTACTGGTGCCAGAGCCGCACGCAACTCGTCTACTCGTTGCTTGGCGATCAACGGTGTTCCAGACTTGGGGTTTCTGTTCGACCATTCCTCGGGAGCGCAACGAATCCATAAGTTCTCGAGAAAAAGCATGCGTGCATACAGCGAAGTCTCATCGACAAAAAGTCGCTCCAGCAATGGCACCGTTTCTGACTCCGGCTGGTTTCGAATGAGCGATTCCAGAAAGTCTCCAGCAGCCAATAATTCGCCCCAGAGATTCTGGACGGAATCGTTGTAACCGTAGGAATCAGCGGCGCGGGCAAAAGCAAGAAAGAGATTCCTCTTTTGAGCATCCGTCAAAGCGGATGCTTCCATATCCATTCGACGGATCGCAGAGAAAAGCCACTGACGCTCTGACCATCTCTTGAAATCGAGTTTGCTTGTGTCACCACATTTAAATCGCTCCCAAGCTAGCCGAAACTCTCCTTCTGCGATCTTTGTGGAGGTCAACTGGAAAGTAAAATACGCCTCGAAGTGCTCTTCATCACGAATGGCGAGCGGATATTTATCCTGGTAAAACAGCAGATTCCCCGGGCGCGAATGCTCACGCTCGAGGTCCACATTACTAAGCGAGGCAAAGAGCTGCCTCAGGACAGCGTAGCAAGACGCTACCCCAGGATTCGCCCGAAGATGCTCAGGAATCACCGTTGAAAATTTCAGTTTATCTTTATCACTGTAAGAAACGAACCCGCCTCCCGAGCCGAAGAATCTCGCCCCCTGCTCGTGAATCCAATCCGCAAGCTGGGGCATACTCAGGCGGAGGTGCTCGACCGCGCAGAGATCAATGAGATCGACTTCGAGTTGGTCGCCGCGCGTCAACGCCGCGGAACTGAAGTCCAGCGCGTCGATGAGTCGGTAGACGCTACGCAGACTTTTCAACTTATGGCATAGGAAGCCGTTGAAATAGTAATGAAGCCGTTTCTCCGTGGGATCGAATGGCACACCCACTCGACTCGCGATATCACCCAATCCGTTGCAAAGCTGCGTGAAGATCGCATCCTTGTTGGGGAGCGGGAGGCGGATAGGATTCTGGACAATTTTTTCCAAAAATTCGCGGCCCTTATTCGATGCAACCTCATCGAGGGCGAGAGCGAGTTGCTCAGGATCGCAGAGAAGCAAGTAGTTGAGACCAGAGAAATTCGCGTTGGCCTTGATAAGCCGCACCATCGTTTGAATTTCTTCCGCGGTGAGTCGGTCAAAATCGTCCATGATGACCAAAAGCCGCGATGCCGCTTCGGGATTGAAAAAGACTTCTAGTTTTTGACGGGTTTCCTCGACCGTCTTCGGCAGTGCCTCTCCATCGGCGCTGGCTTGGTGCCCTGCCTCGTCGGCTTTCGCACCGACGAGTTTTGCAAAGTCCTCCCCGGTTCCGGCAGCGGCGATAGCGGCGGCTGCGATGGTTGGGTCGCCCATCAACGAGCCAAATGCACCGCCGGTGATACGCACGGCCGCAGGCACGACACCGCTTAATCGAGCTAAATGCGCCCAAAGACGCGCACCGGCCGACGGTGCGGAAGCAGTCCCGGGCGGCGATGGAGGATCGATTTGCTCGTAAACTTGGGAAAAGAATTGAAGCGTAAGCTCATCGACTCCGCGAATCTGCCAAGGAGCAAATTCCACTACGATAAGTCTTGGGGAGAGCGCACGGAGATCTTTCACCAGCTTGTGCTTGATCCAGCTCTTGCCGCTTCCCCATGGTCCGTAGAGCGCCGTTACCAAGCTTTCCCCAGTGCGGGATCGTAACAGACCTTGCGCGAGTTGTCCGACGAAGACCGTTCGGTCGAGTAGATCAGGGGCGGTTTCAACGCAGTCCTGCTCTGCGGTATTCCAACAGGGCACTCCAGAATCGTGCGGTTCCATATCCATCAGTTGCCGTCTTAGTTTGCGATTTCGCTCCTAGCGAGCATGCAATGGATTGAACTGCGAACTCGGAATTGAAAACGGGTCAGCGCAGACGGTGACATTTGAAATCCCCATTTGCTCGGTCACGGCGTCGAGCTTCCCGATCATCACGTTGGAATGGCCGATCATCGCTGGGGAATCGCGGGCGGCCACGGGGAAATGACTGGTCATCATCTCGGAATGCCCGGTCATCACGGGGAAATCGCTGGTCACCGCTGAGAAGTCGCCGGGCATCACTTGGAAATGGTCGGTCATCGGTGAGGAATGGTCGGTCATCGCCGGGAAATGGCTGGTCATCGCTTCCAAACGGTCGGGAAGCATTGCGGAAGCCTTTCGGCGGGCCGAGCGACACATTTCTCGCGCCGCACGCTGCGGGGGCGGCCGGATTTGCTCTCGGCGCTGGAGATGAATTGAACCGCGAAGGTCCAGGCTACCTCTCGCCCGGGTTTGCTCCGCCGTTCGTCCATTGGTGATGGAGGTCGAAAGAGGAGACTGACAGCTTTCCCCTATGAGCAGAGAAAGCATCGTCCACTTCGACAAAGCCGCTGAGTCCAATCCCGACCTGCACGCAAGATTGTCCGAGATTCGCCGGGCGGCGATTTAGAATGTGGCGCGCGAGACCGCGCGTCTATCGGTGGAACACGGCATGCCGTTTTCAGCCGAAGAGTTTCTGGAATCGCAAAACGACAAGGCTGACGAACTCACCGAGAAGGAATTGGGCGCTGTATCGGCGGGGTGGGGCGGTGAGTGGGACCCCAATCGGGGAATCCCCCTGAGTCACCGCATGAGCGCAGGTGATTCTTTATGAACTCTCCAGTCAGGCGGAGAGGGATTAGTCCTTAAATTGACTCTGGATTCCTCCATCCAATCGATCGCCGCTTCGGAATTCCGATAACCTTCGGACGTCTTCAACAGCCGGTCGGTGTCGCCGCTAATTGGGGTCGAGTTCCACGTTGATGGCTGTGGCGTCGGCGCCGATCTCGGCGTATTGACCCCGCAACTTGCCACCGACGAGCCGCCCCCGGAACGTGCCGTCCTCGTCGACGATGAGGACGTTACCATCGAGGCCAATGATCCAAAGGCACCGCCGATCACGGCGACGAACTCACCCTCCTCGATGAATCCCGCGCAAGCCTCCGACACGATCTCGGCAGAATCCAATGAAGCGGCGGATCGGCTGTTCGATCTTCCGGAGTTTTGAGAGGCTACGTCTGTGCGGGGGTGCGGTATTTGCTGGTGGTGCGGGTGGCGCTGCGGTGGGAGGATGTTTCAATGAAACTCGCGGGATTTGAGGCGATCGTGGGGGCGTTGAATGCGGCGGGGGTGCGGTATCTGGTCGTTGGTGGGGTTGCGGTGAACGCGCACGGGTATTCACGGTTCACGAAGGATCTGGATTTGGTGGTGCTGCTCGAGCGGGAGAATGTGCTCGGGGCGTTCGCCGCGCTGGAGAAGATCGGGTATCGTCCCAACGTGCCAATCACGGCGGAGCAGTTTGCGGATCCGCAGAGGAGGGAGAGTTGGCGGAACGAAAAGGGGATGTTGGTGTTGCAGTTCTGGAGCGATCTACACCGGGAGACGCCGTTGGACGTGTTTGTTTACGAGCCGTTCGATTTCGATCTGGAGGAGGAGCGGGCGCTGGCGGGATCGGGGGCGGATGGGGTGCCGGCGCGGTTCGCGTCGATTCCGGCGTTGATTGCGATGAAGCAGGCGGCGGGGCGTCCTCAGGATTTGATCGATATTGAAAAGCTGCGGGTCATCGCTGAGATTGGTGCCAATGAGCGCGGAGGTTGAGGAGATCGACTGGAGTCTTTGCACGTTTGAGGGTGCGGAGCGGGAGCAGCTTCGACGCTGGGTGGCGCTGCCGCTGCGGGCGAAGCTGGAGGCGCTCGAGGAGCTTTGCGATCAGTCGCGGCGGATGATCGCGTGGCGGCGGGAGCGGGGGTTGCCGTATTTCGATCCGGTGACGGGGGAACTGGTGCGGGGGACGGTGGACGGGTGATGAGGGAAATAAGAAATGAGAAATGGTGAATGCGGATTGCGGCTATGGGTTTGATTTGTGAGGGATTTGGAGTGGCGTGAAATTTTCGCAGATCGAGCGGGTGACGTACCGGGGAATGGTGGGGCGGCGGGATTGCGAGCGGTTCTCCGAGGTGGCGTCGGTGGAACTGGATTCGTTGGTTTTCCGGACGCTGCTTGTTGAGGATCTGCGGGAGACGGAGGTGGCGGAGTTCCCGGAGACGCTGCGCCTGGTGTCGCGATTGGAGCCCGAGGTGGCCGTCGAAGAACTGGTCGTGGAGGGGGCGGATGGCTGCCGGACGTTTCGGTGTGAGCGGCGGCAATCGACGGGGGAGCCGGGGAAGGATTATTCGAGCCCGTTGCTGACGGTGTTCCGAGCGGCGCAGAATTGTCCCAATGCGGCGGTGGCGATGGGGCACGAGTGTGGGGAGTTGCCGCTGGTGCCGTTTCGGGTTTTTGCCCTGCTGCCGATGCCGTATCCGGAGATCGCGGCGGCGCTGGATGAGCTGGGTGAGGAGAAATCGCTGGGGCCGTGGGTGCTGAAGACGCTGGAGTGGACGGCTGAGAACTCGTGGGAGGCGGCGGATTTGCCGTCTCCGGAGAATTGGCTGCCGATCTTCGCGATGCAATTGGCCGGATACTGGCGGCTTCGCGAGGCCCACGGGTCGCTGGTCGCGATCCTGCGGGCTTCGGAGCGGGAGCTGGACGGGGTGCTCGGCGATATGCTCACCGAAGGGTATCCGGATTTGCTGGCGCTCACGGCGGACGGGCCGGAACGCCTGAAGGCCATCGTGGAAGATCGGGAGTGCTACGATTTTGCGCGATCGACGGCGCTGAGGGCGGTGGTGAAGCTGACTGACCTCGGGGTGCTGCCGCGCCGCGAGGTGACGGGATGGCTCGGAGGACTGGCCCGGCGGCTGGTGGAGGAGCCGGAGCAGGACTCTCATCTGCAGACTTCCATCGCGCTCGCCATGGTGGATCGCGCGATGGGCGAATTGACCGCGGAGTGGAATCTGCTCTTCGATCAGGGCGATCTCGAGCCGATGAGCGTCGAGCACGATGATCTGGCGGAGGCGCTGGAGTCGGGGCGGACGCCGCAGTTGGCGGTTCCGATGGAAAGGGTGTCGGATGGACTTCTGTACTTTCTGAAACAGGCGTTTTCTCCGCGGGAGCCGGTGAGGCGGGCGGCCGGAACGGGGCGCAATGATCCTTGTCCCTGCGGGAGCGGGAAGAAGTTTAAGAAGTGCTGTGGGAAACCGGGGTGACTCTGCTGCGGCGGTCAGGCGGGGGTGCCCGGACCGACGTTCAGGCCGGGGTTGTCGGCGGCGGAGGCTGAGGCGACGCGGAGTGCAAACTCGTCGTCGCTACTTCCGGTCGAGTTCCAGGTTGATGGCTGTGGCGTCGGCACCGATCTCGGCGTATTGACCCCGCAACTTCCCGCCGACGAGCCGTCCCCGGAACGTGCCGTCCTCGTCGACGATGAGGACGTTGCCGTCGAGGCCGATGACGCCGTTTACGGACTCCTTCTCAAGCTGCCCGCCTTTCCGGGTGTATTCCTTGAAGCCGGCAAAGCCCTGACCGGCGGCCTCGTCGATCACCACGGTCTGGTTTTCCCACGTGACCGGACGGCCCTGCTCGTAACCCGCGCCCGTCTGAGCCCACGTCCCCTTGAGGTCGGCACCCGTGGGGACCGGGGCCGTCGCGCAGGATGTGAAAGTGAGGAGGACGGCCGCCGCGCCGAAAGCAGCGAAGGGCCGCCGCAGAAATGCGTTCGGACTCTGGAGGGATGGGATGTTCATTTGTTATTGGATCTTCGCTGGCGGGCGCGCAGAAGGCAAAGAGGTTCGGCCCGCAATTTCGCGCAAAGAGGCAGAGCTAACGCTTCTGCGATCCTCGCCTCGGCCTCGTTTTTACAAAGCGATCTGCGCGCCGGGCTGGGGCGAAGCGTTTTCGCCTTGATGCCCGTTCTCTTCGCGAGCCGGTCGGCGCCTCACTTACGGAGTTCGCGCGCGGCGTCATGGCCGATCCACCGGGCGCTGGGGGAATCCGGGTGGGCGGCGAGCCTTTCGGCCAGCGCAAGCGCGGCGGGACGGCAGGAAGGACCCTGGCGCTTGCCGATCTGGCGCAGCGCCCAACTCACCGCCTTCCGAACGAAGTTCCGCCCGTCGGTGGCCGCGTGTTCGATGAGCGGCAGCCGATCCAGGAAGGTTGCGTCGGACTCCAGCTTCTCGTGGACAGCCAGCGCAGCCAGCAGGGCGAAGGCCGCCCGCCGCTCGAACTCGGGCTCGCGGCCAGCCCACGCGTCGACTTTGGCAAAGGCGTGAGGCGTGCGCCGAAACGGTCCGATGCACATCTGGTCGCAAATGTCCCAGCTGTCGAAGTCGGCAATCCACTCGTTCATCTTTTTCGCGGTGAGCTGCTTGGGATCCGCGACGAGGGCGGCGAGGAGGTGAGCTTCGTGAATCGGAATCTCCCAGAGTGCCAGCGCCAGCGCGTGGTCCCCCCGATAGGCGCGAGCCACCTCCCGAAGCTGGGCCATGGTGCAGCCGAGTTGCTCGTTGCGAGGCCGGCAGCCAAAGCGCTCGCGGCTGACGGCATTCGCCGGATCGCCGATGGCGCGAAGCAGCTGGATCAGATCGGCGGCGCTCGTCGCTGGCATTTCGGCTGGAGAGATTGGATCGTGCGATGCGCGGGGGCAATCCCCCGGATCTCGATCATGCGCTCGGTGGCAACATTCATTTCGCCACCGCCTGCATCGGATTGCCGTCAGAAAAACCCAATTCCGATGAAAGCGACGAGCAGCATCAGCCCGAGATAAGCGAGCGGGAATATCCGTCGGCATCTCAGATCCAACCGATTCCCAGCCTCGGCCCGACCACTGCGATCGTATTCGCCGACGATCAGATTCACGAGGATTGTCGCGCAGACGATGATGAAGCTGATGTTGAGGAAGAGGTTGATGACCGTGAGGTAGGCAATGCGCGGGAGCGTGTCCCCGAGGACGATCTGGTAGGCCACTACGGTCAGCAGGGCGACGAAGGACACACTCATCCGATCACCGATGGAAGCCCGGTCCATCCAGAAGACCGACCAGGAGAGCGCGACCACCAAAATGAGCGGCAGCACCACCAAGCGCATGATGAACATGAAGCGCCGACGCAAATCGATGGCCACGACAAAGGTCGAAAGCACCTCCGACCCATCGAGCGAGTCCGCCGCGACGCCGGAGACGCGGCTTTCCACGTTTTGCAGCTCCCACTGGGGCACGCGGATCTGCGAGAGATCGGAATCCGCCGTCGGCATCGCTCCCATCACGACCTCCTGATTCGGATAGCCGAGCACCGCGAAGACCGCACTCAACTGCTGCCGATCGAAGGGATAGCGCCGCAGACTCAGTCGCGTCTTCGCCACCGCGTTGATGGACTGGATCAGCGTGCTCGTGCCGTCCGGCTGGACCCGAAAAAGCACGCCGCTTTTCTCGGACAGTCCGGCCACGTTCAGCAGGACGACCTCCGGGTACCAGCCGGGCGAGAGTTCGTTGAATTGGTAATCGCCCTGCAGGAATTTCTCGGTGACACCCTCCACCGCGGGATCGAAGGCCTGCCGCGGGTCCTTCCAGCGAATGGTCAGGATGCCGGAGAACTCGAACGTCTCCGCCTAGTCGTCGATGGAGTTGATATCGAGCAGTTGAAAACCCGCCTGGATCACGATCGGCCCGTCCGACGGCGGCGGGGTCAACAGGACGGTCTGACTGAGCGGAGGCGCTGGCGGCGTCGCCGGGGCCTGAGCCATGAGAGTCGGGAACGGAAGCAGACCGAGAAGAAAAACGGCGAACCGAACGCCGCGAAGGGGAGACACCATGCGGCCCGGATAGGAGGAGAAAATTGCGCCGGAATCAACCCTTCTTCTGGCGAAGCTCTGTCTGCACCGGGGGCAAGTCACCGGGATGCGGGACGGCGGTTCATCCCCACGTGGGTGGGGAAAGCTTCTGGTTGGGCCAGGGAGTTACACGGATGAGATTTTGAATGCACGAGGTTTTGGGTGGGTGCCTTTAGAAGGGCCGGTTGGCTTCTTCGATGAAGGATTCGCCGGGGCCCTTGGCTCGGCGCAGCTTCTCGCAGGGGTCGAGTTCCAACGTGATCGTCTTAGTGGCCATTCACGAATCATGCGCGAAAGGTGGAAAATTTCAATCGCTCGACGAGGGGCGGTCCGTTCGCTGCACGGGGCGGGAAAATTAGGCGGTCGTCGATCCTGTCGTCAACTTGCCTAAATCATACCAAATTCCAGAAGTAACCCGATGAATGTGGAAATCAGGAAATCAGGAAATCAGGGAAATACGCTGTCAGATTTGTCGAATCTGCGGACCCCTCAGTCCGTTTATAGCGGTTCGAGCAATTGCATCCGATGCTCAAAATCGTAGGGATTTCCCCGATTTGTAAGCTGCTTCGGGGATAGTCATTCCCATCGGTTCATACGGGAGGTAGAAATTTCCCAACAAATCTTCGGCAAAGGACCGTATTTGTCCCACCCCCCATGCCAGACTCGCTCCAATGATCGAACTCTCCGCACGGCTGAGGCGAAATTCTACGAGGAGTCCAAGTGTGATATCAGTTTTCTCTGCCGATGGGCAGCAGTCGGACGCGGGCCGTTTTTGCGTCAACGGTTACGAGAGCGCCACGTTCAATCTCCGTCTGGAACTGTCGCAGCGCGCGCAGAGTTGGCTCCCAAGCGTTCTCGAACCCAATTCGCGGCAGGCGCAATTGCACCACGCTCGGATGGCCGCTCCTCGTCGAGGCGAGCAAAGTTCCGAAATCGAGGTCGGCCGTGAGAATTGCCGCTCCTTCCCGCCGGGCGAATGCGAAAATCGTGATGTCCGGCGCATTGCCTGCGCCGATTTCCGACCAGTGCCGGGCCGGGATCCCCTCTGCGTTCGAAGCGTCAGCGAACTTCGGCGACAGGCACATGTCGACGATCAGGTTCATCGTCTGCCAATGGGACTTCCGCTTCGGAAGCGTGCCACGCGGCAAAAGCCAGAAGCGCTGCGGATGTCCTCCGCTTCGAGATACGGGTAGTCGGCAAGGATTTGTTCCGGCGTCGCCCCGTCGGCCAGCAAGCCAAGGATGGTGCCAACGGTCACTCTCAGTCCGCGAATGCACGGTTTCCCACCCATCACCAGTGGGTCGTGCGTTATGCGATCGAGGACGTTCATCGGTTTCAGTGTGCTTCAACGGAGCCGCAGTTGCAAGCAACGCAGCCCCGCTGAAGCTCAACGGAGCCGCGCCCTTTCGGGCGCGGAGGTGTGTGAGCCGATGTGAGTGCTTGTGTCCCAAACATGACTTTAACGGTGCCGCCAGTTCTTGGCGGAATAAGGATTCTGGAACTCGGTTCACCCTCACACTGAATCACGCCGAATAATTCAGATCAAGAACTCGCTTGTCTCCAATACATGTAACTAGTAAGTGCGTCGTGCGACATAGCGCGGATGGCGTTTTACCTTTCACAAATTCACATCAACCCAGTTAAATCAATGAGCACTAAATTCGACCTCGCTACCCTCCAATCCGCCGTAGGCGGCTCAGCTGCTGCTTTTCGATCGCGCAGCATTCTTCAACCCGCCGCCGGCGACGGAACGAAAGTTTTCCCTCCGACCTACGATAAAGCCGCTTACGCCACCGAAGAGCGCCGCGTTCAACAGCCTGACGGCACCTATAAAACTACTCCCTGCGTCCTGTTGGATTCAGTCCAAGCGCAAGCCAATCGACTGGAAGACGCCCTCCAGACTGGCATCGACGCCGGGCTGTTTACAGATTCGCCCATTCCCATAGTGCAGGTTGATTTCCCCAGCGAAGGGCTGCTCAACGCTGTTGGTAAAATCACCAGCCTTCAAGCTCCGCACCGCATTGCTGATGCCATCCTCCGCGACAGCCTGCATAATGGTAAGCCGTTTCGTAAGTCTGATATCGGCGAAAAGCTCGACCACGTCAGTCTGCAAAACGCGACCGCCCTCTACGAACTTTGTCCGACCGCCTTGGTGTTCGGCATTTGGGATTCCACTGGACCGAAGGGAGGACTAGGGGCAAAATTCCAGCGTGCCTTCGTTTCTGAGGTTGTCGGAATCAACTCCATTGTCGGAAAAAAAACCGGCAGTCGAATCGATCCCCTCCAAATCCGGAGCTCTGCGCTTGTTGTTAAGACCAGCGACGGTAGCTACGCATTGGCAGACAGCCCCAAACAGAAAGGCGCAGTCAAGCCCTCAGAGATCAATCACGGCAACATTCCCCCAACTCGCTCCGAAGGAGGCGTCACGCTCGACTACGCCGAACAGTCGGCGGTCCTCTCCTTGCCCGCGCTTCGCCGACTCCATTTCCCGCTGGCCGACGGCACGCGCAGTCATGATGTGGATGTTGCCGGCCAGACCGTCCTCGCGGCGCTGGCCCTAGTCGCCGCCGCGCTTGCAGCGGAATCGGGTTTCGATCTCCGTTCGCGCTGCTTGCTCTGGCCCACCGGCCCGCTGACATGGGAACTCCTCGAAAAACCCGGTTCCGAACCATTGCAGATCCTTATTGACTCCAAAAGTGCCGTCAAAGTCCTTGCCGATGCGGTCGCAGCTGCCGAAGCGCTCGGGCTCAAGTGGCGCAAAGAGCCGCTCAAACTCACTCCTTCGCCTCAGCTACTAGCCCTCCTGCGCCGCAGCCAAGAAGTTGCTGCGGCCGGAGCAGCCGAGATTGAGGACTAACCGATGCTCGCCCTCGGCATTCATTATCTCACCGGCTACGCCACGGCGACGGGTGTCGGAAGCCGCGACGAAGCCGAGTGGCCGCCCCACCCGGGACGCGTTTTCATGGCGCTGGTCGCCGCTCTCTACGAAACCAAGCCACATCAAGATGACGCCGATTCCACGTTGGTCTGGCAGGATGAGCACGCCGCCTTGGAGTGGCTTGAAGCTCTCGATCCCCCGTCGCTCAAAGTCAGCGAACACTTCGATAGACGCACCGTCGTCACCAGCTACGTGCCGGTTAACGACAAGCTGTCTTTTCCCGCCAACAAACAGCCGCGAACGTTCCCCAAGGTCCGTCCGCACGATCCAAACGTCTTCCTGATCTGGCGGGAAGCCGTGGCCTCGGCCTCTCAAAAAGACGCGCTCGAGCGTCTTTGCGGAAAAGTTACCCGCATCGGGCACTCTTCTTCGCTGGTGCAGATGTGGCGCGTCTCCGACGGCGAGGAACCCTCGCCGGATCTTAATCCGGTCGTCACGCCGCCCCGCCACGCCAAACCCGTTCATCTGCGCATCACCACTGCCGGTTGCCTCCGGGAATTGCAGCAACAGTTCAACGGCGACACTATCGACAAGTTTTTCGACCTATCCTTGCAAATCACCTCCGCGAAAGGAAAGGCGAAGAAGGAAGCCGAGGCGGTCTTCGCCACCGAGTTCGGAACCAAGTGGACGCGCTCGCTCCCTCCGCCCACGCGCCTGCGCCCCATGCTGACGATCACCCGCCCCTACGTGCGCAGTCGTCCTGCGCTGACAACAATAGGCCAGGGTTATTTCGATTCCGATCTGCTGATTCTCGCCAAACAAGACGGCCCCAACCTTGGCCTCGAGTCTACCGCGTTGCTTACCGATGCGCTTCGCGGCGCCCTGCTCAAAGCCTGCGGCGGGGACGCGCCCGAATGGCTGACCGGCCATCGCGCAAGGGGCGTTCCGTCCGAGCGTCCGCACGTCGCGCTTCTCCCGCTCGCTTATGCCGGTTCGGAATTTGCCGACGGTCATTTGCTCGGCCTCGCCATAGCCTTCCCTCGCGACGTGCCCGCGCGAGAACGCGGCCGCGTCTTGCGCCCTTTTCTTTATGACTTGAAAGGCAACCCGGTCGAAACCCGCCTCACGCTCGGGAAGTTTGGCGTTTGGACTTTGCGGCAAGAAGAACGCGCCATGCCGCCACTCGCACTGCGTTCGGAAACTTGGTGCCAGACCATCGAGCCTTTGGATACGTGGGCCAGCGTGACCCCCGTGGTGCTCAACCGTCATCCCAAACTCGATCCGGATGCGGACCGCGCCGCTTGGTTTGCGGAGGCTCGCCGGCATCATCACCGCCAGTTGCGAGCACTCGGGGCTACCGCGCCCCGTGGAAATCGATCTCGATAAGACGTCCTGGCATCAGGGCGCTCCGCGCGCTCGTCCGGCCGGGGGCGGATTCCCTCTCCTCCCCGGAAAGCCGGGCGCACCCGCCCGTCAGCAAGTTCACGTCTGGCTGCGTTTCGCTCAGCCTGTTCAAGGCCCCGTCATCCTCGGCGCCGGTCGCTACCGCGGCTACGGCCTCTGCAAGCCGATCACCTCCACTCATTCGTGATGAATCCTCTCGCCGCCCAGCCGCTGATCGCCGCCGATTTCAGCACCTTTTTTAGCGAAATCTTCGGATACGATCCGTTCCCCTGGCAGATCGAACTCGCCCGACGCGCCTGCACGGGCGAGTGGCCTCGATTCTTGTCCGTGCCGACCGGCAGCGGAAAAACGGTCGCGCTGGATGCCGCAGTTTTCGCCCTTGCCAGCCAAGCCCACCTGCCGCCAGCCGAAAGCACCGTGGGCCGCCGAATCTTCTACGTGGTAAACCGCCGCGTCATCGTGGACGAAGCCCATGAACGAGCCGGCATCCTCGCCGAGGCGTTGCGCCGCCCGCGCAAAGACCAACCACCCACTGTGGCCCGCGTGGCGGCGGCCCTGCGCTCCATCAACCCCGATGCGCCCCACCCGCTTGAACGCGTTCAACTTCGTGGTGGTATTTATCGCGACCAGAGTTGGGCGCGGTCGCTTACCCAGCCGCTCATCGTCGCCTCGACCGTAGATCAAGTTGGTTCGCGGCTCTTGTTTCGCGGTTATGGCGTCAGTTCGTCCATGCGCCCGATCCACGCCGCGCTCATCGCGCAGGACAGCCTGATATTGCTAGATGAGGCCCACATCAGTCGTCCCTTCGCCCAGACCGTGGCTTCCATCAAAGCCTTCCGCGATCATGGCAGCGCATGTCCGGGGGGGGGCGATGCAGCAGCAGACCCCACCGTGCGCACGCCCTTCAATTTTCTGCAAATGACGGCGACGCCGCCGGGGGGCACCGACGAGGCCGATATCCTTCTGCTCACGGAAGCGGATAAAGACGCTAACAAAACCCCCGTTCTAACCGCGCGCTTAAACGCATCCAAACCTGCGAAACTGGTGGTCGCCGAAAAAGCCACCGGCAACAAGGCGGGCGACGTCTTGGCCACGAAGCTCGTCGAGGAAGCGGTGAATCTTGTGGACGCAGATCCTGCCCCGCGCTCGCTTGCGATCTTGGTCAATCGCGTCGCGGTGGCCCGCAAGGTCGAGGACTTGCTCGCGAGGCATTTCACCGCCGAACGAGTCACCCTTTTGATCGGCCGTATGCGTCCGTTCGACCGCGATGACATCACCCGCGAGCTTCGCACCGAACTTAAAACTCGGCATCCCGAAGCGTCTGCGCCCGTTAGCGAGGACAACGGCCCGCGCATCGTCGTCGCCACCCAATGCCTCGAGGTGGGAGCCGACTTCGACTTTGACGCCATGGTCACCGAATGCGCCAGCCTCGACGCGCTGCGCCAACGCTTCGGACGCCTAAACCGCGGAGGGCGTCCGATCCCCGCCAACGCCACCATCGTCATACGCGCAGATCAGATTTTCGCCGAAGACGCCGACTTGGACGCCAATCCCAAAGCGACCGATCCCATTTACGGAACAGCCTTGGCCCGGACCTGGAACTGGCTCTCTGCCACCGCCAACGACGGCACCATCGACTTTGGTTTGAAAACCATGGACGCCCATGTCGCCGCGCTCCGGGCAGCGGACCCGACCGATGCGGCTTTCAGGCGTTTATTGTCGCCAGCTCTGGACGCTCCGGTGCTACTGCCCGCCTATTTGGATGCGTGGGTGCAAACCAGCCCGGAACCGACTCCGCAACCCGAGCCGGCTTTGTTCATCCACGGGCCGAAACGGGATACGGCCGATGTGCAGATTTGCTGGCGCTCCGATCTTCCGACTCCCGATCAAGGCGCGAGCCTCGAAGATTGGTTCGACACGATTTCCCTTTGTCCACCCAGCTCGGTGGAATGCCTAACGGTTCCTCGGCACGAGTTCATCGACTGGTTTTTCGGAGGCATTAACCCCGACGGCGGAGACGTCCTCGGTGCCATATCTGCGGAAACGACCAACGCCTCCCCCGCTCCTGAAAGCAATACCGCGATCATCTGGCGCGGCCTGCGCGATAGCCGAAAACTAGAATCACCAGACAACCTCCGCCCCGGCGACACCGTGGTTATGCGCTCCGCAGATGGAGGCTGGGGGCGAAACGAACTCGGTCACTTACCGGGCGCGACACTTCAGTCCGTTGATCAAGCCGAACGGGCCTTTCGCCAGATCAAGCAACGCCAAATCGTCCGCCTGCGCCGCGAGTTTTTCCCTGCACCCGAGAAGGACTCGGCTCTGGACGGCCTCCTCAAATGGGCCGAAGACGCCAACCGCGATTGGACCAAGGATGAAATCCGTGACGCGCTGGCCGCCGCAGTCACCGATCTCTCCGAAGGCCATCCGGCAATCGCCGCGTTCGATGCCCTCGCCAAGAAAGACAATGGACTCGAATGCACTCCGTATCCCGTAGATGCGCTCGGGATCGAACACGGTGTCGTGCTCAAGACACGTCGCCGCGTGCCTGAGCTAACATCAGACGAAGCGCCCGGGGTCATCGAAGACGACGGTGAAGATACGCGATCCAAAACCAGCGCATCCCCCGCAGTGTCACTAGCTACGCATCTGAGCGACGTGCTTGCGGCGACTCATCTCGCGCTCGCACAACTAAATCTTTCACCTTGGCAATCTGCGCTCACGTCGGCCGCCGCAGTGCATGACTGGGGTAAAGCCGACGAACGCTTCCAAGCCATGCTACTCAACGGCACGCGGGCTCTCGCTTGGGCGCGCCCCGACCTCATCGCGAAATCAGAAAAACTTCCCGAATCCGCCGCCGCTTTTGAGGCAGCACGCCGGCGCGCGGAATTGCCCGCAGGCTTCCGGCACGAATTGCTTTCCGTCCAGTTGGCGGAGACACCCGCTGCCGCGCCCTATCTGCCGGCAGACGCGCTGCAACGCGAACTCTCGCTCCATCTCATAGCGAGTCACCACGGGCGAGCGCGTCCCTTCGCGCCATGGATCGCGGATGATTCGCCGCCTCCGGTCGAAATAACGCACGAAACAACCCGCATTCATCTGAATCCCGACGAACGGCTAACCCGTCCGACCCACCGCTTGGATTCGGGTATCGCCGAGCGCTTCTGGCAACTCACCCGCCGCTTCGGCTGGTGGGGGCTGGCCTATCTGGAAACCGCCCTTCGCCTCGCCGACCAACAAGCCAGCGCTGCCAAACACACAACTACGCCCACCCATGATTAAGTTCAAAGGGATACCCCTCACCGGCATCAACGGTGCAAGCCCCTTGGGATTTCTCGCAGCGCTCGGTGCGTTTCGTGTCGCACAGGAAATCCACACCAAGCGCGTCGCTATGAGTTGGGCTCCAACAGGTGGTGCATGGCGACCATTCCTACACCTGCCGGACGAGACAACACCCGAAACGTTGGTGGAAAAATTGGATCACCATCTTCGCGCACGGGCGGACTCTCCCGCATTCACAGTCGCCAAAAACATCAAGATGTCGGCGAGTAATTTTCATCATTATTCGGCCGGAGCCATCATCCATTGGTATTCCGGCGACAATCCAGCACTGGCTGCTTTCGCCGCCGCGTTTGGCAGCGACGGCGTCATGGATGAGAAAGGCGAGATTGAGGATACGGCCTTTCGCACCATGAGCGGCGCGGGACATCAGCATTTCTTGCAGTTCATGAACGAACTCGCCCGCTCGACTACTCCGACACAGATCAAGGAATCGCTATTCGGCCCATGGTCGTACCAAGACACCCAATTCAGCATGCGGTGGGATCCGGAAGATGATCGCCGCTACTCGCTGCGTTGGGGCAACCCCAGCTCGGACCCGGCTAAAAACGTTCGTGGTGCCAATCGTCTCGCAATCGAAGGACTGCCCATGTTCCCGACCATGCCCAACGCCTCGCATCTCGCTACGACGGGCTTCGTCGGGAAGAAAAGCAACAACACGTTCTGGACGTGGCCGCTTTGGGACGCAGCCATCAGTATCGATGTTTGCCGTTCGTTGCTCGCCGCGCCCGAGCTGGCAAACCCAAACCTCGAGTTGGCTCATCTTTCGCCTCTGGGCGTGGTTGCCGTGTTCCGCAGTCAACGAATCACTACCGGAAAATTCAGAAATTTCACCCCTGCGATCTCCGTAGGCACTTAACCTCACACCGCCCATTTCGGAAGTGGCTCGTCTGAGCAGTAACCGTGTGATTCCACGCGATGAAGCTTGCAGGGTTCCAAGCGATGGCGGGGGTGTTGGCTGTGGCGGGGTGCGTAATTTGGTGGCGGGGACGCAATATTTGCTGGTGGTGTGGGTGGCGCTGCGGTGTGAGGATGTTTTGATGAAACTCGCAGGATTCGAGGCGATTGTGGGGGCGTTGAATGCGGCGGGGGTGCGGTATCTGGTCGTTGGTGGGGTGGCGGTGAACGCGCACGGGTATTCACGGTTCACGAAGGATCTGGATTTGGTGGTGCTGCTCGAGCGGGAGAATGTGCTCGGGGCGTTCGCCGCGCTGGAGAAGATCGGGTATCGTCCCAACGTGCCAATCACGGCGGAGCAGTTTGCGGATCCGCAGAGGAGGGAGAGTTGGCGGAACGAAAAGGGGATGTTGGTGTTGCAGTTCTGGAGCGATCTACACCGGGAGACGCCGTTGGACGTGTTTGTTTACGAGCCGTTCGATTTCGATCTGGAGGAGGAGCGGGCGCTGGCGGGATCGGGGGCGGATGGGGTGCCGGCGCGGTTCGCGTCGATTCCGGCGTTGATTGCGATGAAGCAGGCGGCGGGGCGTCCTCAGGATTTGATCGATATTGAAAAGCTGCGGGTCATCGCTGAGATTGGTGCCAATGAGCGCGGAGGTTGAGGAGATCGACTGGAGTCTTTGCACGTTTGAGGGTGCGGAGCGGGAGCAGCTTCGACGCTGGGTGGCGCTGCCGCTGCGGGCGAAGCTGGAGGCGCTCGAGGAGCTTTGCGATCAGTCGCGGCGGATGATCGCGTGGCGGCGGGAGCGGGGGCTGCCGTATTTCGACCCCGTGACGGGAGACCTGGTGCGGGGGACGGAGGTCGGAGGCCAGACGCAGGGCGAACGTTGATTCCGCCTGCCTTGGGCTGCCGACTCGGTGATTTGATTCTGGCCGGAATCGAATCGAGCCTGCATATTTGCTGGCTTAAGATCAACCGATGGCGGATCCGAATTTATTTTCCACGGCGTCGACCGCAGAAGACGTGCGGCAGGGGGAGCTTTTCGTCGGAAGCGACGCGGGCACCGGGAGACGGGATCATCCCGACGCCAAAGCAGCGCGAGTCAAGGCCCGCGTTCCGCGCGCGAAATCCACGCCGAGCGCGCCGCCGGAAGAGTTGGACCGGTTGATCCACGAGACCCTGGCCCGCGAACTCTCGCCGCTCAGCGAGCTCAATATTGAACCTGAGTTCGGGTCCGACGTTCTGCCCGCGCGGATGCTCAACGAGTTCGTCTACTGCCCGCGGCTGTTTTTCTACGAGCACGTGGACGGAATTTTCGTCCACAACGCGGACACGCGGAAGGGGGATGCGATCCACGTGCGAGTGGACAAGGGGAAGGGCAATCTCCCGGCGGCGGATGCGACAACCGCCGAAGGCGATGGGCCGGAGGTCATTCATTCGCGCAGTGTCCAACTCGGATCGAAGCGGCTCGGGGTGAGCGCGAAACTCGATCTTGTGGAGTCCGGTGCGGACGGTGGCCTGTGTCCCGTGGACTACAAGGCTGGCAAGCCGCGCGAGGGCGACGAGGGACGCGAGATCTGGCCGGCGGACCGCATGCAGCTCGGGCTGCAAATGCTGCTCCTTCGCGAGAACGGCTACGCCTGCACGCGTGGGTTCATTTATTATCGGCTCACCCGTCAGCGCGTGGCTCTGGAGTATTCCCTGGAGCTTGAAAGCTGGATCGAAGAGCAGATCGGGGCGGCTCGCGAGCTGGTGCGGTCGAGGGTGCGGCCCGATCCGCTCGTCGATTCTCCCAAATGTCCCCGCTGTTCGCTAGCCGCCGTCTGTCTGCCGGACGAAACGAACTATCTCGCCGAGCCGCCGACCGACTCCGGCCCACGTGCCAGGGCACCTCGCCGGCTCATCGCAGGACGCGACGACGAGCGGGCGCTCTACTTGAACACGCCGGGTCTGCACGTTGGGATCAAGGACAAGGTGCTAGACGTCCGCGACGGGACCCGGTCGCTGGAGCAGATCCGTCTGATGGACGTGCACCACGTCGCGCTCTTCGGAAACATCCAACTCTCGACCCAGGCGATCCAACGTCTGTGCCGGGAGGAAATCCCGCTCAGCTATTTTTCAATGGGCGGATGGTTCCACGGCATCACTCGCGGGCATTCGTTGTCCAATGTCCTGATGCGGCGAGCGCAATTCCGAGCAGCGGACGAACCGCTGATCTGCCGTGATCTTGCCCGGCAATTTGTCGCGGGAAAGATTCGAAATTGCCGCACACTGCTCATGCGCAATGCGCTCGTTCAGCCCGAACGCGCGCTCGCCCGGCTCAAGCAGGCCGCCGTGGATGCGTTGCGCGCGGAGTCGCTGGAATCCCTGCTCGGCGTGGAGGGGGCGGCGGCGCGGGTGTATTTCTCCGAGTTTTCCACGATGCTCAAGCCGGAGGAGGACGATGAAATCCCCGGGCTCGAAGCCTCCACGCCTCCCGCCGGGCCGGGTTTGACGTTTAACTTTCGCGGTCGGAATCGCCGCCCGCCAACCGACCCGATCAACGCGCTGCTTTCCCTCGCCTACAGCTTGCTGGCCAAGGATTGCACCGTGGCATTGCTGGCCGTCGGTTTCGATCCTTGGCTGGGATTTTACCACCAACCGCGGCCGGGACGCCCGGCGCTGGCGTTGGATCTGATGGAGGAATTTCGACCGCTCATCGCGGAGAGTGCGGTGTTGAGCGTCGTCAATAACCGGATGATCGTGCCCGAGGATTTCGTCCGCGCGGGTGAGGCCGTGAATTTGAACGAAACCGGACGGAAGAAGTTCTTCAACGCTTACGAACGGCGGATGAGTCAGGTGATCACCCATCCGGTCTTCGATTACAAGGTCAGCTACCGCCGGGCGCTCGAGTTGCAGGCCCGGTTGCTGGCGCGGTCGCTCGAAGGCGAGATTCCGGAATACGTTCCATTTCTCACGAGGTAGCGGCGATGCGGACGACGTATCTGGTCAGCTACGACATCGCGAATCAGAAGCGGCTGCGGCGTGTCTTCAAGGCGTGCAAGAATTACGGGACTCATCTGCAATTTTCGGTGTTCGAGTGCGACCTATCGTCGGCCGAGCGGTCGAAATTCGAGATGGAGTTGAAAGAGATCATCAACCAGAAAGAGGATCAGGTGCTGTTCGTCGGGTTGGGGCCGAGTGAGGGGCGGGGGGAGCGCGTGATCACCGCGTTGGGGCAGCCTTACACGAAATTCGACGCGCCGTGTTACGTCGTGTGATCAACGGTAGGGAGCAAGTTGCCTGAATCCGTTCCTGCCGTCAGACTGTTCGCTATCCCGATGCAGATCAGGACCGATTGATATTTGACATCCCCCGCGAGCACCGACGTGGTGCTCAGAACCCTTGGAGCCGCTCGCGCGTTGACCTGTAGGCATTTGTGAATGCTGCTTCCCTGAATGCCACTAACTATCTGCGGGTATCTGTGAGTGCTCGCCAAGTTGACTCTGGCCCGTTCCACTGTAGGCAGTTATCTCACTACTCCATCCGCGCTCGAAAGAGCGCGGCTCCGTTGAAGCACGTCCGCGAGTGGATCGATTCTGGCGAGTCCAGGCTCCATCCGCGCTCGAAAGAGCGCGGCTCCGTTGAAGCTATTCTATTGAAGTTTGCGAACCGGACGCGTCGCGGCCATCCGCGCTCGAAAGAGCGCGGCTCCGTTGAAGCCGGCGCTTCCGTATCAAAACGGTATGTTCCGGGAAAACCATCCGCGCTCGAAAGAGCGCGGCTCCGTTGAAGCGAAGTAGGCGGTGTTTTTTCGGAGGAGGGTGGCGGCGCCATCCGCGCTCGAAAGAGCGCGGCTCCGTTGAAGCAAGTCGGGGGCCTGGCTGCGGGCGATGCCTTCGATCCCATCCGCGCTCGAAAGAGCGCGGCTCCGTTGAAGCGAGGCCGATCCGCTTTACCTCTCGCGAGTCGTTCTCCCCATCCGCGCTCGAAAGAGCGCGGCTCCGTTGAAGCTACACAATCCGCGCCCTTGAGGGGCCGAACAGTGTCGCCATCCGCGCTCGAAAGAGCGCGGCTCCGTTGAAGCCGGGATCAATGAGGCCAACGACCGAATCACGAACGCTCCATCCGCGCTCGAAAGAGCGCGGCTCCGTTGAAGCTGCCAGGCTGGTGCGGTAATCGAGGTAGGCGAAGGCGTCCATCCGCGCTCGAAAGAGCGCGGCTCCGTTGAAGCCTGTCGTAGGCGTTCGTCGCCGTGACGTTGTTGTAACCATCCGCGCTCGAAAGAGCGCGGCTCCGTTGAAGCAGCGTCGTGTAGGTCATTTCCGCGATGTCACCCTCCACCCATCCGCGCTCGAAAGAGCGCGGCTCCGTTGAAGCAAGAGCAGGCCGATCAAGCCATCGCGCTGTTGGATCCATCCGCGCTCGAAAGAGCGCGGCTCCGTTGAAGCGACGCGAAGGCCGCGTAGCTCATCTCCACGCCCTTCCATCCGCGCTCGAAAGAGCGCGGCTCCGTTGAAGCTCGTTCGTTAGCGGTAGGGCGGCACGTTGGCGGGAGTCCATCCGCGCTCGAAAGAGCGCGGCTCCGTTGAAGCGCGAAACTCGTGGGGCCGAAGGGCGCTTTGATCGTTTCCATCCGCGCTCGAAAGAGCGCGGCTCCGTTGAAGCGTAGGCATCGCCGACAAGTTCAAGCTGCATATCGCCCCATCCGCGCTCGAAAGAGCGCGGCTCCGTTGAAGCCCCTACTGAACGGCAAGCCATTGATCCGCTGATTTCCCATCCGCGCTCGAAAGAGCGCGGCTCCGTTGAAGCTCTCGATCGGGTGAACGGTAAGCGGTTCGAGTCCGACCATCCGCGCTCGAAAGAGCGCGGCTCCGTTGAAGCATCGACACCGCCCCCCGGCGGTAGTCCACCCACCCACCCATCCGCGCTCGAAAGAGCGCGGCTCCGTTGAAGCAGCGCCTCCGCCGCCTCGACCTGCTCGGCCGCGAGCTCCATCCGCGCTCGAAAGAGCGCGGCTCCGTTGAAGCGCGGAGTCCGCGCGGCGGATCTCTTGGCACTCGTCGACCATCCGCGCTCGAAAGAGCGCGGCTCCGTTGAAGCGCGGCAGCTGCCAGTCGAGTTGGATTGACAAAGAATGCCATCCGCGCTCGAAAGAGCGCGGCTCCGTTGAAGCATAGATCGTCCCGGACGGGTGGCTGAGGGGAATGGTGCCATCCGCGCTCGAAAGAGCGCGGCTCCGTTGAAGCCGCGCTGTCAGCGACAACGGATTGACGTCGGACTCGTGCCATCCGCGCTCGAAAGAGCGCGGCTCCGTTGAAGCTCGCCCCCATGCCTCCACTGAGACACAAGACCAAGCTCCATCCGCGCTCGAAAGAGCGCGGCTCCGTTGAAGCGATGCGACGTCGCGGGCGATCACCTCGAGCGGGCTACCATCCGCGCTCGAAAGAGCGCGGCTCCGTTGAAGCGACCATTGCTCCTTGGCGACCTTGGCCAGCACAGTCCCATCCGCGCTCGAAAGAGCGCGGCTCCGTTGAAGCCCGCTCTCTGGAGGTGCGGGTGTCTCGACGTCGGCTGGCCATCCGCGCTCGAAAGAGCGCGGCTCCGTTGAAGCGGCGGAGTGTGTCTATTGTCTGGCCTTCGCGGCTCCGTTGAAGCCGTGTCCGCCTCGGTAGATGAGATCATCGGGTCGCGGCCATCCGCGCTCGAAAGAGCGCGGCTCCGTTGAAGCCTGGAACTTGAGGACTCGGACGAAATGACAACATCCGCCATCCGCGCTCGAAAGAGCGCGGCTCCGTTGAAGCCACAGCATGCATCGGCTGGAGCGGCGCGCCTGCAAGGCCATCCGCGCTCGAAAGAGCGCGGCTCCGTTGAAGCCCGTCAACGGGAGCGTCAACGTGTGGCTCGAACAAACCCATCCGCGGTCGAAAGGGCGCGGCTCCGTTCTCGGTTTGACCTCGAAGGGGGGGCGGTCGATCTCCTGGCTGATTGAGGAACCGCTGTTGGTGCAATGCCTTGCCATCCAACGAGCCGTGGATCGTGCTGCGCAATTGACGCAGCCGCCGCGTCGGCTATGAGCGGGCTTCCCGCGCCGCGGCTTCGCGGAGTCGGTCCTTTTTGCTTTTGCGGCGACCTTTGATCCCGCCGGTGCCGGTGGGCGGCGGCGGGATGGGGTCGGTGGGCTCGAATCCCGCGATTTGTTCGCGGGGAATGCTGAGTCCGTTCCGTTTCTCGATCAGGTCGAAGTGGGCGAGTGACTCGGCGGTGAGGAACCTGATGGCGACGCCGGTCTCTCCCGCCCGACCGGTGCGGCCGATGCGGTGGGTGTAATCGGTCGCCGAGCGGGGGAGGTCGTAATTCACCACGGCGGCCAGTTGCACGATGTCGAGTCCGCGGGCGGCGAGGTCGGTGGCAACCAGCACGCGGACGGCGGACTTCTTGAAGCCGTCGAGGACGGAGCTGCGGGCTTCCTGGCTGAGGTCGCCGTGGAACGCGCGGGCGGAGATGCCGTTTTGCCGAAGTTTGTCGGCGACGTGGTCGGCGGAATACTGACGCGCGACGAAAACGAGGACGCGCGACCAATTTTCCGTAGCGAGGAGGTGGCGGAGCAGTGGCGTGCGGCGGGCGGTATCGATGCGAATGGCGCGCTGCGTGATGTCCGGCGTGTCCGACGGCTCGAGGGCGATCTGGATGCGGGTGGGCTGGCGGAGCAGCCCGGCGGCGATGGATTCCACGGCGGCGGGGAACGTGGCGGAGAAGAGGAGGTTCTGGCGGCGCTCGGGCAGCAGAGAGAGGATGCGGGACAGCTCCTCCGAAAAGCCGAGGTCGAGCATGCGGTCGGCTTCGTCGAGCACGAGCGCGGCCACGCCGGAGAGTTGCACGGCATTGCGATCGACCAGATCGAGCAGGCGTCCGGGAGTGGCGACGAGAAAATCGGTTCCGCTGCGCAGCGCCATCATCTGGGGGTTGATCGAGACGCCGCCGACCGCGCTGACGACTTTTAGCCGATCGGGAAGGTGGGCGGAATAGTCCCGCACCACTTCGCGAACCTGGGCGGCGAGCTCGCGGGTGGGCACGAGGATGAGGGTGTGAAGGCGGTGGGGCGTCGCCTCGCGCGCCTCCTGCCACCGCTGTAACAGGGGAAGAACGAACGCGGTGGTCTTGCCAGAGCCGGTCTTGGCGGTCGCGAGCACGTCGCCTCCCGCCAGCACGACGGGGATCGCGGCGGCCTGCACGGGCGTGGGGCTGGCGTGCCGGCTGGCGGCGCGCTGCAACGGGTCGGACAGGCCGAAAGCGGAAAATGGCATCGCCCGGTTCTATCTCGATTCCCGCTGCGAGCAACGGTGGACCTGCCGGGCGACGTGTCGGGGAGCTTGAAGTCGAGAGACCGGGGCGGGGCTTTGGTGAAGTCTGCCTAACGGGTCGGCTTCCCCAGGTTGCGGGGAGGCGACCTCAGCGCGTGGGCCGTGCGGACCGCTACGAGATGCGGAGGGTGGTCTTGGGGTCGAAGAGGTGGGTGCGGTCGGGGTCGATGGCGAAGCGCATTCTTCGGGCGCTGGCGGTGTGGTCCGCGGTCTGGTGGCTGCGGCTGATCAGGCTGGTCTCGCCGGTCGTGAGGTAGAAATACGTTTCGCTGCCCATCGGCTCGACGAGGTCGATGACGGCTGGGAATTGATTCGGCTTCTTTTGGATTTCCTCTTCGACGACGACGCAGTCTTCGGGGCGGACGCCGAGGGTGACCTCCTGGCCGATGTATTTTGCGGCGGCGGGGCGGGCACCGAGTTCCAGCTCGATGGTGCCGGCGCCGGTCTCCTTGAATTTGAGGGCGTCGGCGGAGCCGCCGAGGGTGCCGGAGACAAAGTTCATCTGCGGGCTGCCGAGGAAGCCGGCGACGAAGAGATTTTTCGGTTCGTTGTAGAGCTTGAGCGGGGTGTCGACCTGCTGGATAACGCCGTGGCTCATGACGACGATGCGGGTGCCCATGGTCATGGCTTCGACCTGATCGTGGGTGACGTAAATCATCGTGGCCTGGAGGCGTTGATGGAGCTTGGTCAATTCGGTGCGCATTTGGACGCGCATCTTGGCGTCGAGATTGGAAAGGGGTTCGTCGAAGAGGAAGACCTTGGGCTGGCGGACGATGGCACGGCCGACGGCGACGCGCTGGCGCTGGCCGCCGGAGAGGGCCTTGGGTTTGCGGTCGAGGTATTCGGAGAGGCCGAGGATGTCGGCGGCTTCGTTGACGCGTTTGGCGATCTCGGCTTTCGGGTACTTCCGGATCTTGAGACCGAAGGCCATGTTATCGCGGACGGTCATGTGGGGGTAGAGCGCGTAGTTCTGAAAGACCATCGCGATGTCGCGGTCTTTGGGAGGGGTGTCGTTGACGCGCCGGTCGCCGATGAGGAGGTCGCCGGAGGAGATCTCTTCGAGGCCGGCGATCATGCGCAGGGTGGTGCTTTTGCCGCAGCCGGAGGAGCCGACGAAGACCATGAACTCGCGGTTTTGGATCTCGAGATTGAAATCGTCGACGGCGGTGACGTCGGTGCCCTTTTTGTCGCCGGGGTAGACTTTACAGATGTTGCGGAGGGTGACGTTGGCCATATTTTTTGAAAAGTTCGAACTTGGGAGCCGTCAGCGTAAGCGGCGCTGGCGGGAATTGCAATTGTCCACGAACGGGGTTGATTTGGCGAGCGGTGCTGGAAATCAAGATCGGAGAGGAGGCGGTGACGCTCGATGGGCGGGCGATGGTCTGGGGGGCGGAGCGGACGCTGATCGTGGCGGACACGCACTTCGGAAAGGACGCGACGGCGCGGGCGAGCGGGGCGGCGGTGCCGGAGGGGACGACACGGGCGGATCTCGGGCGACTGGACGTCCTGTTGGATCGGCACGGGGCGGGGCGGCTGTGGATCCTGGGGGACGTGTTCCATTCCCAATTCTCGGCGGAATCCCGGACGATGGGGGCGTTGGCGGAGTGGCGGGCGGGCCGGACGGGTCTCGTGATCGAGATCGTGATGGGAAATCACGACCGGCGGGCGGCGAGGCTGCCGGGTGAACTCGGGATGGAGGTGTTGCCGACGGGGGTGGCGCGGGGGCCGTGGCGATTGGCGCACAAGCCGGTGGAGATCGTGGGGGGACAGGTGCTGTGCGGGCACGTGCATCCGGGGGTGCGGATGGCGGGGGCGGGGAGGCAGACGGTGCGGCTGCCGGCGTTCGTGGTGGGGACGAAGCGGACGATCCTGCCGGCGTTTGGCGGGATGACGGGGGTGGTGGCGCAGCGGCGTTTGGCGGGTGAGCGGCTCTTCGCGGTGGTGGGCGATGCGGTGGTGGGGGTAGACGGGGACCGATGAGTGGGGTGGGGCGCGCGGTCGCGTCGGGGTGGCGCGCGCGGGACGGGTACGATCAAATTGGTCGCTGCCGGCAGGAAGGGCGTGGATTTTTCCGATCGCTGGCCTATAACGTGAGGCGCGTCACGGGGGTGTAGCTCAATGGTTAGAGCAGCCGGCTCATAACTGGTTGGTTGCGGGTTCGAATCCCGCCGCCCCTACGGATTGTTGATTTTGGATTTTCGATTGGGGAGGCGACTGGTATATCCGGCGCGTGTCGAGCAATCCGGTTTTCGCTTTTTTCTCCACCCCGAAGAGTTTCGGGCCATTTGTGTTGAGAATGCTGTTGGCTGCCGTGTTCCTTTATCACGGCGGTCAGAAGATGTTCGGGTGGTTCGGTGGGGAGGGGTGGACGGCGACGCTGGGGACGTGGACGTCGGTCGATGGGTTGGGGCTGCCGCTGGCGTTGGCGATGGCGGCGGTGGTGGGTGAAATGCTGGTGGCAGTGGCGATGTTTTTTGGATTTTTCACGCGGTTGGCGGCGCTGGGGGTGATGGTGATCATGGCCGGGGCGATCGTGATCGTGCACGCGGGAGAAGGGATCTCGGCGAACGAGTATCCGGCCGCGCTGGGGATGGTGGCGTTTGCGCTGTTGTTCTTGGGGGGCGGGCGGTTGTCGCTGGACCGGGCGTTGAGCGCTCAGCTTCTGCCGGGCTTCGGGTGAGTGGTCCTGCTCTCGAGCGACCACGGGGCGGGCCGTGGGACGGTTGGACGCCGACCGAGCGGGCGACCCTTTGCTTCGTTGTGCGGGACGGGTGGATCTTGCTGATCCGGAAGAAGCGCGGGCTGGGAGCAGGGAAGATCAACGCCCCGGGGGGGCGGTTGGAGGCGGGGGAAACGGCGTTGGAGGCGGCGGTGCGCGAGACGCAGGAAGAGGTGGGGGTGACGCCGATTGGGGTGACGCTGCGGGGGGAGTTATTCTTTCAGTTTGTCGATGGTTACGCGTTGGAGTGCGCGGTGTTTGTGGCGGAGGATTGTGAGGGGGATCTGATCGAGACGGACGAGGCGGACCCGATCTGGACGCGGATCGGCGAGATTCCGTACGAGGAGATGTGGGCGGACGACGTGCATTGGCTGCCCGGCGTGTTGGAGGGGAAGTGTTTTCGAGGGTTTTTCGAGTTCGACGGCGAGAAAATGATGTCCAAGTCGATCTTTTGGGCCGGAAGTGGGGTCGAGGAAGTGGGTTAAGTTGTTGTTTTCTGTGGTTTTATGACTTTTTTTTGGATTTCGAAGATTTTTGTTGAGCGTTTGGTGGATTTGGATACGTTCACGCCATCGAAAGATTGTTCTGGGGGGAACAACAGCCCGTCGCGCCATTCGGTTGCGGCGGGCTGTATCCTTTTTAGGGTTAAATTATTTCCTTTCGGATCGGGTGGGTTCAACTGGTGGACGGGGCGATGAGTGGTGAGCAGGGTGAAAAAGTAATGACGGGGAAGCGGCGATCCCGTCGTCGGGGTTGGTGGGTGCTTTTCCTGGCCGTGATCGTGGTGGCTGTGGTGGCGGGTAACGCGTGGATCGGCGAGTGGTTGGTGGTGCAGGCGATGGAGCGGCTCGCTCCGAGGTGGGGTTGGCGAGTGGAGGCGGGGACGGTGAGCGCCGGGCTTTGGAAACCGATTGTGTTGCGGAACGTGCGGGCGGCATCGGTCGTGGGGGCGAAACCGGTGAAGACGCTGGAGGCCGACGAGGTGGTGGTGGCGGTGAACTCGCCGCTGGAGATTCTTTTCGGGGATGGTCGGGTGATTCGGCGGCTGGATTGCGCGGGGGCGGAATGGGTGGTGGATTTGCGGGGTGGCGATCCGGGTCGGCGGACGGCTGATCCGGGGGCGGGTCCGGCGGAGCGCGAGCGGCGGGCGGCGATGAGGCTAAGGTTCCTGCCGGAGACCATTACAGTGCGGTCGGGGGCGGTGTTGGTCGAGAGCGACTACGGGAGCCTGGGGATCGAAGGGATCAGCGGGGCGTTGAGTGAAGAGACGGCGAGTGAATTGACCCTGGGAGCGGTGAGTGCGCGGCTCGGGGGACGTTCGTTCGAAGGACGGGGATTGCGGGCGGTGACGTCGTGGCGGGACGGGGTGGCGCTTCTCAGTGACGTGGGGCTGTCTGAGGCGGTGTTGGTGCGGACTTTGGTGATCGGCTTCGTG
Source organism: uncultured Verrucomicrobiae bacterium (assembly GCA_963832325.1). Classification (GTDB taxonomy): domain Bacteria; phylum Verrucomicrobiota; class Verrucomicrobiia; order Chthoniobacterales; family JAATET01; genus CAVVKW01. The sequence goes on along the minus strand of CAWHTR010000005.1, from coordinate 297,629 downwards.
GACCCGGGCGGGCCGTCGGTGAGTCTGGATCTGGCCGTTGCGGGTGGCGAGGTGAGGGGCGATGTGTCGTGGAGGCGGGAGGCCGGATTGCTGAAGGTCGATCTCGCTTTATCGGCGGCGCAACTGCCGCTCGAAGCCGTCGCGGAGCTGAGCGGACTCGCGGAGCCGTTCGGCGGGACGTTGCGCGAGGGGCGGGTGACGTGGCGGGGGACGCCGGGGCGTTGGGCGGACTCCGAGATCGCGTTGCGGCTCGAAGCCGAGGGACTCACTCGCAGGGGGGAGCGGTGGGATTCGCTGGTGGCGGGGGCCAATTTTATCGGGCGGCGGTTGTACCTTTCGAATTTTCAGCTCAACGCGGCGGAGAACCGGGTGACGGCGAACGGCGAGATCGCGGTGCCGCGCGGGGGGGGCGGGTGGTTGGACTCGAATTTCTTGCTGAACGTGGCGGTTGAGGTCCGGGAGATGCGGAAGCTGGCGGTGTTCACCGGGGATTGGTGGCGGGATCTCGAAGGGCAGTTGTCGCTGCACGGGTCGGTCTCGGGGGAGAAGGGGAAGATGGACGGATACGCGAGCGGTGAGGCGAGCGGGTTGACGCTGCGCGGTCTGCCGAAGGCGGCGATGAAATTTTCGGCCGTGCTGAATGATCGTGAACTCGAAGTGCGATCGGCGGAGCTGTGGAGTGGAGGTGATCGGTTGACGGCGAAGGGATCGGTCGATCTGGCGGCCCCGCACCATTATTCGGGGGAAATCGCCGGGAGGATGGCGGACGTGTCGCGGTTCACGGGGAAGCTGGGTGGGTCGACGGCGAGGTGGTTGGAGTCGGGAGGATTCACGGTCTCGTGGCAGGGGGACGGCACGTGGGCGGCGCACTCGGGGGTCTTCCGCGCGACGCTTGCCGACGCGGCCACGCCTTGGACGCCGGCGGGAATCACCGGAGAAGTCGAGGGATCCTATTCGCCGGAGAACGTGTATCTGAGCCGTCTGCGCCTGCGAAATGGACCGCTGGAATTCAATACGCGCCTCACGCTTTCGGACGCGGGCATTAATTTGGCGGACGTCGAGCTGAGGCGGAGTAGACTGGAGCTGCTCGCGGGCGAGGCCTTCGTGCCGGTGAATTTGTTTGGGTTGCTTCGCGGTGAGCGCCCCGCCGACGCCATCGATCAGACCAAGCCGGTGTACGCTCGGATGGCGTCGGGTGATCTGCCGTTGGCTGAGTTGGTGGCGATGGCGGGGCAGGATGCGGCGGTGGAGGGGACGGTCACCTTCCAGCTCGAGGCGAGCGGGCCGCTGCCCACGATGTCGCTCGAAGGAGCGATCTCGGGGCGGGGGCTGTCGGGAGCGGCGGCGGGCTATCAGTTTCCCCAAGCGGCCGTGGACCTGGCGATCTCGACCGAGGCCTCCCGATTGCTGGCGAACGGCTCGATCAATTCGAGGGGGTTCGAGCCTTTGGTGGTGGTGGCGGAGATGCCGTTTGGGTTCGAAATCGTCGACGGGGGGCAGGCGCGCTTTTTTGATCGATCGGCCCCGATTTCGGCGGAGATCTCGATCCCGCGGACGAATTTGCCCGTCGTGGGGGCGTTGATTCCCGGTGTCGAGGCCACGGCGGGAACGGTCTCCGGCGTCCTCGGGATCGCGGGAACGGTCGCCGATCCCGAGTTCAGCGGTAAACTCGACCTGACCGACGCAGCCGTCGCGTTGTCGGATCTCGCGGCACCGGGAGTGACCGATCTCGACGCGGAGATCCGGCTGGCGGAATCGACGATCAAGATCGCGAGTGCGCGGGGAAAGGTCGGCGGCGGGGATGCTGAGTTCGTGGGGAGCTGGGACACCGAACGGGTCGAGCCGCTCGAGGTCGAGTTGCGCGTGAAGGACGCGGCCGTGGAGGGATTTGGACTCAAGGGGCGGGGTGATCTGCAGCTGCGGGCGGTGGGGAATCTGCAGGTCGGACGAGTTGGGGGATCGATCAAGATCGCGGAGGGCACGGTCGACCGGACATTTTCCGTGCAGACGGTGACCGGCGGGGCGTCGAAGGGCGAGGGGTCGCAGAAGGTCCGGGCTACGGGGGCGGTGGGTGGGTGGACCCTCGCGACCGGGGTCGAGCTTGGTGACGGTGTGAAGATCGGGCGGGGAGACGAGGCGGGATCGCTGTCCGGGAAATTGGCCGTGGTCGGTCCGCTGAGTGAGTCCCGGCTGGCGGGTGAACTGGCGGTGACCGATCTGACCGTGAGGTCGAAAGCGGGATGGAAGCTGCCGGTGTCGGGAACGCTGTTTTTCGCGAGCCGGCGACCCGGGGCACCGGGGGTGGTGCTGGCGGGGCGGTCGGTCGTGGCCGGGCGGGAGTTGGAATACGTCGCCGTTGGGAATCTACCCGAGCTATCGACGTGGGTGCGGGGAGGCGGGGGCGTCGTTGATCCGTTGATCGGATCGGCACTGAACGCCGCGCGGGCGATTCGCTTCGAAACGGGAGTGGGAGCAGCCGCGTCCGAGCTGCCGAAACTTCCGGCGAGGTCGGGGGTGCGGATCCGCGTTCGCGTCGACGAGGAGTCCTCCGAATAGAGGACTACCGCATGTAGGCGAGCTTATCGGCGGTAGCCTGGACCTGGGGGATGCCCTCCAACAGGTCGGCGATGGCGTCCCACTTGCCGCTGACGAGAGCCTCGTGGGCGTGGTCGGGCACTTCGATGGGGAAATCGAGGTCGCCGCAGTGCGCTTTTTTCCCGTCGAGATCGATGTTGATCGGTGCTTTCGGGTCGGCTGCGATGAGCTTGGCGAGGGACTTGATGTCGCCGCTGTTCATGACGACGCAGGGCATGCCGAGGGTGATGGAATTCCCGAAGAAAATCTCGGCGAAGCTCTCGGCGATGACGGCGCGAAAGCCGTAGCGGTAGAGGGCTTGTGGGGCGTGTTCGCGGGAGCTGCCGCAGCCGAAATTTGAGCCGGAGAGGAGGATGCTTGCGCCCTTGAAACGTTCGTCGTTGAGGGGGTGCGGACGGTCTTCGCCGGTAGCGGGATCCTTCCGGACGTCGATGAACGCGTATTCGCCGAGGCCGTCGAAGGTGACGCACTTCATGAAGCGGGCGGGGATGATGCGGTCGGTGTCGATGTCGTCGCCGGGCAGGTAGACGGCGGTTCCGCTGACTTGGGTGATCGGTGGGAGTGCGGGCATGGTATTCGTGGGTTAGTGAGTGGTGATGCGTCCCTGGAAGCGGGTGAGGGTGAAGCCCGCCGCTTCGAGGAGGGCAACGAGGCCGGTGTCGCCGTAGAAATGGGCGGCTCCCACGGCGAAGAAATAGGTCTTGGCGGGGTCGGCTTTGATTTTTTCCACCATCCGCTCGGCCATGAGGAGATTGCGCTGGTCGAGGAGGCGGTCCATGAGGCGGGAATTGAGCTCGGTGTCGCCGGCGAGTTCTTCCATTGCCGCCATGTCGGCTTCGAGGCGGTCCAGGTCGCCGGAGAGGTAGCTTTCGACGAGTTGGTCGGCGAGGTTGATGCCGGATTCGCGGGCGGAGGTGACCTGCGCGAGGGTCTCGCGGAGGAGGGTGATCTGGTCCTCCGGGCTGATGTCTTCGAAGATGGCCATCTGCTCGGCGGGGGTTTCGAGGCCGCCCGTTTCCTTGCCGGCCATGGCGGCTTTCTGGAAGAGAAGCATGTCGAGCGGGATGACGCCGGGATGCTTCAACTCGTCTTCGAGCGTGGCGAGGCTCACGGTGAAGGCCCAGACCTTCATGCGATCGCGGGGGGCGAGAGGCAGATTCGGATTGATCGCGTTCAGCTCCTTCAGGGCGGCCTGGTAGAGGTCGGCGGGGATGACGTCCTCGAGTTTTTTACCGTCGGGAAGAAAGAGCGCGGTCGACATCTCGAGCAGCGTCCCCATGTCCATGGGGATCTCGGTGTAAACGGCGTCGGCGGACTCGAAGGCGGGGGCGACCGAGTCGGGAATGCGGGCGACCGACGGTCGGGGCAGATGGATCGTGCCGAAGACGTAGGACGGGGCCGTCGCGCCGGGTGAGGTGATTTTCCAAAGGAACGGGGCCGCAGGTTGGGGGTCGGAAGGAGGAAGGTCAGCGACCTGAGCGCAGAGGGTCGTCGCGGCCCCGAGCAGCGCGAGGCTGATCCAGGTCTTCGACGATTTGACTTTGGACCGTTGGGTGATCACGAGAGTTCGAACACTTCCCGAGCGTCGGAGACGGTGCCGGTGATCGCCGCTGCGGCGACCATGAGTGGACTCATGAGAACGGTGCGTCCGGTCGGACTGCCCTGGCGGCCTTTGAAGTTGCGGTTTGAGCTGCTGGCGCAGAGTTCTTCGCCGACGAGTTTGTCGGGGTTCATGCCGAGGCACATCGAGCAGCCCGCGCCCCGCCATTCGAACCCGGCGTCGCGGAAGATGGTGGCGATGCCCAGGGACTCGGCGAGGGCGGAAACGCCCTGGGAGCCGGGGACGACGATGGCTTTCACGGAGGAGGAAACTTTGCGTCCCTTGAGGTAACCGGCGACCTCCTGGAGGTCGGAGAGGCGGCCATTCGTGCAACTGCCGAGGAAGGCGACGTCGACCTTGGTGCCCTTGATGGCGGCTCCGGGCGTGAGGTGCATGTGGGCGATGGCCTCTTCGGCGGTCGCGCGATCTTTTTCCGGAATCTCGGCGGGCGTGGGGACATTTTCGTCGATGAAGATGGCCTGGCCGGGGTTGATGCCCCAGGTGACGGTGGGGGCGATGTCCTCCGCGCGGTAGTTGATGACGTCGTCGTAGGAAGCGTCCGGGTCGCTGGCGGTCGCCTTCCAGCGCTCGACGGCGGCGTCCCAATCGGCGCCCTTCGGCGAGTAGGGACGACCTTTGAGGTACTCGAAGGTCGTGTTGTCGGGGTTGACGTAGCCGACGCGAGCGCCGCCTTCGATCGACATGTTGCAGACCGTCATGCGCTCTTCCTGCGTGAAGTTGTCGAACGTGCTGCCGCCGTATTCGTAGGCGTAGCCGATGCCGCCGTTGACGCCGAGCTTGCGGATGATGTGGAGAATGACGTCCTTGGCGTAGACGCCGGGCTTGAGCTTGCCGTCGACGTTGATGCGGCGGACCTTTGGCTTCTGGAGTGCCATGGTCTGGGTCGCGAGGACGTCACGGACTTGACTCGTGCCGATGCCGAACGCGATCGCGCCGAACGCACCGTGGGTGGAGGTGTGCGAATCGCCGCACGCGATGGTGGTGCCCGGCTGGGTGATGCCCTGCTCGGGTCCGACGATGTGGACGATGCCCTGCTTACCGCTCGGGAGATCGAAAAAGGTGACACCCGCCTCGGCGCAATTCTTGCGGAGGGCTTTGATCATGTCATCGGCGAGCGAGTCGGAGAAAGGCTCGTGGCTCTCGTCGGTGGGGACGATGTGGTCGACGGTGGCAAAGGTCCGGCCCGGATAGAGGACCTTGAGGTTGAGGTCGCGGAGCATGCCGAATGCCTGCGGGCTGGTGACCTCGTGGATGAGGTGAGTGCCGATCAGGAGCTGGGTCTGGCCATTCGGTAATTTACGCACTTCGTGGGCCGCCCACACTTTGTCCAACAACGTCTGTTTCATAGAGGCCGGGAATGTAGTGGGATTGGTGCGCGGAAGCAAGTGAGCACCGGTGGGTGGGGACGTCGCGATGCGGACCTGGGTGCGGACGGAGGGGGCGCGGCTGAATCGACGGCGGGGGAGTGGGTTCGCGGTTGCAGAGGCTGGGGAATCTTCCTAGGTTCGGCGCTTCATGGCGAAAGTTGTTTCGAGGTCGCAGGAGGAGGAAGACGGGGCGCGCGAGGCTTTTTTGCGGGCTTACCGGACGATGTTGCTGGCCAGAACGCTGGAAGAGAAACTCGCGGCGCTCTACCGGGGCGGGAAAATCAAGGGCGGGGTCTTTCTTGGGCGGGGGCAGGAAGCGTTGAGCGTGTCGGTCGGTGCGAGCCTGCGACCGGGCGATATTTTTGCTCCGCTCATCCGAGATCAGGCCGGCCGGATGGCGTTCGGCGACACCGTGCTCGATACGTTGCGGACTTATCTGGGGTCGCAACTCGGGTCGATGCGGGGGCGGGACGGGAACATTCACCGGGGGCGGCCGAGGGAGGGGTATTACGCGATGATCAGTCATTTGGGCGCGATGATCCCGTTGGTTGCGGGCGGGCTGATGGCGCGGCGGTTTCGCGGCGAGTCGGGGGTGGTCGGGGCGACGTGCATCGGCGATGGCGGGACGTCGACGGGAGCTTTTCACGAGGGCTTGAACACGGCGGCGGTCGAGCGTTTGCCGCTGGTCGTCGTGGTGGCGAACAACCAATACGCCTACTCGACACCGACGCGGAAACAGTTTGCCTGCGCCGATCTCATGGACCGGGCGGCGGGTTACGGCGTGGCTGGACACCGGGCCGTCGGCACTGATCTCGCGGATTGTCTGCGGGTGGTGGGTGGCGCGGTCGCGGCGGCGAGATCGGGTGGTGGGCCGCAGTTGGTGGTGGCGGATCTGTTGAGACTGGTCGGGCACGGCGAGCACGACGACGGTTCCTACGTCACGCAGGACCTGCGCGAGAGCGTGGTGGGCCAGGATTGTCTGAAAGTGGCGGAGGCGGCTCTGATCGAGCACGGCTGGGCGGAGGCGGAAGAGATTCAGAGCTGGCGGACGGAGGCGAAGGCCGAGGTGGACGAGACGGCCAACCGGGTCTTGCGCGAACCCGCCCCGGACCCGGCGGAAGAGGAATGGTCGGCGATCTCAAGTGAGCGGCTGAACGACCGGTTTGCGGAGGTGTTGCCATGACGTATCTCCAGGCGATTTGTGAAGCGCAGGGCAAGGTGCTGGCGGACGATGAGCGTGTCTTTATCTACGGGCAGGACGTCGGGGAATTTGGCGGGGCGTTCAAGGCGACGAAGGGGTTGGCGGAGAAATTTCCCGGGCGGGTGCTGGATTCGCCGATCAGCGAAGATGCGATGATGGGAATCGCCATCGGCGCGGCCATCGAAGGGATGCGGCCAATCATCGAGATGCAGTTTGCGGATTTTTCGACGTGCGGGTTCAACCAAATCGTCAACCAAGCGGCGACTCTCTACTACCGGACCGAGGTCGCCTGCCCGATCGTGGTGCGATTGCCCTCGGGCGGCACGCCGGGCGGCGGGCCGTTTCACAGTCAGAGCATGGAGGCGATCTACGCCCACTATCCGGGGACGATCGTGCTCACTCCGGCGACCGTGGAGGACGCTTATAGCATGTTGATCGAGGCGGTTGCCATCGACGATCCGGTCATCTTCTGCGAGCACAAGTTTCTCTACAACCACCTCAAGGCCGACGAGATCGGGAAAGAAGCCCTGCCGGTGGGGCGGGCGCGAATCGCCCGGCCCGGGCGGGACGCGACCATCGTCACCTACAGCGCGATGCTCCACGAATCGCTCGCCGCGGCGGAGGATCTGGAGGAGGACGGCTATCACGTCGAAGTGGTGGACCTGCGGTCGATCAAGCCGCTGGATACCGATACGGTGCTGGCGTCGGTCTGCCGGACGGGCCGATTGCTCTGCGTCGGCGAGGCGTGGCCGTGGGGCGGTGTCACGGCGGAGGTGATCGCGCGGGTGTCGGCGGAGGCGTTCGGCATGCTCGACGCGCCGCCGCAACGGCTCAATGCCCGGGACACGCCCGTGCCGTACCATCCCGACCTGTGGGGCACGCATCGTCCCACCGCCGGAACGATCGCGGCGGCAACGCGGAGACTGCTCGAACTTTAACCTGACTCAACCCAAAGATTATGCCCCAGGTTCCCATCATCATGCCCCAACTCGGCGAATCGATTGCCGAGGCGACCGTGGTCAAAATTCTCTTCGCTGCGGGAGACGCCATCGAGGCGGATTCCGACATCATCGAAGTCGAAACGAACAAGGCCGTGATGGGAGTGACCGCTCCGTGCAACGGCACGTTGGGCGAGCTGAAAGTGGCCGTGGACGAGAGTTATCTGGTCGGGTCGGTGCTGGGGTTCATCGAGGTGACCGAGGAAGAGGCCAAGCGGATCGGATTCGATGCCGAGCCGGTCGAGCAGCCCAAGGTCGAAAAGCGTGCGCCGAAGAAGTCGGTGTCACAGCAAGTCGAACCGACGGTGAGCGGCTTGCCGGTGCCGGCTCCGGCGGGTGGGGCGACCTACCTGTCTCCTCGGATGAAAGCGCGGATGGCTGAGCTCGGGCTGCACGCGGCGGACCTGGCCGGGATCGCGGGAAGTGGGGCGTCGGGGCGGGTGACGATCGAGGATTTGGAAAAATTTCTGGGCGATCTCGAGCGGAATCGGATGACGCCGGCGTCGACGATGCGGGTCGCGGTGGCGGATGCGATGCGGCGGAGTTGGACGCGCCCGTTGGCAACGGTCGGGATCTCGGTGCGGATGGACGCGCTGCTCGCGCACCGGAAGAAGCAGGCTTCGAAACCGGGTCCGGCGCTCTACGCGTTGCGGGCGCTCGCGATTTCCCTGGGTGAGAACAGCGCTCCGGCCGGTCGTCTCGTCGGCGATCGGATCGTGCACCCGCGCTCGGTCGACATCGGATTTGCGGTCGAGGCCGAGGACGGTGTGATGGTCCCGGTGATCCGGAACGCGGACCAGGCGTCGCTCGCCGATCTGGTGGATCGTTACAATCGGCTGGTCGATCTGGCGCGTCAGCGGCGGCTGCCGCCGGCGGATACGGGTGGGTCGATCGCGACCGTCACGAATTACGGGACTTTCGGACTCACGCTCGCGACGCCGATCCCGCTGCCCGAGCAGACGATTCTGCTCGGGATGGGAGCCGGAGCGATCGTGCCGAGCTGGGACGCTGAGCTGGAAGAATTTCTGCCGGTGACCGAGGCGATGTTCACTTTGAGCTTCGATCACCGGGTGCTGGATGGTGGCGCGGCGGGGCGGTTGTTGAAGCGGGTCGCGGAGCTGCTTAACGCTCCCGAGGACTTGTAGGTCGCCGGCTCTGCGGGCGGCGGCGGACGGCTCGAGGAGGTTCGAGTTTTGATCCCGAGCATCGTGTGGCGACGGCGGGGCGGGTGATCGGTCCGTGGCCAAATGCCCGTCCGCTTTGCGGACGAGGGGCGATCTCGGAGTGATGAACGAACAATCGGATTGGGTCGATAAGTTGGCGCGGGTGGGGTATTCCGCAAAGTCGGTGATTTATTTCACCATTGCGGGGCTGGCTTTGGCGGAGGCATTGAATTGGAGTTCCTCGGAACCGGATGCGAGGTCGACGCTCGACGTGCTGGCAAGACAGCCATTTGGTTGGTTCATCCTGGCTCTGCTGTTCTTGGGGCTGCTGAGTTACGTTGTCTGGCGGCTCATCAAAACGTTTGGTCCGTCCCCGAGAGGAAAAAGCGGGATGGAGGCTTTGGGGACGCGGGCGGGATATTTGTTCAGCGGACTCGCCTACGCTGGGCTGGCCTGGGCCGCCGCGAGTAGGTTGGCCGGAACGGGCGGAGGGGGTGAGAGTGGCTCTGGGACCCAGGAGGCGGCCTCGAAGGCAATGAGTCAACCGTTTGGGGACTGGGCGGTGATCGTGGCCGGGCTGATTGTAATCGGGGTCGCGGGACGATTTTTTTATGAATCTTATTCCGCCGGGTATCGGAAGAAATTCACCGTCACCGATGGGAACGCGAGCGTGAGAAAGTGGGTGGATCGCCTCGCGAGGTTCGGGATCGCGGCTCGAGGGGTGGTTTTTCTCTTGGTTGGCGGATTCCTCGTTTCTGCTGGGTGGCACGCCAGTTCCAGCGAAGCCAAAGGGTCCGGCGCGGCGCTAGAGGCGTTGGAGCGGCAACCTTACGGTCCGTGGTTGCTCGCCGTGATGGCGGTCGGGCTGGCGGCTTATGCTGTCTACTGCGCGGCGCGGGCCCGGTACGGCCACATTAAGTAGACCGGTCGGCGGGCGGCGAACTACATCGGCGGAAGCGCGTGCCACTCGTGCGCGACGTCGCGCATGAGCAGGGCGTGATCGAACGCGATGCTGCCTCGCGGAAAACGGACCGGATCAGCGAAAAAGGAAGAGACCAGTCGGGTAACCTGGAGGGGAGCGACCTCCCACTCGGCGACCTCGAGTCGAAGTCCGTCAAGACGAGTGGAACCTGGGTCGGTCGAGTAACCGACGCACCCGCCTTCGAAAAAGCGGGACGATTCGTCGAGCGAATCGAAGGCGGAGCTTACCGGGAACTCCTCGGTTTCCGAGGCGGTTACGTCGACGAGGGTTTGGCGGGGATCTCTGGATTGAACTCGAATCGAGATGGTTCGCTCATCATCGGAAACATCAAACTTCGAACGGTGGTGAACTCCCGGGAAGAGCCGGCCCCCCGCCAGCCAATTGAGGCGGGAATCCGTATCCCTCCGCGGAACGAACACCCCCGACTGGGTGAGGCCGTTCGGATCGTCCCATTCGACGGCGATGCGATGGGCCGAATTCTCGCTGGTGACACCAACGAATTTCGGAAGGAGTCGCGGCCGAATGCGCTCCAATCGAATGAGACAGATGCCGGCGATGGCGTGTCCACGGATCAATTGCGGACGGAATTTGGCCGGAAGGAGCGTTGAGCAGACTTCCGGCTGAATCCGGTAGTTGAGCAGAAGTCGACGGCGAAGGACGCCCTGAATGGTGGGAATTCTCACCCGGTTATAAGTGGGAGGGAATCTCGAAAAATCATCGAGCCGCGGCGATCCAGTCCACTTGGATCTGAAACGGCCCCGGTCTTTTGTCGCCGATAAGGATCCCGATCTGCTCGATGTTGGCGGTGTTGACGGGCGGAGCTTCGATGGACTCGCCGTGGTGCGTAGCGCGGAGGCTATTGAAGGGGATCACCCGCTCGACCCACTCACCGGCTTGGGTGTCGAAGTCGGCCGAGTAGGCAATGCGGTCGCCGCGCGTGAGTGCGTCGGTGCCGAGCCGGAGTTGATACGTGCGGCCGTCGCCCTTTACCCGGATTCGCAGTCCGGTGGCATCGCTGAGATCCCAGCGGCTTCCGGAAGTCTCCACGAGCGAGAAGCCGCCGTTGTTTTCGAGCGAGAGGGTCCCGGAAAAGAAGAGCTTTCCGTCCGCCATCTCCAACGAGCCTTTCGATAAGCCACCCATGACCCCGTCATTGACGACCGTCCACTTGGGCGCATCGGGTTGGTCCTCGAACTTGATGATGGGATCGGCAGCCCTCAGAGACTCGTCGCCGAACGAAGTTGCGGCGGACAGGATGAAGGTCAGGACGAGGGGGAAGAAGGCTGGCGGAAGGTAAATCGTTCGCATGAGATCGCCAGAACCTCGACCCGGTTCCGCCAAATGCAAGAAATGGCTCCCCGGAATCGGGGAGCCATTGCGAGCGGATTAGTTGTCGTTGTTCTTCTTCTTCTTCTTTTTGGAATCTTCCTCGCGATTCGAATTCTGGCGTTGCTGCTGTTGTTGTTGCGGGCGTTGCTGCTGAGCCTGCTGTGGGCGCTGCTGTTGTTGCCGTTGTTGCTGCTGGGCTTGTTGTTGCCGTTGCGCTTGCTGCTGGCGCTGGGCTTGCTGCTGGCGCTCGGCGGCCTTTTGGCGGTCGGCCTGCTTTTGGCGGTCGGCCTGTTGTTGGCGCTGAGCCTGCTGCTGGCGTTCGGCAGCCTTTCGGCGGTCGCTGGCCTGCTGGCGTTCGGCCTGCTTTTGCTTCTGTTGGCGTTCGGCCTGCTTCTGCTGGTCAGCCTGCTGCTGGCGCTTCTGGCTGTCGGCGGATCGCTGGCGCTCGGCGGCCTTCTGGCGCTCTTCCTGTTGCTGCTTCTTCTGACGGTCCGACTGCTTTTGTTTGTCGGCCTGTTGTTCGCGTTGTTGCTGCTTCTGGCGGTCCTCCTGCTTTTGCTGCTGTTGCCGGTCGGCCTGCTGTTTGCGCTGCTCCTGCTCTCGTTGTTGCTTCTGGCGATCGCTCACGTTGGCGTCGCGTTTTTCCGTCGCGGGGCGGGCCTGCTGGGCAGGACGCTCGTTGGGCTTGGGCTTGTTCGCGTTGTTAGCTGGTTTCTGCGCGGACGGTTTGTTGCCGGGGGCTTTTGGATCGTTGTTCTTCCGGTCCGCAGCCTTCTTGCCGTCGTCTTGGCGGCGGTTGTCATTCGCGTTTGGCCGATTATTTCGGTCGTTCGCTTGATCCGGAACCTTCGGAGCGGCGGATGGCTTGTTGGGCTTGGCGTTGTTCGCGTTGTTTTTGTTTCGGTCTTTCTCCCCACGGTTGGCGTTGCCTTCCTGATTCGCGTTGGGCCGGTTGCCATCGTTCTTTTGGCGGTCGGCGTTTTTCGGACGATCTGCCTTCTGGGTCGGTGGCGCGGGCTTGCGCTTTTTGTCTTCTTTCAGCTTCGCGGGTTTCGGAACGGCGGAGTTCTGCACCTTGCCGTTATTTTTGTTCCCGTCGGCGCGTTTCACGTTGTCGGCGCGGGCGATGCGGGCATTGCCGCCGTTGTTGCGTTGGCGCTGATTGATCTGCCGCGTGCTTTGCTCGCTGGGCTGCCCACCGGTTGATGGTTCGATTGTCGATGTTGCGGTTGTCGACGTTGGTGATCGTGTTGACGTTCGAGATGTTGGTGTTCGTCTCGGAGATGTTCACGTTGCGGTCGCGGTCGTAGGACCCGCGGTCATACCAGTAGTCGCGATTATTGTAGCCGTAGCCGGGGCCGTAGTAGAACTCGCGGCGATTCCAGTCGAAATCGTAGCTGAGCCACGTTCCGACCGCGAACCCAGCGCCGAAGCTGATCGCGTTGCCCACGTAGTCGGGCTGGTAGGTCTCGACGTAGACGACCTGGGGATCGTAGACGGGCACGTAAATGACTTCTGGATCAGTCGGAACGATCCGGATGACTTCCTGCTCGACGATCACGGTTTGTTGGGGAGTGTTCACGAGGGAACCGACTTCACGGGCATCATCGCGGAGGCGTTGGATCGAAGCCATCACGTCCTCGGGTTGCACGTAGAAAGCCTCGCCGACGGAGGCGGTCCATTCGAGATTCTCATCCATCCAGGCGAGAACGTCGGGATAGCGAGTGAGGCCGATGACGCTCTCATCCCACGGTTGGTAGTCCACCTCGTCAAGGTCGCCGGTTTCCAGGTAGCGGGTGGCGAGAGTGACGTCGAGCGGAACGGTTGATGCGGGAAGAATGAGGCTCACGAGTGCGTCCGGGTAGAGCGCGATGGGGCCGAGAAGGTCGTCGAGCTCGGTGTCGCTGAGGAGGTAAACCTCCTCGTCCGAGGGCGCAGCGGTGGTCGAGGTACTGAGCCGCGGCCGGGTAGGTGAGACTCGGCAGGGCCAGCGCGAGGAACGCGGTGATGACGACCGGTCGGAGGGATCCGCGGGTCCGGGGTGAGTTGAATGGGTGGGTTTTCATAGTTTGAGTGAAGTGAAATTGAGTGGTTCTCAGCAATGAACGGACGGCCAGTCGTGGCTATTCATTCGCCGGAATGGGGCTGGGGGGATTCGCGAGGAAGGGTGCGTGGGAGAGCCCGAGAGACGGTTGGTGGGAATATCGTCCATCGTGTCTGAAACACAAGGATCGTTCGACGGTCGCCGTTGGGCCGGATAGCGTCTCGAAAATGCTCACCAAAGTTTTTTCGGCTGCGCTTCGCGGCGTCGATGCCTGCGAGGTCGAGGTGGAGGTGAACGCGGGTCACGGCGATCCGATGGTGATCGTCGTGGGGCTTCCGGATACGTCGGTCAAAGAGAGCCGAGATCGGGTGACGACGGCCATTGCCAACAGTGGTTTCCGGTGGCCGCGGACGAGGACGACCGTGAATCTGGCACCGGCTGATCTGAAAAAGGAGGGGCCGAGTTTTGATCTGCCGATTGCGGTTGGAATGATCGCGGTGGCGGAAGATGCCGATCTTCCGCGCTTGGAGCGCTGTCTGATGGCGGGCGAATTGGGCCTCACGGGCGAGGTGCGGGCGATCAAGGGGGCGTTGCCGATCGCGCTTGAGGCGCGGCGTCGGGGGAAAAAGGCGGTCATTGTGCCACAGGCGAACGTGGCCGAGGCGGCGGTCGTCGAGGGAATCGAGGTCTACGGGGTGAGGTCGCTACGGGAGGCCTACGAATTCGTGAGTCGGGCGAAAGATTTGGAACCAACGCGGGCGGAGATTTCACTCGGGATCGAGAGCGAGGATCCGGACCTGAATTTTGCCGACGTGAAGGGACAGGAGCAGGTGAAGCGGGCAATCGAGGTGGCCGTCGCGGGAGGCCATAATCTGTTGTTGATCGGGCCTCCGGGCTCGGGGAAGAGCATGTTGTCGAAGCGGATCGCGACGATCATGCCGGCGATGTCGCTGGAGGAGGCGATCGAAACGACGAAAATTCACAGCATTTGCGGACTGACGGACGGGGAGCGGCCGTTCGTGCAAGCGCGGCCGTTTCGTGCGCCGCACCACACAATTTCGGACGTGGGTTTACTCGGAGGGTCGTCGACACCGTCGCCGGGCGAGGTCAGCCTGGCGCACCACGGCGTGCTGTTTCTGGACGAATTGCCGGAGTTCAAGAGGTCGACGCTCGAGGTCATGCGCCAGCCGCTGGAGGATGGGAAGGTCGTCATCAGCCGTGCGGCCGGGACGATGACCTTCCCGGCGCAATTCATGTTGGTGGCGGCGATGAACCCGTGTGCGTGCGGCTACTTTGGCGATCCGAAGCGGGAGTGCCGGTGCTCGCCGGTGCAGGTGGAAAAGTATCGGCAGAGGATCTCGGGGCCGCTGCTGGACCGGATCGATATTCACGTCGAGGCCCCGGCGGTGGAGTATCGAGATCTGGCCAGCGACGTCCGGGCGGAGTCGTCGTCGTCGATTCGCTTCCGGGTCGAGGGGGCAAGGGCGGTGCAGGCGAAGCGCTTCGGTCGGAGCAAGACTCGGAGTAATTCGCGCATGTCGCCATCGGCGCTCAAAGAGCACTGCCGACTGGACGCCGAGAGCCAGGAGATGCTGCGGATGGCGATGAGTGAATTGCAGCTGAGTGCCCGTGCGTACGACCGGATTCTGAAAGTCTCGCGCACCATCGCTGACCTCGCCGAAGTACCCTCGATCCAGGCCGAGCACCTCGCCGAGGCTATCCAATACCGAACGCTCGACCGCAATCTTTGGCGTTGAGTAGCCACGACTGGATCGGATGACCAATTCGTTACAACTTACGTGCATTCCTTCCTGCCAATCCTGAGAGCGGTCGGGTCGACTGGGAGGGTGCCTGGGCGGAGTGTGATCAGAACCTAGGATCAAATGGGAGACCGTTTCGCTCGCACCACCGCGGCCGACCCGGATGAGGAATGATCGCGCCTGATTTTCTGGTGCGAGGGCCAAGCTTCCAGGGCGGCTTCGACAATCTCAATCAGCTTGGGTCGTTTCGCACCATCCCTCGCTAAGGTCGACATTCCTTGGATGACGGCCAGAGAAAGCGCAGCCAACGGGGCCGCCGCGGTGCCTTTGGGTAATCGGCCGTTCTCGATGTCGTTCTGAATCTTGGTTCGGAGTCGGGATTCAATCTCGCCTCTGATCGTGCTCAAGGCGAGTTGCACGTCCCGAGCCGCATCCGAGCAACTGATCGCCGCACTGGCCAACAGACAACCGGAGGGCGTGTTCTTACCGGTAAACCCGACCGCTGCAGCCATCATCAAACTCTCCGCGGCCTCCCGGGCGGTTGCCGCATTGTCGATGATCCGCTGAGCGGTGACCGGACCTGACGTGTATTTGCGGACCGCCTCAAGAAAAAGGCCCTTCTTATCCCCGAATGCCGCATACAAGCTCGGAGCCGTGATGCCCATCACTGCGGTCAAATCGCCAACCGAAGTGGATTCATAGCCGTGCTGCCAGAATAGGAGCATCGCACGTTCCAGCGCGTCTTCCCGGTCGAAGGAGAGCGGACGACCGCGTCGTCTCCGAACGTCTCCTTGTTGAGGTTTCATAGTGATCATTATATAAAATTGACAGCGCGCTCAAGTTTGCATTTCTTTCCATAGCAAACATTACATAAACAAAATGGACCTAAAACTTTCAGGAAGACGTGCTCTCATTACCGGTAGCACCAGTGGAATCGGAGAACAGATCGCTAAAACCCTCGCGGCCGAGGGTGTCAGTGTCGTCATCCACGGCCGGCGCGAGAGCGAGGCCCAGCGCGTCGTGCACGCAATCCTTTCGGCGGGAGGAAAGGCTGCGATGGCTCTTGGAGATCTCGCCAGTGATGAAGAGGCTGCGGAGGTCGTGCGGGCTTCGAGCGAGGCCTTCGGAGGGATCGACATTCTCGTCAATAACGCGGGATCGTTCCCCATGAAAGATTGGTTGGACTCCACCGCGGCCGAGTGGAACGAGCTTTATAATGCGAACGTCTCCTCCGTGGTTCGGCTCGTCACGGCTTTGGTGCCAGCCATGAAGGAGCGCGGCTGGGGCCGGGTCATCATGCTCGGGAGTTTCTTTGGACCTGTCCCGGAGCCATTCATTGCCAACTATTCGGCGACAAAAATGGCCAACATCGATCAGGCTGTCTCCCTGGCGAAGGCACTTGCTGGAACCGGTGTGACCAGCAACTCGGTGAGTCCGGGACCGATTCGCACTCCGGGGATGGAGGCGGGAGCTTCGAGCGATGTTCGAAGCACAAGGCCAGTCCTACGATTTCGAGACTTTTGAGGCGCTTTTCGTTAAGGAGAATCCGCTGCCAGCCGGGCGGATTGGATCACCTTCCGACGTTGCCAACGCGGTCGCCTTCCTCGTTAGCGAAGGGGCGGGTTACATCACTGGGGCGAACCTGCGCGTTGATGGTGGCAAGGTGCCAACGGTCAATTAGGCGTCCGTTCTCAGAAGCACTCCCGCTATGTCCGACCTGCTACTTGCGAACAAGCTCGCCCTCGTCACCGGGGCCTCCGGGGGGATTGGCTCCGCCGTCGCCAAGCGCCTCGCTCGGGATGGGGCCAGCGTGCTGGTCCATTACAACTCCGGTGCCTCGGAAGCGGCGGCCGTCGTCGAGGATATCCGGGCGTCTGACGGTCATGCCGAAGCCGTCAGCGCCGATCTCAGCCACCACGATGGCCCGGCTCGCCTCATCGAGCAGCTGGATTCCGCCTTTCACGGTCAGTTTGCCGGTTGTTTAGACGTGCTCGTCAACAACGCAGGTACCCTGGAGTTCGGCTCGCTTGCCGATCTTTCCGACGAATCGTTGACCACCTTTTCAACCTCAACGTGCGCGCCCTTTTTCAGCTCTCCCGAGCGGCGGCCCGCCGAATGGCTAAGGCGGGATGGGGCCGAATCATCAACGTGGGGTCGGTCTTCGGCGAGGCGACCACGGTCCCCGGTCTGAGCCTCTACAGCGGAACGAAGTTTGCGGTGCACGGTTTGACGCGGGGTTGGTCACGCGATCTCGGTCCGCAAGGCATCACGGTGAACGGCGTCCAGCCCGCCCTTATCCAGCCGGAACCGCAACCTTCGGAGGGACCAATCATCGATGCGATGCACAAATACGCCAGCGTAGGTCGCCTCGGTAAACCCGAGGAAGTCGCCGAAGCCGTGTCTTTTTTGGCTAGTCCAAGGGCTGGATTTATCAACGGCGAGAATCTGACGGTGGACGGAGGTTGGAGCGCTTGATCCAGAGTCAGATCGAGCGAATTGCCGGGGTGAGGGGAACTGTCACGACCACCGAGAAATGCTTCATGTGGTAGTTCGCTCCATGCCTATGACGGAATCGCCGGAGCCTCGATAACCTTCGCGGAATCGTCGGGCGACGCTTTTCGGTTGCGTCGCCGGCGCATCGATTTTTGATTGGTAGAATGTCGCCAGCCCCATTGCTCATGATCGTATCGCTAAAGATCGACGCGGATCGAGAGGCGGAGTTCAACGAGTTCTACCACCACGAATATATTCCGACGCTTCTACGAGTGGTGCCGGAGATCGGGGCCGTGTGGCGATTCGAGGAATTCGGCGTCACCGGGAGCCTGCGATGGTTCGATAAGCAGTTTCTCACGCTTTATCAATTGCGAGCCGGGGTGACGGCGGAAGCGATTGAGGAGGCGCTCGGACGCCCCGGTCGGGAAGCGCAGAAGGATGAGTGGGCTCGGTGGAAGGATGAATCCCTTCGAGATCTGGAGCGGCATTGTTTTCGGGAGATTTACCGGCATCCGCGCGTGCCGTTTGGAGGGCCTTTCGCCTCGCGGCCGTTTTTCCGGGTGACGGTGGAAACGGCTCCGGATCGGGCCGAGGCTTTCAACGATTGGTATCACGGGATCTACCTGCCGAAGATTTTTGCCGACGTCCCGGCCTGGTCCGCCGGTCGCCGCTACGAGTCGCTCGGTCGCTCGCCCGCACGAGTCCATACGGTCTACGAGGCCGCGGACGCCGCCGGACTCGAGGCGGCATTTGCCGGCATGCGGGCACCGCACCGCTATGGCTCTAACGCGGAATGGGACCGGTGGGTGGGAGATGCCATCACGTGGCAGGACGCCACGAGTTTTCGTCCCATCCTGCGGTTCCCGGGGTGAGCGTCGTTCGGACGAATCGGCATTCGACGGGGGAGATCGCGGAGAGAAGCGCCGATGGGGCCGGCCTCGACGAAGGCCCTGCTGGTTCGACAAAAATCCTTCTCGGCCCTTAAGTCAGAGCGATGGGGGAATTTTCGAATCAGAACGTGTTCATCAGCGGAGCGACTTCGGGGATCGGACGGGCGGCGGCGGTGGCGTTTGGGCGGGAGGGTGCGCGGGTCGGGGTCTTCGGGCGGAACGAGGAGGCGGCGCTGAGGGTTTGTGGGGAGATTGCTTCGGCCGGTGGCGAGGGCGTTTTGCTGACGGGTGACGTGCGAAGCAAGGCGGCGGTAGATGCGGCCATGGCTCATTTTCTCGATGGGGATCGACCGCTGAACCTGGCGGTAAACGCGGCGGGTCTGGATATTGCGAAGGAGGTGAGGGATTACACCGAGGAAGAGGCGCGGGCGGTGCTCGAGACGAACACGTTGGGTCTCATGTTTTGCCTGCAGGCGGAAATCGTGCGAATGCGGATGGAGGGCGCAGGAGCGATCGTGAACGTCACCTCAATCGCCGGAACGAAGGTGATCGTGGGAAACGGGATCTATAACGCCAGCAAGAGTGCGGCGGCGATGCTGACTCGGACGGCGGCAGCTGAGGAAGGGCCGAATGGTATCCGGATCAATGAAGTCGCGCCGGGTCCGGTGGATACGCCGATGTTGCGGGGATTTTTCGATGACGCGGAGCGGGAGGGGATGGAATGGGGGGCGGAACAGATCCGGCAGGCACTGCCGCTGCGCCGGATCGGGGAGCCGGATGACATCGCCGGCCCGGTGCTGTTCCTTTGTTCGGAGCGGGCGCGCTACATTACGGGCGCATGCTTGGCGGCGGACGGCGGCTTTCTGGTATCCTGATCCCGGTTTCGTCCGAAGAGATACGCCTTGTGGATTTCATCAAGCGAGCTCTCCCTCGCCCGTTGGGACGCGAGTCCGATCCGCCATGATCGAGGTGACCGCGATCAGCGTCCCGCAGATGAGAAGGCTCAGGAAGATGGCCGCGATCACGAACGCAACGGGCTTCCGCAATGGCGGTGACTAATGCCCAGGGGATAGCTTTGCCTCCATCGGACGTGGGGATGGGGGCGTCGAACTAGGCTTTGATTGCAGAACGGCTTGACCGCCAGCGGTAGACGATCGTAGCCAACGCGGCTAGGGTCAGAAGAAGCGCGATTTTTGGCTCGGGAACCGCTCCGGCGACGATGTCGGTGTTAGGTATGGTATTGAACGCCACGGCATTGATGCGGCCTCCGTCGACCCCACTTATGGAGGAGAGATTGATCCAGCCGTAATTAAAATCGCCGCCGCCCGCATCAAATTTGATTCCAAAATAGGCGTCCGTCACCGTCGAGTTGATGATTTCCGTCGAAGGGGTAAACGGACTGGCTAACTCCACGCTATCCCCGAGCGAAATTTGATTGGCGGTGACCTCATAGGGCGCGCCGGCCCGTTCGCCAAAGGAGAGGAAAGTGACTCCATTATCTTCAGTCGCTTGCACGAAGAATGCCTCGTCGACCGTTTCCCCCCGGAGCCCAGGTGATCGACGCGCCATTAAAATTGAAGAACTGGTCCTTGAGGTAGGCTCCATTGGACATGTCCGGCGGATTGGAAAGAGAAACAATCTGCGAGTGAGCCGATGTCGCGATAATGATGATGATGGCGAGCGAAGAGAATGCTTTTTTCATAAGTTTGGGGCCCAATTCGTAGGTTGGTTTGAGTTCGGAAAATCCCGCGACTTGCTTGATTTACCCCACCAATCTCCGAAGGCTAACAAATTGCCGATGGTGGCTCGCAAGAAAATAATCTGCGAATCCACGAGCATCGAATTTAGCGAAAATCCAACACTATTAAATCCTCCAATTTAACGTTTTGTGGCGCACGAGAGAACTCGTGGACTCCGCATCGGATGCGGGAGTTGGAGGGTGCCTGCGCGGCAGGGGGGCTATCGGCGGATGATCCGAACCCTGGGTTGTTTGGATCGATTGCCGGCCGAGTCCCTGGCCCGGAGTTTGACAATGACGCGACCCCTTTCTTTTTGGACGCGGAGAACGATCTTGAAGCTGCCATTGCGCCGGACCTTGTTCTTGGCGACCTTCGCGCCGCGGGCTTGGACGATGACGTCGGGGATGCCCGAGGAGTCCGTTGCGGTACCGCGAATGGCGACGCGCTTACGCAGGGTCTCGATGGTGAGGCGTCCGCGGATACTGAGCTCCGGGCTGGTGAGGTCGACGCCTGGGGGCGGTGCCGAAGTCGCGCCAGCGGTAATGTCGGCGTTGGGTATAGTGTTGAACGCTAAGGCATTGATGCGCCCCCCATCGACCGCGTTGATGGAAGAAATATTGATCCATCCATAATTGAAATTGCCGTCGCCCGCATCGAATCTGATTCCAAAATACTGATCAGTGATCGTCTCTGCGACGATGTCCTTCCCATCCACGAAAAGCTGCTCTGATCTTACGCTATCACCAAAAAGGATCTGGTTAAGGGTTACTTGGTAGGGAGCGGCGCCCCGTTGGCCGAAAGACAAGAAGGTGGTTCCACTATCTTCAGTGCCTTGCACGGAGAATGCCTCGACGACGGCTGCCCCCGAAGTCCAAACGATCGTGGAACCATCGCCGTTGAAATACTGGTCCTTCAGAAAGGCCCCGTTGGACATATCCGGCGGGTTGCTAAGGAAGACGACTTGGGAGCGTGCCGACGTCGCAAGGACGATTCCTATGACGAGCGAGAAGAATGCCTTTTTCATAATTTCTGGACCCAATTCGTTAGGTTGGTTTGGGGGTAGAAAATCCGGCAGCCTTCTTCGTTTGGCCCATCGATTGCCGAAATCAAACAAATTGTCGACGGTGGCCCACAAGGGAACCTGAGGGCGCTGGTTCGGGTGACTGAGCCGGAGCGGAGCCGATTCGAACGCAGGGTTGATTAGCGGTCGCCAGGGCTTAGGCTGGCCTCGGATGAAGGATGCACGTGGACTCGATGTGAGCGGGGCGGACGGGGAATCGATCCGGGCGGTGGATGATTTCGTGGCGCGGCTGTTGCGGTTGGACGTGGGGGTCGAGGCGGTGGTGCCGGCAGCCGAGGGGCATCCGGGGGTGGCAATTCTTCAGATCTACGCGGCGGCCGCGAATCTTTACGCTCAGACCGAGGTTGCGAACCGGGCTGCGGCTGGATTTTTGGTCCGGGCGGAGGCCTTCGGTAGCGGCATGAATGAACGTGAGCGGATGCTGGCGAAGGCGGTGCGGGAATGGCTCGGGAAGAGGCACTTGCGGGCGGTCGACACGCTCGAGGCGTTGACTGAACGTTGGCCGGAGGACCTGTGTGCGGCGAAATTTTGCGAATTTGTCTATTACGTCCTGGGTCAGCATCACTGCGGGGAGAGATTCCGGGCACACATGGATCGGCTGGCACGGGTGCAGGGGGAGGATCCGGATTTTTTGGGGATGGCGGCGTTCGCGAGCGAGTTGTGCGGGGATTTTGACGTGGCGGAATCGCGGTGCCGGAGGGCGCTGGCAGCGGAGGCGCGGAACCCGTGGGCGCACCATTCGCTGACGCACGTGTTGATCCGGCAGGGGCGGGTGGATGAGGGGCGGCGGACGCTGGAGGCCTTTCTCCCGGTGCTCGCGACGTGCGGGCGGCCGGTTTACTGTCACGACGCCTGGCATCTGGCGTTGCTGTATTTGGAGGAGCTGGACTTCGACCGGGCGCGGCGGGTTTTTGATGAGCACATCTGGGGATTTCAGCCGGATACGGTGGGGGAGCAGGTGGACGCGATTGCCCTGCTGTGGCGGATGGAAATGGCGGGATACGACGCGACGGACCTGTGGCCGGAGATCGCGGAGCGGGTGATTCCGCACGCAGCGGAAACGTTCATGCCATTTCTGAACGCTCACTTCGCTTACGCGCTGGCGAGGGGAGGTCGGCGGAACGCGCTCGACGGTTTGTTGGACTCGGTGGCGGCGCGGGCGAAGGACGGAGACGACGAAGCCGTGCGCGTCTGGGCTCCGGCGGGTCGGGCGATCGTGGAGGCGGCGGCGGTGTTTGGCAGCGGGGATCGAGCGGGGGCTGCGCCGGTGATGCGCGATGCGGTGTCGGAATTGACAACGATCGGGGGCAGCGATGCGCAGGATGATTTGTTTCGCCAGACTTATTTGGTGTCCTTGCGGGAGGGGAAACGGACGTCGGAAGCCCGGGCCTATGCCGGCAAGATCATGGGTGCCAAACGGCGGACGCCGCTGGATGAGGTGCTGGTTGGGGCCTGAGGAACGGGCGAGCCGCAGGGTTTTCGGAGTAGAAGGCAAAAAAAAGCGGGGCAGCTTCTGCAGCTGCCCCACTTTCCAGTCATTCTGCCTCGTGATTAATCAGCGAGGTCGGTGTCGGCTCCCGTACCGGAACCGGTATTTGTCGCGTCACCGCGGCTCGTGCCGGCGCCAACACCTGGCGCGGTTTTGTTGTCACGAGCACCCGTGTTGTCTCCTTCGGGGCTAACTCCCGTTCCGGAGCCGGTGTTCGTGGCGGAACCCAAGCCGGTTCCCGTGCTCACGCTCGGGCTGGTAAGGGTGGGTTGGGCTTCCGAGGCGGACATCGGGTCATCGACCTTCTCGTCGACCTCATTGGCTTTGGTGTCCGCATCGCCCACGGATGAGGTGCCATCCGTGGCCTCGTCGGCTTCGACGGTGGTCGTCTTGACTTTGTCTTCGGTCTTCACCGTGGTGGTGGTCGCGTCATCCGACGCCTCCATTGCTTTTTCCGAAGCAACTTCCTTCGCGGCGTCTGCGTCCGCGTGGGCTGCGAGTGGGAGGAGGCCCAAGGCCGCCACGGCGGATAAGTTTCTAAGAGTTTTCAGTTTCATAGACCAATAGATCGGGAGGCAAACCGAGATCGCGCTGGTATTTTTCACAAACTTGGCGACCGGGATTTGTTTGAGAACGGCACGTGGCGGAGGGCCGCGTCGAGTCGATCGAGGTGGAGAGGCTTGCTGAGGTAGTCGTTCATGCCGGCGGCGAGGCAGCGATCGCGGTCGGATTGCGTCGCGTGAGCGGTGACGGCGATGATCCAAGGCTGGTCTGAAACGGTGCATTCGCGGATGGCGCGGGTTGCTCCGAGGCCGTCGAGTCCGGGCATCTCGACGTCCATGAGAACGACGTCGAAACCCTCCGCACGCCACGAAGCTACGGCTTCGTTTCCATCCCCAGCGAGAGTGGCGGAGAGACCAAGGCGTTTGAGCATGGCCTGGCAAAGAAGCTGATTGGTGCGGTTGTCGTCGACGAGGAGGATGCGAAGGTCGGCAGGAAAGGGAAGTTTCGGACCGGGTTGAGCGGAGGGAGGAAGCGACGCCTGGAGCGGGGGAGGAGAGGCTGAGGTGATGGGAAGTCGGACGATGAAGGTGCTGCCGTGACCCGGCTCGCTCTCGACGGTGATGGAGCCGCCCATGAGTTCGGTGAGGCGCTTGGTGATGGCAAGGCCAAGTCCGGTGCCGCCAAAGCGGCGGGTCGTGCTGGCGTCGGCCTGGGTGAAGGAATCAAAGATATTGGATTGCTGGAGGGGAGTCAGACCAATGCCGGTGTCGCGGACTTGGAGGAGTAGTGATGAGTCAGAGGTCGAAGGTCGGAAGGGCTCAGTTTGATCCGCTGGTGCGGATGTGGCGGTGATGGTGATGCTGCCCTCGCTGGTGAACTTGACGGCGTTGCTGAGGAGGTTGGTGATGATCTGGCGGAAGCGGGTGACGTCCCCTTGGATCGTGCGCGGGCAGTCCGGCGCGAAGTCCGTCACGAGAGTCAGGGATTTTAGCGCAGCGGCGGGTTTGACGAGATCAACGCAGGCGTCAATCGCGCGACGGAGATCGAAGGGGGCATTTTCGATCTCGATCCTGCCGACCTCGATCTTCGAGAAGTCGAGAACGTCGTCGACGATGGCGAGGAGACTCTCGGCGCTGTTCGCCGCCGACCTCGCGTAGCCGGTCTGCTCGGGGTTGAGTGGGGTGTGGAGGAGGAGGGAAGAAAAGCCGATGACCCCATTGAGAGGGGTGCGGATCTCATGGCTCATAACGGCAAGAAACTCGGATTTGGCCTGGTTGGCGTTCTTCGCCTCGTCGGTGGCGGCGACAAGCTCCGCCCGGTCGTTTTCGATCTGAGCGCGCATCTTGTTGTAGCCACGAACGAGTATGCCGATCTCGTCGCGGCGTCCGCCGCCAGGGAGCGGCGTCTCGGAATCCAAGCCGGCTGGGGCGTTCATCCTCGTAGCGAGGGCGATGAGAGGTTTCGAAAAATGTCCGGCGATGAGGGTGGCGAAAATGACGGAGAGGGAAATCAGGACGATGAAGAGGAGCGCGAGGGCGTTCCGTAGCTCGGCGGTCGGCGCGAACGCGAGTGACCGGGGAATGGAAACAACGAGTGACCAGCCATTTCCGGGGAAGTCCAGAAAACCGCGCTCCGCGACGACGATCGTGATGTCGTCAGGGCGTCCGATGGCGGAACCGTCGATCTCGGTAACGGAGCGGTCGTCGATTTGCCGCAGGACGGATTCCCAACCAGAAACGGTCTTAAGGACATGGTCTTTGCCGAGGTGGCTGGAATAGAGGAGGGTGCCGGAGGAGGAAACGAGGTCCGTGCGAACGAAGCGGCTTTCACCGATGATCGGGAGATGGACCTGTGAAATGAGGCTATGGAGCATCGAGAGAGGCATCCGGGCGACGACGGTGCCGATGATCTGGCTCTCGGAATCCCGGACGGCGGAGGCGAAGAAGACGACCTCCGTTCGAAGGTCAGCCGCAAAGGCGTATCTGCCGCCGGGACTGACGCCGCTGCCCTCGATATCGGACCAAAACGCGGAGGGGTGGGCTAATTTTCCGATCTCCAGCCCGGCGGTGTCGGCGATCCGGACGCGATTGCGGTCGAAGAAGGAAAGGGACGTGTAAACCTTCAGCTGGTTGCGGTATTCGATCAGTCGCCGGGTGATCGCGGTGGGCGACGAAGACGGGTTGGTGATGATGGAATCGTTGGCGATGATTTGGATGTTCTGCCGGCGTGCCAGGAGGAAGCTGTCCAGTTGCTGCATCGTGCGCGACGCGGACGACGTGAAGTTGTCAACGATTGCGGTTCTGAGAATCCGGGTCGTCGAGACCCACGTGATGGCCGCAGCGAGGATAACGCTGGCGGTGATGAGGGCGGCAAATGCGAGAGCGAGCTTATGGGCGAATCTCACTGTCTATCCGCGAGTTCCCGGACGAAGCGAGGCTCGATGAGCAGATTGACATCGGGACGGGCGATGATCTGGCCCCGGGATACGAAGAAATCAATGATTTCTTCGGTCCGCGAATAAATGGAATCCGGGCCGGTGGGCGACATGGCTTGACGATTGTCGGCAAGATCGAGGATGTGGAGGCCGCCGAGATCGGCACCAAGTTGTTCGACGGTCATCTGCGCACGGTCTGCCATGATACGAAGGGAGTCTTCGGGCTGGTCCTGCCAAAGCTTGACCGCTTCGGCAAGGGCGGCGACGACGCCTTGAATTTGTTCGGGCCGGGTTTCGATCGCGGTCGGACTCATGAAAAGGACGTCGGTGATGAGGCCAGGGATCTCTCCGGCCTTCCCGAGGATTTTGTAGCCGGCCGCGAGGGATTCGGTGGTAACCGGTTCCCACGTGTGGCCCGCGTCGATTCTGTCGGCTTGGAGGGCCGTGAGGATCTCCATCGGATTGACGATCTCGAAACGAGTGCTTTCCTCGGGGACTCCGTGCTTGGCGAGGAGTTCGAGGGCGAACATGTGGGAGAACGTGTTGATGCCTTCGATGCCGATACGCTGACCCGAGAGGTCCGCGATTTTTTCGATGGAGGATTTCCCGACGAGCACATCGGCCGAGTCAGAATGGTCGACGACCCAGACGACGCGGGCGGGAACTCCGCTGGCGTACCCGGTGACTGCTTCCGGCAAAACGTCGAACCAGCCTTCGATCTCTCGTTTGGCAAAGCGTTCGCGCGAGGTTGCGCTGCTGTGGGCGAAGACGATCTCGACTTCGACGCCGTGTTTGGCAAAGAGGCCCTCTTCCTCAGCCAGGTAGGCGAAGCTGTAACCCGCCCAAGTCTCTATGCCGATCCGGATGGGGGCTGGCGCGGTGGGAGCGGGATCCTCGCAGCCGACGAAGCTGAAAAAAATTAGCGACAGCAATATGAGCGAGGGCCGCATACCGCGTCATCATTAGTGATCCAGTGGTGAGGTGTCGAGCGGTGAAGCGACCGGCCCGGGTCAACTCAACCACGCTGCCGTGCCAACGTGTGCAGTTTGACCCATTGCCCTAAGGGCGGAACCGGACGCTTGCCGAGCCCGGTCTTCTTAATGGTGGTGATGGCCGCCCGGGCCGTGGACGTGGCCGTGGGCGATTTCCTCTTCGGTGGCGGCGCGGACTTCGCGGACGGTGACGTCGAAGTGGAGCGTCTGGCCCGCGAGAGGGTGATTGGCATCCACGGTCACTTCCTTCTCGTCGACTTTCGTGACGGTGAGAATTTGTTCACCGTCCGGACCGCTGGCGCGGAGTTGCGTGCCGGGGGTGAGTTCGTCGGTGCCTTGAATCTGTTCGCGCGGGACGGTGGTGGTTTTGGTGTCGTCGCGGTGACCGTAAGCGTCTTCCGGAGTGATGGTGACTTGGAGCGAGTCGCCGGCGGCTTTGCCTTCGAGGGCTTTTTCGAGGCCGGGGATGAGCTGACTGGTGCCTTGGAGGTAGGCAAGCGGCTCGCGACCGGTCGAGGTGTCGAGAGTTTCCTTGGCGTCGTTGGTGAGGGTGTAATCGATGCTGACGACGGATCCTTTGGTGATTTGCATCCGAGGACGGTAGAGGAGGTTCGCCGGTGGGTGAAGGGTTTTCGGGACGAGGAGATTATTGGGCGGCGAGGAGCTCCGCGTAGACGCGTTCGAGGGCGTCGGGGAGGATGCGGGTGCCCGCCGTGACGGGCATGAAGTTCGAGTCGCCCGTCCACCGCGGAACGATGTGCCAGTGAAGATGGTCGGCGCAACCCGCGCCGCCGGCTTCGCCAAGATTGATGCCGACGTTGAAGCCCTGGGCTTTGACGACGGTGCGGAGAAGGCGTTGGCCGACGAGGGTAAGGTGCCAGATCTCGAGGGCTTCGTCGTCGGTAAGATCCTCCATCGACGCGAGTTTCCGGTAGGGGACGGCCATGAGGTGACCGACGGTGTAGGGATAGCGATTGAGCATGAGAAAACAGCTCTTGCGGCGGGCGACGACGAAGTGGGCGGCGTCGTCCGTGGTGTTGGCGGCGGCGAGAAAGAAATCCTTGGGCGAATCTTCTTCGGAGCGCTGAAAGTATTCGACGCGCCAGGGTGACCAGAGGGACTGGAGGTGATCTTTTGGGAAGTCGGGCATGGGACTCAGTTGAGGATCCACCAGATTTGGAGGATTGGAATTCTGAATGTCGGAAATTCGATTAATCCACCGCGATTTCGGCAAGAATTTTTTCCGCCGCGCGGTGGGCGGCTCCGGGACCGCCGAGGGTGGCGATGACCCGGGCGAGTTCGGACTGGAGGTCGGCGCGCGCTTGGTCGTCGTTGAGGAGGCGGAGGCACTCGTCGGCGAGGGCGGCAGGGGTGGCGGCGGGCTGGATGAATTCGCGGACGACGGTGCGGCCGGCGAGGATGTTGACGATACCGAGGTGGGGGACGCGGACGAGGCGGCGCCCAACTTGGTAGGTCAGCCAAGCTGTCTTGTAGACGAGGGCGTAGGGGAGGCCGAGGGTGGCGGCCTCGAGGGTGGCGGTGCCGGAGGCGACCAGGCCAACGGTGGCGCGGCGCATGAGGTCGTGGGATTGGCCGACCGTGACCGTGATCGGGACGCCCGCGTGACGGGCGAGATCGATCATTTGCTCGGCGTGAGCTGGATTGGCGGCGGCGGCCTCGAAGCGAAATTCCGCGCGGCTCTTTTTGATGATCGCCGCGGCTCCGGCGAGGGCGGGGAAGATGCGACGGACCTCGCGTTCCCGGCTTCCGGGGAAGAGGCCGACGAGGTCGGGTTCGCGGCGGACGGACGACGAATCTGCCTGCTCGTTCGCGAGCCGCTCGACGAGGGGATGCCCGACGAATTCAGTGCGGAGGCCGGATTGCTCGTAGAGTTCTTTTTCGAAGGGAAAAATGCACATCATCAGGTCGAGCCAGCGGGCCATCTTCGGGATGCGGCCGCGGTTCCAGGCCCAGACTTGGGGGCTGACGTAGTAGAGAATTTTCAGTCCGGGAAGGTTCCGGCGGAGGGCCTTTGCGAGTCGGAGATTGAATCCCGGGTAGTCGACGAGGAGGACGGCGTTGGGTCGGCAGCGGGCGATCTCGCGGAGCATGGCGGAGAATTTTTTCCGAAAATAACCGTAGTTCTTCAGGACGTCCCAGAGTCCCAGGACGCCGGCCTCTTCGGTCCAATTGTCGAAAGGAGGCGTTGCGTGGGGGAGCATTTTCGGACCGCCGGCTCCGATGAACTCGATGGCGGGATCGATCGCGTGCGCGGCGCGCATGACTTCCGCCGCGCGAGTGTCGCCGCTGTTCTCGCCGGCGACGATCCAGATGCGTTTGACCTCGGTTGGCACGAATTAGTCGGGGGAGGAATTGAGGAAATCGGGGGTCGCCTGGATCGGCGGACCTTTGCCCTTGCGGGGGTCGGCGGCTTCGATCTGGGCGGTGATGTCGAGAGCGATCTCGAGGGCCGCGGTGGCTTGGTGGCCGGTGACTTTCGGGGCGTTGCCGGTGCGGGCGCTTTCGAGGAAGGACGCGAGCTGCCGCTCGAGGGCATCGCCTTTTTCCACCTTCACGCCCGCGCGGACGATCTTGCCGTCTTCGAGGGTGTAGGTCACGCCGTCCTGCTTCTGATAGTCGAGGGACAGGTAGGCGTCTTCCTGAAAAACGCGAATTTTCCGAAGCCGGTCGGCGCTGATGCGGGACGCGGTGACGTTGGCGACGCAGCCGTTTTCAAAGCGGAAGCGGACGTTGGCGATGTCCTCGCTTTTGCTCAGAACGGCGATGCCGACGGGGTCCATCGAGACGACGGGAGAGCGGACGAGGTGGAGGATGATCTCGATGTCGTGGATCATGAGATCGAGGACGACGCCGATGTCGGTGGAGCGATTCGGGAAGGGGGAGAGGCGGGTGACTTCGAGGAAACGGGGGTTGTTGAGCTTGCCTTCGAGAGCGGCGAGGGCGGGATTGAAGCGCTCGATGTGGCCGACTTGGAGGACACAGTTGTTCGCGGTGGCCAGCTCGGCGAGGGCGCGCGCTTCGGTGGAATTGGGAGCGATGGGTTTTTCGACGAGGAGGTGCTTGCCGCGTTCGAGGAGGAACTTCCCGATCTCGAAATGAGTGATGGTCGGGGTGCAGATGGTGGCGGCGTCGATGCGGGAGGCGAAGTCTTCAAGATCGGTCGCCGCGTGGGTGCGGAACTTTTTCGCGGCGGCGGCGGCGGCCTTTGGGTTCGCGTCGTAGACGGCGGCGAGGGTGCAGTCTGGGAAGGCGGCGTTGCAGCGGACGTGGTGCGTCCCCATGTGGCCGGTGCCGACGACGCCGGTGCGGATAGGTGTGATCATGATCTCACGGAAGGTAACGGAGCGGGATGCAATACGAATACAATTTGAAACCGGGGCCCGGGGTCTCCGGGGGCCGTCGATCGCTTGGTCGAAGCGGGGACGGATTTCCAATTGTCTCGCGGCTAAAGCGTCAGACCATGGAGGGTGAGTTTGAGGTGATCGGCTTGTTGCCGGAGGGCGGGTAGGTCGAGAAATAGGACGCCGCCCGTCTCGGCAACGACACCGCGGAGACCGGCGGCGGCGGCGATCTCGAGAGTTTGTTCGCCGATGACCGGGACGTCGAAGCGGAAATCCTGATTTGGCTTGGTGACTTTGATGACGAGTCCGCCGCCGCGACCGAGGGCCCCACCTCGCTTGATCGCTTCGTTGGTGCCTTCAAAGGCCTCCACGGCGAGAACGGTCCCGTTTTTGACGATGACGGTCTGGCCGATGTCGAGGCGGGACGTTTCCTTGGCGATGCGGAGGCCGAAGGCCGCGTCGGCGAGTTCGCGCTCCTTGAGCTTGGGGCCGGCGAGGTGCCCGGACGGAGCCAGCGAATCTTCGAGGTAAGTCGTGGCCGGAAGGAGCGTGACGCCGACATCGGCCAGGATGCCGGCGACCGCGCCGAAAAGCGTCTCGGCGTTGCGCTCCTTGAGTTTGGCGAGGACGAGGAGCGCTTTGACGTCGGGACGGAGATCGAAGAGATTTTTTGGCGCGATCTGGCCGGCCATGATCGCGTGCGGGGCTCCGGATTTCTTGGCTGCGTCGGTGAGTTTGCCGAGCTGTCCCACGCGCAGCCAGATGACTTCGTCGGCCAGGGCGGTGGTCGCCGGGGCCGTCTCGTTCTCGAAGGCGGCGACGGTAAGGTGGGTGACGCCAGCGACGCGGGCCGCGCGGGCGGTGAGCTCGGGATACCGGCCACTTCCGGCGATGAGAAAAAGACGGTCGGGTGAAGCGCTCATTTGGTTCCGCGCATTCGACGCCAGAAATGGCGAAGGGAGATGGTGGCTTCGCGGGGAAGAACCCGCGTGAACTTGAACGCGGAGATTTCTTGAGGACGGGGAATGGAGGGGGTGCCCGGGTTGGGCGTGACGCGGTAGAGGAACGTGAGATTCTGCCGCTCGGGCCGGTCGAACATCATGATCTGCGCGGCTGCGGTGATAGTCAGACCGGCTTCTTCGGCGATTTCACGGTGGAGTCCAGCGAGGACCGTTTCGTTCGTTTCGACCTTGCCGCCCGGGAGCGCCCAAAGTTTGCGCCCGCTCGTCTGGCGAACGAGGAGCACCTCACCGTGCCGATTCTCGATCCACCCCATGGCCGAGATTTCCCGAGTGAGCTTCGGGGGGGAGGGGGGCGATTTTGGGGTTGGCACGAAGGGGGAAGAGGGGTGTCGTTTTCTCAGAAAATAACGCGGCAGGGCTCGGGTTGCGCTGCTGGTAGTTAACCGATGATCCGGCGGTGGAGTCGAGCGTTGCGCGAGGGTCGTCGACATTTCTGGGTTCGATGGGCGCCTCGCCGGACAGCCGACTTCCATCAATTTCACCCCCTTTCTCCGGAGCGTCCCCCTCGCGACAGTGCGGAACGGCTAATTGATCAGCACGACGGGTGTCCATTCCTCAGGGTGGTGAAAATCGATTTTCGGGTGCGCGGCGGTCGTGGACAGGATGGGAGCCTGGTCGCGGCTGGCGTCGTAACGGGAGAAATTGACGCGAAAACGCTGGCCGACAGCGAAGCGTTCAAGTCCGAAGGTAATCGGGGGGATCGCTGCAGAGACGCGCCAGCCGGTCGAGGTGCGTGTGGCGGTGGCTTGAAAGCGAATCGGCCGCACGAGCATCTGCTC
This sequence comes from uncultured Verrucomicrobiae bacterium, assembly GCA_963832325.1. Classification (GTDB taxonomy): domain Bacteria; phylum Verrucomicrobiota; class Verrucomicrobiia; order Chthoniobacterales; family JAATET01; genus CAVVKW01. Next base: position 265,784 of record CAWHTR010000005.1, on the reverse strand, counting down.
GAACGGCAGCGGGGCCGAGTCGGGGGTAACGCGGCCACGGGGACCCGGAAGGTCGAGTTCGGTGCGATAGGCGTTCGGCGTGACGTGGAGTTCGGCGAAGCCGGGGCGGCCTTCCAATTGGAGAAACATCTCGAAAACATCGCCGAGTTCCCACGTTCTCTGATTGTCGCCAGTTGAGCTGGAAATGACGTTGCGGTCGGTGAGGTTGGCTTCGACGTGGAGGGCGTCGGGAGTCCAGGAGAGCCTGGTATCGCCAGGCGCAAATCCCGCGTCCGGTGTCGCGTTCCACGGTTGTCCGAGGTGAAACGTGATTCCGGATCGAGGGACGTCGAGCGGCTGATTTGGGGGATTGGGTTCGGAGGTCGCGCAACCGGTGGTTGAAAGGAGGATCATGATGATAGAGGGGGCGTATTTCACGGAACAACGGTGACTTTTTTTGGGAAAGCCCGCAAACCCCGCTTCGGTGAAAGTCTCATCAGGTATCGAGCTTTCGCGTGAGTCAAATTCTCGACTGCGTTTGGTATGACTGGTTGGGGCCTCGCCTTGCCCGCTGAGTCGGGGCGGTGTAGACGAGTCTTGTTATGTCGGCTCCGAGAATCACTCCCGCGGCACGCGTGGCTCTGGACAAGCTCCAGAAGGTCGTCACGGCGCGTGAGTTCATCAAGGGCGTTTTTGAGCTGATGCCGAAGTTGCTGCCGGTCCATCTGACGGCGTTCGGCTACCGGACGATTGGGTATCGACCGACGACGGTGATTCATTCGAATGGGGAGCGGTTTACGGCGGCGGGTGCGCCGAGCTTGATCGTGGGTAATCCGGCGGAGGAACACGTGATGAAGGGACCGAGACGGCCAGTGGAAAAGCTGTCGGATTTCCTGCCATCCGGAGAAGAGCTGAAGCGGCATCCATTTTACCTCGAGGTGATGAAGCCGGGTGGGTGGCGCTATGGGTGTGGTCTGGCATTCTGGGAGCCGGATCCGGAGAGTCGTGATTTGACGGCGTTTGTCTGTGCCTTGCGAACGGAAGAGCAGGGGGACTTCCTGGCGGCGGAAATCGCGACCTTTCAGGAAGTGCACGCAGAGGTCGAACGTTCGCTGCGGCGGGTCATCGAGCGGGAGGTGGTGGGCGAGGCGCTGCGCGGTCTGCGCTCGACGTTGAGGAAGCTACCGGTCCCCATCCTGGTGATCGGGGAGGCGGACGAGGTGCTGGCGATGAGTCATTCCGCTGAGGGAATTCTACGGGAATGGAATGGTGGGCAGGATCCGGAGATTCCGCCCGCGGTGCAGCGGGCATGCGCGGCGCTTCGGGCGGGGAAGTCGGGGGCGCGAACCGTGAAGAGTGGCGAAGGGCGCGCGGCGAAGGTGCGATGGCTGGAGGGGCACGCCGGGCAATGGATCCGGGTGGAACTTGGTGGGATTGATCGGGCCGGTGACCGACGAAAGACCTTAACCGAGGCCGAGCGGCGGCTGGTGGGACTCTTGCTGAAGGGCTTGAGGGACGCCGAGATTGCGGAGGTTTCCGAACAAAGCGTGTCTGCGGTCAAGGCCGAGCTGCGGGCGCTCTATGCCCGGCATCGGGTGCGGAGTCGAGCTGAGCTGCTGGCGGCGGTGCTCTAAGCCGGCGGGCGTGATTGACTTGGGTGACAAATGGATGAGGAATCTGGAACCAAACCCGGACGACGGTGATCGGGATCGGCTGAGACTGCTCCAGCGGATCCTGAAATCTGAGCGGGTGCCGGTGCTCGTGTTGGACTGGAGTCTGCGGGTGGTTGGGGCGACGGATGGGGCGGAATTTTTGCTCAAAAAGCACGGGCGGGGGGCTGGTCGGGCGGAGGTGCTGCTGGAGGCGGTGCGGCAGGCGTGCGAACGGGGGCGGGAGGAGTGGCACGAGGTGCTTCTGGCGGTCGAGCGGCCGGGACGGATTCTGGAGTCTCGGGTCGGATTGACCGACGAGCTGACGGCGGTGGTGCTCACGCAGTCGCCGGGTGATCGGGAGTTGGGCCGGCCCACGTTCCGGGTCACCTTGCTGCCGGCGGAGCGCAATTCGTTGGAGTCTCGGCTGGCGTGGCTGGCGTTGCTCGGACCGGCGGAAGTCGAGGTGGTCGAGCGGCTTTGTCTCGGTTGGACGAACCAACAGGTGGCGGACTCGCGTGGTCGGTCGGTGGCGACGGTGAAGTCGGAGCTGAGTCGGATTTTTCAGAAATTGGCGGTGAAGAACCGGGCGCAACTGGTCGCGGCATTTGCGCCGGTTTTTCATGATGAGGCGCGGCTGGGTGAAGCGTGATGTCGGATTTTGATGCGCGCCGAGAGTGTTCGTCGGGAGTTGAGCGGGTCCGGCCGGGCTTAGCCCGAGTTCCGCAGTTGGGTAAGGTTAAGAAAAAAAGTTTACAGAGTGACGAGCTGAGTGGCGGCGGCGATTTACAGAGTAGGGCTGAGGCGAAGGCCGATGTAGTGGAGAAGAGGCCATTGCGGGGCGGTCAGGGTGCGGGGAAGCTATGGCATGTTTCTGCGCAAGAACCGCAAGCGATCCGGAGGGGAGTATTATGAGTATTGGACGTTGTGCGAGACGGTGCGAACGGAGCGGGGACCGCGCCAGCGGGTGGTGGCGAGCTTGGGGAAGCTGAGCGAAGAGGACCTGTCGGCGGGGTGGGAAGACATCGAAGCATTGCTGGAAGGAAGAGCGCCGAGTCCGAGACAGGGTCGGTTGGGGGAGAAATCTCAAAACCGAAATGGAAAGCGGGGCGAAGCTCAACCGCGGTGGGAGTTGGCGGATTTGAGCCAGTTGAGCGTGGAGCGGGTCCGGGAGTTTGGGCGGGTGTATCTGGCGTTGGCGCTGTGGCGGCGCCTGGGTCTGCACGAGCTATTGGGCGAACTCATGGAGGGCGGGCGAGAAAGCATCCCGTGGTCGGAAGTCGCCGCAGTGCTCACGGCGGGGAAGTTCTGCGGAGTGGCCTCGGAGCTGAGTTTGGCCCAGGAGTGGTATGGCCGCACGGCCATGGAGGATCTTACCGGGATCGACGCGCAACTCATCAACGACGACCGCCTTTACCGGGGCCTGGACGCCCTCGGCGCGCACAAGGATCGGCTTTGCGAGCACCTGATGGAACGCTACCGGGATTGGTTCGGCGTGCGGTTCGAGTTTTTGCTCTACGACGTGACGAGCACGTATTTTGAAGGCGCGGTCCCGGGCAACGAGCAAGCCGCCCGCGGTTACAGTCGGGATAATCGCAGCGACTGCAAGCAGGTCTGCATCGGTCTGGTCTGCACGCCCGAAGGTCTGCCGCTGAATTTCGAAATCTTCCGCGGCAACCGCACCGACGTGACCACGGTCGAGGAGATCGTGAGCAAAATGGAAGACCGTTTCGGCCAGGCCGATCGCATCTGGGTCATGGACCGCGGCATGGTCAGCGAGAAGAACATCGACTTCCTGCGAGCCCGCAAAGCGCACTACATCGTCGGCACACCGAAAGCCTCGCTGCGGCACTTTCAAGTCGAACTCGCCGAGCAGGAGAACTGGGTCGACGTCCAGGACGGGCCCAGGCCCGCCTGGTCGAGCACCCCGACGGCCAGGGCGACGAGCGTTACGTCCTCTGCCGCTCTCAGGCCCGATCGGCCAAAGAACGTGCCATGCTCGAGCGCCAGATGGACGCGCTCACCCGCGAACTTTGCAAGATCGATACCGCCTTGGGCAAACGCGCCGTCGCGCCCAGCGATCAGGAAAAGCTCGGTCGCCGCATCGGCCGCTGGCTCGGACGCTACCCCGCCGCCGCCCGGCTCGTGGATGTCCTCGTCGAAAAAGACAAGACGGGCCACGCCATCAGCCTGCGCCTGAGTTGCCCGGTCGAGTCAGGCACCCACGCCGATCTGGCCCGCGGAGCCTACCTGCTACGAACCAATTGCACTGAAACCGACCCAGCCAAGCTCTGGCGCTGGTATATCCAATTGACCCAAGCCGAAGCCGCCTTCCGCACCGTCAAAAGCGACATCGGACTGCGACCCATTTACCACCACAAAACCGAGCGAGTTCAAGCCCACCTGCTCGTCTGCTTCCTGAGTCTGGCCCTCTGGCGTTCGCTGGAAATGTGGATGCTCGGCAAAGGACTCGGCAGTAGCGCCCGCGTGCTCATCAACGCCGTGGCCACTATCCGCTCCATGGACGTCATCGTCCCCGTGCGCCGCGGCGATCAGACCCTCCCGCTGCGCGTGCGAACCGTCGCCAAACCCGATCCCGACGTCGCCATCCTCCTGGCCCACCTCGGTCTCCAACTCCCCAAACGTTCCAAAATTATCGAAAATGTAGTGGAGAAAATCCCCTGAAAATCCCCACCGATCCCCATTCCTACAGCATTCGCTTCCTCCAACTGCGGAACTCGGGTTAGGGCAAGGCCACATCGATGTCGTCGAGAATCGTCTGGTTGGAGGAGAGATCCCGGTCGATATCGAGCTCCCTCCAATGCTCGGACATTGCCGACAGCGCGATGAATGCCATGCTCATTGCCCACCTGCGCAGCACGGATTTCTTCGATGTGGAAACGTATCCGCAAGCGACGTTCACCTTCACCACCGCCACTGAAATCGTGGGAGCCACCGCAGGCATGGCAAACTATCTCATCCAGGGCCGGTTCACCCTGCGCGGGCATTCGCACGACATCGAATTCCCGGCGCTGATTGCGGAGACGAGCGCTGGCGTGTTGGTCGCGCAGGCGACCCTCGACGTCGACCGCACTCTGTGGGGATCGAAATATGGTTCCGGGAAATTCTTTTCCCGGCTGGGTCAGCACGTCGTCAACGATCTGATTCACCTCCACTTGAAAATTGTCACCGCGCCAACCGCCCGCTGATCCGAGTCTCTATGCGGGTGCCGAAGGGACGCGGGAGATGACCTTGATTTCGAATTGGAAACCCGCCAACCAGTGGACTCCGACTGCGGTCACGTTGGTAAACGGCTCGCGTGGAAACGCCGTTCTCATTTCCTCAAGCATCAACCCCACGCAGGCTTCGGGAGGTCCATTTCTCGGGGAGTCAGGTCGGCGGAGGACTGAAGCCTGGCGAGTTTGGCCGCTACCTCGGGCGGAATGAAATATTTCCCTCCGTGGACCTCTCGAATGCACTGCAGCAGTTCCTGACGATTCACACCCTTGAGCATGTAAGCGCACGCGCCGGCTCCGTTCGCACGATAGATATCCTCATCTCCGTTGAAGCTGGTCAACCCGATGATTCGCGCATCCCGATCGGTCTCATGCAACATGTAGATGGCATTGGCCTCAACTGAGTCCTGGCATGCGCAGATCCATCAACGTCACATCCGGACAATGGTGCTTCCATTGCTGCACCGCCTCGGCGTCGTCACTGGCCTGTGACACGAATTCCATGTCCTCCTGCTGATTGATGATTGCCGCTACACCTTCACGGACGATGACATGATCTTCAGCAAGGAGAATGCGAATCGCAGCCGCCTTCGGCCCAAGCGGAGTGGGTGAGTTTTGACTGATTGAGAAGGGTTCATTTGGAAAGCGTTCCTATTTTTATCGTGGGTGCAACCGGGTCACTGATCCGTGCAAGAAGCGGCCTGAGGAGGTTGCACCCGCCCACGGACATCGACAAGGGCCGGTCCTTCATCACGGCCCATCGCTTCCGGCCATCGGACACGTGTCTCCGCGTTGGGCGGATCGCTTCCCCGGGCTCGGGGACCGCAGTGAATCGTCTCGATTCGGAATGCCGTCGATTCGACGACCTACAGCCCCAGCTTCGTCCGCAGATCGTCGCGGCCCCGCAGCGCGCGCTTCGCGATCCGCCGGAACTCGCTCACCCAGCTCTTCAGTGACGAGTAGGCCCCGTTCCGATCCTTCGTCGCCTTCTCCGCGGCACCCGCCGCCCGCTTCGCGCCGGCCGACAAATCCCCCGCCAGCTTGATCCCCGCCAGCTCCGCGTCGATCCGCGCCGGGGAGTAACCCCGCTTCGTCAATTTCTCCGTGTAAGGAGCCTTCTTCCCCGCCGAGTAGGACGCCTTCGCCGCCGTCAGGAATTTCTGCAAATCCTTCACCAGCGTCCCGTTCAGCCCCAACGCCACCTTGTCCGCGGGATCCGTGAAGCTGGCCCGCGCGATTTCCCGGTAATCCGTGAAATCCTGCCGCTCCGTCCCGACCGTCTCATCCAAGAGGTCCTGCGCCGAATCCGCCTTCCCCATCGCCGCCGCCCGCGCCTCGTAAGCCGCCTGCGCCGGCCCGTGCAGATTCTCGATCGCCTCGTCCATCGCTGCCGCGTCGTAACCCATCGGAGCCAGCTCCGTCTGAAGATCCTCATCGTCCCGCGTCATCTCCATCAGCGTCAACGCCGCACTGATGTCGTTCGCAATCTTTTGATACTGCTCCGCCAGCTTCCGCCGGGCCTTCATCGTCGCTTCGGGAATTTCGCTCATAATCAGTGGTTTTTTAGTTGAATTGTCAGCGTCCTATCACCCAACTCCCGTCCCGTTCAATCAAATATAAACTGCCAGCGAATAAAAACCTCACATCCCCACCCCGCTGCCCTTCCAGATCCATGCGATGACCGACCGAATCCACATGATGACCACGCACTTCCCGACGATGACCAGGCACTTCCCGGTGATGACCGAGCACTTCCCGGTGATGACCGAGCACTTCCCAACGGTGACCAGGCAGTTCTAGGTGATGACCGAGTACTCGTAGACGGCGACCACGCAGTTCCCCGCGACGACCGAGCACTTCTCGACGATGACCTCGCACTTGCAGGTGATGTCCGGGCAAATCCAGACGATGACCAATGACTTCCCGAGGTTGACCGGCCAAATCCGCGCACTGACCAAGCGATCCCACTCCCTGACCTCCCAAATCTTCGTGATCACCTGCCGAATCCTCACGCTGAACTCACAAATCCACTGTCAGCAACAGAAGATGTCGGACTCCCTGTCGCCAGATTCGGAGCGGCCTTTTCAGAAATGATCAACTGACCTCGCTGGCTATTTGGCGACTTGATCATGTGCTCCGAGAGCCGTGCTACACACTCAAAAAAGCGAGCCCTGCATTGGCGGGAGTGCTGGCCTGATCAGGTCCCAAGCGATCTCCACATCGAACAACCCAAGTTGCCCCTTTACTGGAAACGGCTCAATCGCCTCCACATTGGAAAGAATCCAAGCAATTGCTTTCGGATACACTTCGCAGCGAGCAATCCCTTCGTCGCGTCTCGTCATCGGTCTACATTCCACCAAATCAGCTAAGCCAACAGCACATCCCGCTGGTTCGATCTTTGGCAATTTGGATGAAAGGAGAAGAATCCGCCCACGATAAGGCGTAGACCAAACTCGCGTCTCAATGGTTTTTTCCCCAGTGACAATCATGTTCGCCCAAGGTTGCTTGATCGAAAGGGCTTTAAGTCGCAGAAGCCCACTCACAGGCCGATAATCCGCTTAGTGTCAGCAGTTGTTACCCTCTCGAGTTTTTCGAGGAAATCCGTTGCCCATCGTTCAATCATCTCACTCCAGGCAGAATAGGATTCTACTGCTTGGTCCCCAAATCGCTCGCCCGAGTCCAACGGGAACAAGCCATGCGCTAGAACAACAAGCTCTTTGCCCGTCTGGGACTTTTCCAGATACGTCTTCGCAAAAGTGACGAGCGAACGGAAATCCAACTGCTTGTTTTTATCAACAGCACTCAATCGCTGGAACACATCATACGCATAATCGCCGGCGCTATCGATCGATACGCCCATCATCGCAATGCGCCGGTAAATGCATGGCACGCAGTATCCGCAGTGACTTACCCCTAAATTCTTGTAGCGACTAGGGCGTGCACACGACACCGAGCGCCGCATGGCCGCATGCAAAGAAGGATCGAGGGCAGCCAGCATGTCCGTCTTGCTCTGGAACAGAAACGGATTTTTGATCTGTCCATTGAAAATTCCCGTTGCCGACAAAAAGCCACCCAATTCGGCTAGGTATTTCGGATGCGCTGTGCGCGTGCTGAGCGTTCCCAATCTACTCTTACCTAGCGGAGGATTGAGAGCAATTAAGCCATTTTCCGGAATGTAAATCGTCGTGATGCCGACGCAATTTGCAATCGTTACCGCAAGAGCGAGGAACAGGAGCGATCGCGGACGATGCGTATCCTCTACTTTCTCCGGCAGTTCATACCGCGGATTTTTGATCATAGATCGCGCTCCTCGAAATTGGATTAGCCGCAACCTGCCCGGAAACTGATCGCGCAACACTTGGGCAAGTTCCGTTTGAACCGATGCGGCTGTATTGTCTGCCTGGTGACCTACTAAAAGAATCCTCTTACCTTCACTTAGAAGCTTATGGGCACCGAGAAACGAATCAATTCCGCCGGAAAACAAGCAGACGGCATCGTACCCACGCGGCAAATAGGTTCGATGACTTCCAAATTTCGGCAGGGCCGTCCGACTGCACCACGCGAAGGAATAGTTGTCGCCAGCCAATGTCCGTAACATTTGCGACAACAACCCTGCGTTACTCGCCCATAGCTGGCCGTCGTCAACAGGCGCTATTACGTCAAAATTCCTAGTCCAACAATCCAGAGCATCCTCCCGCAGTAGGACTTCATCGACCACGTAAATGAGAGTCGCAATATCCAAGAAATCTCGGGTCAACTTGCTTGGCTGAAACTCCACCTTGCTCCCATCAAGCTCCGCCCTAACGGTGACATTGCCACCCGGCAAGGAATCTACTATCGTATAACCGTTCTCAGGGTTCAGGCAATCTAAGTATTCTTGCGGCAGACTTAATCCGCTACCGATATAACGCACCGCTTTTATTCTCCCGCTACTCATAAGTCACGAAGCCTACCCTCCAGTTCGGATACGAGCTGGTCGGCCATTTGAATCCCCTCGCTGCCAAACCAATCGACTTGGTCAAATCGCCCTGCTTCACGCGTCTCATCAATCAAACTACTTACGTGCTCGCGACACGCCTGACTGACCGCAACACTCAGGCCCTCCGATGCGGCAACACTTTCAGCCTTCAGCTGGGTCCAATTCTCAACTGCAAGCCAAACGCGGTCGAAAACGTAATTACTTAAGAACCCATCGATCAAAGACTCGACGCCGTTCTGGTCAAAATACTCTTGTAGCGATGCATCGAGGTCCGCGTATTCCCCAGCCTCCTGTAATGCAGCTGCCTCTAAAAGTGCGTTACGCAATGCGTCCACCATCGCTTCGTGCAATAGAGCCTCTTGGCCCTCGCAAAGGTGTTCGGCGATTTTGGCGATGACCTCCGATGCAGGTCGATCTTTTAGTGCGTTTAACCCGAGTCTTTCTAAAGCGTGGTTCAGTCCGTCCCTTCGGACAGATTGCCCGAATCCACCAAGACCAGAAATTACACCGCCTACGCTGCGAGCGCGACCACCTCCACCTCGGCTCCCTCCGCCACTTCCACCACCGCCCCCTCCGCCGCTGGAACTGGTACCATCGCTACCCCCACCTCCTCCGAATGGGCTGCCGATTCCGCCCATCGCACGGACAGCGCCGCCTAGGATCTGCGATGGAGAGATGCTTCTGATTTCCACTGACGTGGCTGGTGATATCGTTCTTCAGCGGCGTCCAATCACCGCCTTTCGGGGTAGGATAACTTTTGGATGTTCCCATGATGCTGCTCAGCCTCTCTTTTTACGCGGTTTCGAAAGCACGTCTGCGATCTTTGACGCACCTTTGAACTTCTCTGTGATATGTTCTGGCACCTCAACTCCGGCCTGCTTGGCCTTTTCCAAGAGAGTGAGAGCCGCCAGCGCAACCGCATGACTTCTCTGGTCCAACTCGCCGATTGGTTTGATCATGCTTTTGAAGAGGTCTCTATGGACCTGCCCAATTTGGAGAAGCCCGCCCAGAGTGTTTGCAATTGCAGTCGGATCTTTTGCCCCGGAAAGATCCGTCAGCAATTGGCGAACAACCGCCGAAGCCACCGACTGCTCTTGAGCGGCTGCACGCTTGGCAGCTGCACGCGACATAAGCGAATCGGTACCTTCGATGGCTCGAACCAGCTGACGCGTCTTCTCGTCAACCGAAACCATTCCCGCTGCTTGACCGCGGCTGAGAGAGGTTTGAGCAAGGAAAAGGTAAGGCGACAGATTCGTCTTCTCGTTCAAGGCCGGGCTAGCAGAAATAAAATCCAATAATCCCGGTTCGCTCAAAAATGCCGTCAACGTGGGTGACTGTTCATCAGGGGAAGCGTCCGCCGCAACCAATGCGATCTGCTCCAGCAATTCGCTCGTGCCTGTATTGGGGTCAACTGTCTCGGCTAACGTATTGAAGAATTCCGCCCACACATATTCCAGCACCGCAAATTTCACTAAAAGGGCAGGTTCCATGCCGTCCATCTGGTTTACCTCTGCCAATTGCCGCCGCAGTGAAAGGATGTTCAAAAACCGCTTAATTTGCCGCGGATTCCCGCGAAGACCACGGGCAAGGGTTTCAACATACGGCAAAACCGCATTCAGTTCAGTCAATGCTTCGGCTTTATTATCTCCGAAGGCCATATGGTTCTCTTCAACCCAAGACGTAAAAGTCAATGCAAGCGAATCCTGTGGATTGTAAAATATCTGCCTCTGTTCGGCCAAAACAGCCCATGCCTGCTCATTCAGATGCCGCCCAACAATGAGCATTCCGACATAGCAACCAATATCGCGTAAATCTTGAGCAGGAATGCTGAAGGGAATTTGGACGATCTTTTCCAAATAGTCCTTCTGCCGTTTCAGGTCTCCGACGTGGTATACTTCACCAACGGCTTGCTGAATCTTCTCGGCATCCGCGCCAATAACGAAGGTGCAATCCGGAGTGTTCAGAAAAAGCTTAATTGTTTCGAATGTCTCAATCACCTTTTCACTCGAACAGCGATCTAGGTCGTCGATGAAGACGACAATTCGATCAACACCTACGAGTTTTAGCAACTTTCCAAAGTCAGCCTCGAAAGACTCCATCGTTTCAGCCACTTTCTCCGACTCGTCTTTTAAACAATCCAAGAAGCCGATGATATCCGGAGTCATCGTGAGAGCGCTTTTCATGATGAATTTTCCGAGTTTCAGAACGCTCGCGCCGCTCTTAAGCTTATCCACCAACTGCTTCGCTTCACCGGCGATCGTAACGTCTCTCTGAAGATCATTCAGAATCGCATGGATTAGGGCACTCTGAGCTTCTTCCCGTCCTTCATACATCCATGCATTGAACCAAAGGGTATTTCGCTTCTTGTCGCCCTTCTGCTCATCAATTTCCTTCAGAAGCATCCGCATCAGACTTGTTTTGCCGCTTCCCCAAGGCCCAAAGATCCCCAGCGTCAAAGGAGCAAGATCTTGGTGCGTGCATACTTTTTCAAGAACGCTGACGTAAGACTCGTATCCTAAACAATCCTGCTCTGTTTCCCGATCAGACCACATAAAGCGTTAAGGAAGATTTCTGCGTTTACTTACTCTCTGAAAAATCGCTCCGGTATTTGAAAATGCATCGGGCCGCTTGGTAGTAGAATGAACACCGGGCGGATTGCCTACGCCGACACATCGGTTTGCTTGCACCACATTTCGCACCCAAGGAACCGCCTTTGTCAGTCGGTCGCGTTCGGTTCGATTTTTGTCGAGGTTTTCGAAAAATTGCTGAGAGATGTTGACGGGCATGCGATCGGTGGACACGTAAATTCTCAAACGCTAGGACATCAAGAAGCGATCGAGCCTCTGATTAGCAGGCGAAAATCAGGATCGGAAGCAGATTTTCAGCGAAACGCCGATCCAACGTGCGTCGAGTGCTCCCGCCGCTCGGCGCATGAATGAATGGGTGAGTCGATCATTCCTGACCAGCACCAATCGGATTGATCCTTCATCCTGACGGTTCGCCAAGACGGGGGCGTTCCGTTGCAACGACCCAACATCGACCGAGCAAATCCGTCTACTGGCCAGGCGTTCCACCCTGACCTCCGAAGCCTTCGTGATGACCAAACGAATCGTCGCGCAGAACTCCCGACTCTACGCTTTTCGACCCTCTTCGTGGAGTTGGAAGCCCAGAATGCCGCAGCCATTTTCGCTGATGGTATCGTCGATATCCTACCGCAGACGCTGGTTGGAAGACCGATCTCGCCGAAGTTGGCCAGTGTCGCGGTGGTGATCGGACTTCCTGCCTTCCGTCCCAAGCCCCATGCCGAATTTTTCGCGCGTTTGCTGATCGAGGAAGCGCGAAGCCTGTAGAGCGTCGCTCGGGACGCCGCTTTCAACAGGCCTCCATCGCCGGCACGTGATTCGAACGCGGGTGTCGGCCCGAGGCATCCCGAACCGCTCACAGCACGCCGAGGAGGCGGAGGCATTCGCGCGCGACGGCCTGGCGGCGGTCGAGGAGGGCTTGGTCGTCGAGGTCGATGTTGAGCGCGAACGGGTAGGTCCCTCCGTCTGTCTCAACCCATCCGACGAACCAGCCGATGCCGGGCTCGTCGGCCGTTCCGGCTCCGGTCCACCCGGTCTTGCCGTAAAGCGCGAACGCGTCCGCTTTTTCCAGCAAAGTAATCTCGCGGACGGCTTCGAGCGATTCGGGCTGGACCGGAAGCTCGCCGGCGGTCAAGCGGCGCAGGAAATCCACCTGCTCGAGCGCGGAAATCGCGAGCGGACCGTCGAGCCAGAACCGATCCACCACATCGCCGACTTCGGTGTTGCCGTAATTGAAACTTTTCACGGCGGCCCGCATGCGCGCGAGGCCGATGCGGCGGGCGAGTTCTTGATAGACCGGCACGTTCGACACCCGGATCGCCTCGCGCAGGCCCATGTCCTTCTTCCACGCCTCGAGCCATCGCTCCCCGCCATCGTAGGGAAAAACCTCGTCCACGTTGGCCACCGCACCGCAGTCGAGGCCGATCAGCGTGTTCGGAATCTTGAATGTCGAGGCGGGAATAAAGCGCTGGCGGGCGCGATCGGCATCGTGGACCCGAATCGTGCCATCGCGGGGGTCAAGCATCGCGAACGTGCCGGACACGTCGGCGTGCTCGAATGCGGGGGCGAGCCCGGTCGCCTCGCGGAGAGGAAAGTCCACAGAATTAGGTTCAGCGCCAAAGGAAGCCGGATTGACGCTCAGACACGCAGTCAGAACTGCCACGATGGAAGGAGCGGAGTAATTTTTCGTGGGTGAGAGGAGATCAGGCGCAGGCCGACGATGGAATCTTGCGCGTCACCTTGTAGGGCCGACCTTGTTTATCGTAGGTGGTCCATTCGCCGACCTGCTTGCCGTGTTCAAAATGGCCGGACCGCAGCTTTGTGCCATCGAGTCGAAACCATTCCCAATAGCCGGATAACTCGCCGCCGACGGTTTCTCCCTTGGCTCGAACACTGCCCTTCTTGTGGTATTCGATGTGTTCCCTGGGTGTTTCGTTCGGAGTTGGCATTGGTGGAACCTAAATCGCCCATCGGCGGGAGGCCAGCGTTCCAACGTCGTTCCGGAAAGCCGAAATGAACAGAAATCCCGGAAGTGCACAGATCACGATTAGGTCGGGTCGCTGGAGGGTCAAATTTATCCAATGCGGGAGCGGGTTCGATGTGGTAGCACGAGATGGAAATGCGGAACCTGACTTACGTTATGCGACGGCCCAAAGCTCCGTTAGCGGAGTTCGTCGAGTATCTCTGGATCGACTCGGATTACCGTCCGGCGCATCGGTTTGAGCGGGTGCTGCCGGAGGGGACGGTGGAGATCGTGATCAATCTCACCGACGACGTGCTGGCCTGCTACGATCCCGATACGCTCAAGCGCATCGACGTGGTGAACGGGCCGCTGATCGCGGGACCTCTCGAGCGGTTCACGGTGTACGATACGAAGCGAAAAATCGAGATCATGGGGGCGCATTTCCATCCGGGCAGTGCGGGGGATTTGCTGGGAACGCCCGTGAGCGAGATCGGGGGATTGGAGATCTCGCTGGCGGATTGCTGGGGACCGGCGGCGGTAGAACTCCGCGAGCGGCTCGCGGCGACATCCGACGCGGGCAAGCGGCTGGACATCCTGGAGGCGGCACTGATGGCGCGGCTTTGGAAGCAGCGGGGAAAAATGAAAGTGCACGGCGCGGTGGCGGCGGCACTGCCGGTCTTCGAATTACTCGAATCGCCCGTGCGAATGGGGGATCTGGCGGCGAATCTGGGGCTGAGTTCGCGGCGGTTCATCGAGGTGTTCTCGGCCCAGGTCGGGATGACGCCGAAGGCCTACGGGAGGGTGCGGCGATTTCAGGGAGCAATTGATCGGATTCACCGGGAGGCGCGGCCGTGCTGGACAAGCGTGGCGCTGGACTGCGGGTATTACGATCAAGGGCATTTCATTCGTGAGTTCAAAGCCATTTCGGGGCTGACACCACGGGCGTTCGCGCCGCTGCGAGGCGAGCGCAAGAATCGCCTGCCCGTGCCGGACCGCCCGGAAATGGCAGGTCGCAACGACGAGGAGCGTGTGGCGGCCTAATTGTATTTTGGATAAGCCATCAGCCAGATCCCGCCGCTACCAAGGCGAGCCCGTTCAGTCGTTTCGAACGGCGGAGGGCTGGGCCGCGTGGCTGGCGGCTCATCACGCGGAGGGCGGCGCGATTTGGATCCGGTACGCGAAGAGGGACTCGGGGATTACCTCAGTGACCTACGCCGAGGCGCTCGATGCGGCTATTTGCTATGGATGGATCGACGGGCAGGTCCTGAGTCTGGACGAGCGCTATTATTTGCAGCGTTTCACTCCCCGGCGGCCGCGGAGTCGCTGGTCGAAGGTCAACGTGGGTAAGGCCGAGGCGCTGATCGCCGCTGGTCGCATGCGGCCAGCCGGGCTTAGCGAGGTCGAGGCCGCCGTGGCGGACGGACGATGGGCGGCGGCGTATTCGTCGCCTCGCACGGCGACGGTGCCGGAGGACTTGCAGGCGGCACTCGATGCGCAGCCGGCCCGGCGCGATGCCTTTCTCAAACTGAAAAGCCAGGAACGCTACGCGATTCTCTATCGGCTCGAATCGGCGAAGCGTCCCGAGACGCGGTCCCGACAGATCGAACGGGTGCTGGCGGCGCTGGCGAGTGGGGAATGAGGCGGAATCGGGATCCGTCGAGCTGATTGGGTCGACCGCAGGTCACGACGATCGACGTTGCGCGGAATGCCGCGGAGTGGCTCACGCGATCGGACTGGACTGGCGTCGAATCCGTTCAGTTGCTGGGTCCCGAGGATCTGAGTTACCAGGAGATGGCGGCGATCCTGTCGGTTGAACTTCGGTGACCGGTTGTCTTCGAGCGGGCCGAATCCGATGACTATCGCGAAGGACTCATTGCGCAGGGGTTCTCGCCGAGCGGCGCGCAAGGACACCTGGAGATGTTCGATTTTCTTGCGGAACGCTACCGGGTTGCTCCCCACACCCCTCGGACGAACATGCCGACGACCTTCGCCGAGTGGTTGAATCGAGAGGCGTGAGTCGGCCGGGCCGTTCGAGATTCCCCAGCGAGCGGCCCATCGACGCGCTTAGCCTTCTCCGAAAACACGGCGGCGGAGGAGGCGGAGGTCGAGTGGCATGAGCAGAAGCATCATGACCAGGCTAAGCGCGGGGGCCGCGATGAGGTGGAGAGTGAGCCGATCTTCCAGAAGGAGCCAGCGGAGGCCTTCGGCGAGATGGTGAAGGGGGTTGATTTGCACGGCAACGTGGAGCCACGGAACTTCTGGCAGTGGGAAATAGGTGCTGCTGACAAAGGCGATGGGCAGGATCACCAGGAAGAATGGTAAACCCATGTGGTCCATGGTCGGGATCGTCGCGGTGAAGTACAAGCCGACGGCAGAAAACGCCATGGCTGCGAGGAAGATGATCGGCAATGCCAACGGCATCCAGAACCAGTGGAGCTGCAAAGCGCCCGCGAGATCGAACCCGACGAGCACGAGGCAGACGATCACGGCGTAGGAGGTCGCGAGCGTGGCTGACCAGAGAATCTCGCCCCAGATCACGTGTTCCAGCCGAACCTGGGTGGTGAGTTGTCCCTCCCAAGCCTTCTGAAAGTGCATGCGCATGAAGGCGGTGAAAAGTGACTGGAAGAACGCCGTCATGAAGGCGGTGTAAGCCAGGATGCCGGGTGCGAGGAAGGTGAGGTATTCCACCTCCCGTCCGCCCCAGGCGATTGCCGAGATTTGCCCGCCCAGACCCACGCCGAAGGCCAGTAACATGATGAGCGGCTCGCAGATTGGCGGGACGGCGGCGGTGTGCCAGTTCCGCAGGTGCACGCGCAGATGGCGGGCCATCACGGCGCGGCTTTGCCAATCGAAGGCGGGTCGAAATTGGGCGGCGGTCATGAATTTCCCTCGTGGCTGAGATGCAAAAACAGGTCGTCGAGCGTGGGCGGGCGGACTTCGTAGCGAAGATCAGGGAACGCAGCGACGAAGGCGGCCAGACCGGCGGCGTCGAGCGCGATGTGCCAGTTCGCCAACACGATGGAGGGCTGGGTTCCGCGACCGGTGAGCCATGCGCGCACGGACTCGGCGTCATCGCCAGTGGCGGGCAGCGTGACGACGTGCTCCCCGACGACGCTGCCGAGGAGTTCGCGGGTGGTGCCGGCGGCGCGGACCTTGCCGGCTCGCAGGAGAATGAGGTGATCGGAGAGGCGCTCGGCTTCGTCCATGTAGTGGGTGGTGAGCACGCCGGCCATGCCGTCGGCGCGGAGGCGTGCGACGAGTTCCCAGACACCCATGCGCGCCTGCGGATCGAGGCCGGTGGTGGGTTCGTCGAGAAAAACGACGCGCGGGCGGTGAACGACGGCGCGAGCGATCATGAGCCGGCGTTTGTAACCGCCGGAGAGCATGTCGGGCTTGTGATCGGCGTATTCGACGAGCCCGAATTGGGAGAGGAGTTCATCGATCCGCGCTTCGGCATCCGGGATGCGCGGCCGGTAGTATCGGGCGGTCTGCTCCAGATTGCCGCGGACGGTGAAGTCGCTGTCGTAGGAATCGTCCTGCGTGCAGACGCCCAGCGCGCGCCGGGCGTCGTCGCCGTCCGCTTCGAGGTCATGGCCCGCGATCGAAATCGTCCCCGCGTCGGGCCGGAGGAATCCGTAGCACATGCGCAGCGACGTCGTCTTGCCGGCGCCGTTCGGGCCGAGCAATCCCAGCACCTCGCCGCCACGGCACGCGAGGTCGACGCCATCGACGACGCGTTTTCCGCCGAGATTCTTCACGAGCCCGCGAACGTCGAGCAGAGGGGAGGATTGCGGTTTCGGGATCATTCGGGACGGATCAGGCGGTAAACGTGGCAGTCATCCAATCCGAATCGCCGACGGTGCCCGGCGCGAGGTCGGAATTCGGCAGCCATGGTTGCACCGGGTCGAGATCGACGGAGGAGTTCATTGCGGGTTGCCGGCGTTGCTTGCCTCGCGGACGAGCTCGGCGGCCGCGCAGCGGGGACGGAGTTCGCGGACTTCGACGGTGCATCCGTGGGGCAATCCGGGACAGCGCTGTGCGATGGCGACGGCTTCGGCGAACGATGGGACGGTGAGGATAAAATAACCGGCGACCGATTCACGCGCCTCGGCGAAAGGACCGTCGGTGACGGTGCGTGACTCGCCAGCGACGACGTGGCCGGCAGCGGCGAGCGACTGGCCGCCACGGCAGCGCCCGTCCGCCACCAGCCCATCGAACCACGCCATCCAGTCAGTCATGACGCGCTCGATCTCGTCCGGCGGAAGGTCGGCGTGCCAGACGGTGTTGCGGAAGAGGAGAAGGTATTCGGTGGGATTACTCATGGTTTGGAGAGTGGAAGATCAATCGTCCTCGGCCTCGATGCCTCAGTCGCTCGACGGAGTCTTTCATCAATTGGACCTGTTCGGGAGTCTGTTCCGGCCATTCCTTAACCTCGTTCACGTTGCCGCCGGATGTGGGTGCGGCGAGCCCGACGAGCGTTTGACAGTCGTCCACTGGAACCTTCTCGATGCGCTCACCGATTGCTCGCGACCGCGCCGAGGTTGGCGAGGCCTTCCTCGAACTTCGGCCCGATCATTTTGTCGCAGTCCATGACGAGGCTCATGGCCTTTCCGACGAAGTTCTGTTTGCCGGTCATCGTCCAGGTAACGCGGGTGCCATCAGCCTCGGGTTCGAAGGTCAACTCGACGTCGCTGGTGCCTTCGAACGGCTTAACGAAGTCGATCTTGATGCGGACGAGTTCGTCGGGTCGGCTCTCGACGATGCGCTGGGTTCCCTCGCCCACCTCGGCGTTGCCGGACCAGTGAAAGGTCGCGCCGGTTCCTGACTCGGGACCGTCGAAGGTCGCTTTGCTTTGAGGATCGAGTTTGGCCCACGGGGACCAGGCTTCCCAGCGACGGAAGCTATTCACCTGGGCGAAGATGGCGGCAGGTGGTGCGGCCAGGACGGCGCTGCGGGTGACGGTGAAGGTGTCCGGGCGAGTCGCGACAACGACGAGGAGGATCACGACGCCGACGGCGGCGATGAGGAGGATGGTTTTAAGCATGGCAGGAATTCCGTGCGCTCGAGGTTCAGGCCGTTTCGTCTGGCACGGTAATCATCCACCCGAGGCCGAAGCGATCAGTGAGCATGCCGAAGCAGGGCGACCAAAACGTCTGGCCGAGAGGCATGGTGACCTCGCCACCTTCGGCAAGAGCCTGGAAAGCGCGCTCGCAAGCGGACGCGTCCGGTAAAGTGAGGGAGAGCGAGAATCCGGCGAAGGCCTCTCCTCCGGCGCACCCGTCGGAAGCCATGAGCAGGTCGTCGCCGATGCGGATCGACGCGTGCATGATCTTTTCCTCCCAGTTTTCCGGCATCATGCCCTCTGGCGCAGGCTCGGGGGAGTCCTTGAAGCGCATGAGCATGTCGGGCTTGGCTCCGATGGCGGATTGATAAAAGGCGAAGGCTTCTTCGCAGCGGCCATTGAAGAAGAGGTAGGGTTGGACAAGTGATGTTTTCATGGAAGTCGTTTTAGGATGGGTGTGGTTGAGGGACGGGCGTGCGGTCAGAGGTGGGGATTCAGGCTTGGACGATGACGCGGAAGCCACCGTAGGCCATGCGTTTGTAGTCGAACGGTGAGCCTTCCTGATTGCACATTTCGTGGATGCGCGGATCGGCCATGACTTTTTCGTTCACGGCGTCGCGGTGCTCGCGGGACTCAAAGACGATGTAAGCAAAGACGACGGTCTCGCTTGGCTCGGCACCGGCCAGCTTCGTGAACGGGACCTGGTCCTTGACGTCGAGGTCGTCGCCGACGGCTTCGAGGTATTCGAGCGCGCCGTGTTCTTTCCAGAGGGCGGAGGCCTTCTGCGACATTTCGCGGTAGGTTTCGATCTTGTCCGTGGGAATCGGGAGGACAAACCCGTCGATGTATTTTGGCATGGGAATAGGGTCGTTTAGCTTTCGGAACACTCGGTGGAAAGCGAGTCCCAGCGGCGTTGCATTTCTTCGGGACTGACCGTTTCGATTTCGTGCTGGACCATCCACTCGTGGCCAAAGGGGTCGCGGAGGCAGGCGGAACGATGACCGTAGAATTCGTCGCTGGGTGGACGCACCGGGGTCGCTCCGGCGGCGATGGCTCGCTCGTAAGCGGAATCGGCGTCGGGGACCATGAGGACGAACTTCGCCGCACTGCCACCGAGGGTGTCGGGGGATTTGTTGAAGGCTGGATATTCGTCCCCGATCATCATGAGCTGGCCGTTCATGAGGAAGTCGGCATAGCCGATTTTGCCGGTCTCGGGATCGATCAATCGGAAGCGCTCTTCAGCTCCGAAGGCCGTTTTGTAGAACTCGAGCGCGGCTGCGGCGTCGCGGACTGCGATTGCGGGGATGAGCGGTGGATAGGTCAGTGGTTTCATGGAATTCGAGGATGAGACGAATGGAATCAGGGATTCAGGACGGGGTATTGGAAATTTCTTACCTGGTTTGCAGAATCCGAATGCTGGCGATCCTCGGCGTCCTTCTCGACAGGTTTGGCCGCCGAACCGAGAATCGACACTTCGCGACGGAGTGTCCGATGGAACGACATTGAATCGTCGTATCTGCGAACCCTTTACTCTTCGCACGACGATGAATTCCAGTGTCCTGACGTCCGAGCACATTCTTTTCTTCCGCGGCACGAGCTGGGACCGCGACTTGTCGCCGCGCGAGATGCAGGAGACGCTGGACGCGACGATGGAGTGGTTCGGGCGGTTACGGGAAGCGGGGCGGGTGAGGGCCGCGCAGCCGCTTTTCGAATCGGGGCGGGTCGTTTCGGGGAAGGATGGGGCCGTCGTTTCGGACGGGCCGTTTGCGGAGGCGAAGGAGACGATTGGCGGCTATCTCATCGTGCAAGTCGGGAGCTTCGAGGAGGCGGTGGCGATCGCGAGGACGTGGCCACTGCTGGAGCATGGTGCGAGCGTCGAAGTGCGGCCCGTGGCACCGGAGTGTCCAAATTTCCAAAGGATTCGAGATGGAGCCGTCTGAGCACGATTCGGCGGTCCACGATCTGGCGGACCAACTCTTTCGCCGCGAGTCAGCGAAGATCGTTTCCATTCTGACCGGGATCTTCGGGACGAACCGGCTGCCGCTCGTCGAGGACGCGGTGCAGGACGCGCTGATTCGCGCCATGAAAACGTGGCCCTTCTACGGCGCGCCGGAGAACCCGACGGCGTGGCTTGTCCGGGCGGCGCGCAATCGGGCGCTCGACCAGATTCGGAGGGAAGCGAATTTCCATGAGAAACAACCGCACATCATCGCGGCGGTGGAAGCGCGCCTGGCGGGAACGCCGGGATCCGTGGAGGCGGGCAATTCCATCGAAGACGATCATCTGCGGCTCATGTTCGTGTGCTGCCATCCCGAGTTGCCCGCCGAAGCCCAGGCGGCCCTGGCCCTGAAGACCCTGTGCGGATTCAGTCCGGCGGAGATCGCAAGCGGATTTCTGATCAGCGAGGCGGCGGCGGCCAAGCGGCTGACCCGCGCGCGGCAGCGTCTTCGGGAACGGAACGTCCCGTTCGAAATTCCGCCGGATTCGGAGCTCCCGGCGCGCCTCAACGGCGTGCTGAAGATTCTCTACCTGCTTTTCAGTGAGGGTCACAAGGCATCACACGGGGAGACGGTGGTGCGGGCGGAACTGTGCACGGAGGCGATTCGGCTCGGCGAATTGCTCGCCCGGCATCCGGTCGGAGATCGTCCGGTGACCCACGCGCTGCTGGCGTTGATGCAGCTGACGGCGGCCCGCCTGCCGGCCCGGGTGGATGGCGATGGAGCGTTGCTCCGCCTCGAAGATCAGGATCGCTCCCGGTGGGATCGGGTGATGATTGGGCGAGGCGTGCGCCACCTCGCGCAATCCGCGTCCGGCGATCAGCTCACCGAATACCACCTCCAGGCGGGCATCGCAGCCTGCCACACGCTGGCTGCCGACGAGGCTTCAACGGATTGGCCCCGCATTTTGGAATTCTACGACCGGCTGATGGAGATCGCTGCCTCACCGGTCGTTGCTCTCAATCGCGCGGTGGCCGTCTCACGGGTTCACGGATCGGAGGCGGGAATCCTCGCCGTCGAATCGATCACCGGACGGGATCAGCTGAGCGACTATCATTTTTATCACGCGATCCTCGGCGAATTGGAGAGCAAAGCGGGCCGGAACGAGGCCGCCGCCGCCCACTTCGAACGGGCGCTCGAATCCGCCGGAACGGCGCCGGAACAGGCGTTTATCGCGCGCCGACTGGACGACTGCCGTCGGCAATCGGCGTAACAACGAAAATAGGCGATAGCGAAAATCGCGCCTCCAACGTCGAACTCGTCGATCCTCCATCTGGGAAAGCCGGATAACTGAAATGGCGGGCCATCGATTGAGCAAAACTCCTAACCTTGAGACGTCGGAAATTTTCAATGCTTTCGAAGTGCGCTAGGCTGGAATCCATGTGCGGGCGTTACGTGAACAAGCTCACCGGCGAGTCGATTTTCAGCTTCTTCGAGGTCAATGATAACCGCATTGAGTAGCGAACACGTTACAATGTCGCCCCGACGACCGAGGTCCCGGTCATTCGATTGGCAGAAGAGGGCTCCGGGAGGTCGTCGGTATGCGATGGGGGCTACGACCATTTTGGGCAAAACCCGATGCCAAGCTGCCATTGATGATCAACGCCCGGGCCGAGACGATCGCAGAGAAACCGGCCTACCGAGTGGCGTTCAAGAAGCGGCGTTGCCTGGTCCCTGCGAGCGGCTACTACGAATGGCAGCAACGGGGCAAGGGGCCGAAACAGCCTTGGTTCTTTGAGCGGAAGGACGGCTATCCAATTGCCTTTGCAGGAATCCGGGAAGCCGGACTGGACGATCAACCCGAGACGGTTTCAATCATCACAACGACCCCGAATCAGGAAACGGCGGAAATCCACGACCGAATGCCGCTGATTCTTTGTCGGCAGTTCTGGAAGCGATGGTTTGAGCCAACGCCCCTTTCCGATGAAGAACGTCGGGATATTCTGATCCCCGCTCCGACTCGTTGACGGATCTCGGAAAAATCGTCCCGGCTGCCATCGGGTCTTTCTTTCAGGGGATTGGCCGATTCAGGCTGATCCTGCTCAGGTTCTTCCAAGAGTTTGCCATCGCAGGGTTGGTAGCGGTTTCCCCGCTGCTCATTGGATTCCTCTTCGTCTCCTACACGCAATCGCTCGGGATCCAGTTCGCGATCACCTCGCTAACCGTCCTCCTCTGGCACATTGCCATTTGCCTCGTCGATATCGTGATTCAGGCCGTCAGTGATGTCTTGTTCGGCCCGATCACGGCGGGCGCGGTGTCATTGACTGGACCGAATCTCCTCACTGTCAGCAACTGGCTACTCTTCCCATTCGTTATGGCCTTCGCAGCGTTCGTGACGGTCTTCTTTTACCTCGCAGTCCCCTTCGTCGCGTCCGCCGTGATGCGTGGCCTGAGTGGGACGACCTCGGCCCTCCAAGCTGGTGTCCAAGGCGGACTTTCAGCGGCGGGAGTTGCGCTGGGAACCGGACTCACGGCAGCGGTAGCTGCGGCGACCCTTGGCGGATCGGCCGCAGCGCAGGGAGCACCGGAAGGAACGAAGGCCGCAGCCGGGACTGCCGCTACCGCGGGCCGCATCTCCAGCGACGTTCTCGGCGGAATGTCCCCCGCGTCACCGTCAATCGGATCGACCGGCTCCGATATCCCTCAACCGCCACCCATCCCTCCGATGCCGGATGCGAATGGCGACGTCGCCAACCCTCAGCAACCCTCCATGGTCGCTCGCCAGACATCTCCGGATGGATTCACGGTGATCGACAGCAGTAATGGCACCCAATCCGAACACCCCGGTCAGGTAACAAGTGCCTATGCGGCCCAGTCCGCATTCCACTCCCATGAAGCAATGGCACGGAAGGAAGCACCTGCGGGACGTAGGCTCCGCTAAGTTGCATATCCCGGAAAGTCGCTCGATCTTAGAGCGTGTGAAAAAAGTCAGGAAGCCTTGGATTTAGCGAGTCTTCGGAGCATGAGACGGCATGCAGCGATGTAAATGAAAGCTTCGGAATGGCCTGTTTTGACTTCGTAGTCTTTGGAGAGGCGGCGATAGCGGCCCAGCCAAGCGAAGGTGCGTTCTACGACCCAGCGGCGAGGCAGGAGATGGAAGCCGGGGGAGATCTTGCGAACGATCTCAAGTTTGGCAGCGCGGCCCAACTTTAGTTCAGCAAACCAAGCTTCGAGCTTTCCGCCATAGCCTCCGTCCGCCCAGATCGTGCGCAGCCATCCGAAGTTCCAAGCTTTTAGCAGCAAAGGCTTGGCTCCATCGCGGTCTTGGATGGCGGCCGAATGCACGCAGAGCGCGAGGATCAATCCCATGGTATCAACCAGAAGGTGTCGTTTTCGTCCCAAGATCTTTTTGCCTGCATCAAATCCACGTTCTCCGTGTTGGCCAGCTGTCTTAACGCTTTGGCTGTCGATGGACGCAGCCGTAGGGGCTTTTTTTTTGAGGCCTTTTGCCGAACGCGATCCCGCAGTGCATCATTGAGCAAACGGAAGACCCCCAGCGCGCTCCATTTGCTGAAGTAGTAATAACAGAGTCGCCAGTGGGGAAAGTCATGCGGCATTTCCCGCCACGTGCAACCGCTGCGCGTGATGTAGAAGATCGCATCGAGCATGAGCCGACGATTATACCGCGGCGGTCGCCCCAGCTTGCTGGGTCCCGGTAACAGTCGCCGGACAATCTCCCATTCGGTATCGGTGAGCTGACTTGGATAGGGTTCTTTTGCTGCCATCCCAAGCTTTCCACACTATCCTTCGCTGGCGTACAAGTTTTTTCCTCACTTTCTCTGCACTTTTTTCACACCCTCTTAGGCCCCATGCTGCAATGCGATCACAAAAAAGCCTCCCTTATTGAGCGGTGGGGTGGCGGTGCTGGAATTTTTTAGGCTTGATCCAACATTCTCAACAGAATCGCGACACCACTATAAACGATGGAAGAGCTGTTCTGGCTTTGCGACGTTAGCCGTCTATCGTACCTCGAGGCAGAGGCGACTCGCCTCGAACCTAAATATCTCTCACATAAGCCGTTGATGGAATCCCGACATTAGCTGGGCGATTCGGATCGGCATTGCCGGCCAAAAGCCGGCACACATTCTGAGCGGTGTTTCGCCCTTTGGCGCACATTCGAGATTAGGGCCAGCCTGATTTTTATGAAAAATTCGACCGACGGATGAATTTCCTTCGTACGACCACAGATCGAGCGCGGAAGCCTGATCATACGCGGGAGGATGCGGACCTTCTCCGTGCTTGAATAAACAGCGAACCACACCAGCTCTGTCTCCGGCTTTGAGATGTGCAACAACGCGAAACATGCCTTCCTTGACGCCGTTCACGCCGGCCATTAACGGGCCTTCTTTGCGATACTTGGATCAGGTGAAAGTGGGGAACGATACCGTAACAGAATATCAACAATCAGTCAGAATGTATCGCCTTCCGCGAGGGTGAACAGCTGAGCGCTTCTACATTTTCTGCGGGCGTCGACTTACGAATGAGAGTCCAATCGGAATTCTTGTTTAGATTTAGACTAACAACCGCCGGCCCGGCGCCCGCGCGCCCAACGACCCCCGCAACCACCCCTCCGGCGTAAGCTCCATGACTACTGTAACCGAGTTGCTTGTCCCGTCGGAGACGCAGAATCAGTCGGAGGGAGCGTAGTGAGACCTCCCGACGCGATTGAGTCGATGGAGGTCATCCTCCCCGAGTTGCACATCGGCGATACCAAAGATCGTGCAATCGCCGCTCTCAAAGACTTGCCGGGAGTGGAATCCGCTCGCCTGAGCGAGCAGGGAGCGTGGATCACCTTCCGCCCGGCATCCGTCACCGCGGAAGCGATCTGCGAGTCACTTCGTCGGCAGGGGTTCAAAGCGGACATCTTCCAGGATTCCGAATCCGACCGTGAACCCGGAGCATCTCCGCCGTGAGCGCCGAGGATCTGCACCTTCTCTCGCTCGGCGAGCATTGGGAGATCGAGGACGAGACGGGACGCAGTCTCGGCCACGAGCCCACCCGCGAAGAGGCATTCACCAAGGCCCTTCGGCTCGCCGAGGAGCGGGGCTCCTTGGTTCGCATCATTGTTCATGGCGATGATGGCAGCGTCGAAGAGGTGGCGGATCCGTCACCACCGCCGCCGCAATAAAGTCTGACTAGGGAATGCGCGCTTACCGGAGCCGGAGACCTGAGGAGATCTTGAATCTGGAGCGAAAAAAGGGCGGGTTCCCTGCGGAACCCGCCCTGATCGCTTGTGCCCGGCGGAAGCCGGCGGATTTGCTCGTCAGGCCGGGATACCAACCGGCGGGACGGGTGGCGTTGCCGGCTCCTCGTCCGTCGGCGAGCCGTCGCGCTCGAGGTGGCTGGCCGACTTCCACGCCGCGAGCTTCTCGACGTCGGAGCGGAAGACATTGCTGAAGATCGCGTTCAGCGTCTTCACCGCCGAGCGCCCGTCGCGCAGGATCTCCGGGATCACGCGGGTGGCGCCCACCTGACTGGCGAGCGCGGTGCCCTGCTCACCCTCGCTTTCGTGGAAGTCCGTCGCCATCTGGCGCAACGCCGCGGTGTCATCCTCGTGGCCGAGCGCCGCGAATTCATCCGCGAGGGCGAGTTCGTCGATGGCGTCGGCGAAGGCGCGGAGTTTCGTCCGCAGATCCTCGTCGCTCTCGCCCGTCGGCATGCGGAAGCGGTCCATGATCGACGGGGTAAGCGTCTCCTCGGCGATCGAGCCGCCGAGCGATTGTAGGCGCGGAGCACGGTCTCGACGTCGGCCCGCATCACGCGCTGTTGCTCGCTCTCCTCGCCGAAGCCGCCGCTCTCCTGCAGCGCCGCCTTGCCGCCGAGTTGGGGGCGAGCCACCGAAACAATCGTCCTTCCCAACCCACCGCTCGCCAGCTAGCAGCCTGTCGGGGTTAGCGAGTGAGAGAGGATGGGGGAATTTTGGGTTTTGGGAAGATGCGGGAGTTTTTTGGAGCGAGAATTGGTCTTGATTGAGAATGAGCGGAGCACTGGCATCGATGGAGGGGAGTCGAGGTCGGGTGGCCGTTGGGCAGGGCTGCTTTTAGGCTATTCTCAGGGGAGTTCCGACGTGGAAGAGTCGTTTGAGGTTGTAGGCCAGGCCAACGAGGTTCCATTCGAGGGAGACTTTGGCTTCTCCTCGCAAGGAGAAGCGCCGGAAGCCGAGGGTTTGCTTGATGATGCCAAAAACGGGTTCCACGGTTTGTTGTCGTAATTTGTAACGCTTTGCTCCGGCTTTGGTAGCCACGCGGTGGGCCAGGTGTTCGGTGAAGGGGGCGTCGGCGGCTGGCGGGGGCGGGTCGGCCTTTTTCTCGAGTTGGCTGACGCTGCGGCCATGCTTTTGGCGTTTGAGCGCCGCCAGAACCCGCAGGCCGGTGGGCGTGCCCCCAGCATTGGTTTCGACTGCGGTGACGGCTGCTTCACTGACGAATCCGCTGTCGATGAGTGCCTCGGCCACGGGCCCGGCTTCCGGCGCGATGGCGGCCAGGTCGGGCAGGAGTTGTTCCTTGTCGTTGGGGGCGGTGGAGACTCGCGCTCCGACCATGAGCCGACTCTCGACCTCCACGGCGGCCTGCGCGTTGTAGCTTTGCTGGAAGCCGTCTCCGTGGGTCTTCATGATGCGGCTCGCCGGGTCGGTAAAGTTATACTGGTCCTTGGCCGTAGGCTTTTCACTTGGAGGCTGGGGCTCCTTGCCGCGAGGCTTTTTCCCAGCTTCTCGCGCCGCTGCTCGTGCGGCGACCTTCGCTTCGTATTCAGGCTGCTGGACTTGCGCTCGCGCGTAGGCTCGCACTTCCATCTCGGCTCGTGCCTGGGCCAGCTTCGCCTTGCGTTGCTGCCGACGAGTGATCTCCTCCGGGATGCTCAATCCATCCTCGAGCGGCGTCGAATCCGCCTTCTCGGCCTTGGCCAAGAGCTCAGCGATCTCCAAATCGCACTCCTGCATCTTCGTCTCGACCCGTCCGTAACTCACCGCCGCATGTTTGCTGGCGTTGGCCAGCACCTTCGTCCCATCGATGGCTACCGTGATCGCTCCGACTTTGAGAACCCCGCAACCTGCCGCCAACTCCAGCACCTGCCCGAAGCTCGAACTCAACAACTCCGCGTTGGCCCGCCGAAACGTGCACCACGTGTCGTGATCGGGGTGCGTGTCCGCGCACAACAGTCTCATCGCCACGTTCTCGTAGGTGCTGCGCTCAATGCCCCGACTCGAAAACACTCCCGTCGCGTAGCTGTAAATCAACCCTCCCAGCATCATCGACGGCGGATACTGCTTGTCCCCGGTCCCCCGTTCGTTGACCCGCGCCTTGCTCACATCCAATTGCGCAACCGCGTCCATGATGAAATGAACCAAATGCCCTTCTGGAACCCACTCCCGAACATCCGGCGGCAGTAACAATGGCGTGTCGTGATCCACGTTCACATATCTCGCTCCCATCCCTCTTTCTTTATCAGTGTCGGCAAGTCCGACAGGCTGCTAGAGCATTTTCAAATTAGGCAGGCTGGTAAGCGCAGTGGCGCAGGAAGTTGGCGCAATGGTCGGGGGAAAATAGGTCGACGATTTGACCGAGGTTTTTTGAGAGATCGTCCAAGGATCTGGCAGCGGCGGATCGGAGGTGAGACTTGAGTTTGGAGAAGGCCAGTTCGATGGGATTGAGATCGGGGCTGTAGGGCGGGAGATAAAGGATCGTGGCACCGAAGGATTGCAGGATCTCAGCCACGCGCTCGCCTTTGTGTGAACTGAGGTTGTCGGCGATGACGATGTCACCGGGAAGCAAGGTCGGTCCCAAGCACTTTTCCAGATAGGTGTGGAAGGCATCCCGGTTCATTGGACCATCCAATAGCCAGGGAGCGGTGAGAGCGTCGTGGCGCAAAGCGGCGATGAAAGTCGCTGTGCTCCAATGTCCGTGCGGCTCGACGCCGAGGCAGCGCTCGGATCGGGGCGCCCGTCCGTAAAGACGGGACATCTTGGTATTGACCCCGGTCTCGTCCAGAAAGACGAGAGCAGATCCGGTCCAGCTGCCCTGAACCGAGCGCCACTGCGCCCGGGCAGCTTCTACGTCGGGGCGGTCTTGTTCGGCGGCGCGGATCGCTTTTTTTTGAAGGTCAGTCCCATCGCGTCCAAGCGATACCAGAGCGCGCTGACACCGAGCTTGATCCCACACTGCTTCTCCAGACGCTCACCGATGGCCTCCAAGGTCAGGTCGTTCTTCTCTTTGATCCATGCGGCTACCGTGTCCTCATGACCTTCGAGTCGAGAGCGTAAATACCCGCCAATCTTGCTGGCTCGGCAATGACCCTGCTCCCGCTGCTTCTGCCAATATCGGTCGACGCTTCGAACGCTTACCCGAAAGCGTTCGGCCACCTCCGCGCTGCTGCTTCCAGAGGCTCGCGCCTCCACTATCCGTTCTCTCAAATCTTGGCTCATTGGTCGCATCCCAAGCTTATTATTGATAAGCTTCCTAGCGTACAAGCCTTTTCGTCAAACTATTTTGAATCTGCTCTAAGCACTTCCCGCCGCTGGATGCCCAGAGAGCCACCGGTTCTTCCGCGAATCCATTACCCCAGCACCATCCGCTCCTTCGAGAAATGTCGCTCGCTGAGACAATCCCCCATCCGCAGCAGCAGCTCCACCACCTCCCTACAGGCAATGCATTGCGGGGAAGAAGCCTCACGCGGAGTCGCAGAGAACGCGGAGGGCAGGAATCGGATTCAAGAACGCTCCTCGCCTTCGCGTCTCCGCGTGAGTATTTCGATATTCCCGGCTTCTGCAAATCGGCGACCCTCGCGGAAATCGCCGCACAGGGCTTCGTCCTCACGCCCTGCCGCTACGTCGGCGCGGAAGATGTCGAAGATGACGGCGAGCCGTTCGAGGAGAAGATGGGAAAACTCACCGCCGAACTGAGCGAGCAATTCGCCGAGTCAGCGAAGCTCGAAATCGCCATTCGCAAGAATCTCGAGGGTTTGGGATATGCGCTCTGAGGCACCAAAATCTTCCGTGCCCACGCTTGACGATTCCCCAGTCATGCGCCAATTTTCACCCAGCACACCCGCCGGGCCTCTGTCGCAAGACATGCTATCTCTCGGCGGGTTTTCTTTTGTATGGGGAGGCCTGGCGTGAAATTCGAGAAGCCATCCCTTACCATTGAGCAGCAGGTGGACCTCTTGCTGCAACGCGGCATGGCGGGAGATCGCGCCCTCATGATCGAGCGTCTCCGCGTGGTTGGCTACTACCGGCTCAGCGGCTACTGGCATCCGTTCCGCAAGGCAGTGGCCGAGCCGGTCGAGTTGGCCGAAGGCATCGAGCCGGACGAGACGTTCATCGCCGGCACCGCGTTCGAGACCGTTTGGCGTCGCTACGCCTTCGACCGTCGGCTGCGCGTGCTCGTTATCGACGCCATCGAGCGATTCGAGATCGCACTGCGTACGCAGATCGCCACCCATCATTGCCAGCAGCACGGCCCCTTTGCCTACGCGTTTGACCGTGCCTCCCGGCCGAAGCTCAAGCGCACGGCATTCGCCGAGTTCTAGGCCGGAGTCTTGGAGGAACTGGCCCGCAGCAAGGAAACCTTCATTAAGCATTTCTACGAAAAATACGGCGATGAGCACGATGTGCCGCCGCTTTGGGAGACGGCGGAGGTGCTCACCTTCGGCAGCCTCGTCACCTTCTACAAGAGCACCACGCACAATGTGAAACAACCGGTCGCCAGCGTCTTCGGCGTACCGGATACCGTGATGGAATCCTGGTTGCTCGCGCTGAACACCGTGCGGAACATCTGTGCCCACCACTCGCGCCTCTGGAACCGGGAACTCGGCAACAAACCGATGATCCCGCACGCCCGCGACTATCCCGACTGGCACGCGCCCGTGCAGGTGCGCAATGAGCGCCTCTTCGGTATCCTCACCATTTGCCAGCATTGCCTGAACCGCATCGCCCCGCAGAGCGGTTGGGCGGGACGGCTCCTTGCGCTTTTTGAGGAATACCCGGAGGTGCCGCTCGCCAGCATGGGATTCCCTGAGAATTGGCGGGAGTGCCCGATTTGGAATTTGAAGCCGG
This sequence comes from uncultured Verrucomicrobiae bacterium, assembly GCA_963832325.1. Taxonomy (GTDB): domain Bacteria; phylum Verrucomicrobiota; class Verrucomicrobiia; order Chthoniobacterales; family JAATET01; genus CAVVKW01. The sequence continues at coordinate 235,286 of CAWHTR010000005.1, read as the reverse complement.
AGACAAAAACAAATGCCGGGTGAAATCCTAAAGGCAACTTTCCAGCAGCTCATCGAGGAAGGAGCACTGGAATCGGCGACGGCTACCGCGCGCAAACCAGCGAGCTTGACAGCTGACTGCGCCGTTCCTCGTATTGGGGATAGAGGAAAGCAAGCGCCAACATCGCCGCTCCCCGGAATTTTCACCCTCGCCCGGCGAGGCACCGAAACAATCGTCTTCCCAATCCACCGCTCGCCAGCTAAGCACTTCCCGCCGCCAGTTCTTAACCAACATCAAGATTCCCACCTGTAGACTGAATCGCATTCAACTCTGTTCCGCTAAACAATGTTCAACACACTTTTCAAAACACTAGAGCGGAAACGGATTCTTTGGGCGAATGAGGAAGAGCTTCGGCAAGGGTGGATACTCGCGTTGTCGAATAGCCTTAACATCGATTTCCAAGCCGAGAGGGGAAGGAAGGATTCGAGTTACAACAATGTGGTTATCGAGTTCAAAAGCTGCGGTTTATTTCAGGGTAAAGTCAACAGTCCATCATTCAAGGAAGCTATCTACGAGCGCCTCAAGCCGTATATTCTCAGAACAGCGGCAGAGGAGAATATCGACCCGAGCGACTATATTGGGATCGCAATTGATGGAGACCACATTGCGTTCGCACAGGTCGTCGACGGTGAAATTCAGCACGGGCAGCTTCTTCCGTTCACTGAGACATCAGTAGCGATGGTCGCGACTGCGTGCAAAGATGCCTTTCGTCGTGCAGTCGTAGCGGATAACTTAGTAGAAGATTTCGGGCCTGCCTCTGATTGTGGGAAGATGTTAATGCGGGCTTTAGGAGACGCGGTCGCAGCATCCGTCAGACAAAAGAAGAATAGCAAAATCAAGATGCGGTTTGAAGAATGGCGTGCGCTTTATGGACAGGTTGCCGATCTGTCGAACGAGCAACTGAAAGAGATCCAAAACAGCCTCAACTTCACTTCCCGCGCGAATGCGGACGACCGGGTGCCCGCCGCGCTTTTCGTTGTTCACACTTACAATTCTCTCATCATCAAACTTCTGGCCGCGGAGGTTGTCTCTGCACACGGTCTCACATCTTATAAGGGTTTTGCTGAGCGCACAGCTACCCTTGATGATGATGGACTGATCGAGACGATAGCCAAAGACATTGAGCTCGGCGGCCTGTTTGCTCGGGCGGGAATCAAAGGCTTCGTTGAGGAGGCTATTTTTAGTTGGTATCTTGATGCCTGCAATGTTGCCAAACATCGGCCCACGATTGCGGCGGCTATTCGCCAGGCCTTGGTGAAGCTTGCACTTTACCGGACGGATAGCCTAACAAGCGCCCGTTCGAACGATGTCCTAAAGGCATTCTACCAGAATCTTGTGCCGGAAATGCTCCGTAAGAGCCTTGGCGAATTCTATACTCCAGATTGGCTTGTCTCCGTATCGATGGATAAGGCAGAACCGTGTGATTGGCTCAAGCAACGAGTGCTAGATCCTACATGCGGTTCTGCCTCATTTCTTCTTGAAGCAATCAGAAGAAAGCGGAGCGCCGCCGCTTCGAAGAACTGGACTGGTCATCGGATAGTCCAACATCTAACGCAAAGTGTGTGGGGCTTCGACCTTAATCCGTTGGCGGTGCAGACATCGCGGGTCAATTTTCTCATTGCCATAGCAGACCTGCTCAAATCCGAACCGGGCCAACAAATCGAACTCCCAATCCTGCTGGCCGATGCAATCTATTCACCTGCGAAAAACCCGAAGGCGAAAGATGCGATTGTTGAGTATCGAATCGGCAGTAGCATTGCGGACCTTGCAATTACGCTGCCCGCCGAGCTCGCATTTGACAGGCGTCGGCTAGACCAAGTGTTTGAGAGCATGGGCAACAGCGTTGAGAGAAACCTTGAACCAGCGTCCGCCATGATTGAACTGGTTCGCGCTGCTCACCTTTCAGAGAAAGAAGGGACAACGTGGCACGAGCCTCTACAGCAGACTTACCAGCGTGTTCTAACACTTCATCGTAAGAATTGGAATGGGATCTGGTTTCGGATTGTCCGCAACTTCTTTTGGTCTGCGACTGCTGGCACCTTCGACCTTGTGGTCGGCAACCCGCCGTGGGTCCGCTGGTCAAAACTACCGACTCTTTACCGTGACCGCGTAAAGCCAACATGTCTGCAATACAATATTTTCTCTAGCACTCCACACCACGGTGGAAATGAACTCGATATATCGGCGATGATTACCTACACCGTCGCCGACAAGTGGCTGAAGTCCGGTGGCACGCTGGTGTTTTTGCTCACGCAGACGCTTTTCCAATCTCCTTCTTCCGAAGGCTTTCGCCGTTTCTCCATATCGGCGAAGGCGAATCTGCTGCCAAAATCGGTCGACGACCTTAAGGCGCTTAAGCCATTTCCGGATGCCGCAAACAAAACTGCGATCGGTGTATTCAGTAAGGGCGCAGGAAAGCCCGTTTACCCTGTAGACTACTCGATATGGTCGGCTCGCCTTGGCTTCACTCGAAGCATTCCCCTCACCACTTCAAAGGTCGACGCCCTCGCACGGGTCGACCGCACCAAGATGGAGGCGCATCCTGTGATGGCGACCGGTTCACCGTGGGCGATTCTCGCTCCCGGCAGGTTTCCTCTGCTCCAAAAGCTGACAACAGGCACTAGCGTAATTCAGGGTCGAAAAGGTATTACCACAGATTTGAATGGCGTCTTCTTCGTTCCCGTCTTGGCGGAAAATGCCAAAAACAAGTTGGTGCAGATTCAAACCCGGCCGGAGGCAGGCGATACCGACATTGGACCTCGGCAAACAATGTGGATAGAGCCAGACCTGCTTTATCCGCTTATCAAAGGAGCTTCTGATTTCTCCGCGTGCTTTGTCCAACCGCGAGAAAGGTTGTTTACGTTGGTACCCAATCACGGGATAACCAAAGGTCCGCTTGAAGACGGAGATCGTAGGGTCTCGAAACTTTTGAAAAGCCGAAGTTACTTCGCAGGCTTTGAAAGTCTCCTGCGGAAGAGGTCAACCTTTAAGGGGCGCATGAAAAAGGCACCTTATTTTTCGATTTATAACATTGGCGACTATTCATTTGCCAAATTTAAAGTCATTTGGGCGGAGCAATCGGGCAGTTTTTGTGCAGCGGTAGCTGCCAGCGGTACCGTACCATTAGTCGGTAAGCGCCCGTTTGTCCCTGATCACAAAATATTCTTTGTTGAGTTTGCGACAGCGGCACCAGCGTATTTTCTGTGCGGGCTTCTGAATGCTCCCTTGATCAAGGAATACATTTCGAGCCATGTCATCTGTATTCAGGTGGGCGACATCTTCAAACACATGAACCTTCCGGCATTCGACCCCAAATCTGGTTCTCATGCAGAGATGGTTAAGGTAGTGAGGCTGGCCCATAATACGAAAAGCGACGTCAAGCGGGCGGCAATTGTTGAAAAGGTCCGCGATTTGGCAGAGGGAATTCTGGGAATTTATTTGCAGGATAACCCCTGATAGGGGACGGCATGAAGAACCGTCGGACCTATCATTAATCCCAGACTCTCGACACTGGACCCGCTCGTCTTCAACTGAGCGCTGAAAGGCACGCTCGTATTCGGAGGAGCCGCTCACGCGGAGGCGCGGAGGGCGCGGAGGAGGGGATAAGGGAACTGGATGAAATTACCGGGGCGGTGGTGGATGCGGCGCTGAAGATCCATCGAGAACTTGGCCCGGGGCTGCTGGAGTCGGTGTATGAGGCGGTGCTGGCGAAGGAATTGGCGGCAAGGGGCTTTCATGTCGCCCGCCAGACGCCGGTCCGGTTTGAGTATGACGGGATGGTCTTTGAGGAGGGGTTTCGGGCGGATTTACTCGTAGACGATCTTGTCATCGTGGAACTCAAATCCGTCGAGAAGCTTGCCCCCGTCCACAGCAAGCAATTGCTGACCTACCTGCGGCTCATGATTCTGCAGGCCGGTTTACTCATCAACTTCGGAGCGGCGACTCTCAAGGAAGGTCTTCATCGCATTGTCAACAATCTCCAACCCTCCGCGTCTCCGCGCCTCCGCGTGAACCAATCCTGAAGCTGAGGAAACTTACGCGGTGGCGCGGAGAGGGAGGGGATTGGCGGGGGTCGGGGACGAAGTGGCGGCTAGCGGGAACGAGGTGGCGGGGGGGATTTTTGGATGTGGCGGGAGGCGGGGGCGAACTGGCGGCTCGGGGGGTGGAAGTGGCGAGGGGCCTGGGGGGAAATGGCGGGCGGCGGGAGCGATGTGGCGGATCGCGGTGGCGATGTGGCGGGGTGGGGGAAGGATCTGGCGGGGTCCGGGGGACGGGTGGCGGGACCGGGGAACGGGCTGGTTTTGAAAAAGGTGCCCGATGGGGGCTGCCGGGCGCGATCGGGTGAGGGGAGCGGGGCGGGTTCTGGCGATACGGGCTCTGGGGCGGATGGAACGCTGCCTAGCTGACGAGCGCCAATGCAGCGAGCGGATTGAAGGCGGGATCCTGCAGGAAGGAGCACGGCAATCGATCGAGGCGGAGGAGTTCATGCAAAGCGGCGGCTTCCGTTTCCATCCTGCGGCAGAACGCAGCGCGGACTTTGCCATTCCGGACGTAATACGCGATGCAGGGCGGCCGGTCGGGGCGGCCGTGGAAGACGATTTCGTCCCACTCCTTGGCGTGGCCGACGTAGTTCATCCTTTCTCCGAAGTGGTAGGTCCAGAAGTAGGGGATGAAGTCGTGGAGTGACGTCGGCAGCCCGGCGAGATTGCGGGCGGCGAGGCGGCCGTGTTGCATCGCGACGCGCCAGTGTTCGATGCGGACCGGCGTGCCATCGCCGATGGGTGGGGGGAGTGGGAACTCGGCCACGTCTCCCGCGGCGAAGAGATCGTGGCCAGCGTGGAGGTGGTCGTCCACCGGGATGCCGCCATCATCCGACAACTGGAGCCCCTTCACAAAATCGGTCGCCGGAGTGACGCCGAGCCCAGCGATCACCAAGTCGGCCGGGACGAAGCGGGGGCTGTGGAGGAACACCCCCTCTGCGCCGATGGAGACCGCCTCGTCTTCGAGAAAAAAGCGGACGCCGTGCTCTTCGTGCAGCGATCGAATGGCTTGTCCGACCTCCGGACCGAATTGCTTGGCGAAGGGGACGGCGTCAGGCGCGACGACGGAAACTTCCGCGCCCGCGTCGCGCAACGCCGACGCCGCTTCGACGCCGATGAAGCTGGCTCCGAGGATGACCACCCGCGTGCCCTGACGGACTCGCTGCCGAATCCGATCGGCATCGGCGAGGCTCCGAAGTAGCAGAGCGCGTTCGCCACCGGCGATCGAGAGTGGTCGGGGAATACCGCCGGTCGCCATCAACGCGCCGTCGTAGCCGAGGGCGCCGCCATCGTCGAAGTGGAGCGTTTTTTCCGGAACATCGAGGCGAACAATTGTCCGCTCCAGCCGCTCCACGCCGAGCTTTTGATAATGGTCGGCCGGACGGAGCGGGAGTTGATCGCGGGGGAAATCTCCGGAGAGATACATCTTGCTGAGATTGGTCCGGTCGTACGGCCGATCGGGTTCCCTGCCGACCATCAGAAGACGACCGGACCAGCCCAGGCGGCGAAGTTCCTCCACTGCGGCCTGACCGGCGGCTCCCGCTCCGAGGATGGCAATGGTGCCGCCATCCGCGCGACTGATCCTGGCCGGATCGGGCGTCGGTGGAGTCGAGGGAGACGAAAATATCGTCGCCCTCGATCCGGAGTGGGAACCGGGGAAGGTCATCCAAAGCTGGAGGTTCCAGCAGCGAACCGTCGCTGACGTCGAAGACGCTCTGGTGCCACGGACAGACGAGACGAGTGCCGCAGAGCGCCCCCTCGGCCAAAGGTGCACCGGCGTGAGGACATTCCGCGCCGATCGCATGAACACCCTCCACGGTGACCGCGATCACGAACTTTCTTCCCGCCACCTCGCAGGGGTGGAGCGCGGGCGGAGGCGGCAGCTCCGAGCGGTGGATTAGAAAGTGCTCCATTGCCAGGAGAGTTCGTGATCAGCGGCGCGGGTGGCCGCCGCCGTCATGAAGCCGGGTCGGACGTCAGCTCACGCTGCTTCAATTACTGATCGCTCCCGCCGCTCTCGAGGAGCGCTTCGCAGGCGGAGGCACAGCGGAGACACGCCTGCATGCAAATGCTGCAGTGCTGCATTTTCTCGGCGTGACCCTGGCACTCCTTGGCGCATTCACGACACGCGTGAGCGCAGGCTCGCAGGACCGCTCCGACCAGGACTTTGTCCGTGGCGGTGAGGCGGGAGACGATGCGGGCCGTGGCCAGGCAGACGTCGGAGCAATCCTGATTACGCCGGATGCAGGCGATCATGCTGGCGACGTTTTCCTCGCCGAGGCAGGCGTCGGCGCAGGCGTTGCAGGCTTCCGTGCAGGAGTAGCAGGCAGAGATGCATTCGATGGCCGCGTCGCGGGAGGACTCCACCTCGGCCGGATGGGAGTCGAACATTTCGTTGATGTAGCTCATGGGAAAAATTGGGGGTGTTGGGATTGATGAGTTCAAAAGGACCCGGGCGCGCGAGTCGCGCGCCCGGGCTTGAAGCGAAGGGGACTAGAGTTGACCGGACTGAACTGGGGCGTCGGGCGACGCTTTGCCAAGGTCGGCTTTCTCTCCCATTGGCTGCATCTTCTCGATCTTGAACGTCGACCTGCCATCGAAGCTGGTTCCTTTGGACCACGCTCCTTCGGGTTCCGGCACGGTCTCGTCCTTTCCGAAGGTGAAGAACGTGTAGCTGACGTCCCGGAGCTCCTCGTCCATAGGGAAATCGTTCGGGATCGGGTGGTTTTCCCTGCCTCCGAGTTCCTCCCATGCGGCCATCCATTGGTTCTGGTGCATGGTGTCGCGGGCGATGAGGTATTTCAGCATATCCTTCATGCCGGGGTCGTCGGTCATCCGGTAAAGCTGCACGGCGAGCATGCGTCCGGTTGATTCCGCCGTCGCGTTGGCCAGCATGTCGGCGGCGGCGTTTCCGCTGGCGTAGACGTGGCTGCAATTGAACGGAACGCCGTCACAGTCGACGGGCATGGCGGCCATGCAGGTGGAGAGGACGTGCTGCATCTCCATTCCGCCGAGGGCGGCGGCGATGAGTGGATCCTTGGCGGCCTTTTCCTGTTCGAGTGGCGCTCCTTCGAGATTGAGGGCGACGGCCGTGGCGAGCATTTCGATGTGGGCGAGTTCCTCGGTCGCGGTTTCCATCAAGAGATCCCGGTATTTGTGAGGGCCGCGGGAACCCCAACTTTGGAAGAGATACTGCAGGCAAACGCGAATTTCTCCCTGCACGCCGCCGATGGCCTGCTGCAACGCGCGGGCGAAGACGGGGTTCGGTTTGTCGACTCGGACTGGGTATTGGAGCTTTCCTCCGTCGTGATAGAACATGATTAGGTTTTTGGGTTTGGATGTTTGACTCGACCGCTGCAAATCGCGGTCTCGAGAGGGAAACGCGTTTCGAAATTGCTCAGCTTGTGGGACTTCGCCCTGAGCCGGGCGTAGTCGGTTTCGCGGGGAGCTGTTATTGCCCCCCGAAGATGAGCGGGAGAGGCGCGGGAGGCCGGGCGCTCGCGATGTCCGGGTATGAGCGTGAAGAAAGAAGCCCTCGATCGATACCTGCGCGCCGTCCATTACCTCGCGGGCGCTCAGATTTATTTGCAGAGCAACGTGCTCCTGCGCGAGCCGCTGAAGCCCGAGCACGTGAAGAAGCGTCTGCTGGGACACTGGGGCACCTGCCCCGGGATCAACCTGGTCTACGCGCACCTGAACCGGCTGATCCGGCGCGCGGATCTGGACGCGATCCTGATCACGGGTCCGGGGCACGGAGCGCCGGCCAATCTGGCGAATCTTTATCTGGAGGGAAGTTTGCGGGAGTTCTACCCGGAAGCTCACGCCCGACGCGGATGGACTGGAGCGGTTCGTCCGGGCCTTCTCCTGGCCGGGTGGATTTCCGAGTCATCTTTATCCGGGTGTGCCCGGGACGATTCACGAGGGTGGGGAACTCGGTTACGCGCTGGCGACTGCCTTCGGCGCGGCGTTTGATAATCCCGATCTGCTCGTGGCCTGCATCGTCGGCGACGGCGAAGCGGAGACCGGTCCCACGGCGACGGCCTGGCACGGCACGAAATTCCTCGATCCAGCGGAGAGCGGTGCCGTTCTCCCGATTCTCCACGTGAACGGATACAAGATCTCCAATCCAACGATCTTCGGCTCCATGAGCGATGAGGAGCTGCGCAAGCTGTTCACCGGCTACGGCTGGGAGCCCCGGCTGGTGTCGGATGATGGCGACCTGAGCGGACAGATGGCGTCGGCCATGGATTGGGCTCTCAAGGGGATTCGAAAAATCCAATCCGCAGCCCGGTCGGGACGACCGATCTCCCAGCCGCGCTGGCCAATGGTGATCCTGCGCTCGCCGAAAGGATGGACCGGTGTCGAGTGTCTGGATGGAGAGCCGGTGGAGGGTTCTTTCCGGGCGCACCAGGTTCCGGTGAAGGATGCTCGCGAGGGGGGCGAGCACCTGCGGTTGGTCGAGGATTGGTTGCGGTCGTATCGGCCCGAGGAGCTCTTCGACGGGAACGGGAGCCCTTACGCGGACATTCTCGAAGCGTGTCCCGTCGGCGACCGCCGGATGGGTTGCAATCCGCACACCTTCGGCGGGCGGGTCGAACGTCCGCTCGCGCTGCCGCCGATTTCCAAGAGCGCCATCGCGGTCGCGGATGGCAAGCGTGGCGAGGCGGAGGAAAGTCCGATCAAGGTCCTGGCCGATTACCTCGCCGGGGTGATCTCGCAGAACCCGGATCGCTTTCGCATCTTCTGTCCGGATGAGCTGATGAGCAACAAGCTGGGCGGTGTCTTCGACGCGCCGACTCAGCGCAACTACCAGTGGCCGATCGAGGGTGGGGATCGAGCGGAACACATCGGGCCGAACGGTGGCCGGGTGTTAGAAGTTCTCTCCGAGCACACCTGCCAGGCTTGGTTGCAGGGCTACCTGCTGACCGGTCGCCACGGAATCTTCCCGAGCTACGAGAGCTTTCTGCCCATCGTGACGTCGATGATGGATCAGTTCGCGAAATTTCTCAAAATGAGCGGTGAGTTTTCGTGGCGGAAGCCCATCCCGTCGCTGACCTATCTGGAGACCTCGACGCTGTGGCGTCAGGAGCACAATGGGTTCAGCCACCAGAGTCCGGGGTTCATCAACTCGCTCCTCAACAAGAAGGGCGACATCATGCGGGTGTATCTGCCGCCCGATGCGAATTGCCTGCTCTCGACGATGGACCATTGCCTGCGCGGGACCGGTCACGTGAACCTCGTGATCGCCAACAAAAATCCGATGCCGTGTTGGCTGAGTCTGGAGGAAGCGATCGCTCACTGCCGGGCGGGAGCCTCGATCTGGCCTTGGGCGAGCACGGACGACGGCGTCGATCCCGATGTCGTGCTGGTGGGGATCGGGGACATCCCGACCATGGAGGTGCTGGCGGCATCCGCGATCCTGCGGAATGAAATGCCGGATCTTCGGCTGCGCGTGGTGAACGTGAGCGATCTGCTGATTCTCGAGAAGGAGAGCGAGCATCCGCACGGGTTGGATGACGTGTTGTTCGACGCCCTGTTCGCGTCGGTGGCACCGGTGATCATCAACTTTCACGGCTATCCCAGCGCGGTGAAGCAGTTGCTCTACGGGCGAAACGTGAGCGCGCGCGTGACGATCAACGGCTATCGCGAAGAGGGTAACACCACGACGCCCTTCGACATGCTCGTGCGCAACGGAGCCAGCCGGTATCATCTCGTGACGCAGGCCATCCGGGCGGTGGCGGCAGTCAATTCCAAGGTCGCGGCGGCGGCCAGCGAACGCGTCCTGCATTATGAGTATCTCCTGAGGGACTTCCGGACGGAGATCGAGAAAACCGGGGAGGATCCCGAGGCGATCCGGGAGTGGACGTGGCAGCGATGACGACGGCGGGTTTGGAGCGAGTAATCGTCCTGAACGCCGGATCGGGTAGCCAGCGGTGCACGTTGTTCGAACTGCCCGCAACGCTAAGCCGTGAACCAATCGAGGACGGGTGGTCGAGCGTCCGTCGGAGATTTGTGGAAACCGATCTGGCGACGAGCGGGAACTCCGTCCGGGTGTTCTTGATCCCGTCGCGGGAAGCGTGGCAAATCGCGCGGGGGTGTCACCCGCTGAGCAAGATTCGGCGCAACCCCGTCGGCAGCTGAGGTGACACTGCGGCCGCGCGGACGATCGCGGCGGCGGCCCAAAGGAACAACTGGTGCCCGGCCGGGGAGGTTAGTCCCCGACGCGAGCACCGGTTAATTGGCTTAGATGATCTGCCGGGAAGGCGTCAGTTGCGGTCGGTGAGATCGGTGCCGCGCATGTTGCTCTGCCAGTAGGTGTTATATTCCTCGGAGTTGCGTTCGTCGGCGAGATCAGCGCGCTGATCAGTCGGGGCTTTTGGAGCGTTCTTGAGGCGTTCCTGGTCGGCGTCCAACGCCACCGTGATCGTGTCGTCATCCTTGCACTTCACGTCGAACGCGGCGAAAGGAACGATGACTTCGCGGTCGTCCCATCCCCAGGATTCTTCGACTTCGACGACCGCGTAGCTGATGCGGCCTTTCTGCGGATCGATCAGAATTTCCTCGATCTCGCCGATCTCGTTGCCCTGGAAATCCCAAACGGTGGCTTCTTCGATCTTTTCGAGTTCGACGAGCATGGGCTTGGTCTTGGTGCGTTGTTCGTTTTGGGCGAGAGGCTTGTCCTCGGCGAGTTGTTCATCCTGGGCGAGAGACGAATGAATCGGCAGGCCAAGAACGGCCGTGATGGCCAGAGTATTGAGTAGGTGTTTTTTCATGGTTTGTCGTTGTTGTGAACTGGCAGATCGACGGCTGAACGGGAAGGGTTGTCAGGTCACTTCCCTATCCAAGGGTGGGGGCGGGAGCGGGCGGCGCGCAAACCTACGGCGCTTTGGCCAATATTTTGAAAGACACCACCGCCCTTCCGCTAAGCACCGATTCCTTCGCATGAGCGAGTTCGATCTTTCCATCGCCGGGTTCGCCGAATCTCGAGGTGCCGGAGCTACGAAAGAAGTTGGGCTGGGCCGGCACGGCGTCGAAATCCAACTACGAGGTGCTCTGCACCGATGGATCCATCGCGAGGAGTCGGGCCTACGATTACTGCGGATTGCGGCTGTTCACGAACGAGAAGCGCGAAGGAGCGGCGGTGAAGGTGGAGCATCTCATTCCTGACATCGATCAGTTCGCCGCAGAGATGGATGCGTTCTCGGGAGCCGTGGAAAAGAATGGTCCCGTCAGCACGCCGGGAGAGATGGGGCTCGCTGATATTCGCATCGTCCTGGCAGTTCTTGAGTCCGTGCGGCTGGGTGGCAAGCCGGTCCGCCTTGGGGAAATGCCGGCCTGATGCCGCCGTCCGGCGGCTTGATCACCGGAGTTGTTTTTGCGCCGACGAAACATCGAAAAGAGCCACCGCCAAAGCCGGTTCGCGCTGCGAATTGATCGAGTATGCGCTTAACACTCTCTGCCTGCCTCGCGGCCATCTGCCTCCTCTATGGGTGCGACAACCGTCCAGCCGGTGCTCCCGGCGCGGGACCGGACGGCACGATCGGCACCGACGTCGTTCACCCCACGGACAATCCGCCGGACCCGACTCCGCCACCTTCCACGCCGTTTCCGGAGTAGCTTAGGAAGCCTCCGATACCACCCAAGCGGCGGTGATCATTCGAAGCGTCGTCTCAAACCACCTCGGTCGCGGGAACAGCGATCCGTTGGAGCGAATTGTGGAAGACTCGTTGGCGCTGGATGAATTCGGCATCCATCATCTGATCGGTGAATCGGGAAGCCACCGGCAGGGGAAGATCGACGAGAATGGTTTCGGCATCGTCCATGATGAAGCGGACGCGCAGGTCACGCTCATGGTCGGGAATTTCTACCTGAATGTTAATCACCCGACGTTGGTTAGCTCCCCGATCCATGCCCGTCGTTATCGCGGGTATCCGGCCGGATGTCAGTCAGGCCGATGGATGAGTGGAGTGTCAGATGCTGTCGGCGGTCCGGTGGACGGACGCTGATTCATCGGGCCGAAATGCCACGCCCTGCGTCTCCAGCCAATTCGCGATGGAGGTGGCAACCTCCTCCCAACCGGACTCGCCGCAGAGGAAATGGCTCCGACCGGGGAATTCCTGCAGGTAGGTGGTTCCGGATTCCGTCTCGTCCGCATCTTCGTAGTGGGAGAAATTCCGGCGGACCAGCGACTGGGGAATGATGCGGTCCTCCTCGCCGGAAATCAGCAGGAGGGGCACGTGGGGCTTGGCGAAATCCACGCGTCCGGCTTTTCCCAGCGCGCTGCGGAGGACGTTGCGGCTCTCGTGGACCACCGTCCGTTCCCATGCCGCCTGATTTTCTTCGGGAGTCAACGTGTTGGCAAAAACGTCATGAAACCGCTCGGCGTCCATTTCCTGCGGATCGTCGCCCTTGAATGGATTGAGAATGGTGGTGCTGTTTTTCAGGAAATCCCACTCAAGTGATAGCATGGCGTTGGGAGCCACGGGCGAGATGCTGACACCAGCCGAGGCGCGCCCCTTGTTCACGAGCACTTGGACCATGAGACCTCCGATGGAATGCCCGATCAGGATCGGCGGAGCTGGCAACGTGTCGAGGAAGCGCTCAGTCGATTCCAGCAGGTCGGACAGCTCAAGGTCCCCGGTGCCCGGCGGGACGTGCGCTCGAAGGTGGGTGGGGTCACCTTCGTGAAGGGGCCAGGCTGGAGCGTGACATCCGTAACCGCGAGCCTCGTAAAAATCGATCCACTCCCTCCAGCTTTCGGGATTTTGGAACATGCCGTGGATGAAGACGATGACTGGTTTCATGTGATCGAATCGCCGCCGACGTCCCGCTCGGTTTTGATGATCTCTCCCCCGACGGGAACGACGGGGGACCGCCCGACAGGATCAACCCAGTCGGGCGAGCGGGGGGAGCTTTTGTTTCAGGGTCAGGACCGACTGATGGAGATCTCCGTGCTTCCCGATCCGTTCGATGACCTGAGCCGCCGTGAAACTGAGTGGACGCTTGCGTTTGGCCGCAGTGGCGACTTCCTTCCACGTCACGGGAGTCGAAACGGTGTGGCGAACGAATCAGGTGTCGACCCGACAGACACGGCATCCCGGATCGGTCAGGATTCCGAAATCATCGGTCAATATCCCGACCAGACACGTCCCACGTTCATCCCCGTTATTGCATGAATCCCGCCCTCGTCGCCGTGACCCGCTCCCGTGAAATGACGGAGCAACTCCTTCGAGCTACCACCCGCCCGGGCGTGCGCCGTTCCTTCGTCCTCCTTCCTCGCCCGCCGGATGAGGACCTGAAGCCCATCGGCGGGTAGCAGCCGGTCCGCGTTGATTCGATCGAGCGCCCAGCGGCGAAAAGTGCTGGCGGTGGAGCGGCGATCGGGGGAGCGGCCGGAGCCGCTGGACCGGATGACCCGGCGGGTCCCAGCATCCAGGCGGTGGGGAACCTGGGAATTCCGGATGAGCAGGTTTCCGAGTATCAGAAGAGCCTAAACGCTGGCGATTTTCTCGTTGGAACCCGTTGTGAGAACCGCGGACTTCTGGATGAACTCCGCGGTAAGTGGCAGGTAATCGGGGCGAAGCGCGCGAAGGTTTTTACCTGAAGCGCATCTTGCGCTCCGCCCCATCACCAACGGCGATCACCCACCGGCTGCTCAGGGGTCGCCCCGACACTTGAGATCGGTTGGGACTTCGAACCACCCTTCGAACAACCAATACAAAACGCCATGGCATTCTTCTCACCTACCTTCGAAACACTGCGTGACCTCTACATCGAGGAACTGCGCGACCTCTACAGTGCGGAAACTCAACTGCTCGACGCTCTGCCGAAAATGGCGGAGGCCGCGACGAGTCTTGAACTCAGGAACGCGTTCGAGGCCCATTTCACGGAAACTCAAGAGCACGCCCGGCGACTCGAGCGCATCTTTGAGCAATTGGACGAAGACCCTTCCGGCGAGACTTGCGAGGCGATGAAAGGGCTGGTCAAGGAAGGCGACAGCTACGTCAAAGCCAAGGGCGATGACGATGTGCGGGACGCCGGCCTGATCGGCGCGGCCCAGCGGGTCGAACATTACGAGATTGCCGGCTACGGCACGGTCCGCTCTCTGGCCCGCCGCCTTGGAGAAAATTCCGCAGCGGAACTCCTGCAGCAGACTCTCGACGAGGAAGGCGCGGCTGATCAGAAGCTCACCGACATCGCGGAGAGCAAGGTCAACATCGACGCCAACTAAGTCCTCCAATCAGAAAACAAAGCCAAGCGGGCGTTCGGACACTGTTCCGGCGCCCGCTTTTTGCGACAATTTTCCGCAGACGTGAGCCGGACACCAGAAACGATTGATCGGGCGGCAGGATGCATCATGGGCGCGTTCATTGGTGACGCGCTCGGACTGGGTCCCCACTGGTATTACGATCTCGACGCGATGCGAGCGGACTACGGTCCGTGGATCACGGACTACACGACGCCGAAGGCGGGGCGCTTCCACGAGGGGATGCAGGCAGGGGACCATTCGCAAACGGGTCAGATCATCACCATGCTGCTCGAATCGGTGGCGGTGAGGGGAGCTTACGACGAGGCGGATTTCTGTCGACGGCTCGACGAGCTGTTGTTGCCGAAGCTGGGTGAGGAACCGGAGGACGGGCCGGGCGGGTTCACGAATCACTCATTCCGGCAGGTATGGATGAATCGTGTGAAGGGAGGGCGGTCGTGGGCTGATGCGGCCGGCAATGCCGACACCTCCGAGTGCGCTGAGCGGATCAGCATCCTGGCCGCGCGATACGCGCCGACGCCCGGGGGAGCTGGCCCGGTTTGCCAATGGTTGCAGCCGATTGGCGCAGGACGACTCGCTCGTCGTGCAGCAGAGCGTGGCGTTTGCGCTGGTAATGGGAGCGTTGATTCGGGGCGAGAAGTTCGACGATGAGTTGTCGGATAAGCTGATGGCGGACATGCAAAGCGGCACGGTGCAATTTGTGGCCAGCAGTTCGATCTCGGCCAAGTCGGCGGAGAAGACCCTGGGATTCGCTTCGCCGGATGCGCTGCTGTTGCCCTCGTGGATCGCGCGGGCGGCGCGGGATCCCGATATCGTGATCGAGCCAGCGTGGAAGGTGTCCCAGGTCTATGGAATGTCGTGTGCGATGAACTTCGTCCTGCCGGCTGCCTATTACCTCGCGGCCCGTTTCCCGGGCGACTTCGAAATGGCGGTGCTCCACGCGCTGAATGGTGGCGGTCAGAACATGAGCCGGGCTTGCCTGACGGGGGCGCTGGTCGGCGCTCAGGTGGGGTTGTCGGGAATCCCGGATCGTTTCCTCAGTGGCTTGTCCAACGGTGATGAACTGCGCCGACTGGCAATCGACGTCGGGGCTGCGGCTGTGGGAAATGACTGATTCTCAAGTGCCCCGACAGCGGTGTCCGGGATCTGCCTGACACGCCCCATGGAGGATGGTGGTGCGGCGGTGCTGACGCGATCACTGGATGAGACGGCCGCCGCCCTCGGGAGGGATGAGCGGGTATACCGGAAGTTGTTCGGACCGCTGGTCGAACATTGGGACGCGCTGGCGGAGGAGTTTCTGCCGCCAGTCCTGCATCGTCCCCGACACCCACTGGTGCTGAGTTCCTTCGGGATGAAGGCCCTCTAGTCGGCGGGAGGATTGGCGCGGGCGCCTTTTGGACGGAGCGCGCGCGGGCCTCGTTCGGGGGGATCGCGTTGCACTCGTTCCTGCCGCTGGAAGAGCCGGGATCGGCTGCCTTCGGACTGGTGTTGGGTGCCGCCGTATACGCTGTGGGCTGGTCGTTTCCGAAGGGTGGGCCGCGAGCGATCGCGGACACGTTGGCGAATGAATCGCGGCGGCTGGGCGGCGTCATCGAGACCGGACGACCAATCGGGCACTGGAGTGAGCTTCCCAGCGCACGGGCGACGCTGCTGGACGTCACGGCCTGGCAATTCGGGCGCATGGCGTGTGAACGGCTTCCCGCTGGCCACCGGCGGAAGTTGCGGCGGTTCCGGCACGCTCCGGGGGTGTGTAAGATCGACTATGCGCTTTCGGAGCCGACTTCCTGAAAGAGCGGAGCGTGCCGACGGGCGGGAACCGTGCACGTCGCGGGGACGCTGGAGGAAATGGCCGTCAGCGAGCAACAGGTCGCGCTGGGTGAGCACCCCGAGCGTACCTTTGTTCTGGTGGTTCAGCAGAGCCTGTTCGACTCCACGCGGGCACCAGCGGGGAGCCACACGCTCTGGGCCTACTGCCACGTGCCGAATGGATCGAGCTGCGACATGAGCGGACGAATCGAGGCTCAGATCGAGCGATTTGCGCCGGGATTCCGGACACGATCATCACGATGTAGCGAACGCGACCGCTGCGGCTATCGACGAGGAGTTCTTCGACGTCGCCGATCGTGTTGCCCTGCAGGTCGGTCACCATTTTGTCTTCGAAGGTGGCAAGGTCGGTGAGGCCGGAGTTGCTGGCGGATTGGGCGGGAGCCGTCGCTAGCAGCCTGTCGGGGTTAGCGAGTGAGAGAGGATGGGGGAATTTTGGGTTTTGGGAAGATGCGGGAGTTTTTTGGAGCGAGAATTGGTCTTGATTGAGAATGAGCGGAGCACTGGCATCGATGGAGGGGAGTCGAGGTCGGGTGGCCGTTGGGCAGGGCTGCTTTTAGGCTATTCTCAGGGGAGTTCCGACGTGGAAGAGTCGTTTGAGGTTGTAGGCCAGGCCAACGAGGTTCCATTCGAGGGAGACTTTGGCTTCTCCTCGCAAGGAGAAGCGCCGGAAGCCGAGGGTTTGCTTGATGATGCCAAAAACGGGTTCCACGGTTTGTTGTCGTAATTTGTAACGCTTTGCTCCGGCTTTGGTAGCCACGCGGTGGGCCAGGTGTTCGGTGAAGGGGGCGTCGGCGGCTGGCGGGGGCGGGTCGGCCTTTTTCTCGAGTTGGCTGACGCTGCGGCCATGCTTTTGGCGTTTGAGCGCCGCCAGAACCCGCAGGCCGGTGGGCGTGCCCCCAGCATTGGTTTCGACTGCGGTGACGGCTGCTTCACTGACGAATCCGCTGTCGATGAGTGCCTCGGCCACGGGCCGGCTTCCGGCGCGATGGCGGCCAGGTCGGGCAGGAGTTGTTCCTTGTCGTTGGGGGCGGTGGAGACTCGCGCTCCGACCATGAGCCGACTCTCGACCTCCACGGCGGCCTGCGCGTTGTAGCTTTGCTGGAAGCCGTCTCCGTGGGTCTTCATGATGCGGCTCGCCGGGTCGGTAAAGTTATACTGGTCCTTGGCCGTAGGCTTTTCACTTGGAGGCTGGGGCTCCTTGCCGCGAGGCTTTTTCCCAGCTTCTCGCGCCGCTGCTCGTGCGGCGACCTTCGCTTCGTATTCAGGCTGCTGGACTTGCGCTCGCGCGTAGGCTCGCACTTCCATCTCGGCTCGTGCCTGGGCCAGCTTCGCCTTGCGTTGCTGCCGACGAGTGATCTCCTCCGGGATGCTCAATCCATCCTCGAGCGGCGTCGAATCCGCCTTCTCGGCCTTGGCCAAGAGCTCAGCGATCTCCAAATCGCACTCCTGCATCTTCGTCTCGACCCGTCCGTAACTCACCGCCGCATGTTTGCTGGCGTTGGCCAGCACCTTCGTCCCATCGATGGCTACCGTGATCGCTCCGACTTTGAGAACCCCGCAACCTGCCGCCAACTCCAGCACCTGCCCGAAGCTCGAACTCAACAACTCCGCGTTGGCCCGCCGAAACGTGCACCACGTGTCGTGATCGGGGTGCGTGTCCGCGCACAACAGTCTCATCGCCACGTTCTCGTAGGTGCTGCGCTCAATGCCCCGACTCGAAAACACTCCCGTCGCGTAGCTGTAAATCAACCCTCCCAGCATCATCGACGGCGGATACTGCTTGTCCCCGGTCCCCCGTTCGTTGACCCGCGCCTTGCTCACATCCAATTGCGCAACCGCGTCCATGATGAAATGAACCAAATGCCCTTCTGGAACCCACTCCCGAACATCCGGCGGCAGTAACAATGGCGTGTCGTGATCCACGTTCACATATCTCGCTCCCATCCCTCTTTCTTTATCAGTGTCGGCAAGTCCGACAGGCTGCTAGACTAAGGGCTCCGGCGAGCGAGAGAGTGAGTGTGAGGAGTGGATTTCTTTTCATGTGGATTTGATGATTAGGTTTTTGGTTGCCGCGACCGATCAGCCGCAGTCATTACCTCATCATTGAAGGATCTGCCGCAGAGTGTCGGGGCTACTCCCCAATGGGCTGTGGGGTGGACCACCAATCATCGGCCTCCGTCCCAGTTCCCGACCGGAACAGGCGATTGCAGGCTTCCTCCGTCGTCCCGGCGGCTTCCGACAACGGCTCGGAACCTTCCGACAGCTAGCCGGAGCCTTCCGTCATGCGTCGGGAGCTTTCCGTCGGGCATCAGGAACCTCCCGACAGACGTCGGGGACCTTCGGACGGACGTCGGGAACCTTCTGACCGACGTCTGGAAAGCTCTGATAGACGTCTGGAAAGCTCTGATAGACGTCCGGAACGCTCTAACAGATGTCGGGAACCTCGTGACAACTCTCGGAAACCTTCCCCACCCTCCCGCGCCCGCCGACCGGCATCTTCTAGGCGCAGGGGGTGAAGGCGAGTCGGTCGGTCGTTAGTTTCCTCGAGCGGTCCGCGCTGTTGGGGTCGGCAAAAAGAATAGTGCGAATCAGGGACCACCCCGACAGACGCGGCTGCGAAGATCGGTAATATTGGGCACTTCAAACGCCCCCTCAGACCGAATGACTCAACTAATCACCCCACCACGGACGAAGCTCTGGCGCGATGCCAAGCGCTTTGCTCTTCAAAAACTGTCGGAAGGCTCCTCTTGTCAATCGGGAGTCGAATCGATTCAAGACGCCCGCCGGGTCGCATTCTACGTGAAGAATCGTCTCGGAGTCGACGCGGTGGAGGTGCCGGTGGTCGCTCTCTTGAGGGAAGTCCTCGAGAACTCGGACGCGCCTTTGAGCGAGGTATTCGAACTTTTCGACTCCGAAATCGCCAACGCGGCAGCCATTCTCACGGAGCCGATGATGGGGCCGAGGTCCCTCTGGAAGAACCTGTATCTAAAAGCTCTGGTGGCGGGTCCGGAGGTGTCGGTGTTGATCAAAATCGCCGACCTGCTCAGACGGATGGATGATGGTGAGGAAGATATCGAGTGGGATGTCCGCTCCCTGCTGGCTGAGCTCAACCTTCATGATGGCTCCCTGGCGGTGACGCGGGCATCCGAGATCCTGATCGCTGCCGAATTGGATGCGATCGCTGCGTCCACGGAGAATTCCGACCCTGTGATCGACGTTTTGGCAGGCAGAAAACGCTTGCGCCCGGTCCCGGCAGCGCTCCCGGCTTACGCAGTTGCCGGAGTGGGGTGTTCTGGCAACTACCGAGTAATCAGGTAGCCTGACGTCTGACCTCTGGATGGCAATCCGGCGGGCGCTGGCATTCGTGCCAGCGCCCGCATTTTTTGTGAAGCGGTCGCATTCACGCCCCCGGGGAGTGAAGATCAAGCGGATGCCGGCGGGCAGGGGAGGTGGATGGTAAGCGAGGTGGTGGATGATTCGTCCGAAGAGAGAGCGAGCGTTACGCCGAGTCGCTCGAGACGTCGGAGAAGGAGCCGGAGGGTTCGAGCCGGGGGATGGACGCATCGTGGGTCAATTCTACTTCGATCCCCGATCCCCGCTGCGAGACTCCGAGTTCGAGCCGCGTGGGGCGTGCCTTTGCCACGAGGTCCAGAGTCGCTTGAATCACCCGGAAAATCGAGAGCCGATCCGGGACCGCGGGTGTGAGGACTTGCTCGCACTCGAAGGCGACCCGGATGCCTCGACTCGCCTCGATTTGTTGACAGAGATCCTGCAGGGCGTGGACGAGTCCCTCTTCGTAGAGCGCGTGGGGAACGAGACCGGAGGTGAGGGCGCGTAGCTCCCGGGAGACCTCCTGCAGGGATGCCGAGAGTCGATCGATCTTCGGGGAGATATCGGGCCGCTCGCGGGCGATCTGCATCGAGAGACTCTCCACCGCGAGAACGGCGCAAGAGAGTTTCTGGGAAAATCGATCGTGGATATCGTCGCCCAAGCGTCGATATTCCTCCTCGATCCATTGGAGTTCCCGCCCCCGGGTCGAATGGGGCGGGGAATCAGCCATCTTTCAAGGTGACCCAGTCCATCGCGAAGCGGACGAATTCGCCGCCGTCGCGAAGTCGCAGTTTTTCCTTGGTGCGAGAGCGGTGGGTCTCAACCGTTTTGGGACTGATGCCGAGCTGTTCGGCGATCTCCTTGGTTCCACATCCGTTTCCGATCAGTTCGAGGATCTCCCGCTCACGTTCGGAAAGCGCCGCAACGGGCGTGGCTTCGCCAAGGTGTTCATTTTGAATGGTCTCGAAGATCAGCCGCTGCCGAAAGTGGACGCTGATGAAGAGGCGCCCTTGCAGGATCTCGTGAATCCCCCGGATGACCTGATCGGGAGCCTCGGATTTCATCACGTAGCCCAGGGCGCCGGCTCGGAGGGCGCGAAGGGCGTAGGTCGATTCGTCGTGCATCGACAGGACGAGGATGGGCAGATTCGGCTTTTCGGCGCGCATCGCCTTGACCAGCTAGATGCCGTTCTGGCCCGGTAAGGAGATGTCGATCACTGCGGCGTCGGGCTTCCATTCCCGCATTTTGGTCAAAGCCTGTCGGAGGTCAGCGGCTTCGGCGCAAACGGTCAGGGCGGAATCGTCCTCAATGAGTGATCCGATGCCGTGCCGATACGCCGGATGGTCGTCAACGATCAGGATGCGCAGACAGGCTGCCGAATCAGCAGAGCCGTATCGATGGGAGGTAAGTGTATCGGAGAACATGCGACGAAGTCCGGGAAGTTAGGCCATTTAACGTTCGCCAGCGGGGGATGGCAAACAGACAGTCGTAAGGAACGGCCCTGACGGGCGTGTAGGGTCAATCGGTGGGCTTACCGGCGAATAGGGTGCCGCCCTGAATGACCTTTCACCCTATGCATGGCATCATCGCATCCACCAATTCCAAGAGTAAAAGTGGAAGTTAAAGCCAATAAAAGCAGCAATGGTGCGAGTCCTCGACAGAAAGACGCTTGGAGCCAGGCCAAGAAATTGGCCTGCGGTCGACTGGCGGACAAGTGGCGGGGGAGTTCGGACGAAGCGGCGATCGCTCACGCCAAGCGGGTGGCCGACCGGGTGCGCAACTCATTCGGTGTCCGGGAAGGCAAGGTCTGCGTCGTGGCGCTGCTTCACGACATTCTGGAGGATACCGAGACGTCGGTGGACGAGATCACCGAATCGTTCGGACGGGAGGTGGCGGATTCCGTGCTGCTCCTGACGAAGCCGGAGTTCGGTCCAAAGTCGTTTCGGCGTGACATGTACCTGAAGGCCCTCGCTTCGGGGTCCGACACCGTGAGGTTCGTCAAGCTGGCGGACTATCTCGACAACATCGAATCGCGACGCTCGAAAGTGCGGAAGGCCCGGTCGATTCGAAGCGCCACGCTTTTTCTGAGTGAACTCCGACGCTACGGGCTGTCGCTCAGAATGGCCCGCGCCGCCGGGATGGTCGAGGACGCCTGCAACGAAAACGCGACGCCGACACCCGCGCAACGGGATTCATCGCGGTCGGCGGCTATTCGCTAACGGGTTGGCGGGAGGGGTGAAAGAGGGCGGCGGGCAGACGCTGGATTTCTGCGATGATCCGGGAGCGGATGTCGCGCTGGGACTTGCGGCGCTTAGCGTTTCTTTTGGCTTTTTTCAATTGGCGGCGGCGGAGCGATCTGGACATGAGGATGCGGGCTTCGGACGGAAAAGCTAAGCATCGCCGCTTCGGATCGGAAGTCGGGCGGGAGCCTGAACTGTCTGTGGGAGCACGGAGCGGCAGGCGGGTTCGCCGCAGCTTCACACGTGCCTTCCCGGCGAGATTCGATCCATGGGGAATGAGGTTCGCCCGTTGTCGGCGGTTCTCACTAAACTCGAAGAGATGACAACTCCCACCGATCCAAATCACGATCCCGAGTCCATCGCGTCGCCGGGTGAAGACATTGCCGCGACCGTGAGTCCCGACGAGGCGGAAATGGCGAATGCTGATTTATTGGATGGTCCGATTTTCCAGCGGGGCTATCACACCTTGCCGATCGTCGGTCTTGGGGGATCAGCGGGTGCCCTGGATCCGCTGCGGGAGTTCTTCGAAAAACTGGGCACGGATACCGGATGCGCCTACGTCGTGGTGCTCCACCTCTCGCCAGAGCACGAGAGTCGGCTGGCCCAGATTCTCCAGAGATCGACGGAGATGCCGGTCGTGCAGGTGAGGGGAGTGATGAAATTGAAACCCGACCACGTCTACGTGATCCCCCCGGCGCAGCATCTCTCGATGGTCGACGGCCAGCTTCACCTGCGTGACGTGGATCAGCCTCGCGGCAAACGGGTGGCAGTGGACCTGTTCTTTCGCACCCTGGCAGACACGCACGGGCCGCACGCCACCGCGATCATCTTCTCGGGAGCGGATTGCGATGGTGCGATCGGCATCAAGCGAATCAAGGAACGGGGCGGCTTGACGGTCGCGCAGGATCCCGCGGAGGCCGAGCACGAGGGCATGCCGCGCGCGGCGATCGTCACCGGGATGGTCGATTGGGTGCTCCGGGTGGACGAGATGCCCGAGCGGCTCGCGCAGTTCCGCGCCAGCGAACGTGAGATCGAGCTGCCCGAGGACCCCGGCGAGAAACCGGAAGGGAAGGCCGAGGCCGCGGCCAACGAAAAGACGCTGCGGGAGATCCTGCTCTTCCTGCGAGCACGCACGGGGCATGATTTCAGCTACTACAAGCGCGGGACGATCCTCCGGCGCATCGCGCGTCGCCTGCAGGTCAATGGGCAGAAGGCTCTCGATAGCTACCTGAAATTTCTCCGCACCCAGCCGGGGGAGGCGGGAGCGCTGCTGCAGGACGTGTTGATCTCGGTGACGAATTTTTTCCGCGACCGCGAGACGTTCGATCAGCTCTCGCCGTTGATTGCGCAGATTTTCCGCGACAAGGGGCCCAACGATGAAGTGCGGGTCTGGGTCGCGGCGTGCGCGACGGGTGAGGAGGCGTATTCCATCGCGATGATGCTGTGCGAGTACGCGTCGACCCTCTCCGCGCCGCCGAAGATTCAGGTCTTCGCCACGGACATCGACGAATCCGCCATCACGACGGCGCGGGAGGGGCTCTACACGGAGGCCATCCTGGCGGACGTCTCGGACGAGCGGTTGCGTCGTTTTTTTGTGAAAGAGCACCGCGGTTACCGCGTGCGTCGCTCGCTCCGTGAGACGGTCCTCTTCGCCCTCCACGATGTGCTCAAGGACGCGCCTTTCTCCCGGTTGGACCTGGTCTCGTGCCGCAACCTGCTCATTTATTTGAACCGGACTGCGCAGACGCGCACCATCGAAATTTTCCACTTTGCCCTGCGGCCCGACGGCCTTCTCTTCCTGAGCCCATCGGAGTCGGCGGAGGATTGCTCGCACCTCTTCGCAACGACGGATAAGAAGGCGCGAATCTACCGTCGGCTTCCATCGAATCGTTCGCACCCACCGGTGCCGTTCGCTTCGACGACGCTGGGCAAGGTGACCGAACGGGCGGCGGGAGCGAGCGCCACGCTGCAGGCCGTAGCGGAACGGGCCGCGCGTCGCTCGACTCTGGAACTGCCGCCCGAGCCGGTGCCGGAGGGCGTGTCGGGCGCGACGTGGGCGGAATTGCACTTCCGTCTGCTCGAGCGACTGGGACCGCCTTCCCTGATCGTGAACGATCGGCAGGAGATCATGCACCTGTCACCCGGCGTGGGGCGCTTCCTGCAACACGCGGGTGGCGAGCTGTCGAACGACCTGATTCGGGTCGTGCGGTCGGAGCTGCGCGTCGAGCTGCGCGCGGCATTGATCCGGGCTCAACACCTGAACGAACCGATGGACGTGAGCGGCGTGGTGGTGGGATTTGACGGCGGGAAGAACATCGTGGACATCGGGGTGCGCGCGGTGCCGGAGTTCGCTCCTGGTTTTTGGCTGGTGCTGTTCCGCGAGCGCTCGGAAAACGAAACCATGATGCCGACACCCGGCACGGCGATCGCCAGTGTCACGTAGGAAACGCTCCTGCGCCACCTCGAGGCGGAACTCGATCACGCGAAGTTGAGCTTGCGGCAGAGCGCCGAGCAATACGAGGCGCAGACGGAGGAGATGAAGGCTTCCAATGAGGAATTGCAGGCCATGAACGAGGAACTGCGCAGTGCGAGCGAAGAACTCGAGACCGGTCGAGAGGAATTGCAGTCGATCAACGAGGAACTCACCACCGTCAATCAGGAACTCAAGGGCAGTGTGGAGGAATTGAGTCGGTCGAACAGCGACCTGCAGAACCTGATGGCCTCGACGAACATCGCCACAATCTTTCTGGATCGCGAACTTCGCATCAAGCGCTACACGCCGAATGCGGTCGCGCTCTTCAACCTCATTCCGACCGACGTCGAGCGGCCGCTCTCCGATCTCACGCACCGGCTCGATTATCCCGACGTCGTCGTCGACGCCCAACTCGTGCTCGAACGACTCATTCCCCGGGAGCGAGAGGTTCGCAATGCGGAGGATCGCTGGTTTCTGGCGCGCATGCTGCCGTATCGTACGGACGAGGACGTGATCGCGGGTGCCGCCCTCACGTTCATTGACATCACCGACCGCAAGCTGGGTGAGGCGGAAGTCCACGCCCGCAACGCGGAAATGGAGCGATTCAACAAAGTGGCGGTGGGGCGCGAACTGCGGATGGTGGATCTGAAGAGGGAAGTCAACGATCTCCTAGCCGAGCGTGGCGGCGCACCCCGGTATCAGATCGAGGACGATAAGTCCGGAGGTGAGGGAGGTGCGGGATGAGTCGCCGAATCGCGCCCACGCGGACGATCGACGAGATCGTGATCACCGACGAGCTGCTCCAGCGGTCGTCCCGAGCGCCCGACGCTGTCGCAGAAAACCGCGCGCTGGGCGCTCTGGCGAGGGCACTGGCGGATGATCCGGCTGCCCTGCTCGACCGACTCGTCGAGGAGGCCGCGCTGTTATGTCAGGCCGACTCGGCCGGCGTGAGCATCCTGGAACGAAAGGGGGACCGGGAGATCTTTCGGTGGAAGGCCGTTGCCGGGCAGTTCGCGACCAACCTGGGTGGCTATCTGCCCCGCCACGCCAGCCCCTGCGGGACTGTGCTTGATCGCAACGAGCCGGTGCTTTTTCGCGAGCCAGCCCTGTTTTTTGCCGAGATCCGCGACGTGCATCCCTACGTCCACGAGGCTCTGTTGGTCCCCTTCCACGTCGAGGGGAGGGCGGCGGGCACGCTGTGGGTGATCGCCCACAGCGAGGAGCATCGATTTCAGGCTGAAGATGCGCGGGTATTGGCGATTCTGTCGCGATTTGCCTCCGCTGCCTACACCCTGCTCGAGCGCGGGCGCCTCGTCGACGAAGTGCGGCAGGCGCGACGGGCCGCGCTGAACCTGATGGAGGATGCCGTGCACGCGCGGCGTGAGTCGGAAGAGTCGCACGCCGCCCTGCGGGGTAGCGAGGAGAAGCTGCGGCTGGTGGTCGAGAGCGCCCGGGAGTACGCGATCTTCACCACGGACCTGGAGATGAAAGTCACGAGCTGGAATTCCGGGGCCGAGCGAATCCTGGGGTTCCCGGAGTCGGAGATTATGGGGAGGAGCTCGGACGTAATTTTCACCCCCGAAGACCGTGCCGCGAATCGCCCCGCGATCGAGCGCGAGCTGGCTCTGACCGAGGGGCGGGCAAGCGACGAGCGGTGGCACAGACGGAAGGACGGCACGAGATTCTGGAGCAACGGATTCCTGATGGCCATGCACGATGGCGATGAGCAGGCGGTGGGATTCGTGAAGATCCTGCGGGATGAAACCGAGCGTCAGCAGACCCGGCAGGATCTCGAGGAAAGCCAGAAGAACCTGGAGGAAACACTGCACGCCAAGGATCAATTTCTGGCGGTGCTTTCGCACGAATTGCGCACCCCGCTCACGCCCGTGGTGATGGCCGTCGAGATGATGCTGGAACGACCCGGCTTGACCGGGCAATTGCGCAAGATGCTCGAGATGATCCGTCGCAACGTCCGGATCGAGGTGAAATTGATCGACGATCTGTTGGACGTAACCCGGATCTCCCGGGGAAAACTGTCGATCGATCCCGAGAAGATCGATCTGCACGAGATCATCCGATCGGCGGCGGAGATCACCAAGGCGGATCTGGAAGCCAAGGAACATGAATTGGTGCTGAACCTGGCTGCGCCCTCCGCCGAGCTGATGGGCGATGAGAAGATGCTGCGACAGGTCATCTGGAATCTCTTGAAGAACGCGTCGAAATTCACCGATCCCGGAGGACGAATCGAAGTCCGCACGGAGTGCGACGAGCGGACATTTCGCGTATTGGTCACCGACACCGGACTCGGCATCGATCCGAGCGAACTGCCAAAAGTCTTTGCGATCTTCGAGCAGGCCAATCCCGATGTCATCAAGAAATTCGGCGGTCTCGGTCTCGGGCTGGCCATTTCCAAAGCCACCGTGGATGCGCACGGAGGAACGATCCAGGCCGCCAGCGACGGCCGCAGAAAAGGCTCCACCTTCACCATCGAGCTTCCGATTCAGGGAGGGCCCTGATCCGACGCGAAGAGACAGCCGGTCAATCACGAGGGCCGTATTCTTTCTGACATGAACACCGCCACGCCACCGCTCAGCATTTTCATCGTGGAAAATCATCCGGACACCCTGATATATCTGCGGTTCTACCTGGAGGAGGCTGGGCATCGGGTGGAATCTGCAGAGTCCATGCAGGAGGCGTTGCATGCCATTCCGGAGGCAGAGGTCGATCTGCTGATGTGCGACATCGGTCTGCCGGACGGTGACGGCTGGGAGCTACTGGAATCGCTGGGGGAAAGCCATCCGCGATTCGCCGTGGCGATGAGCGGATTCGGCTCGAGCAGCGACTCCCGGCGGAGTCATGAAGTGGGCTACCGCAAACACCTCAAAAAACCGTTCGAGACCGCAGAACTCCGCGCGGTCCTCGCTGAAGCGATCGCGGAAAAACAGCAGGCCGAGAGTTAGAAATCAGAATCGGATGCTTTTCGAGGCGCGAACGTCGGCGCGAAGGTATCGCTTCATGTGCTGCAGGGCGAACTTCTGGCCGGTATCGGTCTCGGCCGCGATGCAGTCGGGAGGCACGCTTAGTTCATAGTCGCGCATGTAGGCATCGTTTGCGGTGAAGAGCACGCAGATATCCGAGGCGAACCCGGTGAGGATCAATGACCGAACCTCGAGATGTCGAAGGAGCGGCTCCAGGGTGGTGGAGTGAAAGGCGGAATGCTTGGGCTTGAGCACAAAGTAGTCCTCCACTTCGGGCGGGAGAATTTCCGCGACCGGATGGCCGATCACTCCCGGATCGCGGCAATGGTCCACCTGCGCTCGGAAGTCGGACTTCCACCGGCCGAAGTTATCGTTGGTGTAGATGCAGGGAATCCCGTGGTCGCGCGCCCGGCGCTTGAGCGTCCGGATGCGCTGCGCCGCCGGGAGCGCGTGTTTCAGGAGCTGCCGCCCCTGCGGGAACTCCATGTCGTTGATGACATCGATCAGAAGCAGCGCCAGCCCGGAAGTCCCCGGCGCTCCGCCCCGACCGCTCTTCGATTTCATCGTCCTTGGAGAACTCAGACCGCAGCGGCCATTCCCACGTGCCGACCTTCTCCAATCTCCTCGATGAGCTTGTCCGTGAAGGCCGGGATATCATCCGGCTTGCGGCTGGTCACCAGTCCATTGTAGAC
Source organism: uncultured Verrucomicrobiae bacterium (assembly GCA_963832325.1). Lineage (GTDB taxonomy): Bacteria > Verrucomicrobiota > Verrucomicrobiia > Chthoniobacterales > JAATET01 > CAVVKW01. Next base: position 207,400 of record CAWHTR010000005.1, on the reverse strand, counting down.
GACCACCTCCTCGTCAACCCACTCGGCTCCCGCGTTTTTGAGATCGGTCTGGATGGCTGGCCAGGAAGTGAGCTTGCGGCCTTCGGCAATTCCGGCCTCGATCAAGACCCACGGGCCTTGGCAGATCGCGCCGATGGGCTTGCCCGCCTCGGCGAACGCCCGCGCGAACGCGACCGCCTCGGGCGTGGATCGAAGGGTGTCGGGGTTGTAGAGCCGCCGGGAATCATCAGCGCATCAAAATCGTCTGCGTTGGCGTCAGCCAGCGGAAGATCCACCGGGAACGCGTCGCCTTTATCGGTGTGGTTCAGCCCTTGGATGCTTTCCTCACAGGGGGACACGATGGCGACGTCGGCGGAGGCTTCCTTCAGCGCCTCGAGCGGGCATTCGAGTTCGGATTGTTCGAAACCATCGGCGGCGAGAATGGCGATGCGTTAGTCACGAAGGTTGAAATTCATCACCAAAGAGGTTCGAGCGAATCACTCCCGACGGTTGCCTCGGCACGGGGGTTTCGACAGACTACCCGTCGATCAGGGGTGATCCCCGATAGCCACTTCCGCGCAGCGGATCGAACTGGGTGCTGATGTCAAACGGAGCCGCGGTAGCTGCCGTCAGCCCGTTACAACCCAATGAACGTCATGCCAGCAGAATCGAAGAAACAACAGATGGCCGCAGGAGCCGCTCTATCGGCAAAACGCGGCGATCGGAGCAAGTCGAGCCTCAAGGGAGCCTCCAAGCAAATGGTGGAATCCATGTCTGAGGAAGAACTCGACGACATGGCCAGCACGAAGCGTAAAAAGCTGCCTGAGAAGAAAAACAAGAAGTAGTCCACTTCGCGCATTCCCGTGAGAGTCGAATTGTTCCGTCCGGGTTGCGCCGAGTGGATCCGGAACCATCGAGACATTCGCCGCCTTGATGACGGAATGAGGTTTTTTCGTTCGAGGCATTTTGGTGGATTAACAAAAAAACTGCCAAATTTGAGGCAGACCTTAAGAGGGCAGAAAACTGACCATCCCCCGCGGGCCTGGGAAACAAAGGGGCAATTCCGCGTAAAGCCCGTCAATAAAATGGCTCCTGAGGTAGGATTGGCTTCGCCTGTCTCCGCTTCGTTTCGGCTCGAACTGCGTTCGAACCCTAACTCATCCGCTCCGCTCCTGAGGTAGGATTCGAACCTGCTGCCGAGGCATTGATGGTCAATGCTTTGTGAAGATTGACAAAAAAATCCACCAAAATCCACCAAAAACGGACCCCATTTCACTGCCCAACCGCAAGGATTTCCGGGTCAAAATGGCACTTCTGGCGGCGGAAAATTTATCAATCCGCACCGCCTTTTTCACGGTGTTTGGCTGCCACAATGGCTCGAAGAACGTCCGGAAGTCTCGGAGAAGGCCAAGAAACTCTACGCGCACCTGACCTACTTTGCAGGCGGGAAAGGCTACGCCTGGCCATCCTTCAATCACCTCGCCGAGAAACTCCACGTTTCCCGCCGCTACGTGATCAAACTCGTCACCGAGTTGAGCGAGCATCGGTTGATTTCCGTCACGAACGTCAGGCACCCGGAGCGGGGTCACTGCTCCAACCAATACCGCTTCCTGTGGCACCCGTGGATGCAAACCGAGGACGACGCGCGGTTCTCGATGACCGTTGCGGATTCCTCGGAGGCCGACGATTGGGGAGGGGACCCTGGTGAACTGGAGATCACCACCCCTAGTGAACAGCAGATCACCACCCCTGGTGAACTGGAGGACACCAGCTTCTGGTGAACCGCGGATCACTCCCCTGGTGATCCCCAGTTCACCCAAAGAGACTAAGGAGAAGAGATTAAAGAAAAGGGGTACAGCGCGCGGCACCGCTCGCCGCTCGCATCGACCTGAACGCGCGCCGCAATCGCACCCCAAATCGATTTCGGACACTCAAGCCATCGTCCTCGAACGCCGAATGGCGAAGCTTCCGCACCGAGATCGCCGCCGCGATCAAGCGCCGTGACCTCGACCGAGCAGTCGAGCTTCACCGCGAACTTTCCCGGCACCAGGCCCGGCTTGGATTCACGCCGGATCAGCCGCCCACGCTGCCCGTCGCAGCTGTTAGGGAGGAAAAATCTCTACCCGACTTGTCGCCCGACGACGCGGCGAGTCCGGAAGAAGTCAGCCAGAAATTCGCCGAACTCCGGCGACACGTCGCCATCCAAACACCGATCCAATGAGTCTCACCGATCTTGCCAATACTGTCCGGGACATTCCGCTCACTGAGGTCCTGGAACGTCACGGGTTCGAACTTCGCCGCGAGGGCTCGACCTTCCGAGCCAAGTCCGACGCTCACAACATCGTTATCACCGGTGCTCAGTGGTTTGACAACAAGGCGGCAGTCGGCGGCGGCGGCGCCATCGACCTCGAAATCCACCTGACTCAGGCCAGCTTCCGTGACGCTTGCCGAGCCCTCGCCGACAACGTTCCGGGCCGCCCGCTTTCTTCTAGTAGCTCGCGACATGAGGATCCTCCCCGGCGAAGATCTTTCGAAGAACTCGTGGCCCTGCACGCAGTCCGCGACGATTTGCAATGGCCCATCGCCCGCGATTACCTCGTCGGTAAACGTCGGATCTCCGCCGAGATTGTCGACGGCCTCCACGCCGACGGGACGATTTACGCGAACGATCATCAACCCAATCCAAGCATCGTCTTCCTGCATCGGGACGCCGCTGGCGTCGCCCGCGGAGCGACGCTCCGGGACACACGCCACCAATCGAACTTTCGGCCCAGCCTCGGCGACAAACGGAACACCTGGTTTGCCGTCGGCGACATTCGCGAAGCCGAGCGAGTCGTTGCGGTGGAATCGCCCATCGATGCGCTGAGCTACTTTGACCTTCACGACAACGGTCGTAACGACCTTGCGGTCGTGAGTTGCGCCGGGGCGATGGTTCCGCTCGGTCTCATGAGTGACATGCATGACCGGCGTCAATCGTTAGTCGTGGCACTCGACAACGACGTCGCTGGGGAGCGCGGATGGCAAAAGGCTTGGGACGCCACCACCGACTGGAGCGGTTTCAAAATCAGTTCCGATTGCCCGCGGCGAAAGGATTGGAACGACGATCTCGTCGCCGCAAACAGCCATCGAATCATCTCCGGACTCAAGCTTCTGAACCCATGCCCGACCTCCATCACACCCTCCTCGAAGACTACTTCTTCGCGCACATCGATCGCGGTGTGAATGCCGAAGCGACTCCGCTTCTGAGCGGATCGCTTGGCGAACGCGAGCTGGTCTTGATTCTCGCTGAGCGTTTCCAAATCTCACTCAGCGAGGCCGCCTCGGCCGTCGAGCCCGCAAAGATGGAGGTCCGCTTGTGAGGGACATCTACAAGGCGATCACCGACCTTTTCGTCGAGCAGTTGAAGCGCGGCACCGTTCCCTGGCAGAAACCCTGGCAGGGCGCGCAGAACATCGTCTCCCAAAAGCAATACCGAGGAATCAACGCGCTTCTCCTCGGCTCATCGGACTTCGGGTCGCCGAATTGGCTGACCTTCAAACAGGCGCGCGACCTCGGCGGCTCCATCAACAAGGGAGCAAAATCGACGCCCGTCATCTACTACAAGCTTCTCAAGAAGACGGACGACGCGGGCAATCCCGTCATGCGTCCGAACGGTCGCGAGGCCGTCATCCCGATGGTCCGGTGGTCGAACGCCTTCAATCTGGAGCAGACATCCGGCATCGAGCCTCCCGCCCAGACGCCGACGAAACATGACTCGGCTCCGCTCGACCGAGCCGAAGAAGTGAAGCAAGGGGCCGACTTTTGTGGACTCCATCACACGGGTTTCGCCGCACTCTATTCGCCGAAGGACGACGTGATTCGGGTGCCCTCGCCGCAAAGCTTCAAGAGCCCGGAGGACTACTATCACACCCTCTTTCACGAAATGACCCACGCCACCGGACACGGGACGCGGCTCGACCGCGAAGGCATCACCAGCCCGGTTCAATTCGGATCGGAGCGCTACGCCAAGGAAGAACTCATCGCGGAACTCGGGGCCTCGTTCATTTCGAACGAAGCCGGGATTCTCGACGCCGTTCGTTTCGACAACTCCGCCGCTTACCTCAACTCATGGGTCCGCAACCTTGAGAACGATCCCAGAATGATCGTCTCCGCCGCTTCGCAGGCGCAGCGAGGCGCGGACTTCGTGCTCGGCATTCGCCAGGAGCAGGCTGTCGACGCACCACAGCTGTCACCAGAAGGGATGCCGGTCAATTGGGCACGAGAACGCGGCATCGACACCCGCATCCCCGGCTTCGCCCTCCGCGATCAGGACGGTGACGGCGCTTCCAACCTCCAGGAGTGGAAACAATCCACCAACCCTCGTTCCCGCGAATCACGCCCCCTCAGCCAAGGCACCTTCCTATGAAAATTGCATCCTTTCTAGCAGCACGCCGCACCTGCGGACGTTTCGCGCCGGTTCCAGCCGACCGATTACGGACCGGCAAGAACCCGCGCCACCTGAACGCGAAGACTCGCTCGAGCCGCCCATGGGAAGGAGTCGTCCGCTTTGCTTCCGAGCTCCGTCCCATCGGCAGCCTGATCCCCCACGACATCTCGGGCGATTCGGATTCGGGCGACCGCTCGCCCCGAACACCTGACATGCAGGATAGTGATTTCCCCGGGGGAAATCACCGGGCCGTCCGGCGCGGCGCGCGTCCGACCCTCCCGTCGCGTGTCAGGCACGCTTTGGGATTCGAATTTCTGAATCAATCAAGGAGGCCCAACGATGGCGCGTAACGAGAAACCCGGCACGGCCCGCGTGGATCTCGACATCTCGATCGAGGCACAGATGCGATTCATCGCGCTTCACGAAGCTCTCGGGTTCCGCACGAAGTCGCAAACCTTCGAAGCCGTCGTCTACCACGTATCCACCAAGGACAAACTCGACCCGGCCGCACTCGAACGCATCGAACGTAAACTCGACCGATTCTTCGAACGGATCGACGACCTCGTATGAAAAACGGAGTCATCCTCGCTCACAAGTCGACCTGGCGGAGTCGTCTCGATCTCGATTACCTCGACGAAACATCCGGGCGAAAACTGGCCGCAAACGGATTGAGTCCGGCATCCGAGATCGGGCGAAAGCTGCGCCAATTTGGTGACTACGCGTCCAAGGAATCGCTCGGTCAGGTTCACGTCGGTGGATTCTTTCACGATCTCGTGCGGATCAATCCCGACGGAACGAGCACCGCTCCGACCAAGCTGACCAACGCCGACCGCAAGCAGAGGCTCTCGGAAGCGTGGCATCGTCATGTCCGGAAGTTTCCCACGACTTCGAGCCGACCGGTCATTCAGCACCGGCTCGTTTTTTCGATGTCGAAGCCGCTCCACGATGGACTCGTGGGAGCCGGACTCAATCCAGACCGCGTCCTTCAATCGACCATGAAAAAGGTCATGGGAAAATTCGCCGACCGCTTCCATGCGGCCGACTCGATCGGCTACGCCTACGGCATTCATCACGACACCGAGCATCTCCATGTTCACGTCGCCCTCTGTCCGAGGACCGCGAAGGGTGCCTACGTCGGCTGCAGCACCTCGCGCACGAAGCGCTCGGGGAACCGCAATCAGCTCGATTACCTCCGGCAGTGCTTCGAGAAAGAAAATGAGCGTTGGGGGCGCGTGCTGGCTTCGCCCGAGCAGTTACAGCAGCACGTCGCGCGTCGCCTGGATGCGGATCGCCTGACGTTCGCACCCCGACTCAATCATCTCCAGTTGGTGGCGCTGCGGAATGCCCAGCACCACGAGGCCGTCCGGCTCAATGACCTCCACAAGAGGATTGTGAAACTCGAGGGGGCAATCTCCACGCGCCGGCAGATTCATTCCGCGGAGCGCGACTGGCGATTCGTCGGACGCCTGATGGGTCATCGCTCATCGCGAACCGCGAAGGTCGTGAACAAGGTTCGCCGTCAGGTTGATCACCAGTCCCTCCGTCAGCTTCAGCATCTTCTTTTCAAAATGAAGCGCCAATACCGCGATCAGCATCGCCGGTATTCCCGGATCTACTCCTTCCATCACCATGCCCATCACCTACCCAACCAACAAACCGCAGCCGTCCGGCCATCACACGGAATCTGAGTTCGTCCGCTGCCAGGACTTCGTGTTCCGGCCGTCAGATGTGGATGGGTTCGCGCACCAGATCCTGCACGGTGCCGAGCCGGTCACCATCGTGAACTTCAAGGGGCACGCGCAGCCGGTCACGGATCCCGAGCGACGGTTGTTCGATCTTCTCGCCAAGCATTTCAACCCGACAAATTTCGATGAAACCGACTGACCTTCTTGTTTTCGTCCTGAGCACGGCCGGAGCGCTCGCGGCCTACTTTCTTCTCTCGCCACCGATTTCGTGGGCGGTCATCGGAGCTTGCGGCGTCTTCGGTGCCTGGACGCTTTTCGCCGCTGATGATGCCGGCCAACCGGTCGTCCGGCTTGCTGGACTGGTGTGGTCCCAGGAGGATTTCGTTCGCGGTTGGCTGATTACCGGCCGTACCGGATCGGGAAAGACACTGTCCGCGATCAACTCCATCACGCACCAGGTGTTCTCGAATGTTCCAAACTGGGGCGGGCTCTGCCTCGATCAGAAGGGACTCTACTGGGAAATCCTGCAGCGGATGGCGGGTCACTTCGATCGGCAGGACGATCTGATCCTCCTCCAGACCCGGCCGTCCGAGGCGAGTCAGCTCTGGCGGCCGCCCCACACGATCAATATCACCGGCAACGACGACGTTCCTGCGTCGACCTACGCGAAGGTGATCGTCGATACCGCGGCATCGCTCGCCGGCGGCCGCGGTCAGAATCCGTTTTTCCCGACCAAGGCGCAGATCGCGATCCAGACCGGGTTCGAGATTCTTCGCCACATCGATGCCTGCACCACGATCCCGAATCTCCACGCGCTACTCCTCAATCCCGAGGACTCGCAGGCCACGATGGCGGATCTCAAGAAGCGAGGCGACCAGCGATCGCTGGAACTCCTCGCGACCTTTCGCGACGGCTATCTCGGCCAACCGGTCGAGCAATTGGGCGGTGTGCAGGGAACGCTCAGCACCTATCTCGCATTCTTTCTGAATCCGGAGATCTCCGAAGTCTTTTGTGCGGATCATCCCACGTTTTCGATGGGGCAAATCGACGATGGTCGGATCGTCTGCATCGCGATGCCGCAGAAGTTCCAATCTGAGCGGCTCTACATCAATACGATCCTCAAGCTCTCCTACTACTTCCACGCCCTCAGCCGCTTCGACAAATCCGCCGAGGACCGCGCGCGCGACAACCTCCTCATTCTCTTCGCCGACGAGGGCCAGGAGATCATCACCGGAGCCGAATCGGCTTTCGCCGATCACCGCGCGGCTGGCGTGATTCGCGAAGCGAAGGCCACCATCGTTCTCGCGACGCAGGCCTACACGTCGATCCTCGGTTCGCTCGAAAAACGCTACGCCGACGTGCTGATGCTCAATCTCAGCAACGAACTCATCTTCACGTGCGCAAACGATGACTCCGCGCGGATCGGATCCAAAAATATCGGCGAGCGCGAGGTTCTCGAGAAGTCGTGGGGCTTTTCCGGCGGCCGGAAATCCCTCAACTACCGCAGGGTCATCAAGCCCTACCTCCCGCCGCACGAACTCCGAAAACTCCCAAAGTTCACCGCCGTCGTTCGTCACTGCGAAAAGCCTTTCCGCAAGCGCCTCATTCCGCCGCTGAACCCCGACGGCCAATATCCGAAATGGTTTCGCAGCCTCCGACCCGACTACGCCGCCCGGCAGTGGATGCGCGAGCGGTTCAGTAAACCGAAACCAGCGCCAGCCTCATGACTGAACCCATGGAAGCCCTGCAGCCCGTCATCAAGCATCTCGACGGCCTCGAACCCCACCTCCGCTCGCGCATCAAAGGCCAGGATCACGCCATCGCTCGCGTTTGTTCAGTATTGGAACGAGGTCAGCTCGGGCTCAATCCCGACGACAAACCGCTTGGCTCATGTTTGTTCCTCGGACCCACCGGTGTCGGCAAAACGCAGCTCACGCTGGAATTCGCGCGCTACCTCCACGGCGACGGTCAGCTGTTCCGCTTCGATATGTCGGAGTTTCTGCACGAGGACAGCGTGAAGCTCTTCATGGGCGACGAGGCCGGTCGGCCCGGTCGGCTTGGCAAGGTCCTCAACGAAAACCAATCCGGCGTTCTCCTCTTTGATGAGATCGAAAAGGCTCACCGCCTCATTTGGGATCTGTTCCTCCAGATGCTCGATGCGGCCCGGATCACCCTCGCGGATCATCGCACCTACGACCTCCGCGGCTTCGTCGTCGTCTGCACCAGCAACATCGGCTCCCAGAACCTCCTCCGTCCGACCCGCCTCCCTTTCGCCACCCTCGAACGGGCTGTCCTCGCGGAACTCCACCGGTTTTTCCGTCCGGAACTGGTTGGTCGCTTCGACGAGAAAATTGTCTTCCGCGCCCTGACTCCGGACATTCAGCGAGAGATCGCGCGCCTCGTCATCGACGAGGAACTTTCCCGACTCGCCAAGCGTGGCTTCGACATCAGCGTGTCTGACGAAGCCTTCGAGTTTCTCGTCCGCCGAGGCATTCACAAGAGCCTGGGTGCCCGACCAATGCGAACGACGGCGCAGAAATACATCGGCGACGCCGTCCGACTTGCGTTGCGGGAATCCAAGGTCCCGGCAGGTCTGCTGAGTGTCGCGCGAACTTCCGATCGACTGAGCCTCACGGGATCGGCAAAATCGCATGAATAGCTTAATAAATACGCTAGTCATGTTGATTTCGGCCTCTCTGCCGGTATTTTGGGAAACACTCATGAGAACCTCGTCCAACGCAGCGCAGGCCCGACTTTTCGCGATTGCGGAGACTCAAGGCGGCTTTTTCACTGCCAAACAGGCGGAGCAAGCCGGCTTCGATCGGACGAATCATTCGTATCACGTCCAAGGCGGAAATTGGCAGCGTGAGGGGAGGGGGCTATTCCGGCTGGTTCACTTTCCACTTCCGGAACGCAGTGACCTGATCCGTTGGTCTCTTTGGTCTCGCGGGCGCGATGACGAACCCCAGGGCGTCTATTCTCATCAAACCGCTCTGAGCATTTTCGACCTCACCGATCTCATGCCCGAGAGGCTGCACCTGACCGTTCCGCGAACTTTCCGCCGCAGCGCATCGATTCCCAAGATCCTTTCGCTCCACTTCGGAGAACTGGCCAGTCGTGACATTCAAGAGAAGGAAGGCTACCGAGTGACGCGTCCGATCCGGGCAATTATCGATCTTTGCCAGGACGCATCGATCGATCGTGAAATGCTTAAGTCAGCGATCGGCGCAGGTCTGAGTCGCGGTCTAGTCACGCGCGCCGAGGTTTCGGAAAACCTCGCCCAACTCCCCCCGGCTATTATCCCCGGATCTCTCATCCCAACCGCTGTCGCCGCGTGAAGGACGAAATTCGAACCTACGCTACCGGATCCGCCTTCCGCGTTGCACTTGAGACCCGGCTCAAAGCCATCTCCGATGCGGAGGGGATTGATCTTCAGCGCCTCCGGCGACAGGTTTCGTTCGACCGATTCCTCGCCCGGCTGTTTGCCGCACCGGAGTCTCCCTGGTTGCTCAAGGGCGGCTACGCGATGGAACTCCGCATTCAGTCTGCGCGGACGACGAAGGATATTGATCTCACGCTTCCGGCCGAACATGCGTCTCACGACATTCTCGACGAACTCCAGCGCGGCGTCAGCCCGGATACCGGAGATTTCTTTGAGTTCACGGTCAGCGAATCGTTGATGTCACTCGAAGCCGCTCCCGAGGGTGGTGCCAGGTATCCAGTGACAGCGACCCTCGGTGGGCGGCGATTCACGAATTTCCACGTGGATATCGGAATTGGAGACGCAGTGATCCCGCCGGTCGATGTCCTGCCGACTCGTGATTGGCTCGGGTTTGCAGGGATTCCAGCCCCGTCGCTCCTCGCCATCACCAAAGAGCAACAATTTGCCGAGAAACTTCACGCCTACACGCTGCCTCGCGGCGAACGGCCCAACAGCCGCGTTAAGGATCTCGTCGATCTGATTCTTCTGATCCAAATGGATCGGATGGATCAGTCAAAACTTGCCCAATCGATCGACACGACGTTCAGCGTCCGCGGCACTCACGCGATCCCCGCGCAGCTTCTCGCTCCGCCGGACTTTTGGGAGATCCCTTTCCGTCAATTGGCAATCGAATCAGGTCTCAACATCGGTTTGAACGAGGCCTACGAGATCGTCCGGGCGAAATACGATCTCCTCTGACCCTCACCGGAAAGCCGGATCTGAGGGTTCCGGATTTATCAGAGTCCATTATCGAGAAATCCCGGTTGCGGGATCATACGACTGTGGCATAATCGAGGTCGTTCTGGGGGGAACAGCTGGCCACCGGAGCATTCGTTTCGGTGGCCAGCAACTTTCTCTGATCGGTGATCATCACCTTGTTCCGTGTGTGGAACACCCCACGGCCAAATGCCGGCAATCCTACTGTCCGACATTTACCTCATCCCACACTGATACCATGCCCAGAAAACGATCCATCGACGACTTCGACTGGGGTCCGTTCGAGCAATACGACCGCCCCCGTGACCGTGCCGACTACCAGCTTTGGCCCGGCTACTGGATCTACCACAACCGCGACGATTCCATCTCGTTCGGAAACGACGTGCGCGACTATTTCGGCACGATTCCGGCCGCCATCGCCGTGCTCATTCCTGCGGGTCTCGTCATGATGATCGCCGGATTGATCGCCGAAGGTCACCGCGCCGGGCGCAAGGAAGCCCGCGATTACCTTGAGCGCTTCGTCCTTAGCGAACTCGAAGTCCCGAGGTGGCCGCATGAACCGATGAGAAACATCCGCGCGATGACTCCGCCACCGCTTCCCGGCTCCGAGGAGAAATGACGGTCATGTTCCTCAACGGAAAGGGTGGGGCTGGAAAAACCACCCTGTCCGTGCTGTTCGCCCTCGCGCTCCACGATTCCGGGCACCGTCCCGCCGTGCGCGACCTCGATCCGCAGCAAACCGCCACCCGGTGGCTGGACCTCGCCGAAGCCAAAGGCGAGTTCGTCAGGCACAGTCAACCGAACGTCACCATCTTCGACACCCCACCGCAGCTCGATGCCCCGGAGGTTTTGAAGACGGCCCGGTTGGCGGAGAAGCTGATCCTCGTCTCCTCGCCGTCGCCAGCGGACCTCTTCGCGACGAAGGACACGATCCGCCGGGTGGTTGAGCCGGCGGGAGGGCAGGCGAAGTGCCGCGTCCTCTTCAACAACGTCCAAAAGAACACCATCCTTGCCAACCAGCTCGATGGCATGGCCGCCAAGATCGGCATCCCGAAGCTCACCCGCTGTCTGTTCCGCCGCCAAGCCTACCAGCAAGCCGTCCTTCTCGGCTTTCGTTCGCTCCCGCGCACGGTCCGAGAAGAAGTCTTCGGCCTCGCCCTAGAGATTCTCGCCTGACAATCCGACCACCGGACAATCCCACCATCCGACCATGAAGAAATCCGATAGCCTGAAACACCAACTCGCCGAGTCGCTCCAAGCCACTAACGGCAAAGAATCACCACCACAGACCGAGGCGAGCAGCCGCAGCCAGAAGTGCTCAATCACCCTTTACCAAACCGACCTCGATATTCTGGACCGCATCCGAGTAAGCGTCACACCGAGCGCCGGTAGTCAGAAGATGTTAGAGATGTCATAGCGATGGTCTATGACATCTATGGAAGAAGCTGGTAGCGGAGGGTCCGAGATACTGAAGGTCGATACGAAGGGGCGAGTTCGGATCTCGCGGGAGCGGCGAGCGGAGTTGCTGGCCGAGTATGATCGCAGTTCGATGACAGGTGCCGCTTTCGCGGAGTGGGCTGGGATCAAGTATCCGACGCTGATGTCTTGGTTGACGGAACGTCGACGCTCGCAGCAGCAAGCCAGTGATTCGACCGGAGGGCGATCAGAGTTGAGTTGGGTGGAAGCGGTCGTTGAGGACAGCGCTGGCAGTGGAGATGGTCAATCTGCGTTGTTGGAGATCTTGCTTGCTGGAGGAGCGAGTCTGCGGGTGAGCAATCGGGCGGGAGCGGCGTTGGCAGCGGAGGTCTTGCGGTATCTTGGCGGGAACGGTCGGCCGTGCTGAGTTTTACCGGCGGACTCAAGGTGATGGTGGCGTTGGAGGCGTGCGATATGCGCAAGGGCTTCAACGGCCTGACGGCTCTGGTGAGCGAACGGCTCCAGGAGGATGTGCGGGGTGGAACGATCTACGTCTTCGGCAACCGGCGGCGCACGCGCATCAAGGTTCTTTACTGGGATGGGACGGGGCTGTGGGTGATGACCAAGCGGCTGGAAGCCGGGACGTTCTCGTGGCCGAGCCGGGCTGATGGCGGGCAGGTGAAGCTGCGGCTGGCACCGGAGGCGTTTGCGATGCTCACCGACGGGGTGGATCTCAAGGGCGGGCGGCTGCGGGCGTGGTATGAACGCGAGGAGGATCCTGCAAAATAGAGAGCTTTGATGCTAAGGAACGGCACGCTGCTTGCTTATTTATTGGATGTTCATGGAGCACCTTAGCAAGGCTGAGTTGATCGCCGAAATCGGCAAACGCGACGCGCAAATCGAAGAGCTTCGGCGCGAAAACGCGCTCCTGCATCAGAAGGTCGATTTATTGGTTCGGCGCATCTTCGGCAAAAGCAGCGAGGCATTGAGTCCTGAGCAACTTGAGCTGCTGCTCGGCGGGCAACCCGAGTCGCAGTCGGGAAAAGCCGACGCCTCCTGGGCTGAAGAGTCGCAGGAGGCCCCGAACCACGAACCCTGCGGCAGTAGTAGCAAAGAGAAGCGTCGCAATGCCAGGGAGCGCTGGCCCGAAGACCTTCCACTCGTCGAACAAGTCCTCGAGCCGAAGAAGTCGTTGCCGATCCTGGCGCATGGCGGCGGATCGGAGAGGAAGTCAGCGAGCAACTCGACTACGAGCCCGGGCGCTTCCTGCGCCGTCGGCTTGTGCGGCCCAAGTATGTGCCGCGGGTCGGGGTGGATGTCGTGCCCGTTATCGCCGCGCTGCCGCCGAGCTTGCAGGAACGCTGCGTGGCCGCACCCGGACTTATCGCCGCGATCATCGTCGCCAAATACTGCGATCACCTTCCGCTCTACCGTCAGGAAAGTATCTTCAGATCCCGGCACGACATCACCCTGCCCCGCCAGAGCCAGGCCCGCTGGATCGAGCTTGCCGCCGACTGGTTACGTCCCGTTTATGACGCCATCGGCGCGGAGATCCGCAGGGATGGATACGTTCAAGTTGATGAGACGCCGATCCGCTACCTCGCTCCCGGCAATGGAGCGACCAAACTCGGCTACCTCTGGACAACCAATCGTCCCCGAGGCGACGTGATCTACCGATGGGAAACGAGCCGTGCTGCCAAATGCCTCAAAAACGTGATCCCCGTGGACTTCAGTGGCACCATCCAGTGCGACGGCTACGCGGCCTACCCCGCCTTTGCGAGGACCCACCCCGGCGAAATCGCACTCGTGGGCTGCTGGGCGCACGCCCGGCGCGGCTTCCACGAAGCCCGCGAGCACGCCCCCCAGCAAGCCGGATGGATCCTGCGTCAGATCGCCGCCCTTTACCGGATCGAAGCCCAACTGAGTGACCAGCGCGCCAGTAGTAGCGTCGAACTACGCGCCGCGACTCGCAGCCACCAAAGCGCCCCGATCGTCCAACGCATCAAGAACGTCCTGTTGGCCTGGAAGCGCGCCCACCGGTTCCTGCCTAAATCGAGCATGGGAACGGCCATTGATTACGCCCTCTCCCAGATGCCGCATCTCCAGGCATACCTTCACGATGGCAGAGTCGAGATCGACAATAACCTCGTCGAAAACGCCATCCGTCCCACCGCCATCGGTGAGAAGAACTGGCTCTTCATCGGCAGTGCCGATGCTGGCCAACGCTCAGCCATCCTGTTCACGCTCATCGAGAGCTGCCGCAAACGCGGAATCAATCCCTTCGACTACCTCCGCGACGTCCTCACCAGACTGCCATCAATGACCAACTGGCAGATCAAGGACATCACCCCAGAAGCCTGGGCCGCTGCTCGCCGTCCCCCTTCACTCAAACGTGCCGCCTGAACCATAGGTGTCATAGCCCGCGGCTATGACACCTATGACTCCGTCAAGAGCCGCTTAGTGTGACGCTTACGCATCCGAGACCACCTTCGCCGCGCAGGCATCCGCAACTTATCTGATTCGGAAGCCGTCCGGCTGGCTTGCCGGACGGTGAACTTCGACGCAAAACTTACCGAGATTTACTCAGCGCTGAAGCGGGACGACGGTCGGAGACGGAGTCGATCGGATTCGCTCGATTCTCGTAGGTTGCCGACCAGTTCCGGATCAGGCATGTGCCGATGAAATGCGCGATTTTGGTGGCCTGCAACTCTCGCTGATCGGTTATCATCACCTTTTGTTCCGTTTGCGGAGCGCCCCACGGCTAGCTCCGGCAAATCCACCGTCCGAGGGATGGTAACATTCAGGAGCAAAAATCCTACCAGAAGGTTTCTTTCAGTCCCATGAAACGTGCGCTTTCTTAGATCTGGTTATCTCGATCCCACCAAGAGCAAGGCGACTCACCCTGCAGGCAAATAAAAGCAACGGAGGCGTATTGCCAACGGAATAACCTCACGCTCTACCGACAAAAAGGGGGCGGTCTCGAATGGCCTGAAGTTAAGCTCGGTGTGACGCCTGCGGTGTGCCACCGTCTCACCCACGTCCAACAGAGTAAAACCACCGAGGTTGGCATCTTTTACCCGCCCCCGACAAAGTAAAAACGCGGGATCTGCTTCTCCCGACCGCTTTCCAGCCGAAGGTTCCGGTCCGGCGTGCGATATTGGATGGCTGCGAGAGCGGTTCTAGGCGGATCGCAGGTGACGCCGCGAGGTCGGCATGCCTGTGGGAGACGTTGAGGGCGCGGCCGCGGGTGCCGAATCCTGAAAATCCAGGACCCAGAATTCTATTTTCGACCGATGACCTCAGTCCTATTGCTGAAGGTTCTCGGGGCGGAGCGGAGCGGTCCGAGCATACTACAGTTGGCGACGTTTTCTTGCATCACGGTATAGTGACAAAACTTTGGCCTTACCTTTATTTGCAAGATTGAATCCAAGTCCGCTGCGAATAATCTCTGGGAAGTAGTAGGTGTCACCGTCACCTCGTGCTACCAATCCGAATAGCTCAAGAAAACCTATCTCATCCGGCTTCAGCCCCAGAGATCCTGGACTGAATGGTGAAAGCTTATTGTCCGGGTTAACACTACGCAATCTTCTGAAAATTGATTCCAATCCAGGAACTTCCTGACTTAGTTCGAGAATTTTCTGCGTTGAAACATTCTGTAGCGCCTTTCTGATCGAAGATGAGGGCAAGGGGAGGTCGGCCTTATGTTCCTCGCATGCAAATTTAATCAATCTAACTAGGTCTCGCGCCTGAAGAACAAGATTAAAGTCAGAGAGGCTCGCTACAACCCATTCATCTGTTCAGGCCTCCTTTTTGCCCCCCATGCGCTCACCCCATATAACCTCAAGCTCTTCTCGCAATTTTGGATATGACCAAGATGCAATATCTGCATTCACGGCTGTAATGGATCCGTCTTGTGCTCGCTGGGACATCCATACTACTAGCCTCAGGGCGTCTGCCTGATCCCAGGATAGCGATGTGTCACGATGAAGCGCAAGAAAGTGACCTGAATTCTGACGTATTGCAGCCGATACTAAATCTTGGCGGACAAAAACGATTAGTCCAATATTCTCTATAGATTCCTCCTTTAGAAGAATTGGTAGGTCTTGAATTAAGCCTCGCAGTATCGAAGCCTGCTCGGATTTTAATCCGGTAGAGGGACCAACCTGAAAGGCATCTTCAAGGCCATCAACTACCAATAGGACCCTGGGGGCTAACTTTGAAAGTTCTCGAATTCGTGCTGCAGACGATCCGCCTTCGGCGAGTTCGAAGCCCAATCGTTTCGCAATCCACGAAATCCACAAATCAAGCGAATTGCCACTATCTAAGGCGGCGCTCAATGCGTTGCCCAATTCTTGCCCGCTCAAAAACTGTTCGCGTTCTGCACTTACAAGCTTCTCGCATGCGGCGACGTGCTCGCGAAGAGAATCGCTTAGGTTCTTGGGGGAGAGTAGGGGGAAGGCGAGAGCGTCGTCATTTTTCCATTCAATATTGAGCAGTTTGGAAAATTCACTCAACTTCTGGGCAACAATTAGCTGACCCCAGGCAAACGTCTTGCCTGATCCTTTCTTGCCAATCACGATAGAATTCGGCAGCCTCGTCTTTGGGCCTTTCATGATGTTGCGTAGCGCCTCAATTGGCAGTAGCCCGCTATCGGCATTGCTCTCAGCAAACTCTAATTGATTAGCTGTATGTTCGAGCGTTTTTACAGAAAGATCACTTGGTCTCAAAAGCTTGCTTCCAGCCTGTATCGCTTCATCTCCCACTAGCTTATCGACTATTTCAGGAGCAACTGATTTCCCTAAATCAGTGCCTGGAACACGATTGCCTACAAAATCATCAAGAGAATCGAAATGGAGTAACTCTTGAGCGAAATCGGATTCGTAGAAACCTAGACTAGATAAATCGACATTTTCAACGAAGACACTTTCGCTAAGTTTTAACCGTATTGAATCGGTGAGATCCCTTCTTCCGGGTGGAATCATCGTGATGGCGACGCTCGGCAGGCGTTCATTCGGGATGGTCTTTCCAATTTGTTCTAACACAGCAAGTGTTCCGTCAATTGACTGCTGGTTACAGCTGGTGACTGGAATCTTTTCAATACGCGAATCGAGAAGTAGGGGAGATGATGATTCTGTGACTCCGGCTCGTAGGTCGACAAGAATCACATCAAATTGCATTGAGTCGGCCAATTGGCACAACAGATCACCGATAACCCATGCGCGTCCCCGCGCCTTCACTAACATCTCAGGTGTTACCGGAGGCATAAATAGTTCTTGCGGGTTTCTGATGGTGGGTAAGAACCAAAATTTTCTTGGTCCGCTTATTGTTTCAATCGTCTCCTCGCAACGTTCGATTTCTTCACAGATGAGAGGCATTGCATCCCGTTTCCAGTCCGAGGTGTCGTGAACGAGCGCCAGAATGTCTGAAAATGAAATTTTATCGACGGAGGGGGAGCGTAGAAGCCAGGTAAGGCCAGGCGCTTCAAAATCCGCATCTATAACCAAAACACGAGGGTTGTCGATTCGGCGAGAAACTTCTCCAAGAACCGCGGACAAGAGACTAGTCCTCCCAACTCCTCCTTTATATGAGAAGAATGCACAAACTGAAACCGAGACGGGAAATTCTGGCGGAGGAGATGCGATAGACTGAGTATTCTCCCAAAGAGGGCGTGCCGGGGTGTGAAGTGATCCGTCCTCATCGCCGGCTGTATCGAATTCGATCAGCATTCTCCTTGGCTTGGTGGAGGTTGATCGTAGAGGGATTGATCGTGTCTCAGAGACCGTTACTCCAAAGACGTCACTGAGTTTTTGGATGCACTCCGCTTCTGCTTCGGGTAAGCATTCTATTTTGAGTGCGTTTGGATTTGAATCTGATCGCCTCCAAGGCGGGTTATCAACTTGAATGAGGATTCGATCAACGTCGCGCCACGTAAATAGTGTTTCTGGCATAAATTTAGATTTGTTCGTCTATCCAAGCAGCGACTTCTGAAATTGATTTTGAAGCTTTTCGTGATTATTCAGGCTGAGTCTTCCTCCGTATCTGAATAGCTGATGGTAAGTATTTGGTCCCACAGAGATTCCTGGAGGCTTTTCCGCTTGTATCGACTGGAATGTCGGCGATTGTCCAAGTTTTTCCTGGATACTGTTTAAATCATGCGTCAAATCATCGTCGGCAAATTGCGAAGTGTGGTGAAGTTGTCGATTGTTCAGCAATACTAGTTTGAGGCCACATTCAATTGCGTAGCACCAAAGCAATAGCGCGGTGCAATCCGTTTGGGGAAGTCCTCGAATCACCGCTCGTTTCTGGCGATATGCAGACCTCAACTCTTGTTTACCGACATGGAGCTTGCTCATTAGCTAATGATATGTTTTAGGAACGATCGGGTTAGTGGTGAGTGTATAGGTAGGAAAAAGGGGCTCCATGGCTTGGTGACAATTATTATGCAGTCTTTCCGTGGGATCAAGAAATTGGGGCAGGCCAGTGGCAACACGTCCTCGGTGGCAGGTCGCTCGTCGTTCAACCGCCCCGGAGCACTCACGTCAGTGGAACCAGTTCAACGTCCTCAGCCACAATTCCGCCTTGCAGAATCTGATCGATGTAGCTTTCGGGTTCGTCATACATGAAAACGACATGATGATTGAGAAAGTCCTGTGGATCCTTGCCGTCGGACCAGTGCTCGATGGCGCTGCGATGAGTCGGAGAAATGATCCAAGAATCGAGCGTCACCTGGGGATCTTTCAGACGCTCCTGTTCGATCTCTTTGATCGTTTGGTGAAACTGAATTTTGGCGTCCTGGAAAGCTCGGGCATGGCGCATGCCATGTGGATCGAGAAAATAGATGTGCTGCTCGTCTTCCTCGATGATCCAGAGAATGAAGTCGGGATAGAATCCGCCTTCGGCGAAAAAGGAAATCCCTTTCCCTCGGATCTGGTTGCGCAACAAATATAATTCCTTCTCGGCGAGAAAGCCGTTTGCCTCCCGTGCGACCCACGCTTTCAGATCGGTGCAAAACTGGGTCTCGTGTTTATTCAGCGCAGCGGGTTTGACCGATACCTTCAGCTCGCCATCGGCAACGTGGATGAGCGGCTGGTAGAGATGATTGGCAAAATTGAACAGCTCGACATTGTGGGCGTTGTATTCTGCCAACTCCCCGCTTTCCAGCTTGCCCTTGATGACGCCCAGATCGGTGATGAGCTGGTCCCGGCTCTTGTCTATCGTGGCCAAGTATTCAGTGCGCAGGTTCCGGAGGAATTGAGCGCTGTAGGTCTCGCCGGGTTCATCGAGGATTTTCTTGATCGTCCGATATTCCTGGAACGGCGCGTCGTGTTCGTCGCGGTGATAGTCGTAGAACTTCCGGATGTATTTCAGCACCAGGTCGGTGGCGATCTCCTGCCAGAGCGCGACGTCGGCGAAGCTGCGAAACTCCAGGATCCCAGGCGGCAGATACAGCTGATACCAATCGGTCTGCTTCAGCAGCTCCCGCACCTGATCCCGGTCGATCTCGAGATTGTAGAGGGCGTTCTTCCGCTTGTAGCGCAGAGCGGCGAGGTAGATCTCGTCGTAGTCGAGAAACTTGTGATTCTCCGGTTTCAGCTTCTGCGGCTGGGGCTGGATGCTGTCGTCCTTGCTGTCGGTCAGCTTGTAGCGAGATTGCAGACTGCTAAGGCGGCCAAACCAATCGGCGGTGACGATGCCGCGCAGGCGTTTCTTCTTGAGGGCCAGCGCGGTGGTTTCTTTGAAGTCGGGCTTGTCCTTCTTGGGTAGGATCACCTTCAGGTCGGTGCGCGCGAGATTCTCGATCGTTGGCAGAGCGATCTCTACCTTGTCGCTTTCCTTGATCACGCCCTCCTCGTCAATGTATTTTCGGAAGGTGTCCATGTAGTCGGCGCGGATGCCGAAAACGTTGAGCGTTTCCAGTTCGATCAGGTGATCGGGATGTTCCTCGTCGCGCAGGGCGTTGGAGCGTTTCAGGCCAAAACCTTTCCCTTTCAGTCGCACCCCGCGACCGAATAGCTGGATGATCTGCGAGCCCTCGTTGCGGCCGACGTTGATCAGGCCCATTGCCGAAACCCTCCAGCAGCTCCAGCCTTCGGTGAACATCTTCGCGCCGATCAGAACCCTGGTCTTGCTGCGCTCGTCCTTGATGCCATCGAAAAGCGACACCCCGAACTCACGCTCGCTCGCCACCAGGGAGCGGCGGCCTTCCTCCCCCTCGCTGTCGGCCGCGATCAGGTCCCAGAGCTTCTTGCCCTCGCCTACCTTGATCACGCCGAAGTAGTCCGGCGATTGGCCGACGCGCAGGCCGATCTCGCTGATCGATCCGGTGAAGTAGTCTGCGTGCAGGGGCGCGGCGTGGGCGCTGTGAAAGCAGAGTTGCAGCATGTCGGCATAGAGCCTCGCCGCGGCCCCGTCCTCGGTGACCGGATACAGTTGTCGTAGGTAGTGAAAGGCCCGGGCAAAGACCGCTCCGCCGTCCCCGAAGTTGAGTTGATCGCGCAGCAGCTTGTCGAGTGTGTTCACCGCTTCATTCTCCTGCGAGCAGAAGCGGGCGAAAAATCGGATCGCCTGGATCACATCGGTCTCTTCGCGGTTGTCCTCGTTGTCGCGGTCCTCGTCGTATTTCTTTTTCCCGGTGACCGAGCCGCCTACGAGGATCATCAATGGACTCTCCAGGAGGTAGGGCGCGAAGGTCGGTCCCTTGTCTTCGTAGAGTTTGCACTGCTGAAAGAAGCGGGCTAGGCAGGCGATGAGGTAGCTGTGCTGGATCTCGGCGGCGTGGACGCCCGGCCTGCGGTCGTAGTTGAGAACCTCGAACTCCTTGCCGTAGCCATCGTGGTAGAAGCGCTTGTAGGAATAGTCGAAGAGGATGCTTTGCGCGTAGAGGTCGCCCATTTCCTGGACCTTCGTTCCCGTGAGCGAGTTGAGCGACTGCCCAAAGGTCGCGGAGAATTCGAGCGAAAAGCCCTCGGCACAGAGCGCCTGGCGGTTCTTGAATTCGGTATCTCCGGCGAGACCGCGATGGCCCTCGTCGATGAGCACGATGTTGTTGGTTCCCAGCTCGGCGATGTCGACCGTGGTGATGCCGCTCTTTTCCTTGAGTTTGGTGATCTCGATGACTTCCACCATTCCCGCTCGTCGAAGCCCGGCAGAGAACCCTGATTGTCCTTGGAAAAGCGGCGGGCCGGGATGCCGGAGAGATGCAGGTCTTCAAGATGCTGGGCGGACAGCCCCTCGTTCGGGGTGATGAGGAAGGTCTTGTTGAACCGTCTCTTGAGCTTTCGTTCGCCCAAGTAGTGTTGCAGTTGGAGGTGCTGGCAGTGCATCACCAACGTCTTGCCCGATCCCGTCGCCGCCCAGATTGCCAGCTTGTGCAGATCGTCGGGCTGGAACTTCGGGATTTCCATCTTGGTTCGCTCCCTCGGTGGCAGGTCATCGAACCGGTGATTGAATTCCCGCCGGTAGTTGTTGAGCCGGTTGAGTAGCTCGCTCGACTCGTCGCGCTGGGCGCGGGTCCAATAATCGAGATAGAATTCGCTGAAGAGCAGGATCAGGTATTGAAAGGGCAGCGGATAGATCTCGCGATTCTCGCGCTGGTTGCGCAGCCGGGTGATGGTCTTCCAGTGGGTGATGATGTTCAGGTCGTAGGCGATCAGCTCATCCGTGGTGATTCGACAGTCCGAGTTCTCCGCGAGGATCGATTCAAGCGTGCGGCGGTAGTGAAAGACGTTCTGTTCGTCCCAGCCCAGTTCGCACTTCTTGAGGGCTTCATTCAGCGTGGTGAAGCCCACCTCGTAGTCGGAGAACCCAAGCTGGTGGAGCATCCAGTGGGCGAGGACGAGGCGTTGTTTGATTTGTGACATGGAAGGTGGACGATTACGTTGAGGAGCTAGGACACGGGCTTCCAGAGCGGGTGATTTTTCCAATCATTGGGTAGCCCCATATCGCGGACAGGAATGTCCGGGTATTCCGAGAAAAGGGCTTCAATACGAAGATGCCATTGGGTGGTGCTGGTCAGTTTGCGGAGGAATTGGAGGCAGACGACCAGCAGCATGCCCGAGCGATTGTTAGTCAGGATAGGGTGCCCTTCAGCATCTTTCAGATGCCAGTCAGGGTTCTTATTAGGCTGTGGTAGGCCTGGTGCGTATCCTAGAATACGATTCCAGAGGCGGGCATGGTGGGCGCAGATATTACGAGCGCCGTTGAGGCTCAGGAGCCAGCTTCTGAAGAGTCTCTGCGGGCATATCGAAGTGTGACGCGACGGTAGTTCTCAAGGAATCCGAAACGCCTTTATAAAAAGTCAGCACGCTGCCCATGGTCATCAATTCTGCGATCATCCAGATCGGAAGGTTCTGGTGGGTATCGCCATATTTTTTCTTAAAGTGGTTGGCGAAGGGTTCCTTGCTCCGCCGAGTCTCTGTGATCAGGCAATCTCGCCACGCAATGTAATCGGATACCTTGAGATTGGGGAGGCTTCCTTCATGACAATATCCAAAGGCGCCGTGCTCGTGGGCAAAGTGGTAGATGAGCTGGGTTCTGACCGCGACTTCGATACGTTCGATGGCATCCAGCACGAGAACTCGGAGACGGCGGTCAAAGCAGTATCTTCGCCAGATCGTCTCAAGGGTTGTCTCTGGTTTGTAGGCGTCTTGATCCTGGCAGCGGAACGGATACAGATATCCGGAGAGGCGATAATAGCTGACTGCCTCGAGCCGACGGATCAATTCTGCTTTTTCTGCAATCAGGCCACGCTCTAGCAGTCGATCTGCCTGCTCTTCAAAGCTGAGCGCCTCCTTGGTGTAATTCATGCCCGAGCCTCCTCTTCTGGGGATTCTCCAGGGCAGAAAAAACCCACCGAATTTCGCATGCAGGCAGAGGCGCGGTGGGTGTGCTGGGAGTAAAAAGCCATAACGATGTCACCTGCGCAAGCCGAAATTACGCAAAAACCGTGCTGGCCCGTTGGGAGGTGGTTTTTGCTCAAGCTGGAAAAATTGACGAACATCTTGAAGGGGCGAGCCGGACGGTCTCGTAAAGAATGATGTCTCCAGACGTTTCCATGGTTCTCAATCCTCCGGAGTTCCGGTGTTGGCGAACATGCGCTCGTAGAAGACTTCCTCGATACAGTGGATCTTGGAGTTCGGATCGGCCAGGGTGTGGTCGCCGTTGATGTAGATGGCGTGGAATTCGGTGTCGGCAGGGTTGAGACCGCGGGCGGTGCCGCGCTTGGTAGCTGCGAAGGCTTTCAGGTCCTCGTTGTCGGTTACCGGCCAGTAGAGCTTGTTGCGCTCGTCGACCTCGGGGTTGGCTTCGAGGCGGCGCCAGATGATGAGGATGGCTTTGCCGTCGAGGCTTTCGCCTTCGATGGTGAGGAAGGCGTTTGGTTTGTCCTTTGTGCCCTGGACGCGGATCTCGCGGACTGTCACGCCGAGCAGGTAGTGGAAGGTCTCCACCAGGTCGATGACGCGGGCCTCGCTCTAGCCTGTGTGGGGATCGTGAATCTTGAGCTGGCAACCCCACGGATCGCGGAAGCGATCGAGGTTGAGCAGGTGGCCGCGGGTCTCGACGTCAAGCAGGTAGGAGAAAAGGAAATCCTCGCGCACTTGGTCGCCGAGCCCGAGAAGATCCGTGGCGCGGTCCTTGCCGAGGTCGAGGTTATTGAGGGCGTCCTCGTAGGATTCGAGGCGGAGGTATTTGAAGCCGTGGGAAATGCCGGTGGCGGGCGCGGTGGGCTTGCCGTCCCGCCATTTCGCGGAAAAAGCGTGCTTCTTGAGCCGTGGAAGGATCACGCTGTCGAAATAGTTGTTGGTCTCAACGGTGATGTACCGCCGATTCATATCATCCAGGCGGTTCGATTCAATCACCGCTCCCGCCGTGCTTCCAGAACCTCCAAAGAAATCGAGCACCCAATCGTTATGGGAGGACGACTGCCTGATAAAACGCCCAACAAATGACGTGTGCTTCGGTGCGAGAAAGACGCCCTTTCTCCCAAAGAGATTAGAGGTTTCTTTTTCTCCGTCGGAAAAGTCGACAACGATGCTCTTTGCGACGTTGGAGTCGACTTCATGAAGAAACCGCTTCTGCTGTGGGACTTTCTTCTCATCTACGCCGAAGGCGATGCGGTGATCGGCCATCAAAGATTCCCATGAGTTTCGATTGGGGTAAGCCGGGTCGATAAACCTAGTTCCTTTCCAGCCTCTGGAAGGCATCTCGCACGGCTTCTTCGTGATTGGATGATCCGGCTGGTAATACCGATAATTTGAGTGATTCGGGTCTTTGGTTGTCGCGGACTGTTTTTGGTCGGATTCCATGATTGTCCAATCACTCTCACGATAAATCCAGATTTTCGCCCGTCTTGCTTTGGCTTCCTTATCAAGCACGAAGCGCCCGTCTTCGTCTCGATACTCGGCAAACTTGTATTGATAGACTCCATTCCATGGGTCGTTTCGCTTCCCTTCCTCCCAATCAATCCCTTCATTTTCGATCTGAGCGCGATATTCGCCACGATTCTTGCGATAAAATTCTCTAACAGTAGTTTCGATATCGCCCACTGATGGATAAGATGGGTTCAACGACTGCACCAACTCCATCACCTCCTTGCATCCCGGCTTTGGCTCCCGGAACATGGTGAAATCGTCTTCAACTGCACTCAGGTTTCTCGCGAAAACTTCAACATACTCATGGTTGGTGGAAAACGTCGGAGCCCGGCCGTCGTTCGTGTTTTGACACCATATCAATTCCTCAACCTTGTTGTTTTCTCCGAATGCAAAATTGAGCGCTCCCTCCAGCGTGCTGCGTTCGTTCTTATCGATACTCACATAGCATGCTGAACTGTGCGCCATGAGGTTTCGTGTCATTAGCAGTCGGTCCTGCATCAGTCCTGCCCATGACGAATGCCTATATTTATTTTTATAGGGGATCGCGCTAACTGCCGTATTGTACGGTGGATCCAGATAAACGCATCGAATTCGCCCCTCGAAAGAAGGTAAGAGTAGATTCAGTGCGTGGAAATTGTCTGAATGAACCAGCAAGCCATCCAGCTGCTCCTCCAAGTCATCCATCGCGCCGAGCAGTTGCCACTTGAAGTCGTTCGGATAAAACACGGTGTCGAGCATCAGCTTGTCATGAGCCCGTAGAAATTCGGAGGTCAGTTTGCCGCCCTTGGGATAGTCCTCCAGCTTGTCGATGGCGTAGAGCTTGATCCATTCGTCGTGCTGGCTGCGCATTTCGCCGTCGTAGCTGCGGATCTTGTCATCGACGTGGCTCAATAGAGTATCGAGCAGGACATCACCCTGTTTGCCCAAAGACAGGACCCGGTCGAGGGTGAAGCAATACTGGGTCTCGGTGACGTATTTTTTCTTAAGCCAGAGCTTTTTCTGGAAGTTCTCCAACTGGGCGAGAAAGCGGATGATGTGGTGGGCGATGGTGCGCAGGGCTTTTATGAGGCGAACGCGGGTGGTGAGGTAGTCGGTGCTCTTCTCGTCGATGTCGTCGAGGTGCATGACCTCGTTCTTGATGTAGAAATCCAACTCGCCGCGCAGGAATTTGCCGAGTTGCTTGTGGATGAAGAAATCGGCCTCGTTCTTCCGGGTGTAGTTGTTGATGTGACGGATGATGAGGTTGTTCGCTGCCCCTTCTGGTGTGTGACTGAGGGCGACGCGCCATTCGTTGCTCGGCAACAGCTCAAGCAGTTGCTCGATCCATGCCTTGGTTTGCGGCGCGGTGCGGGTTTTCTCGACGATCTTGAAGTGGAAGCCGATGACGAGGGCTTCCTTGCCGTCGGCGTCTTGGCTGATCGTGATCTGCGGAGTGCCGTCGTCGTCGAGATCGAGATGGAATTCGCGCTTGGCGTTATTGTTGTTCAGCACCGGGTCCTGGCGCTCGCATTTGAACTGGATGCGCTTGCCACCGAACTGCTCCGGCAGGGTGAAGGTGTAGTCCTTCAGATCCTTGGACGACTTGATGTAGTACTGGTCCTTGTTGGCCCAGTGCAGCATCACTTCCTCGCCCGAATACGGCACGGCATAGGGCGCGTCACCGGCCTTGATGCGGCGCTTGGAGAGAAAGTCGGCCTCGTCGTAGTAGCGGGAGAAAAACTCGGTGAGGTGGGAGTAGATCTCCGCCTCCATCTGTGCGTTCGCCTTGTCCTCGCCGGAGTCGAGTTCCTCCTTCAACGTCATCCAGAGCTGTCCGTCGCCAGAGTCCTTGGCCGGCCCGTCGGAAAGCGTGCCGCCATCGAAGGCGAGCTTGCCGTAGTTGGTCTTGATCTTCTCCGCCGTGGCTTCGAGCTGGCGCTCGAGTTCGACCGTGTTCAACTCACCCATCTCCCGCTGAACGATTTTTTTCAGAGTCGGAGCGCCGGGATCATTGTCGGCGGGTCGTCCAGGCCAAGGAATATACGGATATGTTTCTGCCGGGCCTTGATGATGCGGTGTATGCCGAAATCGAGATCGGCTTTTTCCAGTTCGAACAGTTTTGAGAGCTGGCCGGCGAGTTTCTTGAAGGGTTCTGACATTTTGGAAATGGAAAAAGGTAGGCAGTAAGATTCGGGCAACGAGCATCCAATTGATGAACCCAGCTGGGAAAGATCAGGGTTTTACTCGGAATTGAATAGTGAAATGAGTCTGCTCGCTCTGCCCTTGGCTGAGCCGGGACTCAAGCGACGAAATGAGCTTGTCGCGCTGGTTCTCGATGTCGTCCTCGATGTCGTCGATCTCGCGCCGGGCGCGGCGTTTGCGTTTTTCGGCACTGCGGATGTCTTCCTGGAGTCGGTGCTGTTCCTCAATGGTCTCGGCCTGGCGGGCTTGGTTGCGCAGAGCGCGGATCTCCGCCTTGACCTGAACGAGCTGTTCCTCGGCGGCACGGATCTTATCGTCGGCCCATCGGTCGATCTGCTCGGTGGCCTGGCGGAAGTGCCGGTTGTTGCGCTCAATGGACTGGCTGAGGGTGGCTTCGCGGTGGCGGCGGGATGCCTCTTCGAGCCGCTCGTCGTGAACCGACGGGATAGTCGTCGGCTCGCTGGCAGTGCAGGTGCAGGCGAGCAATCGCTCGGCGGTCTCGGGATCGACCGAGGCGCCGGGCTGGCCGTTCTCCGCGAGATGGGCCGTGACGAGGAGGAATTGCTCGGTCTCGTAGGAATCGACGGTCAGCTGATGGAGCCGGAGGTAGCCAGACATTCCGCGCAAGGGTTCGAGCTGGGAAATCTTCGTGGGATGCGCGTCGAGATCGAAGTGGAGCGCGGCGGCGGGCGTTTCCAGCTCTTTCCCCTGGTCGACAACGTATTCTCCGAGCGGGTGAGTGAGACGAAACAGGTAGTGGGAGGCCGGAAGCGAGGAAAGAGCGGTGGACCCGGGACGATGGCGGGAGATGAGGTGGTAGGTGCCGCGTGGGGCATTGGCGGTGAGAATCTGCTTCAGGGTGAAGGCGAGCTTTTCCCCGTGCCAATCAGCGGCGTCGGCGATGATGTGGCGGCTGAGCTGCCAGAACTGGCGGGCGATACGATCGAGGTGAATCTCGGCTTCGGCGAGTTCGAGCTTGAGACGCTGGTGGACGTCCTCGTCGAAATGCTCAAGCAGGCTCTCGCGGGTGTCGGCGAGTCGGGATTCGATCTGGTCCTTGAGGTCGTCTTGGAGCTTGTTGAAGGCAGTTTCAATCTCCGTCGGGGTCCTGCAGGTCTGGTAGATGGCGAGGACGCGTTTCTCGAAATCGACGCCGCTCTCGATGGCGCCGAGCACTTCATCGGAGGCACCAAAGACTTCGTCGAAGAGGCGGAATTTCTCGGCGAGCAGCTGGTGGACCCGGCGGTCGGCGTGGTTGCGAGTGTTGAGAAAATTGATGACGACCACGTCGTGCTTCTGCCCGTAGCGGTGACAGCGACCGATGCGCTGTTCGACGCGCTGGGGGTTCCACGGTAGGTCGAAATTGATCACCAGCGAGCAGAACTGCATGTTGACGCCCTCGGCGGCGGCTTCGGTGGCGATGAGGATGGTGCCGAAGTCGCGGAAGTGCTCGACGAGGGCAGTGCGGATGTCGATGGGACGGAGGCCGAGACGCGGTCGGTGTTGGCGTTTATCTGAAGCCACTGGTCATAAATGGCCTTGGCGGCGGGATCACTATTGGAGCCGTTGAAGAGGATGACTTTGCCCCGGTAGCCGTTTTCCTCCAAGTAGAGCGCCAGGGCATGCTGGGTGCGGCGGGATTCGGTGAAGATGAGAGCGCGTTCGTTGGCCCCGGTTTCGGCCATCTTTTCGAAGCCGAGTCGAAGAGCGGAGAGGAGTTCCTTGGTCTTGGTCTCGATGGAAATGCGTAGCCCCTGCTTGATGAGATTCTCCAGGTCCGCGATTTCGTCAGTGAGCGCGGTGATGCTGATCTGGGGGAGTTCGGCGTTCTCGTCGGCCAGAGCTTCCGCTTCGTCTATCTGGTCGAGGAGTTCGTCGAGCAATTCGCTGCCATATTCGCTGTCGGCGGTGAGGTCGTCGATCAGCGTGAAACGGGGATTTTTCCGTCGCGGAGATCATGGAGCCCGCGCAGGAGCGACTGGAGCGTGCCGAGGATGGCCTCGGTCGAGGAAGCCAGCAGCTTGCGCAAGATGAGCACCAGCAGGTGACGCCGACTCGCGGGCAGGCAATAGAGATCCTCCCGTTGGATGAACTCGGAGACTTCGTCGTAAAAGGCCTGCTCCTCGTCAGTCGGCTCGAAGGGATGGGTCAGGGCCTTACGCTCGGTGTAACTGATGTATTCGAGGACATCGCGGCGCAGGGTGCGCTTGCAGAAATGGCGGAGGCGCTGGCGCAGGTGATCGAGATCGCCCCCGGCACGCATATATTGCGTAGAAAAAGCGGTTCGTTCGCCAAAGATATTTTCGTCGATGAGGGTGGAGAGCCCGTAGATCTCCAGCAGCGAATTTTGCAACGGCGTGGCTGTGAGGAGGATTTTTTTCCGATCCTCGAGCGCGTAGCGGATGCTCTGGCCCGTCTTGTTGCTGGAGCGGTAGCAATTGCGGAGTTTGTGCGCCTCGTCGATGACGGCGAGATCGAGCGGAATGCTGCGGATTTCGTCCTGGTGGCGGCTTGCGAAAGCGTAGGAGCAAATCAGGATCTCCTTCGCGTCGAACGGCCGCGGATTGCCGTCTTTTTTCAATTTCCGATAAACGGGAGTGTCGAGAATACGGCACGGAAGGTGAAATTTTTCCTGCAATTCCAATGCCCATTGCTTGCGGATCGAAGCGGGGCAGATGATGAGGATGCGGCGCTTCTTTTCCGCCCAGAGTTGGCAGAGAATCAGCCCGGCCTCGATGGTTTTACCCAAACCGACTTCGTCGGCGAGAATGACGCCTTTGGAAAGCGGCGACTGGAGCGCGAAAAGCGCCGCTTCAATCTGATGAGGATTCAGGTCGACCTGGGCGTCGAAAAGCGATTGAGACAGGCGACCGATGCCCTCGCGATCCTGTAGCGAGAGGGCATGGGCGAAGTATTTTGCCTGGTGTGCGGTGAGTGACATTATTGATGATGACTCTCGTTGCGCAGTTTCAGGCATCGAGCTGGCAACGATTTTCCCGTAGGATCAGTAGGTTTCGTTGTCGCTGGTGTAGATGTAGCGGCTGGGGGAAATGGAAGCGGACGAGCTTGTGGTCGGCGTTGGTGAACCGGTCGTGTTTCCAGATGGGGTTGGCGACGAGGCGCTTGGTGAAGATGAGGGGGAGGATGTAGTCGTTGTATTTCGTCGCGTCCTTGCCCCCCGGATGGAGTAGGCGGCGTCCCAGATCCAGGTTTCAAGGGATCTGCTTGTAGCTTTGGGTTTGGAATCGGAACGCGCTTTCTGGGACATCGGCGGAAGCTAGGGATACTGGCAGATCAGTGGGGAAAACGAAGCCCAATGGTTTGTGACCGTTTGAACTGAGATTCGGAGAACGCATCTCCTGTTGAGCGAGCTCTCGCTTCAAAGAACTGGAGCTGAAAGCGCCCGTTCACTCCAGATGTGGAATGAATTCTTTGGTTGGGTGGCCGGGTGGCTGGGCTGATCGAGGCGATTACGGCTTATCTGAAGGAACTCCGCGGTGACCGCTGCAGTCCGCTCCCGGGGATGTCTGTCATTTCGTGGGGTTGCTTGTTTTGTCGTCCCCATCCGAAGCGTTGTCGCCGAAGATGGCGATGTAGGGGGCGTAGCGGAAGACTCGGTTGCGCTTGTAGCCGGTGGCTTCCTGGAGGATGCCGAGTTTGGTGAGTCGGGAGACGAGACTGTTGGCGGCGGAGTAGGTGGTGGCGGTGAGTTCTTGAACCTCGGCAACGGTGACGATGGGACGCTGGTAGAG
This sequence comes from uncultured Verrucomicrobiae bacterium, assembly GCA_963832325.1. Lineage (GTDB taxonomy): Bacteria > Verrucomicrobiota > Verrucomicrobiia > Chthoniobacterales > JAATET01 > CAVVKW01. The sequence continues at coordinate 177,392 of CAWHTR010000005.1, read as the reverse complement.
GGATTCGAGCACCCGAAGCCCGTTGCCGGCGGCGCGTCCGAGGTGGGTTGTGACGGCCGCGCGGTGATCTTCGCGCAGGGCAAGGATACGGCGGGCCGTTTCGGTGGCCTCGCGGCTCACACTGGCGACCCCGCGCAGGAAGAAGGCGAGCCATTGTTCCCAGTGGCCGTGGTCGCGAACCGCCTGGAGGTGCTCGTAGTATTCCGTGCGGTGTTGTTTGAAGAAATGCGAAAGATAGAGGACGGGCTTGAGTAGAATTTCCCGATGGCAGAGCAGGAAGGTAATGAGAAGTCGCCCGACTCGTCCGTTGCCGTCGAGAAAGGGGTGGATGGTCTCGAACTGGGCATGGGCCAAACCGATCTGGATGAGCTGGGGGAGTTCGCTCCGGGAATGAAGGAAATCCTCCAAAGCCCCGAGCACGGCGGGGACTTCGTGCGGCGGAGGCGGGACGAAGGTGGCCTCGTTGAGCGTGCAGCCACCCGGGCCGATCCAGTTCTGCGAAGTCCGGAGTTCGCCCGGAGTGAGGCGGTTCCCGCGTACCCCCTGGAGGAGGCGCTCGTGGATTTCCTTGATCAGCCGGAGCGAGAGCGGCAACTCCTGCAAGCGCTCAAGGCCATAGTTCATGGCGGTGACGTAATTGACGACTTCATCGACATCCTTCGGGGTGTCGGGAGAAAGGATGTGGGCTTCAGCGGCAAGAAGATCCTGCAAGGAACTTTGGGTGCCTTCGATCTGGCTGGAAAGCACCGCTTCTTTCCGCACATACATGAAAACGAAAAGGTCTGGATTTGGCAGGGTCTGAATCGATCCATCGAGCCGTCCCAGCGCCCGGTCGGCCAGGGACAGCAGAGACTGAAGCTCTTCTTCCATTCGAATAGGCGGAACCGGCGGAAGCGGAGCCGGGATGAACGCACGATAGCCGACGGGTTGAGTGATGTACCGGCCAGAACGATTGCCGCTGGGCGCAGTGGATATCGAATTTTGGTCTTCCATCTGTCGGGCTGAAGGCAATAAGGGAGTTCTTTCGCTCCATGTGATCGTCAGACTGCAATATGGAGCCAATTTTCTTCCATGTAAGCGAGAACAAACCGCATGGCGGGAAGTCGAGGGCCGAGGGTGCGCGCTTTTGGCAATGCGGTTGTGGGCCAGCGAGCGCGAGTCGAATGCGGCACATCATCCGCATACGGATGGATTTCTTTGATTGGGTGGCTCGGTGGCCAGTCTGGATGAGGCATTTGCGGAATTTCTGAGCGAGCTTCGCGGGAAGCGGAGCTACAAGACGCTTGCCGAGGAGCTCGGGATCGCGGAATCGACCGTGAACCGGCTGATCAATGGGGACCAGTCGGCGACGCTTCAGAAGATTGAGGAAATCCTCCGGAAAAAGGGGCTTTCTTTGACGGATGTATTTGGGGAGGTCGTGAATCGCAAGTGGACGCGGCGTGGGTAGGCGCTGGTCCATTCCACCGAACATTCTGGGTGTCGGCCTGATCCGTCTGATGGCGCGGGTTCCGCTGTTCTGGCGGTTTCAGGTCATCGGCTGGGCGGGATTCCTGATCGGATCACTTCCGCTGAGGTGGATGATATTCGAGACGTGGCCTGCCGTGGTCGCGTTCACGGTTTCCCGGGATGTTCCCGCATTTCTCCTAACTCTTGGGCTGCGGGAGATCTATCGGCGGTTCCAGGCCCGGAGACTCGGGCCGGCGGCGGGCATGGGATTCTTGATTGTGGTTTCGCTGGTTGCGGGGGCTCTGCTGACGCTTTGGACGCTGTTCATGCAGGGTTTCCACGGCGTGGTGTGGGGAGCGGCGCTGGGTGCGTTGCCGACCTATCAAGTTTGGTATTTGTGCACGACGCTCTATCTCGTCTGGAGCCTTCTCTATTTCGGAATCTCGTTCGTCCGGGACTCAGCGGAGCGGGATATCCGGCTGGCCCGGGCGGAGGCGGAACAAACCAGCGCTGAACTCCAGATGCTGCGAGCGCAGATGAATCCGCATTTCCTCTTCAATGCCCTCAACACGATCCGGGCGGGAGTGATCGACGAGCGCTGGCAGACGGAGGAGGTCGTGCAGTCGCTGGCCGAATATCTGCGGTTCTCGTTGAAACATCGCGACGACGACTTCATCCCGCTCGGTGAGGAATTCGACGCGCTCAGGCACTACCTCAAGGCCGAGAAGGCGCGGTTTCGTGACAAGCTGGAGGTTGAATGCCGGATCGACGACTCGGCGCGGAAGGCTCGGGTTCCTGGTGTTTTGCTTCAGCCCCTGGTGGAGAACGCGATCAAGCATGGCCGGGAGACGGCCGATCCGCCGATTCGCGTGGAGGTGGATGTCCGGCAGGTCGAGGACGATGCGGTCGAGATCGCGGTCTCGAACTCCGGGCATTGGATCGAATCGCGAGTTTCGGCGCCAGAAAGCGGGGTCGGACTTGCGAATCTGCGATCCCGTCTAAAGTTGCTCTACGGTCGCCAATCTTCTCTCCAAATCGTGAAAAAATCCGATCCGGTGACGGCGTGCGTCCGAATTCCATTTTGTTATGGCGGAGAACAAGACATGGCGGGCCATTCTGGTTGATGATGAAGATCCCGCGCGGGAGATCCTCGCGCACCTGCTCCGGGCGCACCCGTCCGTGACGGTCGTCGGTCAGGCGTCGAGTGCGGATGACGCCGTCACGCTTTGCCGCGATCTTCGCCCGGATCTGATCCTTCTCGACGTGCAGATGCCTCGCGGCGACGGATTCTCCGTTCTTCCCCGGCTTGAGCCGTTGCCGGCGGTGATCTTCGTGACGTCGCACGATAATTACGCGGTGCGGGCCTTCGAGGTGAACGCTGTCGATTATCTGTTGAAACCCATCGACGGAAAGCGGCTCTCGCAAGCCCTGACGCGGGTGATGTATCAGCCGAAGCCCGCCCTCACGAAGCCGTTCGCGATCACGGACCGCGTGATTCTCGAAACCGAGAATCAGATGCGGGTGACGATCCTGCGGGAAGTTACGGGAATCGAGGCGGAGGGGAACTACACTCGTGTCCATCTCTCGGAGGGATCCTCTTTTCTCATGCGACGGACTTTGAAGGAATGGGATGAATCGCTCCCCCGGCCCTTCTTCGAAAGAATTCATCGCTCCCAGATCGTCCAGCTCAACGCGATTCGCGAGATCACGATCCATTCCCGAGACAATGTGGAGATTGCGATTCGTGGATACTCCACGCCGATTTTGATCAGCCGGCTGGCCCACGCCCGGCTCGGTCCGGCTCTGAAAGCGGCGCAGGAAGCTGATCCGGAATTCGGCCCCGTCCGGTTCGTCACATAGTCCGCCCAACTCGTCACTTCGCTACTGCGAGGGAACGCTTTGCCTTTTAGCCCGAGTTCCGCAGTTGGAGGAAGCGAATGCTGTAGGGATGGGGATCGGTGGGGATTTTCAAGGGATTTTCTCCACTACATTTTCGATAATTTTGGAACGTTTGGGGAGTTGGAGACCGAGGTGGGCCAGGAGCATGGCGACGTCGGGATCGGGTTTGGAGACGGTTCGCACGCGCAGCGGGAGGGTCTGATCGCCGCGGCGCACGGGGACGATGACGTCCATGGAGCGGATAGTGGCCACGGCGTTGATGAGCACGCGGGCGCTACTGCCGAGTCCTTTGCCGAGCATCCACATTTCCAGCGAACGCCAGAGGGCCAGACTCAGGAAGCAGACGAGCAGGTGGGCTTGAACTCGCTCGGTTTTGTGGTGGTAAATGGGTCGCAGTCCGATGTCGCTTTTGACGGTGCGGAAGGCGGCTTCGGCTTGGGTCAATTGGATATACCAGCGCCAGAGCTTGGCTGGGTCGGTTTCAGTGCAATTGGTTCGTAGCAGGTAGGCTCCGCGGGCCAGATCGGCGTGGGTGCCTGACTCGACCGGGCAACTCAGGCGCAGGCTGATGGCGTGGCCCGTCTTGTCTTTTTCGACGAGGACATCCACGAGCCGGGCGGCGGCGGGGTAGCGTCCGAGCCAGCGGCCGATGCGGCGACCGAGCTTTTCCTGATCGCTGGGCGCGACGGCGCGTTTGCCCAAGGCGGTATCGATCTTGCAAAGTTCGCGGGTGAGCGCGTCCATCTGGCGCTCGAGCATGGCACGTTCTTTGGCCGATCGGGCCTGAGAGCGGCAGAGGACGTAACGCTCGTCGCCCTGGCCGTCGGGGTGCTCGACCAGGCGGGCCTGGAGCCCGTCCTGGACGTCGACCCAGTTCTCCTGCTCGGCGAGTTCGACTTGAAAGTGCCGCAGCGAGGCTTTCGGTGTGCCGACGATGTAGTGCGCTTTGCGGGCTCGCAGGAAGTCGATGTTCTTCTCGCTGACCATGCCGCGGTCCATGACCCAGATGCGATCGGCCTGGCCGAAACGGTCTTCCATTTTGCTCACGATCTCCTCGACCGTGGTCACGTCGGTGCGGTTGCCGCGGAAGATTTCGAAATTCAGCGGCAGACCTTCGGGCGTGCAGACCAGACCGATGCAGACCTGCTTGCAGTCGCTGCGATTATCCCGACTGTAACCGCGGGCGGCTTGCTCGTTGCCCGGGACCGCGCCTTCAAAATACGTGCTCGTCACGTCGTAGAGCAAAAACTCGAACCGCACGCCGAACCAATCCCGGTAGCGTTCCATCAGGTGCTCGCAAAGCCGATCCTTGTGCGCGCCGAGGGCGTCCAGGCCCCGGTAAAGGCGGTCGTCGTTGATGAGTTGCGCGTCGATCCCGGTAAGATCCTCCATGGCCGTGCGGCCATACCACTCCTGGGCCAAACTCAGCTCCGAGGCCACTCCGCAGAACTTCCCCGCCGTGAGCACTGCGGCGACTTCCGACCACGGGATGCTTTCACGCCCGCCCTCCATAAGCTCGCCCAATAGCTCGTGCAGACCCAGGCGCCGCCACAGCGCCAACGCCAGATACACCCGCCCAAACTCCCGGACCCGCTCCACGCTCAACTGGCTCAAATCCGCCAACTCCCATCGCGGTCGAGCTTCGCCCCGCTTTCCATTTCGGTTTTGAGACTTCTCTCCCAACCGACCCTGTCGCGGACTCGGCGATCTCCCTTCCAGCAACGCTTCGATGTCTTCCCAGCCCGCCGACAGATCCTCTTCGCTCAGCTTCCCCAAGCTGGCGACCACCCGCTGGCGCGGTCCCCGCTCCGTTCGAACCGTCTCGCACAACGTCCAATACTCGTAATACTCCCCGCCGGATCGCTTACGGTTCTTGCGCAGAAACATGCCATAGCTTCTCCGCACCCTGACCGCCCCGCAATGGCCTCTTCTCCACTACATCGGCCTTCGCCTCGACCCTACTCTGTAAATCGCCGCCGCCCCTCAGCTCGTCACTCTGTAAACTTTTTTCTTAACCTTACCCAACTGCGGAACTCGGGTTAGCGCGGTTTCCAGGAACCGCGATGAAGACTCTCAATTTGATAGGACCCCAGGTCCGCCGCATCCGCTCATCCCGCGGATGGTCCCAGGACCTGCTCGCAACCAAGCTACAAATCTGTGGCTGGGATGTTTCCCGCGTGACGGTCGCCAAGATCGAATCACGAGGCCACCGGGTCGATGATGTCCAGATGCTCTTCCTCGCCGAGGTGCTGGGCGTCGAGCCGGTCAACCTCCTTCCTCCTACGGAGATTCGGGGGCGAACTCTCGATGACGTTCTGAACGGAATCAATCCGCGCGGAATTCGCTGAATGTTGTTCCGCTCACGGAACACGCTTCTTCCCAGTCGCTGCCACACTCCCGCTCCATGAACCTATTTCTAGCGCAGGCTTCACTGGATGGCGCGATGTCCGAGGGTCTCGGCATCATCGCGAAATTTCTTTTCATCATTGCGGTCATCGTGATTGCTCATGGCGGCTGGCAGGTGCGTTCCGGCAATGCCGACATGGGCAAGATGTCCATCGTCGGGGGCCTCCTCCTTGGGCTCGCGGTCGTGATCGCGGACGCGCTCTTTCAGGCCGGCGGAATGCCCACGATCAGCCTGTGAGCAAGTCAATCGTCCAGACTCACGCCGGGGACGACAGCGATGGCCGCATCTGGGGCATTGAGGGAATGAACATCCTCATCATTATCGCGGGTCTTGTGCTGAGCGTCGGTGTCGCGATGACGCTCTTCCGCTCGCAATCACATCCGCCATTGCTGTGCTTCGGCGTCGGACTTCTCCCGGTCGGCCTGAGTCTGGCATACGTCTTCGGTCTCCGGCAGGGGAAGCCGAAGGCGTTCGACTCGGACCTGCTCGAATCCCTTGCGTCCGGTCGCGCGTGGTCCGCTCCGACCAAACAACCCCGCAACCCGCTCGCCGCCGATGAACGCGCCTAACGGTTGGATCTCTCACGACCTGCTCGTCTGGAACGAGCTGGATCAGCGCGGTTTCGTCTCGAAGGGATTCGTCCTCGACGTGCCGGATCTCCGCCAGGGGAGCGAGCGTTCGCTGGACGCCTTCTACGAGTCCGTCCGGCAATTTCTCCACACGCTCGACGAGTCTACGCGAGTGCAGATCCGCTGGTCCGTAGATTCCGATTATCGGGAAGAGCTACTATCCTACAAAGCCACCACCGACGCCCGATGCCAGCCGGACTCGTGGTCGGCAATCAGTCGGAACGAACGCTTCAATCGCTACTGGCACGCGATGTCCACCGGCCAGCTTCGGCGCGAGAAGTTGGTCATATTCCTCTCGAAGCGGATCCCGACGAACCCACCGGCTTCGACGAATACGGGCACGCTCGCCGATCACTACCGGCGGGTTCTCGCGCAATTCAACGAAGCCTTTGAGCATCACCGGCTGGTCATGGCCGCGCTCTTCGATTCGCATGGATGCCGGGTCAGTGCGATGACCAGCGAGGCGCTCTTCCGTTACTTCGCGGCGTTCCTGAATCCCTCATATCTCAAACGCGCCCAATACGATCCGATTGGCCAATTCCGAGCGGACGAGACGCTTCACCAGAATTGCTGGCACCAGGGCGTGCAGGCCGGTCGGAACTTCGGGTTCTTCGCGGATGGGTTCTTTCACAATCTCGTGATCTTGAAGCGTCGCCCGCAGCGCACGCGGCGTGGGTTGTTCTGGGCGCTGACGTCGCTGCCATTCCTCGACTACTCGATCACGGTCAATCTCTACCCGCAGAATGTTCGCAAGGAGATCGATCGAGCGGAGAAGAGCCTTGAGCGCATCCGCGGAGACTACGCGGCGGAGGGAAAACATTCGCTGCTCACGGCCAAGGACGTCAAGGAACGCCGGATCCAAGGATTGGCTCAGGGCGATGTGACGCCGTTTAAATACGACTACGTTGTTCACGTGTGGGATGCGACCGAGGAAGAGCTCATCTCGAAGACGCGACAGATTGAGGCGGCCTTCAATCAAATGGAGGACGCCCAATGCTGGACTTCGAACATCTCCTCCGCCGCGACCACGAAGAACATCTGGTATCAGACCTGGCCCGGTTGGCTCTGGGGCAAATACGATCACCACGCGGACAGCGGGCTGGACGAGTGGCTGGCTGACTTGCTCCCGCTGTCCTCCACGTTCACCGGGCATCTGGACGAAGCCTAGGCGCTTTACGACGGATCGAACCGCAATCTCATAGGCGTGCGAAATTTCCTCTCCGGCACGCCGCAGCTCGCGGTGCTGCTCGGAATGACGCGGGCGGGCAAGTCCGCCTTCATGTGCGATCTGCTCTCGCAGACCGATCCCTATTACGACTTCACGCTCATCGTGGAGGAGGGGCTGAGCTACGGCATTTGGACGCAGGCCCAAGACACCACGCCCATCGTTATCCAGCCGGACGGCGACGTGACGTTGAACTACCTCGATACCCACGGCGCGCCGCTGACGAATCTACAGGTCACCAGTGCGGCGGCCTTGGTTGCCAAGATGATGGGGACTCCCGCCGACGAGGATCGGCGGAACCTGCGGAAGGCGCAGATCACCCAATACGTCGAGCAACTCTACACCGATCGGTTCGACGATTGGATCTCGGAGGATGGTTCGCGGCTCGAAGAAGGTGGCGCGGCACGCGATCGCGACGCTGGCCTACAAGGAAGCCCACCTCCCGGTGGCATCCACGTTCCTCGAAGCCTGGACAGAGCTGCGGACCACCGCGTCCGAGGACGAACGCGAGTCGCGGATCGCAGCCGCGACCGCTGAGGAGATTTCGCAGTTCCTGAGTTCGCCCCAGACCGAGCGGCTCGTGCGGAACTCGGCTTTCGCGTTCTTCGGACCCACTGACTATCCGACGCACGACATGCTTCAGCAGATCATGCTGGTCGCGCCATTCGCCGAGCACAATCGGGAGGAGATCAACCACATGGCGACTTTGCTCGCGCCGTGGAATGAGCAACGGCTCGTGTGCGGGCCATCGACGGTTTCCATCGAGGGAAGGGTCGCGCACTTCGACCTGACCTACATCCCGGAGTCGAATCGCCAGCTGAAGGAGCTGGCCGGGTTCCTGATCGCGAACTACGGACGCCAGCACATCATCACATTGCCGCGTGGGCAGCGGAAGCGGGTCGTCTTCGAGGAGGTCGCTCGCACGCTCGACGTGCCAGGTGGCGAGCAGCTCGTGAGCGAGTTCTACGCGCAGCTCTCGAAGTTCTCCACGTGGATCATCTCCATAGTTCAGCAATACAGCCGGTTCCAGCGATCGGAGATCCGACCGACCGTCTTCGGCAACGCGAAGCAGTTCTTCTTCACAAGAATGAATGACCGTCGCGACATCGAGGATGTCGGCAACGACGTCGAGCTCTCGGAGACGACCAAGGAAGCCATTTCCCGTTACCCTTTGCCCGAGCATCTACCCGCGGACCGAAAATATGCGGCGCTGACCTATTACCACCTCGACGCACAGCAGCCCCGGTGCGGAACGATTCACAACCGGGTTTCTCCCGAAATGCTCTACTGTTCGTCGTCCACGGGCGAGGACTTCGACGCCCGGAGTCGGCAGCTTCGTCAGCACGAGAACATTGTTCATGGGATTCTGACCGAATCCGCAGCGGGGAGGGGATCGTGATCCGGGCTCTCCTGCCAACCTGTCTCGCGCTCTTCGTTGTTGGCTGTAGCGCGACGGATGCGCTCTACACTGCCGGCGGTGCCACGGCCGGCGGTGCCGCTGGGGCGCTCGTCGGGACCCAGGTATCGGACAACCCGGTCGCGCCGATCATCGGGGCCGCGAGCGGTGCGGCGTTGGGAGGACTCGGCACGGCCCTCGCGATCAATACCGTGAAATCCGGCCAAAAGAAGGAGTTCCAGAAGGGCTACGACCTGGGCGCAGCCGACGCGGTGAAGCGGCGATACTGGATCCTGCAAAATCAGCAGCGCGAGTCAGCCGCCGCTGATTACGAGCTCACGACTTATCGATTCACGATCCCCCCAGACCCGGACTCCGACGTGAACCGTGTTCCCTACGAAATTGAAATCCCGATCTACCGCTGAAGAACCTGATGAAAGCCCAAACCCTGCCACTCGTCCTCCTCATCTCAACGACCGCCACGGGAACCGCGCAGTTCGTGGTCGAGGCTCCCGCTGTCGAGGCCAGACAGGATCAGAAGAACATCTTCGACACACTCAAGTATGCTTGGGAACAGGGCCAATGGGCCGAGAAGCTCGCGACCCTTCACAACACGCTGACGACCGTCCAAGACCAGCTGAAGACCGCCAACCAGGTCAAGCAAGCAATCGGCGACCCGGTGGCGGCGATTGGCCTGATCGACAATGGGCTGATCTCCGACTACCTCGACGACTCCGGGATTGCTGACACGCTGTCCGACCTCACCGGGATCGCCCAGGAAGGCGCGGCCCTCTCTGGCACGATTCAGGAGATGTTCCAGCCGATCGACATGTCGCGTTGGCAGGACCTCGCGTCCGATGCGAGCAGCACATTCGATGGGGTGTCATCCTTTCGCGATTCCAGTGATCCGCTTCGGCAATACCGAGCTGTCGAGAATGCCTATTCGCGGTTTGAAGTTTTGCTCAACCAGGCTCGGTCGAAACGGGAAACGCTCAACCGCCAGATCGCGAAGCTGACAAACCAGCTCAAAGGCGCCAAGGACGACGCCGAAGTTCAGAAGGTCGCCGGTTCTTTGACGGCTGCCCAAACGGCACTCGCGGACTTGGACAGCATGACCGATTCGGCGAATCAGCAGGTTGAGATGCTCCATGTCCTCAATGAAAACCGCCTCCGAGAGGAACAGGTTGCTGCCGAGGAGATCAGCCGAAACCGGAACCGCGAACTCGCGCAGTTGGCCGCCCAAGCCGAGGCCGAAATTGAACTCCCCAGCCTCGACGTCGAACACAGCGACTTCCCGCCGGGATTCTGATCCATGGCGGCGCTGGCCAACCTCTACGAAGCCGCCGGGGAGATCCGGGCGCTTCTCATGCCATTTGCCTTCCTGCTTTGCGTCATCGGGATTGGTGAGATGGGCTGGCGGGCAGGGTCGGACGCACGCGCGATTCTCGGGGCTCTCCTCAAGACTGTTCTCATCGTCGGCCTGCTTGCTGCCTACCCGACCATGATGGAACGAGGCCAGGAAGCCTTCATCGACATTCGTAACCAATTCACGAACGCGAGGGACGCCGAGTTTGTGAAGATGCTTCGATCGCGGATCGAGAATCAGCCGTCCGACTCCTTGACGGATCTCGGAAAGATCGTCCCGGCTGCCATCGGGTATTTCTTCCAGGGAATTGGCCGCTTCATGCTGATCCTGCTGAGGTTCTTCCAGGAGTTCGCCATCGCAGGGTTGGTAGCAGTTTCTCCTCTCCTCATTGGATTTCTCTTCGTCTCCTACACACAATCACTCGGGATCCAGTTCGCGATCACCTCGCTGACAGTTCTGCTCTGGCACCTTGCCATTTGCCTCGTCGATATTGTGATTCAGGCCGTCAGTGATGTCTTGTTCGGGCCAATCACGGCTGGCGCGGTGTCATTGACAGGACCGAATCTCCTCACTGTCAGTAACTGGCTACTCTTCCCATTCGTTATGGCCTTTGCAGCGTTCGTGACGGTCTTTTTTTACCTCGCAGTCCCCTTCGTCGCGTCCGCCGTGATGCGCGGACTGAGTGGGACGACCTCGGCCCTTCAGGCCGGTGTCCAAGGTGGACTCTCGGCGGCTGGCGTCGCGGTTGGAACGGGGCTGACGGCAGCCGGAGCTGCTGCGACCCTCGGCGGTTCGGCAGCAGCGCAGGGAGCACTGGAAGGAACGAAAGCTGCGGCCGGGACGGCCGCTGCCACGGGTCGCATCTCCAGCAACGTTCTCGGGGGAATGTCTTCGGGATCGTCGCCCGGAGGATCCGGCGGTTCCGATGTTCCTCAACCGCCACCAATCCCTCCGATGCCGGACGCAAACGGCGACGTCGCCAACCCGCAGCAACCCTCCATGGTCGCACGCCAGACATCCCCGGATGGTTTTACGGTGACCGACAGCAGCGCCGGCACTCAATCCCAGCACCCCGGTCAGGTGACAAGTGCCTATGCGGCTCAGTCCGCATTCAACTCCCATGAAGCAAAAGCCCGAAACAAAACACCCGCGAACACAGCGTAGGACCGGTCAACGGCTACAACATCGCACATATCCTGGTCGCCCAACTGTAAGCACACCCCATCACTCAAGCGTGCCGCCTGATCCATAGATGTCATAGCCCGCGGCTATGACATCTATGACCTTCCCTTACCAATTTCTTCCATAGACGCCATACACCATCGAGATGACACCTCTGATCGCTTCTGACTACTGGGGTTCGGTGTGAAACGCTCCATTTCGGCCCCCATGTTTCAATCCGTTCACAAAAAAACCCACTCGATAAAGCGGGTGGGTTGGCCGTCCTGAGATCCAGGCCGGAAAGTTGAAAGCAAAAACTCTGTTAAGCTGGAGCAAACATTATCAATAGCAACGCGACGCCATTACCGGGAAAAGAAGCGAACGATCCAGGCTTTGGGCCGTTAGAAAAGGTCCTGCTCCCCGGGTTAAAGTTGTCGCATTTGAAACCTGATACTATTCTGTATCTATCAAGCGCGTAACAGGGCTTTCAAAGATGCATGCAAAAAACTTTGATTTCAATGTTCGTCCCTGGATTCGAGGATCGCCCCGCTATGATACCCTGTTGAGCGGAGATGAAATGAATTCTTGGTATAGGAATATTCGAAATCCCGAAGTAGATCAGTGTCACCGCCATCTGGGTATGTGAGATGTAGTGATTCCAGAGAATTCGGGAATCTTCCGGTTCTCAAATACGCGTCTTTAAGCTGAATCTCCACCTCTACGAACAGCGCTCGTTGTGAAGATTCTTTTGCAACAGTCTTGGCCTCAGATAAGGCCAGAAAGAATATCACAATTGCTATCGCCACGGCCAGAAGTGGAATGACTAGAAGTCGGGGATTCAAGTAGAGAATTGTGTAATGGATTCATCCGCCGGAGGCTGAGCCGAACGTCAAGCTCAGCCACCCCGAACGGGTGAACTGAGGCTACGGGTGATCAACTGCCGGTAGGAGGTCCGCCCAACCTCTAGGAGCGCAGCGGATAGGGGTTGGCTGCAGCGCCTTGTTAGGTCCGTATTTTGGCATTGAAGCTCTTAACTCGTAGATGAATATCCAAGAGCCGACGAGAGGTTGGATTGGGCAGCAGGTGTATACTGAATGATTTATTCAATTGAAACTTGAGAGGCTTTGGAATCTGCCAGAATTGCTGAGGAATGCTTTGTGCCGGTGAAGAAGAATAAGCTGCCGATGCAGAATGAAATAAATCCGAGAACTAGATATCCGATGCCTGGAACATCAGTGCCAAGTGCGGCATCAACAAACATAGCTGTGATCGCGTATGCGAACCAGAGAGTTCCTGAGGTACAGGCAGTAACGAAAATATCCCCACATCGTTTTCCGGATGACGAAAGGGAGACCAAAAGCCATTGCGCCGAACAAAACAAACTGAATGACGCCAGCTGCGGTCGAGAGCATTTTTTTATGACCTAACGTCAAGCTCAGCCACCCTGAACGGGCGATCGAACTACTGGAAAGTGATCAACTGCCTTTGGCGGGTTCCTCAACCCTAGGAGCGAAGCGGATAAGGGTTGGCTGCAGCGCCTTGTTCGGCATGTTGAATGTCCGGTCTCTCAGAGGCTCCTGATACTTGGTTCAAAAGTTCGTCGAGATGTTTCCATTTTTCCGTCATTTCTTCCATTAATACCAGTGCTCGCTCGTTCAAAACTGTGAAATCTGACGTTTTTGCGGCGATGAGAGGGGAGTCTGTAGATTCACGGATTGTTAGTAAAAAGCTTTGATGGGCAATATGATCTCTTTGCTTCTTTATGTATCGAAGCTCAGAAATTAACGCTACCTCTTCCGTGAAAACCTTCAGCATATCGATCAGGCGACCCATCGCTGAATTCTCAATTGCGGAAAACTTAGGTTTTAGATCGTAGTGGCTGTACTTCCGAATTCGAAAATAGATGAGCGATTCAAAGCGAATTAGAACCAGCTTGAGAGTTTGCTCAATCGCCTCAGAGGGTGTGAAAAAAGTGCAGAGAAAGTGAGGAAAAAACTTGTACGCCAGCGAAGGATAGTGTGGAAAGCTTGGGATGGCAGCAAAAGAACCCTATCCAAGTCAGCTCACCGATACCGAATGGGAGATTGTCCGGCGACTGTTACCGGGACCCAGCAAGCTGGGGCGACCGCCGCGGTATAATCGTCGGCTCATGCTCGATGCGATCTTCTACATCACGCGCAGCGGTTGCACGTGGCGGGAAATGCCGCATGACTTTCCCCACTGGCGACTCTGTTATTACTACTTCAGCAAATGGAGCGCGCTGGGGGTCTTCCGTTTGCTCAATGATGCACTGCGGGATCGCGTTCGGCAAAAGGCCTCAAAAAAAAAGCCCCTACGGCTGCGTCCATCGACAGCCAAAGCGTTAAGACAGCTGGCCAACACGGAGAACGTGGATTTGATGCAGGCAAAAAGATCTTGGGACGAAAACGACACCTTCTGGTTGATACCATGGGATTGATCCTCGCGCTCTGCGTGCATTCGGCCGCCATCCAAGACCGCGATGGAGCCAAGCCTTTGCTGCTAAAAGCTTGGAACTTCGGATGGCTGCGCACGATCTGGGCGGACGGAGGCTATGGCGGAAAGCTCGAAGCTTGGTTTGCTGAACTAAAGTTGGGCCGCGCTGCCAAACTTGAGATCGTTCGCAAGATCTCCCCCGGCTTCCATCTCCTGCCTCGCCGCTGGGTCGTAGAACGCACCTTCGCTTGGCTGGGCCGCTATCGCCGCCTCTCCAAAGACTACGAAGTCAAAACAGGCCATTCCGAAGCTTTCATTTACATCGCTGCATGCCGTCTCATGCTCCGAAGACTCGCTAAATCCAAGGCTTCCTGACTTTTTTCACACGCTCTGAAATGTAATCATGCAGCGCGTGACTGAACCAAAATAGTCGTGGTGAGTATTCATTTTGCCGAACGTCAAGCTCAGTCACCCCGAGCAGGCGTTTGAGCAACGACTGGTAATCATCTGCAATCTGGTCGTCCGCCAACCCCTGGAGCGAAGCGGCTAGGGGTTGACTGCAGCGCCTTGTTGGGCCTCATTCGTAATGGCTCCATAATCGGAGAACCTTCACGATTCGTTGCTCCTCGATCACTTGATAAACTAGTCTATGCTGAATGTTGATTCGTCGCGAGTATGCTCCAGCCATATCCCCAATGAGCTTCTCGTAGGGAGGAGGAGTTTGGTAGGGATTCTCGGAAATTATCGCCAATAATTTTTCAGCTTTCGGGCGTAGCCCCGCACTTGAGAGTTTCTTTGCGTCTTTCTGTGCCAGCTTTGTGTAAACAAGATTGAAACTCACCAGGATAAAACGTTGTCACAGTCCCTAAGCGGGGTCGCAATGCCAGAAATGATTGATTCGCGCATTCCGGGGATCGAAGAAAGATAGAGAGTCTCTTGGATGGCTCTCCAGTCATCTTCTGAGACTAGAACGGCGTTCCCGCGCTTGCCGGTGATCTGAATCGGCTCATGTGAGGCAGCTGTATCGTCCAACAGTTGGTAGATTTTCGAGCGTGCTTCGGTGGCGGAGATTGTCTGCATGGATGAAGCGTCCGTAAAAGCGTGCGTTTTGTCAAGCATACTCTATGGCCCAACGTCAAGCTCAGTCACCCCGATCGGGTGTCCGAACTACTGGTTGTGATCATCTGCAATCTGGTCGTCCGCCAACCCCGAGAGCGAAGCGGCTAGGGGTTGACTGCAGCGCCTTGTTAGGGCTGTATTATAACGTAACTACCGGGGATCGCCGAATCTACAGCAGCAATAACCGCAGGAATGAACGGCTGCAAATGAGGCCACCGGATTGTAAAGATCTCTACGATAGCAATGTGTCTTCCTTTGAGATTTTGCTGATATCGAAGGTTCTTGTCGCCCAAGATGAAAACGTCGAATCGACCCTCAATCAGATTCAGTAGTTCACCGTTCTTGATCCCTGCCCAACCTTCGTTCTGAACGGACGTTGTGGAATGATGTGTAAAATGCCTCAAAAGGGGATGAGGCACATTTTCATCGATGATCACTCTCATGCCGATACGGCATGGGCGAGCTTCAGAAATTCGTGGGCATCGGTCTCCTCGACCGATGGAAAGAACTCGATGAACTGATCGACTGAGAAGCCGTCTTGTAGATAGTCGAGTAGCGCTTGAGCCGGAACGCGAGTGCCTTGGAAAACGAGAGTGCCTCCCAAAATCTCTGGATCCGAGTGAACCGGGCTATGATCAAGCGTAACCATCCGTAGAGAATATCTGATTGAGAGTGTGTCGCAATGATTTTATGCCCTAACGTCAAGCTCAGCCACCCTGATCGGGTGTTCGAGCCAACCCTGGGGTGAGCTGCCGATAGCGGGTCCGAGCAACCCCAGCCAGCGAAGCGGCTAGGGGTTGGCTGCAGCGCCTTGTTGGGCCCTCAGGCTGTGGCGAGCTGGACTCTCAGAGTATGGCCACGGGTGTGAAGCGGAATAATCTGGTCTGAGGAAAGAGTATGGAGACCATAAACATCACCTTCATCATCACAGAATTCTACCTCATACGCATCGTCGAGTAGTTCAACGACAGCACCTACTTCCCCGGCTTGGAGTCCGAGGATCGGAAGATCGTCGCTGACTGCAACTGTATCCAAGAGGGCTATGGTCCGATTCATGTCTATTTCCGTAGCACGTAAGCCGTCGTCAGTCGAGGAAAGTTCTCGCCAGTCCTGATCATCCATGCTGTGCGTATGACGGCCGACTGGCTGGAATGAGAAATTGGCATGTCAATCTCGAACCTCTGACCATGCATATCGGTTTTGCCGGTGATGGCCGAGGATGTTGGGAGAAAAGAAAATATCGTGTCTCGTAGCCACTCTGCGTGCTTCTGAGTAGAGACCGAGCGCTGATGCAAAAACTCGTGCTTTGTGACGTCCTACCGGATGAAGTGGCGATAGGCTGTAATCGCGGATTTTCTGGATATCGATGAATGCATTTTTCAGGTTCGGTAAGCGCACGACAAGGAAGCCGTCATATGTGTCCATCAATGGCCCAACGTCAAGCTCAGCCACCCTGAACGGGCGGTCTGAGACAACTGGTGATCAACTGCCGGTAGCGGGTGGCGCAACCCCTAAGAGCGAAGCGGCTAGGGGTTGGCTGCAGCGCCTTGTTCGGCCTATGCATGCTTTCGGATCAGATCGCGCATTTTTGTCGCGCTATCCATCAGTTGCTTCACGCGGACGTAATCTGGATCGGATAGGGTACGAGCAACTCTGTAAAACCGTGAACTTCCTACCATAGATCGAATATCTAAAAGTGTGAATCCGCAATTTAGAGCGCCCTCTCCGTCAGTATATTGAGACCAATACATAATTTTATAGAGAGCTTCGTCGTTGCCAGCTAATGCCTCATCAATTGTTGCGTTGAAGACTGAATCTGAAGGGGCGGAATTATCGACAAAATATGTGCTATTGGGTGAAATATATAATGTCTTTGGATTTGGTTTTATCGTGTTACAGCTCGCAAAAATTGAGATCGTTATCAGAAAAATAGGCGTTGTGCATTTCATGATATTTAGCCGAACGTCAAGCTCAGCCACCCTGAACGGGCGGTTTGAGGATACTGGTGATCAACTGCAAGTTGAGGGTCCGCGCAACCCCTAAGAGCGAAGCGGCTAGGGGTTGGCTGCAGCGCCTTGTTCGGCTTATTAGGTATAGTTAAACACCTCCATTGCTGAGCCGATGACTGTTGTTGTATATAAATAATTTCAACTCTTGTTTGTTTAATCCACTTAAATCACAATCAATTAGTTCGATCAGCCCGTCGTAGTTGATGGGGATGTCAATAACTTTGCATTTTTCGATGCGCACTGAGTTGATTGGGTGTTTTGTGATCTCCGTCAATGAAATTGTCGTGGGTGAATTCTCAATTGAGATAGCCACCTCTTCTCGCTGTGAAAAGTATCCTGGAAAGACCATCTGGCAAATCAGGTCACTCCATGCGTGGTCACCTGCTCCCGAATATGTGTTTCTGCGAAGGGTGGCGTCTGGAAAATCTCGTCGGATTTGGTTTCCGATTGTGCCATATGTGATGGTTGACCAAACAACGACTGCGAGGAGGAAAGCCAGCACGACGAATCGTAGAGGGGCTCTTACTGGCTTCGGGTGAATAGAATCGGAAGTTGTCATTGTTAGCCGAACGTCAAGCTCAGTCACCCCGAACGGGCGACCGAAAACTACTGGTGATCAACTGCCGAAAGGGACTCCGCGCAACCCCAGGAGCGAAGCGGATAGGGGTTGGCTGCAGCGCCTTGTTCGGCCAACACCGCCCAAACAACCGAAACCTCTGCCATCCTGCTATAAGTTTCATAGTATCAAGAGCGATCATGATGGAATTGAAATGAGCTGGTTGTTCGTGGGAGATATCTCAAGTCCGCGAAAATAAATTTTTCGCTCCGCGAGAGTTTGATGCAGCGATCGTGACAGACAAAACTCGATAAGCCGGAGAAAGCGTTGCTGATCGCTGGCCGACCGCCCTGAGATCTCGTGTAGATGGGGAGAAGGCGACCGAGCTACCAATATATTCCTCCGCCGGAGGCTGAAGCCGAACGTCAAGCTCAGCCACCCCGAACGGACGATCTGAGGCTACTGGTGATCAACTGCAAGTTGTGGGTCCGCGCAACCCCTAAGAGCGAAGCGGCTAGGGGTTGGCTGCAGCGCCTTGTTCGGTCTCATTGATATTCTTTCGTGGTGATATTCTACAGTGTTCTGAAATTATCTCTCGGGGCTGACCATGGCGAATAATAGTCTCAGTCGACCACATCTGGGTGAAGATCTCTTTGTTCTCCCACTTCAGGATGTCTTTGGTGTAGTCGTCCCAATCAACATATATCTCATATTCATCTCCACCGTGATGCTTCCACTTTTTGCGCGGAATGCGCAAAATACCGTCTCTAATTGTGAGGGATACGAACTTGGCATTGCCGTTGTTCTGATCGTCTTTCGGAGTCTTCGATGTAAATAGTTCGAAATATCCGTCGACTTCCATAATTATCTCATCAGCGGCTACGATGATCTGACCGATTTTCAGGTTGTTGGATTCTATATCCGGTCCTCCAGCGAAAACGCTACTTAAAAATAGGAGTGTTAGGATAGTATGCAGCAAAAACTTCATCGTTGAGGAGTGGGTTGGAATTTCATGATTTTATGACCGAACGTCAAGCTCAGCCACCCCGAACGGGTGACCGAATACGACTGGTGATCAACTGCCGGTAGGGGGACCGCGCAATCCCAGGAGCGAAGCGGATAGGGGTTGGCTGCAGCGCCTTGTTAGCTGTGTATTTTCTTCTTCCGCAAATCGACGAGTCGCTCGCTGTTATCGGCCTGACGGCGAATCGCGTTCTCGACAATTGCGTGTATATCGAAGTTCAAATCCTTCGCCTGTTCTTCGCGGATTCGACGGACTTCTTTCACTGGATCTATATCGTAGGTGGCATTCATATTCCCATTAACTCTTCTGGTGTGCAGATGACTGGACAGATGTATCCAGCAATTCTGCATGCTTTCTCAATCTTTGGTAGTAGCTGAGCGTTGTTGATGTGGTTGCAATTCCATGTGAGAAGAAAGTCCATTTGGTGTATGCATGCAACTGCCATGTGCGCTGCATCGGTCACTGCCTTTGGTGGAAGCTGTGCTTCCTCAATGATCTTTGAAGCCAGAGTGGCAACGTCTTCAGTAACGGGTAGCAGAGGCAAATCAGCAATTTTCTGAATTCGTTCTCGGGCGGCGTCCGCGTCTCCAGCGGAGGCCTCATCCAGAACGATCTGTGAAATATACAGAGTAAAGTGCTCTCGGCGTTGTTCCCACCACGCCTTTGTCAATTGTTGGTGGGCTGCTCTCACGACCTCTTTCGATTCCCACGCTGTCAAGTAGCTTGGAATCGTCGTTTCGATGTATACTGAAGGCCTCACGAGTCGAGCATAGAACTGAGCGCGCTGGATTCAAGATCAATCAGCTAACGTCAAGCTCAGCCACCCCGAACGGGTGAGCGCAAACGACTGGTGATCAACTGCCGATTGCACGTCCGCAACCCCAGGAGCGAAGCGGATAGGGGTTGGCTGCAGCGCCTTGTTAGACCGTATTCAGAATTTCCATTTGTAGGGAATTCCTAATCCGCCGACTTTGAAGCTCTTTGAAATGATCTCTCCATCCGAGAGGTTCTCATAATCCTCCGCAGAACAGTTGAGTGTTATGACCTGCTTGCTCGAGTTATCAAGTATTTCAATGTGATACGCCTTCGATCTGCCGTGACTAATCCATTTATTTTGTATGGGTCCGCTATAAGTCACCTTCTGCTCGGAACTCGTAAAAGCGTTCAGTGCCATCACGTATGGCCAACTCATCAGTAATGCAATCGGATACAGACAAATTGCGGTCGCCCATGGCTTCAATCTGCTGTTTGTAGCTCTGTAAAGGTGATTTCGATAACACCAAGTATACCCGAACACAACGATGAGCAATGGAAACCATAAATAGGAAATTGAAAAATAGAATCCTCCATTGAAGATGGATTCTAAAAAAAGTAGGAAGAATGTGGAAACTCCAATGAATCCAAGGAATATCCAGCTTCCGAAGCGTGTTATCAATTCAGGCATTATGGTCTAACGTCAAGCTCAGCCACCCTGAACGGGCGACCGGATGCAACCGGTGATCAACCGCCGGTGGGGTGACCGCGCAACCCCAGGAGCGAAGCGGATAGGGGTTGGCTGCAGCGCCTTGTTCGATCTCATTTTGCATCAACCAATACAAGCCAGCCTACTGCGTAATTCGAATCTTCCAGTTTCATGATCTTCTCGTTTATCCGGTCGAATCGGAAGATTTCACCGGTTGTTGTCGCGAAATATCCGGTGCAGATTATGCGCCCTCCTTTCGCGTTATGTGCGCGGGCCCAAACATCTATCGCTCCCATTTTATCAAAATCATTTGAAAAAGTTCCCTCGTCAATAAACTTTGTGAATTCACTCTTTGAGAGTTCTAAGTATTCGCGATTGTTAATAATAATATCAGTCCGATCATACATGATTTCTCCAACTTCAGAGCCCTTGAAGCTGATTCCCTCGAGCAGTCGCAGATTAAAGGCAGCATGCATGTGTGGGATCAAAAAAATAATCGTTGTCGCTAGAAATAACGCAATTTTGGGAGTAGTCATAAAATATTTGGAGGGTAAGTTGTGTTCGGCATGTATGACGCTGCATTTCACGATCGTAGGTGGATTGATTAGCGTGGCATGAAATTATTGCAATAGAGGATGTTGCATTTGATGCTTATGATCGAACGTCAAGCTCAGCCACCCTGAGCAGGCGATCAAGCCAACCCTGAGGTGAGCTGCCAATAGCGGGACCGAGCAACCCCAGCCAGCGAAGCGGCTAGGGGTTGGCTGCAGCGCCTTGTTAGGTCTGTATTCTTATTCTTCGAGAGCTTCAATCAGACGGTTTGGCGTTTGAATGAGTAATGCACGCGATCGAATGGGATAAACTTTGGTATCGTCTTGGATGAATCGGCGATTCGGAAATCGGGTTAAGCCGGGGCGGAGGATCGGCATTGTAGTGTGATAGACGCTTTTTTCCGATAGATTCACATTATTCGAGCTACTCTTTGTATTTTGGTGGGTGATCTTTCCGGTAGAGTCAATGAACTCAATCTCACTGATCTTTCCGAGCGTCATCGAGATTGGCTTATCAATCGACAGTTGCTCAGAATATATCCGTAAAAATGGTGTCATTGAGAAAATCAGGAGAATCGTAGTAAACGAGAATTTCGTAGTATTCATATATTTATTTTGTGGTGGAGGCGGGTTGGATCTGGATTCATCTAACACTTAACGTTGCTTCTTGTATAAAGACCTAACGTCAAGCTCAGCCACCCCGAACGGGCGACCGAAAACTACTGGTGATCAACTGCCGGTAGCGGGTGGCGCAACCCCAGGAGCGAAGCGGATAGGGGTTGGCTGCAGCGCCTTGTTCGGCCAAAATCGCCCAAACAACCGAAACGTCAGCCAGCCTGCCATAACTTTCATAGTATCAAGAGCGTTCATGATAGAATCGAAATGAGCTGATTGCTCTTCGGAGATATCTCAAGTTGGCAAAAAATAAATTTTTCGCTCCGCGAGAGGTTGATGCAGCGATCGTGACAGACTGAAGCCCCGATAAGCCGGAAGAAGCATTGCTGATCGCGGGCCGTCCGCCTTGAGATCTCGTGTAGATGGGGAGAAGGCGACCGAGCTACCAACATATTCCTCCGCCGGAGGCTGAAGCCGAACGTCAAGCACTGCCACCCCGAACGGGCTTCCGATCCATGGGTTGTGATCAACTGAAGAAAAATCGTTGAAGAAAGCTTGCGGCGGCGCGGCTAGGGGTTGGCTGCTGCGCCTTGTTAGCCCTGTATTTGTCCTGACCGGTTGATCCAATACTCAGGCTTGCGAGATGCGTGAGCGACGGCAAGAATCCAAAGAGTATCTTTTCTCAATACGTATGGAATGTAATATGGAAAACGCTTGAAGTTGATCCTGCGATGACCTGCAGGTCGGACGCTCAACAGGTCTGGACGGTCGGAGATCCATCGGATGCATTCATCCGCCTCGTTCCTGAAGCGTCGACCGAGATCAACCGTAATTCCAGAATAGTAAGTGATCGCCGCGAGAAACTCCGTCTCGGCTTCCTCGATAAAAACGATCCTCACATTTCGAGAATCTTGTCTACCTTCGCAAGCACTTGATCGTATGCGACAGGGACGGCAAACCCAGAATCGACGGCCTGTATACGCGCACTGATCTCATCATCCCAGGCTGATTCGACCGAAGGACCGTCAGACGAATCCTCCAAATCGAGGAGAAATGAGGCGAGAGTGAGCCTCTGACGGTGAGAAAGCTGGAGAGCTTCTTGCGTCAGGTGTTCCAGTGCCATTGCCATAAACGAGATTCGACCGGAGCAGGGGGTCTCGTCAACTCGTATTTTTTGGGGCTAACGTCAAGCTTAGCCACCCTGAACGGGCGACCGAGCGGCGGAACGCAGTTCCGCCAGACAGCGGGTCCAAGTTTGGTGTGACATCAAGAGGCTAGGGGTTGGCTGCAGCGCCTTGTTAGCCCGCATTTTTCTTTTTCATGTTCTGAAGAACGATGCGATTGATTTGCTGTTTTTTTGATAATTGCTTTTGAGTGAGATTCCTCTTCCTCATGATTTGAAAGTAGAACCCCTTCTCCCATTCGTTGATCCAACCGCGGTCAAAAGCGTGTTGAATAGCCTCTGCATTTAATGCCTTCGAAGTGTCCTTTCGGATTCGCTTTACAGCTTGAAAGATCTTGTCTGATGGAAGTCCTATAAATCGTTTGACGCAGCAGTTGCCTACAGTAGCTGAATTCCCATTCTTGGTATTTTGAAGAATGCACAGTTCGATGATTGGGTAGTGTGAGCAGAGACATGTCTCTGGCTCGTCAGCTTCGTAGATCGAGTGGAGCGTCCATTCGAGTTTTGCCTCGTCCCAATTCTTTGCGACTGAGCGATCGATAATCTCTGAGGCAAGTCGGTATTCAAAGCGTGTGAAAAAAGTCAGGAAGCCTTGGATTTAGCGAGTCTTCGGAGCATGAGACGGCATGCAGCGATGTAAATGAAAGCTTCGGAATGGCCTGTTTTGACTTCGTAGTCTTTGGAGAGGCGGCGATAGCGGCCCAGCCAAGCGAAGGTGCGTTCTACGACCCAGCGGCGAGGCAGGAGATGGAAGCCGGGGGAGATCTTGCGAACGATCTCAAGTTTGGCAGCGCGGCCCAACTTTAGTTCAGCAAACCAAGCTTCGAGCTTTCCGCCATAGCCTCCGTCCGCCCAGATCGTGCGCAGCCATCCGAAGTTCCAAGCTTTTAGCAGCAAAGGCTTGGCTCCATCGCGGTCTTGGATGGCGGCCGAATGCACGCAAAGCGCGAGGATCAATCCCATGGTATCAACCAGAAGGTGTCGTTTTCGTCCCAAGATCTTTTTGCCTGCATCAAATCCACGTTCTCCGTGTTGGCCAGCTGTCTTAACGCTTTGGCTGTCGATGGACGCAGCCGTAGGGGCTTTTTTTTTGAGGCCTTTTGCCGAACGCGATCCCGCAGTGCATCATTGAGCAAACGGAAGACCCCCAGCGCGCTCCATTTGCTGAAGTAGTAATAACAGAGTCGCCAGTGGGGAAAGTCATGCGGCATTTCCCGCCACGTGCAACCGCTGCGCGTGATGTAGAAGATCGCATCGAGCATGAGCCGACGATTATACCGCGGCGGTCGCCCCAGCTTGCTGGGTCCCGGTAACAGTCGC
Source organism: uncultured Verrucomicrobiae bacterium (assembly GCA_963832325.1). Taxonomy (GTDB): domain Bacteria; phylum Verrucomicrobiota; class Verrucomicrobiia; order Chthoniobacterales; family JAATET01; genus CAVVKW01. Next base: position 153,570 of record CAWHTR010000005.1, on the reverse strand, counting down.
CGGACAATCTCCCATTCGGTATCGGTGAGCTGACTTGGATAGGGTTCTTTTGCTGCCATCCCAAGCTTTCCACACTATCCTTCGCTGGCGTACAAGTTTTTTCCTCACTTTCTCTGCACTTTTTTCACACCCTCTCAGACATATTATGGCTAACGTCAAGCTCAGCCACCCTGAACGGGCGACCGGAGGACTACTGGTAATCAACTGCCGGTAGAAGGTCCGCGCAACCCCAGGAGCGAAGCGGATAGGGGTTGGCTGCAGCGCCTTGTTCGGTCCGTAAGCGGTGCATTTCGTAGACGTCGAGAAGCTCGGAAACACTTACGCCAAAGATGGTCATTCCTTCAATATTGGCATTGGTGATTGAGACCTGAGATAGGTTCACATCGTCGAAAGTAGCAGCGGAGAAGTCGATGTCGGAGAATCGTGAGTGGCGGAGGGCAGCATCGCAAAAGACGGAACTGTTGAGGGAGACATTGTTGAACCTCGCACCATCCAGATTGGAGTTTTCGAAACTCGGAGAATCGGTTGAAGAATCTGTATTCATATTTTCGATGGTTCCAGCTTGTGGCGGGTTCGAATTACAGACCCACGAGCTGATCTAGCGGTGTGGGGCTCTGCCCACTGCGCTAGATGAGCGACTGCTGCAATGTTGTGATGACAAGCAGCTTGGCGAGGTCTTCGTGGTCGCTGCTCTGAGCGAGCCACGATGAACGGTCGAACTATGAACTAGGGGAGACATTGCTGGCCTATAAATCGAGATCACACGCAGGATCATGGGAGGAATCGAGGGGTCGCGGGCCATCCTCTCCATGATCCCTGCAAGTGTGATCGGTGGAGCGTAATATTCAGCGCTCGTTGGCCGATGTATAAATATCTCATCTGCCGGAGGCTGAGACCGAACGTCAAGCTCAGCCACCCTGAACGGACGACCGAAAATCTGGTAGCGGTGAGCTGCCGGAAGGAGTCACCTCAACCCAGCCGCACAGCGGCTAAGGGTTGGCTGCAGCGCCTTGTTCGGCTGTATTCTTGATGCGATCTGCAACCTCTTCTGGTAAAGGAATAGATCCAAGATTGGGGTAGGTCCACTCTTCGACCCGCGATTTCGAATCGGACTCCCATAAGTAGTGGAATAAACGGCCATTGCCCAAATGAACCCAGAATTGGTCTTCGTCGACGACTGCTATAAACCAATCAGCCGACTCGGAAATCAAAGGTTCTTTCGGTCCGGATTCTCTGATTCGGAATTGGATCAAAGAATCGGCCTTCGTGACTAGGATTGAATCTGCAGATCCCGGAATATCATATTCACCCGTCTGATCGATAAAGCGAATGGCTGTGTTGGCTAGTCCTGAAGCGGACATGAGTATCAGAATGAGAGTAGATGCGAACTTCATAGTATTAAAGCCGAACGTCAAGCTCAGCCACCCTGAACGGATGATGGAGTAACTGGAAAAGGTGAGCTGCCGGAAAAAGTCACCTCAACCCTGGCCGCGAAGCGGGTAAGGGTTGGCTGCAGCGCCTTGTTCGGTCCGATATGCGCTAATTGCTGATTCGGTGCTCGAAATAATAAGTTCGGTCAACTCCTTGTCCATAAAGTCATATTCATCAGGAATGTCCAACAAGTAGATAAGAGGGATCGAATCTACCGCAGAGAATTTCGCAATAATTCGAGCTTCGTATTTGGACTCCATGACGAGAATCAAATCCGCCCAAATGATATCGTCATATTGGATTTTTCTCCGGATAGATTCGGCAGTCCCAGCTGACCTTACGGAAAGTCGTGAATCTGATCTGTACAATCGATGTGCTGTAGGGCTTCGTTTCTGGTTGCGTCCGCAGACAAACAAAACATTGATTTGGTTCATTTTGGATTTTGGTCGAATTCCAAATTCAGCGTTCGCCTGCGAATGAATAAATATTTCATCCGCCGGAGGCTGAGACCGAACGTCAAGCTCAGCCACCCTGAGCGGGTGATCGAGCCAACCCTGAGGTGAGCTGCCGGTAGCGGGTCCGAGCAACCCCAGCCAGCGAAGCGGCTAGGGGTTGGCTGCAGCGCCTTGTTCGGTCTGTATTGAATTCGTGTTATTGCATTGATCTTGGATAATAGGATTACAATTGATTCGTGCGATACCGTTCGACGCGATTCGACTGGCGTCTAATTGTATCAGTATTATCGTCAATTAACTTCAGATAAATTGGAGCTTGAAGTTACTTTTCCGAACCCTTTGTAATTTGTATTCTGTTTTTTTGTGCGAGCAGAATCGGATTTGTTGAATCCAGAACAAGTGCTTCGTCTATTGCTTTTTCAGATTTATCAAAATCACTTTTCTCGAAAAGCGTCATTGAGGTCCGTAATAGACCAAACGTCTTGGCTTGTGTGGCCATATCGTCGGCAACTGCTGTAGTCAATCCGATGAGCAAGGATGAAACGAAAAGTGCGAGCGTCTTCATGATTATTGTGACCGAACGTCAAGCTCAGCCACCCTGAGCGGGCAAACAAGCCAACCCTGAGGTGAGCTGCCGGTAGCGGGTCCGAGCAACGCCAGCCAGCGAAGCGGCTAGGGGTTGGCTGCAGCGCCTTGTTAGCCCTGTATTTCAGGTATGCAGTAATTCTCGCGCATGGGGGATTTCTTCGGATCGAGCGGACCGAATGTCTTCCGACGATACCGTCACGACTGAAGCCGTTCGTCCCGTAAGTGTAACGAACTCGACCTCGTATGCATCACCCGATCCGTAGATGTGAACCACCGCCCCGATGTCGCCGATCTCAAGAGAATCGTTCGGAATCGGGCGGGTTAAAATAACCTGATCGTGTTCTTGAATCATGATGTTCTATAGCGGATATGCGGTGATGAGTCGTGGGAAATCTGTGGTCGCCTCGATAATCCAAATTGCTCTGATTGTCGGAGTTCGACCGTCCGGGCAATTGAGTGGACCGTCAACTTGGTATTTTGATCCGTAGGGAGATTCTGAGACACCTGTTACAAGGTTGCTTCCGGCGTGCGCGATCAACGACTCTGCAAGAATTCGCCAGTCGTCGACTGCGAATCCGAACGAACTGAAGAAGATCGCTTTTCCGCGCCCCTCGGGATGGGAGGTTGCGAGGAGATACTCTGTGATCTTCTCTTTCTGGATTTGAGCGTTGGAGGTGTTCGGTAGCGTCACTGTCCGTTTTTACTATCTGACTGCGCCGAATGTGATCTCATTCATGGGCCAACGTCAAGCTCAGCCACCCTGAACGGGCGTTTGTGATCGACTGGTGTGCGGCTGGAAGTTGTGGGTCCGCGCAACCCCTAAGAGCGGAGCGGCTAGGGGTTGGCTGCAGCGCCTTGTTCGACCGTATTCGGGGTAGGATGTGGCTAGCAGGAAAATGGTTCTCACTGAAATTGAGTATTCAGATATGAACTTTTGGGTTCACGAATGGTTCTCGATGGAGAGAAGTCGTGATCGATGTATTCATATTGCACTCTGATCATCGAAGTAGAGAATAAGTTCGCATGAATTGGAGACTCCGATATGAAAGGCACTATATTCATCCGCCGGAGGCAATGCCGGAAGATGCCAAATGCAGTCAGATCTTTGATTTGCAGAAGAATGAGCCGATGCGGCGATGGGAGGCTCTGCGGAATCGTCGTATGGGCGGGGCCAGAACGAAGAGGAATGAATGCTGATACAATCAATTCATCGAGGTCTTTGTGGTCGCTGCTCTGAGCGGGCCACAAGGAGCGGTCGATCTACGGAAAGCGGAAAGGTTGCTTGGAAAGGGTGAGAGCGAAGGGCGGTGATGCGGAGGATATGAGGGTGATAGGGCAATCCTTCCGGATCGGCCGTCCCGTAGCGGACGACTTACCCGAGACCGTTCCTACCACAGCATTTTATTCCGCCGGAGGCATCACTTTGAAGTCGAACGTCAAGCTCAGCCACCCTGAACGGGCGTCCGGATACTACTGGTGATCAACTGCCGGTGGCGGGTGGCGCAACCCCAGGAGCGAAGCGGATAGGGGTTGGCTGCAGCGCCTTGTTCGGCTGTATTCTATTCGAGGTGAGTGATGGTTCTTGAGAATGCCGGAAGTCCTAATTGGGCAGAGGCAACAGAGTATTCTTGCTCTGTGAGTGGTCCCACTACTGAATCTTTTGGGTTGGCATACTTGCTGTCCTTGGAGATGTCCAAATAGAAGAAGTTTATTACAGTTCGATTGTTATCAGGATGTTGCTTCGCCACGATGTATCGTGGATCGTATCCAATAGAGAATACCGTTTCAGGTATCCTTCCAACCGTGGAGCCGTTTCCCACGTCGTAGGAAACACTCATCTGTGAATCTGTATCGACAGCGATTAATCGATATGGTCCGACGATCTCTTCATCGTGGACGAATCCGCAGCTGACGAAGCAAGACGCGACGGCGGAATAGAGCGCAAGTCGTATCAGGAGCATCGCAAAGATTCTGGGGACAAATGGTAGGACAATGGGTGATATCTACAGGTTGCTCAGAAATATTTCATCCACCGGAGGTCGAGCCGAACGTCAAGCTCAGCCACCCTGAACGGGTGACCGCAAACGACTGGTGATCAACTGCCGGTAGCGGGTGGCGCAACCCAGCCGCGCAGCGGCTAAGGGTTGGCTGCAGCGCCTTGTTCGGCTGTATTACTGTTCTGTTAAAAGAGGTTTTCCTGAAAATGTTCGTTCAAGAGTGGCTTCATTGTATCGTTGTATGAGTCGACAAATGTGAACAATGAATCGGACGCGACGCAACCGAGAGTAACTGAATAGATCGAATACTCTGTGCGAAGCACCTTGGATCGTGCTGATTCTCCGAGCGGATACCCAATGAACAATGTTCTAAATATGCCATTTCTAAAATCTGATTTGGCCAACTGGATTCCTTCCTTCCTTGCGGCGTCCTCAGAAAGATTTAGAAGTAAATCTGCATCTGGTGGGCTGTGGTTAGGCGGATGCTCGGGATAAGAATCTTGGCTCGCGCAAGATGCTAGAAAGATCGAAGCAGCAATAGGCAGAAGGAATTTCATTATTTCTAGCCGAACGTCAAGCTCAGTCACCCCGAACGGGTGTCCGAACTACTGGTTGTGATCATCTGCAATCTGGTCGTCCGCCAACCCCTAAGAGCGAAGCGGCTAGGGGTTGACTGCAGCGCCTTGTTCGGCTGTATTTTGATACAATTTGCTAGCAGCGATAAATATCGACGTCAATGCTCGCGCCAATATATGAAATGAATCGAATAGTATCAGCAGAGTATCCTACAACTGGCGTGGATATCTTGTCATTGGTTGAAACGTGAAGAACCGTTTGAAGTGTAGATTGCAAGTTCCACTTTTGAAGTGCATCTCGTATCAATTGCCGTGATGAAATTAGGCTTTCGATTAACACGTGAGAAATATTGTAAACATCAACAATTTCACCGGTGAATGATCCAGAAGAGTAATTCTAAATTGACACTGTGGGAATCTGCCGCTCCGACACTCTTGTTCCCTTTTTCCATGCCGCGGTGGGAGAAATACCGACGAATTCAGTGAAATCTGGCGGATCGAAGTCTCCAGCCACATCCAGATATACTTCTGCAGAATTGTTCATACTGGAGTGACTTGAGAGGAATGTTCCAAATCTGGTCTATCAGAAATACATCATCCGCCGGAGGCTGAGCCGAACGTCAAGCTCAGCCACCCTGAACGGGCGACCGGAGTCTGCTTGTGATCAACTGCCGGTGGCGGGTGGCGCAACCCAGCCGCGCAGCGGCTAAGGGTTGGCTGCAGCGCCTTGTTCGGCGCATTGTATGGAGTGGTAGATGCTATTTTTCATACTCGGTCTGGTCCTCGATAAACCTCGATGTCCTCGGGATAGCCTGGCTCATAGGTTACGGTCATTCCGCCCTGGCTCCGTGACCGTGAAACCCATAAGCAGAGGAAGCGGGCATCAAGTCCCCATTCGTCGATTGCTATGCGACCGTGCCGGGAAGGTTGATATGAGTAATGTTGGACTGATCCGTCTTCGGAGTGCTTCATGTTGAAAAGCAAATTACGCATTTCAAGCGGGCGGTGAGCACACGTGCCAAGCAAGTATTCGGTGAAAAACTGAAATAAGAATTTTACGACGTGCTTGGCGCGATCTGGAGTCCACCCGGAATCCGTTGCAGCAATTGGGATATTCAATACGGTATGTAGAGGTGACTCGGCCTCTTCAAATGAATGCTCGGACAATTTGTTCCATTTGCGATCTCTTGTTCGTGGATGGACATAACCGTGACGCCAAGAGATCAAATCACTAACTTGCTGAACTAGGAAGTTACCGCGATCGAGAAACTTTTGATTGCCTCTCGATAAGAGGTAGATGTCGAATTTCCCGAGGGTCGAAAGCTTATCAACATCATTTGTTAATTGTCGGGGACTATCGAAGTTTTCTAACAGTATGTTCGCAAGAGCCTCAAGTGACAGCGCTGCATTGAGAACTGACATTCGTGAAAAGCGGCCAATATCTTCGCGTATATATAGATAGCCTTCGGGATTTGGTTGATCTTGTAATTCCTGACTTTGTGTAGCGCACCATATCGCATCATCGAGAAGTGTGATGAAAGGGCGCGCTCTATATGTATGCGTCTCTGAATTCACAATTTATTTGCCGAACGTCAAGCTCAGTCACCCCGATCGGGCGTCCGAACTACTGGTTGTGATCAACTGCAATCTGGTCGTCCGCCAACCCCGAGAGCGAAGCGGCTAGGGGTTGACTGCAGCGCCTTGTTAGCCCTGTATTATTCATAGACGAAGTTTCCGCTCGGCTTCGAGTTGGAGAAAGTATCATTATTGAAAAGCAGTTCACGTTTCTCTTCCGAGGGGCCAAGATAGAATCCCAAGCCATCTCGTCGTTGTATCTTTGCGTATGGTGCTGTCTCTACCGCGCTTCCTTCCCGTGACGGACGGAAATACCAATTGCGTTCAATGCCATCTGGAAGGATCTGATCAGTAATGTCGGTCCAAAGACCGTCTGACGATCCTAGAATATAAGTATATTGCTCTGATGGCCTACTGTTATCTGCGAGCGGTTTCGGGGCGTGAATAAGAACTACTGAATCGTATTCGGTGGATGGGAAGACCTTGAGGTAGAGCATCGAAGTCGCTCCGGTGCCGTCTTCACCATCAGAATAATAATGAATGTATTTGTTAATTGGATCAAAGCGGTGGTTAATCGATTCAGAAGCGAGCATCACGAATAAAGATCCGTCTCCCTGAAACGGGCATTTGCGCAACCATCGATGGCGGGAGTGAAAGAAATATCGATTCGAGGTCTGGTGTTTGAGGTGCAGACAAATGGCTTACCGAATGGAGATCGTCGGTGTCGGTATGTTGAGCGCATCCGAACGAAATGAAGATTATGCAGGACAAGAAGGTCATGCGCATATGATTATGGGCTAACGTCAAGCTCAGCCACCCTGAACGGGCGAACTGAGGATACTGGTGATCAACTGCAGGTAAATGGTCCGCGCAACCCCAGGAGCGAAGCGGATAGGGGTTGGCTGCAGCGCCTTGTTAGGTCTCATTTTCAGTATCGATTGGAAGCTGGTTGGCTGCGGAACCAGTGTTTGGAGTATTGGGTCTGAGTGGGGCTGGAGCGCCTGTTGAAGTAGGGCCTGTGTCTGTGTCATCGTCATCGTCGTCATCGACAGACTCATCTGAAATCTGTTGATCAACTTGCGTCGATGAATCCAAGTGTCGTCTCACTCTAAAGGCAGCTGATAGAAGCTGCATTGCATCTTTCCTGTATGTTGGGTTCTGGCGTGCTTTCTGAAGTTCTGGAACGGCTTCCTTGAATCGTTTCAGATGACAGAGTCTTTTTGCTAAATCAAATCTGAATTTTAGATCGCTTGGATTGCCTTCGATGGCGTGCCATAGTTCGCGCAAGAGCTGATCTGGCTCGTCTTTATGCATTGTATTAATGACCTAACGTCAAGCTCAGCCACCCTGAACGGGCGTTTGTGGGCGACTGGTATCCGGCTGGAAGTTGTGGGTCCGCGCAACCCCTAAGAGCGGAGCGGCTAGGGGTTGGCTGCAGCGCCTTGTTCGACCGTATTCGGGGAAAGATGTGGCTAGCAAAAAGAGGGTTCTCACTGAAACTGAATATTCAGGTATGGAATTTTGATTTGAGGATGACTTGCCGAACAAAGTAATCCGTGAACTACAAATCTATATCTAGATTGGGCGAGCGAGTCAGAGACAATGTTTCAAAAAATAATGACGCTGATCTAAATAGCACTATTTCTAATCCGCCGGAGGCAATGCCGCACAGGCGCTGAATGAAGTCAGAGATTGGAGTTACTGAGAAATGAGCCGATGCGGCGATGGGAGGCTCTGCGGAATCGTCGCATGGGCGGAGCCAGGGCGAATTGAGAATGCTGAAATAATCCATTCAACGAGGTCTTTGTGGTCGCTGCTCTGAGCGGGCCACAAGGAACGGTCGAGCTACGTAAGACGAAAAGGTTGCTTGGAGCTGGACGAGCGAAGGTGTGGTGATGCGAGAGGATGAGGGTGATCGGGCATCAACTCGTATCAGCCACCGAAGCGAACGAATTACCGAAACGCTTTATCCATCACCACATTCACAATACCTCATCCGCCGGAGGCATCAGCATTGGGTCGAACGTCAAGCTCAGCCACCCTGAACGTGGATGGCAGTAGGTGAAAGAGTTGGCTGCAGGAAAGGGTAACCTCAACCTCTAGCCGCACGGCGGCTAGGGGTTGGCTGCAGCGCCTTGTTAGGGCTGTATTATTTTTCCTGTACGGAAAGAATTTGATCGAAGTTGATCCACAGACGGATGGTTTGCAACTCTGGAGTGGGTGTTGGGTTTCCCGTCGCATCAGATGAATCCACTACAATTCTTCGAACGGGTCTGGCTTCCGACTCGACGAGATGCCATGAGCCGGAGCCTTTCTCGATGATTGTAAATTCGTGAGGGACTTTGCTTGTAGAATCAACTGCATAATTTGCAATGTATCTCTTTCCGATTTTTGGAAAGTCTTCCGCTTTGACAGTGGAGAACAAAGCAGTCGTTGCTAAAATTGCGGCAATTTGAAGTTGCATTTTTTGTGATGGGATTTTGGTGTTTAGACTTTGTGATGGTTTGTGAAAGGCGAAGAGCATGATGAATCACTTGATGACGGTGTTCAATGGCCCTAACGTCAAGCTCAGTCACCCCGATCGGGTGTCCGAGCTACTGGTTGTAATCTACTGCAATCTGGTCGTCCGCCAACCCCGAGAGCGAAGCGGCTAGGGGTTGACTGCAGCGCCTTGTTCGGTCTCATTTTCTTGATCGCAATGATTGGCGAATGCGTGAAGGCCGTCGAACTGCGCCGATGACGAGCGCGATGATCAGGATATCGTCGTGATATCGATAGAACAGGAAATAGGGAAACGGCTCCAATAGGATCTTCCGAAAATCGGAGTAGAAAATTCTGTGTGCCGTGCCCGAGCCACAAATCTCTGGGATGTAAGAGTAAAATGTATCAATGAATTTGTTTCCTAGACCGTGGTATCCGTTCTCGTCGTACCAATTTGCAATTTCAGCAATATCATCTGCGACTTCTGGTAGGATTCGGAAATCCATTAAGAGCGAAGTTCGCCAAGTCGCACTTTGAAAGCATCCAACGACAGTGCTGAGTCGGGGTCGGTGATGAACCGATCCCATCGCTCATCGAGCAACGTTTTCTCCGCAGGAGAAACATCTACCGAATCCAAATTGTGAATGACATCAATCCACAGTTCATCAACTAGCTCAAGTTTATCGCGTGGCGAAAGTGCCTGTATTTCAGGTAATTGTGCGAGAGTCATGACTGGATTATAGCTGAAAACGGCTCCCGGGGAACCTCATTTATTGACCGAACGTCAAGCTCAGCCACCCTGAACGGGCGAACTGAGGCTACTGGTGATCAACTGCCGGTAAATGGTCCGCGCAACCCCAGGAGCGAAGCGGATAGGGGTTGGCTGCAGCGCCTTGTTAGCCTGCATTTTTCAGTTTCGTTTATTCGTCTGTATCCGACACATTATCTGAATCGTGTGTGGTCGAGCGAAAAGTGAATCTGCCGAAGATTGTGAACCATAGACATGGAAGTCCAATAATAAACATGGCCAATAATGAATTCTTTGGCGAAGCCTCTCCTCTCGGCTGATTCCAAACAAATGAATGGCCTGAAAAGAACCATTCATGGATGAAATAATATAGATAGAATGCCAGAACCAACGCAGTTACAAATCGTAATGAATAGTTTTGAATCGTTCCGCTAGACCAGAGTCCAATAAGAAAAGCTATTCCCAAAAGCTCAATGCTGGCCATCAAGATAACGGATTCGGGTGTCCACTTTGTGGAGCAAATCGGGAGGATGATCATCGTGAGAACTACGAACGGAGAAATCACCCAACGAATATACGGCTTGTCGCTAAATAGAACGCTGCCGAAGGTGCTCATAAAGTATAGGCTAACAGTATATTGGGTGGAAATCCTGATATCGAATATTGCACCTATCCAGCTATTTTAGTACTGACTTTTGGTCTTGAATGGTTTGGAAAGGGATTATGAGTCATGATGGATGGGGATTGCGGTTGACGCAAGCTTTCGAAAAGGAGGGGAAAGACGAGCAGGAGAGTTTCTGGATGTCGATTTGGGTGAAGCGATACGCGAAACAGCTGGGAGCGCGGCCGTTTAAAGACGGTGGAGTGGAAGATGTGACTGCGTTGCTGACGCGGCTTGCAGGAGAGGGGAAACGGGATTGGCAGATCAGTCAGGCCTCGGAGGCGCTCAGAATTTATTCCCAGAGAGTCGCGGGTCATCCTTGGGCGACTCCGTGGGTGATTCCCGTTCCGCAAGAGAGGGAATCAGAAGTTGCATCGAGCCAAGCTTTTGATGGTCGAACAGATGAAGGTGAACCCCATTCGCGATTTGCTGCCTTTATTGACGAAGTGAGAGGGACACTTCGGAGGCTGCATTATGCGGCACGGACCGAAGACACGTATTTGGATTGGTTGCGCCGTTTCCTTGTCTTTTCCCGGCCGCGGAGCCGGGAAGAGCTGAGTGCCGAGCAGGTGCAGGAGTTTTTGAGCTATCTGGCGGTGGTTCGAAAAGTGTCTGCCGGAACTCAAAACCAAGCGCTCAACGCGATGGTCTTCGTATTCCGAGAGGTGCTTGACCGCGATATGGGCGAACTTGGGAAAGTTACGAGGGCCAAGGAACGGCGTCGATTACCCGTGGTTCTGACGAAAACCGAGGTGCGGCGATTGATGGACCAGATGGAGGATCCTCTTCGATTGATGGCTGAGTTGATGTATGGAACCGGTCTCCGGCTGATGGAATGTGTGCGTCTGCGGGTGAAGGATGTCGATTTCGAGGCCCTCCAAGTCGCAGTGCGCAATGGGAAAGGGGATAAAGATCGGATCACGACTTTACCGGCGAGCCTGGTCGGACGCTTGAGGGAGCATCTGGCAGTAGGTCGTGCTGGCCACGAACGCGATCTCCAAAATGGAGTGGGCGAAACTCATCTTCCTGTGGCTCTGATTCGAAAATGGCCGCAAGCTGCCAAGGAGTGGAAATGGCAATACGTCTTTCCGTCGTCACGACTTTCGCAGGACCCAGAGACTGGCCGTGTGCGCCGACATCATGCCTTCGAGAATTCTCTCCAGAAAGCGGTGAGCGCAGCTGCTGAAAAGGCCGGAATCGAAAAGCGGGTGAGTTGCCACGCACTGCGCCACAGCTTCGCGACACACTTGCTGGAGGCGGGGTATGATATTCGGACGGTGCAGGAGCTTCTTGGCCACTCCGATGTCAGCACCACAATGATTTACACCCATGTGCTCAATCGCCCAGGATTGGCCGTTAGAAGTCCTCTGGATTCTTGAGATGCTGCCGCCCTTGGTCACGCTACGGGGAGTGGACATGCCGCGAGAGCTGAAGGGGAGATTATCAAGGGGTAGCAAGAAGTATGGCCGATGGCAATTGTCGTAAGGACACCATCATGGTAGTAATGTGACGTGCCGGACGTGACAGACAATCCGCCGCCGAATGTGCGCGAAGATCTTGTAGCGTTGGGTGAGGCGCTGACCCTCCGCATTCCGGCCAAGAGTGATCACAACCTGCTGATTGCCACATGGAATATCAGGTCATTTTCCTCCCTGACGCGGAAGTGGTTTGCTACGGGCTCCGAAAGTCCAAAACGGGACCTACAAGGTCTGCGATCGATCATCGAAATCCTGCAACGATTCGATGTTATTGCCATTCAGGAGGTAAAAGGCGACCTCCGGGCGCTGCGGGATACAATCAAGTTCCTTGGGGATACCTGGGCGTTTCTGATGACGGACGTGAACATCGATGACGCGGGAAATGATGAGCGGTTTGTTTTCCTTTTCGATAGAAGTCGCGTGCGGCCGTCTGGACTTGCCGCCGAAATCGTGATTCCGCCGGAGGAGATCGAAAAGGCCGAACCAGGAGATCTGAGAGGGCAATTTGTTCGACCGCCCTATGCGGTGAGCTTTCAGCGTGAAAATGCGACATTCATCCTCGTCACGCTGCACGTCATTTTCGGAGGCAGTGAAGCTGATCGCGTTCCCGAACTTCGCGCCATTGCGCGGTGGATGAAGAACTGGGCGCGGAGGTCCAATCGATTTCACCACAATTTGCTGACACTGGGGGACTTCAACATCGATCGCGCCGGAAGTGTCGGCTACGAGTCGTTCGTATCAACTGGTCTTCACGTCCCGGATCACTTGATGAACCTGCCTCGAACCATCTTTGACGATCCAGACGATCCCAACGACGATGCATTCTACGACCAAATCGCGTGGTTTCAGTCCGGAGGTCACGATTTAATCGACATGACTCCTCGGGTTGGAGGTAATTTCAACTTTCTGCCGTACGTTTATCGCGGCTCCGGACTTTCGAAGACCTCGGTCTCCTATCGCGTTTCGGATCATCTTCCGCTGTGGATGGAGTTTGAAATCTGAGGGGGCGTGAATATCGCGGTGCCAGGGCCCCCGAAAACTGGTCCAGATTGAATGATAGGATTTTCCGGGTAGGAAATCCGTTCAAATCAACCGCTACCCTCATCATGAGCCCTATCGTGAGTGCGAATTTTGATCCCTCTTTCATTGAAATTCGACTCCATTCTGACCCCGTCCTCTACTAGCAGCCTGTCGGACTTGCCGACACTGATAAAGAAAGAGGGATGGGAGCGAGATATGTGAACGTGGATCACGACACGCCATTGTTACTGCCGCCGGATGTTCGGGAGTGGGTTCCAGAAGGGCATTTGGTTCATTTCATCATGGACGCGGTTGCGCAATTGGATGTGAGCAAGGCGCGGGTCAACGAACGGGGGACCGGGGACAAGCAGTATCCGCCGTCGATGATGCTGGGAGGGTTGATTTACAGCTACGCGACGGGAGTGTTTTCGAGTCGGGGCATTGAGCGCAGCACCTACGAGAACGTGGCGATGAGACTGTTGTGCGCGGACACGCACCCCGATCACGACACGTGGTGCACGTTTCGGCGGGCCAACGCGGAGTTGTTGAGTTCGAGCTTCGGGCAGGTGCTGGAGTTGGCGGCAGGTTGCGGGGTTCTCAAAGTCGGAGCGATCACGGTAGCCATCGATGGGACGAAGGTGCTGGCCAACGCCAGCAAACATGCGGCGGTGAGTTACGGACGGGTCGAGACGAAGATGCAGGAGTGCGATTTGGAGATCGCTGAGCTCTTGGCCAAGGCCGAGAAGGCGGATTCGACGCCGCTCGAGGATGGATTGAGCATCCCGGAGGAGATCACTCGTCGGCAGCAACGCAAGGCGAAGCTGGCCCAGGCACGAGCCGAGATGGAAGTGCGAGCCTACGCGCGAGCGCAAGTCCAGCAGCCTGAATACGAAGCGAAGGTCGCCGCACGAGCAGCGGCGCGAGAAGCTGGGAAAAAGCCTCGCGGCAAGGAGCCCCAGCCTCCAAGTGAAAAGCCTACGGCCAAGGACCAGTATAACTTTACCGACCCGGCGAGCCGCATCATGAAGACCCACGGAGACGGCTTCCAGCAAAGCTACAACGCGCAGGCCGCCGTGGAGGTCGAGAGTCGGCTCATGGTCGGAGCGCGAGTCTCCACCGCCCCCAACGACAAGGAACAACTCCTGCCCGACCTGGCCGCCATCGCGCCGGAAGCCGGGCCCGTGGCCGAGGCACTCATCGACAGCGGATTCGTCAGTGAAGCAGCCGTCACCGCAGTCGAAACCAATGCTGGGGGCACGCCCACCGGCCTGCGGGTTCTGGCGGCGCTCAAACGCCAAAAGCATGGCCGCAGCGTCAGCCAACTCGAGAAAAAGGCCGACCCGCCCCCGCCAGCCGCCGACGCCCCCTTCACCGAACACCTGGCCCACCGCGTGGCTACCAAAGCCGGAGCAAAGCGTTACAAATTACGACAACAAACCGTGGAACCCGTTTTTGGCATCATCAAGCAAACCCTCGGCTTCCGGCGCTTCTCCTTGCGAGGAGAAGCCAAAGTCTCCCTCGAATGGAACCTCGTTGGCCTGGCCTACAACCTCAAACGACTCTTCCACGTCGGAACTCCCCTGAGAATAGCCTAAAAGCAGCCCTGCCCAACGGCCACCCGACCTCGACTCCCCTCCATCGATGCCAGTGCTCCGCTCATTCTCAATCAAGACCAATTCTCGCTCCAAAAAACTCCCGCATCTTCCCAAAACCCAAAATTCCCCCATCCTCTCTCACTCGCTAACCCCGACAGGCTGCTAGCAGATCCGCCTGTTGACTCTAACTGGATGCGGGTTGCTTGCAGGAACAGGCGGTGGACGCATTTTGTTCCGCCGGTGGAACACCTGCGTCCTGAACTGCCGCTAAAACGGCACCGTGAAGTTCACGGCTGTCGCTGCCATTACCAATAATCTCGTTGCCGCCCGGTTCTGGATGGGGCTGTCGTTCGTTTTCGCCGCGATTGCCGGGGTGACGCCCTATCTGACGATTCTCGCTATGAAGGCACAGGAGAAGGTTGTCATTCTCGATGCGGGCGGGACGCTGATCTATTCGCCGCTGGTTGGATTTGAAGAGGCGGGCGAACTGCATGCCTACCACGTGCGCCTTGCGTGCCTCGCGCTCCTTCAGCGGAATCCGGTGGGGCCGGATCTTCCCGATTTGCTGCGTCGCATTTACTTGGAGCCGGCCCGCAAGGAGGCCGGGGCGCTCTACAAGGCGCAGAATGCCGAATTCAAGGAGAAGCAGATTCACCAGAAGGTGGAGCTGACCCGCATCGACATTCTCGATACGCGGAAGGAGAAGGATGGCGCGGGCAAGAGCTACGAGGCTGTGACTGTGCGGGCGGAGGGAACACTGATTCGTACTGGGACGTTGAAGGGAATGGAATTTCGCGAACCAGTGAAGTTCCGGATCGATTTCCTGTTCATTCGAAATCCGGATCTTCTTGGTAACGGGCGGCTGCCGCTGGTCGTGCAGGACTTCAAATATCAGGAGGTGCCGCTGTGAGATCGCTGATGATCGCGCTGCTGGTCGCGACGAGCGTTCAGGGAGCTCCGGTGGTGGAGAAGTCTCTGGACTCGCGGTTGATCACCGAAGTTCCGACAGCCCTACAGTCGGGTAATACGACTATCCTATTTCCCGCACCAATCTCGGGGCTCTACGCGAAGTCGGTTGCGGCCCAGGAACAGTCGAACGCGAACTTCCTGCTCTCGTTCACTCCCGGGAATTTCTATTTCACGGTTCGCGCGCTGAAGCCGGACGTCGAGGACCATTTGACGGTCATTTTCAACCGGGAGGCCTACGTGTTGCACCTGATCGCGTCCGACGATCCGACTTACTCGCTGACGCTGGTTGATGATCGGCAGACTCCGGCTGGACGGCGGGCGGTGATTCCGGAGCGGTTGCTCTCCCTCATGGATACGGCGAAGGCGTATCCGCTGTTTGCCAAAGAGCATCCTGAGGCCGTGGCGGATGTGCTGCACGTTGCGCCGGATACAGTGGTCCCCTACGAGGATTTCCAAGTCGTGATTCGCGACGTTTGGCGATTCGAAGAGGAGGACACTCTCGTTTTCGGGATCGAGCTTCAGAATTCTTCGGACGAGACGATCATCTATCAGCCGCAGGATCTCGCGGTGCGCCTCGGAGATCGGATTTACACGCAATCGATTGCGGATGCCTCGGGAATCATGCCGCCGGGTTCGGTGACGGCGGCCTATTTCTCGATCACTGGCGATGGCGAGGGTGGTCGGAACAACCTTGCGCCGGACAACGATTGGAATGTCCTCGTGGTTCGCTCCGAGACGGGTCGCGGGATTTCTCGGGAGGGAACGAAATGAACTTGCGAACCGCTTGGACGGAAGTGTTCCAGAAACCGACGGGGCGTTTGGTCCTCTTCCTTCTGGTTGGCGCGGTATTTTTCGCGTTTCTGCTGATGCGGCGTGGGCCGTCGTCGGCGAACAGCAACGTCGAGGTTCCGACGAGCGGGCCGGCGACGAAGGCGACTGGCTACACGTTTGAAGAGTCGATTCCGGTTCCGCCTCGGGCCGCCGCGACGCCGGAGCGGGCGCCAACCCCCCAACCAACTCCGCAGGCCGCTTCGACTCCGAAACCGCCGCCACCCGTCCCGCAGACAATCTTCTCGTCCGTCGAACGGGCGATCGGGAACGACTTCCTGCCCTATGGACGGATGGTTCGGTGTGAATTGGTCAATACGATCGATTCGACGAGTATCGAGACGCCGATCATTGGCTTGGTGATCGCGGACGTCTGGCACGATGGACGCCTGATCATTCCGGCTGGTGCTGAGGTGCATGGCGCGGCGCAGCAGGTCGCGGCGCGTGAGCGACTGGGGAGTCAGAGGCAGTGGATCATCGTTTTCCAGGACGGCCGGGAATTGCCCGTATCCGGGATGGCGCTGAACTACGCTCCCGATCCGGCTGGAGCCGAGCTTTGGGCCGAAGCGGATGGTGCCGCCGGGTTACAGGGCTACACGATCCAGTCCGACAAATACGCGGAGGCGAAGGCGATCCTCGCTGCAATGATCTCGGCTGGTGCGGGGGCGTTCCCGGATTCGACCGATATCATTTCGCCTTTCGGTGGAGTGACCCAGGTGCAGGACGGCGGGATCGGTGACGCGTTCTCCGCCGGGATCCAGGCTGGTGCCCAGATCTACTCCGAGCGGCTCCTTCGCAATCTCGATAACGATCCATTCTTCGTCCGCGTGCCGGCCGGGACGCTCTTTTACCTCTACGTCACGCAGACCGTGAACCTCGACGAGGCGTCTATCGGGAATTCCGAATCTCTGACTGCAGCGCAATCCGACAATCCCACTTCCCGGAAATGATAAAATCCTACACTCCGATCCTCCTCCTTTCCCTACTGGCCGGGTGCGCGACCGACCGGCAACCGGAAATGCCGAGAGTCGTCGAGTCGCCAGGCCGCACGGTCGATCCCGTCGAGTTGCCAGAAGTCCGCACGGCGGAGGTCGTGAAGGCCTATCCGGTCGGTCGCTACTCCGATCCCAATGCGCCGGACGTCATGCACGAGCGCCACACGGTTTATCGGAGAGTCCGATCGTCGGATTGGAACTACCGCCCATCGAGACAGTATGCGCTGCCGCTCGGACCTTCCGTGGCGAATTCCAAGCCGTCGCGAGACTTCTACGTGCGGACGGACGCTGAGCGCATCAACGCCCAGCAGAAGGCGCACGCCGAAGCGCTCCTGGAGCAGAATCGGGAACTGGCCCGCCAGATCAAATCCCTAGCAGCCTGTCGGACTTGCCGACACTGATAAAGAAAGAGGGATGGGAGCGAGATATGTGAACGTGGATCACGACACGCCATTGTTACTGCCGCCGGATGTTCGGGAGTGGGTTCCAGAAGGGCATTTGGTTCATTTCATCATGGACGCGGTTGCGCAATTGGATGTGAGCAAGGCGCGGGTCAACGAACGGGGGACCGGGGACAAGCAGTATCCGCCGTCGATGATGCTGGGAGGGTTGATTTACAGCTACGCGACGGGAGTGTTTTCGAGTCGGGGCATTGAGCGCAGCACCTACGAGAACGTGGCGATGAGACTGTTGTGCGCGGACACGCACCCCGATCACGACACGTGGTGCACGTTTCGGCGGGCCAACGCGGAGTTGTTGAGTTCGAGCTTCGGGCAGGTGCTGGAGTTGGCGGCAGGTTGCGGGGTTCTCAAAGTCGGAGCGATCACGGTAGCCATCGATGGGACGAAGGTGCTGGCCAACGCCAGCAAACATGCGGCGGTGAGTTACGGACGGGTCGAGACGAAGATGCAGGAGTGCGATTTGGAGATCGCTGGCTCTTGGCCAAGGCCGAGAAGGCGGATTCGACGCCGCTCGAGGATGGATTGAGCATCCCGGAGGAGATCACTCGTCGGCAGCAACGCAAGGCGAAGCTGGCCCAGGCACGAGCCGAGATGGAAGTGCGAGCCTACGCGCGAGCGCAAGTCCAGCAGCCTGAATACGAAGCGAAGGTCGCCGCACGAGCAGCGGCGCGAGAAGCTGGGAAAAAGCCTCGCGGCAAGGAGCCCCAGCCTCCAAGTGAAAAGCCTACGGCCAAGGACCAGTATAACTTTACCGACCCGGCGAGCCGCATCATGAAGACCCACGGAGACGGCTTCCAGCAAAGCTACAACGCGCAGGCCGCCGTGGAGGTCGAGAGTCGGCTCATGGTCGGAGCGCGAGTCTCCACCGCCCCCAACGACAAGGAACAACTCCTGCCCGACCTGGCCGCCATCGCGCCGGAAGCCGGGCCCGTGGCCGAGGCACTCATCGACAGCGGATTCGTCAGTGAAGCAGCCGTCACCGCAGTCGAAACCAATGCTGGGGGCACGCCCACCGGCCTGCGGGTTCTGGCGGCGCTCAAACGCCAAAAGCATGGCCGCAGCGTCAGCCAACTCGAGAAAAAGGCCGACCCGCCCCCGCCAGCCGCCGACGCCCCCTTCACCGAACACCTGGCCCACCGCGTGGCTACCAAAGCCGGAGCAAAGCGTTACAAATTACGACAACAAACCGTGGAACCCGTTTTTGGCATCATCAAGCAAACCCTCGGCTTCCGGCGCTTCTCCTTGCGAGGAGAAGCCAAAGTCTCCCTCGAATGGAACCTCGTTGGCCTGGCCTACAACCTCAAACGACTCTTCCACGTCGGAACTCCCCTGAGAATAGCCTAAAAGCAGCCCTGCCCAACGGCCACCCGACCTCGACTCCCCTCCATCGATGCCAGTGCTCCGCTCATTCTCAATCAAGACCAATTCTCGCTCCAAAAAACTCCCGCATCTTCCCAAAACCCAAAATTCCCCCATCCTCTCTCACTCGCTAACCCCGACAGGCTGCTAGAGCAGGAGGATGGGCAGACCGAGGCGCTCCAAAATGAGATCGAAGAGCTGAAGGAACAGCTGCGCGGTCGGAGCACTCCCCTTGATTCGGCGCCAGCCGCGACCCCGGATGAGAATGCGGAGTTTCCATTCTCCTCCATCGCGCCCGTCGAGGCTTTGCCCGACCCGGCGGAGTCGCTTTTCCTCCCGCGGACCGAGGCCGACTACCGCGATTTTCTCGCCGCCCAAATGGCGCTCAATGACCGGCTCTCCCACGAGGTGGAAGTCATCGAGCAACGCCGGTTCGGCCGGATGCTCTCGCGCTACCAGTTTCCATCCCTTCTCGCAGCTCAACCCACACCATTCCCATGAATCGAATCCAACTCAGTCTCCGGGCCGCGGACGATCCGCGCACCCTCCGCGAGGAAGACGGCGTGCCGACCTTCGCCTCCGTCTTCTCCCTCCACAACGCCGCCAAGCGCGGACGCGCCGACGCGGAGGCGCTGCCCATCACAGTGAAGGCATCGCGCGAACTCGCACAAACACTCGCGGCGGAGCTTCGGCGCGGGGTGGCCTTCGTGGTGAGCGGGCAGCTCGACTACTACCGCAACCCGGAAACGAGCCGCACCAGCTATTCGATCTGGGCAGACACCTTCACCGACATCACCCAACCCAAAGAAACCGAACCCGAAACCAACCAGTTATGAGTAAAATCAACTCCGTCACCGTCAGCTTGGATGACGACGCCTTCGCCGTTTTCCAGAGCGCCTCGCAGATCGTCAACAAAGCAGGAATTCGCGTTCCGACCGGTCAACTGGTCCAGACGATGATCAACGCGGAAATGACCCGCCTCTCCGCCCATAAGATCGCGCAGCGATTTCTGAAATCGGTGATGCAGCAGGTCGGAGCCCTCGCTGACTCCGACTTCGGCGATGACGAGAATGACGAGCCAATTTCCAGCGTCACGCAGCGCCCGGCCAGTCCGGTCGCGTGAATCCATTTCTCCGCGTGGAGGGAACCGTCCAGATGCAGGACTACGGGGCCGATTGGCCGAAACGTCCTGCGCCGCAATCGCTGTTAAAATGGCAATAGCAACCAAACAAAAAGACGAGGAAGCTCGGGAGTTCAGAATCAATCCCGAAGTCAACACCCGGCTGGAGGCCTTCATGAAAAAGGAACCCGGTCTGGTGAAGTTCACGAAGGAACTGCCCCGGGAGCAACTCGAGCGGAAGTTCCTGCTCCGCAAGATGCAGGATCAGGAACAGAAGCAGGGGTATGACCGGAAGGTCCGAGCCTGACTCGACAAACCGGAACAGGCCGACTTGGTGAAAAGCATCAAGGCGACCATCAGCCCCAACATGCAACCTGAGAAGCAGGCCAACGCGCTCGTGACCCAGGCCAAGAACTACATCCGGAATACCGGAGTCAAAATCGGCTGACACCACCGCGCGCCGGTTCGGCGAATCGGCGCGCCTTTTCAATTTTAAATGAATCATGTCTGAAATCACCCAAATCGGTCAGCGGCTCGCCGTCTCCCTCGATGAGTTGGACGCGCTGCTCTCGAACGCGAAGAACGTGGTGCAATATCGGCTGCAGAATTTCGAGGTGGAGCCAGGGATCGGGAAGGCCGAGGCGTCGGCAATTCTCGGATGCAGCGTTTCGACCCTCGAAAAGCGATTGGTGAAGACCAATCCCCCGCCGCACTACAAAGACAGCGGCAAGGTCACGTTTTACGCCAGCGAGCTGCGGGCGTGGAGATCGCGCTATCGGATTGGCCGAATCCCGAACCAGGCTTCCGCCACGTGAGCGAGCTCGGGGCGGCGGTAACTGCGGTAGATCTCGGAGGGACTGTTCCCGGCCTCGTCGGCCACTTGGTTCGCATTCTTGACGATCGCCATCCGGTAGGTGATCCAGCTCTTGCGAAGACCGTTCTTTCGAAAAGTTACCCCCGCTGCCGTGCACGTCTTCTTCAGGTGGTAGTCGAAGCGTCGCCCAGTCCAGACACTGCCGGTCTTGTCGCGAAGCTCGGCGAGCCACTTTTTGGCATTTGGCGACAGCGGAGCGAAGCGGTCGCCCTTGCTCTGAACCTTCTGCTCCGAGACCCGGATCTGGTCGAAATCGAACAGAATGGCCTCGCAAGGCAACGGCGGGTGGTCGGTTTCCTCTCCGGTGACTTCACTGGAACGCAGGCCGCAAAAGCCGCTCAGGACGACGACATCGCGGAGTTCTCCAGCACAGGCAGCGACGATCTTTTTCATCTCCTCAGGTGTGTAGATCACCGCCTTCGTGCGTTTCACGATGATGCGTTCGAGCAGCTCCGGTTCCGTGCGCTTGTCGCCCGGAAGGGCTTTTTTCTCGTCGCGCGCCCAGCGGAAGAACGTGGTGACGGCTCCGTGGAAGTTCTTTCGGTGGCGCAGGCCTCCGTCGAGCGTTCCGAGCCACGCCGCGATCATCTCGGAGCTGATCCGGTGAAGGTATTCCTTCCCGAACTTGGTCTTGAAGCGGTTGAGATAAATCTCGAGCCGCTTCACGTAGGCGGTGGATTTGCCGGTGGACCGCTTGCGGGCGACGAATTGCTCGACCAAATCGGAAACGTGCTGGGGAACAACCGCAGCGACCTGGTGCATGGCCAGATACGACTCGACGGCGACGTGCAGCGGGACGCCGGCGAGGCGCTCCTCCAGATCCTGGTAGTAGCGGAGCTGATGTTTCAGGGCGAATTCCTGAGCGACGGGCTCGCCCCGGGAATGGCGGGCGAGGAGCTGCCGAATTTCGTCTTCCAGGACGTCAATTTCGACGCGTTCGACCCGTCCAGGGATGCCGCCGAGGTTCCATTTGGCCAAAAATCCTTTTTTCGTCAGGTAGATCGGAATCGAGACATTGGCCGCCTTGATGACGGAGTGAGGTTTTTTCGTTCGGGGCATGTTGGTGGATCCACCAAAAAAACTGCCAAATTTGAGGCAGACCTTACGAGGGCAAAAAATCGTCCGTCGCCCGCAGACCTAGTAAACAAGCGGCAAGGCCGCGTAAAACCCGTCAATAAAATGGCTCCTGAGGTAGGATTCGAACCTACGACCAATCGGTTAACAGCCGACCGCTCTACCACTGAGCTACTCAGGAATGCGAGTAAATGAGCTAGCGAGAAAACCACGAGACGCTGGGAAGATCAAATGTTCTTTTCCCGGGTGTGTCTGGTAGTTCTGAAGGCGATGTTTGGTCGGCTGCGGAGGTTCTTGGGGTTCATTCGGTTTTCCCACACGGTCTTTGCCCTGCCTTTTGCACTGGGATCGATGGGGGTGGCGGCGGATGGGTGGCCGTCGGGGCGAATGGGTATGCTGGTGCTCCTGGCGATGGTTTTCGCGCGGACGGCGGCGATGGCTTTCAATCGGATCGCGGACTGGGAATTCGACAAACGGAATCCGCGGACGGCGGGGCGCCATCGAATGGTTAAAAAATCGACGGCGGTGTTGGGTTGCGTGGTGTCGGCGGCTGCGTTCGTGGGGGTGGCGGGATTCATCAACCCGCTTTGCCTGTGGTTGTCGCCGGTGGCGTTGGGGCTGGTCTTTTTTTATTCGCTGACGAAGAGGTTCACTCACGCGGCGCAGTTCTTTTTGGGGTTGGCGTTGGCCGTGGCTCCGGTGGGCGCTTGGATCGCGGTGACGGGGTCGTTTGCTTGGCCGCCGTTGGTGTTGGCGCTGGGGGTGTTTCTCTGGGTGGCGGGGTTCGACATGATCTACGCGACGCAGGACGTGGAGGTGGATCGGCGGGAGGGGTTGCGGTCGATGGTGGTGTGGCTGGGGGTGCCCCGGTCTTTGGTGCTGGCGAGGTGGTTGCACGCGGGAACGTGGGTGGCGCTGGCGCTGTTTGGTTGGCTGGCGGGGCTGGGCTGGATCTACGGGTTGGGGATGGTGGGAGTGTTGGGGTGGCTGATTTATGAACACCGCGTGGCGCGGACGGGAGATCTGGATCGGATCAATGCCGCATTTTTCGCGGCGAACGCCTGGATCGGGGGAATCTGGTTGGTGGCGGTCTGGGCGGATGTGTTGTTGAGATGAGGACCGTGCGGCGTTGGGCGGGCGGCGCTTGGATCGCGCCGTCGTTTTCCGGCCTGGTGGGAATCCGCTTTTCGAGGGTTTGCACGGAAGTTGCTTGATCGCTCCGAATGCTTCTTCGTTGGACCAAATTTAGCCGGCGGGATCGTCGGCGACGTTCCCGCGAGGATGTGGCGAAATTGTCACGAACGGGTGCGGCGGTAATCGGGTAAAAGAGGGGTCGTGTTGTCGGAAGTCGGAGTTTCCCCGAGATATTTTCGGGCGTTGTTGGCGGGGTTGGCGGTGTTTTGCCTCTCGCTCGGGGTCGTTTCGGCCCAGGGACTTGGGCAAGGGAAGACGGCCGACGAACTCTACATGGGGGCGATCGGGGCCTACAACAACGGGCAATACGAGGAGGCGGTCACGGGTTTTCAGGCGTTCACGGCGGACTTCGGGAGTTCGGAACAGGGGAAGGAGGCGATGGGGGCGATCCGGTATCCGCTGGCGATGAGTTATCTCCATCTGCAAAAATTTGACGAGGCGATGGGGGCGATTCAGGACGCGCTGAAGGCAGAGCCGGGGCCGTCGTTGGATCAGAAGGAGGATCTGATTTTTTACCTCGGAGTCTGCCAGATGCAGGCGGAGGAGCTGGATGGGGCGCGGACGACGTTTGATGAATTTGTGCGGACCTTTCCGGGATCGAAGCAGGTGGAGGAGGCTGCGGTGCTGGCGGGGACAACGTGGTTGCTGCAGGGGAAAAACGCGGAGGCGGCGAAGCATTTTGCGGGGGTCAAGGGTGGGATGAACGAGGCGAACCGGGGGCGGGCGTCGGTGTTGGAATTGTACGCGCTGTTGCAGGCGGGGGAGCGAGACCCTGCTTTGGATCTGGTGGTGGCGGAATTCCCGCGGATGAATCAGATGCTGCAGATCGCGACGTTCCAGACGCTTTCCCTGCAGCTGGGGTCGGAGTTTTTGGAGGCGGAGGAGTGGCGGAAGGCGATCCAATGCCTGCAGCGAGTTTGGAGCAGCGACCGTCTGATCGAATATCAGCAGGCGCGCCTGGATGACCTCGAAGACGGTTTGGCGGCGGCGGAGGCTCAGCCGAAGGGGGATCCGTATCGGAAGTTTCAGCTCAAGCAGATGATTGCGAAGATCGAGCGGGAGATTGAGAATTTTGCCAAGGTGGAGAGTTTCGATGCAGCGTTGCGGCTGCGGTTGGCGACGGCGTTTCAGGCGATGGAGCGTTACCGCGAGTCCGCCCTCATTCTGGAGGAGATGCTGGCTGAGATGAAGCCGGACAAGGTTGTCGAGGCGGCGACGGCGAATCTCATCCAATGTTGGTCGGCGATCGAGCGGTGGCCGAAGGCGGTGGCGGCGGCTGAGACGTTCGAAGAGAAGTTTCCGAAATCGGAGCAGATGCCGCTCGTGCTGTATCTCAAGGGGATTGCGCTGCAGCGGGAAAATTTGCAACCCGAAGCGATTGCGACGTTTGCAACGATCTCGAAGAAATATCCGGAGTCGGAATTCGCGGCGCGCGCCGTCTTCATGCGTGGATTCAGTCAGTTACTGGGCGAGCAGAACCGGGCGGCGGTGGCGACGTTCGACGAATTTGCGAAGACTCATTCGGATCACGAACTGGCGGATCCGGCGGCGTACTGGCGCGGAATGGGATTCTCGCTGGAGAAGCAGTACCGGCCGTCGCGCGAGGCGATGGACGCTTACCTCGCGAAGTATCCGGTCGGGGCCTCGAGGGGGCTGGCGGTTTTTCGCAAAGCGTACGACGCGCAGGCGGCGCAGGATTTTGACATTAGCATCCCGGAGTTGCGGTCTTATCTGACGGAGTATCCGGGGCACGAGTCGAACTCCGAGGCGCTGCTGCTCCTGGGCGATGCCTACATGAACGAGGGGCAGATGGATTACGGGATCGCGGCGTTCAAGCGGATCCCGCCGGAAGAGACGCGGTTTTTCGAGGAGGGATGGTTCAAAGTCGGGAAGGCTTTGCGGCTGCTGGAGGACATCGACGGGATGCGGGAGCACTTTGAGCAGTTTGCGGCGGAGCATGCGCGGAGTCCGCGGGTGGCGGAGGCGATTTATTGGATCGGTTGGACTTACCGGCAGCAGGAGGAGCCGGACAAGGCGCGCGAGGTGTATTGGACGGCCATCGAAGAGCTGGGGAACGATCCGGCCATCCGCTCGGTCGATGAATTGTTCCCGGCGTTGACCAAGCTTTACAATGGGCCGGAGGAGCAGGCGCAATACCTGGCGCGTCTGCGTGATCTGCGCGAGGAAGCGGACGGGGCGAAGGAGGAGACTCTGGCGATGCGGGCGCTTTGGGCTGAGGCGCGGGTGCTGCTCGGGACCCAGCCGGAGGTCGCGCAGGAGACCATGCTCGAAGCGGCGAAGCGGGTGGACGTTTCTTCGACGAATCCGCTTCTTATGGCGGAGTTTGCGAGCGCGATGGAGGCGGCGGGGCAGGATGACGAAGCGGAGCAGATGTGGCGGGATCTGGTGAAATGGAATCCGCGTGCGCCTCAGAAGGACGCGGCCTTTGCGGCGTTGGGTGGACTGGAGTTGCGGCGCGGGAACGAGAAGGCCGCGCTCGGGTGGTTTGACCGCTTCGAGAACGAAACGTTTGGGTCGGTGCGGCTCGGCTCGGTGCTACTGGCGAAGGCTCAGCTGCTCGTGAAGCGTGGGCAGTTCGACGAAGCGCGGGCAGCGCTCGAGAAGCTGCTGGCGAACGAATACGCGACGGGACTCGAGAAGGCGGAGGCACTCTACGGGATGGGGCAGAGTTACATGAATCAAAAGAAGCCGGAATTGGCGGTGCCGTATTTCCAGCGGATCTACATTCTGCATGGTCGCTGGAACGAGTGGGTGGCCAAGGCCTACGTGCGGAGCGGTGAAGCTTTTGAGGAGCTGCAGGACACGGACGCCGCGCGGAAGACCTACGACGAAATGACGAAGCTGGAGCGGCTCAAGGATCTTCCGGAAATGGAGGAAGCGCGTGAGCGATTGGCGGCGTTGGGAGGACCGGTGCAGGAGTCATGAGGCGGTGGATTTTCAGCGGGATCGTGATTGCCGGATTCGCGGGGTTGGCGGGTGCCCAGCAGGACGCGGGTCTCGACACGTTGTTCATGAACGACGCGCGGGAGACCAAGCGGACGGCGCGCGTGCTCGGAGTGGACGAGAAATTTTTCAAGATCGAGACCGTTCTGGGTGCCGGAGCGAAGGCGACGGTGAGCGTGCCGCGCGCGGACGTGAGGCGGATCGAGTTCGCGCCAAATCCGGCCCTGGACGCGCTTTTGGAAACGGCGACGGCGAAGGATCTCGGGCAGGTCGCGCTGCTCTGGACGCGCTGGCGTCCGTTTGTCGGCGTGCCGAAGTCGCCCGCCGGGCGCGTCGCAAACGTCTACGCGCGCCTGCTGCTCGCGACCGAGAGTCCCGAGAATGCCCAGCAAGCGATGGCAATGCTGAAAGAGGTCGCGCCGAATCTGTGGGACGAGGACGAGAAGTTTCTCGCAAAACAGAATCGCCTCCGGGCGATGGTGGCTACCGGTCAGGCGGCGGAAGCCATTGAGGAAGCGAAGGAACTCGCCAAAGAGTCCGAAGATCCGGCGGTGCTCATCGAAGCAAAATTCATCCTGGCCGAGGCCGCGCACGAGGAGCTTCGTCAGCTCGTCGCGAACAATCCACGGTGGGAGGAAGACGTGAACGTCCGCCCCGAGCGAGCGCGGCTGATCAATGACGCGCTGGATTTCTACCTCTATCCCTACCTCTTTTATGGTTCGGAAACGGACGCTGCCGCCCGCGGATTGTGGGGAGCGGTCGAGGTCTACGAATTTGCCGGCGACGGGCGGAACGCCCACGAGACGGCAAAAGATATCACCGTTCTCTACCCCGCCAGTCGCTACGCCGCGCGGGCGGGGGAAGTCGTCGCGAAGCAATCACCCAACGAAAAAGAAGAATCCAATGATGAGTCCGAAACCAAAACAGAAAGCTAGCCGGCTCCGGGTCGGCCTCCTCGCCGCGTGTGCGGCTCTCGCGTTCGTCGCGGCGCCGATGACGGTGCTCGCGCAGGATTCACCATTGCCGGGGGCGGAGGCGGCTGAGGTCGCGGTGCGGGACAAGACGCTTCTCGACATGTTCAACCAGGGCGGCTGGTTGATGTATCCGCTCCTGTTGTGCTCCATCGGCACGGCGGCGGTCGCGGTTTATTGCTTCATCCAGATCAACGGCAAAAAAATGATGCCGACGACTCAGGTCGAGGCCGTCGGCAAAAACATGGAGCAACGAGACGCCGCGAGCGCGTATTCGCTCTGCCACGGGAACCCGAACGCCTTCTCGAACACGATGTCGGCGGCGTTGCTCAAGGTGAATTTCGAGCGCGATCTGGCGAACAAAGCGTCGATGGAACAGTCGGCCGCGGAGGCGCTGGCGAACGAGGAAACGAAGCTCATGATGTGGGTCAACTACCTCAACGTCTTTGCGACCATCGGGCCAATGCTCGGATTGTTGGGAACCGTAACCGGCATGATCCAGAGTTTCGACGCGTTGGCGGCGGGTAAGTCGGAGCCGGCTGATCTCGCCGGCGGTATCGGCGAGGCGATGTTGACGACGGCGGCGGGCTTGCTCGTTGGTATCCCGGCGATGTTCTTCTTTTTTTACTTCCGGAATTCGCTGACGATCATCGTGACGAACATCCAGCGGCGGGTGACGTTCATGATCGATCTGCTGTCGGGTGAACTGAAGCTCGAAGGCGCGGCGACGGATTACGAAGCGATCCCCACGGGCGACGGAGCACCGGAGCAGGTCTGATGAGGTCGCGCGTCGCCATGTCACCAGATGCGTCCCGTGAATCCGCAGGGTGCGGGATCCGGACCTCGGAACGGAGGATCCCGGCGTGAAATTGATCAAGAAAGCGGAAGAGGAGGTGGGCTTTCAGCTCGCTCCGATGATCGACATGACCTTCCTTCTGCTCGTGTTCTTCATGGTCACCACGAAGATTTCGAAGGAGCAGATCAAGGTTGAGATTAAGCTGCCGACGGCGAGCAATGGTGTGATCCCGTCGGATTTGAGCAATCGCGACATCGTGAGCATCGACGGCGACGGCCAATATTTCGTCGGCCAGGATCCGGCGACGAAAGAGGAACTGACGGCCTATTTGAAAAAGCGTTATTCGCTGAAGACGCCGAAGCCGCTTCGCCTTTACGTGCGCGCGGATAAGAAAACGCCGGGCAAGCAGGTGAAGGAACTCATGCGAATCGCGTCGGAGGCCGGAGCGGTGAACGTGATTTTTGGGAGTTACCAGAAATGACCGCCGCGCCCCCACGTTCACCGATTTTAGACCAATAAAATGCAAGTCCGCCGCCGAGACCTCCAGACCGTGGAGATGCAGATGGGACCGATGATCGATATGGTCTTCCTGCTGCTCGTGTTTTTCATGGTGACGGCCAAGCCGATCAAGCAGGAGAGCGACATCGACATTGGGCTGCCGGGAACGGTTGAGCAGGATCAGAGCGTCGACATTCCGGACGAGGCGCGGATCACTATCCAGCCGAGTGGGCAGGTGATCCTGAATGACCAGCCGCTGGATACGCCGACGAGTTCACAGATGCCGGAACTGCTCACGACGCTGCTGCGTTTCAAAGAGTCGGCGGACGCGAACAAGAGCGAGGCTTCTGGCGACGATCGCGCCGGACGACGCTTCGGATCACCAGCGGATCGTCGACGTGCTCAATACCTGCGCGAAGGCGCAGATCACCGGCGTGACCTTTGCGGATGATTCCGGCGGCGAAGAGGAGGTCTTTTAAGATGGCGGTTGAAAGTTTACTCGACGACTCGCAGCAGAAGAAGCGGGTTAAGAAACTCGTCATCTCGATCCTGATCGGGGTCGTGCTCCTCCACGTTGGTGCGGGTATCGTCGCGGGCGTGCTCGTGGTGGCGCGCTACCTGTTGCCGCCACCCGCGACCTTCGAGGTGCAGCGCGACATCAAGTTGCCCGCGAAGGAGCGGGAGCACCGGATGAACATGGATTCGTTCGACGCGATGACGCCGAAGCCAAGCTTCAACGACAAAATGAAGAGCCTGCAGCCCGCGAAGTTCGCGCTGCCGGATCTCCCGAAGATCCCGATGGACCAGATGCTGCCGTTGGATCCGAGTAGCATCGTGTCGGACCAGGTCTCCAGCATCGTCGGCACGGCAGGACTCGGTGGCGGCGGAGAGGGGTCGGGCGGACTCGGTGGGACGGGGTCGGGCGTGTCGTTCATGGGCATCCAGACGACGGCAAAGCGGATTCTGTTGCTTTACGATATTTCGACGACGGTGACGAATTCCGTGCAGGAAGCCGGGATGTCGATGGAGGACCTCCGGGAAGAAACCAAGAAAGTGCTCGATGGGCTGAGCATCAATACGCGGTTTGGAATGGCGCAGTTTGCGAGGAATTACGCCTTTTTTCAGAGTGAATTAATCCCGGCGACCGACGACAACCGGGCGGCGGCCAAGGCTTGGCTGGATCAGTGGTTTGCGACGGACGGGTCGATGCCGCCGGGGACGCCGAACACGCGAACGGGGAGTCCGGGTTTCATCGAGCTGATGAAGGCGGCGTTTGCGATGCAGCCCGACGTGATCTTCGTGATTTCGGACGGGGGTTTCTACGCGGGCAGCGGTGGTGGTGGCGGTGGGTTCGGCACCAAGCTCGATTACGACGACATCGGGGATGCCCTAAAGGCGCTTCAGGAGGCTTCGACCGAACCGGTGCAGATAAATTTCGTCGGGGTCGGAATGGATCGTCCGGATAAGCAGGGGGTTCAGCAGCTGCGGAGCCGGTATTTTGGCGGCGGACGTTTCCGGGAGTTGCGTTAGTTCCGTTAATTGCTTGGAATCGGGGAATGAGTGACGAGATTCCACCACCGCCGCCCGCCATTCCGCCCAGTAATCCGCCGGAGCCACCGGATGATTACTCTCCGAAGAAAGCGGCCTGGAAGGAATTTTTCGAATCGCCGGTGATGGCCTATCCCGAGTCGACACCTTTGGAAAAGTCGTGGGCGACTGGGTTGCATGCGAGCGGCTTCGCGGGGTTCATCTTCGTCGTCCCGTTTGCCAACATCATCGCGCCATTGGTGATCTGGTTGATCAAGCGGCCGGAGAGTGCCTACCTGGACGCCGTCGGGAAGGAAGTGGTGAATTTTCAGATCAGCGCGGCGATTTATGGGGTGGCGACTACGATCTTGGCCTTTTTGCTGGGCTGTCTAATCGTGCCAATCGCGCTGCCGTTCATCGTGTTGATCGGGTGGATCGTTTACATGATCCGAGGGATCATGGCGACGAGCGACGGTGGGGACTACCGGTATCCGGCGACGATTCGGTTCATCAAATAGCGGACGCGCGGCGGGGCTTGGTCGGCCGGGCTGGAAGCCGGCACGGCGGGCAGGATGCCCGAGTGCCTCCGCTTGACGGTTGGCCGGGAAGGTGTATCTTTCGCGGCATTGGGGGCGCATTGGTTTCGACTGATTGTTGGATGCCTGGTCCGCATGCCGAGGATGATTCGTTGGCCTCGTAAAAAATCGGATCGAAATAAAATAAACGCAGATTACGAAAATCTCGCTCTCGCGGCCTAAAGCGCCGTGACGTGTCCGCCCCGACGCCTACTAGGGGAGGATACGATGGCAGTAGGCTGGCCGACGGAGGGTGTGACCGCTTTCGTTGGTGAGATCGATTTCGTGGACACTGGAGTTCGCGTGGTGTGTTGGCCCACAGCGCGTTCTCGAGATTGAGGACCAACTAAGCATGTAGACGATCTCGCGGAATGCGATGAGGACAGGGGTTCGAGTCCCCTCGCCTCCACCAATTTTGACTCGCCCCGGGGTGGGGGCCGGGTGGTAGCGTCTCCCGGCATGAATGACGCAGCGAATGCCGGGAGGAAGTGGGAAAAGGGAGGGCCGGGCGAGCTTTTTGCGCGGGAGGCGCTGAGGTGGATTCCGAAGATCCTGACGTTGCAGGACCGTAATCGGCACAGCCCGACCTACGGGTGCTTCGACCGGAATTACTGGCAGTATAAGATCATCGATTTCCCATGCGGGATGTCGCAGGAATTCGTGCTGCCTTTGGCGTTGGCTTGGGATTGCGAGATTGATGGCAACGCGTTTTACCGGGCGGATGCCGTGCGGGAATGGGCGGAGGCGGGAATGGTCTTCGCCGCTCGGAGTGCGCACGCGGACGGATCTTGCGACGATTATTTTCCGTTCGAGAAGGCGGGAGGCGCGGCGGCGTTCTCGCTATTGGCTTGCGCGGAGGCCTACGCGTTGCTGGGTTTGGAAAACGCGGAGCTGCTGAAGTTTTTCGAGCTGCGGGCGGATTGGATGGCCCATCACCACGAGAGCGGGCAGCTGACGAATCACCAGGCGTTGATCGTTCTGTGTTTGGACCGGGTCGGTAAATTGATCGGAACGACGAAGTGGGAGGTCGCGGCGGCTGACCGGCTCGCGCGGGTGCTCTCCTGGCAGAACGAGGAAGGTTGGTTCCAGGAATACGAGGGATGCGATCTGGGGTATCACACGCTGACGATTTCGTTGCTGGCGCAGATTTACGAAGTGGATCGGCGTCCGGAACTTCGGGAAGCGATTGAGCGGGCCGTTCGGCTGTCGGCTGAGTTCGTGCACCCGGACGGGTCGTTTGCGGGGGAATACGGGAGCCGAAACACCTATAATTTTTTTCCGCACGGGTTTGAGGTTTTTGGACGGCACTTCCCGGAGGCGCTGAACGTGAACGATCGATTTCTCGCGGGGCTGGAGGGAGGGCGGGCACCTTGCTACGCGGACGATCACATCGTCGGCCATCACACCTGGAATTATCTCCTGGCGGCACGCGATTTCGCGGTCGAGCGTCCGGCGGTCCCAGAACGTAAGTCGGGGCGCTTGCATCTGAAAAATGCGGGCATCTTCATTGATCGTCGGGAGGGAGCGGAGCTTTACGCGGCGTTGAACAAAGGGGGCGTTTACAAATTCTTCCGCGACGGGAAGTTGGTGGCTTCGGATACGCAGGTGTCTTTGTTGGTGCGGCAGGGTGGGAAATTGCGGAATGCGGTGGCGCATCTCGTAGCGGATTACCCGGCGGAGATGACGGAGGGGCGAATCGCGGTGAGTGGTGAAATGGGGTGGGCGAAGTCGAAGGACATGACGCCGCTGCGATTGATGGCCCTGCGGGTGATCATGCTGAGCGGGGGGCGTTTGTTTCCGGATCTGGTGCGGAAGCTTCTCCAACGAGTGCTTATCACGGGAAAAAAAGTCGCGCCGTTTCGGTTTGAGCGCGAATTCGAATGGTTGGACGGGGGTGGGCTGCGGGTGCGGGACCGGGTGGTGGGAGACGACTGGTCGGCGGTGGAGCGAGCGGGGATCGGTTGCGATCAGACGTCCATTTACGTGGTGATGAGTCGGACGTTTCAGGCCGGTCAAATGTTGCCCTGGGTGACTCTGGATGCAGAGTTGGCGGAGGCGAAGCGGGACGGTGCGCTGACGCATGAGCGCTTGGTTTAGCGGATTTAGGGTGCGGCATCCCGCCGTGGTGGAGGCGGCGCTGTGGGCGGTGCCGGCGCTGTTGGTGGGACTGGGACTGCGGCTTCTGCTGACGAGTGTGCAGCCTTACGCGTATTGGGGGTCGGATTCGGAATCCTACTTTAGTTTCACGTATCGGCTCGTCACGGACGGGGTCGCGTCGATCCCGGAAAAGCGGCGCTACGTTTACCCATTGTTGCTGCTGCCGACGGGTTTGCTGCCGGGGGCGGCTCTGAGCTGGGTGCTCGTGTTCCAGCACGCTTGGGGGTTGTTGACGGTGATTCCGTTCGTTTACGTCATGCGGAAAGTCTTGGTCCGGTGGCGGTGGTGGGTGGTGCCGGTGTCGATTGTTTACGCGGGGATGCCGATTCTTTTGTGGTATGAGCACGAGTTGCTGGGGGAGACATTCTTTTTCACGACTTTGGTGTGGGCCTTCGCCGGTTGGGTCGCCTGGGCTGGTCGGATCGAGCGGGGAGATCCGGGCCGGGTGGCGTGGTGGTTTTTTTTCACGGCGCTGGCGCTGTGCGTTCTGACGAAGCCAGCGGGTCGGTTTTTCTGGCCGGGGCTGGTGATTGGGCTGGTCTACCTGCGGGCCTGGAAATGGGTGGGTTGGCCGCAATGGGTTGGGCTGGCGGCGCTTTTGGTGGCGTCGTGGACGATGGGGAAGGGGACGCAGGCTTCGCGGTTGCTCTACACGTCGGCCCTGCCTTTGACGCAGTTGGAAACGGCGGAACACGCGGATCTCAAGGCAGAAATCGCGCCGCTGGTGCGAAAGGCTCGGGAGCGGCTCGACATTTATTACGGTGAAGACGATGACGCGAAAGAGTTCCTGAGGAACGGGTATCGGTCGAAGGACTATCCGGCTTGGCGGTCATTGCAAAAGGGCGGCGGGGAACGGGATTTCGCCGCGATGCGGGATTTGGCGTTGGAAGGGATTCGCGCCGAACCGCACCTCTTTTTTTATATCGCCTTGCAGCGAACGGTTGCCTCTTTGAATTGGCCGATGTTCCGGTTGGAACGGTTCGAGCCGGAGTATTTTCCGCGGAAATTCGAGGACCGGTATCACGATCTGCTCGAGGACCCGGATGAGATGAGATTGCTGTTCGGCCTTGCCGCCGACGAGCCGCTGCCGACCTGGCCGGAAATGGAGACGCTGCTGCGGACTGGGGAGAATGCGGAACGGCAGCGTTGGTTGAGTGGAATCGTCGGGTCGGTGATGAACGCGGGGGTCTTCGTAAAATCCCCGACGAAAGAAGACGGGACGCTGCGCACGTTATGGGAAATGTTGCCAACGACGCTGGGCTGGTGGCTGATGGTGGGGGTGGCGGCATCGATGGTCGGTCGACGCTACCGGGGGACCGTGGGGATCTGGTTATTGATCGGGGTGGGGAACGCGGTCGCCGTGCACTTGGTGGGGAGCAGTAATCCGCGGTTTTTCGCGGTGGCTTGGCCAATGCTGTTTGTTGCGATGGTGGTGCCGTTGGATTGGATTGCGGAGCGGCTCTTGCGGGGGACTCGGCGGGGGTAATTTTTATGAAGCGGATTATCTCGATCGTCGTCAGTTTGGGGATTTTAGCGGCGCTCTATTGGCGGATCGACCTTTCGAAGGTGGTTCCGATCTTTGCGAACGTGTCTGCGTTTTGGATGACGGTAAGTTTGGGAATGGTGATTCCGTTGACGCTGTTGACGGCCGGACGGTTGTGTCAGCTCATGCCGCAGGAGCATCCGCTGAGATTCTTGGAATCGGTGCGATTGATCCTGTTGGCGAGCGTGTTGAATCTCGTGTTGCCGTCGAAAATGGGCGACATGGCGAAAGCGGTGTTCATGGCGGATCGGGGCCACGTAAAGGGGTCGCTGGCGTTCGCGCTTGTCGTCTTCGAGAAGGCCTGCGACATGCTGTCGCTGCTCGTTTGGTGCGTCGTCGGACTCTTGATGTATCCACGGAAGGACGCGTTTTTCTGGGTGATGACCGCGGCGATCGTGGCGGGCTTCTGCGGGTTGGCGCTGCTGTTGGGTTCGACGGTATTTGCGCGTTTCTTTTTTCGGTTAGCGGAGCGATACGCGCCGGGGAAGATCGGGGCCAAATTTGCGACGCTGCATGAAGCGTGGGTGGAGATGCACGCGTATTTCTGGCGGGACAAGTGGGAGTTGACGAAGATCGCTGCGAATTCGCTTTTCATTTGGTTTCTGCATCTGGTGCAGATCTGGATGTTCACGTTGGCGCTGCGGGAGTCCGTGCCCTTTTTGTCGAATCTGGCGCTGTCGCCCCTGGCGATTTTGGCTGGGTTACTGCCGCTCACGTTCGCGGGGGTGGGAACTCGGGACGCAGCGCTGGTGTTTCTCTACGCGCCATACATGTCGGCGGCGGCGGGGGCGGCGTTGGGGGTCATGTGCACGCTGCGGTACGTGCTGCCCGCGATCCTCGGGTTGCCACTCATCGGGAAGGCGGTCTCGGATCTTGGGGGGCTGAAGAGGTTGCGGGCGGCCAAGCGAGTGGTGTGAGGGACTCGCGGCGCTCCTCATTTTGAGCCAACGCCGCTCGTTTGTCGGGGGTTGCCGAAATTCGAAGGGGCAGATTTGTCGCGGACTCCACAGAAGAGTGCGGAGGTGCTTTGACCCAGAAAAAAGGCGCTCCCTGGTCGGGAGCGCCTTCTTTGAAACGAGAGAACGAACTGAGTTTTTTACTCCGCGCTGGTCTTGGGAGCCTCAGCGTTGAGTTTTTCGATGATCTCGGACGAGAAGTCGGAGTCTTCGCGCGAGTAGACGACCACGGGAATCTGGCCCGCGCTGAGTCCGGATTTGTCGAGGACGAGATCGTATCCGCTATCGGTGATGCGGGTGTTCACGACTTTCATGATGTCGTCGATGATGTCTTTGCGCATCCGAACGAATTGCTCCTGCAGCTGACGCTCGCGGGTGCCTTTGAAGTCATTGACTTCGCGGTCGAGGTTGCGGGCTTCAGCGACCTTTTCTTCGCGGGTCTTGAGCATGCCCTCCTTGGCGTCGGCGCTCAGTTCGGGGGCTTCGATCTTGGCGTTGAGCTTGTTGATTTCCTCCATGCTCGTCTTGAGGGTCTCCACGCGGTCGTCGAATTCCTTCTTCGCTGCGGCGCGCTGGTCGTTGAGTTTTTTCTCAGCGTCCTTGGTTTTGTAGTACTCGGTGAACACGCGGTTCATGTCGAGAATGCCGAGTTTGATTTCGGCGTGGGCGGCTGGTGCGATCACGCTAAGGGCGATGGCGAAGGCGGCGATACGGATGGGGTTTTTTGTCATAGGTAGATCAGGAAGGATGAAGTGTCGGCGGGTTTTCTTCAACCCGCTTGAATCAAGTAAGACCGAGCGGAACCGGATTTGTTCAAAATTGGTAGCCGACGTTGAAGTTGAATTTTCCGGTACTGTCGTTGAATTCGTCGCTGTCGATCGGGATACCGTAGTCGATGCGGACGGGTCCGATGGGGAGTTCGACGCGAAGTCCGAGGCCAATGTCGCTGTTGACGCCGGAGGTCGAGAAGTCGGCGAACCCGCCGTTCACAAAGCCGACATCGTAGAAGAGCGAGCCGCGAATTCGGGGGATGATCGGGAAGCTGAGTTCCACGGTGCCGTAGGCCATGGTGCTGCCACCGAGGGGATTGCCTTGATCGTCTTTCGGGCCGACGTCGCGGAAATCGAAGCCGCGGAGGTTGTTGGCTCCGCCCAGGTAGAGTCGGTCGAAGAGGGGCACGCCGTCCGGTCCGCTGGTGTCGCCGAAGCCGTCGACGACGGCAACGGATCCCTTGAACTGGAGGATCATGTCGAGCGGGAGGGAGAAGAACTGAGCGCCTTCGATGGTGAGTCCGTAGTCGTTAACCGTGCCGCCGAGCGGACCGCCGGCGACGAAGCCGGTGAAGCGCACGAGCTGCCCTTTGCGAGTGAGGAAGAGGCTGTCGCGGCTGTCGTAGTTGATGGAGCCAGTGACAGAGCTGCGGTCGTAGGTGCCTTCGGCGTCCTGGATGACCTGCCCGGCATCGTTGTCGACGTCGAAGATGCGGATCTGTTCGATGCGGTATTCGCCTTCGACGGAGATGAAGTTAGTGAGCGCTTTGCGGAGGCCGACGTTGGCTCCGACGTTGGATTGGCTGTAAACGCTACTCAGGAAGTTTGCGTCGCGGTAGAACGCTTCGGTCGTGAGCGCGAGTTGGTAGCCGAGGAACCACGGTTCGGTGAACGAAATGATGAAGTCGCGGCGGCGAACACCGTATTGGGCGCGGACCCGGAAGCGCTGGCCACCGCCGGTGAAGCGCGGCCAGTTCGTGATGTCGAAGTTCGATTGCTGGAGTTCGGCGAAGCCGATGAGGCTGTCGATGGTGCTGAAGCCAGCGCCGAAATTGAACGAGCCGGTGCGTTTCTCCTCGACGATGACGTTGAGGTCCTTGCGACCGGGAACGAGCGTGTCGGACGGAACGAGTTGGAGGGCGGTGGGTGGCTCCGTCTGAAAGTAGTTGAGGTTGGCGAGCCGCTGCCGGCTGACGTCCACGAGGGTGGTGTCGTAGATTTCGCCCGGTTTGACGGCGAGTTCGCGGCGGATGACGACGTCCTTGGTGCGGGAGTTGCCCTGAATGTTGACGAGGTTGACGTAGGACTGAATGCCTTCGTCGATGGTGTAGCTGATGTCGACGGCGCCTTCGCCAGCGGGCGTGATTTCAGGGAGGACGACGCGGTCGATGTAGCCACGTGCGCCGTAGAAATCTCCGAGTGCGGTGAGGTCGCCGGTGAGACCATTGGGGGTAAACAGCTCGCCCTCCGTCATCTTGAGAATGCCGCGAACTTCGTCGACCGGGACAATGTTAACGCCTTCGAGCGTCACGGAATTGACGCGGTACTCGATGCCCTCCTGAATTGTGAAGACGAGTTCCACGCTATCCTTGTCGTAGGCAACGGTGTCGGCGTCCGAGACGGTGACGTCCGCAAACCCGAGGTTCTGGTAGACGCGGCGGATGGCGAGGCGATCGGCTTCGAGCTGCGATGGGACGAGGCGCCCGCTCTTATTAAAAAAGGAGAGGAGATTCCACGTCTTGGTGGTCATCGCCTTTTTCAGTTCGCTCTCCTTGACGGAATAGTTCCCGACGAAGGTTATTTTTCGGACGATGAGCTTCGGGCCTTCGGAGATTGAGAAGACGACGCGGGAGCGATTGTCGGGAAGGTCCTCGATCTTGTATTGGACGTCGACTTCGGCGTAGTTGCGGTCTTCGTAGAGTTTGAGGATGGCTCGGCGGCCTTCTTCCAGCCGCTCCTCGTTGAGGGCGTCACCGGGTTTGAGGCCGATCTCCTTGCGGAGTTTGCTTTGGCCGACGACGGTGGCGCCTTCGATGAGGATCTCGGAAATAACGGGGCGGCCTTGAAGAAGCACGGTGACGCGGACGCCATCGGCCGAGGGTTCACCGAAAATACGAACGTTTGAAAGCGTGCCGGTCGCGTAGAGGTTACGAATATCGTCCTCGACGGTGCGTTCGCTGTAGGGTTCACCGACCTGGGTCGAGAGATTGGCGAGGACGCGTTCCTTGGAAATCGTCTCCGGACCGACAAACTCGACGTCAATCTGACGGATGGTGGGGCCACCGCCGAGCTGGGCGCGAAGGGTGGCGGTGGGGATCGCGGCGAGCGCGAGGAGAAGGAAGGTAAGGAGAGTGGAAAAGCGGCTTTTCATTCGTCGGCGTGCCGGACACCGCACGGGTGCCCGTAGTCAGGAGCGGAGTAAAGACGACAATGGTCTGGAAAGGTCAAGCGAGGAGTTGAGCGGGCGAGACGGGGTGGCTTCGAGCGATTCGTCGTCGGAAACGACTCACGGCTGGAGGCGTTGGATCTGCCAGGATGAGTTGTCCGCGCGGTCGTAGCGGAAGCGGTCGTGGAGTCGACCCGAGCGGCCTTGCCAGAATTCGAACGAATCGGGGAGGATTCGATAGCCGCCCCAAAACGGGGGAAGTGGGATCTCCGTGTCGGCGAACCGTTTTCGCACCATCTCCATCGCTCCTTCGAGATCGGAGCGGGAATCCGCTGGCTCGCTCTGTCGGGATGCCCACGCGCCGAGTTGGCTTTCGCGGGGGCGGCTGTGAAAGTAAACGCGGGATTCGTCGGCGGAGATGCGCTCCGCGACGCCCGTGACGAGCACCTGCCGCTCGAGTGGGTTCCAGTGGAAGGTGAGCGCGACGTGTGGATTGACGGCAATCTGGCGGCCCTTACGACTTTCGTAGTTCGTAAAGAAGCGGAGGGCGGCCGGCTCGATGCCTTTGAGCAGGACGGTGCGAGCGGAAGGTCGACCGTTGGCGTCCGACGTGGCGAGCGTCATCGCGTTGGGTTCGGCGATGGAACCACAGGCCTTGGCGGCGTCGAACCAATGGCGAAATTGCTGAAACGGATCGGGGTCGAGCGAGCCGAGGCCGAGGGTGTCGGCGCGGTAATCCTGACGCAGGTCGGAAACATTCACGGTCGAAGACTGGCTGAGTGTCGCGGCGGGGGCAATCCTTTGGCGTTGAGACCCAAGGAAGATGCCGCCGAGGCTTTTGCGGGGCAGTGTATTTTTCCCTTTGACACCATTGAAGCAGTTGGTAGCTTCAGCCCTCAATTTCGCCGGAGTGCTTTCAAGTCCTGGCCGTTTCCATTGGATGAAGCGGGCGGGGCTTTTGACTCTCCGGACGGCGGTTGAAACTAGATACCTTATGCGAATCTAAAACCCGATGGCCGAAGTGCCCCGATGCCCACGTAGCTCAGTTGGTAGAGCACATCCTTGGTAAGGATGAGGTCACCGGTTCAATCCCGGTCGTGGGCTCCACGATTTCACGCAAAACGGTAGCGAAAAACAAAACAAACCCATGGCTAAAGATACATTCAAGCGAGAGAAACCCCACGTGAACATCGGCACAATCGGCCACGTGGATCACGGCAAAACCACCCTCACCGC
The DNA here is from genome assembly GCA_963832325.1 of uncultured Verrucomicrobiae bacterium. Taxonomy (GTDB): domain Bacteria; phylum Verrucomicrobiota; class Verrucomicrobiia; order Chthoniobacterales; family JAATET01; genus CAVVKW01. Next base: position 113,713 of record CAWHTR010000005.1, on the reverse strand, counting down.
GGCGATTACGACCGTTTTGTCGAAGGTTGGTGGCGCCAAAGCGGCGAGATACGAGGACATCGATAACGCGCCGGAGGAAAAGGAGCGTGGTATCACGATCAACACGTCGCATCAGGAATACGAGACCGCCAATCGTCACTACGCCCACGTTGATTGCCCCGGACACGCGGATTACGTGAAGAACATGATCACGGGCGCGGCCCAGATGGACGGAGCGATTTTGGTGGTCAGCGCCGCCGACGGCCCGATGCCCCAGACTCGCGAGCACATCCTGCTATCGCGTCAGGTCGGCGTGCCTTCGATGGTCGTTTTCCTCAATAAGTGCGACATGGTTGATGACACGGAACTCCTCGAACTCGTTGAGATGGAGGTGCGTGAGTTGCTTTCCAGTTACGATTTCCCCGGCGATGACATTCCGATCATCATGGGAAGTGCGCTCAAGGCTCTCAACGGCGAAGCCGAATACGAAGAGAAGATCAACAAGTTGATGGCGGCGGTTGACGAGTACATCCCGCTTCCAGAGCGCCCCGTCGATCAGCCGTTCCTGATGCCGATCGAAGACGTGTTCAACATTGAAGGTCGCGGCACGGTCGCTACCGGTCGTGTGGAGCGCGGAATTCTCAAGAAGATGGAGGAAGTCGAGATCGTTGGTATTCGTGACACGAAGAAGACGACGGTGACTGACATCGAAATGTTCCGGAAGCTTCTCGACGAAGCGCGGGCTGGTGACAACGTCGGCATTCTGCTTCGTGGTGTGAAAAAGGACGACATCGAGCGCGGTCAGGTGATCGCCAAGGTTGGCTCGATCACGCCGCACACCGAGTTCAAAGCCGAGATCTACGTTCTCAGCAAAGACGAAGGTGGCCGTCACACGCCCTTCTTCTCGAACTACCGCCCACAGTTCTACTTCCGCACGACGGACGTGACCGGATCCATCCGACTCCCTGAGGGGGTTGAAATGGTCATGCCTGGTGATAACGTCTCGATCGAAGTCGAGTTGATCACGCCAATCGCCATGGAGAAGACCATTCGTTTCGCTATCCGCGAAGGTGGCCGCACCGTTGGCGCGGGTCGCGTTGGCGACATCATCAAGTAAGCACTTAGACACCAAGGCGAGTAACTCAATTGGTAGAGTAGCGGTCTCCAAAACCGTTTGTTGGGGGTTCGAGTCCCTCCTCGCCTGCTCTATCGGATCCCTCTAACCGGAGGGGTTTGATATTTAATAAAACCGTATGTTTGGAAAAGTATCCCGCTTCACCGCCGAAGTTCGCACTGAACTTGCGAAGGCATCCTGGCCGTGGGACCCCAACGAAAAGGGTTTCAAACGCTACAAGGAATTGTGGGATTCCACCGTCGTCGTTCTCATCGCGATGCTCATCATCGGCGGATACATCGCGGCATTCGATTTTCTGTTCATCAACATCGTCGGGTTTCTGACGCGGCCGTAAGGGAGTAATTTTTAAATGAGTTTGGCACCGCGCGATCAATTCTTCGTCGTTCACGTCCTTTCGGGACAAGAGCAGAAGATCCACGACAACATCCAGAAACGCATCAAGACCGAAGAGATGGAGGACGTCGTTTTTGACGTGCTCATCCCGACGGAGCGGGTGCAGGAGATCAAGCGCGGGAAAAAAACGGAGACGACTCGTAAGTTTTTTCCAGGCTACATCATCGTCAACATGCACCTGCTCACCGAGGACAATGGACTCGTGGATCGGAGCTGGTATTTCATCCGCGAGACGACGGGAGTGATCGGTTTCGCTGGGAGCGCGAATGATCGTCCGATCCCGATGCGTCGGAAGGAAGTCGAGGGAATGCTCGCGCAGATGAAAGAGCGTGAGGAGAGCATCAAACCGAAAATTGAATTTGAGGTCGGGGACAAGGTCAAGGTGGCTGACGGGCCGTTTCAAAATCAGAACGGTGTGGTCGAGGAGATCGATCCGGAGCGCGGCAAATTGCGCGTATCGGTCAGCATCTTCGGGCGCGAGACGCCGGTTGAGCTGGAGTACTGGCAGGTCGAGAAAGGGTAGGGTTTTCCGATTGCCGAGGGAATTCGGGATGGTTGCGTGATGTCCTGTCCCGCTTAGAATTTTTCTGATCGGAGGTCGCGAAGAGCGGGACCGAGGTGCCGAATGACTTCACTGGCGACGAGAGTTTCGGGCGACCCGGTGGGTCCGAAGACGTAGCGTTCAGCGGCGCGGCCGCACAGCCACGCCCCCAAGCTGGCTGCATCGCGAGCTGAGCAACCTTGAGCGAGGAAAGCGGCCAGCACGCCGGTGAGGACGTCGCCCATTCCGCCGGTTCCCATCCCGGGATTGCCGGTCGTGTTGATGCGGAGAGGTTGGCGATGCTCGGCGATGATCGTGCGCGCGCCTTTGAGGAGAAGGGTGACCCCGCGCTCATCGGTGAAGCGTTGGGCGGCCTCGGCGCGGGAGAGGTTCGCCAGGCCGGGTGCCAACCGGGAGAATTCGCCGGGGTGGGGGGTGAGGAGCAGTGGGGAAGAGTGGTTGGGGAAAGGCGATCGGTGGCGGGCGATGGTGTTCAGGGCATCGGCGTCGGCTACCGTCGGCACGGCGATCCGGCGGAGGATCTCGAGAACCTCTTCGTCGGACTGGTCGCCGAGGCCGGGGCCGATGGCGAGAGCGTCGAGGGGATCGTCGAGGGCGGAGCGGTAGTCATCGACGGCTTTGACCATGACTTCGGGGACGCAGCTCGTGGCGAAGAGTTCGAAAGCGTCGGGCTTGACGTAGAGAGTGACGAGACCGCCACCGGCGCGGACGGCGGATTCGGAGCAAAGTCGGGCGGCGCCGAGCGTGCCGCGGGCTCCCGCGATGATGCCGACGCGACCCCACTTCCCCTTGTGACTGTCGAAATCGTGCAACGGAAGGAGGGGGGCGAGAACGCGCGGGACGAGGAGGTCTGCGGGATCCGGATCGGCTGATCGGGGGGCGCTGGCGAGGTCCGGAAGCTGGGCGAGGGCCAGGCGACCGACGTGGTTGGTGGCGTTGTCGGCGACGAGACCGATTTTACATTGGCCGATGGTGACGGTGACGTCCGCAGTGACGCAGGGGTCGCCGGGTTGGCCGGTGTTCGCGTCGAGGCCGCTGGGAAGGTCGGCGGAAAAGACGAAGACGTGGCTCTCCTCGCGGAGGGTTTCGAGCCGCGTGATCGCGGAGGCGATGGGATCGCGGGGCGCACCTTTGACGCCAATTCCGAGAAGACCGTCGAGGGCTATGGTTGGGCGCAGGCCTTGGGAACACCTTGGTCGAAGGGCGGCGAGGTGCCTGGCGGGAAGTTCGCTGAGGTCGTTGTCCGGGTAGGATTCGTCGAGGTCGACGGTCCAGCCTCGTTCGATCAGGTGAAGGGCGGTGACGAGAACGTCGCCGGCATTATTGCCTTTGCCGCAGAAGACTCTGGCGTGCGCTGGCTGGGGGAAAAACTGGGAGACGACGTCGGCGATGGCGAGGCCCGCTAGGTCCATGAGTGCTTCGGCGGTCACCCCGCGTGAAAACGCATGGTCTTCGATGGCGCGCATCTGATGGGTCGTAACGAGCATGATTTTGGAGCGGGTGAGGTGAAGCTTTGTAGGGAAGGGCGGCGTCGGAATTTTCGTTTCAAATGAGAGGTCAGAGGTTGTGGATACGAGCGGGTTGCGGGTTCATAATTGACCGATGGAGGAAACACCGGGAAGGTTGCTGGGTGAAACGTGCGTTTTCGATTCTTATTTTGGTCCTGGGTCTCACAAGCGCAACCGGTTTTTCCCAGTCTAGCGAGTCCCCGGAGGAGACACCGGCGGTGAGTGTGACGGCAGATGCCGAAGCGTTGACGGAATCCTCCCCGCTGCGGGTGAATTTGGACGCCGAAGACCCGCCGAATCTGACGGAGAGTCCGACGGACGACCCGCTCGTCGTCACGGCGGGACCCGACGAGCCGTCGCGGAACGAGGCTTTGGCCGCACTGGTGGACACGATTAGCGAGGCCAGGGCCGAGATCGAGGACCAGCAAAGAGCCCTCGCGGCGGCCGGCACCGACAATCAGCGGGACCAAATCGAGGCGGCAATCCGGGCGTTGCGAAGTCGGCTGAAGGATGCGCGATTTGACCTGCTCGACATCGCGACGGACGTCGATCTGAGCGATTTTCAGGCGGTGACCGAAGAACCCTTGACGCTGCAGGGGTCGATCGAGGAGATGCTGCGCCCGTTGATCGATGAATTTAAACGCGCGACCAAAGGCTCTCGCGAAGCGCAGCAGACCCGGGAGAGATTTGACACCCTCAAGCAACAGCGGGACATCGTCGGCAAGGCGTTGCAGACCATGAACGCGGTGATCGCCGAAGCGACGGATCCCGCCATCAAAGAGGAGCTGGAGCTGGTGCGAGGTGAATGGGCGTTGCGCTTCAAGGAGATCCAGAACGACCTTAGCGTTCTTGGTTTTCGGATTGACGAGCTGACCGTGGGAGAACGATCATTCTTCGACAAAGCGCGGGGTGGGGTCGCGTCGTTTTTTCGGGTGCGGGGGCGGAATCTGCTGATTGCGCTCGCGGCGGCGGCGTTGGTTTTTGTGGGGCTCAGGTGGCTCGAGGGCGTGATCAAAGAGAAGAGTCCGTTTCACCGCGGGCCGCGGACCTTCAGCACGCGATTGTTCAACGTCGTTTTCGCGGTTCTCACTGTGCTTTTGGCGGTGGGGGCGGCGGTGTTGGTTTTCTTCCTGGCGGGCGACTGGGTGATGTTGAGTTTGGTGTTGCTGATCCTGCTGGGCGTGGTGTTTGCGGCGAAGGATGCGATCCCGGGATTCGTGGACGACGCGCGAATGCTGCTCAACCTGGGACCGGTGCGGGAGGGCGAGCGGATCAATTACAACGGGATCCCGTGGCTGGTGGAGAATCTGACATTTTTCACGATTCTGCGGAATCCGGTGTTGCGAGGCGGCATGGTGCGGATGCCGGTGGCGCAGTTGCGGGATTACTTGTCGCGACCGGTTCACGACGATGAACCCTACTTCCCGTCCGAAGAGGGGGATTGGGTGCTGCTCGACGACGAATCCTACGGGAAGGTTTTGTTTCAGAGCGCGGAGATGGTGCGGCTGAAGTTGCTGGGTGGGGCGCTGAAGATGTATCAGACCGATGCTTATCTCGGGCAGAATCCGAAGAATCAGTCGCACGGTTTCCGGGTGAAGACGACGATTGGGATCGATTACGACGAGCAATCGAGATGCACGACGGAGATCCTGGAGAAATTCAAAACGTTCTTCCGCGCTGAGGTCGAGAAGATCGTCGAGCCGGCGCACATCGTTGCGCTGAAGATCGAGTTTGCGTTGGCGAACGCGTCGTCGCTGGACTACGAGGTGCTGCTCGATCTCACCGGGGAAATGGCACCGAAATACTACCCGCTGCAGCGAGCTTTGCAGCGGATCGGCGTGGACGCGTGCAACGAGTTTGGGCTCTCGATTCCGTTCCAGCAGATCACGCTGCACCGAGCGGCTGGTGGGGACGCGGATGCTGGCTAGACCGGGCGGGGAGCGCTTGAGAACGGGGTGAGCGGGAGATGTTGATCGTGCTCTACAAGCCCTTCGGGGTGTTGTGTCAGTTTACGGAAGAGGTGGCAGGTCAGCGGACCCTGGCGGAATGTGGGTTGCCCGGTGGGGTGTATCCGGTCGGGCGATTGGACGCGGATTCCGAGGGAATGCTGCTTTTGTCGGATGAAGCGGGGTTTCCGGACCGTTTGTTGAATCCGAAGCGGGGACATTGGCGGCGGTATTTGGTGCAGGTCGAGGGAGAGGTCACCGAGGAGGCACTTGGTCGGTTGAGGAAGGGGGTGATGGTGCAGAAGCGGATGACGTTGCCGGCCCGGGCGGAGCGGGTGAACGCTGAGCCGGAGCTGCCGGAGCGGGTGCCGGGGATCCGGATGCGAAAGACGGTGCCGACGGCGTGGATCGCGGTCGAGTTGCGGGAGGGGCGGAACCGTCAGGTCCGGCGGATGACGGCGGCGGTGGGATTACCGACGCTGCGGTTGGCGCGGGTGGCGATTGGCGGGTTTGCGTTGCCCGGGGGGCTGAAGCCGGGGGAGTGGCGGGAAGTCACCGGTGAGGAACGGGAGGTGATTTTTGCGGGGTGAATTCGGCTGGGTCAAAGTTCGTCTTCGCCGGGGAGGGGGAGGGCGGTTTCGACGATGGTTGGTCGGAATTCGGGGTGACGGATTCGACCGCCGGCTTCGGCGATGAAGATCCCGGCGGCGAGGCAGGTGAGGGCGGCGAGAAGGGTGATGATGCCCAGTGGGGTGGACGTTGAGGGCCAGCGGATGGGAATCACGAGTGCGATGAGGGCGACGGCGGCGAGGCCGTAGTAGGCTCCGGAGTAGCGGTCGGCGCGATCCATGTGTTCGTCGAGCCAGTCGGCTCCGGAGTCGTCCGCGATGGTGCGGATGGGGCGGTAGGCGGCTTCGCCGGTGAGAACGACTGGGTAGATGGAGGCCGCGGCGAGGAAGATGACGAGCAGGGCGGGGATTTGGGCGGCCCGTTGGCGGAGCAGCAGGGCGAAGATGAGGGCGAGCGTTCCGGCGAGGAGACCGATGACGGGGATGTGGTTCAGGAGGACGTGGAGGTACGCGGGGTCCTGGAGTTGGGTGAGGAGGTCTTCGGGCACGGGCATGCCTTATCGCCAAACGCGGGTGATTTGAACAGAAGGTAACGAAGGAAACGAAAGTGGAGGCTACGCCGCGGGTTGTTGCTGGGTGAGGCAGTGGAAGGCTCCGAGGCCCCAGATGAGTTCGCGGCAGTCGATGGGGATGATCGTTCGCTCCGGGAAGGCGTCTTCGAGAACGGCCTTCGCCCAGGCATCGTTCGTCTCGCCGAAGGCCGGAAGGAGAACGGTGGTATTGGCGATGTAGAAGTTCGCGTAGCTGGCGGGGAGGCGTTGTCCGTCGCGGTGGATAGGCGACGGCATGGGGAGGTTGTGAATCTCGAGCGGCGGATGGTCGTCGATTTTCACGGCGTGGAGGCGATGGAGATTGGTCTGAAGGGCGGCGTAGTTCGAATCCTCCTCGTTCTCTTCGACGACGGTGACGATGCGGTTCTCGCCGACGAAGCGGGTGAGGTCGTCGACGTGGCCGTCGGTGTCGTCCCCCTCGATGCCGTCGCCGAGCCAGATGATGGTGTGGACGCCGAGGTTGTCGCGGAGGAGTTGCTCGATGTCGGTTTTGGAGAGGTGGGGATTGCGGTTGGGATTGAGGAGGCAGCTTTCGGTGGTGAGGAGGGTGCCGGTGCCGTTGACGTCGATCGAGCCGCCTTCGAGGACGAAATCGCCGCAGTCGAAGACGTCGAGACCGAGGCGCTCACCGATCTGGGTGGGGACGTCGTCGTCGTCGTCGAAGGGTGGGTATTTGTAACCCCAGGCGTTGTAGCCGAAGTCGATGATAGCGAGCCGGGGAGCGTCCGGTTTTTTGATAAAAATCGGACCGTGGTCGCGGCACCAAGGTTCGTTCGTGGGGATGGAGTGAAATTCGAGGCGTTCCGGGGGGGCACCGTTGAGGAGTCGACGGATGGTGCGTTCCTGGTCGGGGTTCTTAACGTTGATGCGAACCGTCTCGGACTGCGCGATGGCGTTGACCATTTTGACGAACGTCGGGATCACGCGGTCGTAGCAGCCCGGGAAGCTGATGCCGTCGGGGTGAGGCCAGGAGATCCAGGTGGCTTCGTGAGGGGACCACTCGGCGGGCATGGAGTAGCCAAGACTGGTGGGGGTCGCGTCGGGCATGGGGGAAATTGTCCGCCGGGTGTGGAGGTGCGACAAGCGAATTTCTGAACGTGAATTGCTCTGGGCGGCGGTGTAGGGTCGGCGACCTTTCCGATGCCCAGCGTTTACATCAAGACCTACGGTTGCCAAATGAACGAGCGTGACTCCGAGCAGGTGGCGCGGACGTTCGAGGGGCGCGGGTACCGGCTGTCGAACGACGAGAAGGATGCGGACGTGATCCTTCTCAACACCTGCAGCGTGCGGGACATGGCGGAGCAGAAGGCGATCGGGAAGATGGGGTTCCTGCGGAAGCTGCGACGGGCGCGGCCGCATTTGGTGCTGGGCTACCTCGGGTGCATGGCGCAGAGCCGGGGCGAGGAGTTGACGAAGACTTCGCCGCACGTCGATCTGGTGGTCGGGACGCAGAAATTCCACCGCGTGGCGGATCACGTGGACGAGCTGCTCCGGCGGAATTTCGAATCGCGGATCGACAATGAGCGGCTGCCCATCGTGGACGTCGAGGAGGAGGAGGGGTCGCAGAACACGATCCGCGATCACGCGCTGAAGGAGCGGCAGGCGACGGCGTTTGTGTCGATCATGCAGGGGTGCAACATGAAGTGCACCTTCTGCATCGTGCCGTCGACGCGCGGGAGTGAGCGGTCGCGGCCGATCGGCGAGATCGTGACCGAGGTGCGGGGATTGGTTGAGCGGGGGGTGCGGGAGGTGACGCTGCTGGGGCAGATCGTGAATCTCTACGGGCGGCACGAATTCGATAAGGTCAACGGGAAGAGTCCCTTCGTGCAGTTGCTCGAGGCGGTGCACGGGGTCGAGGGGTTGGAGCGGCTGCGGTTCACCTCGCCGCATCCGGTGGGTTTCAAAGCTGATCTGGTCGACGCGTTCGCGCGGTTGCCGAGGTTGATGGAACACGCGCACCTGCCGTTGCAATCGGGATCGAACCGGTTGCTCAAGGCGATGCACCGGGCTTACACGCGGGAGCGGTTTCTGGATTTGGTCGGTCAGCTGCGGGCGGCGCGTCCGGGGATCGCGGTGACGACGGACGTGATCGTGGGGTTTCCGGGGGAGACGGAGGAGGATTTTGCGGAGACGTGCGAGCTGGCGCGGGAGGCGGATTTTGATAACGCGTTCATCTTTCGATATTCCAAACGAAAGGACACGCCGGCGGCGGAGATGGAGGGTCAGGTGGACGAAGACGTGAAGGAGCGGCGGAACCAGGAGCTGCTGGCGTTGATCAACGAGAACGTCGAGCGGAAGCTGGAGGCGTGCGTGGGGTCGCGGATGGAGATTTTGTGCGAAGGGGTGAGCCGGAAGAACGACGAGCGGCTGATGGGGCGGACGCGGACGAATAAAATCGTGGTATTTGAGGGGGCGGATCGGCACGTGGGCCAAGTGATGGACGTGAACGTGGTGGGTCGGTCGACGACGACTTTGTACGGCGATGCGGTCGTGAATCCGCTTTGAATTGATGCCCGACGATAAAATTACCCCGATGATGCGGCAGTATCTGGCCGTGCGGCGGGATCTGCCTTCGGGGACGTTACTGCTCTTTCGGCTGGGGGATTTTTACGAAATGTTTGGGGACGACGCGAAGGAGGCGGCGGCTCTGTTGAACGTTGCGCTGACGAAGCGGGGGACGACGCCGATGTGTGGAGTGCCGTATCACGCGGCGAAGGGATACATCGAGAAGCTGATCGCGGCGGGGAAGCGGGTGGCGATTTGCGATCAGGTTGGGGAGGTGCAGGCGGGGAAGTTGGTGCGGCGGGAGTTGGCGCAGATCCTGAGCGCGGGGACGCTGGATGACTTCGGGTTGGACGAGCGGAAGCAGAATTACCTGGCGGCGATTTGCGAGCGGAAGGGGTGTTACGGGTTGGCGTTCGTGGATCTGAGCACGGGGGAGTTTCGGCTGACGGAGGTGGCGTCGATGGCGCAGTTGCTGGATGAGTTGGCGCGAATGAGTCCGGCGGAACTGCTGGTGCCGGAGGAGCAGGTGGCGACGCTGGCCGCGGCGGGGAAGGCGAACTCGGTGGAGGGTTACACCTTCGAAACCGATCCGGCGGAGTCGGCGTTGCTCGAGCACTTCAAGGTGCAGTCGCTGGATGGATTTGGCTGCTCGGGAATGCGGGCGGCGGTCGGATCGGCGGGGGCGGTGTTGCATTACCTCACGCGGCAGATGCGGCGGAACGTCGCCCATCTGCGGGGGTTGCGGCCTTACCGGACGAGCGAGTTTCTGATCCTGGACGCGGCGACCCAGTCTCACTTGGAGTTGGTGAGTTCGCGGGGTGGACGGGGGATGACGTTGCTCGGGGCGTTGGATGCGACGGTCACGCCAATGGGGGCGCGGACGTTGCGGGAGTGGATTTTGCACCCGCTGCGGGAGATTGGGCCGATCCGGGAGCGGCAGGGGGTGATCGGGACTTGTCTGGAGGATGGGATTGCGTTGGCGGAATTGCGGGACGTGCTGGGGGGGATTCGGGATTTGGAGCGATCGGCGGCGCGGTTGAGCGGGACGGCGGGGAACGCGCGGGATCTGGCGGCGGTGGCAGATTCGTTGGAGAAGGTGCCGCGGGTGCGGGAGCGGGTGGCGGCGCTGGGTGGGGAGTTGGTGGGGCGGCTGGTGGCGGGATTGCACGATCTGCCGGAGCTGACGATCGAGTTGCGGGCCGGGGTGGCGGACGAGCCGCCGGCGCTGTTGCGGGACGGCGGGATGATCCGGGAGGGTTTCGACGCGACGTTGGACGAGTTGCGGGGCGCGGGGCGGGAGGGGAAGGCGTGGCTATCGAAATTGCAGGAACGGGAGATCGAACGGACGGGGATTAAGTCGCTGAAGGTGCGGTTCAATTCGGTGTTCGGGTATTTTATCGAGATCACGAAGGCGAACCTGGGCAACGTCCCGGAGGATTACCATCGCAAGCAGACGACGACGAATTCGGAGCGTTTCATCACGCCGGAGCTGAAGGAGATCGAGGGCAAGATCCTCGGCGCGGAGGATCGGGCGAAGGCGCTGGAGATCGAGATTTTCCAACGCTTGCGGCGGATGGTGAACGACGCGCTCGGCAAGTTGCAGGAGACGGCGGCGGCGTTGGGGGCGGTCGACGCGTTGGCCTCGCTGGCGGAGACGGCGAGGGTGTTTGGGTATTGCCGACCGGAGGTGGTGGCCGACGGGGCGCTCGAGATCGAGCAGGGGCGGCACCCGGTGTTGGATCAGCGGACGGGAGAGGAGCGCTTCGTGCCGAACGACACGGAGCTCAATCTGGCCGAGGGGAGGTTCGCCATTTTGACCGGACCGAACATGGCGGGGAAGTCGACGTACATTCGGCAGGTCGCGTTGCTCGTGTTGATGGCGCAGGTGGGGAGTTTCGTTCCGGCGACGAGTGCGCGGATCGGGGTAACGGATCGGATTTTTACGCGGGTCGGAGCGAACGACGATCTGTCGCGGGGGCAGTCGACGTTCATGGTCGAAATGAACGAGACGGCGAACATCATCAACAACGCGACGCGGGACAGTCTGGTGATCCTGGACGAGATCGGTCGGGGCACATCGACGTTCGACGGGCTGTCGATCGCGTGGAGCGTGGCGGAGCATTTGCACGATGAGATTGGGTGTCGGACGTTGTTTGCGACGCATTATCACGAGCTGACCGACCTGGAACGGACGCGCGACGGGGTGAAGAATTTGAACGTGGCGGTGCGGGAGTGGAACGATGAGGTGATCTTCCTGCGGAAGATCGTGCCGGGACGGGCCGATCAGAGTTACGGGATTCAGGTGGGGCGACTGGCGGGTTTGCCGGGGAGCGTGATTGAGCGAGCGAAGCAGATTCTTGCGAATTTGGAGGCGAGCGAATTGAACGCCGAGGGGAAGCCGGCGATTGCCGCCGGGGGGAAGAAGCGGCGGGACATGGCGGCGATCGCGAACGCGAATCAGATGGATTTGTTCGTGGGGTGATTGCCCGCGAGGGGACGCAAGAAGCTCAAAAAGGGGATGAGTGCGCGGATTCTTCCGGGGGGCGGCTCGGGAGCGCGGGGGGGCATTCGTGATCACCTTTCCGCCATTTTTGTGGGTTGAATCGTCAGGCTCGGAGGCGGGTTTGGAGGGCTTCGGCGAGGAAGGTCAGGAGGAAGGCGGCGAGGAGCCAGGTCTGGATGTCGCGGGAGGCCTGGCGGCGGGGGGCTTCCCAGATTTTGGAGAGATCTACGCGCTCGGTGCCGCCGCTGATGCGGCTGGCGGTGGTGAGTTCGGCGCGGCGGGCGGGGTCGAAAATCCATTCCGGATTGAGGCCGACGGCGACGGGGCCGAAGGGGAGGGTGTGCTCGCCGGCGCGGATGGCGCCGCGGGTCCATTGACCGGGAGTGAGGGGGAGGCGGGCCTGGTAGTGGCCGGGCGCGAGGCGTTCCCAAGTGACTGTGCGGGGATCCTGGGCGTTGCCGTCGATGGCGACGATCTCCGGGGCGGTCTCGGCGAAGCGGTCCTGCCAGGTGTCGTCGAAGCGGAGGTCGACTTCGAGACGGGTGCCGTTGACGTTGGTCTGAAGGCCGAGGCCGGGAGGGAGGGCTTCGCCGACGAGCCAGCGGGCGAGTGTTTGCAGGAAGTCGCCGTACCTTGGCCAGGCGCGGACGCGGGTCGAGTCGGGTCCGCCGAGTGGGAAGCTGACGGCGGCGGCGCGGCCGGCTCCGCGTTGCCAGAAGGCGACGAGCGGAGCTTTGTATTCGTCGGTGGTGAAGGCGGCGGCGGTGGCGTCGGGGCGGAGGTAGCTGAGATTGTAACCGTCGACGGCGGCGGGCCAGTCGAGCTGGCGGGCGGCGAGTTCCAGCCAGCCGGCGGTTGGGCTGACGGCGGTGGGTTCGTCGATGAAGGCGGAGCGGGCGACGGCGACGGTTTCCTGCTCGAAGAGGGCGGGGAGGGTCGACGGGTCCGCGTTGAAGAAGATGCGGCCGCCGGCGCGGGCGGCGATGTCCTGGAGGAGGGCGGCGTCGGTGTCGGTGTCGCTGCCGAGGCCGATGACGCTGACGGTCGTCGCGCCGGCCTTCATTTCGGCGAGGAGATTGACGTAGTCGCCGGGTTCTTCGGAGTCGGCGGCGTCGGCAAAGAGGATGACGTGGCGCTGACCGGCCTCGGCTTTTTGGAGTTGTTCCCAAGCGGCGGCGAGGCCGTTGTAGATGTAGATGCCGCCCCCGCCGGATTGGATGCGGCGGACGGTGTCGATGAGGGCGGGGCGATTCTCGGCGAGGCCGGTGAGGGGGACGACGACGTGGGCTTCGCTGTCGACGGGTAGGACGGTGACGGCGTCGGCTGGGCCGAGGAGTTCGATGGCGCGGGCGGCTCCTTCGTTGGCGAGGTCCATCTTCGTCGCGCCGGTCGACACGCCGGCGCCCATGCTGCCGGAGCGGTCCATGACGATGGCGAGCGCCACGGCGAGTTTGCGGTGCTCGAGGCGGAGTTCCATCGAGACCGGGAGGAGTGAGTCGACGGGGGAATTGAAATAGCCGCCGGAGCCGAAGCTGGCGCGTCCGCCGACCATGAGGAGTCCCCCGGCTTGCGTGCGGACGTAGAAGTCGAGGGCGGCGAGGAAGTCAGGCGGAAGGTCGGAGGCAGGGACGTTGTTGAGGATGATGGCGCGTGCTCCGCTGAGCCGTCCGACGTCGAGACGGCGGGGGTCGGTGACGATTTCGGTCTGAAATCCCTGAGCGGCGAGGGCGGTTGCAACGGGGTCGTCGGCGTAGTTTGTGACGAGGAGGATGCGCGAGCCGCCGGTGATTTCGGTCCAACTCTCGGCGACGTTGTTGCCGGAGATGGTGTCGTCGGGAGCCTTGAGTCGGACGGAATAGCGGTGGGCGCCGGGCTGGGCGAGGCGGTCGGTGAAGCGGGTTTCTGCCCGACCGGAGGTGAGGGTGACGGTGGAGGATTGGATAATCTCCCCATCGCGGAGGAGGTCGAAGGGGACGGCGCCGTCGGGGCGACCGGTGACGCTGAGGTCGATGAGGAAGGGTTCGCCCGGCTGGGTGCGGGCGGGGGTGGTGAAGGTGGCGACGCCGACGTCGGCGTCGGCGGTTGACGTCAGCCAGCGGGTGTCGAGCGGGACTTGTTGGAGGGCAAGAGTCTCGCCGATGTCGTCGAGGGGTTCGGTGCTGAAGCCGTCGGTGAGAGTGAGGATGCGGGCGGCGCGGGCGGGAGATTGGCGGGCGAGGGCGTAGCGGAGGGCGAGTGGGAGGTCGGTGGCGTCGGTGCTACCGACGGCGAGGTTGGTGCCGATGTCCCGTTCGATGGGAGATTCGGCGAAGTCGATGAAATGGAGGCGGTCATCCGGCCCGCGGGAGCGCTCGAGCAGGGATTCCCACTCGGGAAGTTGGCGGGCAATGGCGTCGGCGGCTGAGGCGGAACGGTCGACGAGGACGAAGAGGTCGAGGCCGTCGCTGAGGCGGCGGATCTCGGGGCGGACGAGGAGGAGAACGAGAAGAATGAGGAGGGTGGCGCGGAGGGGACGCTGGAGATCGAGGCGACGGAAGGCAAATCCGGCGATGACGAAGAGGGGGATGAGGATGAGCCACTCGGGGGCGGCTAGGTGGAGCATCGTGGGTGGTGATTGGTGGTTGGTGACTGGTGGAATTCGATTCGGGTCTCTCGCTTTTGCGCGATTTACCGGGGTCTGCGGCGGGACGCCGCAGCTTGCACCCGGGACGGATGCGGTGCCCGGTGTTATTTTCGTTTGGCGGGGATCCAGGTTGTGATGGTTGCGGCGGTGAAGAGGAGGAGCCAGAGGGGGGTGAGGAAGTCTTGTTCGGTGTTTCGCTCGGCTAGTTTTGTGATGACGTTTTCGAGGGTGTTGGTGGTTACTGCAGCGGAGAAATCAGCTTCACGGGGGTCGGCGAAATGGGTGGCACCGGCCAGGAGGGGGGTGGGTTCACCGCGTTCGAAGAAGGTTGGGCGGTCGGGGGCGCGATTGGTTGGGATGGTGGGGTCGAGGGGTTGGTTGAGTTCGAAATTCTCGCGGGTGAAGGTGATTTTTTCGGCGCGCACGGAGTCGGCGAATCGGCTGAGGAGAATGATGAGGGCGGGGAGGCGATCGGCGTTGCTTTGGCGGAGGTCGAAGTTGAGGACGAGGGTGCGGTCGGGGCCGGTGCCGCGGATAAAAATGAGCGGGCGGCCGCCCTGCCAGAGGAGAGGTTGGTCGTTTTCTTTGGCGGGGACGGTGAAAGTGTCGCGGACGAGGAGGCCCTGCCAGTTGAGGTCGGCGACGAGCGGGTCGCTTTCGGCGACGATGGTGCCCTGGACGTAGGATTGGACCGGCGAGGGGTCGGTGAGGAAGGTGATCGAGCGCGGCGGGATGTCGGTGGGGGAGAGGGGATCGTATTCGGCGAGGGTGAGGTCGGGTGCGGTGTTGGTGGGCCGGGCGTTGCGGAGGCTGGTGGTGAGGCGGGCGAAGAAATCGGTGAGCTTCGCGTCGGGGGAGGAGGTGACGGTGAGTTCCTTCGGGAGGGGTCGGACGATCGGGAGGCGGTCGTCGATCGTGAAGGGATCGGCTGGAAGGTGGAGAGTAACGCGATCGGCTCCGGTCGGGAACGGGCCGGTGAGGGCGCGGGTTTGGCCGGGGTCGAGTTTGAGTGAGGTAGGGGTGTCTTCGTTGATCTGCCAGGAGGTTTCGACCGGAGACGGACCGTGATTGCGGACGAGGGCGGTCCAGTTTTCCTGGTCGGTGCGGAGGCCGATCCAGCCGACGTTGGGGATGGGTTGGCCGATGGTGAGCTGCTCGACGCCGGCGGGAACGGGGGTGGGTCGGTCGGAGACGAGAACGATGGTGCCTTGGTCGCGGGTGAGCGTGCCGGCGAGGCGGAGGGCGGGGGTGACGTCGTGGGTGCCGAGGCGCGGTTGCCAATCGGCGAGGGCGGCGCGGAGATCGCTCAGGGACAGGCCGGAATACAGACGGGGGCGGGCGAGATCGGATTCGAGGGCGATCCAGTCGGTTTGCGCGGCGGCGTTGGCGAGCGGAGGCAATGCCGTGGCGAGCGCGGCGTCGAGGTCGGGGAGGAAGGCGTCGAGGGAGAGGGAGCTGTCGAGGACGAGGACGATCGTTTGACGGGTGTCGGGTCGGAGCCAGCGGGGTTGAACCAGGAACCAGGTGACGAGGAGGACGGTGAGGAGCTGGAGCCAGAGGTTGCGGGAGTTGCGGAGGCGTTCGAAGCGACGACCGGTGGCGCTGACCGGGGCGAGGTTGTCGAGGAGGAAGCGGGTGGTGGTCGTGACGAGGCGGGAGCGCCTTTGCAGGAAATGGATTGCGAGGATCGCGGGGATCCCGAGGAGGGCCCAGAGTCCGGGGAGGTTGGCGAGGGAGGGAAGCATCGGGACGGGTCGGCGGGGCGATTACGCGGGCTCCAGGGTCGAGAGGGATTCCATCAGGGGACCATCGCAGGGGATGCGGGCCAGGGTGATGGCGTGGCGGGTCGATTGATCGCGCCAGAGGTCGAAGTGGCGGAGGTAGGCTTCGCGGTAGCGTTGGAGCAGGTCGGGTGAGACGTTTTGACTGCGGATGGTTGCGGTCTCGCTGTCCTTGAGGTCGAGGTTGCCGCTCCAATCGGGGTCGCTTTCGGATGCGGTGAAGGGGGCGAGGATGAGGGCGCGGCCGTGATTGGCGGCGAGGGGGTGGAGGACTGGCTCGGGGCTACCGGGGTAGAGGAGGTCGGAGATGAAGACGCGGAGCGAGCCGTTTCGGAAAGGGATGGCGGCGAGGGGGCGGGCCGGATTGGGGGTCCCGGGCGGGGGTTGGTGGGCCAGGATGGATTCGACGGGCCACGTGGATTGGAGGGTGTGGGCGTGGACGGTGGAGCCGGAGCGGTGGGCGCTTTCGATGCAGAAATAGAGAAGTTCGAGGGTCCGGCGAGCCTTGCTCGCTTCGGCGAACATCGAGGCGGACGTGTCGATGACGAGGTCGACGCGCGGGCTGACTTCTTCGCGGTAGAGTTTCATCGAGTAGTGGCCGGTGCGGGCGTAGGCCTGCCAGTCGATGTAGCGCGGGTCGTCGCCCGGGAGGTATTGGCGGTGGTCCTGGAAGTCGATGGAACTGCCGAGGCCCGCTCCCGCGAAGCTACCGCTGGGACCTCGCCAGGAACGTCCGCGGAAGGGGAGCGACCAGACGGCGGCAGCTGCGCGGCCGACGGCGTGGTGAGTCTGGCGGGTCGCGGCGTCGGGCCAGGGCGAGGTGGCGGTCATCGGGAGGCGCGGGTCGTCATGCGGTCAGCGCGGCGATTCGTTTCCATTCGGGGATGGAGCGGAGGAGGAGCAGGCCGATGCTGGCTGCAATGATGACGGCGTAGATGGCGACGAAGGTCGTGGCATCCGACGCGGTCAGTTTTCCGAACAAGGCGACGAGGAGGCCGGAGGTCGGGAGTACCGAGTTCGCAAGAGCGAAGGTCGTGTCGAAGATATTATCGAGGACCATGATGACGATTGCGGAAACGATGCAGAAGGTCTGGATGCCGACGTAGATCATGAGGGCGTGGGGGGTGCGGGGGACGACGAGGCGGATGAGGGCGGCGGGGAAGAACAGGGCGCCGGTGGCGGCGAGGAAGAGGGCGACGGTGAGGTTCGAGTCGAAGGCTTCGTTGACGGCGAGGAGGCCGCCGCTGATCGCGACGTACGCGAGAGCGAAGAGCGTTGCCGGCGGCCAGCCGGGGCTGAGGAAGAGTCCCGCGAGGCGACCGGGGATGCCTCGGCGGGCGAAGGGGCGGTAGAGGCCGGGGTTGAGGCGGACGGGTTCGCAGACGGCACCGACGAGTCCGAGAAGTCCGAGGACGAAGGCAGCGATGGTGATGGGCAGGGCTGCGGGGGTGTCGAGGGCGGTGAAAACGGTGGCGGCCAGGAGGAAGACGACGCCGATGAGGCGTTTGCCGATGGCGTGGTTCTCGGCTTCGGGGGCGATTTTGGAGGCCCCGACTTCGAGCATGAAGAGGAGAATGAGAACGCCGAAGAATCCGATGGCGAGGGGAGTCGACCAACCGGTGGCGGCCCCGCCCCCGGCGAGCACGCCGCCGCCGCCCATTCCGATCATGAACGAAAGGGAGATGCCGCCTTGGGCGAGGAAGATGATCGCAATCCAGAAGAGGATGCGGGTGAGGCGATTCTGGTAGGGGGAGATCCCGACGGTGACGCCGGTGAGAACGGCCGAGACGAAGAGCATCCAGGCAAGGACGATGAGGTCGTCGACGAGATTGACTCCACCGAGGAAGTAGCGGAGGACGGCGTAGGGGAGAATCGCGAACACGAAGAGGGTGGTCTGCGCGACGATCGCCAGCCATTTTCCGATGATGATCCGGCGGGCGGAGAGGCGGGTGAGGAGGATGAGGTCGAGGGTATTGGCCTTGATCTCGGTGCCGACTGAGCCGAAGCCGCGAAAGGGGAGAATGACGACAACGGGGAGGGCGATGAAGAACCAGAAGAAGCCGCTGCTGTTGGCGGAGGCGTTGAGTTCCTGGGATGCGGCGGCGAGGCTGACCGCGACGAGGAGGGTCATCAGCACCTGGACGGCAATGAAGAGGGAGACGAAAACCTTCGTGCGGAGGCCCTGGCGGAGTTCCTTGACGATGATGGGGCTGAGGCGGTCGGAGAAGTCCGAAGGCGGGGTCGGCGTGACGGTGCCGGCGGGAAGGGGTGGTGGAACGGCGGTCATGGCTGAACTTTTTTGAGCATGTCGACGAAGGCGTCTTCGAGGCGCTTGTTTTCGCGATGGAAGTCGGTGACGGGGACGCCGTCGTTGATCATCTTGCGGAGCTGGGCGGCGATGGCTTCGGGTTCGCCGCGGTCGAAGGCGACGCGGGCACCTTCGCGCTTGGTCTCGACGAGGGCGACGTCCGGGTTGACGGCGACCCAATCGGCGATGGTGTTGGGGTCGCCGTGGACGCGGATGTCGATGAGGGCGACGGTGGCGGTGTCCTGGAGGAGGCTGTCGGAGGAGCCGTGGTGGACGATCTGACCCGCGTCGATGAAGAGGAGGGTGTCGCACATCTCGCCGAGTTCGGAGAGGATGTGGGAGCTGATGAAGATGGTTTTTTTCTGAGCGGCGAGGAGGCGGACGAGGTTTTTGAATTCGACGCGGGCCTTGGGGTCGAGGCCGGCGGCGGGTTCGTCGAGGATGAGGACTTCGGGGTCGTGGAGGAGGGTGCGACCGAGGCAAAGGCGCTGGCCCATGCCCTTGCTGAGTTTATTCATCATGCGGTCGGCGATGGGATGGAGGTCGGCGAAGGACATGACGTCGGCGACGCGACGGGCGCGGTCTTCGCCGGCGTAGCCGTAGGAGCGGGCGAAAAAATCGAGGTATTCGAAGACGGTGGTGTGGTCGTAGGTGCCGTAGGCGTCGGGCATCCAGCCGATGCGACGACGGGCGGAGCGGGGGTCGCTGACGACGTCGTAACCGGCCACTGTAATGGTGCCTTCGGTGGGGAGGTCGAGGGTGGCCATCATCCGCATGGTGGTGGTCTTACCGGCTCCGTTGGCCCCGATGAAACCGACGACCTGGCCGGGCAGGATATCGAACGAGATGCCGCGAACGGCTTCGACATTGGCGAAGGTGCGGCGGAGGTCGCGGACGGAGACGACGGGGGTCATTTTACGGAAAGGGTTGGTTGGGGGAACTTTTCGCGCTTCGCCCTCTGGTTGGTTTTGAACAGGTGGTCGGCTGCTGGGAAGCGCGGGCTCCCGATGTGTCGGTTGGCGGTCATTCGACGGGGCCGGTGAGGAGGGACTGGTGGTTGGTCCAGCGGATGGAATCGAGGGTTTCGAGGTAGGGACCGGGTTCGGAAAGGGCGTGGAAGGTGTTGGATTTGCCCTGGGAGGAGGTCCAGGCCTGGGCGATGAGGGGACCGGCGGATTTCGTGGGGGAGCGGAGGAGGTCGTCGGCTTGTTTTCGAGTGGCCCGGGTGAGGGGAATCTTTTCGCCAGTCCGGAGGGGGCCGCCTTGCCAGGTGGTGCCGGAGTTGTCGGTGAAGAGAATTTTTTCGAGCGTGAAGGGGACGCTGGAGAGGAGGGTTGGGGTGCCATCGGATTGAGTGTCGACGAGTTCGATGCGCGCGCGGGAGGGGACGATGGATTCGAGGTATTGGGCCTGGACGGCTCGGCTGTTGAACCATTGGCCAGCGACATTTTTTCCGGTCTGTTCGAAACGGCGGGCGGTTTCGAGATTGGGGTCGCTGGTGAGGGAAATGCGGGCGATGAGGGCGTCTTCCGCGAGGGTGAAGTCGCGGTCGAGGAGGAGACCGCTGCGGGATATCTGTTCCTGGCGGATGAGCAGTTGGTTGGTGCCGGGGCTGAGGACGCCGAGGACCATGCGCTGGCCATCGCCGCCGGAGCCGTCCTGGAACCAGATGATGATCCCGAGGAGGAGGCTGGCGACGATGGAGATGAGAGGGGTGGTCCAGAAGAGGCGCTGGCGGCGTCCGGCGCGGGCGAAGACGAAGAGGTTTATCGGACCGACGATGACGGCGAAGAGAATGATGAAGGCGACGAGGAGGGTGACGGGGAGGCGAAGTTGACCGACGAGGTCGGCGAGCTTCCAACCGCTGGTGTAGTCCTGGGTGAGAGAGCGGTTGGCGGACGGTTCCTTGGTGATGTCGGCCAACGTTTCGGCGGTGGGGAGTTCCGTGCCGTTCCAGCGGCGGAGCGAGACGGTCCCGAGTCCAGAGTCCGCGAATTCTGCGACCGTGCGGTTGGAATTTTCTTCGAGGACCCAGAAGAGGTGACCCCCCTGGCGGATCCAATTGTCGACGGCGGTGCGCTGGGCCGGAGTGAGGGAGTCGAGTTCGTTGGCGGTGATCCAAAGACTGGCGATGCCGCTGAGACCGAGCCAGTCGTCGGGAAGGTCGAGGGGGGTAAAGCGGGTGCCCGCGAGGGGGCGATTATTTTTCTCGGCCTGTTCCGAGAGGGGACCCCAGGAGCGAAGGGCTAGGTCGTCGCTGAGGGCGGTGAAGGCGGTGACGTTGCCCGAGTTGGATCCGACGTTCGGATACTGGGTCATCCCGTTTTCGCGGATTCCGGGGCCGACGACGGTGACCTGGGTTTGGCGGTATTGGCCGGTTGTGGCGTCGGTGGGGGCGATGGGAACGAGGAGGGGTGCGGTGAGGCTTTGGTTAGGTGGAATGGTGAGCTGCTGGCTGGTGGACGTGGCGGTTTGGTTGGTCCCGTAGCCGCTGGTGGTTGTCGCGAGGACGTCGTAGGTGAGGGGACGTTCGGAGTCGTTGACGATGGTGGCGTTGATGGGGAGGTAGCCGACGGAGGGAAGTTGGTTGAAGGGGGAGGTGAGGGTCACGGTGACTCCCTCGTCGGTGGGGAGCTGCTCCGTCCAACCGGCGTGGGCGGAAGAGAAGGCGGTGACGGAAAGTGCGAGGGTGAGAAGGGTCGGGAAGATGAACGTCATTGGATCTTCGCTGCTTGGAGGGTGGAGGGGGTGGGGCGGTCCTGGGCGGGAATTTCCTCGAGGATGGTGCGGATGGTGGCGGCGGGGGTGCGGCCTTCCACGCGGGCGGAGTAGTCGAGGATGATGCGATGCTGGAGGACGGGGATCGCGAGGGCGCTGACATCTTCGAACGATGCGTTGAGGCGACCGGCGAGGAGGGCGCGGGCGCGGGCGGCGGCGGCGAGGCCGAGGGCGGCGCGGGGGCTGGCACCGAACTTGATGCCGGCGGCGGCTTTGGATTGACCCGGGTGGGTCGCGTCGACGAGGCGGGCAATGAAGTTGGCGACGACGTCGGGGAGGTAGATGCGGCGCGAGAGGGCTGAAAGGTCGATGAGTGCTTGGCGGTCGAGGACGGGTTCGACGTTTGGCTCCTGCCCGATCTCGCGGTTGAGGACGATGCGTTGGAGGACGTCGACGGAGTTGCGGGTGACTTCGAGTTTGAAGAGGAAGCGGTCGAGCTGGGCTTCCGGGAGCGGGTAGGTGCCTTCGAGTTCGATGGGGTTCTGGGTGGCGAGGACGAAGAAGGGGTCGGGGAGGGGGTGGGATTCGCCCATGACGGTGACGCGGCGCTCCTGCATGGCTTCGAGGAGGGCGGATTGGGTCTTGGGGGAGGCGCGGTTGATTTCGTCGGCGAGGACGAGGTTGGCGAAGAGGGGGCCGGGGGCGAAGACGAAGGCGCGGCGGCCATTTTCCTCCTGGAGAATCGGATTGCCGGTGATGTCGCCGGGGAGGAGATCCGGGGTGAACTGGACGCGGCTGCCGTCGATCTGGAGGGCGCGGGCGAGGCCCTTGACGAGTTCCGTCTTACCGAGGCCGGGGAGGCCTTCGAGGAGAAGGTGGCCGCGGGCGAGGAGTCCGGTGACGACGAGGTCGATGAGGGTCTCCTGCCCGAACAGGACCTGGTTGAGGGTGGTCTGGAGGCGCTGGAGGGAGGCGCGGGCGGCGGTGACTTCGGACTCGGTGGCGGGATTCGTGGGCACGGGTAAGTTTTACTATTTGAAAAAGCGTCGGAGGGTTTGGCGTTCTTCGGGATTGAGGTTGTTGCGCCAGACGGCGTCGCCGCCGGTCCCGGTCGTGGAGATCGTCCCACCTGCGAGGGGGCCGGAGTCGGTGGGAGTGGGGACGTCGTGTTCGCCGGCTCCGACGCCGAGGACTTCGGCGGGGAGGGCGCGGGTGAGGTCCTCGTTGGAGATTTGTTCGGGAACGCCGCCGCCGAGATTGGTGGGTTGTTGGGTGCGCCCGACGGGGCCGGTGCCGGGTCCCCGGCTGATGCCGCCTTGGCCGGGGGTGAGGAGGAGGCCGTCGACGAGAGACTCGCCGCCGCCTTCGCCCGGGCCGAGGCAGGCTTCGCAGACGCCTGCCCCCGATTTCAGGCGCTCCTGAAGAGCCTTCATCTGGTCGGGGCTGAGCTGGCGGGCTTGGGAGAGGTCGAGATTTTTCAGGTCGGCGAGAAGTTCGGAGTTGAGCGGGAGGTTGCCGAGTTCGAGGTCCGCGAGGGTTTCACCGAATTGATTTTTGAGCTGTTGGAGGGCGGAGTCGGGGAGCTGGTGGGCGGCCGCGGAGGCTTCCAATTGCGAGGCGGCTTCGGTGAGGTTGCGTTCGAGGGAGCGGAGGGATTGGGCGGTCTGGTCGCGGAGGCTGTCGCCCGCTTCGAGGCTGGAGTGGCTGAACCACTCTTCGGCGGGTTGGTCGCGGAGGGCGGCAAGTTTTTCTTCAAGCGATTGGACGGCTTCGGGTTCGACGATTTCGGATTCTGCGAGTCGCTCGGCCCAAGTTTGGGTTTCGGTCCAGGCGGTTGGAGGTTGGAGCGGGCGGAAAGTCGCGTTGGCGCGGGAGACGGGGATGTAGGTGGCAATGAGGAGAACGGCGGCGCAGCCGGTCAGGGAAGCGGCGATGGGCTGCCAACGCCACTTGAAGCCGTCCGGGGTGGGGCGGGGCGGGGGAAACTCGCCGACGCCTCGGGCCGCAGACGTGAGTCGATTGTGGAGGCCGAGAGAAACGTCGAGGCGCAGAAGGGCGTCGGTCGTGGTGAAGAACTGATTTCTGGCGCGGAGAAGAGCGTAGAGGGTGGCGAGGAGGAACGCGATCGCGACGGTGGGTCCGAAGGCGGGGGGGAGTGGGCCGCGCTGGCGGAGGAGGACAAGCGTGCAGGCGGTGAGTGTCGAGAGGACGAGGACCGCCGGGAGGAGCGAGGCGAGCCAGGCGGCGAGGTTGTGACGCAGGGCGGTGAGGCGGGCCCGCTTTCTCCAGAAATTGTCCCGGGAGTCGCTCATGGGCCGCACTCTGCGTGGTGGCGGAGACGGCGGCAAGGTGGAAGACCGCGGGGAGGGTGAGTTGGTCCGATGGGCGAACGGCGAACTTTCGACCGGTGATCTTTCTGATCACCCTGGTCCGGCGCGTTGCGCGTTGGGGACCTAGGGGGTCGCGGTGGGTTCGGGGGACGGCGATGCCTCGGGGGACGGCGATGCCGTGGGGGACGGCGATGCCGTGGGGGACGGCGATGCCGTGGTGGTTGGCGAGGCTTCGTCGGACGGAGGGGGGATTTCTTCGCCGTCTTTGTAGTAAACGGTGATTAGCTCCCCCGTCTCTTCGTCGGCGATTTTCCAGGATCCTTCGGCTTTCCCGTCGCGGTAGGTGCCTTCGCTGGTGAGTTCTCCAGATTCGTAGAAGTCCTTCCAAACCCCTTCCATTGAGCCATCCTCGTAGACGCCTTCCGACTCGATTTTGCCGTCTTCCCAATAGAAATACCACTGTCCGACTTCCTTGGCGGCCCGGTAGTTTCCCTCGGCGCTTTTCGTCCCGTTTTCGTAAAATTCAATCCAGTAGCCTTCCTCTTTGCCGGCTTCCAATCGTCCGATCGTTTCGGGCTGGCCGCCGGGATAAGTGACGATGATGGGGCCGGTGTAAGGTTCCTGGTTCGCGGGGTCGACGAACGCATTTTTCTCTTCGTTGAAGATGAGCTGATAGAGTTCGACGTGCTTGCCATCTCCTGGAAGGGGGGGGGGCGATTGGGCGATGGCGAGTCCGCTGAGCGAGGTGATGGCGGTGAGAGTGAGGGTCAGGAGACGCTTCATGGGGGGAGTCTAAGGTCGAAAGGTCGGAAAGTCTAAGGTTGAAGTGCGGGCTTCGCCCGGTGGGCTTGGCGAAGGTTTTTTTGAAAATCGCACCAGCGATTCTGAACTGACGTTTCGACTTTCTGACCTTTTGACTGATTCTACTGATCGAGTTCGAACGCGATGTTGACGGTGTAGGTGTCGTCGTCGGCCAGGCCCGCGGGGAGGGGGGCGATGCGGGTGACGCGCTTGGCAGCGGCGAGGACGGATTGATCCATGACCGGGTTGCCGCTCCCTTTGATGACGCTGGCGGAGGCGACGGTGCCGTCCTTCCGGATCTTGAGTTGGAGGGTGGTGACGAAGGAGCGCTGGGCGTCGAAGATGGAAGTGGGTTGGTCCCACTGACTGAAGAAGGAGTCGTGGATGAGATCGTGGTACCAACCGAAGTCGGATTCTCCGCCGGCACCGGACTCGGTGTCGTTGGTGGATTCGGTGTCGTTGGTGGATTCGGTGTCGGATTCGGACTCGCCGGGTTTGGGTAAGTCGGGTTTGACGGCTTCGGCTTTTTTGACCGGAGTTGGGGTGGATTCGGGGGTGGGTTTTGGCGTTGGTTCTGGGGTGGGTTTCGGAGTGGCGGTTGGCTTGGGCGTCGGGGTCGGAGTTGGTTTGGGGGTTGGTGTGGGAGTGGGAGTGGGTTCAGGGGTCGGTTTTGGGGTGGGGGTCGGCTTTGGGGTCGGTTCTGGAGTTGGTTTGGGCGTTGGCGTTGGCGTTGGTGTGGGCTTCGGGGTCGGCGTCGGCGTGGGCTTTGGTGTCGGGGTTGGCGTTGGCGTTGGCGTTGGCGTTGGCGTTGGCGTTGGCGTTGGCGTTGGGGTCGGAGTTGGGGTTGGGGTTGGGGTTGGGGTTGGGGTTGGGGTTGCGATTGGGATTTCGCTGGGGGGTTCGGGTGCTGGAGTTGGCGGGGGTGTCGGTACTGGAGTTGGTGGTGGCGTGGGCGCGGGGGTGGGTTCCGGCGTGGCGGGTGGGGGGGTGGGTTCTGGGGTGGGTTCTTCGGTTTGGGACTCGATGAAGTCCGGTGCGGCGAACGAGGCGGCGTCGAGCCAGACGACTTCGCCGGGGGGCGGTTCCTTTTGCGGTCTCGCGATGAGCGAAACGGCGATGATGACGAGGGCGTGAGCGAACGTGACGAGGATGACCGTTCGGCGGAAGCGGCTGCGCTTTTTAATTCGTCGGGATCGACGTCTTTTCACGGGACGATCAAGGCGCGGCGGGCGCGTCTTCGGGGCGGGTCATGACGCCGACTTTGGTGATGCTGACGCGCTGGAGAATGTCCATGACGGAGACGAATCGCTGGATCGCGAGGTCCTTGTCCGGGCGGACGACGACGGCGATGTTGGGGTTGGCCGCGTGGAGGGAAGTGAGCTGGGACTCGAGTTCTTCGGCGGTGACGGGGGTGTCGTTGAGTTCGAGGGTGGCGTCGCGGTTGATGGCGATCATTTGCACGTCTTCCGGGTTGACTTCGCTCTGGGCGGTGGAGCTGGTGGGGACGACGAGGTCGAGACTGTTCTCGATGAGCGGGGTCGTGATCATGAAAATGATCAGAAGCACGAACGCGAGGTCGAGCAGTGGGGTGACGTTCAGGTCGGTGAGCGTCTGCAGGCTTTGGCGGTCGGAGAAGCGGCGCACTTGTTGGTCGGAAGGTCGGATTAGTGGTCGGTGGAGCGGCGGGCTCCGGGGTAGCCGTGGTCGACGTAGCGGTGCTCGATTTCGGACGAGAGTTCGGCGGCGAAGTTGTCGGATTCGACCAGGATTTTGCGGATCGAGGCGACGAGGAAGTTGTAGCCGAACATGGCGGGGATGGCGACGAGGAGGCCGACGACGGTGGTGATGAGCGCGCCGGAGACGCCGGGGGCCATGGCGGCGAGGTTGGCGTTGCCGGCGGCGGCGATGCCGGAGAAGGCGTCCATGACGCCCCAGACGGTGCCGAGGAGACCGAGGAACGGGGCGCCGGAGACGGCCATGGCGAGGACGTTCATCTGGGCTTCGAGGTCGAGGGCGGATTCTCCGACGGCTCGTTCCATGGCGGCGGTGACGGTGCGCATCTGCGCGGGGGTGATTTTGTTCGAGGCCTCGAGGCGGGCGCGGAAGGTTTCGTCGACTTCGGTGGAGCCGAGCATTTGGAAGCAGAGTTCGTCGCAGCCGGCCTCGTAGATGTGGAAGAGGGCGGTGCCGTCGAAGCGGACGCCGCTTTCGTAAACGCGGAGCGGCAGGCGGTCGCGGTGGAAGAGGTCGGAGAAGCGGGCGGCCTGGCGGCTGGCGAACGCGAGGACGCGGAACTTGGTGATCATCACGGACCAACTGAAGATCGACGCGATGAAGAGGGTGAAAAGGATCGCCTTGCCTTCGACGGTGGAGTTGGTGAAGGCATAGAAGAGGCCGGTGCCTTCTTGGGCGACGAGTAGGGACCAGGCCAGCATTTGAGGATGTGTTATCGGGTAGGTGGGCGGTGGGTGGAAGTGATTTTTCTCGCGCGGAGGCGCGGAGGCGCGGAGGGATTCGTTGTGCGAGGGATTTTCCCGGAAATTCTCGGGGTCTTCGCGTTTCTGCGCGAGGATTGTAATTGTTGGGGGGCGGGCTTATTGATGCGGCTCTTATGAAGTCTTTGGCGATTTTTGGTTTGGTGGTTTTCGGGTCTCTTGGGTTTCTACGGGCGGAGGCTCCGACGGAAAATCGTTACGACGTCGTGGCGAAGATCTTTCAGCCGTTTTGGAGTGTGTTGCTGGCGGGCGGGGAGGGTCAGGATCGGGCGATGGCGCTGAAGATTGTGATGAGCGAGGTAACGGGTCGGCTCCCGAAGGAGTTCGAGGGGGCGACGCTGGACGCGGCGGCACAATTTCCGGACAAGGTGAAATTGACGGCTCCGGTGTTGGGTGAGCGGATGACGGTGTGCCGGAACGGCGACGAGGTCTGGGCAGTGCCGGGGGCGAAGATCGAGTATCTGCTGAAGCAATTCGCGGGGAAATTGCCGAAGCCGACGGAGAAGAAGAACACGCCGCTCTTTCTGCCGATTTCTGCGCAGCAGGCGGTGTTTTTGCCGGCGCTTTTCGTGATGGAGGAGGGGGTGTTGATCGAGGATCTGGACGGGGAGCCGACGCGGGTGTTGTCCGGTGGGTTGATGCCGGAGCTGGCGAAGGCCGCGAAGGCGGAGGACTTCCGCGCCTCAATCTGGGTGGCGGACGGCTACGTGCCGCGGCAGATCAAGGTGGTGCAGAAGACGTTTACGGCGACGGTGAAGATCAAGGATCTCCAGTTTGCTCCGGGTTTCCAATCGGTGGTCTGGAATCCTCCGGTGGGGGAGACGGACGTTTACAAGACGACGCCGGAGGTGCTGGAGCAGCTGCTCTTTGTCCTGATGAATTCGGTGCAGTCGAAGGAGGGCGAGGAGCCTTGGATGAAGTTGCAGTGAGTGGTCGGAAGGTCTGAAAGTCGAAGGTCGGAAGGTCTGGAGTGCGCGCTTCGCGCGGGTAGGGGGGGTGATCTGTGACGGGGTTGCACCGGGCAGGATGCCCGGCGCTGCAGGCTGGAAGCCTGCGCTCCCCACCTTCGACCTTCGACCGGATCGAATAAATGTCGCGTGACTTGCGTTGGGGATGGTCAATACTTGGACTATGGAAACTCTCGAGCTGCTTGGAGTTGCGCTGGGGCTGGCTACTTTGGCCGGTCTGAACCTTTATCTGACCGTTTTTGTCACCGGACTGGCGGTGCGGATGGATTGGATCGCGCTGGCGGATAAGTATCAGCAATTGGACATCCTGGCGGATCCGGCGGTGTTGTGGGTGGCGGGGACTTTGTTCGTTCTGGAATTTTTTGCGGACAAGGTGCCCTGGGTGGATTCGTTGTGGGACTCGGTTCACACGATCATTCGTCCGGTGGGTGGGGCGCTGGTGGCGATCACCGTGTTGGGTGAGGTGAACCCGGTGTACGATGTGATCGTGGGGTTGCTGGGAGGTGGGATGGCGCTGACTTCGCACGCGGCGAAGGCGGGGACGCGATTGCTGGTGAACGCGTCGCCGGAGCCGTTTACGAACATTGGGTTGAGTCTGGGGGAGGATGCGTTGGTGTTGGGGGGGCTGGGGTTGGTGGCGTTTCATCCGGTGGCGGCACTGGGGGTGTCGGTGGTGGCGTTTGGATTGGCGATCTGGCTGGTTCCGAAGGTGGTGCGGCGGGCGCGGGTGACGCTTTGGTTTGCCTGGAAATGGGTGGCGAATTTGTTTGGGTCGCGGGGATCGGCGGCGGTGGACGGGCGGGCTTTGCCGATGGAATTGGCGGCGGAGATGCGGCGGATTGCGGGAGTGGATTGGTCGGCGGCGGTGGCAGTGCCTTGCGTGGCGGGGAGGGGAACGGAGTTGCCGAAGCACGCTTTTGGATGGGCGTTGTTGGGAGCGGATGGTGGGACGGTTTATTTTGCGCGTTCGGGGCGGCCGCGGCCGGTGGTGGTGCCGGTGGAGTTGACGGGATGCGAGGTCGATCTGCGGCGCGGGTGGGTGTCGGATCGGATGCGGGTGAAGCGTGGGGAAGGGGGCGTCGCGCAGGAGTTGCGATTTGATCGGTCGCGGCGGGGAGCGGCTGAGGATCTGGTGGATCGGCTCCGGGGGGCGAGTGGGGATGCTGTTGGGGCGGAGAAGCTGCTTTTGGCCGGGGTGTGAGGGAGAGGTTGAGGCTGCGGCGGGGTGCATCGGCGATGACGGGTCGCCGAGTTCTGGGTTAGATGGTGCGGGTGGGGTGGCCATTGGCGGTCCGGGGGACCATTTTTTTGCTACTGATCCTGAGCCTTTGCGGGATTGGCTGGGAGCGAAAGGAGGCGGGGGTCGGGGTGTTGGTGGTGCGGGACGAGTCGGCCAGCGTGTCGGTGGGTGGGCGCGAGGTGGCGGCGGGATTTGTCGAGAGTCTGGACGGGGAGTTGGTGCGGGGGCTGGTTTTTGCCGGGGGGCCGGTTGGCGATGCGCTGATGCGGGCGGCGGCGTTGCGGTGGGATGATCGACCAACGCGATTGGTACTGGTGACGGATGGGGTGGGGATTTCGGCGGTGGATGAGGTGGTGGCGCGGCGGTTGGCGGCGGAGG
Organism: uncultured Verrucomicrobiae bacterium; assembly: GCA_963832325.1. Taxonomy (GTDB): domain Bacteria; phylum Verrucomicrobiota; class Verrucomicrobiia; order Chthoniobacterales; family JAATET01; genus CAVVKW01. Next base: position 84,360 of record CAWHTR010000005.1, on the reverse strand, counting down.
GGGTGCCGACGGACGTAGTGGGATTGGATCGGGAGAGGGATCCGGAGGTCGAAGTGGATGCGGTGGAGGTTCCGCGGATGGTGCAGCCCGGGCAGAGGTTTGACGTGGCGGTGGTGGTGCGGGCGAACCGGGCGGGGATGGCGGGGGTGCGGTTGTATCAGGATGGCTTGTTGGTGGGGGAGCGGACGGAGGAAATGGAGGTGGGGGAAAATCGAGCGGTGTTCGCCGACGTGGCCGGGGCGGGTTCGGAGTTGCGGGTGGAGGTGTCCGCGGAGGGCGGCGATACGTTTGCCGAAAATAACGTGATGGGGGTCCGGGTGGCGGCTTCGCGGAGTGCAAGGGTGCTGGTGTTGGATCCTCAACCGGAGAGAATGGAGTGGCTGGCGGGGACGCTGCGGGCGGCGGAATTTGAGGTGGAGGTGCGGCCGACGAACGCGGCGCCGGAGCGGGTGGAGGGGTTGGATCGCTTTGATTTGGTGGTGCTGAGTGACAGCGGGGCGGACGAGCTGGGGGATGAGCGGATGCGGGCTTTGGCGTCGTGGGTTTCCGATTTGGGAGGTGGGTTGATTTTGTCGGGGGGGGAGAACGGTTTTGCGGCGGGGGGGTATTACGACACGCCGTTGGCGGAGCTGTCTCCGGTGGAAATTGCTTACGAGGATGGGGCGGAATTGCCGGTGGCCGCGTTGATGATCGCGTTGGATCGTTCGGGGTCGATGGCGGCGACGGTGAGTGGGGGTGGGCAGACCAAGATGGCGTTGGCGAACGAGGGGGTGATCCGGGCGATGGATGCGTTGCAAGCGAAGGATCTCTTCGGAGTGCTGGCGGTGGACACGGAGGCGCGGCCGGTGGTGCCGCTTGGTCGGTTGACGGATCGCAAACTCGTCGCGGAGCGGGTGCTGGGGATTCAGTCGGGCGGCGGGGGGATCTACGTGACGACGGCGATGGTGGCGCTTTACCGGGCGCTGCGGGAGGCGGACGCCCGGATCAAGCACGTGATTCTATTTTCGGACGCGGCTGACGCGGAGGAAAAGGAGGCCGGGGGGATGGCGTCGCTGGATTTGGCGGGGGCGATGCTGGCTCAGCGGATCACGGTGTCGGTGGTGGCGCTGGGGGGTGACGAGGACCGCGACACGGAATTTCTGCGGGTGTTGGCGGAGCGGGGAGGTGGGCGGTTTTACCTGACTTCGGACGCGTTGTCGTTGCCGCGGATCTTCGCGGAGGAGTCGTTGCGAGCGACGCGGACGAATCTGGTGGAGGACGCGCTGCAGCCGGTGGTGGTGGGAGTGGGGGACGAGATTGGTGGGATCGACTGGGGGACGGCTCCGTTTTTGCTGGGATACAACGCGACGAGCGCGAAGGACGGGGCGCGGACGTTGCTGGCGACCGAGCGGGGGGACCCGCTGCTGGCGACGGCTCGGTTGGGGCTGGGGACCGTGGCGGCGTTCACGAGCGATCTGAAGGGACGGTGGACGGGGGATTGGCTCGGATGGCCGGGATTTCAGAAATTGGTGACGCAGCTGGCGCGGGCGGTGGCGCGGGGGGCGGACGCGGACGGCGTGGTGGCGAGGGTCGAGGCGGCGGGTGGGGGCGTCCGGGTCGTCGTGGAGGCGAGCGACGCGGGGGGGGGATTCGTGGACGGAGCGGAGGTCGAGGTGACGCGGTTGGCGGACGGGCGGGTTGAGCGAGCGGAGCAGGCGGGGCCGGGTCGGTACGCGGTGGAGTTCCCGGAGGTCGGGGCCGGGGGGGGATTTTCCGTTCGGGTGGGGGACCGGGGGGCGGTGGTGGCGATGGCCGGGGTCGGGGTCGGAGCCGACGGGGGCGGTGAGTTTGCGGTGCTGGGGGACGTGGAGCCGGGGATCGCGAGGTTGGCGGCGGCTGGAAAGGGAATGGTCGATCCGGAATCGGCGGAGGTGTTCCGGTCGACGGGGGCGGCGGTGGTGACGAGGAGGGACTTGTCGGTTTGGTTCCTCGTCGCGGCTTTGCTTTTGGTGCCGGTGGACGTGTGGGCCCGGCGGCGCGGGGGGTGAGGGCGGGGTTAAAGGCTGGGCGTTACTCGAGAAGGTTGGCGCAGACTTTTTTGGCGTCGAGGTGGGTTTCGGCGAACGTTTTGGCGGCTTGGCTGTGGTGGTCGTAGTTGGCGGCGACTTGGGCGATGGCGGCGGCGGCTTCTTCGAGGGTGGTGAAAGCGAGGACGCCGTCGCCGGAGGGAAGGTGGTCGGTCCAACCGGTGTCCTGGACAACGACGGGCTTGCCGAGGGCGAGGTAGCAGGCCGAGCGGCAGGAGAACCAGCCGGAGTGGCTTTTGACGTAGCCGTTCTTGGCGATGCTCCACTCCGCTTTGCTGTTGGCGAGGAAGTCGTGGTAGGTGGCGTAGTCGGGGAGGTGGGCGTCGGGTTCGATGATCTGCCAGCCGGCGGCTTCGATCTCGGCCGTCGGGCGGGAGCGACCGACGCCCTGGCCCATGGCGAGGACGAATTTCTCGTCGGTGTGTTTCGGGAGGTCGAAGAAGCGGCGGAATTCGAGGTCCTTGTTGCCGTAGGTTTCGCCGTCGAAGACCTGGGGGGGATAGCTGGCCCAATTCATGACGGTGGTCCAGGCGTCGCGGGCGACGTGGGTCGCGGAGGGAGGGAGGAGATTTTTCTTCCACCAATCGAGGGCGATGGGCTGGACGGTGGGTTTCCAGTGGAAGCCCGCGGTGGGAACGAGGCAGCCGGGTTGGCCGACGTTCAGGCCGAAGGTGAGGTGTTCGGTGTGGGCGCGAAGGTGGTCGAGGTAGCCCTGACGGTCGACGTTGGTGAGGCCGATGTGGGTGAACATGGGGTCGCCGTCGACGAAGAGTTTGCGGGGGATGGCGGCGGTGCAGTCGCGGAGCCAGCAGGCCCCGGAGACGTTGACGAGGACGTCGGCGGAGCGGATGACGGCTTCCGCATTCTGGCCGGCGGGGCCGTGGTAGGTGTCGGTGGCTTCGTTGCGATAGATCCACCGGTCGCCGAGGTCGAAGTCGTGCATGACGCGCTCGAGGTAATTGACGTTGTGGGTGCAGTCGGCGGAGGGTTCCTCGGCGACGGGGTCGTAGGCCCAGGTGGCGGTGTCCTCGAGGTACCAGACATCGTGGCCGAGATCGCGGAAACCGAGGACGTATTGGACGTAGTCCCAGGTGACGCCGCCGAAGGCGTAGTTGCCGATGAGGCCGGTGACGAGGATGCGCATTCGGTGGATGGTAGCGGGGGGCGGTTTGTTTTCAGTTTTTAATTTCGCCTCTCTCGTCGCGCTCCCCCGAGTCTTGGCCGTGGGTGCGGTGGGTGGTCTGGGCGGTTTTTTTTTTACGGAGTTGCGCCGGGCAGGGATTGCCGAGCGCGACAGGCTGGAAGGTTGCGCTCCTCGGGGTGTAGGGTCGCCGGATGAAAATTGTGATTGGGGTGGGGATTGCGGCTCAGCCGATTTCGGCGGTGGGGATCGCCTGGACGGCTCTCAACTGGCCGCTCGGGTTTCGGGAATTGGGCTGGGAGGTTTGGGTGGTCGAGGCGTTGGATTCTGCGAGGTGCGTTGATCTGGAATGGAATTCGGTGCCGTTCGAGGGGAGTGCGAATCAGGTGCATTGGGGGGCGATGCTGAGCGCATTTGGGTTGGAGGATCGCTCGACGTTGTTGGTGGATGGGAAGGCGGAGAATTTGGAGGAGTTGCGGGATTTTGCGGCGGAGGCGGATGTTTTTCTGAATTACTCGGGGCATTTCAAGTCTCCGGCGGTGGAGTTTCCGCGGGCGGTGAAGGTTTACCTCGATGGGGATCCGGCGTTTTCCCAGACGTGGGTGGAAAGTTATGACTGCGACATGAACTTCGCGGCCCACGATCGGTTCGTGACGGTCGGGACGACCTGGGATGCGGCGGACCGGTTTGCGCCCGATTGCGGGATCGAGTGGGTGCCGACGTTTCCGCCGGTGACGCTGCGGGTACTGGCCGTTTGAGCCGTTGGAGGAGTTCGGGCGATTCACGACGATCGCGCACTGGGAGGGTTACAAGAATGCCGAGTGGAAGGGGGAGTGGCTCACGGGGAAGCGGGAGGAATTTCAGCGATTCACCGAAGTGCCGCGGGCGGTATCGGTCCCGGTGGAGCTCGCGATGCACGTGTGGGATCACCGGTCGGAATTGGATCCGTTCCGGGAGGCCGGGTGGAAATTTTGTGAGTCGCGGGAAGTGTGTTCGTCGCTGGAGGCTTACGCCGCGTATTTGCGGGGGTCGTCGGCGGAGTTTTCCGTGGCGAAGGGGGGCTACGTGTTGTCGAGGGCGGGTTGGTTCAGTGACCGGAGCGTTTGTTACGCGGCTTTGGGGCGGCCGCTGGTGCTGCAGGATACGGGGGTGAGCGCACTGTTGCCGGAGGGGGCGGGATATTTTCCTTTCACGACGGTGGAGGAAGCGGTGGTGGCTTGTGAGCGGGTGGTGGGAGATTTTGCGAATCAGCAGCGGGCGGCTCGGCGGTTGGCGGAGGAATTTTTTGCCAGCGAAGTGGTGCTGCCGAAGCTGCTCGAGCGGGTGTTGTGACGGCTAGAGGTACTTCTCTCCGCGGATGACTTCGATGTCCTGAAGGAAGGCGATGAAGCCGGGGCTGTCAAAGTAGAGGTCGGCCACGGCGGAGAGAATCGCGTCGGCGGTGGCCCGGGAGGCAATGACTTCGATGCGAACGTTCGATCCCTCCCAGTCGAGGGGGCGGAGGCCGCGAACGCCTTGCCCATGGGCGTCGCTGAGGGTGTAGCCGGTCGCGCCGAGGGCGAGGATCTTTTCCGTGAGTTCGTCCGCCCAGAGGCGGTCGGCGACGATGGTGACAAGTTTGAGGGTGGTGGTTTTCAATGGAGCGGTGGTGGCTGGGAGGAGTTGGGGTCGGGGTTGATCAGGCGAGGCGGCGAGCGATTTCCAGGTAGAGGGGAATGCCGAGGGTGAGATTGAACGGGAAGGTGAGGCCGAGGGAGGCGGTGAGATAGAGGGCGGGATTGGCTTGGGGCAGGGCGATGCGGACGGCGGCGGGGGCGGCGATGTAGGACGCGCTGCCCGACATGGCTCCGAGGACGGTTGCGCCGCCGACGCTCAGTCCGGCGAGGGTGCCGATCCAGACGCCGAGGGTGCCGTTGATGACGGGGATGAGGAGGGCCAAAAGCACGAAGAGGGGGCCGGCGGCGCGGACTTCGGGGAGTCGGCGGGCGGCGAGAGTGCCGAGTTCCACCATGAAAAGGACGAGCGCTCCCTGGAAGAGCGTGACGAAGAAGGGTGTGATTTTCTCCATCCGCTCCGGACCGGAGATCCAGCCGATGACGAGTCCGCCGACGAGGAGGATGATGCTCTTGCCGGTGAGGACTTCGTGCATGGCCTTCTGCCACGAATTGCCGGTGGAGCTGCGGATCTGAACGATCATGAGCGCGACGACGATGCCGGGGACTTCGAGGATGGCGACGAGGGCGGGGAGGAATCCTTCGGGAGCGGTCCCGGCGGCGTTGGCGAAGCCGACGGCCGCGATGAAGGTGACGGCGGAGACCGAGCCGTAGTGGGCGGCGAGCGCGGCGGAGTCGGCCAGGGGTTGCCGGGCGACGAGGCGGAAGGCGGCGTAGGCGATGAGGGGGGTGATGAGGCCGAGGACGAACGTGCCGGCTGCGGGCCAGGCGACTTCGGAGATGGGGGTCGCGCTGAGGGCGATGCCCCCCTTGAGTCCGATCGCCAAGAGGAGGTAGATCGAGAGGCCGCCGTAGATGGCTTCGGGGAGGTGGAGGTCGCTCTTGAGGGTGGTCGCGATCATGCCCAGGAGGAAGGCGAGCAGGATGGGCGAGAGAAGGTTGTCGATGAGCAGGTCCACGGCTGCCGGATGGTAGTCGGATTCTGCGGGGAGGGAATTCGGAAGATGGTGGGGGCGGTGCGGCCGTGGCGAGGAGGTTGATATTTTCCGGTTTCCCCGGTCGAACGGATGCGATTAACTGCCGGGCATGGCGACGTTTGACGCATTGAAAGAGATTTATGACCGTCCGTTTTTCGAGCTGCTGGAGGCTTCGCGGGCGGTTCATCGTCTGAATTGGCCGGCGAGGGAGATGCAGCTTTGCACGTTGTTGAGCGTGAAGACGGGGGGGTGCTCGGAGGATTGCAAGTATTGCGCGCAGAGTTCGCGTTATCAGACCGGGGTGGAGCGGGAGCAGCTGATGACGGCGGCGGAGGTGATGCCGATCGCGGAGCAGGCGCGGGCGAACGGGTCGACGCGGTTTTGCATGGGGGCGGCGTGGAAGGGTGTCCGGGCGGGGGACCCGCGGTTCGAAACGGTTTTGGAGACGATCCGCGAGGTGAGTAAGCTGGGGATGGAAGTCTGCGTGACGTTGGGGCAGGTCGGAGACCGGGAGGCGGAGCAGCTGCGGGATGCGGGGGTGACGGCTTACAATCACAACATCGACACGTCGCCTGAGCACTACGGCAACATCGTGACGACCCATACGTTTGAGGACCGGCTGAATACGATCGGTTCGGTGCAGCGGGCGGGGATGGCGGTTTGTTGCGGGGGGATATTGGGGATGGGTGAGTCGGAGGTGGATCGGTTGCGGATGCTGGAGGTGCTGTCGAATTTCGACCCGGTGCCGGAGAGTGTGCCGATCAATTGCCTGATGCCGATGCCGGGGACGCCGCTCGAGGACGCGGTGCCGATCGATCCGTTTGAGTTGGTGCGGCTGATCGCGACGGCGCGGATCACTTTGCCGAAGGCGAAGATCCGGTTGTCGGCGGGGCGGACGATTCTTTCGCGGGAGGCGCAGGCGTTGTGTTTCTTCGCCGGGGCGAATTCGGTTTTTTACGGCGAGAAGCTGCTGACGGCGGGAAATCCGGAGGTCAACGAGGACCTCGATCTCATGCGGGAGCTGGGGCTCAAGGCGCAGGTGCCGTTCAGTGACGTGGCGCGGCCGCGGGAGGTGGCCGGGGTTTAAGACGAAAACAATTTTTAACAGAAGTTTGCGAAGTTAGCAGAGAATACAGGAAGAGCTTTTTTATGAAAATTTCCATTGGATCGGATCACGCGGGGTTTGCTTACAAGGGTCGGATGATCGAGCACTTGAAGGCGGCGGGGCATGAGGTCATCGACTTCGGGACGGACTCGGCTGAGTCGACGGATTACCCGTTGTTCATCATCCCGGCGGCGGAAGCGGTGGTGAAGGGGGAGTCGGATCGGGGGATCGTGCTCGGGGGATCGGGGAACGGGGAGGCGATCGCGGCGAACAAGGTGAAAGGGGTGCGGTGCGCGCTGTGCTGGAATTCGCAGACGGCGGAATTCTCGCGGATGCACAATGATTCGAATGTCCTGTCGATCGGGCAGCGGATGACGTCGATCGAGATCGCGTTGGACATCGTGGATATCTGGTTGAAGACGGAGTTTGCGGGGGGGCGGCATCAGGGGCGGCTCGACGAGATTTCGCGGTATGAGACGACGGGCGAGCTGACGAAGAGTTGATGCGGGAGGGCGTCCTTCCGGGGCGTGGGGTGCGTTTTCTTTGAGTGATTGAGGTTCGGTATTCGCGCGGGGTGGAGTTGCCTGAGCTGCGGGGTGCCGGGGGGGCGGCGCTTTGGCTGGATCCGCGGGGGCCGCAGGATTTTGCTTTTGTTTCGCACGCGCATTCGGATCACACGGGGCGGCACGCCGAGTCGATCCTGACCGACGGGACGTCGCGGTTGATGCGGGCGCGGCTGGGGGCACCGGTCGGGGTGGAGCACGTCCTCGGGTGGCGGGAGCGTCGGGAGTTTTCGAATTTCGAGATGATGTTGATTCCGGCCGGGCACGTGTTGGGGAGTGCGCAGTGCTGGATCGAATCGGCGGCGGGGTCGTTGCTTTACACGGGGGATTTCAAGCTCCGGGCGGGGCTGTCGTCGGAGGTGGCCGAGGCGGAGCGGGCGGAGATTTTGATCATGGAAACGACGTTTGGGCTGCCGCACTACGTGTTTCCGCCCGCGGAGGAGGTGATCGCGGGGGTGGTGAAATTTGCGCGGGAGGCGTTGGAGGAGGGGGACGTGCCGGTGCTGTTGGGGTATTCGTTGGGAAAGGCGCAGGAGATTCTCGCCGCGCTGGCGGTGGCGGGGGTGCCGATCATGCTGCACGGGGCGGTGTGGAAGATGACGCGGGTTTACGAGGGAATGGGGATCGCGTTTCCGGAGTATTGTCAATACGAGGCGGGGAAGGTGGGAGGGCACGCGCTCATTTGTCCGCCGAACGTGAACGGGTCGGCGATGCTGAGGAAGATACGGAACCGGCGGGTGGCGATGTTGTCGGGGTGGGCGATGAATCCGGGGGCGAAATTTCGGTATCAGGCCGACGCGGCGTTTCCGTTGTCGGATCATGCTGGGTATGACGATTTGCTGCGGCACGTGGAGGCGGTGGGACCGAAGCGGGTGCTCACATTGCACGGGTACGCGCGGGAATTTGCGGCGGATTTGCGGGAGCGTGGGGTGGAGGCCTGGGCGCTGACGGGGGATAATCAGCTGGAGCTGGGGTTGCCGGTGAAGGTCGTCGCGGGGTTCGAACGGAAGGTCGTCGAGGAGGTCGGGGGTGAAGAGGCTGCGGAGGGATTTGGGCGGTTTGCGGAGGTTTGTGAGAGGATTGGGCGGACGACGGGGAAGTTGGAGAAGGTGCGGATTCTGCGGGAATACTTTGAGGGGTTGGAGGATGAGGAATTGCGGGTGGTGGCGGTTTGGTTGACGGGGAACGCGTTTTCGCAGGTGGCGAACCGGGCCGTGCGGGTGGGATGGGCGGTCATCCGGCGGGCGGTGCTGGCGGTGTCGGGATTGTCGCCGGGGGAGTTCTCGGCGATTTCCCGACGGTGGAATGATATCGGTCTGACGACGGCGGAGGCGTTGGGGGGAAGACGGGTGGGGTCGGGAGACTCACCGTCGATCGCGGAGGTTGGGGAGTTTTTTCAACGATTGGAAGCGGCGAGGGGACCGGTCGGAAAGGGCGGACTGCTGGAGGCGATGCTGGGGCGGATCTCGGCGGGGGAGGCGAAGGTGCTGGTGACGATTCTGACCGGGGAACTGAGGATTGGGTTGAAGGAGGGGCTGGTGGAAGAAGCGGTCGCGGAGGCTTTTGGAGCCGAGGGTGTGGCGGTGCGGGAGGCGAACATGTTGCTTGGTGATCTCGGAGAGACGGCGGTGCGGGCGCGGTCGGGGACGTTGGGTACGGTGGAGTTGAGGCCGTTTTGTCCGATGAAGGCGATGCTGGCGAGTCCGGAGCCGGACGCGGAGGCGGTGTGGGGTCGGTTGGGCGGCGAGGGGTCGGTCTGGCTGGAGGATAAGTTGGACGGGATCCGGGCGCAGGTTCACGTGGCGGGTGGGGAGTGTCGGATTTTTTCGCGGGAGTTGAAGGACGTGACAGCGACGTTCCCGGAGATCGCGGTGGCGGCGGTGGCGAGCGGGCGGGAGTTTGTGGTCGATGGGGAGATGCTGGCTTATCAGGGGGGGCGGCCGCTGGGATTTTTTGAACTGCAGCGGCGGCTCGGGCGGAAGGAGCGGGATCTTTTTATGGCGAACGAGGTGCCGGTTTCGTTTCTGGCGTTTGACGTTCTTTGGGCGGAGGGGCGGTCGGTTTTTCGGGAACGACTGGGGGAGCGTCGGCGGGTGTTGGAGGGTTTGGGGCTGGCGGGTTCGCTGACTGCGGTGCCGCTGGTGACGGCGGGATCGGCGGAGGAGATCGACGTGGCGTTCGACGCGGCGCGGGCGAGGGGGAACGAGGGGCTGATCGCGAAGGATCCAGCGAGCGCGTATTCGCCGGGGCGGCGGGGCTTGGCCTGGATCAAGTTGAAGAAGGCGTTCGCGACGCTGGATTGCGTGATTGTCGCGGCGGAATACGGCCACGGAAAGCGGGTCGGAGTGTTGAGCGATTACACGTTTGCGGTGCGGGACGCGAAGGGCGGGCTGGCCAACATCGGCAAGGCTTACAGTGGATTGACGGACGTGGAGATCGCGGATCTGACGGAAGAACTTCTGGGATTGGTGGTACGTCAGCGGGGGCTGGTGTATGACATCGAGCCGCGGATTGTTCTCGAGATCGCGTTCGACTCGATCAACGAGAGCGACCGGCATTCGAGCGGGTTGGCGATGCGGTTTCCGCGGATCAAAGGGATTCGGCGGGACAAGGGGATCGACGGGATCGACAGCGTGGTGTCGGCGCGGCGGTTGGTCGCGCGGGGGTGAGGGTGCGAGTTGCTATTTTGCCGTGCGCCAGGCGTCGAGGAGGCCGGTGGGGTCGGGGGATTCGTCGAAGTCGCGCTGGAGCTGGAGGAGGCCTTGTTGATGGACGGCTGGGCGGAGGAAAGAGCGGTCGGTGCGGGCGAAGAAGGTTCGGGCGGTGACGGTCATGGTTGCGGCGGGGGGTGGTCCGGTTTGTTTGGCGTAGTCGACCCAGACGTCTTCGGATCGGAGGAACGCGATGGGGTAGAAGATGTTGAGGAGGAGGTCCGCGATGCGTTGCGTTCCAATGAGGGCGATCGGTTTTGGGAGCGGGGCGGCGGCGAGAGTGTAATGCCCGTCCCAGAACGGGTGGTGGAGTGCGGAGAGAGTGGAGGAGAATTTTTCCGAGTTGCTGGCTTCGAGGGCGTGGCGGATGGGATTCCAATTCGCGGCGATGGTGTGGAGGGCGGCGAGGCGGCGATGAGGGTGGTTGGCGGGGCGGATGCCGGCGAGATTCCACTGGGTTCGGGGTAGGATGAGTCGCTCGAGGCGGGATCGGTGGTCCCACCATTCGTCCCAGAGGGCGCGGATGGCCGCGAGGATGCCGGGGTCGTTTGGCTGGCGTCCGTCGGTGTCGAGGAAACCGGCCAGGCCGAAAAGGAGGGCTTCGCCACCGGGAGCGCGGGCGGCGGCGAGGCCGGAGCGTTGGGCGAGGAGTTGGAAGGGGAGCTTATTGCGTTTGTAGCCGAGGGCGACGGCGATCGCTTCGAACCAGGCGTTGTCGCGACCGCGGAGTCGGGCGGCTTCGGCGAGGGTCGCGGATTTGCGGCGGAGGCGGTGGTGGGCTGCGGCGTGGAGAAGGGCGGAGGCCCGGGCGGGATCGTCGGTGATGAGGCGGGTGGTGGGGGCGGTGCCACGGATGGGGGTGGCGGCCCGGAGTTCCACCTGCGGGACGTCGCGGTGGTCGGACGTGCGGGTGAAGACGCGGGTGTCGGGGCGGCGGAGGAAGACGTGGAGAATCGTCTCGTCGAAGGCAGGGTTGGTGGAGTGGGCGTGGTGGTCCCAATCGCGGACGTCGGTATCGATCTCAATCGGGCCGCGGGTGGGCGGGTGGTTGCCGAGGCGAACGGAGGCGGCGGTGAAATCGGGGCCCGCTTCGTGGTTCCAGGTTCCGAAATCGATGATCTCGATCGGTTGGTGGTCGGTGGTGGTGAAACGTGATCCGAAGGCACCGGCGAACCAGCGGGCCTGGATGTCGAGTTCGCTGCCGGAGAAGTCGGGGGGTGACGTGGGGGACTCGGCGACGCGTGAACCGGCGTTCAGGAGGGTGTCGCGGTAGGTGAACATCGGGACGAGAGAGGGGGTTCAGGGGGCGAGCTGGAGTGAGAGTTGGTCAAGAATGGCGGTCTGGTCGGGAGTGCGAAAATCGCCCAACGCTTCGCTGAGGACGTCGCGAGCGGCGGGCTTGTCTTTGGCTCGCTGGAGGATTTCGATTTTTTCGAGGGCAATGCGGAAGCGGATGGCGGTGGAGCGTTCCATCGTGGAAGCCGCGGTGAGGGTCTCGATGGCGAGGTCGAATTTCCGCTCTCCCGCGTAAGCTTGGCCAAGGGCTTCGAGGAACATGGAGTCGCCCGTCTCTTCGGCGAGGGTGCGGAGTTTGTCGGCGGCGTCGATGGGATTGTTGCCGGATGCGAGGACGGCGTCCCGGTATTTGGCCCAGTTATTGGTGGCGGGGGCGCCGGGATTGTCGATCCATTGCTGGTAGGGGCGGTAGAGCGGGTCGCCGAGGACGATCCCCATCCACGAGAGGGCGCGCATGGAAGCGTAGGCGGCTTCGCCGAGAGTGAGGCCGGTCATGAGGCGGTCCTGGAGGAGGTCGAAGTTCGCGGTGAGGCTGAGGTAGGGTTCGTAGACGTTGCCGACCGTGGCGGCGGCTCCGCGGACGAGGAGGGGAGCGGACCAATTGGCGTCGGGTTGGCGGAGGGTGTTGGCGCTGAAGGAATGGAGGTGGCAGGCGACGGCCCCGGGGAGAAACTTGAATCCCGGATCGGTGAACGGCCCGGCGACGGTGCCGGTGTACCAACCGTAATAGATGGCCGCGTCGGTGAGGGGGTAGCCCGCGGGGAAGATGTCGGGTGAGAAGTCGGAAATGACCGGGAGGCCACGTTGACGCATGGTGCGGGCGACTTCGATGAGCCAATCGTCGCCTTCCTTGTAGCCGCCGGAGGTGATGTTGCGGGCGTCGACGTAGGCCCAGCCCCAGAGGCCGGTTTTTTCGGTTGAGATGGCGTCGTCGATCATCTTGCGGACGGTCGCGGCGGTGGGCGCGTCGAGTCGGCAGACGAGGAGCGGGCTGGCGCTGGGGGGTTGGGTCAGGATGGGGGTGAGGCGGCGGTAGTAAGGATTGGCGACGACGGATGGGCGGTCGTCGGAGAGGGCGAAAAGGGCGGCGAGTTCGGAGTCGACGGAGGCTTCGTTGTGGCTGAAGAGGGTGGCCATGGGGGAACCCGGTTTGATGTCGCCGGGAGGCTCGCGGCTCTCGCGGCTGTCGGGGCGGATTTTCAGCGGAACGCCGCGCATGATGGCGACGAAACGTTTGTTGGCGGAGGCGACGAAGCGTTGGCCATCGGGGCCACGGTCCTGGGTCCACCATTTCCGTTCGGTGAACGCGCCCCGGACGGGGGCTTCGATGGTGACGAGGTAACTATCGCGGGTGATTTCCTCGTCGTCGGAGACGTTGAGACCGAGGACCTGACTGAAGGGAATGCCGCGGGCTTCGGCGTAATATTTTGCCAGGTCCCGGGATTCGGCTTGGTTGCGATTGTAGAGGACGATGGTTGCGTCGGACTCGGGGCTGGCGGTGGCGGTGGCGGTGAACGTGGCAGCGAAAGCGAACGTGGCGGCGATCAGTGCTTTCACGGGAGTGAGATCGTCAAGCCGTCGTAGGCGAGGCGGATCCCGGGAGGGAGATCGGCTTCGGTGGTGGCGTGGCCAAGGTCGTGGCAGATGTGGGTGAAGTAGGTTTGCCCGGCGTTCATCGCGGCGGCAAAACCGGAGGCTTGTTCGACGCTGAGATGGGTGGGGTGGGGTCGGTGGCGGAGGGCATCAATGATGAGGACCGGGACGTCGCGCGCGGCTTCGAGGGCGGCGGGCGGAACGGAGCTGCAGTCGGTGAAGTAGGCGGCGAGCTTGTGGCCACCGACCGAGAGAATGAATCCGGTGACGTTGAAGCGACCGTGGGGGAGGGTGACGGGGGTAAGGTGGACGTCGCCGATGGTGAACGGTGCGGTGATTTCATGGGCTGCGGGGCGCACGTAGCCGGGCCATTGGTGGTCGGCGGCGAAGGCGAACTGAAAGACTCGGCGGAGGTCGGCGAGGGTCGCGGGATCCGCGTGGATCGGGATGGTTCCACCTTCGCTGAAGCGCCGCAGATCGTCGAATCCCATGATGTGATCGGTGTGCGAGTGGGTGTAGACGACGGCGTCGAGGTGGGTGATGCCCTCGCGGAGGATCTGGGTGCGGAAGTCGGGTGGGGTGTCGATGGCGAACGCGGTGGTGGGGGTGCGCACCACGACGGCGGTGCGGGTGCGTTGATCGCGGGGATCGTCGGAGCGGCAAACTTCGCAGTCGCAGTTGATCATGGGGACGCCGTGGGAGGTGCCGGTGCCGAGGAAGGTGATCGAGAGTGCCGCGGTGCCGTCCATGTCTGGGGGGAAAGCTGTCACAGCGGGGGGGCGGTGCGCAATGGTGGGAAGCGGAGTTCGCGCGAGAAAATCTCTAAATATATTCATGTTGACGTATATTCGCGTGAAGCTATGTAAGAGCCGTGGAGTTGATTCGGATTTACCAGTGCCTGTGCGAGCCGACGCGGCTGCGGATATTGCATCTGCTGACGTTGCGGCCGATGTGCGTCTGCCATTTTCAGGAGATTCTGGAGGTCTCCCAGACGAAGGTTTCCCAGCACCTGGCCTACTTACGGAAGCGGGGGATGGTGGAAACGGAGCGGCGCGGGACGTGGATTATCTACAGTCTGCCGGCGGATCCCTCGCCGGAATTGACGGCGAATCTGCAGTGTCTTCAGGACTGCGTGAATTCGGAGCGGTTGTTTCGGGAGGATTTGGAGCGGTTGGCGACCTTGGGATCGTGCGACGGCTTGGGCGTGGAGCTAAGCGGGAGGGTGGCGGGATGAGGCGCTTCAAGATCCTGTTTCTGTGCACGGGCAATTCCGCCCGGAGCATCCTGGCGGAGTATTTGATGGGGCGGCTGGGGGCGGACCGCTTCGACGCATGCAGCGCCGGGAGTCATCCGAAGGCGGCCCCGCACCCGCTGGCATTGCGAACGTTGCGGGAGCACTTCCAGATCGACGTCTCGGCGGCGCGGAGCAAGTCGTGGGAGGAATACGAGAACGAGTCGTTCGATTTTGTCATTACGCTTTGCGACAGCGCCCGCGAAGTGTGTCCGGTCTGGCCGGGACGCCCGATTCTCGCGCATTGGGGATCGCCGGATCCGGCGGCAACGGAGGGTTCGGAGGCCGAGCGAGCGGAGGTCTTCTGGCAGGTGGCGCAGCAGATCAACCGACGCCTCTCGCTGTTGACGTCGCTGCCCTTCGAGAAAATCGACGATCTCCGGCTCGCGCAAGAGACCAGGGCCATCGGCGAGCGGGAGCAAATCGATCACGATTCGAAGCCATTAAAAGAGAGAATATGAAATTATCAGAATTCAGCCGCGCCCTGCGCGAAAGTCCCGACGAGAACCTGGCCTTTGTCCTCCCCGGTGGCGGGTCGGTGCCGTCGCACGCTCACGTGACCGAGGTCGGGCGGACCGTCAAAACGTTCGTGGATTGCGGCGGGAAGCTGCGGAAATCTGCGGTCGCTTCCTTACAAATCTGGGTTGCGGACGACACGGATCACCGCCTACCAACGGCCAAGCTCGCGCTCATCATGGAGCAGGCGGGGCCGATCCTGGGGGACGACGATCCCGAGATGCAGATCGAGTGTCAGCGGGAGTCGATCTCGCTCTTCGCGGTCGAGGGCGTGAGCCGGGGGGACGGCGCGTTGGTTTTCACTTTGGCGAACACGCAGACGGGCTGTCTGGCGATGGACGTCTGTTTGCCGGATGGCGGAGCGGAGGAGGAAGGGTGTTGCGGAGGCGGGACGGGGTGTTGTTAGGCGGCGACGGGGTGCGAATCTTCTCATGAAGCCGATTATTCTCATACTTTGCACCGGGAATTCCTGTCGGAGTCACATTGCCGAGGGGTTTCTGCGGGAGGCGGCTGGTGATTCGGTCGAGGTCCGGAGTGCGGGTTCGAAGCCGGCGGGGTTTGTGCATCCGGTGGCGGTGGAGGTGATGGGCGAGATCGGCATCGACATCTCGGGGCACCATTCGAAGCATCTGAATGAGTTTCTGGACGCGGGAGTGACGACCGTCATTACGGTGTGCGGGAACGCGGACGCGGCGTGCCCGACCTTTCCAGGGCAGGTTAGCCGGCACCATTGGGGGTTCGAGGATCCGGCGCACGCGAGCGGGAGTGATGACGAGATTCGAGCCGAGTTTCGCCGAATTCGGGATGAAATCGGGATGGTTTTCCGCGCTTACGCGGCGGGAATCCGGGATTCGCCGGTGCGCGGTTAAGGTCGGTGCGGGCGGGGTTGAGACCTTATTTGAAGCGCTCGTTGATGAGATTGGCGAGGCGGTAGCCAGCCAGGGTGATGCGTTTCTCGGCGATCTCGCGGGCGGGTTCGACGTAGTCGGAGTCGAGGGTCACGGGATTGCTGTTGGGACCGCCGGGGAGCTTGCCGTAGGCGGTATCGAAGCCGATTTCGTGGCTTTCGGAGATCCATTCCTCGGGTGTGGCGGGTTCACCGAGGGTGGCGGCGGGATATTTGCCTTCGTATTCGGTGGCTTTTTCGCGGACGAGGTCGAGAGCTTTGAGGTGGCCGGCGACGGGGGCGTCGCGGGAGTAGAGTGGCGCGGAGAACAGACTGACGACCGTATCGCCGTCGTCGGACATGCCGGCTCGGTAGCTCATGTCCCAGAACCAATGGAGGTTGCCGTCGCTGTTGAAAATGGCGAGTTCGGGATCGTCGAGGTTGGGAATTTTCACCTTATTGCCGCCACGATCGTCGTTCTTGCTCGTGGTGTGGAGGGGCTGGTGGACGTCGCCGACGAGGTGGCTGAGCATCACGAGGGCCGTGTCGCGGCTGATCTTCGAGTCGGTCGATTTGCCGTCGAGGATGGCGAGCATTTTCTTGATGGCCCAGAGAACATTTTCCTCGGAAGCGGGGGGGAGCGGGAGGCCTTCGCGGTTGTCGGGAAGGGTGATGTAGTGCCAAGTGTTGTATTCCCGAGTTTTGCCGCGGATGTCGTCCATGTAGCAGCCGGCGACGACGAAGGTGTATTCGGTGCCCTCACGGCGGTTGAAATTCTCGATCGAGGCATCGACTTTCGCCTTCGCGGTGGGGGTAAGGTTGTCGTAGGCGATTTGGTTAACGGTCATGTGACCGAGTGGGTCCCAGGCGAGGGCGGGGGTGAGTGGCGCGAGGACGACGGTGAGCGAAAGAATAGAAGTGAGGGCGGTGCGAAGCATGATGAGTTGGGGTAGGGAAGTGGGAAGCATTTTGGAAGCCAGATGTCCGCGAAGCGATTGAAGCTTGTCGGGGGAATGAGTTCTGTTTAACCGTTTGTCGCAATATGAAACTTGGATGGTTCCTGACGGTGGGTGCGATGGTGGCGATGGTGGGCTGTGCCACGATGAATCCGACGTTGACGGATGAAGAGCGCGCAATTCTGAGTTTTGATCTGGAGGGGATTCAGCTCGGAGACGCACCTGGCAAGTTGGCGGTTTTCTCCCAGGTTCAGCGGGTGCCGGTGAAGATCGACGGGATGGATGTCTACGAGATCTACAACCCGATCCCGCAGATTTCGAACATGCAGGCTTCGTTCTACGAGAACAAGTTGCGGAAGCTGGAGATCCGATACTTCGACGGACCGGGGGTGAACACCCTCACTCGAGCCGGCGGCTGGATGGGGATTCGCAATTATTTGATGGAGCAATACGGCCCGCCGTCCCGCTTCGGGAGCGACGTTCCGGTCGTGGCCTCGCAGAAGGGTCTGCAGGTGAAATACGCAAAGTTTAACGGCGAGTGGATCTTTTCGCGGGTGCAGCGCCAGCTGAATTACATCGCGATGGCGGATGGCAACGGTGGCGTCGGCGTGGTTGTGATTCAGGACATCAAGCCGCGGCCACCGGTCGTGCAGCCGATTGATCGGGGTCGCACGACGACAGCGGCTCGCAGCGTCGCGACGGCTCCGACGGAAGTCGTCCAGACGCGGACCGGGCTTGGATTCTGAGGATCTCGTTTTCGCGCGGGGTGCACGGTTGCGCCTGGTAGGCTTTGAGCGTTGATGAACCGGAATATTCCGCTCTTTGTGGCGTTCCGGGTGTTGTTCAACGCGCGGTTTTACTACCCGATTCTCGGCGTCCTGTTCCTGGATCTGGGGCTGACTCTGGAGCAGTATTCGCTGCTCAACGTCGTGTGGGCGGTCACGATTGTGACCCTCGAGATTCCATCGGGGGCGCTGGCCGACGTGATCGGACGCAAGCGGATGGTTGTGTTGGCGGCGGGGTTGATGGTGGCCGAGTTGGCGATCTTCAGCTTTGCGCCGACCGGAAATCCGGTGGTGCTTTTTTGGCTACTGGTGGTCAACCGCGTGCTGAGTGGGGCGGCGGAGGCCTCGGCGAGTGGGGCGGACGAGGCGCTGGCGTATGATTCGCTCCCGCCGGGGGACCGGGAAGAAGGCTGGCCGTCGGTGTTGGAATCGCTGACGCGGTGGCAGTCGGGAGCATTTTTCGTCGCGATGGTGGTGGGCGGGGCGCTTTACGACGCGGAGTTCATCGGGAGCGCGGCGGCGTGGATCGGTGTGGATTGGCGACCGGCAGCGGGTGACGTGGCGCGGTGGCCGGTATTCGTCACGTTGGCGATGTCGGTGGGGTGCCTGTTCGTGGCGCTGGCGATGCGGGAGGTGCCGCGCGGGCGCTCGGAGGGCGAAGCGGAGATGGATCGACCGGATGCGGGAGCGCCGATTGGCGAGGCCTGGGCTAACGTCTGGGAGGGGGCGAAGTTCGTGGCGACGGACCGTCGCATTCTCCTCGTTCTGTTGGCGGCGGTCTGTTGTGACAGCTTGGTGCGACTTTTCCTGACGTTCGAGAGCAATTATCTGCGGTTGATCGAGCTGCCCGAGGTGTTGTTTGGCGTCATCGGCGCTGGAATGGCGTTGCTGGGATTCGTGGCGGCTCCGATCGCGCGAAGAATGGTGCGAGGCGGGACGGTTTCCCGGAATTTTGCCGTGTTGGGAGCGGTGATGCTGAGTGGGCTGGTCGGGGCCGCTTTTGCGGTGCCGTGGTGGGGGGTGGTGGCGGTGATTCCGCTCGGGGCGGCCTTTCCGATGCTGAGCTTCTTCGTTTCGCACTATTTGAACTCGTGGACCGCGTCGAGCTTGCGGGCGACGGTGCTGAGTTTTCGCGGGGTGGCGTTTAATCTGGCCTACGGTGCGGCGGGCCTGCTGTTTGCGGCTTTGACCGGGAAGCTGCGGGCGGCATTGCCGGGGGCGGGCGAGAACGCGGTGTTCGCCGAGGCGCTGCTGTGGCTGCCGGGGACCTTCGTGTTGGCGGCGGTGGCGGTCTCCACGTTTGCGCTGGCCTCACGGGGACGGATCGCGAAAGGTCGCTGAGAATGATCCGCGTCCTGCACGTCATCGACAGTTTGGAGCTGGGAGGAGCGCAGACGGCGCTTCTTAGTTTGGTCAAGTTCGCTGATCGCGAGCGGTTTCAGCACGAGGTGGCGACGATGCACGGGGAGGGTTTTTTTGCGTCGGCTTTCCGCGAAATCGGCGTGCCGGTGTGGTCGCTTTCGGAAAGTAAGTGGCCGCCGGGCTACCTCTGGAGGCTCCCGGGATTGCTGAGGCGGGGGAGATTCGACGTCGTGCAGTGCCACCTGTTTGGGGCGAACTGGATCGCGAAACCGATCGCTGCGCTGGCCGGGACGCGGGTGATTTATCATCACGACCAGTGCAACGACGCGTTTCGGACGGGTTCGCGGGTGGCGACCTTCGTCGACGCGGTGCTCAATCGTCTATCGACGCGGGTGCTGGCGGTGTCGCGGTCGGTCGAGCGGTTTGCCGTGGACGTCGAAGGGGTGCCTGCCGAGCGGGTGACGTATCTGCCGAACAGCGTGGATTTGTCGGTGTTTTCGCCGGGAGCGGTGGAGGAGCGGGTGGAGGCGCGGCGGAGGTTTGGATTGCCGGAAGCGGGGTTGGTGGTTGGCGGCGTGGGGCGGTTGGTTTTTCAGAAGAATTTTGACCTGTTGATCGAGGCAGTTGGGCCCTTGTTGGCGGACCGGGAAGACTTGACGGTGGCGCTTTTTGGCGCGGGTCCGGACGAGGCTGCTTTGCGTGAGGTGGGTGCCAGGTTTGGGGATCGGGTGCGCTTTGTCGGGCAGGTGGCGGATCGGCGAGCGGTCTACGCCGCGCTGGATTTGATGGTGCTTCCCTCGCGGTTTGAGGGATTGCCGATGACCGCGCTGGAGGCAATGGCGTCGGGTGTCCCGGTCGTCGCGACGGCGGTGGATGGGATGCGTGAGTTGGTCGCGGAGGAGTCCGGCGCGGCGCGGTTGGTGCCGGTCGGCGACGCGATTGCCTTACGGGAGGCCGTCGAGAAATTGCTGGACGACGGGGCGGCGCGGGCGGAGCAGGCGGCGAGGGCGCGAACGGTGGTCGAGGGGAGCTTCGACTCCCGGAGATTGGCGGCGGAGCTGGAGGCGCTGTACGAGAGCGATTTGGCGCGATGAGAGCGGGGTTGGTGGCCTGGCTGGTGGGTTTCGCGTTTGCGGGATGCGCGGTGGTGAATTTTCTGCCAGGGGAAGAGCCGCTTTATCTCGTGGTGCGGGGGGGAGCACCGTTTTGGACGCACGGTCCGCAGCAGGCGGGCGGCCCGGACGAGCGCCTGACTCTGGGCGATCAAGTGGCGGTGGTGCGGTGGGAGTATGGGTTCAGTCGGGTGCAGCTGGAATCCGGTGCCACGGGGTACGCGGCCAACGAGGATCTGAAGTTGGCACCGCCGGGGACGACGCGGCGGGTGGGGACGATCTTCGAGACGGTGGAGCGGCCCCGAGGCCGTCCGGTGGTGGAAGAACCCGAGGGATCGGCATCTGAAAGGTCGGAACCCGAGCGTCGGGAGAGTCGGCCTTACGACGGTCCGATTGTCGATGACGCTCCCCTGCCGTTGCCCGAACCAGATCTGAACATTTCGCCGACGGATGGGCCGGTTGAGTGAGATCAGGCCGCCGAGGCTGCCTTGTCGGTTGAGGGGAGTTCGGCGAGGATTTGTTCGATTGCGCAGTTGGCGGTGAGGCCGTGTTGTTCGCGAAGGAGGGCGATGGTGCCGTGATCGATGAATTCGTCCGGCCAGCCGATGCGGATGACGGGGGTGGTGACGCGTTTTTCGGAGAGGAGTTCGATCACCGCGCAGCCGAATCCGTTGTGGAGGACGTGGTCTTCGAAGGTGCAAACGACATCGCAGCCCCGGGCGAAGAATTCGATGGTCGCGGCGTCGAGCGGTTTGATCCAGCGGGCGTTGATGACGGCGGCGTCGATGCCGTGTTCGTCGCGGAGCTGGTCGGCGGTCTGCAGAGCGAGGTCGACCATGTTGCCAAGCGCGAGGAGGGCAACGCGTTTGCCGTGGCGGAGGACTTCGCTCTTTCCGATGTCGAGAAGTCGGGGTTTGTCCTTGATCGAGGCACCATTGCCCGCGCCGCGGGGGTAGCGGATGGCGATGGGGCCTTCGTGATAATTGGCCATCGTCCAGAGCATGTCGACGAACTCGTCTTCGTCCTTGGGTTGCATGTGGACGAGGTTTGGAATGTGGCGGAGGTAGCCGATGTCGAAGAGGCCGTGGTGGGTGGGGCCGTCGTCGCCGGCGAGGCCGGCGCGGTCCATGCAGATGGCGACGTTGAGACCCTGGAGCGCCATGTCGTGGATGACCATGTCGTAGGCGCGTTGCATGAAGGTCGAATAGATCGCGAGGAAGGGCTTCATTCCCTGGGTGGCGAGGCCGCAGGCAAAGAGGGCGGCGTGTTCTTCGGCGATGCCCACGTCGTAGGTGCGGCCGGGGTGGCGCTTGGCGAAGTGGGTGAGGCCGGTGCCGCTGGGCATGGCGGCGGTGATGGCGACGATGCGGTTGTTCTGGTCGGCGAAGTCGGCGAGTTTTTCGCCGTAGATTTGGGAATACGTCGGGGTCGGGGAGGCCACGGTCTCGCCGGTATCCAGCGCGAATTTCCCGAGGCCATGGAATTTATCCGGCTTGGCGAGAGCGGGCGCGTAGCCTTTGCCCTTCTTCGTGAGGATGTGGAGAATGACGGGTTCCGTCTGGGTCTTCAGAAACTCGAACGTCTGGGTGAGAAGGCCAACGTCGTGGCCGTCGATCGGTCCGTAGTAGCGAAAGCCGAGGTCTTCGAAGATGACGCTGGGCGCGATGAGGTTCTTGAGTCCGGCTTCGGCCTTGTGAGCGAGTTTGCGGGCCGAGCTGCCGCCGATCCACTCGACAAATTTCGCAGCTTTGTCGTGGAGCTGGGCGTAAGCCGGGTTGGCGACGAGGCGGTTGAGGTATTCGGAAATTGCCCCGACGTTTTTCGCGATCGACCATTCGTTGTCGTTGAGGACGACGATGAGTCGGTTGGTGGCGTTGGCGGCGTTGTTGAGGGCTTCGAAACTGACGCCGCAAGTGAAGGCCGCGTCTCCGGCGACGCAGACGACGTGTTCGTTGCCACCGCGGAGATCGCGACCGACGGCCATGCCGAGAGCGGCGGAGAGGGCGGTGCCCGCGTGGCCGGCTCCGTAGCAATCGTGCTCGGATTCCGTGCGGAGGAGGAAGCCGTTGAGGCCGCCGTGCTGGCGGATGGTGGCAAAGCGTTCGCGGCGACCGGTGAGGAGCTTGTGAACGTAGCCCTGGTGGCTGACGTCGAAGACGAAGCGGTCGGTCGGGGTGTCGAAGACCCGGTGGAGGGCGATGGTGAGCTCCACGACGCCGAGATTGGGGCCGAGGTGGCCTCCGGTTTGTGAGAGAACGGAGATGAGTTCGTCCCGGATCTCCTGGGCGAGGATCGGGAGCTCGGCTTCGGCGAGTTTCTTGACGTCGGCGGGGGAGTCGATTCCGTCGAGGAGTTTGTGGGTGGCGTGATCAGTCATCGGTGTCGTCGTCGAATGCTTCGAGTCGAACGCCGCCGTCGGCCTCCCGAATGATGGTTTGGATACGGGTCTCGGCGTGGTCGAGCCGGGCCTGACACGTCTTGGTGAGTGCGACGCCTTCTTCGAAGCGCTCGATGAGCGTTTCCAGCCCGAGGTCGCCGGTTTCCATTTCCTTCACGACGGCGTCGAGGCGGGTGAGGGCGGCCTCAAGCGTTGGCTCGTCGGATTTCTTGGAAGTGGGCATGAACGGAGCGGAAGAGTTACGGTTCGGGGGTTGGCGATGGGGTCGGGGTCGCTTCGTCGTCGGTGGTGCCGGAGCTGCTCGAGGGCTGCGGCCGCTTGGGCGGTGCGCTCGGCGGCGCGGGTCCAACGGTCGTAGTCGGCGTAGAGGACCGTTTGACCGTCGACGGGTAGCGGGACGGGGGTTTTGAGCGGGAAAGCGTTGAGATTTGGGGTTCGGAGAATGAAGGGCGCCCATTCGCGATAGGTGCCCGAAGCGATTTCGGAGAGGAATGCCGAGTTGCCGGTGATGGGGGTGAGGTAGAGGCCGGAAATGCGCTGGCCGATGACTTCGTAATCGCTGAGTTCGACCATCGTCTTCGGTGAGTCGGGGAGGAGAAGGGTCTTGCGATGGGCATACCAGGCGACGGCCCACGGCATGTCGGAGCAGAGGGCTTCGTCCTCCTGATACCAATTGCCCAGAATGGCGATGTAGGGGGGGATGTACGGGGGCCAGTTGATGGCGCGGGTCTTACCCGCGAAGAGGGTAAGGATCATCGGGATGGCGCAGACGACGATGATGACGCCAATGAAGATGGTGCGGAGGATCGAGAGATCGAAGTGGAGGCGATTCCAGAGAACGAGCAGGAAGGCGAGTCCGAAGAAGACAAAGAGGGGAATGAAGATCGAGTGGAGTTGGAGATTGCCGATGGGCTGATCGATCGGGCCGTAGGCGGCCATGCCGATGACGGCGGCGACCCACATCGCAAGGACGCACCAGCGAAACGCGGAGGCAGCGGGGCTTTTGAAGCGGTGGAAGAGCGACGGGAAGAACATGCCTGCGGCGAGGCTGAGGCCGATGTAGGAGAACAACGCGCCGATCTGGGCGACGATGCCGAGGCGGATTTTTTGTTTGATTCCGTAAAACAGGTTGTCGAAATCCGGTTGGAGGGTGCGGAGGAACGAGGCGTCGCTGATCGGGTAGATGGCGAGGCCAAAGGGAGTGCCGGAGACGGCGTAATTACGAAGGATCCACGGAGTGAGGGTGAGGAGGAAAGCCACGATTGCGGCGACCGGAAGAAGGCGCGGACGGAAGTAGAAGAAGGCGAAGAAGAGGTAGCCGAGGAAGAACCAGCAGGTGACGTAGTTCGTGAGTGTCAGGAGGCCGAACCCGACGCCCACGCCGAGTTGGAGGAGCCAGGGCGCGATGCCACCGGTGGAGGCCTCGTCTTCTTGGTGGTCGAGGCCGGCGAGGATGAGCCAGGCGGTGCCCATGAGGAAGAGTAGGAGCAGGGGCTGGGCGAGGCCGGAGAGCGAGAATTGCCAGAGGATGTCGGTGACGAGGATGATCGCGCAGGCGTAGAACGCGAGCTGAGCGTCGAAGAGGCGGCGGGCGACGAAATAGGCGACGAAAACGGCGACGATGAAAATGAGAATCGACGTGAACGCGATGGCGCGGTCGCCCGCGTAAATGAGATCGGTGGGTTCCATCTCCAGAGATCCCTTGATGAGCGAGAGCGGGATGGAATTGATGAGCGAGGGGAGGGGAGGATTTGACGTGTCGGGGAGGCCGTCGGCGGGGATGTCGATCCCGGATTCCTGGAGCTGCCACAAGGCCATGGGCCGGACGTAGCGGGTGGTGAAGCCTTCGCCCGAGGAGACGGCGCGAGCAATTTGGGCCTGATCCATCGCCGTCTCGCTGTTGAAGCCGGCAAATTGCACGAAGAGGTAGAGGAGAGTAACGGCGACGAGGACGATGAAGGCGACGACGCCGCGGATGATGGGGGCGAGCTTGCCTTGTTCGAGGGAGTGGACGGCTTGCTGAAAACCTTGGGCGGAGACTGGCATGGCGGTGGGATTTGAGAGATCGGGTGGGGCGAGTCGCTAGCGTTTCGTGATGTCAAGTTCCTTGAGGCGGCGATGCAGGGTGCGGCGGCTGATTCCGAGTCGTTGAGCGGCTTTGGTTCGGTTGCCGCCGGTCTCTTCGAGAGCCCGATAGATAAGTGCTCGCTCGGAATGGTGCAAATTCAAAGCGTCTGATGGTGCCGGGGGGGCGTCTGGTGAGGCTGAACTGCTGGGGGCGGTGGGGAAGGAGGGGACGGACTCGCGGACGAAGGTCGGGAGGTCACGGAGGCCGATGCGGGGGGAGCTGGACATCACGACGCCGTGCTCGACGGCGGTGCGGAGTTCTCGGACGTTGCCGGGCCAATCGTAGTCGAGAATCCGGGCCATGGCTTCCGGGGAGAGTTCGCGCGGGGGCTTCTCGTTCTCCGTCGCGGCTTCCTTGAGAAAGGTTTGAACGAGGAGCGGGATGTCTTCCTTGCGCGAGCGGAGGGGGGGCAT
Organism: uncultured Verrucomicrobiae bacterium; assembly: GCA_963832325.1. Lineage (GTDB taxonomy): Bacteria > Verrucomicrobiota > Verrucomicrobiia > Chthoniobacterales > JAATET01 > CAVVKW01. The sequence goes on along the minus strand of CAWHTR010000005.1, from coordinate 59,388 downwards.
CGTGAGTTGGACGACGTTGAGGCGAAAGAAGAGGTCGTCGCGGAACTTCCCTTCGGCGACCAGGGTCGCGAGGTCCTTGTTCGTGGCGGCGACGAGGCGGACATCCGCTTGGATCGTTTGGTTGCCGCCAACGCGTTCGAAGGTTCGTTCGCCGAGGATGCGGAGGATTTTTACCTGGGTGGAGGCGTCGATCTCGCCGATTTCGTCGAGGAAAATGGTGCCGCCGGCAGCTTGTTCGAATCGCCCGGCGCGGCGTTCGGTCGCGCCGGTGAAGGCTCCCCGCTCGTGGCCGAAGAGCTCGCTTTCGAGGAGTTGGGGGGAGAGGGCCATGCAGTGGATGGCGACGAAGCGGCGGGCGGCGCGGTTGCTGAGATTGTGGATGGCGTGGGCGGCGAGTTCCTTACCGGTGCCGCTTTCGCCCTGAATGAGGACGGTGGCGCGGGAGGGGGCAACCTGCCGGATGGTGTCGAAGACGCGGACCATTTCGGCCGAGCGACCGAGCATGGTGTCCAGGTTGCCGGCCTGACTGACCTTGGCCTTGAGCTCGACGTTTTCCTGCTGGGTGGCGCGATCGCGGAGGGCGCGGCGGATGAGGAGTTCGAGCCGGTCGATGTTGACCGGCTTCGTGACGAAATCGTAGGCGCCGCGCTTCATGGCCTCGACCGCGGTATCGACTGAGCCGTAGGCGGTCATCATGATGCAGATCGGCGGCTTCGGGCGCTTGAGGGCGCGTTCGATGAGAGACATGCCGTCCTCGCCGCCGAGGCGGAGGTCGGTGAGGAGGACGTCGGGCGACTCCGCTTCCATGACGGTGAGTGCGCCGGCGGCGTCGGGGGCGGTGTAAACCTCGAAGCCGTCTTCGAGCGCGTCGCGGAGACCGTCGCGGGTATTCTTCTCGTCGTCGACGATGAGGATGGTTTTTTCGCGGGCCATTTTGGCGCAGTGTTACCGGGCTTCGTTGCCGGGGCAAGTTGCGACTTCGGGGAGCCATCCGGCGTGGCCTGCTGTCGGGCTGGAAGCCGGACAGGTGGGGGCAGGATGCCCGCGCTCCCCATTTTTTTACTGCGCTTCGGTGGCGTCGGCGGCGGGGGTCTCGGGGAGGGATTGATCGGTGGGGGCGGGGGCGGGGGTGAGCTCGTTGATTTCGTAGGCGACGTTGTTTTGGCGGCACCAGGCGATGGCGTTTTTCTCTCCGGCGCGGGCGGCCCGGATGAATTGGCTACGAGCGGTGACCGGATCTTTCTCGGGAGTGCCGGTGCCGCTGTTGAGGAGGAGAGCGTGGTAGTAGAGGGAGAGTGGGTGGTCCTGCGCGGCTCCTTCGGCGAAGATCTGGAAGGCTTCGCGGTAACCCTCCTTCGAGGGGGTGGGTTTCCCTTCGATGGGTGCTCCGTCCACGACTTTGCCGCTGTAGATCATGACGCCGAGTTTGGCCTTGGCGACCAGGGAACCCTGGTTGGCCGCCTCGGTGAAGAGGCGGAAAGCCTCGGCGTTATTCGCGCTGCCAAAATCTCCGTTGAGGTAGAGGTCGGCGAGGAGCGTTTTGGCGAGGATGTGGTCGTAGGCTCGGGCGGCGAGGTCGAGGTGGACGAAGGCTTTGGCGGTGTCCTTCGGGACTCCTTTGCCGAGAGCGTAGCATTCGCCGAGAGCGTAGTCGGCGGATGGGTCTCCGGCGGCGGCGGCGCGGGTGAACCAGTCGATGGATTGCGGCCAACTCTGGTCGGTCCCCCAGCCGGCGGCGTAGGCGGCTCCGGTTTTCGTCATCGCCTCGGCATCACCGGCCTTCGCGGCTTCGAGGTAGAGGGGGAAGGCCTGTTGAGCGAGGCCCCGCTGGTCGTAAAGGTTCGCGAGGAGGTAGGTTGCGGAGAGGGAATCGCTGTCGGCGGCGGATTGGAGGGGGGCCTCGAAGGGAGTGAGGTCGGTGGACTCGGAGCGGAGGCGGGCGGAGAGAGACTCGTAGGCCTGACTGACGCGAGGGTCGCGAGCGTCGGTCGGGTCGAGGGTAGTAAGAGTTGCGAAGGCGGCCTGGAAATCGCCGACCGCTGCGTGGTCACCGGATTCTTCAATGGCGGCCGCGACGTGGTCGACAGGTGGAGGAGTCGGGGTGGGCGTCGTCGACGGGGTGGGGTCGGGGGTCGGGAGGGAGGTCGTGTCTTCTTCGCTGGGTTGGGGGAAGAGCAGAAGCAGAAGGCAGAGAAGCACGACGGTGGCGCAGCCGGCAATGAGGAGGGTGCGGCGGTTCCACGGCTCGAATTTTGCGCGTTTGCCGTTGGCTGGTCGGGGGGTGGAGGGGGCGGTCTTGTGAGCGCGGAGGGCGTCGGTGAGTGCGGCGGCGTAGGGGGTGACGGCGCGGAGTTCGTTGCGCGGATCGAGGCCTTCGCGGAGAACGCGATTGACGGGTTCTGAAAGGGAAGGGACGGGAGTGAAGGGCTGATCGGCACCGCCGGGCCGGACACCGCTGAGCATTTCGTAGGCAATGCTCGCGAGGGCGTAGGTGAATTCGGTCTCGGGGTGCTCGGTGAAGACGCCGCGGGCCCGGAGTCGCCGGATCGAGGAATCGGCGAGGGTGGCCATCGAAGAAATGGCGGAGATCGAATCGGGGCTGAGGGGGTCGATTTTAACGCCTGGATCGGTGGGCGGGAGGCGGACCGAGGTGGGTGCGAGGACGGGGCAGGTGACGCCGGCCTGGGCGAGGGCGGCGAGGCCGGCGGCGACGTGCTCGCAGATGTCGGCGGCGCGGCTGGGGGCGAACGGGCCGCGGCCACGGATTTCGTCGAGGAGGGTGGGTCCATTGACCCATTCGTGGGTGATCCAGGTCTGAGGAGGATCGTCCTCGATCCCGTCAATGCGGAGGATGACGGGTAGGCGAACGGCTTGGAGGGCGGCGATTTCGTCCTCGAACCGATTGCGGGCGGAGGGATTGGGGAGGAGATGGGGTTCGAGGAGGATGAGGCCGACGGCTTTGCCGCTCTCGGTGTTGCGGGCGCGGAAGCGGCGGCCGAGAGGACTGGCGGGGATCTCCTCGAGGAGTTCGTAGCGTCCGGCCAGCTGACTGCCGGCGCGAATCGAGGGTGTGACCGTCGAAGCCGGTGGTGGAACGGAGGTGGTGGCGTCGGGAAGGGGTTCGACGCGAGAACCGCCGGGCACTTCGAGATCGTCGCGGTCGACGGCTGCGATGGTGGCGTCGATCGCGCGGCGGAGTTCGAGGGGATTGGCGAAGCGGTCGGCAGGGTCCTTGGCCATCATCCGCCCGACGAGATCGCGAACGGAAGTCGGCTGGGCGGCAATTTTCTCCCAGGGCGGCTCGTGCTGGAGCTGGCGGCTGATCGTCTGGGCGAGCGAACCCCCGAACGGAACTTCGCCCGCGAGCATGTAGAAGAGGGTGACGCCGAGGCTGTAGATATCGGAACGGACGTCGAGTTCGCGTTCGTCGAGCTGTTCGGGGCTGGCGAAGTGGGGAGTGCCGAGGAATCCGCCCATCGTGAGGGTGGGGGCGTCGCCGTCGGCGGAGTTGGTCGCGCCAGCTTTGGCGAGGCCAAAGTCGATGACTTTGACGAGGTCTTCGTCGTCGTCTTCGTCGCGGGTGAGCATGATGTTCGACGGCTTGATGTCGCGGTGGACGAGATTCTGCTTTTGCGCGGCCCCGAGAGCGCGGGCGACCTGGGAAGCGATGTCGAGGGCGCGGAGGGTGGGAAGCGCTCCCTCGCGTCGCATCAGTCGCTCGACGGTCTCACCATCGACGAATTCCATCGCGTAGAAGTAGGATTCTTCGGCGTCACCGAGGTGGAAGACCGTGGCAACGTTCGGGTGGCGGATCGCGGCGGCGGCGCGAGCTTCGCGGAGGAAACGCTCGCGAGCGGTATCGCTATTGAGGTAGGCCCCGCTGATGACTTTGAGTGCGACGTCGGCGCGGAGGTTGGTGTCGAAGGCGCGGTAGGTGATGCCCATCGCTCCGCGGCCGAGTTCAACGGGAGAGCCGTCGGGCTTGCGGGCGACTTCGTAGTGTTGGAAGCGGAGTGGTTCGGACATCGGAGCGACGAGGCATTTAAGCTGGTCGCGGGGCGATGGCAACTGCGCGGATGGGCTGAGCCGCATCGGGCGGATCGGGGTTACCTGCGTTTGATGGACGCATTAGTCCAGGAGACGTAGGCGGGCGGCGGGAAATCGCGCACCCCGTGGATACGGGCTCCTAAGAGCCGACGTATTCCTGGGGAGTGCTTTCCAGGGTGGGAGGGGCGTCCTCGACCGGTTTCGGGCGGGAGCGGCGGCGGGGTGACGGGTTTTCCTCCTTTTTGTTGCCGAAGAGATTTCCGAAAAAATTGCCGGTCGTGCGACCGACGGTGCGGGCACCGGATTCGACCGAATTGCCGACGCGATTCATCGTGGTGCAACCGGGTGCGGCGGTGGCGATGAGGAGAAGGAGGACAAGTGAGCGCGGAAATTTCATGACGGCGCGGGAACGCGTAGCGGGTTAGGATTTTTCAAGCAATAACTAATGCGTTTGGCAAGACTTGGTGGACGTTTCGGGTTGTGCGGTTTACCCATAGTCAACTCCGGTTGATTCAATGAAAGGTCGCCCCCTCCTCTTCTTGCTTTTCGCGAGCCTATCGGTGCTTCCGGCGACGGCGATGCTCGACGATAATGCAAATGGAATGAGCGACGTGTGGGAAGCCGCCTTCGGAGAGGGTCACGTCCCCGGCGCGGACGATGATGGGGATGGTTTTGACAACCGGGACGAGTCGATTGCGGGCACGGACCGATGGACCCGGAGAGTTGTCCGATGTTGTCGGAGATCGAGACGCTGAGCGCCACGACGATCGGGCAGCGTTGGCGATCGGTCGACGGGGTGCACTACCAGCCAATGGTGTCGGGGGATTTGACGGCTTGGGCACCGCTGGGCGGGGCGGTTGTGGGGACGGGTGAAATGATCGTAATGTCGATGGACGTGGGGTCGGCCTTTTCGTCGGGTGGCGTGCGACGTCGCAAGTGGGTCGGGGACGTGGGGATCGATGCTTTGCGGATTCTGGCCCGGACGGGGGGAACGGCGGCTGACGTGGAAGATCGTTTGGTGGAGTTGCGCGTGGGGCAGAGTGATCCGGACGAAAACGACTACGTCCAATGCATCACGGGTTACCTCGTGCCGCCGACGTCGGGCGTCTACACGTTTTGGATCGCCGGTGACGACGCGAGTGAATTCTGGTTGTCGCCAGACTTGGGAACGGCCTCGGTTGTGCGGGTCGCGTGGATCTCGAGTTACAGCAATCAGAATCAGTGGACGAAATCCGCGACGCAGAAATCCGCTCCGATCGCTTTGGTCGCAGGGCGCGCCTACTATTTTGAAATTTTCCAGCGCGAGGGTGGTGGAGGCGATCACGTGGCGGTGGCTTGGACGAAGCCGGGTGACGCGGTGGACACGCGGGAGATCATCGCCGGGCCGGCGCTTTCGTCGACGGGGGAGAATCTGGCCTCGTTGCTCGCTGATGGGCGGGTGTTTTTCGGACTGGAGGTTTCGGACGCAGACCGGGATGGCGATGGGCTGCACGGATTACGAGGAGGCCGTGCTCGGTCTCGACGCGGGGGACGCGACGACGAAGCCGCGGGTCGACGACCTGGGTTCGGCGAGGGCGCGGGTGACGAGTCCGAGCGTATTGACGGTGGGGGTGGCGGCGGGCCGGGCTTACGAGGGCGACGGGGCGGGTGGGGCTGGGAGCGCGGCGCGGTTTCAAATTTTTCGGTCCGGTGGGATCAAGCCGCTCGTGGTGAACTACGCGCTGTCGGGGACGGCGACGAAGGCGGTGGATTATCCGGATCCGGGCAGGAGTGCGCAGATCCCGGTGGCGTCGGGGTCGGCCACGGTCGGGATCGCGGCGCTGCCGGATGATGAGGTCGAGCTTCCCGAGGGGGTAACGATGACGCTGCTGCCCGGGGTGGGCTACACCCTAGCAGCCTGTCGGGGTTAGCGAGTGAGAGAGGATGGGGGAATTTTGGGTTTTGGGAAGATGCGGGAGTTTTTTGGAGCGAGAATTGGTCTTGATTGAGAATGAGCGGAGCACTGGCATCGATGGAGGGGAGTCGAGGTCGGGTGGCCGTTGGGCAGGGCTGCTTTTAGGCTATTCTCAGGGGAGTTCCGACGTGGAAGAGTCGTTTGAGGTTGTAGGCCAGGCCAACGAGGTTCCATTCGAGGGAGACTTTGGCTTCTCCTCGCAAGGAGAAGCGCCGGAAGCCGAGGGTTTGCTTGATGATGCCAAAAACGGGTTCCACGGTTTGTTGTCGTAATTTGTAACGCTTTGCTCCGGCTTTGGTAGCCACGCGGTGGGCCAGGTGTTCGGTGAAGGGGGCGTCGGCGGCTGGCGGGGGCGGGTCGGCCTTTTTCTCGAGTTGGCTGACGCTGCGGCCATGCTTTTGGCGTTTGAGCGCCGCCAGAACCCGCAGGCCGGTGGGCGTGCCCCCAGCATTGGTTTCGACTGCGGTGACGGCTGCTTCACTGACGAATCCGCTGTCGATGAGTGCCTCGGCCACGGGCCCGGCTTCCGGCGCGATGGCGGCCAGGTCGGGCAGGAGTTGTTCCTTGTCGTTGGGGGCGGTGGAGACTCGCGCTCCGACCATGAGCCGACTCTCGACCTCCACGGCGGCCTGCGCGTTGTAGCTTTGCTGGAAGCCGTCTCCGTGGGTCTTCATGATGCGGCTCGCCGGGTCGGTAAAGTTATACTGGTCCTTGGCCGTAGGCTTTTCACTTGGAGGCTGGGGCTCCTTGCCGCGAGGCTTTTTCCCAGCTTCTCGCGCCGCTGCTCGTGCGGCGACCTTCGCTTCGTATTCAGGCTGCTGGACTTGCGCTCGCGCGTAGGCTCGCACTTCCATCTCGGCTCGTGCCTGGGCCAGCTTCGCCTTGCGTTGCTGCCGACGAGTGATCTCCTCCGGGATGCTCAATCCATCCTCGAGCGGCGTCGAATCCGCCTTCTCGGCCTTGGCCAAGAGCTCAGCGATCTCCAAATCGCACTCCTGCATCTTCGTCTCGACCCGTCCGTAACTCACCGCCGCATGTTTGCTGGCGTTGGCCAGCACCTTCGTCCCATCGATGGCTACCGTGATCGCTCCGACTTTGAGAACCCCGCAACCTGCCGCCAACTCCAGCACCTGCCCGAAGCTCGAACTCAACAACTCCGCGTTGGCCCGCCGAAACGTGCACCACGTGTCGTGATCGGGGTGCGTGTCCGCGCACAACAGTCTCATCGCCACGTTCTCGTAGGTGCTGCGCTCAATGCCCCGACTCGAAAACACTCCCGTCGCGTAGCTGTAAATCAACCCTCCCAGCATCATCGACGGCGGATACTGCTTGTCCCCGGTCCCCCGTTCGTTGACCCGCGCCTTGCTCACATCCAATTGCGCAACCGCGTCCATGATGAAATGAACCAAATGCCCTTCTGGAACCCACTCCCGAACATCCGGCGGCAGTAACAATGGCGTGTCGTGATCCACGTTCACATATCTCGCTCCCATCCCTCTTTCTTTATCAGTGTCGGCAAGTCCGACAGGCTGCTAGGTTCGCCGTCGTCGGCTTCCGTCACGATCGATGATGCGCCGGACGTTCTTTACGTCGCGCAGCTGCGGGGGCTGGCCGGGTCGGGAGGATCGGGAATCGCGTCGGTGCGGCGGGCGGGGAATGCGTTGAGTGCACGGGTGGTGCTGAGCTTCACCGGGTTGGCGAGCGTCGAGACGGCGGCGGAGATTTATCATTCTGCGACTGGGAATGGTGGTCCCGTGGTTTTCGCGCTCCCGGCGGGTCAGGTCGGTGGGGTGGATTGGGATTTTGCGGGGGCGGCGGGGTATTCGTCCGAGGAATTGGTGGCGGCGCTTGGGGCGGGATCGCTCTGGGTGCGGGTGCGGACCGGCAGTGAGCCGTCGGGCGAGATCGTCGGACAACTCCGGACGACACCGGCCTTTGAAATGATGCCGCCGCCCTTGATGGCCCCGGCCGCGGTGGCAAGCGCGTTGACGGACGGAGAGGCGGCGCGGTTCTTGGCTCAGGCGAGCTTCGGTGCGACGGGCAGCTCGGTGGCCGACGTGCGGACTGGCACCTACGCGGAATGGATCGACGTGCAGATGGCGCTCCCGGCAACCCACCATTTGGATTATCTGGTCGCGCGGAGGGCTGAACTCCAGGCGGTGAACGGGAATGACGGGTATCAGCGCCCACGGGAGGAAGCGTTCTGGGAAGCCGCGCTCAAGGCTCCCGACCAACTCCGGCAGCGGATGGCATTTGCCCTGAGCGAGATCCTGGTGATCTCCCAGATCGGGAGTCTTGAGGGGGATCACGTCGGAGTGACGAAGTATTACGACGCGCTGGTCGACGGAGCTTTTGGAAATTTCCGCGATTTGCTCGAGACCGTCACTTTGAGCCCGATGATGGGACAGTATCTCAGCATGATCCGGAACCGGAGGCCCGATCCGGAGACGGGCAGCGAGCCCGACGAGAATTACGCCCGTGAGATCATGCAGCTTTTCACGATTGGGCTGACGAAATTGCACACCGACGGTTCGATCCGCCTTTCCTCGGACGGGGAGCCGATCGCGATGTATTCCCAGGATGACATCGTCGGGTTGGCGCACGTGTTCACGGGCTGGGGACCGCATTACGACGCGGCAGCCCCGCCGTTGAACGGCAATGGGACCGTTCGATCCCGGACGAGCTGGTTTCTTTACGGAAACGACGGCGAGCGGCCGATGACGTATTATCCGGAGTTCGGCGACGACCAGCCGCGAACAATCGTTGGGGGGACGGTGATCCCGGGCGGAGTGAGCGGCGAGGCGCGAATGGCGGCGGCGCTGGACGCGCTGTTCGCGCATCCGAACGTGGGACCTTTCATTGCGCGGCAATTGATCCAGCGCTTCGTCACGAGCAATCCAAGCCCTGGCTACGTTTACCGGGTCGCGCGAGTTTTCAACGCCGATGCGGCGGGTGAGCGGGGGAATCTGGGCGAGACGCTGCGGGCTGTTTTGCTCGACCCGGAGGCCCGCAACGTCGAGCCGAGGACATCCATCAGCTTTGGAAAAGGGGCGGAGCCTCTGCTGCGCGTCTCCCGGCTGCTGCGGGGGACTGCGGCCGTACCACCGCTGCGGGCGGTGAACGGGGACGAGCGGTTTTACCTCGAGCTGCGCTACACTTTGCCCGAGCAATCCCCGTTGGCCGCGCCGTCGGTGTTTAATTTTTTCCAACCCGGCTACGCCGCGCCCGGGCCAGTGTCGGAGGCCGGGTTGGTCTCGCCGGAGTATCAGATTCTGACCGATACGACCGTGATCAAGCAGGCGAATTCGATCAGCGGATACCTCTCCTACGGTCTCTACACGCCGGAGAAGATCCCGGGAACAACGGATAACGGTTACGTGCGACCGGATTGGACGGAGATGCTGGGGATCTTGAATAATCCAAGTCGCACCCGGATGGAGGGAAGGGGGGATCTCGTCGACTTCGTGAACGAACGGTTTCTTTTTGGCGCGATGAGTCCGGAGTCGCGGGCGTCGATTGACTCGGCGCTGGCGGACCTGCCGAGTTGGTTCGGCGATGACCTCTCTGAGCAGCGGCGGACTTGTGAGATGATCGTTTTTCTGGCGCTGACGTCACCGGAGGGTTTCGTGCAGCGGTAGTCTGAAATGAGGAGATTGGAAAAATGAGCGAGCGAAACAATTTAATGTCGCGGCGGCGATTTCTGGGACAGAGCGCGTGCGCGGGCTTGGGAATGGCGGGGATTTTTTCGACGCTCGGGACGTTGCGGCTCTTCAACGCAACGCTGTCGGCGCAGGGTATTCCGGCGGATGACGGGAAGGCGCTGATCTGTCTCTTTCTCTTCGGCGGGAACGACGCGAACAACATGCTCGTTCCCTACGATCTGTCGGCCTACCAGGCTTACGCAGCCAATCGCGGGATTCTCGCGTTACCGCGCGAGGGGCTGTTGCCGCTGAACGCGAGCGGGGACGACGGGCGGGAGTTTGCGTTCCACCCGGCGATGGGTCCGCTGCAATCGATCTTCAATTCCGGCGATCTGGCGATGATTGCGAACGTCGGGACGCTCGTCGCGCCGATCACGAAAGCGGAATATCAGAACGGCGGTACGGCCATCCCGCCGCACTTGTTCTCGCACAACGACCAGCAGGTGCAGTGGCAGACATCGGTGCCCGAGAGCCATCGCAAGGTGGGGTGGGGCGGGCGGCTGGCGGATCTGCTGCAGACGCTGAATGCCGAGTCGAACATTTCGATGAACGTCTCGCTGGCGGGCAATAATTTTTTCCAGGTCGGTGACGAGGTCGTGCAATACCACATGACGCCGAATGGCAGCATTGGGCTGAACGAATACGGACGAACCTACACGCCGGTCAAAGAGCGCTACCAGGCCATGGATGACATCCGAACGCGGGGCTACGGTCAGATTTTCGAGCAGGAATACGCGAACGTTTTCAACCGGGCGGTCGCGAACGACACTCTGCTCAAAGCGACGTTCGCTGGAGTGGCGGATCACAAGGATAAGTTCCCGCGCAGCACCGATTCGAACGGGCGGCTGAACCGCGTGGCGGATCAGCTGCAGATGATCCTGCGGATGATCGAGGCGCAGGGGACGCTCAAGATGAAGCGACAGATCTTCTTCGCTTCGCTGGGTGGCTTCGACACGCACGATGCGCAGCTCGAGGATCACAACGCGCTGCTCGGGCAGCTCAGCGCGGCGTTGGCGGATTTTTACGACGCGACCGAGATGCTGGGGATTCGCGACAACGTGACGTTGTTTACGGCGTCGGATTTCAACCGGACTTTTAACAGCAACGGCAAAGGCTCGGACCACGCGTGGGGCAGTCACCACATGATCATGGGCGGCGCGGTGAACGGCGGCCGGCTCTACGGGCGGATGCCGGAGCTGCAGGTGAGCGGGCCGGATGACACCGGGTCGCGGGGGAGCTGGATTCCTGCCGTGTCGACGGACGAAATGGCGGCCGGGATGGCGCGATGGTTTGGGGTGAGCGAGTCGGATCTGCCGCTGGTGCTGCCGAACATTGGGCGGTTCTCGCGGACGGACCTGGATTTCATGCGGGTGTGAGGGGCGGGCGACGGATGGACGCGGAGAGACGGGTGCCGAGGCCGTGAGGGGTTCGGTTTGGAGCGTTGCGACGTTGGTTGGTTTGATCCTGGGGATCGCGGTTTTTCTTTGGAATCGAGCGGAGCGGCTCGGCGAGGAATCGGATCGCCGTGATTTGGCGGCGGCGCAGCGAGTGAGTTCGGAGGACGCCGAATCGGTGGCCGCCGCACCGTCGGCGGTGTTCGCAGCGGAGCGGCCCGTTTTTGAGATTCCGACCGTTGACGAAATTTCTTCGCTGCCTCCGCACCCGGACGCGGAGGCTCTCGGCGGTGATGAGATCGCGGCGGCGGATGAGCCGCGCGTCGTGTTGACGGTTTTTCGAGCTTACCGGGACGCGTTTGGGAGCTATCCCACTGGGGAAGGGAACGCGGATTTGATGAGGGCGCTCCTCGGGGGCAATCCGGATAAGCGAGTGCTTTTCCCGCGGGCGAGTCCTCGACTGAACGGCGAGGGCGAACTGCTTGACGGATTCGGAACGGCGTATTTCTTCCACCAAGTATCGAGTCGGCAGATCGAGGTGCGCTCGGCTGGGGTGGATCAGGAATTTTATACCGAGGACGACGTGGTTGCGGCAGACTGAGCGGCGTGAAAACGATTCGGTGGGGGATTCTTGGTGCGGGCGATGTCGCGGAAGTGAAAAGCGGACCGGCGTTTCGCGAGGCACCGGGTTCGGAATTGGTGGCCGTTATGCGGCGGGACGGTGCGAAGGCGCAGGACTTCGCCCGGCGGCACGAGGCGCGGCGGTGGTATGACGACGCGGCGGCCCTGATCGCCGATGAGGAAGTGGATGCCATCTACGTCGCGACCCCTCCGTCCTCGCACGCGGATTACACCGTCGCCGCTCTGGCGGCGGGAAAGTTCGTTTACGTCGAAAAGCCCATGTCGACGGACATCGCGGGATGCGACGCGATGATCGCGGCGAACGAATCGGTCGGCGGCAATCGGCTCGTGGTCGCTCACTATCGCCGGGCATTACCACTCTTCGAGGCGGTGGACGGATTGTTGCGCAAAGGCGCGATTGGTCGTCCGGCGTTAGTCGACATCCGACTGGATCAACGTGCGGTCGAGGGAAAGAAGGCGAACCCGGCGGAGAATTGGCGGATTGATGCCGCCATCTCGGGCGGCGGTCTTTTTCACGACCTCGCTCCGCATCAGATCGATCTGATCATTCATTGGTTTGGCGAGCCGAAGAAGATTCGAGGGACTTCGGAGGCGGACGGGAGGGTGAGCGGCACGTTTGAGACACCGGCGGGTATCGAAGTGCGGGGCCGCTGGGATTTTCAATCGAGTGAATCGGTTGAGGAATGCCGGATCGAGGGAAACGCGGGGTCGCTGCGGTTCTCGTTCTTCGGTCAACCTCGGTTGGAAATTGATCGCGGGGAAGGGCGGGAGATTCGCGAGTTCGAGCACCCCCGCACGGTGCAGCGAGGCATGATCGAGCGGACGAATCGATTTTTCCGGGGAGAAGGTCCGAATCCATGTCCCCCGGGGGAAGCCCGGACCGGAATGGTCGTGATCGAATCGTTCGCGATCTGAGACGCCAGCCCGAAATAGCAATCCGGTTGGACGTTTCTTCCGTAGTAGTTGGTGTATGAAGAAAACTACATTCACAAAATCCCTTAAACTCGCCTCAACCGCCACGGTGGCTGCGGCGCTCGCATTCTCTGGTCAGGCTTTCGCTGAAGCGGACGCTGCGACGCCCGAAGCAACTGAAGTGGCCGAGGAAGCTGCTGCGACTGGAAATGTCGTGGAAGTGCTCGTTGGTAATCCTGATTTCTCAACCCTCGTTTCTGCGGTGAAGGCTGCCGGATTGGTTGAGACGCTCTCAGGCGACGGTCCGTTCACGATCTTTGCCCCGACCAACGCGGCGTTCGCGAAAGTGCCGGAAGAGACGCTCACGATGCTCATGAGTCCGGAAGGCAAGGAGAAGCTCACCGCGATCCTCACCTACCACGTCGTCCCGGCGAAAGTGATGGCTGCTGACGTCAAGACGATGAAGGCCCCAACGGTCGAAAGCTCAGAGATCGACGTCGTTGTCTCCGATGGAGGCGTGACGGTTGATGACGCAACGGTGACTGAGACCGACATGGTCGCTACCAATGGTGTCATCCACGCGATCGACGGCGTTCTCATGCCATAATTTGTCGATAGCGCGAGAATCCTAATTCTCGAAATTTCAGCGCGGCCCGCACTAGCGGGCCGCGCTTTTTTTTGGGTGGAACTCAGAGTTGGCAGTGCCCGGCGGACCATTTGCCGCGGACGACGGTGCGGTGGATCCGAAATCCGTGGCCCTCGAAGGCGGCGGTCACTTCGGTGAGTTGATCGCGAAGGACCCCGGAGAAAATGAGGTGACCGCCGGGTTTGACGGCGGCTTTGAGCGTCGGGATGACTCGGATGAGAAGTTCGCTGAAGAGGTTGGCGAGGACGACATCGTGGCGGGCGGACGGCTGCCACTTGGTGACGTCGGCACGGGTGGTCTTCACGCCGCTGATCGAGTTGAGCTTGGCGTTTTCCTTGGTGATTCGGACGCAGGCGGGGTCGTTGTCGAACGCTTCGACGCGGGCGGCACCGAGCGCCCGGGCAGCGAGGGCAAGGATCCCGGACCCCGTGCCGGCGTCGAGCGCGGTCCAGGCAGCCGGGAAATCGCCGCTGAGATCGGCGAGCATCCGGAGGCACGAAGCGGTGGTCGCGTGATCGCCGGTTCCGAAGGCCATGCCCGCCGGGACGTGGATGCCGGGCTTTTTGCGCGGACCGGCCTGCCATTCGGCGAAGGAATCGGGATCTGGGAAAATGGTGAGCCGGTTGCGGATCTGAAGGGGCGCACGGGGCGCGACCGGGTCGCCGGTCCAGAGCTTCGCTTTCGTGACCTTGCCCCCGAATTCACGAACGAGTTGCGCGGCGGTTTCCTCATCGACAAAGGCCTCAATGCGAACGGTCTTCCCGTTTGGCCAGGTGATGAAAGCAACGCGGTCGGGGCCAAGGAAGGTGAGGCGCTCGGCCCAGGAGTCTTCCCATTTGGTGGTCGTGAGGCGGGTCCAGCGGTGCATTTGAGGTCGGATTTCAGGGCAGAGGACGGGGGTAGCACCACCAAATTCTGATTGAGAACCCCCGCCCGGTCCCGGTTCCTCAAGGTTGGCTGGCTGCCTCTTCGAGTGTGCCTTCCCGGAATCGGAAAAATCGTGCCAAACATTTTCGAGGGCATGACGACTGGTGCTACCCGGCTTCGATGAGGGTTGATCGTTTCCCGATGTTGGGGAGAATGGGGAGATGGCTGGTGGATCGTTGACGAAGAAGGGGGCGAAGTTAATCGTGGCTTCGAGTGAGGTGAGTGCGGACATGCTTTACGCCACGGGGTTTCGGGTGCCGGATCCGTTTGTTTTCGTTGAGTCGGCCGGGCGGTCGGCGGTGTTGCTGAGTGATCTGGAGGTCGATCGGGGTCGACGGGAGGCTCGGGTGGACGACGTGGTCGGCTACAGTGACGTGGCTGAGCGGGTGAGGGGACGAGGGCGAAAGGAACCCTCGTTCGCCGCAGTGATCGCGGGTTTCTTGCGGGAGCGAGGGGTGCGGCGGGCGGAGGTGCCGGGGGATTTCCCGTTGGGGATGGCCGTTGCGCTGGAAAAATTGGGGGTCGATCTCAAGCCGGTCGTTGGTCATTTCTGGCCGGCCCGGGAGACGAAGTCGACGGCGGAGGTGAAGCTCATCTCGGAGGCGTTGCGGGTGACTGAGATCGGTCTGCAGGTCGGCGTGGACGCGTTGAAATCGGCGAAGATTCGGAAGAAGGACGGGGTGCTGGTGAGGGGGAAATCGGTGCTGACGGCGGAGGGATTACGGGCGGAAATCGAGTCGGCGATGCTGCGAGTGGGCGGGCTGGGGGGCGGTCAGACGATCGTCGCGGGGGGCGAGCAGGCCTGCGATCCGCACGAGCGGGGGCGGGGACCCTTGCGGGGGAATGAATTGATCATCCTGGACATTTTCCCGCGGGTGACGGCTTCCGGATTTTTTGGGGACATGACGCGGACGGTGGTGCGGGGGCGGGCTTCGGACGCACAGCGGGAGATGTGGGAGGTCTGTCTGGCCGGGCAAAAGTGGGCGCTCAAGGAGATTGCGCCGGGGGTCGAGGGGGGTGAATTGCAGGACGCGGTTCGTCATTTTTTCGAAGAGGAGGGTTTTCCGACGGAGCAGGTCGAGGGGCGGTGGACGGGGTTTTTCCACGGGTTGGGGCACGGGCTGGGGTTGGAGATTCACGAGGATCCGCGGATTTCGAAGACCACGTTTCGGGCCGGGCAGGTGCTCACGGTGGAGCCGGGGATTTACGTGCCGGGGATTGGAGGCGTGCGGCACGAAGACGTTGTGGTGGTGACGGAGCGTGGGAATCGGGTGCTGAGCCGCTTTCCGAAGGCGCTGGAGATCTAGAATTTTCACGCGAATTCCGGGAAGGGTGAAATGATCGAATGGAGGGCGGTGAGTCTCGGGTTCGGGGGACGGGAGGTATTGCGGGACTTTTCGCTGCGGGTCGCCGAGGGGGAGCGGGTGGTGATCCGGGGGGCTTCGGGGTTGGGAAAATCGACGTTGTTGCGGCTGTTGTTGGGATTCGAGCGGGCGGATTCGGGCCAGGTGTTTTTTCGCGGCCGGGAGGTTGACGAGGAGTCGGTGTGGGCCGTGCGGCGGGAGGTGGCTTACGTCCCGCAGCGTGTGCCGTTGGAGTCTGGAACTTCAATGACCGTCCGGGCGGCGGTCGAGGGGATGCTGAATCTTAGCGCGAATCGGGTGGTTTTGAGTCCGAAGGTGTTTGCTGAGCTGGGACTGGAAGGTGGCGTTTTTGAGCAGGACGTGGCGGCGTTGTCGGGAGGGGAACGTCAGAGGGTGGGATTGGCGGTTGGGCTGTTGCTGGGGCGAAAGGTGCACTTGCTGGATGAGCCGACGGCGGCGCTGGACGAGGCGTCCCGGAAGCGGGTGGTGGAGCGGTTTTTATCGCTGCCGCCGGACTGCACGGTGGTGGTGGTCGCGCACGATGAGGTGTGGTCGAAAGGGATGCGGGAGGTTTCGCTGTGAGTGGTGGAGCCCCGGATCTGGGGTGGGGTCAAATGGTGGCGGCGGTGGCGCTGGTCGCCGTGCCGGTGGGGGTGTCGTGGATGTGGCGACTGGGATTGATGCGGGACATCGGACTGGCGGGGGTCCGGATGAGCGGGCAGTTGGTGCTGGCGGGGTTGTATTTGCAGTTCTTGTTTTCTTTGAATTCGGCGTGGCTGAATCTGGCGTGGTTACTGGTGATGATCGTGGCGGCTGCGGCGAGCGCGTGCCGGAACAGTGACCTGAGGTGGCAACGGATGCTGCTGCCGGTGGGCGGTGCAACGGCGATCTCGGCGGTGGCGGTGATGATGTATTTTAACGGCGTGATCGTGCGGATCGATCAGTTGTTTGACGCGCGTTATCTGGTGGTGATCAGCGGAATGCTGCTGGGAAACACGATGTCGGGGAACGTCGTGGCGTTGACGCATTTTTTTGAAACGCTGCGCGGGAGCGGGGCTGCGGCGTTTGAATATCGATTGGCGAATGGCGCAACTCGGGAAGAGGCGCTGCGGCCAATCTACCGGGAGGCGGCGCGGCGGGCGTTGCGGCCGATGATTGCTTCGATGATGACGATGGGAATCGTGTCGTTACCGGGAATGATGACGGGTCAGATCCTGGCCGGGGCTTCGCCGGTGGGAGCGATCAAGTATCAGATCGCGATCATGTTCGC
The DNA here is from genome assembly GCA_963832325.1 of uncultured Verrucomicrobiae bacterium. Classification (GTDB taxonomy): domain Bacteria; phylum Verrucomicrobiota; class Verrucomicrobiia; order Chthoniobacterales; family JAATET01; genus CAVVKW01. The sequence goes on along the minus strand of CAWHTR010000005.1, from coordinate 42,531 downwards.
GATTCTCGCGGTCATGGCGTTGGGAGTGGTTTTGGCATTGCGGTTTGCCGCGGTGGCGGGATTCGACCGGTGGGGGAAAGTGCGGGAGAACGTTTTTGTGAGGTAGGCTCCGCTTGCCCACTGGGCGCGGAGAACGGCAACCGGGAAGAGATCTGGCCGCTCGGAAAAAAGGTGGATCCGAGAGCGGATCAGCGCCCGTCGCGGGCGTCACGTGAGGCCGCCAGTTACTTCACCGACCACGCCCCGATGGCTGCAATCGGCCGACATCAATCGACAACGACCAGTGTGCCGATGGGGGTGGCGTCGTAGAATTCCTCGGCGTCGCGGAGGGGCATGCGGATGCAGCCGTGGCTGGCGGGATAGCCGGGAAGGTCGCCGGCGTGGAGTCCGAAGTCGCCGCACGAGAAGCGCATGAAGTACGGCATCTCCGCGTCGAAGAGGGTGGAGGTGTGGTCCTTGTGTTTACTGGTGACGAGGAAGGTGCCGGTCTCCGTCGGCGTCGATGTTTTGCCGGAGGAGATTTTGGAGAAAAGGATGATTTTCGGTCCTTTCCAGAGGACGACGCGTTGGTCGCGGAGGCTGACGTGGATTTTGTATTGGGCGACCGCCGAGTCCGGGGTGATGCCCATGAGGGTCTGCATGATCCCGATGTGCCCGGCGCGGGCGGCGAGGTAGAGGGCGGACGTCTTTGATCGCTGGGTAAGCCGACCTTTGCTGGCTCCGGCGGCGAGCAGGGCGTCGACGGCGGGGGCATTGCCGATGGTGGCGGCGAACATGAGGGGGGTGAAGCCCGGCTCGGTGCGGAGGTAGTAGTGGAGGTCGGTGCCCTCGTAGAACCGGGTGAACTCCGGCGGCCCGGGGCGGGGGAACGGCGCGTTTGGGTCGATCCCGGCGGCGAGGAGCTTGGCGAGCCAGGTGGCGTCTTCGGCGGCGATGGCGGAAAAGATCTCGAGCGGCTCGGGTGGGGCGGGTTTCGCTGGAATGGAGGGGGCTGCGGGGAGGGGGCGGGCGGGAGCGGGGTCGGATGAACTCGATGCCGGGGACTGAGCGCGGAGGATGGCGAGAGATTCTGAGACGGGATCGGCTGACTGCGCGAGGCCGGTCCCGGTCGCGGCAAAAGCCGTGAGGGCGTAAGCGAGCAGCCGTCTGATGGTCGTCATTGCGCCTCAGACTATGGCGATTTTCTAAGCGGTCGCAAGATTGGGGGGCGGTGGATCGGGCGGAGCTTCGATGGGGCGCGACCAACGGAAATTTTTCGGGTAGGGCTTCCAGCCGACGTTCCAATCGTACACTTCGAGGGGGGCGAAGTGGCTTTTGTAGTCGTAGGGTGAGGGGACGGAGTAGGAGTAACCGAGGTAGTAGTGGCGCTTGCCGAGGGCGGCGGCAGCGGCGAGTTCGTGCAGGATCGTGAGGGTGCCGAGGCTGCGGTCGGCGTGGTTTGGATCGAACATGCCGTAAACGCTGGAGATCGATTCATCGCCAACATCGAAGAAGCTGGCCGCGATGAGTTGGCCGTCGAGTCGGACTTCGACGGCCTGGGTTTCGACCGGGATGCTGGCCGGGTGGGGGTCGATGAAGTTGAAGAGCGACTCGGGAACATTGTCTTTGAAGCGGACCTTGTGTCGCTCGAAGAGGTCGTGAAATTCTGCGGTGACGATGGCGGGAGCGATGCGGACGTCGAGGTCGTCGTTGCGGCGGCTGACGCGGCGTTGACCCTTGTTGGGCTTGAAATCGGGAACGGGGACGCGGAGCGGGAGGACGCCGCAGAGGACGCCGTCGTGCATGGCGAAATTGCAGCGGAAGAAATGGGTGCCGAAGTGTCGCCATCCGATCACCAGTCGGGCGTCGAGGACGTCGGGCGGAAGGTGGGCGTGCTCGGTGCTTTCGAAGATCGGGACGAGCAGTCCGGTCGCGGGAAAACATTCGAACATACTGGCAGGGGTCGCTGTCACAACGGGGGCTACGCAGGTCCGGTGCCGAGCAGGCCACGAAAAGCGGTTTCGTCCAGAATCTTGAGGCCGAATTTTTCAGCCTTCTCGAGTTTGCTGCCAGCCTCGGTGCCGGCGACGACGTAGTCCGTTTTCTTGCTGACGCTGGACGTGACCTTGCCACCCTGTCCGCGGATGAGGTCGGCGGCTTCGTCGCGGGGTATGCTGAGGGCACCGGTGAGGACCCAGGTGGTGCCGGAGAAGGTGCCGTCGGCCCGTTTCGGTTGGGTGGCGTCGCCGAAGTGGAGGCCCCGATCGCGGAGGGCGGCGATCAATTTTTCCACTTCCGGCGTGCGAAACCAGTCGTGAACGCTGGCTGCCATGACGGTGCCGATGTCGTTGACGCGCTCGAGTTCTTCCGGGTCGGCCGCCGCGAGCGCGTCGAGGGTGCCGAACTCCTCGGCGAGATTGCGGGCGGCGGTCGCGCCGACGTGGAGAATGCCGAGACCGAAAAGGAGCCGCCAGAGAGGTTGCTTCCTGCTCGCGTCGATGCCCGCGAGGAGATTCGTGGCGCTTTTTTCTCCGGTGCGTTCGAGGGCGACGAGCGGCTCGAGTCGGAGGTCGTAGAGGCTTGCGATGTCGGTGACGAGATTCGCGTCGACGAGCTGGGTGACCATGGCTTCACCGAGGCCTTCGATGTCCATTGCGCCCCGACTGGCGAAGTGCTCGATGCGGCGGCGGAGTTGGGCCGGGCAGGTGGGATTGACGCAGCGGATGGCGACCTGCCCGGGCTCGCGGAGGACGGGTTGGCTGCACGCGGGACAGACCGCGGGCATGGCGAAAATGGGTTCATCGCCGGTGCGGAATTCCTTTTTGACGGCGACGACGGCCGGGATGACTTCGCCGGCTTTCTCGATGGTAACGGTGTCGCCGACGCGGATGTCCTTGCGGTGAATTTCCTCCTCGTTGTGAAGGGTGGCGCGGCTGACGCGGCTGCCGCTGACGGTCACCGGTTCGAGTTCGGCGACCGGAGTGAGGACGCCGGTGCGGCCGACTTGAATCGTGATGTCGGTGAGGCGGGTATCGGCGCGTTCGGGTTCGTACTTGTAAGCCATGGCCCAACGGGGGGCCTTCGAGGTGGAGCCGAGGGTGCGCTGGTGAGCGACTCGTTCGGCTTTGATGACGGCTCCGTCGGTCTCGAAGGGGAAATCGTGACGAATGGGATCGAGTTCGCGGATGGCGGCGAGGGTGTCGTCGACGGATTCCGCGCGGCGGAGCCAGTTCGCGACGGGGAGGCCCCAGGCGGAAAGTTGATCGAGGAGATCGCTCTGGGTGGCGGGGCGTTCCCGCCCTTCGCAGGCTCCGAGCGAGTAGGTGACCGCGGAGAGTCCGCGGCTGGCGGTGATGCGGGTATCGAGCTGTTTGAGGGAACCCGCGGCGGCGTTGCGGGGATTGGCGAAGGGCGGGAGGCCCTCGGCGTCACGGGATTCGTTGAGTGCGGCGAAGGTGGCTTTCGGGAGGTAGATTTCGCCACGGATTTCGAGACGTTCGGCGTGATCGGAGCCGGCGAGCTGGGCGGGGATGGCGGAGATCGTGGCGATGTTTTTGGTCACGTCGTCGCCCTTGGTGCCGTCGCCCCGCGTGATTGCGCGGGTGAGTCGGCCATTTTCGTAGAGAAGCGAAATCGCGACGCCGTCGACTTTGGGTTCGATCGTGAGGGGGATGTTTTCGTCGTGGAGGAGACGCTGCATGCGGCGGACGAATTCGCCGACTTCGGATTCCGAATAGGTGTTGTCAAGGCTCTGCATCGGCACGAGGTGCTCGACGGTGGCGAAGGCATCCTGAACGTCGTTGCCGATCTGCTGGGTGGGGGATTCGGCGCTGGCGAACTCCGGATACGCGGACTCAAGTGCCGCGAGTTCGCGGTAGAGAGCGTCGTATTCCTGATCGCTGATCTCGGGCTCGGCGCGTTCGTAGTAGAGCGCGTTATGCCGCTGGATCTGGGCTCGGAGCTCCGAGAGGCGCAATCGGGCGGTGTCTTTTTTTGATTTGGGCATGAGCGAAAAGGGCGGAAGCGACGCCGATGAGAGCACCGAAGGCGTCGGCGGTGAGGTCACCGAGGTCCCCGCCGCTGCGGCCCGGCGTGTAAAGTTGGTGGGTCTCATCGATCACGCCGAAGGCGAGGAGGGTGAAAAAAGCGATGAGCGCAGTCTTGCGGGCGGACCAAGCGACGCCAGTGCGGAGGGCAAGGACGAGTATCATCGCGCCGGCGGCGAAAATGCCGGTGTGGACGATCTTGTCGGCGTGGGGCAAGCCGGGGTCGGCGAACTCGGTCCCGGGGATCGACGAGAGCACACAGACGGTGACCGCCCAAACGACGAGGAGCGCCCACCAAAGACGCGGATTGCTGAGGGTGGAATTCATTTTCCCAAGATTGGCACGGTGGTTGCTGAATATGATCCTGTATTCAGGAAGCAGTCCGGTTGGGATGGGATGTTCCAAAGGTTTGGGGGAGTCTTTGGAACGTGGGCCCAACCGGACTGGCTACCTGGGTCCAACCGCTTGAGATTGGCATTCGGCTTATTTCGCGGGCTGGATGAGTTCGATTTCGTAGCCATCCGGGGCGTCGATGAATGCGATCACCGAACCGCTGGAGGTCTCGCTCGGACCGTCACTCAAAGGAAATCCCAGCTTCTCCGCGTGGGCGGCGAAGGCATCCATATCTTCGACTTCGAACGCGAGGTGCGTGAGATCCGGTCCGACCTGGACGGGACCGCTTTCGTCGAATTTGCAAATCTCGATTTCCTCCTCGCTGCCCGGTGCCTTGAAAAAGACGAGTTCCGACCCGCGCGAACTGGTGGAGCGTCGGGTCTGCTCGAGACCGAGGACGTCACGATAGAAGGCAATCGTCAGATCAAGGTCCGAGACGCGGTAGCGGGTGTGCAGGAGTTTTTTGACCATAGTTCTCCATAGAGGAGAAACGCGGGAATGCGAAACGGGAAATGAGGCGGAGATCCGCGTTCCGTCGGTCGCGGCGTGATCGCCGTTGGCAGCGATTTGCCGAGGCTTGCGCTGGGGCAGCGGGTGGGAGAGGGTTCGCAGCCCTCCGCATGAAACACGTCATCCGCTTCGCCTTCCGCCTCGCGTTGCTGGCGGTCGTGGCCGTCGTGTTGTTTGTGATTGGTGCCGAGGTGGCCGTGAACCTCGCTGCCAGCGGACGAAATTTCACAGTTGCGGAAGACGTGCCGCACCGCCGGGCCGCGCTCGTGCTGGGAACGGCGAAATACGTTCCTGGCGGCAACGAAAACCTGCACTACCGCTACCGAATGAACGCAGCGGCTGAACTCTTCGCGGCGGGGGCCGTCGATTACGTGATCGTGAGTGGCAACGGGGTCGAACCTGATTACGACGAACCTGCGTCGATGCGCGAGGATCTCGTCGATCGCGGCGTGCCGGAAGCGCGGATCTACCGGGACGACGCGGGACTGCGGACGCTGGACAGCGTCGTGCGGGCGGCGGAGGTCTTCGGGGTGGAGGACGTGGTCGTGGTCTCGCAGCCGGAGCACAACAAGCGGGCAATTTTCATCGGGCGAATGCGCGGCCAGGATGTCGTGGGATTTTCGGCGAAGCCGGTTTCGTTTTCAATCGATCCGAAGACGGCGATTCGCGAGCGGCTCGCCCGCGTGCTGGCGTTGCTGGACGTGACGGTCTTGAATAAGCAGCCCGAACGCGTCGGCGGGACCGTCACGCTGGGCGAACCGGACGACACCGAGGCCGGGGCTAAAAAATTATGAGCGAAGCAAAAAAATCCCACCTCCGCGCGGCGGATCTTCGTCGGTCTTTCAAGATCGGGCGCAACAAGATCGACGTCTTGCGAGGAATCAGCCTCGAAGTCGCGGCCGGGGAGTCGGTTTTTCTGTGCGGAGCCTCGGGAGCGGGCAAGACGACCCTGCTTTATACTCTGGCGGGGCTTGAGCGACCGGAAGCGGGGGAGGTTTTCCTGGAAGAGACGAGCCTCTACAAGATGAGCGGTGACAAGCTTGCGCGGCTGCGGAACGAGCGGATGGGCTTTGTGTTCCAATCGTATTTCCTGCTGCCTGAGCTGACGGCGATCGAAAACGTCCTCGTCCCGGCCATGATTGGCGGCGGCGAGCGGAAAGATCGGGCTGTGGCGCTGCTCGAACGAGTCGGACTCGCGGACCGCATGGAGCATCTGCCTTCGGAGCTGAGTGGCGGCGAACAGCAGCGGGTCGCGATCGCGCGGTCGTTGATCAATGACCCGCCCACGCTCTTCGCCGACGAGCCAACCGGCAACCTGGATTCTGCAACGGGTGAATCCATCGTGGAAATTCTGCTTGGCGTGGTCCGCGAAGACCAGCGGACCTTGGTGGTCGTCACGCATGACCGCGAGTTGGCCAAGCGGGGAGATCGGATTCTTTTGATCGAAGACGGGCAACTCGATGGCGGGACGGTCTGACGGAGCGGGTGTTTTTGCGGCGGATTCGCTGATTCGACGAGTGAGTCGTGAAAACGCGGTTCTGCTGGGAGGGCCGGCGGCAGCCATTCTGCAGGTCGCGCATCCGATGATCGGGGCGGGCGTCTCGGAACACAGTCGCTTTCGGCAGGACACGCTCGGGAGATTGCACCGGACTTTGGGAGCCGTCTACACCGTGGCGTTCGGGACGATGGCGGAGGCCGAGCGGCTGCGGGAACACGTCGCGGCGGTCCACCGTCCCGTGCGGGGAGATCAGCCCGTCGCCTACGACGCCAGCGATCCGGATGCGCAGATGTGGGTGCTGGCGACGTTGATCGCGATGGGGACGGAGGTTTACGAGACGCTGATTACGCCGCTCACGGCGGACGAGCGCGAGGCGCATTACCAGGACATGAGGGTGTTTGGCGAATATTTCGGGCTGGCGAGGGACTATGGGCCACGGACCCGCGTCGAGTTTGACGATTACTACGTGCGGAAGTTGAGCGACGACGAAATGGGATCGCTGCCCGTGAGCGCGGAGGTGGCGCGGGCGATCGTGGCACCCGGGCAGCCATGGTGGTTGGCGGCTGGCGTTTGGCCGATGCGCCAAGTGGTGATCGAGACGATCCCGTCACCTCTGCGTGAGCGATTGGGGTTCCGGTCGACGCCGACGGGCCGCATCGCGCTTCGGGGGGTGGTGGGTAGCTTGCGACGGGTGATTCCCGGGTTACCGAGTCGGACGCGGTATTGCGCGCGGTATCTGGAGGCGCGGGAGGGGACGTAGCGAAGCACGACTGATGACGGGTTGCGGTTGGGAACCGATCGTCGACCCGCGACCACCGGGGTGCGGGCGCGGTGTGCGAGAGGACGTTCCGAGGACTGAATTTGGTGAATCTGGAATTTGGACTTGCCCGTAAAGTCTTTTGCAAGGATGCTCCGGCTCCGCTTTTGAGACCCCATCGTCCAGCGGTTAGGACACCGCCCTTTCACGGCGGTAACACGGGTTCGAATCCCGTTGGGGTCGCCATTCATTCGAATGGCGACTGGCCTCTGTATCAGGAGGTTACATAGGGGCCGGCACTCGTCCGATGGATGCTCGTGAATGCTCATGGAGACGGGTATTCAGGATAAATTTGGCAGCGGATTGGCAGCGAATTGTTGAGGTGAGCGGGTTGAACCGAGCTGGACGACTGCGAGCAACTGCAGATTCTGGTGAGCACCACGCCGGATTGAACCAACATTGGAGCACCGCTGGGATGACGTGCGCCGGAGGGTATGACTTCACACCAAACAAGCAGCGACATGATTGGTCGCGCTCGCGAAATCGCTCCGAAACTACATCTCACACCGGGAGTTCTGCTCCGGCTTGCCCGCGAAAAGAAAATTCCATCGATTAGACTGGGACGCCGGACAGTTCTGTTTCGCGAGAACGCGGTCAGGGCTGCACTCGAAAAATTCGAGGTCCACGCGACGGAGGCTCAGAAGTGAGGCTGCCCGCCCAGTGAGGAGGCGCGTTATCATCTGCGGTGTTCCCGGATAAAGCCCGAGCGCTCCAGAAAGCTGGGTGCTACGGATGGTCACACTTCCCGCGCCCAAGTGGATCCCGTCCTGCGGCCGCAGGCTCCCAGCGCGTGCAATTCACTGCTGAACTTGATGTATCTGCGTTCGCGATACTCTCGCTGAGAGCGAACGAGCTGAAGCGGGTAATCGCCCAGGCCGATCGGGATGTTGTCATTGCACGGCTTCCGGCACAGCTCTTGTATTTTCTCGCCAAGATTAATGACGTTTCGCGGGTCGCGCTCGAATGCGGAAACTCGCAACGGGATGATATTAAACATTACCGCGAGTTGGTCACGCCAGATGACGCTGCGGAGTGGTTCTTGGTGAGTCCGGCGGCCAATGACTGAAAGTTGCCATGACTGGGAAATCGGCTCACGTTGCCGCATGTGGTAAGTGCTTCGGAGGGGAAGTTCTCACGGAGATAATGATTGTATGCTGGGCGATAGCGTTCCGCAGTGATCCAAGTCGATCGTCGAAAACGACACAGTGTCGTTTTTGCCGGTTGACCCGGCTCGTTCGGCATGGAAACCAATCAAGAAGGTGAATTACCGGAAGTGCTAAGGACGGTGGGGGATGTCGCCACATTTTGCCGTTGCACACCACGGCACGTTCAAAATTCAATGAAAAGAGGATTGCCGCACCTTTCGTGGGACGACTTCTTCGATTCAGCAAACAGGAGCCGGAAGGGTATTTTCGCGATCATCGCCGAACTCATTCCATCTCTCGCGGTCGTCGGTAAAAGATCAGAGGCCTTCTTTTGGATACGGGTTCTGGTATTATGGCTCGATGTCCAGGATGTCAAAAGCTCGCCCGTTGCTCGCCCGGGCGAATGCGCTATTTCTGGAGCGAGAGGCGGCCACCGGGAGTTCAAACAGGCGGCTCGATAGGCAGTATTCCTCAGCGTTGGATGATTTTTTCCGCGTGGCCTTGCCCCAAATGCCCACACGTGCAGGCATGAGAAAGCTCGCGGAAGAATGTTTGGAGGCAAAAAGACGGCCGAAATCCAAAGGAGGAGTTTTCGAGGCCGATGAAGCTATCCAGCGGTTTTACAATGGAGTTTTTCCATTCCGTCGAAAGCTTTGGAATTTTACCGCAAGGCTCGCGGTTCAGGCTCTCTATGAGATTTCGCAGAGCCCGAAAATGCCAAAGGTGGCCGAATCTTGGCCGACGGATCTTCAGCTCGCATTGGTCATCGACCTCGCAAACTCCATCAAATCCATTTTGCTTCATGGCTAGCTGGATGGCCTCGTGGACTGGCGAGAAAAAGTGCGGGCGGAAAAACAGCGTCTTCTCGAAAATGCCAAACTTTGGGAACGCTATCAGAATCGGGAAAATCTGGAATCAGAGATGTTTCGTGCGTATGGCGAATACGAGAGCCTGGACCGGGAATTCAACGATACGAACGAGTTGGTCGAAGAAATCCGGAGGAAAGGGCTATCTTTCGAGGACGAAGCGAGACTTACAGAAACGGAGAGCGAATTTGGCTATCTACCCGAACGGGTTGAAGCACTTTTTGGAAATCGGTTTCCGGATTTATTTGCCTGGTATAAAGATGGCCAGATCAAAACGGAGGCCGCCTTCGAAGTCTATTTGCGTGCGAAGGCAGTTTGGAAGGAGTCAGAATTCAAGTTGGATCCCGACTGCCTCGTTAATTACGAAGATGTGATCAACGAAGAGGAGTTCAAAAAAGGGTTGGAGCAGATTTTCGATTTCCGGAGGGCTTTTGATTCGTCGAGTAATCTACTTTGGGTGAAGTTTGGAACGATTGATTCCGATTGGTATACGGCGTGTATCCAGTCAGCGAAATCCGTCCTGCGCAATCGGCGGGCTTTGGGGATCGATGCCTTGGTGCGGATGCGAAGCGTGACGGATTCCTATATCGACGTGAACATCGAGAATGGTAATCCGCTAACTAAATTGGAAATCGCAATCGTAAACGGAGAATTCGTTCATCGGGGAGTCTCAAAAAAAGCCCGGTTGGTTCCCGCGATTGAAAGGGCGATTCAGGACGATCGGGAATTGGTGAAGTTTTTTCTGGAAAGGGGAGGGCCGGAGAGCGTTTGGACGCAACGGGTCGCTTATTGGAATCTGGAAGATAGCAATGACCTGGATGGATTCGCGGCCAGAGAGGCCAAGCTGGATGAATTGGGCACGTTGATTCAGGGCTTGCAGCCATAGTTGAGGAAATTGTCAAGCCGGGATGGCGAACGCAGCTTTGAAGTTGCGTAAAGAAAAAAGAGCCGAGATGTGGCCCGGTGTCCGCAAGAGTGCTGGCACCGATGAAAACGCATGACCCTGCCGACACTAACTGGATTGAAAACACCGAGCTCTTTGCCGATACCCGCCATCCCGGCGAGGAAGAGGACCCGCCGCCGCCCGCCACTGAACGGGAAAAGCTGCGGGAGTTTTTGACCCAGCTCCTAATTTGGATTTCCGATTCGCCCTCGCTCACGCAATGCGGCTTCCGTGTCCGGGTAGCGCTGTTTTGCCTCCGGCCCGATTTGATCGACGAGCGAACCCTTGAGAAAGTGGGCGAAATTGCCGACTGCAGCAAGCAGCGGGTGCACAAACTCGCGGTAGAGCTTCGCGAAACCCTGGGACTGGACGATGAGTAATCAGCTATTGGCGCTGGTCGCTCCGGAGACTGAAAGCACCCGAGGCGAGCAAATCAACCGTTACCACGCGCAGGTTAAGGAATTCTGCGTGCGGTCGGAGCAGGATATTTACGAGGCTCTCGTCGCTGCGTGGCATGCGGGCAGGCTTCTGGCCGATGAAAAGACGGCGCTGAATCGTCGCGTTGGCCACGGAGTTTGGGAAGAATGGCTTGCCGCAAATTTCGCCGGTTCGATTCGCACTGCCCAGCGATACATGGCGCTGGCCCGGAAGGTAACGGATATTAGCCAGCTTAAGGGCATGAGTTTCCAAGGCGCATATCGCCATATGGGAATGACACCGGATGGAAAGCCTAGCGGGACTTCGACGAAAGCGGTGCCGTTGTCGGATCACCTTTCCGCGATTCAGAAACTGATGCGCTACTTTAAAGCGAAAGGCGATTTGCACACCATGTCTCCCAAACAGAAAGAGCAGCTGAAAAAGGATTTCCGTCCGATATGCGCTTGGCTGCGTCAGCTCTACAGCTCGATCGAGTAGGCGCATCAGGTTGACGGCTTTCATGGTGTGAACATGAAAATTTTCGCTCAAACCCTCTTCCTTTCGTCAGTCTTCTGGCTGATTCTCGTTCTGGTCCAGCCCTTGGCTGCGATTCTCAAAAATCCGCTCGCGGAGCATCCTTGGCTGGGCGTGGTGTTTCTCATTCCTGACCCTCCGTACTGCCTTGAGCCGCTGTGGGGCTGGTGGCCAATTGGTGTCGGGCTGATGGGCCTGCTGCTCGGCAGTATCATCGAAGCTGTTGTGTCAGTGAAAGCGGGAAAGGCGATCAAATGAAGATGCAACATCGTTTACTGGTTCCGATCCAAAGCCGAGGAAATCTTGGCAAAAGCACGGTGGTTGCCGCGCTTGGCCAATGGCTCGATCAACGCGGAGTCGAATGGAAAGGCTTCGATCTCGATGGCGATCATCAATCGTTTGCCCGCCTGTTTCCGGAATCGGTGATGCTTGCGCCGCTTGGGGACGAGCCGAAGGAGACTTGATCAAAATCCTGCGCGGATGTGGCGAAATGCCGGTCACCGTCGTCGATCCGCGAGCGCATCTCGCCGACGTCATTTTGCGGGCGTTCGAGATCGTGAAGTTTCCGGAGCAATTCGCCCGCGCTGGCGGGCGGGTTACCGTATTTTTCCACCCCAGCGACGATCTGGAGATCATGACCAATCTGGATGCCGTGTTTTCGGCGTTGGGCGATGCGGTTGACTACGTGATCATCAAGAACCCGGCCCGATCCCCACGATTCCGAATGTATGATGGATCGCCATTACAGGCTGATCTGAAGGCGGCGGGTGCGTACGAGATCGAAATCCCGGTGCTGCTGGCTTGGGCGCGAAATCATCTGGCGGCGGTGGAAGCGCAACTTGGCCGAGGTGTTCGGCACGCGGAGGCAGTCGCCAATCTGGAAATTCGGCTTGATGGGATGGTGCGTATGATCGTCGAGGACTGGTTGAAAACGCTGTATCGGCGCTTTGACGCATTGGCTCAGGTGCTTTTGCCGACGACTCAGGCCGAAAAAATCCGTCCGGTTGACGCGGTTGCAGGTATGGAGACCGCGGTTCGTCGCGGAGCCAAAATCAATACTAACAATCTGTGAAGAAATCTTATCTTGAGCAATGCACCGAATGTTTGCCTCCCGAAAAACGGGAAGCCGCGCACCAAGCCTATAAAGACCTAGTCGAGACCGGGGACGGTGGATTTCTGTCCAAGCTGCTTCTAGTTATGGAAGCCAACGGAGCGTATGTTGAGCGCATTCCCGAAAAATTGGCGGGCGTTCTATCGAGCGGATTGTCGGCATTTGATTCACGATTGACGCGACAGGAGTCGACAGAGCTTGAGAACGCTGCGGCCCGCGAGCAGCAATTTCGAGAAATCCTGTTGGAGGCAGTGCCGGTAATGGCGCGAGAACTGTCGGTCGAGGGACTGGCAAACGCGGTCGAGGAGCAGAACGTTCGTCTGTCCAAAGTTGAACGAGGCGTCAGCCGATTTCGTCACTTGCGGGTGGGGGGCGTAATTCTGTTAACCCGAGTTCCGCAGTTGGGTAAGGTTAAGAAAAAAGTTTACAGAGTGACGAGCTGAGGGGCGGCGGCGATTTACAGAGTAGGGTCGAGGCGAAGGCCGATGTAGTGGAGAAGAGGCCATTGCGGGGCGGTCAGGGTGCGGAGAAGCTATGGCATGTTTCTGCGCAAGAACCGTAAGCGATCCGGCGGGGAGTATTACGAGTATTGGACGTTGTGCGAGACGGTTCGAACGGAGCGGGGACCGCGCCAGCGGGTGGTCGCCAGCTTGGGGAAGCTGAGCGAAGAGGATCTGTCGGCGGGCTGGGAAGACATCGAAGCGTTGCTGGAAGGGAGATCGCCGAGTCCGCGACAGGGTCGGTTGGGAGAGAAGTCTCAAAACCGAAATGGAAAGCGGGGCGAAGCTCGACCGCGATGGGAGTTGGCGGATTTGAGCCAGTTGAGCGTGGAGCGGGTCCGGGAGTTTGGGCGGGTGTATCTGGCGTTGGCGCTGTGGCGGCGCCTGGGTCTGCACGAGCTATTGGGCGAGCTTATGGAGGGCGGGCGTGAAAGCATCCCGTGGTCGGAAGTCGCCGCAGTGCTCACGGCGGGGAAGTTCTGCGGAGTGGCCTCGGAGCTGAGTTTGGCCCAGGAGTGGTATGGCCGCACGGCCATGGAGGATCTTACCGGGATCGACGCGCAACTCATCAACGACGACCGCCTTTACCGGGGCCTGGACGCCCTCGGCGCGCACAAGGATCGGCTTTGCGAGCACCTGATGGAACGCTACCGGGATTGGTTCGGCGTGCGGTTCGAGTTTTTGCTCTACGACGTGACGAGCACGTATTTTGAAGGCGCGGTCCCGGGCAACGAGCAAGCCGCCCGCGGTTACAGTCGGGATAATCGCAGCGACTGCAAGCAGGTCTGCATCGGTCTGGTCTGCACGCCCGAAGGTCTGCCGCTGAATTTCGAAATCTTCCGCGGCAACCGCACCGACGTGACCACGGTCGAGGAGATCGTGAGCAAAATGGAAGACCGTTTCGGCCAGGCCGATCGCATCTGGGTCATGGACCGCGGCATGGTCAGCGAGAAGAACATCGACTTCCTGCGAGCCCGCAAAGCGCACTACATCGTCGGCACACCGAAAGCCTCGCTGCGGCACTTTCAAGTCGAACTCGCCGAGCAGGAGAACTGGGTCGACGTCCAGGACGGGCTCCAGGCCCGCCTGGTCGAGCACCCCGACGGCCAGGGCGACGAGCGTTACGTCCTCTGCCGCTCTCAGGCCCGATCGGCCAAAGAACGTGCCATGCTCGAGCGCCAGATGGACGCGCTCACCCGCGAACTTTGCAAGATCGATACCGCCTTGGGCAAACGCGCCGTCGCGCCCAGCGATCAGGAAAAGCTCGGTCGCCGCATCGGCCGCTGGCTCGGACGCTACCCCGCCGCCGCCCGGCTCGTGGATGTCCTCGTCGAAAAAGACAAGACGGGCCACGCCATCAGCCTGCGCCTGAGTTGCCCGGTCGAGTCAGGCACCCACGCCGATCTGGCCCGCGGAGCCTACCTGCTACGAACCAATTGCACTGAAACCGACCCAGCCAAGCTTCTGGCGCTGGTATATCCAATTGACCCAAGCCGAAGCCGCCTTCCGCACCGTCAAAAGCGACATCGGACTGCGACCCATTTACCACCACAAAACCGAGCGAGTTCAAGCCCACCTGCTCGTCTGCTTCCTGAGTCTGGCCCTCTGGCGTTCGCTGGAAATGTGGATGCTCGGCAAAGGACTCGGCAGTAGCGCCCGCGTGCTCATCAACGCCGTGGCCACTATCCGCTCCATGGACGTCATCGTCCCCGTGCGCCGCGGCGATCAGACCCTCCCGCTGCGCGTGCGAACCGTCTCCAAACCCGATCCCGACGTCGCCATGCTCCTGGCCCACCTCGGTCTCCAACTCCCCAAACGTTCCAAAATTATCGAAAATGTAGTGGAGAAAATCCCTTGAAAATCCCCACCGATCCCCATCCCTACAGCATTCGCTTCCTCCAACTGCGGAACTCGGGTTAATGGGTCTTGCCTTCGTCAGCGGCGGGGGAGCGGTTGCGGGGTGGAAGTGGCAGCAATACCAAAGCGGGCAACGTGCGGCGTATTTTTTCGACTATCTGCGGGACCGCAGAATTTCACTCGATGCACGGTCCAAGGATGGTTTTGTCACGGTTACCGTCAATGGTCCCGGAATCGCGGAAGGCACGTCCTGGCGAGAAGCAGATGACGGGACGACCGTGGGAGCGAACATCATTTATCGGATTCAATGAATGCCGCCTTGTCGTTCATTGAGCGGGTTGCGATCGGCGGATCAGTCGATGTCTTGGATGATCCAGTATTGGATTTCCGAAACGGACAGAAGCTGACCAAGCGGGATCTTATGGAAGCGATGTTGGTTTTGGCTTCGGTGGGAAAGGGGAAAAGCACCCTCGCCCGGACAATCGCGCAGGGAATGTTGCGGGAGCAGTTTGGTGGCTTGGTTCTGACGGTAAAACGTTCACAGATTGACGATTTTCTGGCGGTTGCCAGTCGTGCCGGACGCGAGAATGACTGCATTGTTTTCGATCCTTCGACAGGGCATGTGTTCAACCCGTTGGAAGGTGAGAGCAGCATTGGTGAGGCAACCGCGCTCGTTAGCGAACTCGCGGAAGTTCTTGCTGAGAAAGTTCGCGAGGGAGGAGAAAATGATTCGTTTTGGAAAGACCAGCTCGCGATTATTCTGAAAAACTTATTTACCCTGTGTCGGGTGGCTCAAGGGCGATTTGATCTGCTTGCAGCGGCGGAACTGTTCGACGGACGCGCGAATACGTTGGCGGAATTGAGCGATCCCGCCTGGCAGCAATCGAGCCGGATGGCGTCAATGTTGAGGTTGGCGCAAAAGATCACGGACGATCCGGACGTTTCGTTGGCGGTGGAGTATTTTACCCGGGCGTTTCCTTCGCATGGCGACCGGCTGCAGGGCTCTCTGGCGGCGACAGTATCCGGGGTGTTCGACACGTTGCGGCGTGCTCCGTTGCGTGACCTTTTCACTGGGCGCTCGACGTTTGGTATGGAGGATCTCTTGAATCGCGGAAAGATTTGCATCGTTGGTCTACCAGCTCTGGATTCAGTCAATGGTCGGATGGCGAATGCCATTTTGCAGTTCTGTTTTTGTCGGGCGGCAACGCGGCTCGAACGGCGCAATTTTGCATTTCTCCTGTCAGACGAGTGCCAAGTGACGGTTTCCCGCGAACTCATGCGGAAGTTGGCAGTGCTTCGTGAATTTAAAGTCGCATCGATATTACTCACGCAGAATCTTGCTGTGCTTGATGAAAAGATTGGCCAGACGGCCCGGGAGGGACTGCTCGGTCTGATGGGGACGAAGATTTTTGGCCCGCAGGGGCACGCGGCATCGCGCCAGTGGGCGGCGGATCAAATCGGGAAGCGAAAATACCTCCGACCGACAAAGACAACGGGCTACACCCACGCCGAAAAATCCTCGCGTAGCGGGAGCACGTCTTACAGCGAGGTTTGGGATTATCGCGTTGCTCCGATTGGATTCTCAGAATTGAAGGTCGGCCACACGATTGTCTTGCGCGATGGCGCGGCGTGGCGAGCCCGGTGGCACAAGGATCATCCCGGGCGGTCGGGAACCGTGCGCGTTGTTGAGTAGTTCAGGCATCGATATTGAATCGCGGGCGCTCGGCTGGTCGTGGTTTTGGTGTGTGGCGAGTCTGTTGCTTTGAGGTGGAAGCGTCGTCGTCAGGCGTTTGCCGCCGACGTTTGGCCCGAACCTTGACGAAATTGTGAATGGTGCTGGGTGAAACGGGGAGGGCGAATTCACTTCGAAGTGCGTAAGCGATTCGTTGGTAGGTCCAGCGTTTGCGACGGAGCGTGCGAATCATCTCAGCGTAAGGCTCCAGCTTACTCTTGGCCGGGAACTCGGCGGCTGATTCGAGGAAGGCTTGAATCTTGGCGTTTGTGCTCATCATCAATGGGCCGCAGTCAACGCGGTCGAACTCGTTCGAGTCAAATCCGTCGAAATTGCACGAAATTCGGCACCGATCTGCTCGATGAATCGAATAGGGGCGAACGGGATCGGATGGACTCTGTGACCATCCGAGAACGTTCGAGGGCAATCGGACTTCGTAAGGTGTGCTACGACATATTGCGTCTCTTCTCATACATCGTTCTCGGAGCAACCAGATCGAACGTTGAAATTTTCATCTAACTGAGGTGCTCCCGGGAACCGGGGGATGCAGCGCATCGTTGCAGTCGCGCTGCGCGGCGGTCTGAGGATTGAGCGCCCGGAGTGCAGCGAAGTGAAACGCAGAAGCTCAACCGGAGGACGGCCGCATTTGCGGAGGCGGGAATTGCGCGCAGCGGAACGAGAGTCTTTTTGGAATCGCCCTGGATTTCGAAATGTCTCTCGCCGCCTCCGGGGAGGTGGGTGGGAATCGTTGACCTGCCTGCCAGTTTGAAGATGTTTACCATGGCCAAAATCAAGGACGGGTCGACCTACCTTGGCCGGCACCTCACGGCGAACGACTACTACTGCGAGCACGAAAGCGTTCAGGGTGTGTGGCTGGGAAAGGCAGCGGAGCGATTGGGGCTCAATAGCGGTATCGGGGCAGGGGACGTGGCATTTGAAAATCTCCGTTGCAATCGCTTCCCGGACGGGAGCGGTAAGCTGACGGCTCGCGACGCGGACGGTCGCGTGAGATTTCTGGATTTCCAGTGCAGCGCGCCGAAGTCGGTATCGGTGATGGCCGTCACGGTGGGCGACGAACGATTGCTGACCGCACATGATGAAGCAGCGCGGAAAGCGTTTGATGAGCTGGAGAAGTTTGCAGCGTTTCAGCAAAACTCACGGATCGAGCGCCAGCACGAAATTTCTGGGAATGTCGTGGCGGCGGCGTTCCAGCACTCGGCAAGTCGCGCATTGGATCCCCAGGTTCATACCCATTTTGTAATCGCAAACGCGACCTGGGACGGGAGAAGCTGGAAGGCGTTGACGGAAATCGAGATGCTTCGGGCAGTCCGGTATGCTGGGAAGGTCTACCAGAACGAGTTGGCTGCTCGTTGCCTTGGGTTGGGGTATGAGATGCAGGAAAGCCGGGATGAAAAGGGCGGCGTGACGGGATTCGAGTTGGAGGGCGTTTCCGAGGATGTCCGGGATCGCTTTTCAAAGCGCCGGGCGGAAATCGAGGCGGGAATCGCCGATTTTCGGAAAGACCATGGCCGCGAGCCGACGACACGTGAGATTCATGTCATTACGACTGATACGCGAAATGCCAAGTTGGCCGAAGCGACGACGCCGGAAGTCCTCCGGAGGCAACGCGAGCAGCTGAGCGCGGGGGAGTGGAGCGAACTCAACAAAGCTCTTCGTCGGTCGAGAGACTTGCCGGAAATGGTTTCGACGTTATCGCGAGAAGACGAATCGCTTAGAATGGCGGTCGGACATTTGTTCGAGCGGCGTTCCGTGGCTCTCGGCCACGAAGTGCTGGCCGAGGCTCTCAATCAGAATCTGGGGCGTTTGAAGCTGGAACGACTCTCGGAGAAGCTGGAAACATCATCGCTGGTTCCGTTGGCGCACGATTCAAAGTGCCCCGTCTTGGAATCTCATTTCGCAACGAGACGTGGACTGGCGTTGGAAAGGTGGGCCGTGGGTTTTGTCAATGAGCGCGTCGGCCATTGCCCCGCCTTGGCACAGGATGTCGCAGTTTCCAAAACACTTTCTGAAGAACAACGAACAGCGGTCGAATTCGTACTGTCCTGCCGGGATCAGGTGATCAGTCTTCGAGGGGCCGCCGGGGTTGGCAAAACGACTGTCCTTCGTGAGATTGATCGGGAAATTCAAAAAGAGGGAAAGACTTGCTGGCATTGCGCTCCGACGAGTTCGGCTGCCGACACGCTGCGCCAGGAGGGAATGACACGTGCGACGACCGTCGCCGACTTTCTGCTCAACGTGTCGAGACGAGAGTCGCTGCGCGGGTCGGTCATTGTAGTCGATGAGGCTGGGCTTTCATCAAACAAGCAGGGCGGTGAATTGCTGCGGCTCGCAAGCGTCCATGAGGCCAGAATCATCTTCGTCGGTGATACTCGACAGCACACCGCCGTGGAGGCTGGAGACTTTTTGCGAGTGCTAGAATCCCACTCCAATCTCGCGCGCACGGAAATTTCGACGATCCGTCGCCAAACCGATCCCGACTACCGCAAGGCTGTACAACTGATGGCCCATGACCGGGTGCGTGAGGGTTTGGAAAAGTTCGACCGTATGGGATGGGTGAAAGAAGGCCGTGCTGGCTACTTGGAGGCTGCAGCCGACGACTACCTCCGTTTGGCCGGAAAGACAGAATCGCTCATCGCTGTGACCCCATCTTGGGAAGAGAACCGTACGCTCACGACATCGATTCGCAATGGACTGAAGAAACAGGGCAAGCTTCGAGGTGGACAGTAATTCGAAATACTGGAACCGCTCCAGTGGACCCGAGCGCAAAAGGCGGCTCTCAAAACCTACGAACCGGGACTGGTCCTCGTCCTCAATCGCAAGCGTGGCGATCTCCAACGCGGCTCCGCCGTCGAGGTCCTTGGCTCAAACGCGGGTCGTCTCATCGTGCGTTCCCGATCCGGCGGAGATGCGTTCTCGATGCTTCCGAACCGGGAGGGTTACGAAGTCACTCGTATACGACGGTGTGAGTTTTCAGCGGGTGATAGGATCATGTGTCGAGCCAACGGGGGAGGATTTCTCAACGGCGAGATTCAGAAAATTGACCGGATTGACGGAAGTCGGCTGCATTGTGCGGACGGTAGAAGCCTCGATGCCGGAAAATTCAAATTCGTCGACCACGGTTACGCTGTCACGTCCCACAAGAGCCAGAGCAAAACCGTCGATCACGTGATCGTTGCCGCGAGCCGTCTGAATCAAAAATCCGCATACGTTGCGTGCTCGCGAGGCCGGATCAGCTGCTCAATCCATACCCCAGACAAGGGAGAACTGCTCAGGAGCCTTCCGGCCGGAACACGCCACGCAGCGTTGGACTTTCCGCAATCGAAAAAAGAGCCGGTGAAAGATGGTCGTTTGGCAGCATGGGCTTCGAAATCCATGGTTCGCGATCTATCGACGATCCGGAATCTTGTTTGCCTCAATCCGAAAGCCCTCCTGATCGATGCTGCGATTCGAATGGGTGGGCGGGCATTGCAGTGGTGGAAAGACCAGCTGGTTGACCGCCAGCCTGAATTGGAAAGAAGAGCGATTGAACGATGAGCAGCGAAACCCCATTTGAAATCAGTGTTGGCGGGACCAGCGGATTCGTAGCGTTCGAGCTCGGTCCGGACCGCCTGGCCCTTCCTCTGATCTCGATTCAGCGCGTGACGCTGACTGGCGACAAGTCCATCTCGATAACTTGGGATTCGTGCCTGATCCGGATCGAAGGCTCGGGACTCTCCGCTCTGTACGAACTGTTGATCGATCTCCGAGTGAAGACAGTTCGGTGTGGAGTTCACGAACGGTGTCGGGTTGTCGGAATCAGGCACTTTGACGAGTGAGTTGGATGCATCGGAGTTTCCTGGAGAACTGAAGCTGCGTGATTCGAAGGAACTGGCGCGAGAGGGCGGCGGCACCACGTAGGCGAAGCCGACGTCACATCGAACGAGGTTCCAGCCCGAAGGGCATCGTATCCGCCGGGAGTGGGGTGTTGATCCTCTCCGCCGAGCTGGGAGATGGTGAGGCTCTCCGATCCGGGCGGTCACCGGGAGAACGAGCGCGGAGCTGAGGCCGGTAATCCGCCGGAAGCTCGGCGAGACGACTGGGGAATTGTATCGGCGAAGGGAGGTTCGGAAGCGTGTCACCGGTTCGGCTCAGGGTGATCGGGGAGTCGAGTAGGTGTCCGGTGCAGGAGCGACCTTGGCCGTCCACTGGGAGAAGGGAATGCGGAGCTGAGGAGGTCGGCTCTGAGAGCCCGGAGGCTCGGCGTGACCGACCGGGGAAATCCACGACCAAAATCAGTCCCAACCCAAACGCACAACAAATCAACAGAGCACCTCAGCCAAGGACCGGGCCATTGCTTCGAGCTGGTCGCGCACCCGCCCTGCTCGACTGTCGAAGACCACGGAAAGCGGTCGCTCAAGCGCTGCGAGAAGATCGTCGTCGATGATTGCGAATCCAGATAGTGGCAATTCCGAGGCGAGCTGTGCCGGTAGAATTGATCCCGCGGCTCCGGCCTTCAATAATTCGCGGACGTGACCAAAGGTCTCTGCTCGGTGGGAAATGCGTGGCTCGATTTCCAAGTCGAAGCAGAATCTTCGAAATGCTTCCAACCATCTCTCATCACCGATGATGATCGAAATAGGAACCCGGCTTAAAAATGTCCGGGCGTTCTGCCTGTTCGCGCATTTTGCCCAGGTTGCAGAGTGCCTTCTACTGAATTCCCAGCAACATCTCCGGGTCGATTAAGCAACTTTCAGCGGTCGACAATCACGAGTTCGCACGAGATCGATGAGGGTCAGGGAAGCGATGTCGAGATGGGGAGCCATTCGCCACTGATCGCAACCGGATTCCCACGTGATCTCGATGAGGGTCGGAAGGAGATGAAATATTTATCCCTAATGCGCCCACGCTACCCCCGATTGATGCATGAGCATCACGAGAGGAGTCATCGACTAAGTAGCGGTGAAGTTTCACATATCCTTGATCGCGCGTTTTTGAAGCAGCGAAGGCAAATTTCGGGCGTTGGCAGCACAGATCTGCGTCGGGCTATCGACCATTCGATGGTTCAGGAGCGACGGTTCTCTCCGCCGGTAGGCATCGTGGACCGGCGGCCTTGTGCACTTTCCGCTCCCGAACGCTGTTGCCGGGCGTCCACGCTCCGTCGATGAGCACGGTTTTTGGTTTGCCCGGGATCCCACGCTCGTTGCGCATGAGTTGCTCGTCGACGAGATCGATGCTGGCGCTGCCAATCTGGGTCCAGTCGGCCTGGACCGTCGCGCTTTCAGTCGATCCCACCAAAGAGACGTATCCCAGGTCGCCGGGAACGCGGAGGCCCGCTTGGGTAAGGGCTTGGCGACGGCCTTGCGGCCCGGCGACGATGATGGCGTCGAGCCGTTTTTTCTTCACCCAATCGGCGATGCTCAGTTGGTTCGGGAGTTCGTCGCGACGGACGACCGGATGGCACTTTCGGGGTTCGGCGAGGAGGATCGCCAAGCCGGCTTCCCACGCCTGGTCGCGCTGCCGCCCATCGCGGATCGACAGGTCGACCCCGATCCGCTCGTAGCCGAGGTTGCGGAGTTCCCGCCAGGCGACGGGGATCGAATGGTGAAAAAACGTCGCGCACCGGTGCAGGTGGGGCGCAGTGATCGTGAATCCCATGGCGGCCAACGCCAGGGAGTCCCAATCGAAGCCCGGTAACGGGGAGGGATCGGGCGACCACGCGAAGACCGCGCCGAGGACTCCACGCGAGCGGAGAATCTTGGTGAGACGTGGACCGGTCATCCCGGGTTCCCCGGCCCAAGCGGTCACGAGGTTGTATCCCAGCCGGGTCGCCCGGTCCGTGGCCCCGGTCAGCAACGCCCGGGAGTGGGCATGGTCGCGCCAGGCTTCCTCGCTTTTGAACCAGTGCACGAACCCGAGGTTCACGTGAGCTGCCGATGGGCGTGATTCCCGCAGCCCGCGCATGTGGGCGACTCGAAGTGGATTCGGGCGATACCCGAGTTCGTCGGCAAGCTCGCGAATCCTGGCGCGCGTCGCCTCCGAGATCCGCCGGTCGTTGCGCAGGGCGCAGGAGACCGTGTTTCGCGAGACGCCCGCCCGTTCGGCGATGTCTTTGAGGGTGGGGGCAGCGGGAGCTGGCATTACGAGTAATGTAAAGCGGAGTTTGTCGAACGAGGCCTCGCCGAGTCAAGTGGGGACGTGAGCAAACGGTTTCTTCGTTGAACGAGCGGACCGCCTCGCGAACCAAACCACCCAATCCCCAAACAAGATCCCCACCATGAAATTAATCATTCCCGCATTGGCCGTGACGTCGGCCTTCCTCGCGTCCGGCGTCTCGGCAGCCACCGTCGGCTATTGGAGGTTCGAGGATGGCAATTTCCTCGGCGATTCCGCCGGGTCAAACGCCCTGACGAACACCACGACCGTCGCTTCCGTCAACTCCCCGTTCAGCGACCCGATCCCGCAGACCGGTGCGGCGAATGAAGACGCCGCGAGTTTCGGCAGTAGCAACTACTTGACCGCCGCGGACAACGCGGCCTTTACGAGCGGGACGTTTACTCTGGAGGGTTTTTTCAACACGACCACGGTGGGTTCGGGCACGAGAGTCATCGCTGGCCACTTTGGATCGAACTCTCCTTTCGCTAATCAGCGGAGCTTCGCGGTTGCAACCAACGGCACAAGTTTTCGCTTGCTGTTGAGTTCGACCGGAGAGAATACGCGAAATTTCGACGCGTTCACCCTCGCGACGAACACGAATTACTATTTCGCGGCGGCCGTTGACCTGACGGACGCTGGCAGCAGCGCCATCACCCTTTATCTCCAAGACTTGACCGCGGCCACGGCCCTGCAATCCGCCAGCTTTAGCAAGACGGCTGGCGTTTTTATTGAAACGCTGGGTAGCTCGGTTTTCAACGCCGACGCCCCGTTTTCCATCGGATCGACGGCGCAAGGATCGGCCAACTTCAGCGGAACGATCGACGAGATTCGGCTTTCGAACGTGAAACTAGCGGAGGGTGATCTCCTCGTCACCGCCGTGCCGGAACCCACGGCGGTCGCCCTGGCGATCATCGGTGGATTGGCGGCGATCATCTTCGCGCGGCGTCGCCGCGTAGCCTGACTGATCCGGCTCACCAGATCTGCGGAGAGGCGCGACGGTCCGCTCGGGCGGTCGCGCCCGCTCTCGTCTCCCCGGCTTCATGTTTGCTCGCTACTCTCTGCTTTTGCCTTGCGTTTTCGGGCTGACCGCGCCGGTTCTTTTGCCCGCAGCCACGTTGGCGGATTGGGAGTTCGAGGCCCAGCCGGGCTTCCTGGCGGACAGCTCGGGGGGTGGGCGAACGTTGGGGATTGACGCGCCGACGGTGACTCCGCTTGTTGCAACGATGAATTTAGGGCAGTCGGCGGAACTCTCGGGTGGTGGCTACGTGTCGACACCAGACGCGTCGGTGTGGACCGACACGACGATGACGGTGGAGGTCTTGTTCAACGCGACGAACGCCGCGAATTCTTCCACCCAGGTGTTGGTCGGCCACTGGAATGCCGGGGCTGGCCAGCGATCGTGGGTGGTGGGTCTCAACGGCGGGCGGGTGCGAATCTTGCAGAGCGCGGACGGAGTCTCGACGTCGACCAATCTTGACGTCCTGTCGGTGGCATCGGGGAAGGACTACTACCTGGGACTCATCGTTGACGGGCGGTCCGGGCGGGTGGTTCTCAAAAATCTCACGGACGGCACCCCGGAGGAGTCGGTCGTGATCGACGGGCTGGTGCCCGCGCTGAAGGATTCGACCGCCCCGTTGACCATTGGGTCGACGGCGCAGGCGACCTCGCCCTTCGCGGGCCGGATCGGTCGGGTGGAGATCCAGGATGAAGCGGTGGCGGGTTCGGATCTCCTCTTTCCATTCACCCCCCCGGCCAATCCTAAAGCGGATGGTTACAAGGGATTGTGGTTCAATCTCGGCCAATACTCGACCTACGGGCCGAAGTATTCCGGTGGGCTGGCGACCTACACGGCCAAGCACCGGCCGATGGCGGTATACGCCCCGGCGGTTGGGAAAACGTTCTTTACCTACGGGGGGACGACGCGGGCGGATGAGAATCAGCTCCTCATCATGGCGGGGTGGTACCGATCACGTCACCGGGCGGGTGCCACGTCCGACGATCGTGATGGATAAAGCTGGCGTGGACGATCCGCACGACAACGCGGCGATCCAGCTCGACCGGGAGGGCTACGTTTACGTCTTCGTTTCGGGGCGGAACACGAGCCGCAACGGCGTCATCTACCGGAGCTACGAACCCTACAGCATCGAATCGTTCGAGCGGATCTCGCCGGAGGGCGGAGCGGCGTTCACTTACCCGCAGATCTGGTATCTCCCGGGGTCGACGGCGGCGGGAGACGAGCAGTTTTTTTTCATGTTCACCCGCTACACCGGGGGGCGGGAATTGTATTTCCAGCGCGGGCCGGACGCGAAAAATTGGACTCCGGCGGTCGAACTGGCGGGCATGGGCGGCCATTACCAAGTGAGCGGGCACAGCGGCAATCGGATCGGGACGGCGTTCAACCGACATCCGAACGGTAACGTGGACCGTCGGACCGACTTGTATTACACCGAGACCGACGACTTCGGCGCGAGCTGGCACACGGCGGATGGAACGGAGCTTCCCGCTGCCGCTCAGGGATCCGGCGACGCCGGCGCGGGTGATCGATTACGCGGCCCAGGGGCGACTCGTTTACGTGAAGGACTTGGTCTTCGACGGCACCGGGCGTCCGCACATTTTCTACCTCACGTCGGCGGATTATCGCCCGGGTCCGCCGGGCGAACCCCGGCTTCTGCACGTGACGTCCTGGACGGGAACGCAATGGAGAACGTCGACTCTGCCGACCGCGGCTACGGCCAGCTCGACCGTGATCCACAACTACAACACCGGGAGTCTCGACCTCGCGGGAGGGGTCTGGACGGCGGTCATCCCCAGCGGAGCCGGCACCGCGCCGGTGGCCGGGGCCATGCAGGCGGAGATCGAACGGTACTGGGGGCAGGGCGGCGAAATGGAGACGTGGGTTTCGGAAGACGAGGGGGAAACTTGGGCCAAGCGGAAGACGATCACGCGCGGCAGCCCGCGCAAGCCGGGCTACGCCCGCTCGCCGCAGGACGCGGCGGATCCATTCTTCGCTTTCTGGGCGGATGGGCATCCCGAGGTCCAGAGCGAGGTTCACCTTTTCTTCGGGAACCGGGACGGTTCGCAGTATTGGGAGCTGCCCTACGACATGACGACACCTTCGGCGGATCCCCGGCCACAAAAGAGCGGCTACACTCGTTGGGCCGAACGCTTCGCGACCCCGGACGCGGTCACCGCCGCGACGGGTCTGGGGAGAGGGGAGAACCCGGACGGGGAGGCCGCGAGTAACTCGATCGAATATTTCTTCGGGACCGATCCCCTCGACTCGACCGACGCTCCGAGTGGAGACGTCGAGCTCAGACCTGCCTCCGGGCAGTCGCCGTTGCGGCTCAGCCTCAAGCTGAATCCCGAGGCGACTGACATCGCGGTGACCATCATGGAATCGAGCAATCTCGTTGATTGGGGTCCCGCATCCTCATTAACCGAGACCAGCCGGACGTCGCTCGCGGATGGGCGGGTGCAAATCGAGTTCACGCAGTCACCCACGGCCACGACGGTCGGCGGACCGTTTTTCCGGCTGGAGGTCAAGGACTGAAATTGTCGTCGGCCGGTCTTCCCGATCAAAGTCCGCATGGCGGACCTCTCAGTCACAGCTCCCGCCACGTGTGGGCGTGCCAAAATTGGCACAATTCTCAAAGGCACCGAAGGTGAAATCTTCGATAGCCTTGGCCAACGGTCGAGGTGCATTTCCGAAGCCTTCCTCGCCCGTGAGATCGGTTCAAGGCTGTGCGAAGAGAGTCCATTCCCACACGCCGACGCGCATACCCTTCGGCGCTTCGATGATCGTTAAGCGGACCATTTGTGCCGGCTGGGCCGTCCAGGTGTCGTAGACGATGTGTCGATCCGTTTCGTTGGTGCTCTGGTCGCAAAGCAGGGTCCAGGAGACTCCGTCAAGACTGCCTTCGATGCGGTAGCGGTAGGGGCCGGGAACGATTCCGGACGCGTAGTCCAATCCTCGGTCCGCGAAGCAGATGCGCGAGGCGGTGAGATCCCAGTCGCGATCGAGATTGACCTCGATCCAGGGCAACTCATCGGTGGTCTCGGCCTCCCACCAAGTCCGGATCTCGTGGTCGAAGGCGAAGGACGGCTCGCGGCCGGGGGCGTAGCTCGAAGCGCGCGAAAAGCGGTTCACGGAGACGGGCAACCAGCCCGTTCCGTTTCCCTCGGCGGGATGCGGGATGCTGCCGGGCGCGAGCTGCGGAGTCTCGGTCGGACCGGCGACGAAAAGGTCGCCCTCGCCGTCGAATCCGACCGGGTCCATTCCGATTCGGCGCTCGAAGGCGTGTTCAATCCGGACGAGCGTCGTGTAGAAACACCAGAGCGTGCCGCCCGGCCCTTCGACGATCGAATGGTGCGCCGCGCCATTGACGAAACTTCCCCGCGGCGCGATGAGGATCGGGTTGCGCGTCTGATACCGCCACGGTCCGAGTGGAGTCTCGCCGATGTAGCATCCCACGGCGTAGTTCTTCCATTCCGTCCCGTTCGCGGAATATTGGAGATAATAGCGGCCCTCGTGCTTGGTCATCCAGGCTCCCTCAACGAAGGATTTTTCGATGTTCTCATTGAATTCCCCGGCGCGCTCCCAGAGGTGCGCTGGGTCGAAGGCGAAGCAACTCTGCCGCGCCGAGGCGCAGTAAGCCGGGTTGTCGGCCCGGAGCGGCACCACGTAAATCCCGTCGGAGCCGAGGCCGCTGTAGCAATAGAGCGCGCCATCGTCGTCGACGAACAGAGCCGGATCGGCCCAGGTGGAGGGCTCGTCGTTTTCATCCCGGATCGGCCCGATGTCTTCCCAGGGTCCGAAGGGGTGGCGGGCGCGCCACATCCCCGATCCGCACGCGGTCAGCAACAGCCAGCGCTCACCCGCTGGATCGTGCCATTCGACGACGGTGGGCGCGTATCCGAGATCAAAAGGTTCGATGGAGCGAAACTCCCACCGCACCATGTCATCCGAGTGCCAGAGCAATCCAGCGGACGGGAAGAGGTACCACCGATCGTCAAAGCGGATGACGGTCGGGTCCGCCATTTCGCGGAAATCTACCCGCGCGGTTGGGTTCGTCCAGCCCCAGCCGGGATTGGCACCTTTCTGCGATGCGGCGGACTTTCTCCCGCGCTGGAAGTTGGGAAGTGGGAGCGGATTACAATAAGTGGCGGGCAGCTTCATCGTCGAAACCCAATTTATCGCGCTTTAAATTGATGGAAGCGACAATTTTTTCGCAGCGGGTGCCAACGGGGGAGCGACTTTCCGCAACCTGCGGCTTCCTCAAGCGCCCGACGCGCCGCGCGAATCGCGCACGGTTCGGGTGGAACGGGAAACCATCCCCGGCGGAAGGACCTGGTCCGCGTGGACGATGTTCAGCGGCACGCAGAACGACTCGCTGGCGATATTTTTGTTCGCGATCTGGGCGGCGAGCAGGGTCACGGCTCGCGAGCCGATCTCGCGTTCTGGAAGGACCGCGGTGGGGATGCTGATGTCGTAATGATGCGCCGGCTCGTCGTGAACGGTGACGACGGCCAAGTCACGTGGGACGGAGAGTCCAAGGCGATCCGCCGTGGCGAGAATGGCCGCAGACTCGTGGTGGGTGTAGCAGACCACGCCGGTGGGGTGGTCCGGTGCCTCGATCCACTGGCGTGAGAACTCGATTCGCTCGGATCGGAGGATGTTCCCCGCGCCACAAACGATGCGGGGGGCGAGCCTGGCTTCGCGCATGGCCCGCCGATATCCCGCCCGACGGTCGGGATTACTGTAGTGAGGCTCTTTGGGCCTGAGGCCGTAGGTGTAGTCGACGAACGCAATGCGCTCGTGTCCATTTTCGAGCAGAAGCTTGGTCAACTCGTAGCCGGCGCGTTCGTCGTCGGGATAGACGCACGCGTTGGTCTGCTTGGTGTTAATCCAGACGCTCGGCAGACGGTATTGATCGACCAGCTCGATCATCCGGCTGGGGATGTGGGCGTTGTAATTGATGAGCAAGCCATCGGAGGCCAGTTCCCGCATGAGCTTGGGCATCGCCCCGGCGTCGGTCAGCTTCTGGTCCGGGAGCCGGGCGATCATCAGGTGAAGGTCGGTGCTCGCCAGGCTGCCTTCGATTCCAGCCAAGAGGGAGTGGGGCAAAATACTGCGATTGTCGTGGTGGCTCAGGACCAACGTGACCGCTCCGAAGCGCCCCGTTGCCATCGACCGCGCGGAGGAATTTGGCCGGTAACCCAGCTCGTCCGCTGCCCGCCGGACGCGTTGGCGGGTCGCCTCGGAGAAAAGCCCCGCCCGTTTGCTGAGCGGACTCAGAATCTGACTGGCGGTCGGCAGGCTGACATTCGCGTGATTCGCGATGTCTTGGAGAGTAACGGACATGGAAAGCTGGTGACGTGAGACTCTTATCTAGTTTACCGGGAAATAGCAGACTCATTTTTGTAGCCGTCATGCGACCGATCAAAATCAGCGGGCCGCATCGCCCGAATGACCCGGTGTGATCACGAAGGTTGTTGTTGCCAGCAAAGCAAGGGGAGGGCGGTCCCCCGCCAGCCCGGCATCCTCGCGAGACGCGTCGCGGCCATCCGGCGTCGAGCGCGGCCCGGCGACAGCCAACTCTCGCGGCTATCGCCCCGCGAACCGCCTCTCGGCAGGAGTGCGTTGACTGTTTCTCGCCGAGACAGAAAGGTTGGATCTTTGGAAAGTCGACCGCGCCCGATAAAATATTTTGCAAACGCTTTTAGAGCGGTGTAATTTTTGGGATCAGCGCCTGACCGACGAGGTGCTCTCAGTCCTCCTCTCCCCCCCGCAATGCACCCCACTTGTTTCCGCCGCTCGCGCGCTCATCGCGTTCCGATCATCCCGATTCGGTCTCGAAGATCTCCGCGCCGCGCCAGCGGAGGCGCCGCGTTGGTCCTGGTCCTCGCCATGCTTGTGCTGGTGACCGGTCTGGTCGTGGCCCTGCTCACGGCGGTGCGCACAGATCTTTCCTCCTCGGTGAGTTACGAGAAGGGCATCTCGACCCGCATTCTCTCGGAGACGGCGCTCAACCTCGTGATCGGTCAGATCCAGGAGGGGACGACCCGTCCCCGCGAGGCCTGGGTCTCGCAGCCGGGTTTGATTCGCACCTTCGACACGTCGGGCGACCCGTCCCGCGCCTACAAGCTCTACTCCGACGACCAGATGACGGTCACCGGGGAGTTCGATCCGGCGGACAAGGACGACCTTCCCGGCGCGGGGGAATGGGCGGGGCAGCCGGACGTCTACGTGGACATCAACGATCCGGTCAAGACGACGCTTCTCAGTTCATCGGGGGTGCGGTCCGAGCACTTTCTCTTTCCGATCATCGACCCGCGCGCCGAGGGTGAGGTCGAGGGGTTTTCCTTCGAGTCGGCCTGGGGGAACTCGACGTCCACCGAGCCCAAGCTGGCGATGCCCGTGAAATGGCTCTACCTGCTCGAGGACGGCACCATTTCGGCCGGCACGGAAAAGGGCGGGGGGGGCGTGGCGATCGCGGGAGCGAGCGCAACCAACAAGCCGACGGCCCGCCTGGCCTTCTGGACCGACGACGAAACCAGCAAGGTCAACATCAACACCGCCAGCGAGGGAACGCCGTGGGACACCCCGGTGGCCAACACGATTCCAAACGGAGCGAGCTTTCGGGAATCCAATCTCGCGACGCGCCCGACCAGCTGGGGAGACGAGTTATTCGAGGCGGACTTCGCCCAGTTCCAGCCGTCGCAGCACGAATACCAGCGCTATCCGGGACACCCCGCGACCACCGCGCTCTCGCCGATTCTGGGGCGGGCAATCGCGGAGAACCTCGGAATTAATTCGGCCAACCCGACGTTCGAGCAACAATCCGCGATTCTCGAACAAATCTACGCGATCTCGCCGCGCGTTGCCGGCGGGCCGGACTCGTCTCTGGCCGGATCGAGGCGGGGCAGCGATACCCTCTCGGCGGGTGGCGACCGCCTCTTCGCCTCGGTGGACGAACTTCTCTTCAGCCCCTCGCTCGACGGGGCGAGCCGCGCGGAAAATCCACTTTTCCCCGACACCGCCGCCGGGAAGCTCAAGCGTCGGCAATTGCTGGAGCAGAGCAAATTTTTCCTCACCGCGAACAGCCGATCCCCGGAGGTGACCTTGTCCAACAAGCCCCGCGTGATCGCCTGGCCGATCAGTGAAAACCCATCGAGTAGTCATCGGACCGCCTTCGACCGATTGATTGCCCTGTGCGGCACGGTCGGAAGCGGCTCTGCGGCCGAGCGCTTTTACTTCACCCGGCAAAATCCCCTGAGCACCACGGATGACTGGAACCCCCGCAACCAACAGCTTTTCACGTATTTGCAGGGTTTGATGTCCCAGCCCATCCCGGGGTTTGGCGGATCTTTTGCCGGTAAGTGGAGTGGGGCGGACACGAGCGGGGCGCCGGCGAACGACAGCGATCAGGTCCTCATGCAGATCTTCGACTACATCCGTTGCCTCAATCTCCAGGACAGTACCGTCGATCAGCCTTACGCGGACTATCCTTCGCTGCCGGCGGCCGAGCGCGACGCCAAGCGGGGGATGGTGGTCCCCATCATCCCGACGAGCGGTCCGGGGGTTGGCTATCGCGGTTTCGGGCGGATGCCGACGGTTTCGGAGTTGGCGTTCATCTTCATTACCCGCAGCAAGGACAGCAGTGGAAACACAACTCCGATCAACCTGCAGCTCATGTTGGTCCCGGAGTTGTTCGCGCCGATGAACGGTTGGTCCGCGATGGCGACAAATCTGACGATCAAGTTCACCGAGATCGATATCAAGATCAACGGGAAGGTGAGACGCAACGGTGCCGTGACGGGGTCCACGGGGAGCTCCGTTTCGATCCCGTTCCGGCCGAATGGTTCGCCGGTCAGTGAAACTAATCCGGTCGAGATGTACGCCGCGCACATCCCGCGGTCCGCCGCAGCTGACGGCGCCCCCGGTAGCCAGCACGGCCAATCCCGTCTTGGCGGTTACATATCTCCGGGGATCATGTTCTTCAAACCGGTCGATGCCGACGCCTCCCTGGACAACCTTAAAAAGTCGATTCCAATCAGCGAGGAGTTCTCTCATCCCAACATCATTAGCGCCCTCGACGGGAGGCGGGAAACGAGCACGGACAAGCTGATCATCGAAGAGGGGAGCCGGGTTGCCTTCACGATTGAAGCCCCCTTTTCAGGGGGGACTCCGACCGAGGTGCAATCTTTCGAATATGAATTCGATGAAGATTTGGAGATTTTTGCTCCGATGCTTGGGAATGATAGGGAGGGACCAACGTCGATGGAGAACAAAGCCAGGAGAGCAACTTCTGACGGGACGGACTTGGTCCATTACAACTTCCCGATCTACGCTGATAGCGTCTTCAGTCTGGTCCCAAATAACGGAATCGTCGAACTCCGAGGTGATACGAGGATCATTGCGGGGCGCGGAGACATCGGTGACTTGTTTGGACTTATTGACGAAGCGGGAGAATTGCAGGCCACCCACACGCTCAAGCAAAATTACGTCGAGAGTCCGAAACGAGCGAAGTTCGGAAACTTGGTTGCGGGTATCAATCAGTATCCATCAACAACTCAGACCCCCGACGTGCCGCCCGGCATCGACGGAGTGATGAATGCGGCCGGCCAGCCGGGCGATTGGGATAACGGGGTGGGATTGCAGGCGGATGGTGCTTACCTCAACAAAGCCGATGAGGGAACCAGCCAAGATATGGGCGACAACATCCCTTACATCGGCGCCTTGGAGAAACACGACGTCACGAACAACGTGGAGGCGACGCTTTTCTCGCCCAACCGGCAAATGCCGTCCGCCGTGATGTTTGGTTCCCTGCCGACCGGCGTGAAGCGAGGATTGCCTTGGCAAACCCTGTTGTTCCGCCCCGCGCGGTCCTATCTTCCCGGTGGCACCAATCATCCCGGCAGCGCCTCGCCTCCAGATCACCTTTTGCTGGATAATTTCTGGATGCCGGTCGTCGAGCCATACGCGATCAGCGAACCGTTTTCGACGGCGGGAAAGATTAACATGAACTACGCCATCGCGCCGTTTAACTACATCCGTCGCGACACCGGTGTGCGGGCGGTGCTGGCCGCTGCCCGCATCACGGCAATGAATCCAACTGAATCGGTTCCGGGCGGTGAAACTTTTGTCCAAAAATACAAGACTGGAGTCCTTCTGAGCGGATCGTCCAGCGACAAAGGGGCCCGGGGAATTTCGATCCGCAAGAAGATCGACGCCGACGCGACCCTGAAGTTCTTCGAGGAACGGTTCGCCACGCCCAAACCCTTCATCTCCGCCACGGAGATCTGCGACATCCCGCTGGTTCCGGAGGGGATTGTCTTCGAGCGGAGCGAGTGTCCCCGCGATCGAATCGGCTCTCGCAACCTTCTGGACCGCACACACGCTCACCGGCGACAACTCCCTCGAGCGGCCCTACGCGCACATCTACCCACGCCTGACGACGAAATCCAACACCTACACCGTGCACGTGCGCGTGCAGCAGCTTTCGACGACCCCCGACAGCGCCGATGCGGGGGAGTTCGACTCGGCCCGCGATACGGTAGCGGGTGATTTCCGCGGATCGTTCCTCATCGAACGGTATCTCGATCCAAATAACGACTCGCTCGTCACGGACGACGGCTCGGGTAACCTCGTCCCCGCGACGAATGAGAACGATCCCGACGCGGTGCTCGGTCCTTACAAGGTCCGCGTGCTGCACACCAAGCAACTGGCGCAATGAACGGTGCGACGAACTCAGTTGACCGCCCGAAGTGCCGCCAAAATCTGTCCCCTAAAACTATGAATCCCCTCAACAAATCCCGCCCTCCTTGCTCTAATTCTGCCCCGGGTCGTTTCAGGGCGCAAAGGGCCTTCAGTCTCGTCGAGGTCACCCTCGCCTTGGGCATCATCTCTTTCGCGTTTGTCGCGATCTTTGGAATGCTTCCCGTCGCGTTGGACACGGCGCGCGATTCGATCGACCGGACCCGCGGTGCCCAGATCGCCCAGCGGCTCTTTGCGGAGACGCAGCAGACGCCGTTCGATCAGCTTGGCAGCTTGGTTGGTTCCGTCTTCTGGTTCGACGGCGACGGCGAGGAGATCGCGTCCGCCACTGCGGATAGCATCGGCGGACCCGCGGGATACGTTTACTCGGCTACTCTCGCCCAATCCGGAGCCGGACCGGGAGCCGCCTTTTCCGGCACGCGAACGTCGACGATGCTCGTTAAAGTCGCGAAAAATCGCGACGTGACCCGGTTGGCAGGAGACCAAAAGCCTTTGCTCCAAGAAGCCTTCGTGGTGGCGGACACGGCCCTATGAGCCACTCCATCGATCCTCAGATCGAAACGCCGATTGTGATTTCTCGTGCTTCGCGAGCGTTCACCCTCGTCGAGTTGCTCGTTTCGATGGCGCTACTGGCGATCCTGATGTTGGTCACCGCGACCATCGTCAACCACACCCGCGGCGTCTGGCAGCAGACCACGGGGAAAATCGCAGCCTTTCGGGAGAGTCGCGCTGGCTTCGAGTCGCTCACGCGCCGTCTGAGCCAGGCGTCCCTGAACACTTATTTCGACTACGTCGACGGCAACAACAAAACCCCGAAAGAGGTCGAAGAAACCGGTGGAGTCTTTACGCCCGATCAATATCTGCGCCAGTCCGAACTCCACTTGGTGACTGGCCAGGCTAGCAATCTCGTTCCCGCGTCCGCCGGAAAGATTCACCCCGGGCACGGCACCTTCTTCCAAGCGCCGCTGGGCTTTTCCTCGACCCCGGCCGCGGGCGACGCCGACCTGGCAAATCTTCTTAACGCCGTGGGCTACTACGTCGAATACGGCAGCGACGACGCTTGGCGGCCCAGCTTCCTGAGTGGGATCATTCCGCCGAAGAATCGATACCGGCTCATGCAGATGCTTCAAAGCAGCGAGAGACTGGGCATCTACGCGAACTCTTTCACGGAAACCAATCGTTTCGACTGGTTCAGGAACCCGCTAGCCAACGCGACGTCGCCGGCCCGTCCCGTGGCGGAGAATATCGTGATGGCGATCGTCTGGCCTCGCCGGGCTGAAAACGACCCGGGAACGCCACTCACCACGGACTACACCTTCGACACCAAAGCCTACCTCTCCGGCGCGAATCAAGTCAGCCGCAATCAACTCCCGCCGTACGTCCAGGTCACCCTCGTGGCCCTTGACGAACCGTCCGCCGCCCGGCTCGAGGAAAAATACGGCGGCAGCGCTCCGCTGCTCCAGCCGGGCGCCTCTTCACCGCGTCACCCGATCCCGCCGATCCGCCTCCGACCCAACTGACTGCCGATCTCGAACAACTCACCAATTTTTTAGAGGACGAAAACCTGACTTACCGCGTCTTCACGACCAACGTTCTGATTCGCCAGGCAAAATTCAGTGCGGACTGACCCTCGCCCGCCGCCACCTTCGCATGACCGATTGCCCCAACCACACCCCGCCAGCAACGAGGAGTCATCGACGATTCAAGCGCGATAACGGGAAAGCCTTTAGCCTCATCGAGCTGCTCGTGGTCATCGCTCTAATCGTGATGCTGACGGCATTGGTCGTTCCCGCGTTTACCACCATCGGCGGCGCGGGCAGCGTTACGTCCGCCGGCGACATCGTCGCGGGGCAGCTCGACCTCGCTAGGCAGACCGCCATGGCGGAGAATTCACGCGTTGAACTCCGCTTCTGGAACCTTCCGGAGGCCGTCGGCGACGGCAACCAGTGGCAAGCGGTGCAGATGTATCGCATGGAGGACGGCGAGCCTCTTGGCAAAATTCAACGACTGCCGAATGGCGTCGCGATCAGCGGAGACCCGAAATTCTCCTCCCTGCTCGCCGGCGCGAACGGCGCCGGTGGCGCGGGTTCTGGCGGTGCCACGGACGGTCGGTCTTTCAAATCCGTGCGGTTTCGTCCCGACGGTTCCACGGAACTCCCGGTCGGTGGACCGGGATCGGGTGAGAACGCTTGGACGGTCACCGTGGTCCCGATCACCTCGACGCCAACGGGAAGCCGCCCGGCAAAGAATTTTGCCACCGTCCAAGTCGATCCCGTCACCGGTCGCGGCACGGTCTATCGGCCCTGAACTCCGCGCGGTTCGACTCGAGCCTTCAACGGGCTCAGCGTTTCTGAAATAACTCGTCGTGACCACCCACCTTCGACCATGAAAAACACGATCCTTTTGTTCGCCTTCGTCGCTTGCGGATTTATTCAAGCGGGCGAGCCATCCGTCCTCGCCCACTTCAGCTTCGACGACGAAGAAGTGTCCTCCTTCCTGCCTCCTCCCGGCATCACGGTGTCTGAACTCACCGCGTCCGCCGACGCCACCCTGGATTTCTGGAAGCCCTTGGTCGGAGCCTCCATGGCGGCTTACGGCGTGGACAGCAACCTCGCGTTGACCCTTTCCGCTCCCAAGTATGCCGCCACCGCGGAACAGGCGTTGAACGAAGGAGCCTGGCTGGAATTCACCCTTGAGGCCGAGGAGGGGATGCGGGTTGTAATCGAAGAAATCGTTTTTTATCAATCCCGGACCGAAAGCTCTCCCCGCCAAGGCGTCGTCTTCGTGAGCATCGACGATGGACCCTTTCGCGCCGTGGGGAAGCCGTTCTCTTCGGTCAACGTCTCGACCTTCAGCAAGAACTCGATGGTCAAGCGGACCTTCGATCCGGACTTTCGGGTTGGCAGCAAAATCACCATCCGGATCACCTTTTTCGAGGACAACGCCCGGCGCGGCTTGGCCCGCATCGACGATCTCGTGACGACGGGCGCGCTCGTTCCTTGAACCCGCCCCGTCGGACGCAACGAGATTGCGGAGTGTCTCGCCGCTCCAAAGTCGGCGTTACGCACCAAAGGTGCGAGCTTTCTCCTCCCCGGGCGCCGCGTGCCCAAGACGTGCCTCCTCGCCGGGCCTTTTACTTGTTCTAAAAATTATTGACCCTGAATTAGCCCGAGTTCCGCAGTTGGAGGAAGCGAATGCTGTAGGGATGGGGATCGGTGGGGATTTTCAAGGGATTTTCTCCACTACATTTTCGATAATTTTGGAACGTTTGGGGAGTTGGAGACCGAGGTGGGCCAGGAGCATGGCGACGTCGGGATCGGGTTTGGAGACGGTTCGCACGCGCAGCGGGAGGGTCTGATCGCCGCGGCGCACGGGGACGATGACGTCCATGGAGCGGATAGTGGCCACGGCGTTGATGAGCACGCGGGCGCTACTGCCGAGTCCTTTGCCGAGCATCCACATTTCCAGCGAACGCCAGAGGGCCAGACTCAGGAAGCAGACGAGCAGGTGGGCTTGAACTCGCTCGGTTTTGTGGTGGTAAATGGGTCGCAGTCCGATGTCGCTTTTGACGGTGCGGAAGGCGGCTTCGGCTTGGGTCAATTGGATATACCAGCGCCAGAGCTTGGCTGGGTCGGTTTCAGTGCAATTGGTTCGTAGCAGGTAGGCTCCGCGGGCCAGATCGGCGTGGGTGCCTGACTCGACCGGGCAACTCAGGCGCAGGCTGATGGCGTGGCCCGTCTTGTCTTTTTCGACGAGGACATCCACGAGCCGGGCGGCGGCGGGGTAGCGTCCGAGCCAGCGGCCGATGCGGCGACCGAGCTTTTCCTGATCGCTGGGCGCGACGGCGCGTTTGCCCAAGGCGGTATCGATCTTGCAAAGTTCGCGGGTGAGCGCGTCCATCTGGCGCTCGAGCATGGCACGTTCTTTGGCCGATCGGGCCTGAGAGCGGCAGAGGACGTAACGCTCGTCGCCCTGGCCGTCGGGGTGCTCGACCAGGCGGGCCTGGAGCCCGTCCTGGACGTCGACCCAGTTCTCCTGCTCGGCGAGTTCGACTTGAAAGTGCCGCAGCGAGGCTTTCGGTGTGCCGACGATGTAGTGCGCTTTGCGGGCTCGCAGGAAGTCGATGTTCTTCTCGCTGACCATGCCGCGGTCCATGACCCAGATGCGATCGGCCTGGCCGAAACGGTCTTCCATTTTGCTCACGATCTCCTCGACCGTGGTCACGTCGGTGCGGTTGCCGCGGAAGATTTCGAAATTCAGCGGCAGACCTTCGGGCGTGCAGACCAGACCGATGCAGACCTGCTTGCAGTCGCTGCGATTATCCCGACTGTAACCGCGGGCGGCTTGCTCGTTGCCCGGGACCGCGCCTTCAAAATACGTGCTCGTCACGTCGTAGAGCAAAAACTCGAACCGCACGCCGAACCAATCCCGGTAGCGTTCCATCAGGTGCTCGCAAAGCCGATCCTTGTGCGCGCCGAGGGCGTCCAGGCCCCGGTAAAGGCGGTCGTCGTTGATGAGTTGCGCGTCGATCCCGGTAAGATCCTCCATGGCCGTGCGGCCATACCACTCCTGGGCCAAACTCAGCTCCGAGGCCACTCCGCAGAACTTCCCCGCCGTGAGCACTGCGGCGACTTCCGACCACGGGATGCTTTCACGCCCGCCCTCCATAAGCTCGCCCAATAGCTCGTGCAGACCCAGGCGCCGCCACAGCGCCAACGCCAGATACACCCGCCCAAACTCCCGGACCCGCTCCACGCTCAACTGGCTCAAATCCGCCAACTCCCATCGCGGTCGAGCTTCGCCCCGCTTTCCATTTCGGTTTTGAGACTTCTCTCCCAACCGACCCTGTCGCGGACTCGGCGATCTCCCTTCCAGCAACGCTTCGATGTCTTCCCAGCCCGCCGACAGATCCTCTTCGCTCAGCTTCCCCAAGCTGGCGACCACCCGCTGGCGCGGTCCCCGCTCCGTTCGAACCGTCTCGCACAACGTCCAATACTCGTAATACTCCCCGCCGGATCGCTTACGGTTCTTGCGCAGAAACATGCCATAGCTTCTCCGCACCCTGACCGCCCCGCAATGGCCTCTTCTCCACTACATCGGCCTTCGCCTCGACCCTACTCTGTAAATCGCCGCCGCCCCTCAGCTCGTCACTCTGTAAACTTTTTTCTTAACCTTACCCAACTGCGGAACTCGGGTTAGAGCGGTGTAAGTTTTTCTTAAAGTTGCCGCTCGGTGACCCCAAAATACCTCCAACCGAAACCTCCCATGAAACTCCCGTCCCCCTATCTGGCCAGTCTTGCCGCTGGTGTGTTACTAGCCACTGGTCCCGCGCTCAACGCCGCGGTGATTACCGAGTATACTTTCAACACGAACACCTTGGTCGCAACGAACGTCGCTTCCGGGATGACGGCCACGGATCTCAGTTCGCCTGCGATCAATAATCTCAGCGTTGGAAATACCTCGGTGACGGTCTCGAATACGCTGTATGAAAGCACTGCGGCTGATGCGCTCGCGGAGGGACGGTATCTCAAGTTCACCCTCGAAGCGACGGGTGCAAACCTGCTGGACCTGGACAACATCACCTTCGGCGGAAGGCGGACTAACAGCTCGCCGAGGAGAACCTAAGTCTTCGCCAGCTCCGACGCGGGCCTGACGTTCTCGGAGATTGGGGTTTCGGCTTTCCTCGACAGCAAGTCGGCCTTTGGAGTCGTGAACCGGTCATTTGCCGGGCTGGGCTTCGACAGCGTCGGCCGAGTCGATCTTCGAATCGTGTTTTATGAAGACAGCACGGGGACACGGGGAGTTGGCAACTTTGATGACTTCGAGATCGACGGGAGTGTCGTTGCCGTTCCGGAACCCTCCTACGCCCTGCTCGCTCTCGGGGCCGTGGCGTTCTTCATCTATCGTTTTCGCCGCTGCGCTTGATCCGGCTTCAATCGACTCATCGTCGAGCGGCCCGATCCTTCACCGGATCGGGCCGATTTCGTTTCAGCACCCGGCAAGTCGCCGAGATCCTCAGTAAAGCGCTGGAGCGCTGACCTGTGACCAGAACCCGACCCCAAGCGTTTGCGACGTTTGCCGTCGGGGAAGTGGGCGGGCAGTGACTGCCAGCCCGACCGAGAACGGGTCGGGCACCGAGTCCCCTCCGCGCCCGCTTCTTCTCCCCGAGCGCCGCCAGCCCGGGGCTTGATTCGCTGCCGGCCCCCGAGTTTCCTTGGTAGAACGCAACGGGTGAGCCTCGAATGCCACTGTTCCAAGCCTCGCTTCGGCATGTCGACTTGTTTTCACTCGGTTCTCTCACGCTAAGGGAAGACAGGTTCTCCTGCGGAGGCGCGGAGCATTCTGGTTACTTCATCTCCGCGCCTCCGCGCGAGCCAATTCAGTCGCATGACAGTCGAGAATCCGCTCAAGACAGTGCCAATCGGCTGAGTCCCGTAGGCTTTCACGCGGGCTTGCTTTCAGTCGTAGCGGCGTGTCTGTGACCGCCGGTCGCTGCTCGACAATGACGGATCCCACTTTCGTGAGGTCAGCGACGGTCATAGACGCGTCGCCGCAGGCATCGATGGCCCGGCCGTTTCCCTGGCCGTTAAACACCGGATTATGCCGCATGCTGGTATGACTCCCAGCCGGCCCCGTTTGCCGTCGACGCCGAGTCACCACTCATGAGGTTTCCTGTTTTGCGGCTAAGTATTAGACTAGCGCTTGTTGCCTCAAAAGTAAATGACACCCGGGAGGGTCGGGAAGTAGGGGGTCGTTGACTCAAAAGTCATGACACCGTGGTTGTTGTGAATTGTGCTGCATCTGGCGCGGAGTGCAAGGAGCCCGTAGGGCGACTGGAACGCAGCGCCAGATGCAGCACGCGCGCGAGCAGGGTTTCGAGTCGCTCGTGGAGTTCGAAGGGATTGAGCGCCGCTCTTGCTTTGCGAAGCCGGGCCTTGGTTTTGCCGCTGATGTGCTCGCTTTCCAGCAATCGGTCGCAGGGCGTGCGAGGCTGGTCGTGTCGGCGTTTGATCTTGGCCCCGTGACGTTCCTTGGAGATCAACTTCATTGAGGGCAGGAAGAAGTTGTGGAGCGGTTCCCACACCTCCCGGTAAATCGTATTCATGGCCTCGAGCAGGTCGGGATCACCAAAGCGGTCGTAGCCGAAGAGCTGGCGCACACGCGTCCAATTTTTCTCCTCCACGTGTCCGTTGTCGTCCTTGTGGTAGGGGCGAGATCGGGTCAATCCCACCGGGCGGCTGCGTTCCTGGAAGTAACGCACCAGATGCCAGTTCAAGAACTCGTTTCCGTTGTCACAGTCGAAGCCGAGTACCTCGAAAGGTAACTCCGCTTCGATCTCCCGGGTGGCGGCCACTATCCCGGCGGCTCCTTTGTTCCAGACGGCCCGGTTGGCCGTCCAGCCGGTGTGGATGTCGGTGTAGGTCACGCTCCACACGAAGTTTCCTTCAAGCGACCCGCCGCAATGGGCCACCGTGTCGGCTTCCAAGTAGCCGGGACGATCAATGTCCCAGTTGTCCGTACGGATCGGGATCTGGTTTTTGAGCAGTCCTCCGGGCTTGGTCCCGCTCCGACCTCGTGCCCCGACTCGAACCTTCCGCGCGGCCAGAAGACGGTCAATCTGGGCGGCACTGATGGCCAGGACCTTTTTCTTCAACTCCCGGCTCAGCTTCCCCGATCTCGCCTCGTAGTGCGGCAGCCAAAGTTTTCGCACGGCCGCCAGTCGCTTGCCGCACGGTTGTTCAGAGACCTTCCAGATCTGCCAGAGGACATCGGCGACTTCGTCTCCGTAGTCGACGGGACGCCCCTTTGGCCGGACGAGATCTCCTCCCCATCCGGCCTTGGCTCCCAGCAGTTTGATCGCGTGCTTGCGGCTGTATCCCCACTGCTCGCACACCTCGTCGATCATCCGACTCCGCCCCTCCCGGTTGCGCATCACGTAGCGTTGCCGCATCCGCGGCAACTCCTCTTCTCTCATCCTTCGACTCATCGGCATCTCTCTTCGTTGCCGGTGTCATTCTTTTTGAGTCAACGTCCCCTTTTCTTCCTCAACACTTGCCACACCTCGGTGTCAGAACTTTTGAGGCAACAGGTAGCGGAGCTGACGAATCCGTTTGACGTAGAGTTAGAACGCAGTAACGTATTGTGTAGCCCGAGGTCTTCGTCTTCGCCAACATCCCACCCAACGACCCCATTCCATGACAAAAAATTCTTACTTCGCAGGCCTAGCGGTTGCCGCCACCGGACTATTGGCCCTCTCGTCCGCTCAGGGCGCGGTCATCACCGCGTACAACTTCAATGCCGAAACTCTGGCGCCGGATCTAAGTTTCCAAGGGCTGAACACCACCAGCACGGATTTCATTTCCGGGTCCGCGGGGAACACGTTGAGTTACGGCGAGTCCGGCTTCAGTTCGACCGAAGGCCCGGCAACTTCCGGGGTGTTCACTGGAGGGGCCACTCAGGCTTTGAAAATCGCGAGAACCTACGATGGCAATCCAGGTACAGGGTGGGCGAACGGCGGTCCCGCAGCCAACACTCTTGGGAATTACGTGGAATTTACGATTACCGCCGATTCTGGATTTTTCATCGATTTGGAAACTTTTTCTTACGCTTCGTCCCGCTTCGCCGGCACTCCCCCCCGGAATTCCCGGCTGTTCGTGCAAACGAGCAAAGAAATCAATTTCACGCAACGAGGCTTTGAGAGCTTAAGTCAGACCACCACGTTGGATAATGGTACTTTCCTGACGGTCGACCTCGCTGGTTTTGGAACCGACTTCACGGGCGTGACGTCCGCAACCTTCCGAATCGTCTTCGCGGATGATTCCAATAATCGCTCGGGCACGGGTTTCCTGGACAACGTTTCATTGCAAGGCACCGTCTCCGCCATTCCCGAGCCCTCCACCTACGCCCTGCTTGCTCTCGGGGGCTTGGCGTTCTTCGTCTATCGTTTTCGCCGCTGCGCTTGATCCGGCATTAGTTTCGAACGACTCATCAATGAGCGGCCCGATCCCTTAGCGGATCGGGCCGTCTTGTTTTCAGCCGCGAATCGGGCAGACCAAACGCGGTCGTTTAGATTTCTCGCTGGAAGCTGCCGAGCCGTTTCCCTAGACGGGAAGTTGAGAGTTGAGAGTTGAATGCCTGAAGATGAACAGTTTGCGGAAAGTGGCGTTTTCACCCTCCGGGTGAGCTGCATAGTCCGACGCAAGTCGCTCATTCCAACTATCCACTTTCCCTTTACAGGGATTCGCTTCCTGGG
>CAWHTR010000004.1:0-178259 GCA_963832325.1 uncultured Verrucomicrobiae bacterium | reverse complement strand
GCAAACCGCCGAATTCTAAGCGTTCGCATAATATCCGACGGTATCCGCATAAGCCGAAACAAGGGGTGGGAGGACGTCTCGTCCTCGCGTTCGGATCGAGAGGGTGTCGTCCCTTCACCACGCAACGCCCTTGCGGCACCCGCTTCATACCAACGTCCCCAAGAAATTAGACGAATTCCGAGGTCCGTGGCATCGGCTTCCAGCCGATCACCAAGCCAAAATCGGCTGGAACAGGCTGTCGGACATGCGACTGAGACCGTTAAGGTAATTTTGCGCCTTACCAGAGTTCCAATTTGCTTCAAGTGAAGTTTTTCGGCCATTTGGCAGCGTCGCTTGCGCTGGTTGGGGGTTGGGGTGCGTGGGATGATTGGTTCGGTGGTCGAAGCGAGGTTTTGGAGGCCGTTTTCAGGCGGGTTGGGAAGTTCGGTGGCGGGCCAGGAGGCGGAAGTCGAAGCCCAGGCACACGAGGTCCCATTCGAGGGTGGTTTTTTGCAGACCACGGAGGTGAAAGCGGGTGAAGCCGAGGGTGTTTTTGATCCAGGAGAACACCGGCTCCACGGTCGTGGCTCGCAGCCGTTGGCTCTTGCTCCCAAATTCGCCTTGAAGGTTGGCTCGCATGGCCTGCCGGTAGTCGACGGTGGCTTGCCGCTTGGTGCTCACGCGCGGCGGCGCGGATTTGCTTTGCCGCTCTTCGGGGGGACAAAAGACGTTGATGCCGTGCTTCTGTTCGAGGGCGTAGATTTGCGCGGAGTTATCGTAACCGGTATCCACGATGGCCCTCTGGGCTTCGGGCGCGGCTTGGAGGACTTCTCGACCATGGGGCCAACCTGGCGCCGGTCACCAGATTCCTCGCACACTCCGGTGGCTAAAATCAGCGGGACTCGGCAATCCGCCGCCACGGCAATCTGGACGTTGTAGCTGGGCGCAAAGCCGCCTTTTTTCTGCGGAAGCAACCGGGCGTCGGGATCGGTCGTGTTGATCGTGTCGCCGGGTTGCACTTGCTCTTTGATTCGGCGCGGGGGCTGTCCGGGGCCGCTGGAATCGAACTCCGCCCGCTCGATTTCGCGCTGGGCGGCGGCCGCGGCTTTCTTGCGCGTGAGCGTGGCCAAGGCCTTCTGGACCTCGTTCTGCCGAACCTTGGCGTCGATCAGGCGCTGCGGCAGAACCTTGCCGTCGGGACTCGATTCCTGGTTGTCGACTTGCTCGGCTCGGACGGTGAGTTCTTCGACCTGGGCTTCGAGTTCGGCCAGCTCGCTCTGGAGCGCTTCGGCTTTGTGCACCTTGCGCTTGGACGCGCTGGCTTCGATCACGCTACCGTCGATGGCCACCTCGCCAAAACGTGCCAATTTCATCTCCCTGGCCAGTTCCAACACCCGCACGAAGCACGCCTTGAAAAGAACCGCGTTCTCCCGCCGAAAACTCGCGATCGTGTCGTGATCGGGGTGCGTGTCGCCCGTGATGAAGCGCACCGACACGTTGGCGTGGGTCGCCGCTTCGATCCGCCGCGAGCTGAAAATCCCGCTGCTGTAACAATAAACCAGCAGCGCCAGCATCATGTGCGGTGGATACTGCGCGCTCCCGCTGCCCTTCCAATTGAAGTGACAGGAGCCTCTTCAATGGCCTCCACGGCCTCGACCACCAACCTCGCCACGTCGTCTTCGGCCACCCAATCCTGGATCGTCGGCGGCATC
Organism: uncultured Verrucomicrobiae bacterium; assembly: GCA_963832325.1. Taxonomy (GTDB): domain Bacteria; phylum Verrucomicrobiota; class Verrucomicrobiia; order Chthoniobacterales; family JAATET01; genus CAVVKW01. Next base: position 176,568 of record CAWHTR010000004.1, on the reverse strand, counting down.
AACATCGGCGTTTTTCGATCCACCGTCACCATTCGTCTTCCCATCCCCTTTTCTCCCTCGCCCCTCTTCTGCTTTCAACGACTTTTCACCTGCTTCAAAGTCCGACAGCCTGTGGAAGCCGATTCCACTCGGTTCGCCCAAAGTCTGATTCCTTCGGGACGTCGGTATCACTCTTCCCTGAAACCACGAATTACCCTAGGGTCCCACCGAACGTGAAGGAACCCTCATCCGCTCTCAGGCGCCTCCAGTCCTCCCCGGGCGGAAGTCTCCAGCAGCAACTGTACCAATATCTCTCCGCGAAAATTTCCCGCGAAGAATGGCAGGTCGGCGATTTTCTCCCCTCGACCCGCGACCTCGCGCGCACGTTCCAGACGAGTATTTCCCCCGTCCACGGCGCGCTCGATCAACTCGCCGAGGAAGGCATCGTCGCAAAAATTCACGGCTCCGGCGTGCGCGTCCTCGCCCGCGGTTCCACCCACGCCTTCGTCCGCAGTCGGCCCAACATCGACCTCATCACGACGATCACCCAACCGGACCTCCAGCAGCCCCCGTCGAAGGATCAGCATCTCCTCCCCGCCATCGAAAAATGGTTGCTCTGGGCCTTGAGCCACCACCCGGGACTTCGTCTCACGATCAGCCCGGTTCAATTCAACCACTCAAATCCGTCCATTCAACAGGGTCTTCTCCGCGAGCGCATCGCCGAAGCCGAAATCATGCGCGCCAGCGTCGCCGTCTTCGCGAGCCCGGAATTCATCGAAGATTCCGTCATGGAAGACATCCGCGCCTGCGCCCGCCGGGGCCTCCGCGTCGTCTACCTCGCCACCGGGGTGGATCTGCCCGAGTGCGACCAGGTCCGCTCCGATTTTGCCCAAGGCCAGTCCGCCCTCACCCGCCACCTCCTTCGCGCCGGCCACTCCCGCATCCTGCGCATGGTCTCCAATCCCGCCATGCTCTTCGAAGAGCAGAAATCGCAGGGGTTTCGGGAAGCCCTTCTGGAATTTGGCATTCGCGCGAACACCGCCAACCGCTGGTCCATCACCGGAAAGGCCGGCGAAGCAACCCCGGCTCGCGAACGAATCGACTACTACCGCGAACTTCTCGCCCCCAAGATCAAAGCCGAAAAGATCACCGCCATCATGGCGATCAATGATCCCATTGCCGCCGACGTCCGCATCGCCCTCCACGAACTCGGCTCCACGGGCAGATCGAGGTCACCGGCTACGACGCCGACTGGAGCGAGATGGATTGGTCGGAGAAATACCCCGCCGACTGGCTCGAGCTCCACGCCCCCCTCCTCGCCGCCGACGCCCGCCCCATTTCGGTCGGCACCCGCCTGCCCGCCGTCGCCCAGGCGCTCGCCGACCTCGTCATTTCCCGAGCCTTCCACCTCGGCGACACCCCCCCCCGCATCATCACCGTCTCCCAGGAACTCAGCGTCTGACGCGGGCCGCATTTTCGCCAGGAAAGTCGAGAAAATCTGTTGCGCGGCCTGATACTAGTGATACCTTTTCGCCATGCCCCCCACTTGTAGAACGCAGGCGTCACCGGCTCGTCGCCCCTTGCACGAGTCGCGCCGCGCGGTCACGCTGATCGAGTTGCTCGCTGTGATGGCCGTCATCTCCCTGCTGGCCAGCCTCTCGATCACCACCCTCACCGGCGTCGGTCGCGGCCAAAACATCCGCCGCGCTATCGTCGACACCTCGAGTTACCTCGACCTGGCCCGCGCCCACGCGGCGGCAAAGAACACCTACGTTTACGTGGGCATCGACACCAGCGGTCAAGGCGTCCGGATGCTCATGGTGGAAAGTCGCACCGGCCTCGACGCGATGAACAGCAAAACGACCGCGACCATCGGCACCGATCCCGATCTCGCTCTGGCCCGCCCGATCGCTCGACTCGACGGCGTCGGCTTTCGTGACGCCGGGAATACCTACACACCAAGCATCCCCGACCGACCTACCAACAGTGCGGAGTCGATTTCTTCGGACAAGACCATCCGCTATCAACAGGGAGGCGAAACCTACACCTTCGACCGCCTGATCACCTTTCTGCCGACCGGTCAAATTCGCAACGGAGGCGCCTTTGCTTCGGTGATGGAATTCGGATTTCAGGAGCAAAGAGATGATGTCGTTCTCCCGAACCCAGCCGCTTTTCAACTGTCGGGTCTCACCGGGCAGGTCCAAGTCTTCCGACCCCAGCCCTGATGACCCCGCGGCGGAGAACGGCTCGGGCGTTCAGCCTGATCGAAGTCGTGCTGGCCCTGGGTCTCATCTCGTTCGTCCTCGTCTCCCTGCTTGGAATCTTCGTGATCGGCATTGAAACCGAACGGGACTCGTCGGCGCAAATTCGGGCGGCGAATCTCGCTACTCGATTGATCTCCGAGCGTCGCAACGAACCCGTCGATCCCAACCCCAAGTTTTTAATTCCACCTCTCGACGATCCCTCACTCGGGACCGCCGGGAAGACGCTCTACTTCGCGGACGGCGAAGGCGTCGTCACCAGCGTCGCCGACGCCACGATGGCCTGTCGGATCATGAGCACACTCAGCAGCGACTCGAAGCTGGCCTATTTGACCCTCCGGTTCTTCTGGCCGGCTGCTACCGCCAGTGCAACCGCCCGACCGAACTACCGCGTGGCGACCGCCGTGCGCATCGAACCATGACGGCGGACTCGACTCATCGCTCGAATCGTCGCGGCTTCACGCTCATCGAACTCGTCGTATCGCTCGCCATTCTCTCCATCATTCTCGTCAGCCTTGCCGCGATCACGGGCGACGTGTCCGCGCGCTGGCAGTCGGCGTTCGCCCGGGTGAACAATTTCAGCAAGGCCCGGGTCTCGCTCGACGTGATCGGTGGCGACCTCGCCCGGGCGCTCATCGTCCCCGACCTTACCACCTTCCCGACGCCGACGGCGGGAGGCAACTCCCAGCTGCGAGTCATCACCCAGACGTCCGGCGGAGGTGACCGCCCCCTCTCACTCGTCGAGTATCACGTCGTCGATCCCTCGCAGGCCAGTGACCCAACCGAGCTCGGGCTCTGGCGTGAAAGCGTGCCGATTGGTTACGACGACCCCCTTCCCTACTTTCAGAACCAGCTCGAATTCACTCAATTCTCGGGCACCACGCAGGACGATCAACTCGGCCCCGGCATCCTGCTGTTCCGCTGCCAGTTCGTTCAAAACGACGGCACGCTGCGCAACGACTTCGTCTACAATTTCGAGGACTCGACGGCGCCAACGTCCTGCCAGCTCGTGGTCGTAACCCTCCTCGTCGTCGACGAGACGGCTCTCACTCAGCTCGAGGACGCCGGAAAAACAAATTCTTTCGTTAGCCACTTCGCCTCCAACCCGTCACCGACGCAACGCTTTCGTGAATATTGGATGGGCCTGCGCAACGACGCTTCCTACATGGCGACCCTGCCTCGCGCTGTTCGGTCCGGAATCGAAATCTATGAACGATCCTACCCCCTTAATACGAGTCTCTGACGCTGGATTGGCTTCGCGCCAGAGCGGGATTGCGCTGATTGCCGTCCTGGCAGTCATCGCGCTCGTTACGTTTCTCATCATCTCGTATTTCTCGATGACTCGCTTCGATCTGATGGTCAGCGATGGTTACGGCAAACGGATTTCGGCCGATGAGCTGGCCAGCGGCGCTGCGGACGTGCTGGTTCAGGAGTTTTTAAACGAAATCGCGGCGGGCTCGACCATCGACCAACCCAACTCCCCCGAACCCGTCTTCGTTCCGAAATTTACCGCCGGAGAAGCAACTCGAAGATCAACGCGACGGGTGCGCTCCCGGCAAAATTCACCACCGCCGCCGAAGCAACCACGTTTCCCGCTCTTCTCCGGCGGAGTGCCGCGAGCTTCAGTTCCCGGCTACTACGACTTCTCTTCAATCCCGAGTCCACAGTTGTCTTCGTCCGTCGGAACGGAAGCCGTGACACCTTCCGCCCGCGGAATCTCCAAGGAGCGGTGGAACAAACCGCTCCTCATGGAGCCGTCCGAAATCGCCTCATTCACCCCGCCAAATTGGATCTACTGGACCGAGCAGGGCCCGAACGAGAACCCAGTGCGCCGGACGTAGTCGGTCGCGTCGCCTACGTCGTCTACGACACCAGCGGACTTCTCGACGCAAATGTCGCTGGCTTTCCCGCGTCGGGCGCACCAGCACCATCGGATGAGGAAGTCGGCGCCAAAGGGAACCTGATCCTTGCGAAGCTGGAAAGCCTCGGGTCAATGACAGCGTCGCAATCGGATACTTTCTCGGGATGGCGTTACAAGGCCTAACCGTGCCGAAATTCTCGACCTCGTGCTCGAGTGGGCCGGTAAAGGGCTACCTCACTCCGCCGGTTAACAATGGGACCACGTCCGGCAATCGATTCGTCGGACGTCAGGATTTCCTCGATTACGCCAAATCCGTTGGACTGCCCAACGATGCCCTGCCGTATTTCACGACGTTTTCCCGTGCGGTCAACGAGAGCTCATGGCTCGGTCCGACCACACCTACCTCCATTAACCCGACCATCGCCACGCTTCGCAAGCCGGACGGTTCCCTGTTCCGCATCGAGCGATTCCCACTGACTCGGCTGGACTGGTTCAACGATCCCGCTGCCCATCTCTCCGAGATCGCCGAGCATTTCGGCCTGGTCCCCGAGTCCGACTGGATCCAACCCTTGGGACTACGTCTGGCGCTACGAGCAGTGGGCACCGCGACGGGTAAGATCGCCACCCTCGACAGACGTCGCCGATCTCGACCGCCAACCGAATTTCTTCGAGCTCCTGCGCGCCGGAATCAGCGAGCAGTCTCTCGGTCAAGTCGCCACCGAAAGAACCCTCTCCGACACCCAATACGTCGACGGAAGTCGGCTGCGGCACGTGGTCCAAATCGGCGCAAACATCATCGATCTCGCCGATGCCAACAACTACCCGTTGGAAATTGTCTTCCCGTTCTCGGACCCAGGAACTCCGGCAAGGCCGATCAGTAGTTACGCCAACGCGGCTCAGATCAGGGAGCGGATCTACGGAGTCGAAGATCTGCCTTACATCAGCGAGATCGTCGCTGCTGTCTTTCGCGACAACAACGGCAATTCCACAACAAGCCAGCGGGCCTATTTTCCGGTCGAGATCTGGAATCCAAACCGCGCTGGCGGCCCGTCGGTCGATGGACCTACCGATTTCCGGGTCCGTGCCCACGACGGCGTCGCTGCAATTCGACGCCAGCAGGGCTCAAATCCCAAAACCGGAAACCCTTACCTTTACAATTCGGTCGGCGAGTCGCTCCCCTTCGCGGCATCCGGAAACCAATTTCGTGAACCAGCGATGCTACGCGGCAGCACCCTCGGCGAACTAGCCGCGATCCCGGGACCGGATCTCACCACCGACGGTCAGCTGTCGGACAAACAGAATATCGAGTGCTATCGCAGTCTCTCGGAGTTCCCCAACTCTCCCCTGCCCACCTTCTCCTTGGAATATTCCAGCACTACGGGGTGGCGCACCTATCAAGACTTGGTCGGAGTTGGCTTCCGTGCGGCGAATTCGACAACCAACGCCACCGGCAATTCTTTAAGACCGACAAGCTGGTATAAGGGTATGACGACGATCGATCCTCGGACAACCCGCTTCGGTCTCCTCGAAGGTCAAAGTCCTAACAGAGTTCCCGACCAAAGTCGCCAGCCCTCGACTTTGGGTTCCGGCTCCACTCAAGAATCGAGTTGGGGCAAACTTCTCGGTAGCGCGACTTTCACACCGGGCAGCGGCGATGGTCCCAGTGACCCATTCCCCGGGAATCCGCTCGCGATTCGCTATTCCAACTTTGCCACCAACCGTGGTGCCGGATCAGCAAACGATCCGACTTATCGAGACGCGGATAGCGTGTATCGGCCGGGGGACGCAAACTTCGACAAGAGTGTCAACCCAATGGAGGGCGGGAACGACTCCGCGCGACCGTTGATTCTCAATCGTAACCTCGCGAGCGTCGGTGAACTCGGTTACGTCGGCCGCGACCTTCCTTGGAAAACCCTCGATTTTTTCTCCAACGTTAGTGCCGATTCAGCACTTTTGGACCTGTTTAGCGTCAACCCAGAGCCACGGGTCGTTGCCGGAAAAATAAATCCCAACAGCGCACCTTCCAGCGTGATCAAGGCGGTAGTCGCCGGTGTCCACGAAAACCCCATCACCAAACTGCCTCTCCCCCCCAGCACCGTCGATGCCATCGCAACAGCGTTGGTGAACAATCGCTCAGCCGCACAGGGCGGACCGCTCCTCAACAAAGCGGATCTCGTCACCCGGGTGATCGGGAAGATGACGGACGAACTCCCCTGGATCAATGCCGACCGCGAGTCTCCCATTCGGGCTCTCGCGGATGTCTCCAACGTCCGAACCTGGAATCTGATGTTCGACATCATTGCCCAGACCGGCGCGATTCGCCCGGGCGGCACGTTGACCGATTTCGCCCTCCAGGGAGAACGCCGCTACTGGGTTCACGTCGCGATCGACCGCTTCACGGGTGAGGTCGTCGACCTGCAGACAGAATTAGTATATGAATAGAATCGCCCAACTCGTTCCGCTTGCCCTTCTGGCCGTTGCTCATTTGGGCATCTTCCCCACTTCGTCTTTCGCGGATGAAGAGGAAGTACCAGCTCCTCCCTTCATTCAAGCCGCTCCGGAACCAAGCCAATGGTCGATCAAGATCGAATATTCTTCGGAAGACCTCGATTCGATCTTCTCCGGCGACTCGAGCGAAGAGATCATCGTCAAGAAAGCCACCGGATTGACTTACAAAGAGCAGACGTCCTCCGAAGGTTCCAAATCGACGACCTGGACTGCGGGCGGACTGGTGATGGAGCAGAAATCCGACTGGCCCGCTGGCTATTTGCTGTCCTATCCCAGCGAAACCGTCGTTCCCGATTTTTTCATCCCGGCGCTCGGACCCGATACTTTTGTCCGGACCGAGTCGATCGGCGGCACCAAGTGCCATTATCACGAAACCAACAAATCCGCTGTCCCCATTAGCACGGCAGACCCCGATGAGATCGAGAAATCGTTGACCCGTGTCTGGATCGACGCCCGAACACGGCTCCCGGTTCGCGTCATTGAAGAAGGGAGCGTCACGACCACTTACGAATATCGATTCGCGAAAAGCTCGGACAGCCTGACGCTACCACCCGAATTTCAAGAACGGCTTCGACTCTGGCAGACCCGTCCGGGTGCCAAGAATAACTAAGAACTCCGTCACAGTCGGTGACACAGCCGACCTTCAGCATTTTTATGAAACCACTCGTCCATTTCGCAGCCCTCTTCCTCGCGTCATCCACCCTGGCATCCGCCGCCAAAATCGAATTCAGTCGCGTCGACTGGCCGACCTCCGAACAACGCGTGGTTCCCGTCGGTTTCGACGCAAAGCTTCCGATTCACGTCAACGTCAGCACCACCAAGTCCGGCGAAGCGTCTTGGACGGCGGAGGTGATCAACTGGGTCGGCAAAGTCGTGGACACGCGGGAAGGCTCCCTACCGCTGCGCAGCGGCGAATCCACCGTCGACTTCCCGCTGCCCGCGGCGGACTGGCCTTTCGGAGCCTATGATCTGGTCTTGAAGTTTCAACAGCCCGGTGAGGGCGACCAGAGCATCCGGATCCCCTTTGCCCTGGCCGGTCAATACGACCGCTTTATCGTCTTTGAGAAAGAACCCATCGCCCGCGGCCTGGACTTCACATCGAAAAATTCCAAGACCCAGACCGTCAGCGTCGATGGTGGCAAAACGAGCGCCCTGATTTTGCGTCAGGACTCTGCCGAGCAGGGCTGGGCGCGCTCCCTTTTCGTCAATCTCACCGACGCCGAGCTCCGGAACGGCAACTTTCCCGTGATCGACGTTTCGACCGTCTTCCGCCAGCCGTTCGACACCGGCGTCGAACTCAACGTCGACACGGTCGATGGCGGAATAAAGGTCGATACCGAGTGGGGCCGCAGCGAAAAATGGCGACTCCTCGACAAGTCCATCGACAACGCCTTCCTCGGCGCGCGGGACCACGGCGGCGACCCGGCAAAATTCCCGGTCGACGGCCATGATTTTCGAGTCAACACCTACGCCAACGACGCGGCCATCCGTGCGTTCTGGGTGCGCGCTGTTCCCTCGCACCGGAGACGTCGATTGGAACCGCCTGTTTCGTTTCCGAGGCATCGACGCCGGTCGAAACATCTTCACCTACACGCCGGACGAATCCGCCACCTTCCGCTATCGCTTCGAAAATCTCGCGCAACTCCCGACGACACTCGACTATACCGTCCGCCTCGAGTCATTCGATGGAGAGCAGATCTGGGAGCGCACCGGAGCAATGAAAGTGGACGGCGCGAGCCTGGCCGAGGTCCCGGTGACCGTCGAGGGCAAGGGTCTTGCCCACGGCATTTACCGCCTCGTCTTTCAGGGCACCCGCGAGGGCAGCGAGGAACCCTTGGTTGATCGCGAAACGACCTTCGCGATCTCGGACCGCACCCCCATCGGACCCGTTGCAAAAGGCGAATTCCTGTACGGCCTCGACGTCATCAATGGTTCCGCCGTCGGCGAACCCGCTTACGCCGAATGGGCCGACTTCATGGGCGCCGACATCGTCCGCAGCCTCGGTCCCTCCCCCCATCAGCTCGACAAGATCGCCGCGGCCCTCGCCAAACTCGACGAAAGGGGCCTCCAGACCATGTTCATGGCCGTTCCCGAATGGAACGCCGACGCCGCTCAGCGACAGGCACAGACCGAAAAAATCGCCGACCAACTCGCAAAGCTGGCCGCCCGGTTCAAAGACAAGATCACATACTACGAACTCGGCAACGAACCCGACCTCAAGTTCTTCTACGACGGACCCATCGACGCCTACATCGAGACCTACGAGGCCTACTACGACGCGATCAAGAGCGGGAACCCAGATGCCATCATTATGCCCGGTGGCCTCTCGTTTCACATGGAGGAAGGCAAAGCCCGCTCCGAAGAATTCGTCCGCAACGTCGACGGCAACAAGGTCGACGTCTGGGCCTACCACGCCCACGGCCCGGGCATCGAAGCGGAGCGCAATGGCTACGAGCTAATGCTCCGGACAGTTCAGGAAGCTGGTCAGGTGAAACGCCCCTTGATCGACACCGAATCTGGCGTTGCCGCGAGCAACCGATCTCAGGAATGGGAGCAAGCGCGCACCGTCATCGAAAAAATGACCTACGCCCAGTCCGTCGACATGCCAGCGTTCTTCTTCTTCCGCCTCCGCATGGATCACGGTGCGAAGCACTACACGATGACGCAAAACGTAAGCGAACCCCGCCCGTCCATCCTGGCCTACCGCACGATGGTCGCTACACTGCGCCACCACCGCTTCGTTGCCCCCGTCGAACTCACCCACCCACGCAGCACCGGCTTCTTCTTTCAACAAACGGACGGTCCCGGCAAAGCCGCCGTCTTCTGGACGGGAGACGAAGCGATCACGACACAGAACGTCGACCTCGGACCCGGCGCCGCCGATGCCCGGATCGTCGACATGATGGGGAATACCCAGCCCGCTCCCATGATCGACGCCACCACCGCGGCGGTCACCGTCGGCAACGACCCGGTCTTTTTGAAGTGGCAGTCCCCCGGCAAACTTCCGGGGCTGCAAACCAAGCCGTCGGTCCTCGAACTCCCCTCCCGCCTTCAGGTCAACACCGGAGCGGACAACCGCCTCACAGCCCGTCTTGTGAATTCCGGCACCAGCCCGCTCACCGGCACACTCGTCCTGACCGCCTCCGGAACGGATAGCGTCTCGTTGGATCGCAGTGAGATCTCCGTCAACGTCCCCGCGGCGAGCGAGTCGACGGAAGCCATCGCGCTCACCGTTGCCCCGCCGGAAGCGCGCATCGAGTGGCCAGTTCAATGGCAGGTCTATCTGGGTGTCGATCCCGAGCGCGTCGATCTCGCTGCGATCACCAAAGCCGCCGATGCCCCGACGACTCTGCCGTCGGCAAACGACCAAACAATCGCGGGTCGCCGGATGGTCCTTCGGGATCAGGTCCTCAACTTTGCCCCGCTCTTCGGCGAGCGAGGCGAAAGGGAAGCCGCGGTTGCCACTGCCGTGATCGATAGTCCGCGAGAGCAGACCGTCCGCGTGGGTTCTTCCGCTGATTGGTGGATGCGAGTTTTTGTAAACGGATCCGAAGTCTATAGCACGATGGAAGGTGGTAACACCGCGGGTTACGCACTCACTGATCACCCCTTCGAGATCAAATTGAGATCGGGACGGAACCGCATCGCATTCCTTGTGCTTTCCGGCATGGACGGATGGAAGCTTTTTACGGGAGGGCCAGATGAGCTGCTTGCTGCGCAAAGCACGGGTGCTTCTGGCACCGCGCAAATCGAGGCAACTTTGAAAAAAGGTGATCAGATCATTGCAAAAGCTGATACCGCCTTGGAGATACTTCCTGCCTTCATCGCGCTACAGGAATCCTTTTGGGACGTGCCATTCGATCGGTGGGGCTCCACCGATCCCACCGTCGCGTTCAACCCGATTCGGTTAGAGAATTTCCACGAAGCTTTCCCCGATTCCGACCGCTGGTTCGGCGGCGACGACGACCTTTCGGCCAAGCTGTGGGTTGCCATCGACGACACCACCATCGGCCTCGTCGTCCGCGTTCGCGACGACCGCCATTCCATCGACGACGACAACATGGCCGAGTCCGACGCCCTCCAGATCGCTGTGGATGATCCCGCGAAAGTCGTAACCCTCGCCATCGAACCCGACGGGATGAAGGTCGATTCTCCCGGCGGCCTTCCCGCTGGATTCCGAGCCGACGCGCGACGCGGTGACGGCGAGACCGATTACCGCATCAGCTTCGACCGATCCGCTACCGACGGCACCGCCGCGGTGAACTTGCGGATACTCGACCGCGACGGCGAACTCTACAAACAGACCCTCACGCTTCGCACTGGCTGGCAGGAAAACCCTGACCAATGGCTTCAGATCCCGCGCGACTGAAATGTCCCTCAGTCTTCGTCTCCACGCCGGTCTAGCCAATGGCCAAGTGCTGCAGCGCGACAGTCAGGGCGAAGCCTCGGTCGAACTTCATTTTACCGGAATCGACGCCACTAGCTCGCTGATCGCAACCCTTTTCAACGGCGACGCCGTTTTGCAATCCTGGACATTCGCGAGCCCGGCGGCTGATCCAAGTATTCGGCTCGACCCGATTTCCACCGGCGGACCCTACGACCTTCGTCTCGAGAACGGCTCGTCTACCGTCACCGTCCGCGGCTTCTTCGTCGGTGACGTCTGGCTCCTCGCCGGTCAAAGCAACATGCAAGGATGGGGCTTACTTGCAGGCGCGGTCCCGCCCCATCCCCGGATTCGGGCGTTCACTATGCGGCGGGAATGGACCCGGGCCGTCGAGCCCATGCACCTCCTCGCCGAATCGCCCGACGTCTGCCACCACGGCGGGACTCAATGTTCCGCCGCGGAAAGCCGGACCCGCCGCCGCCAAGCGGTCATCGGCACCGGCCCGGGGCCCTTCTTCGCCCGCGAGATGCTCGAGCGAACGGGCGTCCCCCAAGGTCTCCTTTGCTGCGCCCACGCCGGCACCAGCCTCACCCAATGGACTCCCGAACCCCTCATTGACGGCGAGACTTCGATGTACGGATCATTGCTCCAAAGCGTCCAAGCCACCGCCCAACCCGTCGCCGGCGTGCTCTGGTATCAGGGCGAAAGCGACGCAACTCCCGACGCCGCGCCCGCCTACACCGCTCGCATGGAACGCCTCGTCGCGGCGCTCCGCCGCCATCTGGCCCAGCCCCGACTTCCCTGGATCATGGTCCAGCTTGCGCGTCGCTTCGGACGCCGACGAGCCCGACGAGATCAGCAGTTGGAATTCCATCCAAGACCAGCAGCGCCTCCTGCCCGGATGCATTCCAGACCTCGCTACGATCTCCGCGATCGACCTCCCGCTCGAAGACGAGATCCACCTCGCCGCCGACGCCCACGCGACGTTGGCCCAGCGATTTGCCGACCAAGCCGTCCGCCTGACCACCCACCCGCGCCGCCGCCAGCCCCCGCCCACTCTTGACACAATCTCCAAACCCTTTGCTCCCGACCCCGCCCGACCGAGCCACCTCGCCATCGATATCACCTACCGCCACGCCGTCCCCCCACTCACCTCGCCCGGCGAACCGAGCGGGTTCGCCGTCATCGATTCCAGAGGCCAAGAGCTTCCCCTGATCCGACGCACGACTCTGCACGGTCGCACTACGCGCCTCCATTTGGCATCAGCCATCACCGGCTCTCGCATCGCCTATGGCTTCGGCTGCACGCCGATCTGCAACATCACCGACGCCCGCGGGCTCGGGCTTCCCGTTTTCTCCCCCCAATGCCACGACACCGCTCATCTCAACTGAACCAACCACATCCACGATCAAATGAAGACTCTCCGACTCGGAATCATCGGCCTTGGCAACATGGGCCGGACCCACAGCAAAACCATCCTCGACGGCAAAGTTCCCAACTGCGAACTCGCCGCCATTTGTGATCTCGATCCCGACTCGTCCGCGGATTATCCCGACATCCCGCACTTCACTTCCTCCGACGAACTGATTGCCTCCAACACCGTCGACGCCGTCCTCATCGCGACGCCTCACTACGACCATACCTCGATCGGAATTGCCGCCCTCGAGGCGGGTCTTCACGTGCTCGTCGAGAAGCCAATCTCCGTCCACAAAGCCGACTGCGAACGCCTCATCGCCGCCCACAAGGGTGGGAAGAAGCAAATCTTCGCCGCCATGTTCAATCAACGCACGGACCCGTCCTATCAAAAGGTCCGGGAAGCGTACGCAACGGCGAACTCGGAAAAATCCATCGCGTCAATTGGATCATCACCGACTGGTTCCGCAGCGAAAGCTACTACGCCTCCGGCGGTTGGCGCGCGACCTGGGCCGGCGAAGGCGGTGGCGTCCTGCTCAACCAATGCCCGCACAACCTCGACCTTTACCAGTGGATCTTCGGCATGCCGTCCAAAGTCCGCGGATTCTGCCAACTTGGTCGCTATCACAAAATCGAAGTCGAAGACGACGTCACCGCCTACTTCGAATATCCAGACGGTCACACCGCCGTCTTCATCACGTCGACCGGCGAGGCGCCCGGGACGAATCGCCTCGAGATCACCGGCGATCAAGGCCGTCTCGTCCTCGAAGACGGCAAACTCTCCTATCGCCGGAACGAAATTCCGACCGGCAGGTTCACCCGCACGTCCAAATCGGGATTCGCCCAGCCTCCGCTTTGGAACGTCGACATTCCACTTCCCGACAACCGCGGCGAACAGCACCTCGGCATCCTGAAAAATTTCACCAACGCCATTCTCTCCCGGGAAAAACTCGTCGCGCCCGCCGCCGAAGGCATCCACTCCGTCGAGCTCGCGAACTCGATTCTCCTGTCCTCGCTCACCGGCGAGACCGTCGAGATGCCCCTCGACGCCGCGAAGTTCGCCAAAGCACTCGATCGACTCATCGCAACCTCCAAACCAAAAAAGAAAGTCTCCACCAAAAAGAAAAAGACCCCCACCGACTTCTCGAAGTCATTCGAGTAGGCTGTAACGTGATAATCTTCGTGTCTGCTGCAGGTCATTTGGCGATTTTTCAAGGCGCGAGCGAAGCGCCTGTGTGCATTCCACACTGGTCGAGCGAGCAACGCGGAAAAATCGCAAAATGGCCGCAGCCCTCCGGGTTGAGCCGGAAAAGGCCCGGCACCCGCGTTGTTCCTCAGTCACGTGTCGCAACGGACATGATCCTTCGTCGCGCCTTGGTGACGAGCCTTTTTCGACTCAACAGACGCGAATATTATCGCGTTACAGCCTACTAGACAAACTCTCATGAAAACCACCCAACTCGCCGCTCAACTCTTCACCTGTCGCGATCTCCTCAAAACGCCCGCCGACATCACCACCACCCTTAAGCGCGTCCGTGCGGTCGGTTACACCGCCGTGCAGGTCAGCGGGATGGGACCCATCGCCGAGGAAGAACTCGTCACCATTCTCGATGGCGAGGACCTCACCTGCTGCGCCACCCACGAGCCGGGCGACCAGATTCTCGGCAATCCGTCCGCCGTCATCGACCGTCTTCAGAAACTCGACTGCACCCTCACCGCCTATCCCTATCCCGCCAATGTCAACATGGCCGATCCCGCCAGCCTCGACCAACTCATTACCGGCCTCGACCGAGCCGGAGCCCTCATGTCCGCCGCCGGCATCACCCTCACTTACCACAATCACGGCATCGAATTTGTCCAAACCAACGGCGTGACCGCACTCGACCGGATCTACAACGAGACCAAGCCCAGCCACCTCCAGGGCGAGCCCGACACCTACTGGATCCACTACGGCGGCGGCGAAAACGTCGCTTGGTGCCGCAAACTCCACGACCGCCTGCCCATGATCCACCTCAAGGACTACAAATTCACCGCGGAGAACAAACCCACCTTCTGCGAGATCGGAGCCGGCACACTCGACTTCGCCGCCATCATCCCCGCCGCCGAAGCCGCTGGCTGCCGTTGGTTCATCGTCGAGCAGGACACCACCCCAGGCGACCCCGTCGATTCCCTCGCTCAAAGCTTCGACTACCTCGTCGAGAATCTCTGCGAGTAACGGCGAAACAGACGAAACCTCGATTCCTTGAGCGCAAAATATGCCCCCTCACTTCGAACAACCCTCGGTCTACGTCGTCGGCGACAGCATCTCCATCCACTACGGACCGGCTCTCGAGAAGGCGCTAAGCGGATTCTGTCGCTATGAACGCAAAAGCGGCCAATCCGAAGCTCTCATCAATCTGGACGATCCGATGGGAGCAAACGCCGGGGACTCGCGCCGAACGCTGACCTATCTCCGAGCCCGATTCGCCGCGGGCGATTTTTCACCTTCGATTCTGCTGCTCAACTGCGGACTCCACGACATCAAACGGGAACTCGGACCGAAGACGCTACAGGTGCCACTCGACGACTACCGTCGCAACCTCAAGCAGATCGTCGGGCTTTGCCGGGAGCGAAGAACCAGTCTCGTGTGGGTGCGAACAACGCCCGTGTCGGAAGTTATCCACAACCGACCAAACGCGACGTTTCATCGCTTCTGCGTGGACGTCGACACCTTCAACACTTGCGCCGACACCGTGATGGCCGAAGCAAACGTCCCGGCGATCGACCTCTTCGCATTCACCCGCAATCGAGGCGACGACGACGAAATCTACTGCGACCACGTGCACTATTGCGACACCGTCCGCGAAGCACAGGGCATCTTCATCGCCGGATGTCTGATCGGGCTATTTTTTCCTCGCATCTCAACTGAAGGCATTGTCCCGGCATCGCCCTTAATCACTTAACTAGAAATCTTTACGCCGAGATCTAACAAGTCGAGCAGACCGACTCTCGCTATTCACGTTTTGACTTCCCTTCCGACGCCTCCAATGGCGGATTATTCCTAGACGAAGGTTTCTTCCTCGAATCCGAAACTTTGCGACTCCTTTACCACGGTTATGCGTCGCAGCAGCCATTTATCGACTTCCACCGCCATCTGTCCGCCAAAGATATCGCGAACTACCACCTATTCGCCAATCCCACTGCCGCCTGGCTCGACGGCGATGGTAGTGCAACGTTTCGTCTGTAAAAGCGAATCTGCTCGACAACCGCACACCGGGGCTTCCCGGTTCGGAGCGTAGCGGAGGAGCGGGAAGCCCCGGTGTGCGGCGCGCCTGATGGTGTCGTGGTGCCCGGCCAAGGGTGGTTTGATCTGGGTTTACCACAACTCAATCAACCACACCCATGACCGAACTTTGTGACCTTACCCTGAGCGCCGACATCCTCAATCCAATCCTCGAAGAAGGTCTCCCGGGCCTTCCCAGAGCCGTGTCCTTGCTGATCGACACAGCCATGCTGGTCGAACGTGAACGCCACTTGGGCGTATCGGCCTACCAGCGAGATCCGGCCCGCAATGGACACGCCAACGGCTTCAAAGACCGGCGGCTTGACACCCGTCTCGGCGAACTCGAACTGCGTGTCCCGCAAACCCGCGGCACCGAGATGCCGTTTGTTCCCAGCGCTCTGGAGCGCGGTCAGCGCAGCGAGAAAGCCCTGAGCATCGCCGTCGCCGAGATGTATCTCCAAGGTGTATCGACGCGCCGAGTCACCGCTGTCGTCGAGAAGCTCTGCGGCTTACAAGTCACCTCCACGGCCGTCAGTCGCGCCGCCGCCCAAGCTCGACGACATGCTCAAAACCTGGCGCAACCGCCCGATCCCTCCCATCGCCCACCTCATCATCGACGCCCGATATGAGAAAGTTCGAGTCGCCGGGATCGTGCGCTCCTGCGCAGTGTTGAGCGCGATCGGCATCCGCTCGGGTGACGGCAAGCGCACCATCCTCGGTGTCTCGGTCTCGCTGTCCGAAGCCGAGGTCCACTGGCGCGACTTTCTCTCCAGCCTCAAGGCCCGCGGACTGGCTCCCACGGGGTCGATCACCAGTGACGCCCACGAGGGCCTCAAAGCCGCCCTGGCTGCCGTCTTCCCCGCAATCCCGTGGAACCGCTGCCAGTTCCATCTTCAGCAAAACGCTCAGGCTCACGTTCCGCGCCAAGACATGAAAGAAGCCGTCGCCGCCGACATTCGCTCGATCTTCTCCTGTCTTCGCCTCGATGCTGCTCGTCAGCAACTCGCTGCCATCGTCGCCAAATACGCCTCCACCGCTCCCAAGCTCTCCGCCTGGATGGAAACCAACCTCCCCGAAGGCTTCACCGTCTTCGCCTTCCCGGAACCCGTCCGCAAACGCCTGCGAACTTCCAACCTCTGCGAAGCTCTCAACAAAGCCATCCGACGCCGAACTCGCGTCGCCGCCATCTTCCCCAACGAGGCCAGTTGCCTACGTCTGGTCTCAGCCATCCTCATGGAGATCTCAGACGATTGGGAGTCCTCCAAAGCCTACCTCAACCCAGAACTCCTCTAACTAACTCTCTCCTCCAACCCGAAACCAAAAATCATCTCTCCCTTTTCAAATCACCCTTCTTCCTTTTTACAGAAAACTCGTTGCTTAACCGCCCAGCGGTTGAGATTCTGGTTCTGGACGAAGGATTTTCGGTTCTTCGCTGTTTGGAGTGGGTAATTCAATCTGCCCGCGAAGCGCTGACCCCTTCCCGGCGACAGGAGATCTCCCGCGCAACCCCTTAACTGCTGAATTTGAGGGCGTTGCGTTGGGGATCGCCTGTCGCCCCATCCGGGGCATACCAACATTGGCGCCTTCACCCACTCCAAACAGCGAAGAGCCGGATTTTCGGACCTCATCATGACACTGAAAACGCGCCGACTTGTAGTAACCGTTCAATCGCGTTTCGTCGCTGCCGCACTCCCCGCCATTTAAAATCTACAAAACGTGCGCGAACTTTGACGATTTGTCGTCATCAGTTGTCAGAGAGACCTTCTCTTTGAATCTTGTCCAAGCCGCCTTCCGCAGTTCCTCCGGAGCCTCGGGTCGTTCTCTGTCTTTCGGCGCAAGGAGGCCCTCCAAGTCGATGTCGTGTCGCCTCATCAGCTCGGATAATTTTTGAATGGCGCGAGCTTGTTTCGGGCCGTGACTTGCCGTCAGTAACTCCCCCAGCTTTGCGACAACCTCATCGAGCTGCTGAGCCTGCTTGACCTGCGTCCGTTCTCCGCGGAGCGTGGCGTCAATCGATCCAGCAACAACACGTTTTTTCCAGTAGTTCCGCTCGATGGTTTCTAGGTTATCGCCACTCCATGCCGAAACTTCTTGGAGTGTGTGATTACCGCTGTTCACGAGTTCGGTAATCCAAGAATGCCGCATCGAGTGAGGATAAAATTCGTGGTGCCCGACGCCCGCCATGTAGTCACTGACCGGCTTTCTGAAATCATACGTCTCGTTTTTCGACTTCCGGTTTTTCCGACTTCGTAGAATGAAGCTGTTCGGCGTGGCGACCGACAGATACTTGCGGAGAAAATCGACGAATTCGGCAGAGAGCGGAATTTCGCGGCCCTCGGAATCCTTTGACTCGAACCCGCCCTCTTTCGAAGGAATCCGCAAAATGCCACTATCCAGGCGAAACCAATTTGGTTTTGCGTAACGAATCTCGTTTGCTCACATTCCGGCCCAGAAACCACACGCCAGAACGAAGAAGGTCTTCAGATTGAGGTCCTCTTCAATCTTAAGAGAGCGTCGCAGATCTTGGCTTACCGGCTTGTGACCGTCCAAGCCGCTCGAATTTCAGCGTGCCTCTGACGAGCGCATTCGCTTCGCCGACCGAGTAGACCAGCTTCCGAGATTCCAACTCTCTCGTAGCGGGCAACTGAACCCGTCCGGGCAGGCAACCGATGTGCGCGAGGAAGGCCTGTATCGTGGCGATGACGGTTTTCCCGCCAGCCTTCGATGTTTTGCTGTGCAGAGCGAAATATCGTTCCAAGTGACTCAATTTTATCTCCGCGGGGGAGCGAGTCCCAGACCACTTCGCGAAAGGACGGAGAACGTATCCCACCGACTCAGCCGTCTTCGGTCTGAAGGTCCGCCAAGCGCCCCTGTAGCCGGGTGGCTTCTGCGACACCTGCTTCTCCACGAGATATCGAGCAATGGATTTTTCCCAATCGCTTGCGTGGCCGACTCGGCGACCATAGCTTTCGCGAATTTCGGCGGCGCGTTCAATTGCCTGCTGCTCGTCGGACGTTCCAAGCGTCTCGCGCACCTGCTTGCCACCATAGGAAAAACGAATCCACCAGACGGACCCGCGGAGGTAGATACCCTCAGCCGACTTCAGACGATTTTTGCCCACGTCCGAATGTGCTAGCACACCTGTGCTAAATCAACCCCCTATCTAAGGGGATTCATCAGAATACCTAAGGGACTCAAGCCGCGTCTATATATACCTCTATTTAGAGTCTTCATCTCTTTCAACCATTCTGAATGGGGTTCAGGAGGTCGTGGGTTCGAATCCCGCCGGCCCGAGGACGGAATCGCTCCAAAGAGAGCGGTCACACTGAAATATCTGCGGGGCACTTCATCCGGGACATCGCTCCCCTCTCGGTTCGGATTCTCACGCCACCCGATCGACCGCAATCACCGAAATCCTGCTTCGCCCGCTTGGTGCAAGGATTCGCCGGACACAGAGATTGGTTCACACGCCTGTTCCACCGGCACATTCGGACAAGAATCCTTCCACGGACTTCCTGCGGGAACCGCCCAATGCACGGCATTTTTCAGAACCCGTTTGACCTCCGCCTGGTGATAGATCGGGTAGGTCTCGTGCCCCGGACGAAAGTAAAATATCTTTCCATTCCCCCGCTGCCACGTCAGCCCCGACCGAAACACCTCGCCACCTGCAAACCACGATAAAAAAACGGTCTCGTCGGCCGTCGGGACGCCGAACGGCTCGCCATACATCTCGGCGTGGGGAATCTCGAAATAGCGATCAATTCCCTGCGCAATTGGATGTCCCGGGTTACAGACCCAGAAGCCGATCCTTCTCACCGGCTTCCCGCCAAGTTAACGAGCAGGTTGTCCCCATCAACCGCTTGAAAATCTTGGAGTAGTGCCCGGAGTGCAGGACGATGAGTCCCATTCCCTCCAGCACCCGCTTCTGCACCCGGTCGACCACCTCTTCCGCCACCTGCCCGTGAGCACGGTGCCCCCACCACAACAGAACGTCCGTCTTCTGAAGAACTTCATCCGTCAGACCATGTTCAGGCTCGTCGAGCGTCGCGCAGCCGACGGCCAGCCTTTCGTCCTCGCCCAAGCCCTCCGCAATGCACTGGTGAATTCCCTCCGGATAGATGCCCCGCACCACCTCATTATTGCGCTCGTGAACGAACTCGTTCCAAACGGTCACCCTGATTTTATCACTCACCGCCTTCATCCTCATCGTTTACCACTTCCGCGACTCGCTCGTCCATCCCCGGAATCCGCGCGTAGCCAACAAATCGCGCTCCGGGCGAATAGGAATCTGGATTGCCCTGAGGAATTTTGAAGTCGAATACGCTCACACCAGACTGCTTCGTGCCACGGTAACTTCGCCCGTCGCTCGCTCCGAACATCAGCATCTTCCCGTCCGATTCGGCCCGACCAAGATAGATCATCGAGTGCGTGACCGGCGGATCGCGGTCCGTGGAATAGGTCCCCGTCCAGAAAAGCAAGTCGCCCGGCCTCAGATTGTCCAATTCGAAGCTGTCCTTTTCTCTGCTCACCACGGCTTCGAATTCCTCAGCCTTTCGCGCCCACACGTATTGTCCACTCGCCGTCCGCGGGACATCTTCAAAATCTGCCCCCTTCAAGACGAAGTAGATCGTCCCAGAACAATCCATCCCGCCCTTCGACGGGTCAGCAGATCCGTACTGATAGCTCAGCTGACGTTCGGTCAACGCAAGGGCGGATTCCAACAGAAGCCTTCACGGGTTCGGGATTCGCGTCGAAATCTTGGAGTTCGCTCGGCGCAAACGCGGTGGTCACGGCAGGTTCGGCTTTCTCTTCAGCGTACCCGCTGGCGATCCCCAAAAAAATTAATCCGGCAACGCCCGCACCCATCCATTTCCATCGGCAACTTCGATCCTTCCAACGAGCATCCGCCACAACTTGGCCAAGCTCATCATCAACCACTCCAAATACCATGTTAAGCTGGGCCATTACATTCCTCATCATCGCACTAATCGCAGCCGTCTTCGGATTTGGCGGTATCGCGGGTACCGCAGCCTGGATCGCGCAGATCCTATTTGTCATTTTCCTCATCCTCTTCATTCTCGCATTTTTCTTCCGCGGCTGCGGACCCCGGGTATAAATTCTCCCTCGGAAGCACCTCTCAATAGTTTCCACCAATTCTCTTCATCACAACCGAACCCACTGCCAGATCATGGACGAAACGACCAACAACACCGCATCCTTCAAGACCCGCCTCGACGCAGGCATCGCTGACACCGAAGCAAGAATCCGCGAAGAGCCTTTGAAGGCGGTTCTCATCGGCACGGGTGCCGGCCTCATTCTCAGCCGCCTACCTCTTTTCGGCATCTTGATCCTGTTCATTCGCCTCATCCTGTGGTCCATCAAGCCAGCGCTGCTCGTCTTCGGGATCACCAAAGTTGTCGAATACGCCAAGAAGCAGCAACTGTGACGCACGGGCGCGGACCGCGTCCTTGACTTCCAACACCGTCGAGCCGTAAATTCCGCGCTCTCGAAAAGCCGGTATAGCTCAGTGGTAGAGCATTCGCTTCGTAAGCGACAGGTCGTCGGTTCAAATCCGACTACCGGCTCCAAGTGAGCGCCCCAAAGATCCGAGGCCGGCCCGCCTTGGTTAGAGCAGTCCGCAACCCGAATCGTAGGCCCGAATGATTTCGGGAAGTAATCGGCGACGACAACCCTTTCCGGCGACGGCGCCGAGTCCTCGCTGGCCCGGTGATCAGAAGCATGGCGACCCGCTGCCGGAGCCGCCGCAAACGAGACAGCGAAACAGACTCGCGTTTCGTTAGCTCACGGCCAGCGAGAGGAAGTTCCAGCTGCTGATACACGGCACCGGCGGGACGAAGGGCTTTCAAGAGAGCGGATAGGTTTTTCATACTGGACCGACCCTATCCCCCGGCATAGGACATCCGTGGTCCTATGCCTAAAAAATCGCTGAGAAATCCCAAAAACAATCCGCAAGCCACTGCCCGCCCGCCACTAGCCCGCATGCTGGGGATCCACAATCACCTCCGAGACGGCACTTTCCCAAATTGCCAGCGCCTCGCCCGCTCCATGGAGGTCGCCCCGAAGACGATCCAGCGAGACATCGACTTCATGCGTGACCAGCTCAATCTCCCCATCGCCTACGACCGCGTTGCTCACGGATTCCATTACACCGAGTCTGTCACGAGCTTCCCAACCGTTCAGGTGAGCCACGGCGAACTGGTCGCTCTCCTGATTGCGCAGAAGGCGGTCGAGCAATACCGCGGCACCGCGTTCGAGAAACCCCTCGCCTCCGCGTTCTCCAAACTCGCCTCCGGCCTCGAAGGCGAAAGCGGCATTGCCCTCCACGAACTCACGGACGCGATCTCCTTCCGCCCCCAGGGAGTCGCCGTCACCGAACTCGACGCGTTTCAAACGCTCGCCGAATCCGTCCTTCACCATCGCACCATCACGTTTGACTACACCTCGCTCTCCGGCTCCGCCGCGGCCCGGCGCCACGTTCGCCCCTACCACCTCGGCTGCCTTGCCAACCAGTGGTATCTCATCGGCCACGACACCGACCGCGACGCCCTCCGCACTTTCGCCATCGCCCGTCTCCACGGTGTTACCAACACCGGCAGCACGTTCGAACGCCCGGCCGATTTCTCCGTCACCGAGATGTTCGCGGGCAGCTTCTCGGCTTTTCAAACCTCCGAAATCCAGAAGATCACCGTTCGACTCGACCCCTTCGCCGCCCGTCTCGCTGCCGAACGAAAATGGCACGCCAGCCAGCAAATCCACCCGCGCAGAGATGGCGGTGCCGACCTCACCATCGACGTCTCTCCCGCCCCCGACCTGGAGAATTGGATTCTCAGTTGGGGTGAACACGCCGAAGTTCTCCGGCCCGCCTCACTCCGTCGCCGCATCGCCGCCGCCGCGAAAGCAATGGCCCACCGTTACGAAATCTGATTGAACAACTTCCCATGAGTCTAGTCACCGAATTCAAGGAATTCATCGCCCGCGGCAGCGTCGTCGACCTCGCGGTGGGCGTCGTCATCGGTGGAGCCTTCGGCAAAATCGTCACGTCCCTCGTGAACGATATCGTCATGCCCCCGATCAACCTCCTCACGGAAAAAGTTCCCTTCGCCGAACTCTACCTTCCGCTCAACGAAGCCGCCGCGAACACGGAGAGTCTCGCAGCGGCCCGTCCGCTCGGCGTCATCGCCTACGGCCCGTTCCTCAACACGCTCCTCCAGTTTTTCGTCATCGCCATCTGCATTTTCGCGCTCATCCGCGTGATCAACCGCATCAAACGGGAAGAAGAAGCCAAGCCGAAGCCACCCCCACCGGCCCCGACCGAAGAAGTCGTCCTCCTCACCGAGATCCGCGACGCCCTCAAAAAGTAACCCCCACTTCCAGCCGGTCACCAACCCCAGCGGCAATGCCGCACGCCGGACGTTCCAACTTTCGACCTTCGACCCGTCCCCTCACCCGGCGTCGCCGTCCAGCAATGCCTCCATCTCCGCCTTCGTCCCGCGAAACGTCACCACAAACGCCTTCGATCCCACCTCACGAATCGCCAGAACGTTCTCATCATTCGGCCCGAATACCACCACTCGCCAAGCCCCCTCGGGCGTGACCGAGACACCAAAAGGATGGGCCTCGAACGAATAAAAGAATGCTTTTCGGTCCAACAACGGAACCGCCACCGCCGCCACCGGCTCCCCATCCTGCTGATACAACCGCACGCCCACTGCCTCCACCTCGGCAAATTCTTCCGGCACCTTGAAGCCGTCGAATCCCTCCATCACAAACCAATCTCCCAGAGTCGACGCTTTCGCCTGCAGCGGATCGAACTGACTCACGTCCGCCGCGTTCCCCTCCATCGCCATATCCGTCACCTCTCGCATCCCGGCAAAACCACCCGCGTTCCCCACGAAGATCCACGCCAACAAGGCAATCAGCACCAGAAACGAAGCCCCCACCGCGAGCACCGCAGGACTGTGAACCGAGGGATGAAAACCCGGCCTTCTCTCGGCAAATCGATCTCCGTATCCCGTAAGCTCCGCCGCCACGCTCTCGGGAATATCAAAATGCATCGTCCCCGCCGCTCCCCGGTCGAACGCCACTTGATTTCGGTAGACGGCCTCGAGTTCCGGCGATCTCCCGGCCTCCGCGAGGGCCTCCCTCAAATCACGCGTGGCGTGTTCTTCCCCGTGCGGACCCACGCACCGTAGCACTTGTCTCGCCCGCTTCGCTGTCATTTGGCAACCTCTGGACCCACGATCTGCGATGCCACGATCCGGTGCAGCCGGACCCGTGCACCCACCAGTAAGTCTGCTAATTCGGACTCCGTCACCCCCAGCACCCGCATGATTTCCTCCGTGTCCATCACCTCCAAATAAAGCAACGCCAGCGCCGAACGCCCCGGCTCCGGCAACTCGCGGATCCCCGCCCGCACCGTCGCGGCGTCCACCCCTTCCAGAGCCGACTCCGCCCCAGCCGGCAGATCTCCGCCTTTCCCCCGCCGGGCCACCGATCCCGCAGGTTCCTCCCGCAGCACCCGCTCCCGCACATCCTTGAAGAGTAGCGTCAGCAGGCGATCCAGATCTCCGTGGCTCCGGGGCCGCTTCAGCGCATCTTCAAGCGAAGCGGTTACCGCCCTCACCGCCAAGCCCTCGTCCCTCGTCAGCACCATCGCAAAACGATATAAATCCTGGAAATACTCCCAATGCTCCGCCCGCTCCGACATCGCTGTAAAAGCTACCCAACGAATCCCCGCCAAGCCAAGCCCGAACGCCAAGCCGATCGCCGCTTCGATCCGCGACCGTCTCCCACTTAGAGCATCCACTCCCGTCCTTCACCCTCCCATTTCTCATTTCCCATTCCCGATTTCCCACTATCGTCGCCCCGTGTTCCAAGTGATCTTCAACGAGATTAGTGCCGCCGAAATGGCCGCGCTGCCCAAAGAACTCCAACTCGAGCTCCTCTTCGAATTCCAAGTCCTTCCCGAGAACCTTGAAAACCTGGACTCCAACCGCTTCGGTCGCGTCCGTCGTGACGGCCAGACCCTCAACCGTTGCCGCGCCCACGATTACCGCATCTACTTCGGCCCCCACCCCGACGGCATTGAGGTCCACCGAGTCCTCCACAAAAACACGATTCGCGACTTCCTCTTCCGTTCCAATCTTCCCATGACCGAAGAGGACGAAGCCCTCGGCGAACACCACGGCTTCTGGGATCTCATCAAGGAAGCCGAAAAGAAATCACTATGACTGAGTCCGCCCGCCTCGAGCAATTTCCCGTCGCCGCCGCCCGCGTCTTCGTCGGCCACGCCGGCGTCACGGCCCTCCCGCGCGTGGTCGCTGACGCCATGCGCGACCACATCGAACGGTCCTGCGCGAACCACCAGGAGTTCGGCGACGTCCTCCGCGACATCGCCGACGCCCGGCAAATCTGCGCGACTGCGATCAACGCCCACCCCGACGAGATCGCCCTCCTCGGACCCACCTCCCTGGGCTTGAGCCTCTTCGCCAACGGCCTCGACTGGCAACCCGGCGACGAACTCGTCTGCTACCGCGACGACTACCCCGCTAACGTTTACCCGTGGACGAATCTCACTCGACTCGGCGTTATCATCCGCCACGTCGAACCCGACGCCCTCGGCCGCATCACCGTCGCAAATGTCGCCGCCGCTCTCACCCCCAGGACGAAACTCGTCGCCCTCGCCTCCTGCCATTTTCTCACCGGCTGGCGCATTGACATCGAAGCAATTGGCCGCCTCATCCACGACCACGGCGCCCTCTTTTCCCTCGATGCCATCCAGACCCTCGGCGCCTTCCCCACCCCCGTCGATCACGTCGATTTCCTCAGCGCCGACGCCCACAAATGGATGCTCGGCCCGCTCGCAATCGGTATCGTCTATGTCGCGAAAAAACACTTCGCCAACCTCCGCCCCACCCTCCTCGGAGCGTGGAACGTCAAGAGTCCGAACTTCATTACCCAGGACGCCATTGAGTTCCCCGACACGGCCCAACGCTACGAACCCGGCGTCCTCAACGTCACCGGCATGTACGGCATGGTCGCCGCCCTCAAACTCATCCACGAGACCGGTCCGCAGGAAGTCAGTCGCCGCATCCTCGAAGTCCGCGACTACCTCCACGAGCAGCTCGCTCTCCGTGGCTACGAATTCCTCTCGCCCGGCAACGACGAACCCCTCCGCTGCGGTATCGTCACCGCAAGAAACCCAACAACGAATCTAGCCATTCAATTCAAGAAGATGGAAGAATCCGGCATCACCGCCTCCCTGCGGAACGCCAGGGACGGAAGCGCCTGGCTCCGATTCAGCCCTCATTTCTACAACACCAAGGACGAAATGGACCGCATTCTCTCGGCCCTCGGCTGATCGGTGAGCACAGCAGCCCGGGCTTCCAGCCCGGCACAACGCCCGCCGAATAGTCGCCTCACTTCCACGCATGACCACCAGCCACTCGAACCCCACCCCCACGGGGCGAACCCTTCCCCCCGCTTCGCCCGTTTCCCCCCAGCCCTCACCGACCGACAGTCGCCTAGCGGCGCTTCCCTACTCCGCGATCCTGCTCTTTCCGCTATCCCTCATGGCCGCAGTCCCCTTCGGCGGGATCGCGCTCTGGGCTCCGCTTGCCATCTACTTCCTTCTCGGACCCTTCGCCGATCACTTCGGCGGACGCGGCAACGGCATCGACCCCGACACCATCGAGCATTCCCGCCTATTTCAGATCATCGTAGCGACGTACGCCATCCTCCAGATCGGGTTCCTTGGCTGGGCCATCTTCGCCTTCAGTTCTTTCACCCTCATCGACCAGATTTCTTTCACCCTCAACTTCGGCATCGCCATCGGCGGCGCCGGCATCTGCTGCGCCCATGAACTCCTGCACAAGACCAGCCGAACGGAGCGATTCCTCGGCCAAGCCCTCCTAACCCTACTGAACTACGGGTCCTTCTCCATCGACCATGTCTTCATCCACCACAATCCGCGCATCACCGCGACCAAAGGCGATCCCTCGCTCTCCCACGTTGGCCAGACCGCCTACGACTTCATTCCCCGCGCCGCCATCGGCAGCGCCGTCGAGGCCTTCCACCTCGAGCAACGCCGTCTGAAGACCTCCGGCTACGATCTCCGCAACCGCGTCACCCGCACCTTCACGATCTCCGCAGCCATCGCCACCACGGTTCTCGTCATCTTCGGCCCCGCCACGTTTCTCTTCTACATCTTCCAGGGTTTCGGCGGCGTCTCGACCCTCTGGATCACCGGCTACCTTCAGCACTACGGACTCATCCGACCCAAGACCGACGCCGGCGAATACGTCCGCCTGAGTGAAGCCAATTCCTGGGACTGCGACCACTACGTCAGCAACTTCTTGTTGTTGAATC
This sequence comes from uncultured Verrucomicrobiae bacterium, assembly GCA_963832325.1. Taxonomy (GTDB): domain Bacteria; phylum Verrucomicrobiota; class Verrucomicrobiia; order Chthoniobacterales; family JAATET01; genus CAVVKW01. The sequence goes on along the minus strand of CAWHTR010000004.1, from coordinate 149,512 downwards.
TCCCCCGCCACAGCCACCATCACAAAACCCCCACCCAGCACTACCAGAGACAGCGAGCATCCGCCGAAGCCATGCCCCTCCCCCACGGCTATCCGGTCATGACCCTCCTGGCCCTCGTCCCCCCCCTCTGGTTCCGGACCATGAATCCCCTCGTCGCCAGCCGAAGTTAGCAGCGCAACGTCTCCCCAATCGCACCGCCACAACCCCAAACCCCAAACCCCAAAACTCCGAGACCTCGAAACCTAGAAGCGGCCCCCGGCACGCGCCCTGCTCCCACAACCAAAAACCGCTCAGCCGCCCCCTACCCCATGCCCCGAGTCAAAGAACACTGGAACTCCCGCGCCGGTGTCATCCTCGCGGTCGCCGGTAGCGCCGTCGGCCTTGGCAATTTCCTCCGCTTCCCCGGCCAGGCCGCCCAATTCGGCGGAGGGGCCTTCATGCTGGCCTACTTCATCTCACTGCTCATCATCGGGCTTCCCATCTGCTGGGCCGAATGGACGATGGGGCGAATGGGCGGCGAGCGCGGATTTAACAGCATCCCCGGTGTCTTTCACGCCCTCACCCGCCACCGACACGGGAAATACTTAGGGATTATCGGCGTCGTCATCCCCGTCGTCATCTACATGTATTACGTCGTCATCGAAGCCTGGTGCCTCGGCTACGCGACGAACTTCGCCCTCGGCAACATCGACTTCGCCGATCCCGCCGAAGCCGGGAACTTCTTCGGGACCTTCATCGGCACCGAAGCCGACGGCTCCGCAGTCGGTTTCTCCCTCACCCAGGTCGGCGGCTACCTCGCCATCGCGTTCATCCTGAATTTCCTCCTCATCTACCGCGGCATTTCCAAGGGCATCGAACTCTTCTGCACCTACGCGATGCCCGCCCTGGTCGTCCTCGCTCTCGTCGTCCTCGTGCGCGTCCTTACCCTCGGCACCCCGGACGCCGCCGAACCCCAGCGCAACGTCCTCAACGGCCTCGGCTTCATGTGGAATCCCGACAAGATCGTCGTCGAAAAGGTCGACGCCGCCGGCCACTGGCGATCCGATCAGGAACTCGTCGGAGCCACCGCCATCGCCGCCGCCCGCGCCGAATACGACGGCCCGACCGACGATCCTGCCGCCCGCGTCCGCGTCGTCACCATCTGGGAGCAACTCCAGAAGCCCGGCCTCTGGCTGGCCGCGGCCGGCCAGATCTTCTTCTCCCTGAGCATCGGCTTCGGCCTCATTATCACCTACTCCAGCTACCTCTCGCGCGACGACGACGTCGTCCTCAGCGGACTCGCCGCCACCAGCGCCAACGAATTTTGCGAAGTCGGCCTCGGCGGATTGATCACCCTCCCCGCTGGCGTCGCCTTCCTCGGAATCGCCGGAGTCGCCGGCCAGTCGACCTTCGGCCTCGGCTTCAACGTCCTCCCCTTGGTCTTCTCCCAAATGCCCGCCGGCGGGTTGTTCGGCTTCCTGTTTTTCTTCCTCCTCTTCCTCGCTGCCGTCACCAGCTCCCTTTCCATGCTCCAGCCAGGCATCGCCCTCCTCGAGGAAACCCTCGGCATCGCGCGGAAACAAAGCGTCGCCTTTCTCGGCCTCATCACCGCCCTCGGAAGCGGCTTCGTCGTCTACTTTAGCAAGGACCTCAAGGCCCTTGACACCCTCGACTTCTGGGTCGGGACCTTCCTCATCTTCACCCTCGCCACCATCCAGATCATTTTCTTCTCCTGGGTCTTCGGCGTCGACCGCGGCCTCGCGGAAGCCCACCGCGGCTCCGCCATCCGCATCCCCCGCATCTTCCGGCCGATCATGAAATTCATCTGCCCCGCCTTCCTCCTCATCATCTTCGCCCTCTGGGGTCTGGAGAATCTCTTCGGGCTCAAGTTTGGTGCCGGCCCCGCCGAGGTCAGCAGCTACGTGAAAGATCTCTTCTTCGCGCCGAACGTTGTGGCCTGGCTGTCCATCGGCCTCATCTTCCTCTTCGCCACCTTTGTCGCCCTTCTCACCGCGCGGGCGAAGGCCTACGAGACTCCCTACCAGGAGAACCAACCATGACCACTGGCGGCTGGATCGTCATGCTCGCCTCCGTCGGCTCCGTCACCACGCTCTTCGGCTGGTGTATCTGGAAGGTCATCGCCACCCCCGGCGAGACCAATAAGCTCCACAGTACCGAAGACCACACACCGGACCAAGAATAGCGGGGCGGGTACGAAAGGCGGCTCGATCACTCCAACCAACATGAGCGCCCCCCCCTCCAACCCGCCTCCACTGCCACCCGCCGAACCATCAAGGCCACTCCCGGTGCCGCCGACGGATCGGCTCGTCGGACTCGACGTGGCGAGAGGAGCGGCGGTCCTGGCCTTGATCTTTGTCAACATTTCGGCTTTCGCTTCGGCGGAGTTCTATTCCGATCTTCTGGGAATCGAGCGATCACTGGACAACGCGGGAACAGCTTGGGAAATCCTTGTCGGGACCTTGCTTCTCGGGAAAGCCAGCCTGCTTCTCGCTTTTCTCCTCGGCGCGGGGTTGGCACTCCAGGAGGATCGCGTGCGACGAACCGCCGGCTGCTTCAGTCGGCTTGTCCTCCGACGAATGTTCGTTCTCTTCTTGATCGGCGTGGCCCACATCGTCTTCCTCTGGTGGGGGGATATCCTTTGCGGCTATGCGGTGATCGGGGTGGGAGTCTTGCTCTTCCGCAACCTCGGTCCGACCGGTCGGAGAATCCTTGCCGGCGTGCTGATGTCGGGGTCTGTCCTCGGATTCGCCGCACTCGGATTGCTGCCCGGCGGTGATGACCCGGAATCGGATGAATGGGCCGCCGGGGCAATCAAGACGATCACTCAGGCCTACTCGACCGGTGGCTTCGGAGCCATCGTTCGGATCAGGTTGCTTGAGGCGATTTTCTTCCAGGCCATCCTGATCGCCATGATCCCCTGGTATTTCGGAGCGGCGCTACTGGGCTACGACTCGATCCGGACCGCCTGGTTTCCAGCCGCAACCGCGCGATTCGGCGCGTCTTTTTGGCTGGTGGGAACTTTGGCGTTGATCGCGTCGGCGGCATCGACCTGGGCGGGGCTGCGGTTGGGTTCGACATCGGCTGAGTCCTGGGTCGTGCCCTTACTCGTTGGTCTGCCCGCCGCGTTGGGGCTTTCGTGGTGCTACCTCGTCGGATTGATCCATCTGTCAAACGTCGGTCGGAAGTCGTCGCTGGCATTCGCCGACGTCGGTCGGACCGCTCTGTCGAACTACCTCCTCCAGAGCGCGCTGGCTGGATTCTTTTTCTACGGGTACGGGCTGGGCTACTTCGGGACGCTCAATCTTACCGGCGTCGTAGGCGTGGCATTGGCCATTTGCACCGTTCAACTCATCTGGCCACGATGGTGGTTACGGCGCTTTCGCTTCGGACCCGTGGAATGGCTGTGGCGAGTGGGAACCTACGGAAGGCGTGCGCTTCGTCCAGGCAAGTAACCCGACGACGAGACGAGCGCCGCACCACTCAGGCACCCTGCCGGATCGATTGCTCGAGAATCCAATCGCGACCCGCCTCACACCCACATCTTGATGACCCACCAGTAGAGCGGGATCCCCACGACGATGTTGAGCGGAAAGGTTATTCCCATGCTCATCGTCAGATACTTCGCCGGGTTCGCTTCCGGCAGCGTGTCCTTGAGAATGGCCGGGGCGACGATGTAGGACGACGACGCGCACAAGATGGTCAACAGCAACGAATCGCCCGGGGCGAATCCGAACAGTTTGCACAGGGAAATGGCGACCGCCGCGTTCAGTAGGGGCGCTCCGAGGGCGAAGGCCACCAGCACCGCGGGAAAGGAATCCATCTCGCGGAACTTCTTGCCCACGACCGTGCCCATGTGCAGGAGGAAAAAGACGAGCATTCCGGTAAACATGTCGCCTCCAATGAACGACGAGAGCGGTGAGTCTTCGGTGCCCATCAGACTCAGCAAATAGCCGATCAGCATGCTGCCCACCATCAGCAGAAGCGTCCCATCGGTAAGGGCCTCCCGGACGACGAGACTCGTCGGCTTCTTGGCCGCACCCTTCATGGCGATCTGCGCCATCAGGACGGAAAAAATGATGGCGGGCGTCTCCATCACCACCAGCGCCACGGTCATGTATCCTTCGTAGCCAACGCCAATCGAAGTGAGAAATCCCGCGGCGGTGATGTAGGTGAGAGTGCTGTTGGAACCATACGTCGCCCCGATCGCGGCGGCGTCTGCGATCCCCAGCCGCTTCCGAAAGAAGTAGTAGGAATAGATCGGAACGACGGCGCTCATCAGCAGCACGATCCCGATCATGAGGATGCCATCCCCGAAGAGCGAAGAGTCGTGCAAACTGACGCCTCCCTTGAAGCCAATCGAAAGCATGAGATAGAGACTCACGAATTTGACGATGGGTTCCGGCAGCGCCAGGTTTGATTTGAGGAGGATGGCCCCAAATCCGAGAAGGAAAAAGAGGACGCCAGGATTGAAGATCGATGCGATGAATTCCATAATTACCGTGTTGTTACCGCGTCAGGCGGATTTCGCTGGAGACTACGAAACGGGCAGCAATTGGTCTAATTGATGAGTTTCAGAAAACCGTTCTATTAAATAGAACAATTGGAACCGCGTGGTTGCGAGTTCGGCGGAATTCTCTCACTCGACACCAGACGTCGCCCCACCCCAGCTTCCAAATCGCACCACCGGCACCTCTTTGGTCGCGCCCGCACACGGCCAGACGGCAGATCCGCCACTTTCAAGCGATGATCCAGCGGTCTTCTGCTCGGAAACGATCCGCCATGTGTCAGTGGATCCAGAGCACGTCGGCGTGTCTCATTTCTGCACTCGGATCCGTCGCCCCAGCCCAAACCGAGAACGCGCTCTCCCTCGCCGCCGCAACCACCCGCGCATTTCACCCACCCCACGGATCTCGAGAGGAAGAGTCCCAGCGACAAAAACAATCCCGAATGGTCCGCGTCGCGAGTCGCATCGACAAATCCCACCCACACCGCGAAAAACCCTCCGCCTCGACTTCACTCCAGCAGGGTTCCCTACCGCGCGACTCCATTTCCACCGACTTAGGGATTGCCACTCCCGCCGAACCAGCTACCGTCACGGGTCCGCTACAGCCGCCGCCGTGCAATGATGCCCGTCGGAGTTCAACTCGGCATCGTGGCTCAAACTCAATCAACCTCAACCATCCTTATGGCAGAAGTATCCCTGCAAGACCTCCTCACCAATTCAATCAAGAATTACCGAGAAGGCAGCATCGTCAACGGGCACGTGCTCGAAATCCGCTCTCGCGAATTCCTCATCGACATCGGCTGGAAATCCGAAGGCGTCATCCCCGCCAGTGAGTTTGAAGATCCCGACGAAGTCGAAGTCGGCGACGAAATCGAAGTCCTTCTCGTTCGCCTCGAAAACGACGAGGGCATGGTGGTCCTCTCGAAAGAAAAAGCCGCCCAGCGCCAGAACTGGGAGAAGATCGTCAAAGTCTACGAGGACGGCGGTCTCATCAAGGGCAAGGTCAAGGCGGTCGTCAAAGGAGGCCTTACGGTCAACGTCGGCGTCGAGTCTTTCCTTCCCGCTTCGCAGATCGACATCATCCCGCCACGCGACCTCACCCAGTTTGTCGGAAACACCTACGATTTCAAAATCGTCAAGATCAACGAGGACCGCAAAAACGTCGTCCTTAGCCGCCGCGAAATCATCGAAGCCGAGCGCTCCGAAAAACGCGGAAAATTCCTCGAAAGCGTCAACATCGGCGACATGGTCTCGGGAAGCGTCAAGAACATCACCGACTTTGGTGCGTTCATCGACCTCGACGGCATCGACGGTCTCCTCCACATCACCGACATGTCCTGGGCCCGGCTCAACCATCCATCCGAGATGGTCAACATCGGCGACAACCTTGAACTCGTCATCCTCGACATCAACAAGGACAAGGAGCGCGTCTCCCTGGGCCTCAAGCAAACCCAATCCAACCCTTGGGAGAAAATCGAAGAACGTTTCCCCGTTGGCCAAACCGTTCGCGGAAAGGTCACGAACCTCATGCCTTACGGCGCGTTCGTCGAAATCGAAGAAGGGGTCGAAGGCCTCATCCACGTCTCCGAACTCTCGTGGACCAAGCGTATCGCCCGCCCATCGGATGTGCTCACGCTCGGCCAGGAGATTGAGGCGATCGTTCTTGGCGTCAACAAGGAGGAACAAAAAATCTCCCTCGGCGTCCGCCAGCTCGAGCCGAATCCATGGGACGAGATCGAATCTCGTTACATGATCGGCAAACAGGTCTCCGGTGAAGTTCGCAACATGACCGCCTACGGTGCATTCATCGAACTGGAAGAAGGCATCGACGGCATGGTTCACGTGTCCGACATCAGCTGGACCCGCAAAATCAACCATCCGAGCGAAATCCTCAAGAAGGGCGACCCGGTCGAAGCCGTCGTTATCGACATCGACAAGGCCAACCAGCGCATCAGCCTCGGCGTCAAGCAGCTGGAAGGCGATCCTTGGAAGGACATCGAACAGCAGTTCAAGATCGGCGACCTCGTCAAGGGCACCGTCTCGAAACTCGCCAACTTCGGTGCGTTCATTCAGCTCGAAGGCAACATCGATGGGCTCGTCCACATCTCGCAGCTCAGCGAAGATCACGTGGAAAAGGTCAAAGACATCCTTAAGGTCGGCGATGAAGTGGAATCCCGCGTCATCAAGATCGACAAAAACGACCGACGCATCGGCCTCTCGATCAAGGCAGCCAACTACTCGATGGAAGACGTCGAGCGGGAGAGCGCGGCCTTCGAAGGCGTCAAGCCAGGCGAAGATCTCGTCGGCCTCGCGGCCGCCTTCCAGATCGCTCAAGAGGAATACCGTCCGGGCGAAGGCAAAAACTAGACCCCGTCTTCAATTCACAATAGAAAGCGCCCGCGATCTATCGCGGGCGTTTTTCTTTGCCCCCTCCCCACCGAGATTGCTCCCGTGGAATCGAATGCCGACTATTAGAAAAACTTATAGCACACCGAAGCAAAAGATCGTAGCCTCTCCCCATGGACGTCGAAATCCTCGCGCGGGTGCAGTTCGCATTCACGATCATGTTCCACTACATCTATCCACCGCTGTCGATCGGCCTCGGGGTGTCTCTGGTGATCATGGAAGGGATCTGGTTGAAGACTGGGAATCCGCTTTTCCACAACATGGCTCGCTTCTGGACGCGCGTCTTCGCGCTGACCTTTGCCATCGGTGTTGCGACGGGGATCGTGATGGAGTTCGAATTCGGAACGAATTGGGCGACCTACTCCCGCTTCGTGGGCGACATCTTCGGCAGTGCCCTGGCGGCAGAGGGGATTTTTGCCTTTTTCCTCGAATCCGGCTTCCTCGCCCTTCTCCTTTTCGGCTGGGACAAAGTTGGGCCCCGTCTGCATTTTTTCGCCACGTGCATGGTCTGTGCGGGGGCGCACTTCAGCGCCGTCTGGATCGTCGTCGCAAACTCCTGGATGCAAACTCCCGCTGGTTTCCACCTCGAAACGAAGGTCAACGGCGTGCCGCAAATCCTTCCGCAAGGACACGTGGTCACCGCGGACGACCTCGGCACGGTCCGCGCGGTCGTCACCGATTTCTGGACAATGGTCTTCAATCCCTCATCGGTCGAGCGGTTGACGCACGTTGTTTTTGGCTGCTGGATGGCGGGCGCGTTCTTGGTGGTCAGCATCAGCGCCTATTTTATCCTGCGTGGGCGGCACCTCGACTTCGCCCGGGCCTCGCTCAAGGTCGGCCTTGCTCTTGCCACTGTCTCGTCGATCCTCCAAATCGTGAGCGGGAGCATTGGAGCGAAGGGCGTGGTGGAAAATCAACCCGTCAAGCTTGCCGCGATGGAAGGCGTCTTCGAGACGAAGGAATACACCCCGATGACGCTCTTCGGCTGGGTCGACACGGAGAATCGCACCACGACCGGCCCGGCGATCCCCGGCCTACTCAGTTTTCTGGCCTACGACAATTTCAAGGAACCGATCCTCGGACTCAACGAACTCCCGCCGGACGAGTTCCTGCGCAATCGCTACCCCGACGCGACCGCCGAGGAGTTGGCCGAAATTCGCCCGTCGTACTGGCCCAAGGTCAACGCTGTTTTTCAGGCCTATCATCTCATGATCGCGATCGGAACCGCGCTCGCGGGCCTGGTGGCGGTCGCGTGTTTCTTCTGGTGGCGGGGCTGGCTCTTTCGCGCTGATTGGCTCCCCACCCGCATTTTGCTCTGGTCTCTGGTCATTTCCGTCCTCGGCCCTCAGATCGCGAACCAAGCTGGCTGGTTTACCGCCGAGTTGGGGCGGCAACCCTGGATCGTTTACGAGCTGCTCAAGACGTCGCAGGCGCTTTCGAAAGTCGTCACGGCGAACGAAGTCCTCGCGTCACTCATCATGTTTGCCTTCGTGTATCTTTTGCTCTTCGTCTTGTTCATCTACCTTCTCAGCCGCAAGATTCACCACGGCCCCGAGGAGGCCGAGCAGAGCGAGGAACTGCCCGACAGCTGGAAAGCCATCCTCCGGGCCGACGACAAACTACCGCGGACCTGACGCACTGACTCGACCCTCGCGCCTTCCGACCTTCCACTGCATTCCCAATGGATCTCAACCTCATCTGGTTCATCCTCGTCGGCGTTCTCTTCACCGGCTACGCGATCCTCGACGGCTTCGACCTCGGAGTCGGTGCACTCCATCTCTTTGTCAAAAAGGACGAACACCGGCGGCTCATGCTCAACTCGATCGGTCCGGTTTGGGACGGCAACGAGGTCTGGCTCGTGACGGGCGGTGGTGCCCTCTTCGCGGCGTTTCCCGAAGCCTACGCGACGGTCTTCTCCGGCTTTTACCTCCCTTTCATGCTGCTGCTGGTCGCGCTGATCTTTCGCGCGGTCGCCATCGAGTTTCGCAGTAAGGAAAAGTGGGGCTGGTGGCGGACGATGTGGGACGTGGCCTTCGCAGGCGGCAGCGTGCTCTCGGCCTTTCTCATCGGCGTCGCCATGGGTAACATCGTGCAAGGCATCCCCCTCGACGCGGACCACGAGTTCGCCGGAACCTTCCTCGGACTTCTCAACCCCTACGCTCTCTGCATGGGAGTGACGACCGTCCTGCTCTTCGCGATGCACGGAGCGATCTACGTCGCGATGAAAACCGAGGGCGAACTCCAGGCCATCGTCCGCAGTTGGATCCCGAGGCTGATCGGCTTGTTCATCGCGGCCTACTTCATTTTCAACCTCTTCACGTTCATCGAGGTCGAGCGCATCATTCACCTTGTGCGCGAGCGCTCCTACATCTTCGCCGTGGCGGCGGCGGGCATCCTGGTCGTGCTCAACGTCCCGCGTGAGATCCACCTCGGGCGCGAGTTCAACGCCTTCCTTTCGTCCTGTGCCGGGATGGCGCTCATGATGGCGACCTTCGGCCTTAGCTACTACCCAAACATGGTGTATTCGAATCCCCTGCCGCAGAATTCTCTCACCATCACCAACGCTGCCTCCAGCCAGGGAACCCTCGGGACAATGCTCATCATCGCCTGCCTTGGCATCCCGGTCGTCCTGGCCTACACCGCGTGCATCTATTACATCTTTAGGGGAAAAGTAACGCTGAACAGCCACAGCTATTAAGTCAGGTCGAAGTGCCGTTTTCTGAGGCCCCAAGAGCGTCACCAAGCAAATTATCAGCTCACCCGGCAAGCCGAACGAGGAACAATGCCACCAGCTGCGCAGGCATTGCCCGCCAAGAATCGACTCAGCTACGACATCCCTCTGAGGCCAACGCGTTTGCTTGAATACGCGTGCCCGGACTTTCTCAGGGAAATGCCCTCGGTCAGAAGAAAACGGGAATCAGCAGAATCGCGACGATGTTGACGACCTTGATCATCGGGTTGATTGCTGGACCCGAGGTATCCTTGTAAGGGTCGCCAACGGTGTCGCCGGTCACAGCGGCTGCGTGCGCCGCCGAACCCTTGCCACCGAGGTTTCCTTCCTCGATGTATTTTTTCGCGTTGTCCCAAGCTCCGCCACTCGATGTCATCGCAATCGCTTGAAAAAGTCCGGTCACAATCGTCCCGACGAGCATTCCGCCGAGCGCAAGCATTCCCAGTCCCGGAATCGCAGCCACGAGAACGACCACCACAATTGGCAGGAGAGCCGGCACGACCATCTCCCGTAAGGCAGCTCCCGTCACAATCGCTACGCAGCGACCGTAATCTGGCAGATCCTCGCCCCTGAGAATCCCAGGTTTGGCTTCTAACTGACGCCTGACCTCCATCACCACCGCCCCCGCCGTCTTCCCGACCGCGTCCATGCTGAACGCCGAGAACACGTACGGCAACAGGCCTCCGATGAGAAGGCCCGCGAGCACCTGCGGCTCCATGAGAGAAAAGGTCAGCGTGTCCAGCAACGGCGAAGCTGTTGCCAGCAAATGCGCCCGCAGCTCGTAAACGTAAGAACCGAATAAAACCAACGCGGCCAAACCAGCCGACGCGATTGCGTATCCTTTCGTCACTGCCTTCATTGTGTTGCCAACAGCATCGAGATCGTCGGTGATCTCCCGCGTCTCGGGAGGCATCTCACTCATCACTGCGATTCCCCCCGCGTTGTCCGTGATGGGTCCAAAGGCGTCGAGCGAGATGATGATCCCCGACAACGACAACATACTCATCACCGCCACCGCCACGCCAAATAGACCGCCGAGCGAGAAGCTCGTCAAAATTGCAACAACGATCAGGACGACCGGTAAGGCGGTCGCGTGGTTCCCAACTGCGAGTCCGGCGATGATGTTCGTTGCGTGCCCGGTCTCCGAAGCTCGGGCGATCTTTCTGACCGGGTAATACTTAGTCGAGGTGAAGTAGTTCGTGATCACGACGATCGCACCCGTCATCAAGAGGCCGACAATCGCACACCAGTAAAGCCCTGCCCGAGTGTAGATCCCATCGCCCACCGTGAACACTGCCGGGAAAAGTCCGAACGTAATCGGTATGTAGAGAACCGCAGAGACCGCTGCGCTCACCGCCACGGAAGTCATCAGCGAGAGCGAAGCGCTCCCCCGGAATTTGTTAACGAAGAAAATGCCGAGCAACGAGCCGAGCAACGAGACCCCTCCGATCAGAAACGGGAACGACACTGCCTCGTGCGGAAGGTCCGGCATCAACAGAAAGCCGATCAGCATCGCACCGATCAGACTCACGGCGTACGTCTCGAAAACATCTGCCGCCATGCCCGCGCAATCCCCCACGTTGTCCCCGACGTTATCGGCAATCGTCGCTGGATTTCGCGGATCGTCCTCGTCGAGGTTGCTCTCGATTTTACCGACGAGGTCAGCCCCGACATCCGCCGCCTTGGTGTAAATCCCGCCGCCGAGACGAGCGAAAACTGAGATGAGACTCGATCCGAGCGCCAGCCCCACCAAGCTCGTGATGGCCGGCCCCATTCCCAGCACGGCATTCGCCAACGCGAAGTATCCGCCTACGGCCAGTAGCGCCAACCCAACCACGAGCAGACCCGTTACCGCGCCTCCATTGAACGCGACTTTTAGCGCTTCGAATCGCCCGATGGTCGCCGCCTGGGCCGTTCGGACGTTAGCCAGCACCGCGACCCTCATTCCCACAAACCCCGCTGCCAGCGAACAGGCCGCTCCGATCACGAATCCCAAACCCGTGGAAAAATCTTTCAGGATCCACAGCAGGACAAAAATCACCACCGCTATCGCGCTGATCGTCACGATCTGCCGATTCAGGTAAGCCTGCGCGCCTTCTTGAATCGCCTTGGCAATCCCGGCCATTTTCTCGTTCCCAGCCGGGGCAGCGAGGATCGACCTGATCAGGAAAAAAGCGACGCCTAATCCTCCGAGTCCACAGAGGATCGAGAAGGGGATGGCCGACGCGGTGAGAAAGGAAGCAGCTAGGTTCATGAGGGATTGGGGAAGACCATCTTTTTATCGGCAAACAAACATGCGGGCAACCGCAAAGGCTCGGTTCACGCGAACCAAGCGGCCACGGGGAAAGCATCGGTCGTCACGGCCGCTCGCGGCGTCACGTTCAAGTTGGAAATCGACGATCTGAAGCAGACCCTTCAAAAGGTCGGGCCGATACGCCCTCCAGACCGACCACCACCGGGACAAGCCGCTTCCTCAAATCAGCCTTTGACGACGGAAAGGAATCGCACCCAAAATACGAAAATCGCGAGCTGAGCGATCGCCGGCGCACCTCGATTCGCTGGAGAAGCCCAGGACGCAAACTGCCCTACTGCGAACCACCCCCGCAGCAACCGCCACCGGTGCCACACCCACAAGTTCCAAATCCTTCCGCCGGCACTTCGTCGTCACCAATCAAAACTGTTTCCAGGCCGATGTCTTGAAAGGACAACTGCTCCCGCACCATCGAGAGAAACCCAAGCACGCGTTCATCCGGCTCGAAAACGGTCCGCAATTGGATGCACATCGGCTTTCCGATCAGCTCAGGCATCTGTTCCGCCATCTCGCCGTCTAAAATGAACGACGCGTAGGCGTTGAGTTTCTCTTGCAGCTTCAGCCCCATTTGCTGATTACCCCATCGGTCCGTCGCGAACATCGCCAAAACAACCCGACCACTCCGGTCATCGAGCGCGCACGCATCCAGCACGCCGGGATGATCCAACCCCGATTTTGTCTCAACCATCACTTTCGAGAATTCGCAGCGTCCACGCGGATCACCGTGTTTCGGATGTAAACCCCAAGGAACCCACCGACACCGCCCAGCACGACCAAAAGGAACAGAACACTCCACGACATGGCCAAGCTGGCGGTCACCGTCTCCGGCTCGCCCAATTCGACCATTTCTCCCTGCGTCCGGCATCCCGGACAGGCCTGCACCGGAACCGCACCTAACCACACGGAACCCAGGACTAATAGCGCCACCAATGGCGCCCTGAAGCTACCCACAAATCGCCTCGATCTCCTGTCAGATTTCATTTCGATCTTGCACGCTCGCGCATGAGTCCTCCGATGTCCATGAGAAGCTGAGGGATTAATTCGCCGTCATTCAAATCGTGGTAAGTTCGGATCCTTCCTTCCGCGTCTACCACCAAGAAGCGCTGCGAGTGAATCGGCAACTCATCGTCGCCCTTCGCCAGCGGTTGCAACATTCCCTTCTGAACGAAGTCCCTGATCGCATTTGGCTCGCTCGTCAGAAACTTCCATAATTCCGGGTTCGCGCCGTAGGTCTCCGCGTATTTCCTCAGAACTTCAGGGCTGTCGTACTCCGGATCGACCGTAACGCTCACGAGGCGGACACCGCCCCCAGTCTTCCGCAGGACCGGCTCGAGCGCCGCTTGCAGTTCACTCATGCGGCTAGTCATCACCGGACACGGTCCCGGACAGCGGGTGAAAATAAAATCCACCACCCAAACGTCGCCCTTCAGGTCATCCAAGCCAAACTCTTCGCCGGTCTGATCAACAAAGGAAAATTGGGGGACCTCCGCGAGCACATCCAAGCTCTCTGATGCTGGCGTCGTCTCCTTGAGTTGAACCCACGTGATTCCGATCAGCGTCACCGCTGCCACGAAGGCAATCGCCCAACCGAGCCGCGGAATCCGGCGGGGTGAATCCGTCATCAAAAATTCAAGCTAGATCACGTAGAGCGCGGTGTAGACCACGATCCAAACGACGTCCACAAAGTGCCAGTAGAGGCTCACGTTGTTCAGCGACACGTGCCGCGCTGGTGAATAGCAGCGCGTGAAGAGCTGCTTGAGGAAGCACCAGACTAGAAGAAGCAAACCAACAAAAACGTGCAATCCGTGAAATCCTGTCGTCACAAAAAACGTCGTCCCGTAGATGCCAAACAGACTGCCACCGTGTTCACCTCCCGGGAACCACATACCTTCGTGCTTAAGGTGGATCCATTCGTAGGCCTGCACGCCCAGAAAGACCGTTCCCAAAACGATCGTCAACGCTAGGAGCGCCAGGCCCGACTTCCCATGCTTGGCAATTTGAACCTCCGCGAAATGAAGCGTGAAGCTGCTCGAAATCAGGATGATCGAGTTGACGATCATCACGATGTTCATGAAATTCGGCGGAAAAACCAATTGGATGTTGGCCCCTTCCGGCACTCCCTCCGGCGGCCAAGCCCCCCCCTGCGCGCCCCGTAACACGATGTATCCCGCGATCAAGCCGGCGAAAAGCATCGCTTCCGAGACGAGGAAGATGACCATCCCCATTTTGGCAGTGGCTGGAGAGGCACCGACGTGGTCGGCGTGGTCTTGGGTCAGTGCGGCGGTGCTCATGAAATCGAGGGTGTAATAAGTGGAAAAAAGGGATCTGTCGTCAAGGAATCACCGGGCCGGCGGCATACAATTTCCAGAAAATCACGATCGCCAACAGACCGACGGCGGCAACCCAGACGATCAACATCACCAGCCAGTTTTTTCGCCGCACGTTTCGATTCATCCCTTACCCCCCCGCCCGCGTTGCGATCAGCAATCCCAGCAACAAGGGCAAATAGATGATCGAGCCGAAAAACAGCAACCTCGCCGCTGCCCGCGTCCGCAACCGCAGAAAATTCACCGCCAAGGCGACAAATCCCAAGCCCAGTGCGAAGGCCCCAAAGAAATAGATTGGCGAATTCAATCCGATTAATCCGGGCAGCAAGCTGATCACCAGCAGGCATCCAGCGTAGAGTACGCTCTGCCGCGCGGTGGCGAAGCCGTCTTCGTCCCGGCCGGTCAACATCACGTAACCTGCACCCGCGTATTCATCCTTATACATCCACGCAATCGCCAGGAAATGGGGCATTTGCCAAAACCACAGGATCCCGAAGAGCACCCACCCGCCGAGTCCAGCCTGTCCGGTCGCTGCGGTCCACCCAATCAACGGCGGCAGCGCCCCCGGGATCGCGCCGACCAGAGTATTGAGATCGGTCAAGCGCTTCATTGGCGTGTAGATCAACACGTAGGTCAAAATCGTCGTCAGCGACAGAAAAGCGGTCAGCCAATTGACCAACACCCCCAGGCAAACGACCCCGGTCGCGCAGGAGAACATTCCCAGCATCAGCGCGTCATTAGGGTGCATCCTTCCAGTCGGCAACGGCCGATCTTGCGTCCGCCTCATCCCCGCGTCGTGCTCGCGTTCCCACCATTGATTTAAAGCTGACGCTCCACCCGCGCTCAAAGCGGTCCCAATCAGGGTTGCCGCCATCAAAAGAAAATTCACCGACGCAGCGCCGATCCCGAGCAGGTAGCCAACGAATGTCGTGCAGAGAACGAGGAGCGATAACCGGATCTTGACCAGCTCGCAGAGGTCAGAAAACAAGCTTACCCTCTGGTCTTCTGAATCAATTTCGGCAGACTTCATGGCGGTAAACGCCACATTCTTACCTACGGAACCACTGGCGTTCAACCCGGCTGATTCCAAGATCGGACTCGGTCGACTTCTCACGCAGCAACCCCCACCCGGTCCGTTCGTCCCGTCGAAATGGACGAACGGCGAAGGGCATTACTTTGCATCGCGAACAACCGAAAAGTTAGGAGCGCACAGACAAACAGCGTCAGCGCACCCAGTGCCATGTGCGCCGTCGCTACGTCCGCCGCCTTGTCCGTCCAGATCGTGTAGGCACCGAGGACGATCTGAACGACGATCATCGCGGCAAGAATCAAACTCCAGCGGCGCACCGCTGCGGTCGAGCGCCACCCCATCCACGCGGCCGCTGCGATCCCGGCCGCGATCAACACCGCAATCCCACGATGTGCCATCTGAAGCCAGATCAACGCCGCCGTCGTCGGCATCTCGTTGGCCGCATACCGGGCTTGATTGATTCTTTCGATCGCAGAAGCGGTGGTATCCGGGATGACTTCGCCGTAAGCCAACGGGAAATCGGTGATCGATAACCCAGCGTGCGCGTGCCTCATCGTAGCAGCCACTCCGAGCTGGACAAAAACGAGCGCAGTCAGCCCCAACATGAACCAGCGAAGCGCCCCAAAATCGCCGGTCGGCGCCCACCGCCCACGCAGCCAACCCGGACTCGTCACTACTGCGATCACGCCAAGCAAAACGAAAAACGATTGCGCCAACATCCCGTGGAAAATCCCGATCTCGTTCTTGATTAGCGTCACCCGCAAACCTCCGAGCACGCCCTGCAAGACCACAGCGATCACCGCGGCAAGGAGCAGGACCCGCACCCACCGACGTCCATCGACAACGAAACCCCAGACGGCCATAATCACCGTCAACAGACCCACTCCGCTCGCCAGCACCCGGTGGGAATGTTCGAAGAACACTCCACCCGTCCAACGATCCCACGGCAGCGCAAACATGTTGTAACCAAACGTTGTCGGCCAGTCCGGCACCGCCATCCCCACCCCGTGTGACGTCACGAGGCCACCACTCGTCAAGAGCAAGAAAGTCGTGAACGTCGTTAAAATGGCGAAAAGATAGAGTCCCTTACGCGAACCCGAAATGTGGTTTGTTTGGGTCGTTGTCATGGTGAGCAAGCCTTCACGTAAGGAACGTCCGCCGTCCCGGTGCTAGGTCCAAAAATCATCTCAAAAGCGCCCGTTGCTTAGCAGAATAGTCTGTCCGTCCCTCGCCAAACGCGATTTGGCGTCTACGCGATTTTTCTTCTCAACCGACCTCTCTGCCCTCAAGGGACCGAAGACGCGCAGCGCGATCACAGCCCTGAACGGCGGGGATGCGGAAAGCATCAGGTTCTAGTGCGCCTCCAAGCGTGCCTCGTCGGGAGCGACTTGGTTCTGCGGGAGGAAGTCGCTCTCCATCCCAGGAACACTGTATTCGTAAGGGCCGTTGTAAACCGTCGGAGTCACGTCGAAGTTTCCGTGACCCGGAGGCGATGGGACCGTCCACTCAAGCGTGTTCGCGTTCCACGGATTATTCGGTGCTTTCGGTCCGTTCCGCAGGCTCGCGATCACGTTCCAAAAGAAAGGAATCAACGTCAGACCCAGCCCAAACGCACCGATGGTGCAGATTTGATTCAATGGCTGGAGCTGGCGCAGATGCTCATAAACCGTCGGATCGGCGATCCGGCGCATCATTCCGCCAAGTCCGAGATTATGCATCGGGAAGAAGGTGAGATTGAAGAAAATGAACGTCAGGAAGAAATGTACCTTGCCGAGCGTCTCGTTGTACATCCGCCCAAACATCTTCGGAAAATAGAAGTAGATCGACGCGAAGATCGCGAAAATGCTCCCCCCGAAGAGCACGTAGTGAATGTGCGCAACGATGAAATACGTGTGGTGAACGAACAGATCAACGGGTGTTGATGCCATGAAGATGCCGCTCAATCCGCCGATCACAAACATCGACACGAACGCGAGCGCGAAGCACATCGGGGTCGTGAACTCGACCGAACCCTTCCACACCGTCCCCAACCAATTGAAGGTCTTGATCGCCGACGGGACCGCGATAACCATGGTCGAGATCGAGAAAACGGCGCTCAAGGTGAGGTTCATCCCGCTAACGAACATGTGGTGCCCCCAGACGATGAAACCCAGAAAACCGATCGCTCCCATCGCATACACCATCGCCTTGTAACCAAAGATCGGCTTCCGCGAGAACACCGGCAGAATCTCGGAGACCAAGCCCATCGCCGGAAGAATCATGATGTAGACCTCCGGATGACCGAAGAACCAGAACAAATGCTGCCACAGCAATGGCTGACCACCAGTCATGACCCCGTCACGAACCGGGACGAAGAAATTCGTATTGTAGTTCAGGTCGAAGAACAGCATCGCACCAGCCGCGGAAAGGATCGGAACCGCCAGAATCAACAGGATCGCCGTGAAGAACAACGACCACACCGAAAGCGGCAAACGGAACATTCCCATGCCCGGAGCCCGCATATTCACAATGGTCGTGATGTAATTCGACGCACCGGCGATGGAAGACAGTCCGTTGATGAAAATACCGATCGCCCAGAGACTCTGCCCAATCCGAGTCTGGTTGTAAGCTTCGACCGTGCTCAAAGGGGCGTACGACGTCCAGCCAGAGGACGGTCCGCCACCCGGCACGAAGAAAGCCGCCATGAGGATCAATCCTGAGACGACGTAGAGCCAGTAACTCAACTCGTTCAAGAGCGGAAACGCCATGTCCCCGGCACCAATCTTCAACGGGATCAGGTAGTTTCCAAAAGCACCGATGAGTAGGGGCATGACGACCAGAAAGACCATCACCGTCGCGTGCATGGTCACCAGCATGTTGTAACCACCCGGAACGATCGCTCCCTCGATCGCCAATGTCGCCGGCAGAAAATCACCGATGATCGGAATCTTGGCGCCCGGGAATCCCAACTGATAGCGCACTCCCAACGCCAGCGCCCCACCAACCAACAGAAAGAACAACGCGGTCCACAGATACTGCAACCCAATCATCTTGTGGTCGTAGGACCAAATGTAATAAAAAAACCAATTCGGCTTCTTATGGTCATGACCGTGGGCTGTTGCCTCGGTTGAATGCGCGGAAATGGGTTCGGCGGTCGCTGTGCTCATGGGATATTAGCTGTGCTTATACAAGTGCATCGGTTCCTGGAAAGGCGCAATGAATTATTCGGGGAAAACCATGCCTCCCAGCGGACTCGTCGTCCCGGACAACCACCGCCGCGGCAACCCTTCCGCGGATGGGGCGGGATTCGAACCCGCGGTCAGTTTCCCGACACACGCTTTCCAAGCGAGCGCAATCGACCACTCTGCCACCCATCCATTGCTGAAGGCCACGGAAAGTAGAGACCGACGGAGCGGTTGGCAATGCTCTTCCGCCACCAATTCCAATGAATTCTGGAGGCAATGTCCTCCCCAAGCTACTCAACCCGACGCGCCATCGACGCCGAGGCTTCGTTATAATGGTGCATCGCATATCTCCACCATGGATGCAGATGATCCTCGGGCGTTCGCCAGATTTCCCGGTGAATCTGTGAAATTGCCTCGGCATCCCATAGCAAGGCCATCAATTCCCGCTGCGCCAGCGCGTCCGGCCCCTCTTTCAACAGGCGCCGCCTCAATCGCTCAAGCTGCTCTTCCTTGTGCCGAGCCGCCAAGTTCGAACGCCGGAGCATCGACAGGTGAATCGCGTTGATCGGCGGCGCGACCACGACCTGCAGCAGCCCAAAGCGCGAGACTTTTTCCAGAAGCACCCGGCCGATCCAACCCTGGCGGGCGCTCGTCGAGACCTTGGAGGATTAATGGCGGATCGATTTCTTCCGGAATTAACAGAAGTCCGCGTTCCCGCAACGCCGCGCCCAGCCGATCCGAACTGGTCAACATCGCCAGCGGGATCGCGAGAACCCAACCCGCCAGAATCGGTGAGAGCCACGGCAATAATCCCGGAGTCCACACCGCCGCCACAACCGTCGTCCCCATACCTAGCAGCGTTGGCTCGAGATAATCTCTCGTCGCACCCCGCAGCGAAAGCGCCGACCCGGTTCGATTCTGCGTCTTCCAATCCACCCGGAGCCCTAGAACCGTGAGCACCACGAACTTGCTGTAAAAATAAAGATAGATTGGAGCCAGCAGCACCGAAAACGCGGTCTCCAAAACCGAACTTCCCACCACTCCAACCAATCCCCCGAACCGCTTTGCCTCGCCCATCAGCAGCGCCGCCCCCAACGCCTTGGGCAGGAAAAGCAGCACCAAAGTCAGCGTGAGGAGCAACAGTCCACCCGGACCCGCGTCGCTCCATCCCGCTTCGCCGGCCTTCGCCGAGAACGTCGCAAATTGATCCTTCCAATAATAATCGACCGCGCTCAACGCCACGAACACGACCAACAGCGGCGCGGAAAGATACGCCATCAGTCCGAAAAAAATGTGAATCCGGCTCGTAAAAGGCGTTCCCGGAGCGAGCAGGAACCAGAAGTGCTGCAAATTTCCCTGGCACCACCTCCGGTCCCGCTGAAAGCTTTCCGTCAGATTTGGTGGCCCCTCCTCGAAAGAACCGCCTTCCCGATAGGCGAACCACACCTCGTAACCCGCCTGTTGCATGAGCGCCGCTTCAACCGTGTCGTGACTCAGGATGTGCCGCTCTTTCGCACTTCGTCCCGGCAACTCCGGCAATACGCAATGTTCCATGAACGGCTGCAGCCGCAGGATCGCGTTGTGCCCCCAATAGCTCGAACCGCCCAAATGCCAGAAATTCGATCCCGCCGCGAAGATCGGACCCACCGACCGCGTCGAGAATTGAATCAGCCGCTGCAACAGCGACGTCCCGCGCACGATCGCGGGTTGCGTCTGCACCATCCCCACGCGGGGATTTGCGTCCATCACGCCAGCCAGCCGAACGAGCGTTTCGCCCTCCATCACGCTGTCAGCATCCAGGATGATAACGTAGCGATACCGCCGCCCCCACCGTCGGCAAAAATCCGCGACGTTCCCGCTCTTTCCGTGCAACGACACCCGGCGCTTACGGTAAAAAATCCGCCCCCAAGCCCCCAACCGCGTGCACAGATCGACCCAGGCGCACTCTTCTTGGATCCAGTTGTCCGGATTGTTCGAGTCGCTCAGCACGAAAAAATCAAACGCGTCGCCCCGACCCGTCGCCGCAAGCGATTCAAACATTTTTTCGACCGCCCGAAAGACGCGCCCCGGCTCTTCGTTGAACACTGGCATCACCACCGCCGTCGATCCCAGCTCTCCCCCCTCCACGCCCTCGGGCAGCGTCCGCATCACCTCGTAGGAATCCCCGCCAGCCAACCGGACTAAAAACCCCCACAACGCAATCGTGAACCCGAAAGCCAACTGCCCAAACAACACCACGAACAACCCCAACAGCGCCCACTCCGTCCCCCGCATTCCTCCCGCCCAAAACATTTCCACCAGCAGCCAAGTCCCGGCAAACGTAATCCCCGCACCAGTCGCCAAGAATACCGCCTGCCGAAACGATGCAGCTTCGCGCGGTAAATCCTCCGTTTTTCGAAACGCCTTCACGCCAAATACCCAAGGTAAAATCCGTAGACCGCGACGAAGACACCCGCCCAGATCAGAAACGCCCGCAGCACCTTCCCCCAGGAAAGCGTCTCCCAGGTCTCTCGCGCCAGATCCTCCATCGGACCGTAGTTGATCTCCTTCCGAATGAGACTGCTAAATTCCAAGTCCGGCCCCGCCTGCACCGAGACCGACCGCACCGCCTCCCGCATCTCCTCCGGCACCTCCTCGCGCAAGAACGCACCCGGCCACCGCTGGTAGACGCCCGTCGAATAATATGCCGCCCTCCCCCGGTCCGAATCCCCCCCCTCGATCAGACCCGCAAACCATCCCTCGACCCGAGCATCCGCCTCGGCCATCACTCGCTCCGTCGCACCGACCCCGGATGGGTTAGCCAGTCGCGCCGCGGAAAGCAGCTCCGCCACCAACTCGACGTGCCGCGAACGATCCTCGATCCGGTGCGCCCGCAGGAAATCCTCAAGCCTCACGCACGCCGCGTTCCATTCCCGAATCTCATCCACTTCACTCATCACCAATTCTCCCATCATTCAACACCCATCGGACACCAAACAGCTCGATCCGACCTAGGGCACCCACGTGTAATTCCAAGTCTCCGTCAGCGGCTGGCCGTCCAGCGTGAGGGTACACCGCATCTCGACCGGCTGGTCAGTCTGACCCGTTGCGGGAACGAAACTCACCCGCCACGTGCCATCGTTTTCGTTCTTTTGAATTCCAAAATCGGCCATTTTCCCGTTCTCGCTGATCCACAACTCCGGCTTGACCGGCGCATCCGCCGCCAATCCACCGAGCTCCCCACCCCCAAAGTCCAGCACCACGCGCCGGTAGTAGCTCTCATCTTGGTAATCGATCCGCGTCGCCAAACTGCGCCCCAGCGGCGGCAGCCCGGCGTTCTCCGTGAACCAAACCAGCGTGTAATCGTATTCCCGGCGCTCCCCCGCCCTCATCGGCTCCTCCGGTTGCCAGAATGCGACGATGTTGTCCATGAACTCGTTCTGGGTCGGCAACTGCAACAGCTTGACCTCCCCCGCCCCCCAATCTCCATTGGGCTGCACCCAGACGCTCGGTCGCTCGTGATAGTTCGCCTCCAGGTCCTGATAATGCTCGAAATTCCGGTCCCGCTGGAAAACACCGAAGCCGCGCGGGCTTTCCGGCAACGAAAAAACGTTCCATTGCGCTTGCTGCGACCACGCCAGCGGCCGCCAAATCCACTCTCCTTCGGCCGTTTCGACCTGCAATCCATCCGAGTCGTGGATCTCAGGTCGGAAATTTCCAAACGTGTTGCTCGTGTTCTCTCCGTACCAATACATGCTCGTCAACGGCGCGATCCCCAACGTGGCGATGTCCTCCCGAGCGAACAAAACCGCCCGAACGTCGATCTTTGTCTCCCCGCCCGGGCGCACCCGAAACTCATAGGCCCCGGTGAGACTCGGGCCTTCCAACAAAGCAAAAAATTTTAGATCTCCCGCCCCTGCCGTCGGCTCCACGAACCAAAAGGTCGTGAAGTCCGGGAATTCCTCCGCCCCTTCCCCACCGGGGTCGATCGCGATTCCCCGAGCCGAGATCCCCCACACCTGATCTCTCGCCAGCGCGCGGAAATAACTCGCGCCCAGGAACGTCACGACCTCGTCGAGCTTGTCTCCCCGGTTAATCGGGTAAAGCACCCTCACCCCCGCATAATCGACCTTCTCCTGATCCTGGGCGGGAATCTCGTCGTCGATGAACTCAAAGCTCTCTTCCGTCGGTCGCAGCCACTTCGCGCCTTCCCGGTTCGCCGCAAAAATCGTCACCGGCTGGGCGTGCAAACCCGCCGTCGGGAAGAAACCAAGTTGGAACGGTAGCCCCTTGTCCCGCCAGACCATACCTTGGTCGCGTGACTTGATCTTCCGCAACGCATCGTAATCCGCCTCCCGCAACGCGTCGGAATCGACCCCTGGACGCCGCTCGAATGACTCGCTGCTCAGCCGCCGGGCCTGCGCAATCACGTCATCGAAGGATAACTGCGAGGATCCCGTCCGGCTGATCACAAACGCCAACAACGCGATCGTCATGACCGCAAAAACCAAATGAGTCTTCATCGAATTCTCCCTCTCATCGCAATCGGCACCGGCACCACGCGCCTAAAGACACGAGAATCAGGCAAGTGAGAATCTCAAACTGACCGCAGCGGATAAACGTGCACGTCCACCCCTTCGCTCATCAACGCATGATCCGGGGGCATCCCGCCGACATCAAACCCCGCCTGCTCGAGCGGGAGGTCGCTCCACCGAGGCACCTCCGCTGCCGCGACCTCGTACGGAAGATGCCACACCCGCCCCGAATACAACCGCCGGTCCCGGTAGGCAAACAGACGGTATCGCTCGACCAAAAACTCCTCCAACGATCCGGCCACCGATCGAGCCGCCGACCCGGTGGCCCGGTATTCGTAGTGGGCCACCGACTTCTCACCCCGCCGTTTACAATCGTAGTAGACGAGCGAACTTTCCGGCCCGACCTGCGCCCGCATCCGTGCCTGAAAATACGGCAATGTGAAAAATGTCCGCGCCACCCACACCGCAACCGGCTGCGTGCAATCCAACGAATAAAACCAGACCCCGGCCCGCCCCTCCCGATCCCGAACGTAGGTCCGCACGTTTAATTCCAAAAAGTCCGAGAGCCAATAAACCGGCGGAGAAAACCACGGTCGAACGTCCTGCATGAAGAACGGCACCACTCCGACGTAGGCCTTCCCGTCGAAGCAATCCACCTCGAGACCATGCGGTAACGAGGCCTGCACCTCCTCGGCGTCGACCTCCCAGTGCAAAAACAATAATCGACGCCACGACTGTCGCATGACCGCCCCACCCCGAGGCCGCGCAGTCACATCAACCAGTCGATCCCTCATCACAATCAAGGTAACGAACGTCAGCGAGCGCTCGGACTGAAAGGTAATTCCTCAGCCACTCCCCCCGTTCAACCTAGCGAGTCGCCGCAATTTTTTCCGAAATGGTCACCTTCTCCTCGGCCTTCGCATCGTTCACCACCGGCAGCGCCGGTGCATCCGGCACCTTGGGTGACACTTTCCAGAATCGACCCTGAAACGCCGACCAATCATCGAGGATCTCCTTCGCCAGCGCACTCCCGGTGCGCTCAAGGTGCTGCGAAACCAATTCCTTGAGCCTCGCGAAATCACCCTCATCCGAGAGGCGCTTCGCCTCGACCAACTGATGATTCAGGTTCTCGGGGAAGTCCTCGCTCGCATCCAAAACGAACGCGTCGCCGCCGGTCATTCCCGCGCCAAAGTTCTTCCCGGTCCCACCCAGCACCACAACCGTGCCGTTCGTCATGTATTCGCACCCGTGATCGCCCAGGCCCTCTACCACCGCCGTGCCGCCACTGTTCCGAACCGCGAACCGCTCGCCGGCCCGTCCATTGGCATACAGGAATCCTGCCGACGCACCGTACATCACGGTGTTGCCGATGATGCTGTTATCCGCCGCCACGAAGCCGGCGCCAGCGAGGGGCTTAATGATAATCTCGCCGCCGCTCATGAGTTTGCCGACGTAGTCATTCGCTTCGCCCGTCAGGATCAACCGAACCCCCGGCGCGAGAAATGCGCCGAAACTCTGTCCCGCACTGCCCGACAGATTGAGCTCAATAGTACCCTCCGGCAGCCCCTCGGCCCCATACTGATAACCGATTTCTCCTGAAAGCTGGGTGCCGACCGAGCGGTTCGTATTCCGAACCTTGTATTGTAGTCTGACCGGCAAACCGTCGTTGATCGCGTCCCGCGCATCCTGAAGAACAATTTGGTCGAGCGTCCTGTCTTCCGGCCCGTCGTTGCGGTCACGCGTCGCGTGCCGTGCCGCCCCCGGATCGCCACCCGCCACGTCGGTCAGTAGTCGCGAGAGATCGAGGGTATTCGCCTTCGGGTGATCCGGCACGTGCCGTTGCCGCAAGCATTCGACTCGTCCAATCATCTCGTCGATCGTCCGGAAGCCAAGTCCCGCCATGAGCGAACGCACCTCTTCGGCCACGCCGTTGAAAAATTGCACGACGTTCTCCGGCTTGCCCTTGAACTTCGCCCTCAGATCGGGGTTGAGCGTCGCAACGCCCACTGGGCACGTGTTGAGGTGACATTTGCGCACGTAGACGCAGCCCATCGCGATCATCGCGGCCGTGCCGAAATTGTATTCTTCGGCCCCAAGCAGCGTGGCGTAGATGATGTCCTCGCCGCTCTTCATGCCACCATCGGTGCGAAGCGTGACCCGGTTACGCAGCCCGTTGAGCATGAGGACTTGGTGGGTCTCCGCCACGCCCAACTCCCACGGCCCGCCCGCGTTCTTGATCGAACTCAACGGCGAAGCGCCCGTGCCACCATCGTGGCCACTCACCAGAATGATGTCGGCGTGAGCCTTCGCGACACCAGCCGCGATCGTTCCAACGCCGGCCTCCGCCACCAACTTCACGCAGATGCGCGCCCGCGGGTTCACCTGCTTAAGGTCGTAAATCAGCTGCGCCAAGTCTTCGATGGAGTAAATGTCGTGGTGTGGCGGAGGCGAAATGAGCGTCACGCCTTCGACGGAATGCCGCAGTTTCGCGATGTAGGCCGTGACCTTGTGGCCGGGCAATTGCCCGCCCTCCCCCGGCTTGGCACCCTGCGCCATCTTGATTTCAATCTCCTTCGCCGTCGCGAGATAGGCCGCCGACACGCCGAATCGTCCCGATGCAACCTGTTTGATCGCACTGTTCGCCCAGTCGCCGTTCTCGCGGCGCCGGAAACGCGCGGGATCTTCGCCACCCTCACCGCTGTTCGATTTGCCGCCGATCCGGTTCATCGCGATCGCGAGCGTCTCGTGGGCCTCGGGACTCAACGCCCCCAGCGACATGCCTGCCGTCGTGAAACGACGACGGATCTCTTCGATCGGCTCAACCTCCTCCAATGGAACCGGCCCAGAACTGAGCGGCAACAGCTCGAGCAGATTGCGGAAGGAACTCGGGCGCGACGCCACCAACGCGGCGACGTACTTTTCGTAATCCTCCAATTTCCCTGCCTTGTCGGCTCCCTTGATGCCCACGTAGGTGTGAAAATTCTGGATCACCGGCGGCGTGTAGGCGTGCGTTTCGCCGCCGCGACGGAACCGATAATACCCGGGATCGTCCAACTTCCCCGCCTCGACCGGAACCGCGTTGGCGAAAGCCATTTCGTGGCGAGTGAGTGTCTCCAGCGCGATCTCTTCAAAACCAACACCGCCGACTTGCGACGACGTCCCCTTGAAGCACTCGGCGATGAGCTTGTCGCCGATCCCAATCGCCTCAAAAACCTGCGCCCCCCGGTAACTACTCACGATGGAAATCCCCATCTTCGACATGATCTTGAGCAACCCGTTCTCGAGCGCCGTCCGGTAATTCTTCACGCAGAAGGCGTAGCCGCCTTCGACCCCACCCTTATCGACGAGTTCCCGCACGGTTTCGAGCGCGAGGTACGGATTCACGCAGCTCGCGCCGTAGCCGATGAGGCAGGCGATTTGGTGCACGTCGCGCGCCTCCCCCGTCTCGACGATCACGCTCGCGCGCATTCGCTTTCCGACCCGCCTCAAGTGGTGATGCACCGTCCCCATTGCCATCAAAGCCGGCACCGCCACGTTCTCGTGGTCCACGCCGCGATCGGACAGCACCAGAATCCGGGCGCCGTTCGCAACCGCCGTCGCCGCGTCTTTCCGGATCCGCTCAACCGCCGCAAAAAGGCCAGCCGGCCCCTCGGCCACGGGCCAAAGTGTGGACACGGTCGCCGATGCGTGCGGCGCGGGTAGCGACGTCAATTTCTCCAACTCCGAGTCCAGGATGATCGGGGTGTCGATCATCACCTGCTGGCAATGCTCCGGAGTCTCACTCAGCAGATTCCTGCGCCAGCCCAGCACCGTGTGCAGCGACATCACGAGTTTCTCGCGGATGGGATCAATCGGCGGGTTCGTCACCTGCGCGAACAACTGCCGGAAATACGTGTAGATCAGCCGCGGCCGCAGCGACAACACCGCCAGCGGCGTGTCGTCACCCATCGAACCCACCGCCTCGGCCCCGGTCTTCAGCATCGGCTTGAGAATCATGTCGACCTCTTCGCTGCTGTAACCGAACGCCACCTGCCGCTGCGTCAGAGTGAGGATGTCGACCTCACCGGTCTTCGGCTTGATCTCGTCATCGGTCGATTTGGCGACCCGCACGAGATTCTCAGCGAGCCAGCTCGCGTAGGGTTGAGCGGCCGCGAGCTTGGCCTTGATCTCAGTGTCGTGGAGCAATTTCCCTTCCGCCGTGTCGATGGCGATCATCTCGCCCGGTGCCAACCGCCCCTTCTCGATCACGTCGACGGCATTCAACCCGTCCACGCCGACCTCGGATCCCAAGGTAAAAATCCCGTCGTTCGTCAGTTTGTAACGCGCCGGGCGCAATCCGTTCCGATCCAGACAGGCGCCGACCGTCGTCCCATCGGTGAAGACCAGTGCGGCCGGCCCATCCCACGGTTCGCAAATGCACCGGTGGTACTCGTAGAAGGCACGCAGGTCGTCCGGCATTTTCCGATCTGTCCGCCAGGCAGGAGGAACCAGCATCGTCATCGTATGCAGCGGGCTGCGTCCCGACATCGAGACGACCTCGGCGACGTTATCCAAGCTGGCGGAATCCGATCCGCCCGGCTGAATGATCGGCTTGAGCAGGTCAATGTCCTCGCCCCAGAAATCCGCCTGCAACTCCGCCTCCCGGGCGTGCGTCCAATTCCGGTTCCCACGCACCGTGTTGATCTCACCGTTGTGCGCCAGCATCCGGAAGGGCTGCGCCAGCGGCCACGTCGGAAACGTGTTCGTGCTGTAGCGTTGATGGTAAACGACAATCGCCGTCTCGTAGTCCGGGTTCCCGAGGTCGGGGTAGAATTTCTCCAACGACGACGAGACCAGCAGCCCTTTGTAAACGATCGTCCGGTGCGAGAAGGACGGGATGTAGAAATTCTGAATCCCTGCCTCCGCCGCCGCGGCTTCGATCTCATTACGAGCGAGAAACAACCGCTTCTCGTAATCCACGTCCGCCATCTCCCAAGGCTTCCCGATCAGGGCGTGTACGATTCCCGGCATCGTCAGCTGCGCCTTGTCGCCCAACACCCGCAAATTAATCGGCACATCCCGCCAACCGAAGAAAAACATCCCCCGCCGCTCGATCACTTCCTGGGTGATCGCCTTCGCCCGCGCCTGCGCGTAGGCATTGTCGTGCGGCAGGAACAACACGCCCACACCAAGATCCGATTCCTTGTAAAGTCGGTGCCCCATCCGCGCGACCTCCGGGGCAAAAATCTTGTAGGGAATCTGCGTCACAACGCCGGCGCCATCGCCCGTCTTCGCGTCGGCGTCGAGCGCCCCGCGGTGCATCAGGCTGCAAATCGACCGCAGGCCAATCTTGAGGATTCTGTTCGACCGCTCACCGCTCACCTGCGCAATCATCCCGACGCCACACGCGTCGTGTTCATTCTCCGCCGAATAGAGTGAACGGCGGACGAGGTCAGAATTGGGCAGAGCGTGGTTCATAGACAAAATGCGTTACGAGTTGGGTTCCGGCACGGAACCGGGCGAAATAGAAAACGCGGGGAATCCCCGTCAACCAAGGGAAAAATTACCATCCCGTCTCGACCTCCGCAACTTCGCCGGATACGCAGTTCGGCTCGAGGGCAATGTCGCTGAAAAATCGCAAACTTCCGTCCTCTCACCCATCCCAACCCGCTGCAACCTGGTGATGCGGCTTGAAGCCCCAGCCGAATCTGCATTTCATCCGCAGCCTCCGAGGACTCCCCGCGCAATCCCACCATGAACATCGTCCGCTCAAACTGGTTTGTCCTCGGCATCCTCGCCGCCATCGCCCTCGCCGCAGCCCTTCCCGAACCGAGCGATCCGAGCGGCCCCTTTCATCCGGGATTCGCCACCTCCGCCGCCGTTTTCATCATCTTCTTCATCAACGGCCTCGTCCTGCCGACCGAAACCATACTCGGCGGTCTCGCCAAGTGGCGGGTCCACCTTTTCGTCCACGTTTTCCTTTTCGTCGTCACTCCCATTATCGTCCTCATCCTCCTCGTCCCCGCCCGGTCCGCGCTCACGCCGTCCCTCGTCGGCGGCTTCATTCTCCTCGGCGCACTCCCCTGCACGATCTCCACGTCCATCGTTTATTCCGTCCGTGCGGGCGGTAGTCTCGCCCCCGCGATCTTTAACGCCACGGCCGCAAATCTCGCCGGCGTAGTCCTGACTCCACTCATTGTCGGCTTCCTTGCTCCCGAGAATTCCGGTCAAGGAGTGGACGTCACCACCGCTCTTCTCAACACGGCTTCCACGGTTCTCCCCCCCATTTTTCTCGGCCAGCTCGTGCGCCGCCCGATCCACGAATGGACCGCTCGCCACAAAACGAGGCTCAATAATCTGAACAGCGCCCTGATTCTCATCGTGATCTACGTTGCCTTCGCGAACAGCGTCCGCGAGGGCCTCTGGACCCGCCTCGGTCTCACCACGTTCACCTTGGTCAGTGTTCTTTGCCTCACTCTCTTCATCGTCCAAATCGTTATCGCAGCCTTCGCGGTTCGCCGACAAAACTTCGCGCCCGACGACACGGTCACCGCCTTCGTCTGCTCAACTCAGAAAACCCTCGCCGCCGGCATCCCCCTCGCCAACGCGAT
Organism: uncultured Verrucomicrobiae bacterium; assembly: GCA_963832325.1. Lineage (GTDB taxonomy): Bacteria > Verrucomicrobiota > Verrucomicrobiia > Chthoniobacterales > JAATET01 > CAVVKW01. The sequence goes on along the minus strand of CAWHTR010000004.1, from coordinate 119,935 downwards.
CTTCCTCGGCACCGGTGTCGACCTCGGCGCCGTCCTCCTTCCCCTCCTCATTTTCTACGCCATCCAGCTCCTCACCGGCGATGCCATCATCCGCCTCGCCGTCCCCATTCCGGCCGCCACCGCCTCCTCGACGCAAGCACGCTGATTCTGACTGGCGCAACCTCACCTCGCCGCCAACCTCGCCCGCGGTATCACTCGCTCGAAGCGGCCATCCAGCGAGACTAGGATCAACTTCAACCCGCAACCTTCATCAATCGCGCGCCCAGTTGAGCAGGCTGGGCGCGCCGGCTCATTCCGCAGCAAGGAGCCGGAATCGCCAGGTCCGTCACTGACGTTTCCCTGTTCTGCAGGCCAGAATGGATCGATCTGCGACGGGACGAGCTACTCCCAATGGTCGGGTTGAACTCACTTCCAATCCCTCTCCGGGACGCGCTTGCTTTCGCCGAGCTAACCGACAATCGCTCATTCGCCGAAGGAACCGGACCCATCGCCTACCGGAGGACAGGTCTGCTCCTCATCCAATGCCCCGCCGCCGTTTCGGTTTCCCGCGGAACATCACGGCCAGCCCTGCGCCCCACCTCCGGATCTTCAGTTGCCAACGACAAAGGCAGTCGCCGCCGCCAGGACTCACCTCCCTGACCGCCGGCCCCGTTTTTAAAACGGAATCTCGTCTTCTTCTTCCGGCTCGGGCCGACTTGGCGCGGGCCGTGAACGTTGGGGGGGAGCCGCGGCGGGACCGTCGTCGTAGCTGCGGCCACCGCCGCCACCGCCGCCACCTCCGTCACCATCACTGCGCCCGCCAAGAAATTGCATGGTTTCCACGACGACCCGCATCTTGCTGCGTTTCGCGCCGGTCGTCTTGTCGTCCCAAGTATCGAGCTTCAAACGACCCTCAAAATAGCAAGGCCGTCCCTTCGACAAATACTGCCCGGCCAACTCAGCCGTCTTGCCCCAAAGCTCAAGGTCGACGAACGTCGTCTCTTCGCGTTTTTCCCCGTCGACGGTGTAAGTCCGGTTCACCGCCAGGCCAATTTCCGCCACCGCCATGCCCTTCGGGGTGTATTTCACCTCCGGATCACGCGTGAGATTTCCGATCAGGATGACTTTATTGACGTTGGCCATGGTGCTGGTGGGTGGTTGATTCGCGCCGGTTTAGGCAGCCGCTTTGACCGCCGGAAGCACCAAGTAGTTCTGGAGCATCACGTCGGCGTCGAGCTTAAACTTTTCCTGCAACTCGACAATCTTCGCCGGCTCGGTCTCAATCACGAAATTCACGTAATAGGCCTGCTTGAGGTGATTGTGCTCGTAGGCCAGTTCGCGCTTTTCGAGACGCTGCGTCTGCTCGACGCTCGCTCCGGCCGCTGCGAGATCCTTCTCGATGCGTTCGATAATTTCCTTGGCGCTTTCTTCTTTGCCGCGCGTGTCGAGCGCGAACAGGGCTTCGTATCTTTTTTTCATAGGTTTGATTAGGTTGGAAAATAACTGACTGACTGAAGGGAGCCGGGCATTAGACGAATTCCGACCGGACCTGTCGATGATTTGAATTGAAATTAACGCTCACGGTTGTCGCGACATCCTCGGTCGAAGACAATCTTCAGTTGTAGACGTTCATCGCGGCTTCAAATCCACGCTCACAGATGCACTCCACCGCGTCTGCCGCCCGGACAATGGCCTCGTCGACATCCTCCCGTTCCGCCTTCGTGAACTTCCCGAGCACGTGACCGTGCAATGCCGCCGCGTCCGAACCGCCGATCCCCACCCGCAGGCGCGGCACCTCCGTGGTCCCCAGATGCATCAGCACCGATTCAAGGCCGTTGTGTCCTCCGGCGCTCCCCGCTTTGCGTAGCCGCAGTTTCCCAAGCGGCAGGGCGACGTCGTCGATCACGATCAAGACTTCCGGCGGTGTCAGCTTGAAGAAACGGCAATATCCCCCGACCGACTCACCACTGAGGTTCATGAACGTGCGCGGCTTCATGAGAAGAGTGTCATTCGATCCAGACGCGGTCTCGGCGTTCCACTTCACTTCGTGCTGAAACGTTGAGCCACACCGGCGGGCTATTTCATCTGCCACGAGAAATCCGACGTTGTGCCGGGTTCCCTCGTAGCGCCGCCCAGGGTTGCCCAATCCGGCCACGAGCCGACAGCGGAGGCTGTCGCCCGTTGGCGCGGTGGACAATTCCATCGGGCACCCGAAGGCAAGCGCCTAAGAGTCCTTGCTCTCCGATCCCGTCGCGGCGCCTTCGCCTTCCGCGGCATCCTTCTTCTCCGAAATGACCACCGGGGCCGTTGTTTCTTCGTCTTCGGCGTCGTCCGAAACCCGTGGCTCGGAGATGAGAAAAATCGCCTGATCCGGCTCGGCCTGCGCCACGACGCCTTCCGGCAACGTGAGGTCACTCACGTGAACCGGCACGCCAATCTTGAGATCCGTCACGTCATGGTGAATGACATCCGGCAAATCCTGCGGGAAACACTCGACCTCCAGCGCCTGCGTGAGCTGCTGCAGCACACCGCCACCTTGCTTGACACCGACCGCGTCGCCGACGGGTTCGATCGGCACTTCGGACGTGATCTTTTCCGTCCGCGAAACCGCCAACAAATCAACGTGCAAAATATCGCGCCGCACCGGGTGATGCTGGACTTCTTGGATGATCGTCAGCTGATTCCTGGCTCCGTCGCCACCAATTTCGAGGTCAACGAGCACGTGCTCGCTGGCGGCATGTGCGAGCAGCCGCCCGAACTCCTTGGCGTCGACTTCGAGGTTGGCGGGTTCGACACCACCACCGTAGAGATTTGCGGGAATTCCACCGCGGGCGCGGACTTGCTTGACGGCATTGCGGCCGGACTCGGCGCGGGGAATTGCGGCCAGTTTCACTTGGTTGGACATGATATCAGAGGATGAGGTTACTTATTTTTGAGCTGGAAGAGCGAGGTCACCGATTCGTCGTTATGAATCCGGCTGATGCCTTCGCCCAGAAGTTCCGAGACGGTCAACACCTTCACTCGACCTTCGGCACCCGGGTGAACCGGTGTGCTGTCGGTCGTGATCAGCTCCTTGATGTCGGAGCCTTTCAATCGCTCAACCGCCATTTCTGTCAATACCGCGTGGGAAATGCCAGCATAAATCTCGCCAGCGCCACGCTCGCGCAAAATCCGGGCCGCTCCGGTGATCGTTCCAGCCGTCTCCGTCAAGTCATCCACGATCAAAATCGTTTTCCCCTCCACGTCGCCGATCACGTGCAGCGCCTCCGTCTCGGTCGCCGACACCCGACGCTTCACCACGATCGCCAGGGACGCTCCCAGCGCCTGCGCGTAAGCCGCGCCCATTTTCACGCCGCCCACATCCGGTGAGACCACCGCAAGATTCGTGAAATTTTTGGTCGAAAGATAACGTTCTAGAACCGGGAGCGCGTGGAGGTGATCGACCGGGATGTCGAAAAATCCCTGCAGCTGCTGCGCGTGCAAATCCATCGTCAGCACCCGATTGACACCGGCAGCAACGAGCAAATTAGCCACCAATTTCGCGGTAATCGGCACCCTAGGCTGGTCCTTTCGATCCTGCCGCGCGTAACCGAAAAATGGGAGCACCGCCGTGATCCGCTCCGCGCTCGCCCGACGCGCCGCGTCGACGAGGATCAGCAGCTCCATGAGGTTCTGGTTCGTCGGTGGACACGTCGGCTGGACAATGAAAATGTCCCGACCCCGGATGTTCTCGTTGATCTTAACGAACGTTTCGCCGTCCGGAAATGAGGTGACCGTCGCATCGCCCAAGGGGACGTGCAGGTAGTCACAAATTTTTTGCGCCAGCTCCCGGTGCGCACTTCCGGTGAAAATCTTGATCTCGGGCCTCTGGTTATACATGTCGAACAGCCCGGCAAACCCTAGGCTCCCACCGCCCTCACGCAATGCCAAAATCGTAACAATTCTCCGCGCGATCCTCCGCCCACCAACCCACCAACCCACCGCTCCGGCCCTACGCCGGGGTCGGCGTCTCGTCGCCGACGGCCGAGCCCGTCACCCGCCGGGGCAAACCCAACGTCAGCAGGAACCCACCTGCCACCAGCACCGCCCCGGCCCAAAGCGGAGTCTGCGCGTAGAATTCCTTCCCGCGCCCCACGTCGAAGCTCAACAAAACTCCCGCGATCGCCGGCCCCACCCATCGCGCCGCGCTTCCCGCCGACTGCACCAACCCGAGTCCCCGCCCCTGCCAGTTCTCGTCCACGCTCCTCGACGCGATGCTCGTGAGCGTTGGCATGATCAGACTATTTCCCACCGCGATCCCCGCGCTGAACACGAGCAGCATTCCCAGCCCCCCCGCGAGCGGCAGCGCAAACAGACTCGCCGCCAACACCAGTGAACCAAACGTCGCGAGTCGGGCTTCGCCAAATCGCCCCACCAACCGACCAATCAATCCCCCTTGAATGATCACCCCGATGATTCCGACCATCCCGAGAATGTTCCCCGTGTGCAGCTCGTCCATCCCAAACTTGTGCCAAAGAAACAGGGCGAAGACGAAAGTCATCATCGAAAAGCCCGTGATCAGGCAAAAATACGTCGCCGTCACCAGACCATAGACCCTTCGGTCCGCGTGCTGAAACACGGCAAAAATCGATTCCCGCTTCTGCACCCCCCGCCGCTCCTTCGGCAGACTCTCCGGCAGAATCGCCAGCACCAACAAGGCATTCACCAACGCCAGCCCCGCAGCAAAGAACATCGGGCTTTTATACCCGTAAGCCGCGCTCAGCCACCCGCCGATCGCCGGACCAAAAACGAATCCCAGCCCAAACGCCGCGCCGATGAGCCCCATCGCCTTCGCTCGTTTCTCAGGCGTCGTCACGTCGGCGACGTAGGCCTGCGCCGTCCCGATGTTCCCACCGGCAGCCCCGTCCACCAGCCGCGCAACGAACAACATCCACAGCGCCCCCGCGAATCCCATCATCAGAAAACCCAACGACGTCCCGAGAATACTCACAAAAAGCACCGGCTTTCGTCCCACCCGATCCGATAACTTCCCGAGAAGCGGAGCCGCCAGAAATTGCGCAAACGAATACGCTGCCACCAAGAATCCATTCTCGATCGCCGTCGCACCAAAATGTTCGGCGTAACGCGGCAACACCGGGATCACGATTCCAAACCCCACCATGTCGATGAAGATCGTGAAGAAAATGATGCCCAGGTGGGCCCGACGGCTCGCCATAAACTACCGCTCGCCGTCAGCAGCAACCACAAGCACCAGAACCACAGCCGCCGCCCGCCGCCGGAGATTCCGTCTTCTTCCCCTTTTCGAGGTAGCCGTAACCGCCAGAAATCACCCGCCGAACCGGCCGCCCGGAGTCAGGGTCGAATCGCAACGCATCATCGCGCATCGACTGCTTCACCTCAAAGCGCCGCACCGCCTTCGCGTCAGTCGTCTCATAAACGTAAGTCGGCATTTCCCCAGATCGTAGAACCCGCCTGTGCTTCCCGCAAGCGGAGAACGGCGTCACTGGAAAACCCGGAACTCTTCGTTTCAAGCACCGTCGACAGGAAGCGACCCCGCTCGCCCCACGGAAGTCCCCCTACCTAAAGCGACAAGAAATTCCCCAACAACCGCTTCCCCTCCGAAGTCAAAATCGACTCCGGATGAAATTGCACCCCGTAAACCGCCATCTCCCGATGCCTCAATCCCATGATTTCTCCCTCCGCCGTCTCGGCGGTAATCTCCAGGCAATCCGGCAACGACTCCCGCCTCACCAGGAGCGAATGGTAGCGCGTCGCCTCAAAGGGATCCGGCAAACCCGCGAAAACGTCCGTCCCGCGATGTTGGATCGGTGACGTTTTTCCGTGCATCAGCCGCCCGGCCCGCACGACCTCACCACCATAAACCTCCCCCAGACACTGGTGCCCCAGGCAAACGCCCAGCACCGGCACCTTCCCACCAAATGTCCGAACCACCCCGTTGCTCACCCCCGCGTCCGAGGGCGTCCCCGGACCCGGCGATATGCAAATCCGCTCGGGCTTCATCTCCGCGATCTGTTCCACGGTGACCTCGTCATTTCGCCGCACGACCGGCCCGGCCCCCAACTCGCCGAAATACTGGACGAGGTTGTAGGTAAAGGAATCGTAATTATCGATAATCAGAATCATTTCACATCCTCCGCCAACGTTCGCGCCAACTCGATGGCTCGCGCGGCCGCCATCGCCTTGTTCACGCTCTCCTGATACTCGCCCTCCGCGGTCGAATCCGCAACTAACCCGCCCCCCGCCTGCACGTAAGCCACCCCGTCCTTGAGAACAATCGTCCGCAAGGCGATGCAGGAATCCAGGTTTCCATCGAAGCCGAAATATCCCACCGCCCCAGCGTAGACGCAGCGCTTGCTTTGCTCGAGTTCATTGATCACCTGCATCGCCCGCACCTTCGGCGATCCCGACACCGTCCCCGCCGGAAATGTCGCCCGCATGACGTCGAAACCATTCCGGTCCCCGGCCAGCCGCCCCGACACCTGAGTCACGATGTGCATCACGTGGCTGTAACGTTCGACGGTCATGAAATCCTCCACCACCACGCTGCCAAATTCCGCAATCCGCCCCACGTCGTTCCGAGCGAGATCGACCAGCATCAGGTGCTCCGCCCGCTCCTTCGGATCCGCCAGCAACTCGGCTTCCAGGGCAAGATCCTCCTCTTCTGTCTCGCCACGCTTCCGCGTCCCGGCCAGCGGACGGATCTCGATCAATCCATCCGTCACCCGCACGTGAACCTCGGGCGAGCTTCCCACGATCGAGAATCCTTCCGCCACCCGGAGACAGAATAAATACGGCGAGGGGTTCACGAACCGCAAAGCCCGGTAGAGTTCCAGCGCATTGCCGGTGAACTCGGCCTCGAATCGCTGAGAAGGCACCATCTGGAAAATATCCCCCGCTCGGATGTATTCCTTCGCCGCCTCGACCATCGAGAAATACTGCTCCTTCGTCGTATTGCAGGCCATCGCTCCGGCCCCCGGCGCCGCGCCCGTGAACATGGGCTTGACCGCGAGTGGCTCCGACAATTTCCCAAGCACCTTGAGGATCCGCGACACCGCGTCGGCGTAATTCGCCTCCAGGTCCGTCCCTTCGACAAAAGCGTTCGCCATTACTTTCATCCGCCGCTTCCGGTGATCGAACGCGACCATCGTGTCGGTCATCAGATAGAATAAATCCGGCACGCCGAGTTCGTCCTTCGGGGCCGCCGGAACCGTCGGTTCGACCCAACGCACTGCATCGTAAGCCAAGTATCCCACGACTCCCCCCCGAAATTGCGGCAACCCATCCTGCGGCGCGATCCGGTATCCCGCCATCCTCCGCTCGAGTTCGTCGAGCGGATCGGTCGACGTTTCGTATTCCGTCGTCTCGCCATTCTCAACGACCCGCATCGAGCGTCCCTGCGCCGACATCGTCCAGCGCGCTCCGGTTCCGAGAAAGGAATTCCGTCCGACGTGATCGCTCTGCTCCGCCGACTCGAAAAGGAAACTCGGCGCCTCCGATCCCAGCTTCTGATACGCCGACACCGGTGTCTCGTAATCCGTCACCATCTCGCACCAGACCGTGACGACATTGTAGTCGGCGGCGAGCCGAATAAATTCGTGCAAGGAAGGCTGGAAAGTCGGTCTCATCGAGCGACAGAGACAACCAATCCCGGCACCAGTCCGTCAATCTTCCAAACGACGAACTCATCCCACCCACACCCCGCACTCAAGATTCCCCGCTCCTACTTCAATTCAAACGACGTCATCTCTCCCGACACGTAACCGATGAAAATCTGCATCTTGGCCCCCAACGGCACGCGCAACTCGTCGTCTGAGATCCAAATTTCCCCGCCACGGAATTTGTCGTAGTCGGTCAGACGTTTCAGTTTTTTGCTCTTCACCTCGATCTTCCGCAGCTTCAGCGACATCCGGATCGCCTTTCGCGGCTTTCCCATCACCTCGATCGTCTCGCGCCCCTCGACCGTCGCCGTCGCGTAAAACGGCGAATCCCCCGGATACGCGAGAAAGCTAACCTCGTCGCCATCTTCCAACGGCTGACTCCGAACGAAGAGCAATCCCCCCGCCATGTCAAAGATGTCCCGCACTTCGATCCGCTTCCATTTCCCAATCTTCTCGTCAACGCTCACAACCCGCTGACGCCACACCTGCTCCGGCGTGAAGCTAACGTTCGTCGTGATCGTGCGATCACTGTACTCGTCGTATTCCCAAAAGTATTTCGGCTTCAGCGACAGACCATCCACCCAGGCCCGGTGTTCTGCCTCGAAATTCCAAAGCAATCGCACCATCCCCGTCGATCCGCCGGTCACGACCACTTGATACTCCGCCGCCGCACCGAAGCGTCCTCCCGTCCGGGTGATGTCCACTTCGGCCGTAGCCGCTTCCAACACATTCGACCACCCAAAGGAATAGGCCGCCTTGAAACCGGGCATCGCCGAAAAATTCCCCGGCGCCACCGGCGTCAATTCACTCAGTAAGTCAGCAAGCTTCTCCTCCGCGAAAACGGATCCCGCGCCGAGCAAAAGTGCGCAGACCGCCACGAGCCACCCAGCGCTCAGCGCAGATCGTCCCGCGCCGCCATCGCCCTCAACCCATCGGCGGCGCGGACGGATCACGGCGTCTCCCCCGGCATGACCATGGTCAGTGCCTCGGTCGGCACCCAGCCCCGCGCCCCGTCCGCCAACTCGACGTAACTCCACGCGCCCCGCGGCGACAACAGACCAACCGCCTCGCCCGCCGCCAACTTGTCAACGACGCTCGAATTCTTTGCCGGTCCCGCCAACGCGTCCGCGCCACCAATCCTCGTCACCATCGCCAAATTCGCATCCGCCACCCGCGGATCCGCAACCACCCCCATCGCGAACAGGCCGCCCCCGACCAACGAGACCCCAATCGCCCCCGCCAACAACGCCCGCCGCCGTCCAGGGCCGAAAATTACAACCGCCAACCCGGCCAGTCCGACCCAACCCAAAGTCGCGCCCAACCCCTGCAGCCATCCCGGATGCACGACCGTCGTCACGTCATTTAACCACGTCCTGGGCCGCATTGTGATCCCCTGACCCGCCGCCAGCAACGCCAGATTATTGTTCGCCGAACGCAGCCCCGGATCGAGCACCAAGGCGCGCCGGTAATTCAGTGCCGCGTCCACCATCCGCCCCGACTTTTCCAATGCTACCGCGAGATTGTAGTAGACCTCCGCACTCACGTGACCGTCCCCGATCATCGCCTCGTAAGCCTCGATTGCTTTCGGGTAATCCTCCACCGCCATCTCCACGTTCGCCTTCGCCAACGCCGCGTCGTCCGCCTTCAGGCCCACGACTCCCAGAGCCATCGTCAAAAGAACTCCGATTCGGACCACGCTTCTCACTTGCCACCTCCCAGCTCTGCCAACGCATCCGCCACCGCTCGCCGCTCATCCGCCCCGACACTCACCGTCGCTCCGCTCGCAAATTTCCGCTCGTCCGACTTCGCGAGGATTCCCTCGAGCGCCCGCGCCCCCGCGTCCGAGGTCCTGCCCGATCGGATGAATGCCCGCCGCCCCGCCGCCCCACTCGCCTCAGTCAAAAGGCTGATGTCCTCCTCCGCCACCGCCAAAAACTGCTCATCATCCAGGGCCGGATCGCCCATTCGCGCCACCAGAGCTGCGTGCCGCTGACGCAGCGCCGCCCGCTGCGCCCGTTCGCCAGTCCGCATCCGCCGCATCACGAACACCCCGGCCAACCCGATGACCGTCACCAGCGCCAACCCATTCGCCACGAGAAAACCGACTTGTCTGACCGGCGGAGTGAACGTTCGCCGCGTCGCCGACCCGAGGACACCGGAACGACCCGGCACCTCGGGATTTGCCTTCCCAGCGTCCGCGACCGCGTTCTCCCCTTCCGCCCCCGCGCCGCCTTCATCTGCATCCGGCGTCGGCGTCGCCACCGCCGCTTCCGCGACGACGGCGATCGGATCTCCTTCGAGCGTCGTGTAAGCCTCCTTCGCCGGATCGAAAAATGTAAACCTAACTCCCGGCGTCTCCGTCTGCCTCGACTTCGCGATCATCATGAAATCGTACGTCTGCACCCCACCGAAACCAACCGCGTCCGCCGCCTCGAAATTGGCGGTCGGCGGATACAGTTTCCAACCGTCCGCGCCAACCAGCTCCGGTTCTCCCATCGCGCTGAAATTCCCCCGCCCGTTCACCTGTACCCGCAGCGTGACCGGATCCCCGGGTGCCGTTGCCTTCGGGTCCGCGTCCACGGCGATCGTGAAATCCCCAATCGCCCCGGTGAATCCATCCGGACGCCCGTCCTTCGGCAAGGGCTTCACCGCCAGTTTCAACGGATCGGTGGACACGTTGAGCTGCTCGGAATCCGCCATCACCGAATTTCCAAAGAACTGGCTGAACAAATCATCAAATCCACTCGGCGCCTGCGACGGCACCTGAACGATCGCCGGCATGGTCACTTCCGGGATCTCCAGTTCACCCGACTTCACCGGCGTAATCGCGCTTTGATAACTGAACACGTGGTACAACGTCCCGTCGATCAGCTGCTCTCCCCGCTTCGGTGCCGTCAGGTCCTCCACGGTGAAACCCTCCCCGCTGAACGTCGGTTGCTCCGCCAGCAGCCGGAACCCGTAGTCCTTGTTGAAATAAAACCGGATTTCCACCGGCACCATCTCGCCGACAAAAACGGATTCGCGCGGGATCACCATCTCGGCAAACGCGAGCCGGGCGTCCGCTTCTGGCTCCCTCGGTTCAGCTGCCGAAGGAGGTGTTCCTCCTGGCTGCGGCTGCCCCGGCACAACGGGCACGGCGCGCCGCGTCGTCACCCCGTTCCCCGGGGTCACTTCCAACTTCAAAGGGTTGGTCGACACCATTTGCCCATTGACCTCCAACTCAATCGCCGGGATTTCGAAAGAACCCTCCCGCTGAGCAAGCACTTGATAAGTGATGACCGCAACCGACGAAGTCCGCTGGCCGCGCGTCCGGACCTCCGAAGACCACCCACGCTGACTGATCAACAAACCTTCGACGTCGACGGATTGCGGGACGCGAATCTGAGTCGATCCGTCGACGGAAATTAACAACTGAACCGGAACCCCCATCGGAACTTCATCCGCCGACAGTTCCGCCGTCACCGCCGCGTTCGCTCGACCGCTCAACACGAGCACGGCCAGCGCAAGCGCAAGCGCGATGACCCATCGCAGCTTCTTCATCCCAGTTTCAGAAATCTCGACCACTACCAATCCCTCCGCACGTTCTGCATATTCTGACGCTCCATCATCTCCACCCGCTCTTCATCTCCCTGAAGGAATCGCAGGAGACTGCGCGCCTGCGCTTCCGACATCTCCCCATCCAGAGCCTCCTCCGCCGGTTGAGCCTCTCCCATCTGCCCGTCGTCCTCGTTCGAGTCCTCGTTTCCTTGGGACTTTAAATCTCCTTCTTTCGGATCGCCGGGCGTGGGCGTCGGCTCAGCACCCGGCTGGTCCTGATCGCCATTCTCAGCGTCTTTCTGTTGATCAGGCTTCGCCTCGTCGCCGCCGGATTCGTCCTGCTTTTGTTCGTCCGACTCCTCGTCTCCCGACTGATCGTTCTGCTCATCGCCCTTCTCACCGTCTTTTTCTTCGGGTTCGCCTTCGCCTCCCTCCTGATCTTCGGGCTTACCCTCGTCTTTCTTCTCGCCGTCGTCCGGCTCTTCCTCCTGATCTTTCTCACTCTCCTTTTGCTCGTCCTTCTTCTGCTCCTGCTCGTCGTTCTTCTGCTCTTGCTTGTCTTTTTTTTCCTTCTGCTCGTCTTTCTCCTGCTCCTGCTGTTTATTCAGGTCCTCGAGCATCTTCTTGACGATCTCCCGATTCTCCTCGGCCGATGTGTTGGCAGGATCGAGGTCCAATGCTGCGGTGTAGTGGTCAATCGCGTCCGTCCAATCCGCTTTCTTGCCTTCCAAGGATTTCGCCGCCTCTCCCCGCCGAGCGAGCGAGTTCCCCAGGTTATACTCCGCGCTCCCTCGCAAATTCTCATCTTCCGCCAGAAGCGCGGACGTGAACAACTCCACGGCCTTGGCAAAATCTCCGACCTGATAAGCCGCCGCCCCGGCGTTAAATTTCAATTTCTCCGTCTCCGGCAACCGCTCGGCCTCCCCTTCGAACGCTTCCAGCGCCCCTTGGTAGTCCCCCGCTTGGTAGCTCTCCAGCCCGTCCGCTACCACGCTCCGACCCTGGACCACCAAAAGCATTCCCGCGAAAGCCGCCGCCCTGGTCAAAGGTGATGCCACCCTCCGCCGCACCCAGCGACCCTCGCCAAGCAGGATCCAAAGCGTCAGACAAACCAACGCCGCCCCCAGGGGCCACTCATACTGCTCGACCGGTTGCCGCGAGGACATCACCCCGGTCTCCTGCTCCTCCAGTGGCTCGATTCCATTCTGAAATACTTCCCGCGCCACGTCAGGCGTGAGCTTCGTGTAGAATCCCCCCGTCACCTCCGCGATCTCCTGCAGCCGCGCGGCATCCAGCTTAGAGGTCACTGGCTCGCCCGCGGCATCCCGCACGAAATCCTGCCGACCGTCCCGCGTTCGAATCGGGATCAATGCCCCCTCGCTCGATCCCAACCCAATCGTAAACACCCGGATCCCCGCCTCGCCCGCCCGCTTCGCGGCCGCCACCCCGTCGGCGTCGAGTTCCTCCCCGTCCGTCAGCACGACCAGCGCCCGCATCACGCCCTCGGCTTTCCCAAATGCATCGATCGCCGTTTGAATGGCCGCCGCCAGGTTCGATCCACCCCGCGGGATTACGTCAGTGTCCAACTCATCCAGCGTTGTCAGCACCGCATTGTAATCCAACGTCAACGGAGCCTGCAAAAATGCCGAACCCGCAAACGCGATCACCCCGATCCGATCCCCGCGCAACAATCGCATCAGGTCCTGCGAAACCAATTTCGCCCGAGCCAACCGCGTCGGAGTCACGTCAGTCGCAAGCATGCTCCGCGACGTGTCGATCGCCAGCAACACGTCCCGGCCCTTCGTTTTAATCTCTCGCTGCACGTAACCCATCCGCGGCTTGGCCATCGCCAACACCGCCAACCCGATCGCCAAAAGCACCAGCCCGGCGCGCACCCACCGCATCGTTAGATTCACTCCGGACGCCAGCTGCTGCCGCAACCGCGGCGCGACGATCCGCCCGATGAGGGCATCCCGCGATGCCTGCGCACGCCAGTAGAAAGCCGCCAGCGCGGGCACCAGCAACAGCGCCCAGAGCCACATCGGCGCTCCGAAGGTCAATCCTGTTTCTACGGCAGTCGTCTCCATATCGTCTGTGAAAGCAGCACCTCACCGGTGAGCACGGTCACTCCAAGCAAGATGAACCAATGAAACCAATCCGTGTATTGAGCAACCTTCTCAATCTCGACTTTGGATTTTTCCAACTTATCGATCTCCCCGAAGATATCCTCCAGCGACGCCGTATCCGTGGCGCGAAAATACTCACCCCCCGAGATCGACGCGATCTCCTTGAGCGCCTCTTCGTCAAATTGCACCGGGATGTTCTGGTATCCCATCAGTCGTCCGCCGGTCGACCGCATCGGGTAGGGAGCGGTTCCGCGCGTTCCCGCACCGATCGTGTAGATCCGGATCCCCAAGGCCTTCGCCGCCTCGGCCGCCGTCAACGGCGTCACCTTGCCCGAGTTATTGTCTCCGTCCGTCAGCAGAACGACGAGCTTGGTCTTCGCCTCCTTGTCCTTCAGACGGTTCGCCGCCGAAGCGATGGCGGATCCAATCGCCGTCCCGTCCTCAACCAAGCCGATCTGCACCCGCTCCAGATTCTTCAACAACCAATCGTGATCCAGCGTCAGCGGACTCACCAGATAGGCCTGACCCGCGAACGCCACGATTCCAATCCGGTCGTTCGGCCGCTGTTCAATAAATTCCCGCGTCACGCGCTTGACCGCCTCCAGCCGGTTCGCCCGCTGATTCCCAATCGAAAAATCCTCGGCCAACATCGACCCGGACACGTCGATGGCCAGCATGATATCAATCCCGCTCGCCTCCGTCCGCGTGATCGTCTGTCCCGACTGCGGTCGAGCCGCCGCCACCACGAACGCGGCAAACGCCAACAACGAAAGCGCCGTGAGCAAATCCCCGGCCCGCGACCGCCGCCGCACCCCGATCGATTCCAGGCTCACGGTCGAAGAAAACACCACCCCTGGTGTCCCCCCAAACTTCCCTTTGAGAACCGCCAGGATCGGGATCAGCAACAACAGCGTCAACACCCACGGGTAAGCGAAGCCCACCCCCATAAATTCAAACCCGCTCACGCCCTCACCCCCTTCGCACTCTCCTCGACAAATCCGACCGCACTTTCCAACAGCACCCGGCTATCTTCGTCCGTCGCGTGAACCCGCGCGAATTTGATGAGATCCGCCTTCTCCAAAAACTTCGCCAACAACCCCCGCTCCGCGTCCGAGAACCGCTGATCACCCGCAATCGCCGCGAGGAATTCCATCGTCGTCTGAGTGGTCGCCCGCAGCCCCCGCGTCTCCTCGATGAACCGACGCAGCACCTCCGACACCTCAATGCTGAAATCGTAAACCTCCGTCGTCGCCACCCGCTCACGAAGTTCCCCCAACTTCCGCCGAGCCCGGTCTCGACTCGAAACCACCCTCGAAGGCCGCTTCCGCAAGATGAGAAACCAAACGAGCAGTCCCACCACCGCCAACAACCCAAGCGCCGCCAACACCACCATCCAGACCGGATAGGGGAAAAACGCCATCGGCCCGGCAATGTCGTGCAACGGAGCGGGAGTTGCGGCGGGAGCATCTGGATTCATGCCCCCTGCCTCCGTTCCCGTTTTTCGAAAAACGCCCGCAGCGGCATCAAATAATCCCGATCCGTCCGCAGCGGAATCACGTCGATCCGCCGCTTCCGAAACAACCGCTCCAAATCCCCGTGCCGCTTATCCTGGATCGCCACGAACGCATTCGCCACCGACCGCGACGACGTGTTGATGTCGATCTGCCGCCCAGTCTCGGCGTCTTGGAGCGTGATGATCCCGATCTCCGGCAGCTCCTCTTCCCCCGGATCAATGACCGGCATTGCCACCAAATCGTGCCGCTTCCCGGTCAGCGTCAGTGCCTTCGAAAAATCGGGACTGAAAAAATCCGAAATCAAAAACACGACGGCCTTACGGGACACAACTTTGTTCAAATAATCCAAAGCCGCCCCGACGTTCGTCCCCCTTGCCCGCGGCTCGAAATAGATCATCTCCCGGATCAAACGCAGCGTGTGCAGCCGCCCCTTCTTCGGCGGAATGAACAACTCCACCTCGTCCGTGAATAAAAGCAACCCAACCTTGTCGTTGTTCTGGATCGCGCTGAACGCCAGGATCGAAGCCACCTCCGCCGCCAGCTCCCGTTTGCTATTCTCGACACTGCCGTAGTTGCCCGACGCACTCACGTCGACCAACAGCATCACCGTCATCTCGCGTTCCTCGGTGAATTTCTTCACGAACGGCGCGTCCATCCGCGCCGTCACGTTCCAGTCGATCGTTCGGATCTCGTCACCCGCGACGTACTCCCGAACCTCCTCGAAATTCATTCCCCGCCCCTTGAAAACCGACTGATAGGCACCCGCAAACGAAGCCTCCACGAGGCGTCGCGTCCGGAGTTCGAGCTTCCGAATTTTGCGAAGAATCTCCTTCGGGTCCTGCATGACAACCAAATCCAAGCGAGCTCAGCCGAGCCGCCAATTCATCAAGGAACCGGGATGCCGGCGAAGATTTTTTCGACGACCATTTCGCTCGTCACTTCCTCAGCCTCAGCCTCGTAACTCACCGCCACCCGGTGCCGCAGGATGTCCAACCCGATGCTCTTCACGTCCTGGGGCGTCACGTAACCTCGCCCGTTCAGATACGCGTTCGCCTTCGCCGCCAACGTGAGAAAGATCGTCGCGCGAGGCGACGCCCCGTAGCGAATCAACCCATCGAGATTGAGTTTGAACGAGCGCGGATCCCGCGTCGCCCACACGATGTCGACGATGTAATCCTTCACCCGATCGTCCACGAAGATCGCGTTCACAACCTCCCGGGCCCGGATGATCTGCTCCGGCTCGACCAGCGCGTTCACATCCAGCTTCGGTGCCGATGTCGCCATCGCGTCCAGAATCGCCCGCTCTTCGGTCCGCGTCGGATATCCGACGTTCACCTTCAACATGAAGCGATCCAACTGCGCCTCCGGCAACTGGTAGGTCCCCTCCTGCTCGATCGGATTCTGCGTCGCCAACACCAGAAATGGATCCGGCAGCTTGAAGGTCTTCTCGCCGATCGTCACCTGCCGTTCCTGCATCGCCTCCAACAGCGCACTCTGAACCTTCGCCGGAGCGCGGTTGATCTCGTCCGCCAAAATCAGATTGGAAAAAATCGGACCCAGCTTGGTGCTAAATTCGCCGTCCCGTGGACTGTAGATCAGCGTTCCGATCAAATCCGCCGGCAACAGATCCGGCGTGAACTGCAACCGCTGAAATCCCGTGTGAATGCTCGCCGCCAGCGTCCGCACCGTCAGCGTCTTCGCCAATCCCGGCACGCCCTCGAGCAACACGTGGCCGTTGGTCAACAACCCGACCAGCAGGCGCTCGACGAGCACGTTCTGCCCGATCACCACCTTTCCAATTTCCTGCAGCAGCGGCTGCACCCATTGACTTGTCTCCTGGACTTCTCGATTCAGTTCTTGCGTGGTCTCACTACTCATAAAAACGGGGTAAAAAACGTTACGGAAAAAACAGACAAGCCCCCACCCAAAGCGTTCAAAATGAGATGGGGAGCAGAAGCCCCCACCCGTCACTCACTCCACCAACACCGGCCCGACATCAAAAGAATCCCCCACCTGGATCGCCTCCCACTGCGCCTTCCCCAAGCGCTCCACGACGTAGGGTTCCACCGTCCCATCCGACAGCGGCACGTCGACCGTCAGCGTCCGATTCCCATCCACGCTCCCCGTCCGCAAACCCGCTTCCCCAAAAGTAATCTGCTCCTCCTTTAGCGGAATAAATTCCTTCGCCACGACGGTGCCCGTCATCCGAGCGGACATCACACCCTGACCACTCGTCCACACGGCAAAAAATATCGCCGCCAGCAACATCAAGCCAATCGAGACGGCCATCACGACCAGTCCCCACGGCGTCTCGACTTTCACGACCCGACTATTCGACTCACTCATCGTTGCATTTTCATTTGAAATCCCAATCCACGGGAGCTGCTCCGCCGGACTCCCCCAGCACGCACACGTGCCCCATTTTTCGGCCAACCCGCGGCTCGGCTTTTCCGTAAAGGTGCAATTTCATGTTCGGTTCCCGCAAAAACTCCACCCAATCCGGCGCCGAGTCCACCCAAAGATCTCCGAGCAGATTCACCATCAGCGCCGGCCGGAGCAACTCCACCGATCCGAGCGGCAACCCACACACCGCGCGAAGCTGTTGCTCGAACTGACTCGTCACGCACGCGTCGAACGAATAATGCCCCGAGTTGTGCGGCCGCGGGGCCAGCTCGTTCACGAGCACCGATCCATTCGGCAACAGGAAACATTCGACCGCGATCACGCCCACCACGTCCAGCCGCTCGGCGACGGCCGCCGCGATCCGCATCCCTTCCTCCACCGCAGACCCAGGGATTCTCGCCGGAACGATTGACCGTTCAAGAATGTGGTTTCGGTGCACGTTCTCGCTCACGGGAAAAACGGAAACCTCGCCGTCCCGCCCGCGCGCACAGATCACGGAGAACTCTTTCTCGAATTCAACCCACCCTTCGAGCACCGCCCGATCAGCCCCCAACGCCTTCCACAACGCCGCCGCTTCGGTCGCCCGATCATCCGACGCCAAACGCGAAGAAATACCGCGCCCCTCGACCCGAATCTGCCCCTTCCCGTCGTACCCTGACTCCGCCGTCTTAAGCACCCCACCTTTCTCCCCCAACTCACCCATGGCTACCGCCAATTCCCCGGCCGAACCCACCACCCAAAATGGCGCGCACGGAAAACCATTGCTCCGGAGAAACGACTTCTCTCGCTCCCGGTTCTGACAAACGTGCAGCACCTGCGCACTGGGGAGCACTTCGCACTCCTCGCCCAACGCGTCTATCGCGTCGACCGGGATATTCTCGAACTCATAGGTCACCACGTCCACCCCCGCCGCAAACTCCCGCAGCGCCGCGAGGTCCGACCACTCCGCGTTCACCTCCCGGTCCGCCACCTGACCCGCGGGCGAGTCCGCCTTCGGCTCAAACACGTGAACCCGATACCCCAACCGCCGCGCCTCCAAGGCAAACATCCGCCCCAACTGACCACCTCCCAGCATCCCGATCGTCGCCCCCGGACCGATCACGCGACACCCCGTCGCGGAAATCCTTCCCGTCTCCGTCTCCGTCCGCCTAATGTTCCCGACCGCATCACTCTTCATGGAACGGGTCATTTACGCATTCGCCCTCGCCGTCGTCACCACGATTCGAGTCCTCCCCCTTCCTGTTTGCTTCGCAGTCGGCCAGACCATCGGTGCAATTCTTTGGCTCATCCTCCCACCCTACCGCCGCCTCGCCCACGCCAATCTCACGAAGGCCTTCGCCGGAGAAAAATCTTCCGCCGAACTCCGCCGCCTCACCTTCCGGCATTTCACCACCCTCGGTGCCAACGCCTGCTCCGCCTTCAAGGTCGCCGCGATGACCGAGGACCAGCTCAAGCGCCACCACACCATCGAAGGCCTCGAACACGTGAAGGACGCCCTCGCCGGCGGCAAAGGCCTGGTTCTCATGATCTCCCACATCGGCAACTGGGAACTCTTCGCCCAAGCCAATTTCCACGCGCGCCCCTACAAAACCTCGACCGTCTACCAATCCCTCCGAAACAAAAAACTCGACGATCTCATCAATCGCGACAGGCGAGCGAAGGGCACCGCCACCTTCGACCGCAAACGCGGACTCAACAAAGCCCTCACGTTTTTGAAAGAGGGCAACCTCGTCGCCGTTCTCGTCGATCAACACGCCGGCGATTCCGGTCTCTGGACCCCCTTCTTCAACGCTCTCGCCTCGACCTCGCCCCTTGCCGCTTCCCTCGCCGCCCGCACCGGCGCACCCCTCGTCCCGATGGCTGTTTTCACCGCCGGATTCGCCAAGTGGCGCATCGCCGCCCGCCCACCCATCGCTTACGACCCGTCCAATCCGGAACAACTCACCTTCGATATCAACGCGGCACTCGAATCCCAGATCCGCGAATCCCCGGCGGACTGGTTCTGGGTCCACAATCGCTGGAAAATTCCCCACCCCGACTTCCTCCTCGCCCGCACCAAACGCGGCGTTTACCTTCCAACTTCCATCGATCCAGCGACCTTGAAGCCCTTCCGAATCCTCATTCGCTCCAGCAACTGGCTCGGCGACGCCGTGATGAGCAGCCCCGCCGTTCGCGCCATCGCCGCCGGTCGCCCCGACGCCCGCGTCACCATCCTCACCCGGGAGAAACTCGCCGACTACTGGCGAACCGTCCCCGGCGTCCACGACGTCATCGCCATTCCATCCGACGCCGGCGTCTTCAAGGTCGCCATGCGCATCCGTGGCCGCTTCGACGTCGCCATCATTTTTCCCAACAGCTCCCGCACCGCTCTCGAAGCCTGGCTGGGCGGTATTCGCCGCCGCGTCGGCTACGAGGGCGAGAACCGCCGCTGGATGCTCAACCAGATCGTTCGCCCCGCCAAAAAACGAATGTGGCCCCGCCACCAGGCCTACCACTATCTCCGCATGGCCGACAGCGTCGGAGCGGAGCGCGGCGAACTCCTCATTCCCCCGGCCCCCAAACCACCCGGCCCACTTCGCATCGGCCTCTGCCCCGGCGCGGAATACGGCCCCGCCAAACGCTGGTATCCCATCCGCTTCCGCAAGGTCATGCAGGCCCTCGCGGACAAACACCCGGACGCGACGTTCGTCATCGTTGGCACCGCGGCCGACGCCCCCGTCGCGCAGGACATTCTCCAGGGCTTCGACGGCAAAGTCGAAGACCTCACCGGCCGCACCACGCTCGCCCAGCTCCTCGAGGAGCTGACCCGACTCCACACCCTCGTCACCAACGACACCGGCACGATGCACCTCGCAGCCAGTCTCGGCGTGCCCTGCGTTGCCATCTTCGGCAGCACCGAACCCCTCCTCACCGGCCCCCTCGGCGACCACCACATCGTCATCCGTCACCAGGTCGAATGCTCCCCCTGCTACCAACGCAACTGCCCCCTGGACTTTCGTTGCATGGAAGCCATCACCGCCGAAGAAGTGACCCAAGCGGTCGAAACCATCCTCGCGCGATAGGGGAGCGCGCCCGTCCCGGCGTGCGAGCCGATTTGATCCCGCCGGCCGCAACCCGTCGTCGTCGACACGGTCGCTCACTCCAACATCACGTTCGTATCCCGCCGCATCACCGTCACCAACCAGCCGTTCATCGACTCTTCCGCGACGCGTTCGAATCCCGCCCGTTCGAACAAAGTCTGGCGTTCTTCCGTCAGACACCAGATCTCCGCGTACCCCGCCTCCCGCGCCGCCGCGACGGCCCGCTCGATCAGCTCCGATCCAATCCCTCGCCCCCGCACCTCCGTCGCGACGATCAGGCTCGCCACCCAGGGATTCCACTCCGGTGGCGCGTCCGGCATGTCCCCAAAGACCACACTCACCGACCCAATCACCTGTTCGTTCTCAAGCGCCACGAACGTCACCGGCAACCCTTCGCCCGGCTCCGCCAAAAATTCCCGCAGCGCTCCTTCCGCGTCCCAGTCTTCGTAGAGGTGCCCCCACTCCGCCCCGTGCCAAGAGGCTAGGCGCGCCGCCCACTCCGCCGTCCGGTTCATCCTCAAAATTGTCACGGGACGAATTCTCCGCCATCCCCACACTCGCTCCAACGCAAAACCGATCCGGCGTTCGATTTGTTTCCAACTGAATCTCGCTTACCTTATCCTATGAAAACCGCCCAGGACCTCCTCGTCGACAATCGGACTCTCCCCCGCTCCCTCCGCATCCTCACTGGAGCCACCTACTCCGGTAAGCGTGCCATCTACATCTCGGGAACTCCCGACGGCCTCCGCTTGCTCGCCGACCTCTTCCGGGCCCAAGCGGACGCCGAAGACAACCAGATCACGAAGCTCACCCGCTCTGCCGACGAACTCTTCTTCACCACGGATGACTCCGTCGATACCTTCGAACTCCATGTCACCAGCTCGCTCCCCGAGAATCACGAACCACTTCTCGCATAAACGTCGGAGGATTGTTGGCACGCTCGATGCTCAAACCAAAGACCCGGAATGATTCACGCCAATTGTCGTGCCCGGTTTACCGCGGATGATTTCGATTTCATCGTCCGCTCGCTCAGCCACTCACCGCGCGACGCGGTCTCTCTCGCCGACCTCCTCCTCGACGCGGACAGCCGGGACGAAGTTCTCGAGCACGACGCGCTCGCCGACGCGATCCTCGATTCCGTCGACAACCTCCGCATTTCCTCCCACCTCTACTTTTACGTCCTCTGCCGGCGGGTGCTGAAAAATACCAGCGTCTCCAGCCGCGATGCCGCCGACTACATCGCCGCGATGCTCGAGGCCTATTCCCACACCGGTCGCGGCACCGCCGCAACGCCCGCCCCCTATCTCTCCGACCTCCTCCTCGCCCTCCGGGAAGCCAGTCCAGCCGAAGCTTTCCGCCTTCGCGCCCATCTCGCGAATTCCGCACTCTTCCTCGCGGGTGTCTTCGCCGAGAACATCGACAAACGAGCCCAACGCGGTGCTCCCGACCTCTCGTTCTACGAAAGTCTCGGCAGCGCAAGCTTCCACGCCGCCGCCAGCCATCGCGACGCCCGCCGCTTCCAGCTCGACCACATCTTCGAAGAACTCTCCGCCGGCTTCCACGACGCCCGCCTCGCCCTCAACGATCTCGCCACCCGCCTCTTTCACTTCGACAACCCAACCGCGCCCATCTGAATGAGCACTCTTTTCCGCGAGATCCAAACGCTTTTCGAAAGAACCTACGTCGGCGTCGGCGTGAACCTCGAAGACTGCCTCGTCGACACGAACCGCTCCCGCCAACTCGCCGCGCTCGCCGGAGCCCAGGCCGCCGAACTCGCCGCTCACGCCCGCACCTTCCTCCGCGCCGCCGACGGCCAGCTTCGCATCGGCATCTACTACTCGGGCTGGCTCATCGATCAACTCGAAACCCACGATCCCCGCTCAGGCCTCGGCGACCACAACATCCGTGAACTCATCGCCTTCGTCGAAGAAATCAACCACGCCCTCCACGCCTCCATCCAGTTCCAACGCGGCACCCAACCCTCCCGCGACGAAAACTACGCCCGCAATCTCGAACTCCAGGCCCAGGTCGACACCTACCTCGTCCTCATCCTCTTCATGACCTTCTTCCGCAAACCCGGAAAACTCACGACCCGCGACCGCAAGTGGCTCCGCTTCCACCTGTTCGAATCCAAGACCCCTCAAGCCTACTCCGATCCCCAACTCGTCGCCCGCTACGCCGAGACGACCCATCTCGCCAAGACCTACACGCGCTACCTGGAAAGCCTCGCCGCCGCCCGCCGCGTGGATGAGATTCGCCAGTTCCACGCCCTCACCTACGACGGAAAGCAAACCCACATCCTCGCGCTGATGAACCGGAACCCGTCCACGGATTCGCCCCCCTAGCAAACTCCCCATCTCCAGTTTCCGGCCCCGGATTCCAAAAAGCCTGCTAGTTCTTTCTCCATGAGTTTGCTCGGAGCCATCGCCGCCGCCTGGGGCTTCGGCTTCGCCTACTTCATCGCCGCCATCCCCACCGGCGTCGCTCTCGGACTACCACTCGCAGCCGCCACGTTCGTCGCTTGGACCGGGTACGCCTCCGGCGGTCTAGTCGTCGCCCTCGCGGGTGAACCAGCCCGCGCGTGGCTCATGCGAAAGCTCAAAATCTCACCGACCCCGGATCGATCAAAACTCATCTACCGCGTCTGGGACCAATACGGCCTCTGGGCGATGGCCTTGCTCGCACCAGTGACCATCGGCCCCCAGGCGGGCGCGCTCCTCGGACTCGCCCTCGGCGCACCTCGCTGGCGGCTGACCATCGCCATCGCCATCGGCATCATCCCGTGGTGCATCCTCTTCGCCACCCTGACCGCCCTCGGATTCCAGATCGCGAAGGAATGATCCTGAGCGCATCTCGCGCGGAGCCGCGAATATTTCAGTCAGGAAAATATCTCCGCGACTCCGCGTCTCCGTGCGAGAAAAATTACCCCGCTTCCAGCGACTTCTTCTTCCTTTTCTCGACGAGTTTCTCGACGACGTAAAACGCCACGGGAACGAGAAAAATTCCGATCAGCGTCGACGCCAGCATCCCGCCAATGACCGCCGTTCCAAGGATCCGTCGCGACACCGCACCGGATCCCATCGCGATGGCCAGCGGAACGCAGCCCAGAATGAACGCAAACGCCGTCATCAAGATCGGTCGGAGGCGCAGCCTCGCACCGGCCAGCGCCGCATCGTAAATCGATTTCCCGGTCTCCAACTCCGCTTTCGCGAACTCCACGATCAAGATCGCGTTCTTTGCGCTCAAGCCGATCAACATCACCAAACCGATTTGCGTGTAAACGTCGTTCTCGTAAAATCCATTCTCAAGCCGCCGCAACAACAAAGCCGCGAACGCGCCAAACACCGCGATCGGCGTCGCCATCAACACCGAAAACGGCAGACTCCAGCTCTCATACTGTGCGGCCATGATCAAAAACACGAAGAGCAGCGAAAGGCCGAAAATCACTCCCGGCGAGATCCCTTCGGCCGCCTGTTTTTCCTGAAACGACATCCCCGAATAATCGTAGCCCATCTCCCGCGGCATCGTCTCCGCAAAGACTGCCTCGAGCGCCGCCATCGCCTGACCGCTGCTGTAACCCTCCGCGGCGGTTGCGTTGATCTGTGCCGACCGGAACATGTTGTAGCGCATCGTGAACTCCGGTCCACTCCGCGACTCCACGTTCACCAGCGCCGACAACGGCACCGGGTCGCCGTCCGCGTTCCGCACGTAAAAAAGGCCCAGATTTTCAATCGAGTTTCGGAAGTCCCCGTCCGCCGCTAAATACACCTGCCACTGCAGCCCGAAGCGGTTGAAGTAGTTGATGAACACACCTCCCAAAAACGCCTGGAGCGTCTGGTAGACACTCTCGATCTGGACGCCCTGCTTGAGCACTTTCTGCACGTCCACCTCGACCCCAAGCTGCGGCACCGACGGCAGCAGCGTCGTCGTCACCCGCTGCAGTTCCGGACGCTTCTCCGCAGCTTCCAAGAAAGTCTGAGTTTGCTCGGCCAGAAACTCGACCGACCCACCCGACCGGTCCTGCAAAATAAACGTCGCGCCACCGGACGTGCCGATGCCCGGAATCGCCGGCGGCGGAAAAGCAAACGCCATCGCGCCCGGCACTTGGGAGAATTCCCGGTTGATGTGCTGCAGGATCGCCGGGACCTGCGTCTCTTTCGTGGTTCGATCGCCCCATTCCTCCAGCGTAATGAAGAAAAACGCGCCGTACGTCATCGTCACCTGACTCATCAGGTCATACCCCAACACCGTCGTCACCGCCTGCACCCCTTCCGTCTGTTCGATAATTTTCTCGAGCTGCGTCGCCACCTCACCCGTGCGCTGCAACGACGATGCGTGCGGCAACTGAGCCAACCCGAAAACGTAACCCTGATCGTCATTCGGAATGAATCCCGGAGGCAGCTTTCCGCCCATCACCACCGTGCCGGCCACCAGCAAAGCGAGTCCCAGCAGCGTCAGAACGCATTTCCGAATGAGCAGACCGGACGTCTTCACGTAGCCGTCGGTCGCCCGGCCAAAGAACTTGTTGAACCCGCGGAAAAACTTCGCCAGCAGTCCGTTCGACTCCTTCTTCGGCTTCAGCAACATCGCCGCCAACGCCGGACTGAGGGTCAACGCGTTAAACGCCGAAATCGCCACCGACACCGCGATCGTAACGGCAAACTGCTGATACATCTCACCCGTGATGCCGGGGATGAAAATCGTCGGCACGAACACCGCGATCATCACCAGCGCAATCGCCACCACCGGCCCTTGCACCTCCTCCATCGCCTTGAACGCCGCGTCACGCGGCGCCAGTCCTTTCTCGATGTGCTGCTCCACCGCTTCCACGACGACGATCGCATCGTCGACCACCAATCCGATCGCGAGAACCAGACCGAACATCGACAGAGTGTTCACCGAAAAGCCGAAGACCGGGAAAAACGCGAACGTTCCGATCAGCGATACCGGCACCGCAATCAGCGGAATCAACGTCGCGCGCCAGCCCTGCAGGAAAATGAACACCACGATGATCACCAAAACAATCGCCTCGAACAGCGTTTTGACGATGTCCCGCATGCTCTCCGTGACTGCCAACGTGGTGTCGAGAGCGACCTCGTACTCCAAGCCGGCGGGGAACCGCTCCGCTTGGGTCGCCATGATCTTTCGCGCCGCTGCGGCCGCGTCCAACGCGTTCGATCCTGCCTGCTGATACAGCGCGATCACCGCCGACGGCTGGCCATTGAAGCGTCCCTGAATCGAGTAATTCTGCGCGCCGAGTTCGATTCGCGCCACGTCGCTGAGAAGCACGTTTGATCCATCGGAATTCTCCCGGATCACGATGTTGCCGAATTCCTCCTCCGTCACCAGACGCCCCTGCGCGATCACGGAATAAGTGAACTCCTGACCTGCCGGCACCGGTGATCCGCCGATCTGTCCGGCCGGGTTCACGGTGTTCTGCGCGTTCACCGCATTCACGATCTCTTGCACCGTGATGTTCAACTTCGCGAGCGCATCAGGTCGCACCCAGAACCGCATCGCGTATTGCCCCGCTCCAAAGACGCTGACGCTGCCCACGCCGTTCACTCGGGCCAGGTCATTCGTCAGGTTGATGTAGGCGTAGTTCGCCAAAAACGTCGCGTCATACGTGCCGTCCGGGGAATAAAGCGCGAAAATCATCAGCGGTGCCGAGGTCGCCTGATTCACCGTGACACCGAAATTCCGCACGTCCGTTGGTAACTGCGAACTCGCCTGATTCTGCCGCATTTGCGTCAGGATCTGATCCGTCGTGCTGTCGGTCTCGACTCCGAAGAACACGTTCAACGTCATCTGACCGTTGTTCGAATTCACGGAGTACATGTACTGCATGTCCTGCACGCCGTTGACCTGCTGCTCGATCGGGGTCGCCACCGATTGCTCGACCGTCAACGCATCCGCTCCCACGTAAGTCGTGGCGACCTGGATCTGCGGCGGCACGATGTTGGGGAATTGGGCAATGGGCAGCCCAAGCAGGCTGACCAACCCGAGAATCACGAGGATGATCGAGATGACGATCGCGACGATCGGCCGATTGATGAAAAACCGAGACATCAGTTCGCCGGGGCGGGTGTCGTCGTCGGGGCGGCGGGCGTCGCACTGACAGCGGGAGCCGGACTCGCGCTCGAACCGGCAGCTACTGGGGGATCCAAATCTGGAGTCGGACTACTCTCCGCTTTCAATTCCGGTCCAGCAACCGTCCCTCGTTCTGCCATCGAGATCGAATCCGCCTCTTCCGGATCCATTTGGTAAGGCTTTGTCCGCACGACCGCCCCGTCTTTGATCTTTTGCAACCCCTCGACCACGATCACGTCACCGGCCGACAGCCCCTCTTCGATCACCTGCAGACTGCCAATCGTCGGACCGACGGTCACCGCCTTGATCGTCACCTTGTCACCGGGGCCAACAATCCCGACCTGACTGATCCCCTGCAGATCACCGATTGCCCGCTGCGGAATCGCGATCCCATCCGGCAGAACTTTCGTGACGGCCGTGACCAATCCAAACTGCCCGGGACGCAATAAATTCCCTGGATTCGGAAAGATCCCCTGCATCGACAGAGACCCGGTCCCGACATTCACCGTGCTGCTGACGGCCGTCAACTTCCCCGTCCGCGGATACACCTTCCCGTTCGCAAGCGTGAGCGTCAACTCAGTCAAACCGCTTTTCGCGTTGGCCTTACCGATCGGTGACTGCGACGGGTCCTCGAAAAATTGCTCCACGAAATCGATGTATTCCTGCTCGGCTGCGGAAAAATTCACCTTGATCGGATCCACTTTCGTCACCGTGCTGAGCACCCCCGTCGAGGGGCCGACCAAATCCCCGACCTGCGCGGTCGCGATGCTCGAAAGGCCATCAATGGGCGACACGATCTTCGTAAACTCCAGGTTGCAGCTCCGCTTCCTTCACCGCGGCGTTGGCAGCGTCGGCCGCCGCCTTGCTGGCCTGAAATTGCTGGAGCGTGTCGTCGTACTGCTGCTGGCTGATGACCTCTTTTTGGTAAAGTTCGGCCGACCGATCGGCGTTGAGTTTATCTTTCGTCAGCTGCGCCTGCGCCTGGGCCGCGCTACCCTGCGCCTTCTCCAGCGAAGCCTGAAACGGCCGCGGATCAATCTGGAAAAGCACGTCTCCCTTTTTGACCAGCGATCCGTTCTGGTAAACCTGCTCGAGCAGATAACCGCTGACTTGCGCGCTGATCGCCGCATTCACGTCGCCGTCGAGCGTCCCGACCCAAGTGTGCGTGAGTGGCACTTCCTCGGTCGTCACGGTCATCACTTCGACCAGCGGCGGTGGCGGCGAGGGCACCTTCTTTTCTTCGCAACCCACGAGGCCGAAATACACGGCCCCGAGGCCAAACGCCGGACGAAAAATCAGAAATGCGCGCCTCATCACGCGGGAGGTTCTACCCCGGCACCGCGTCTTGAGGAATCGAAAAATATCTCGCCGCCCGTTCTTTCAACGCAACCCCGTCGAGCCCGGATCCAATCAGCACCGCCACCGGAGCTTCCACGCGGGACTCCCGCCCGATCGGGAGCCACTGCGTCTCGCCGTCTTCGACCCGCTGAAACACGTGATACTCGTCCACCGAATCCGCCAACCTCGCCAACCCCTTGACCCGGATCACTTCGCGCGGGAGTCCGTCCAGAAATGCCGCCACCTCCGACCGCTCGACGACGACCGGAAGGTCAAGCTGCACCGACGAAAAATGGCTCGCGTCGTGGCGAAGACCCCGCCCAGTCCGAATCCGATAAATCGTCCCCCGCCCCGCCAACTCGCGCACCGACGCTTCGACCTCGCGCAGTTCTCTCGCGAACTCCACCGGCTCCAGGCGAGGCGATTGGATCCCGTGTTTGGCCAGCGACCCCTCGACCGCTTCCCGCCGTTTTCCGTCCACCTCGTCCCATCGCGAGAGCGACACGAAACCCGCCGTCCGCGTTTGCTCCAACTCGAGCGCGTTGTGCCAAAAGCGCTTCTGCCAACGTTTCGCGTCAATCAACGAGAGCTGAATCGGCTGCGTCAGCGCGTTGAGGCTCGGATCGAGCGAGAGCAATTCCACCAGCGCCTCCGCGTCCGTCGTCCCGTTCGTCTCGACGACAACCACCCTCCCCGGCCCCGGCTCAAATGCTGTGAGCGACGCCATCAATTCATCCCGCGACCCGCAGCACACGCAGCTTCCGCTGATCGGCACCACCGTGTCAGTCAGTTCGCGCAGGAGGCTCCGCGTCGACGCGAGCGTTCTGGTAATCGTTGATGATCACGTGCGGCTGCAACCCCTCCGCCGTCAGTGCCGGAATCAGCGCCCGCAGGTAGGTCGTCTTCCCTGCTCCGAGAAATCCAACGAGTAAAACGAGTGGTGTCATGAGCAGCGTTGATTCAGGGCCGATTGGACAGCTTCAAGCCCGCCGCGGTTCAAGAAATTTTCCGGGATTGAGGATTCCCGTCGGGTCGACCGCCTCCTTGATCGCCTGATGCAATGCCCGCACCTCGACCGACGTCGCCTGCTCCCACCACGGCATCTTCGCGAGCCCGATCCCGTGCTCACCGGAGATCGCCCCACCCCACTCGAGGACCTTGGAAAAAAGCTCGTCCAGCGCCGCGTGGACCTTCTCCCGGACGTCTTCGCGATCATAGTCCGCGGCCATGATGTTAACGTGAATGTTCCCGTCACCCGCGTGACCGAAGCACGCGATCGCGTAGCCACACCGCTTCTCCAAGCCCTCGGCAAACCGCACCAAATCGACCAACCGCCCCCGGGGCACCACGATATCCTCGTTCAATTTCGTCAAGCCCGTCGCCCGGAGCGACATCGAGAATCCCCGTCGTAGCGCCCAAAGGTCGTTGCACTCGGCTTCCGTGGTCGCCGTCTCGACCTCCGTCGCCCCGCTCTCCGCCAGCAACGTCGCAAGATCCTTCGTCTCGCCCAGCACGCTCGCGACCTGCCCGTCGATCTCGATGAGGACGTGCGCGTTCCCCGGTGGCACGCGCGTCAACGCCCCGTTCGCTCGCGCCGCTTCGAGCGTGAATCGATCCGCAACCTCAACCGCCGCCGGTAAAAATCCCCGCCGGAAGACCGCCTGCACCGCACCCGCCGCCGCCCGCATCGTCGGGAAACCGGCCGACAGGACCGCCCGCGCGGGCGGATCCGGCAGCAACCTCAGCGTCGCCTCGGTCACCACCCCCAGCATCCCCTCCGATCCCACGAACATCCCGATGAGATCGAACCCAGTCTTGTTTTTGTGATTCCTTCCGCCCAATCGAACAACGCTGCCGTCCGCCAGCACCACCACGAGGCCGAGAACGTAGTTCCGCGTCACCCCGTATTTCAAACACCGCGGCCCGCCCGCGTTTGTCGCGATGTTCCCGCCCAGACTGCAATTCTCTAGGCTCGCCGGGTCCGGCGGGTAGAGCAGCCCCTTACGCTTCGCCCGCGCCTGCAGTTTTCCGGTGACGACCGCCGGCTGCACCACGGCAACAAAATCCTTCGCGTCCACCGCAAGGATCTTGTTCATCCGCCGCGTGCTGAGAACGATCCCGCCCCGCACCGGGACGCAGCCGCCGACGTAGCCGTAACCAGCCCCGCGCGTCGTCACTGGCACCCCCGCCGCACTTGCCGCCCGCATCACGAAAGCAACTTCTTCCGTCGACCCCGGCATCACCGCGAGTTCGGGACGATGCGCGGCAAACCATTTGTCCCCCCCGAACTCATCGAGTTTCCCCGCCTCGGACACGACGTTTTCAACCCCCAAACGGCGGACAATTTTCTGACGAAGCTGCGCACTAACCACGCCCGCACTATCCCGAAATCCCGCCAATCGTAAAGGACGCGCCACGCCGACTCGCGCTTTTGCGGATCGGCGGCTCCCGGCCGCACCACTCCCGGTTGTCGAGGTCACCCCCAATTGAGAAGCGTCCTAGCAGCCTGTCGGACTTGCCGACACTGATAAAGAAAGAGGGATGGGAGCGAGATATGTGAACGTGGATCACGACACGCCATTGTTACTGCCGCCGGATGTTCGGGAGTGGGTTCCAGAAGGGCATTTGGTTCATTTCATCATGGACGCGGTTGCGCAATTGGATGTGAGCAAGGCGCGGGTCAACGAACGGGGGACCGGGGACAAGCAGTATCCGCCGTCGATGATGCTGGGAGGGTTGATTTACAGCTACGCGACGGGAGTGTTTTCGAGTCGGGGCATTGAGCGCAGCACCTACGAGAACGTGGCGATGAGACTGTTGTGCGCGGACACGCACCCCGATCACGACACGTGGTGCACGTTTCGGCGGGCCAACGCGGAGTTGTTGAGTTCGAGCTTCGGGCAGGTGCTGGAGTTGGCGGCAGGTTGCGGGGTTCTCAAAGTCGGAGCGATCACGGTAGCCATCGATGGGACGAAGGTGCTGGCCAACGCCAGCAAACATGCGGCGGTGAGTTACGGACGGGTCGAGACGAAGATGCAGGAGTGCGATTTGGAGATCGCTGAGCTTTGGCCAAGGCCGAGAAGGCGGATTCGACGCCGCTCGAGGATGGATTGAGCATCCCGGAGGAGATCACTCGTCGGCAGCAACGCAAGGCGAAGCTGGCCCAGGCACGAGCCGAGATGGAAGTGCGAGCCTACGCGCGAGCGCAAGTCCAGCAGCCTGAATACGAAGCGAAGGTCGCCGCACGAGCAGCGGCGCGAGAAGCTGGGAAAAAGCCTCGCGGCAAGGAGCCCCAGCCTCCAAGTGAAAAGCCTACGGCCAAGGACCAGTATAACTTTACCGACCCGGCGAGCCGCATCATGAAGACCCACGGAGACGGCTTCCAGCAAAGCTACAACGCGCAGGCCGCCGTGGAGGTCGAGAGTCGGCTCATGGTCGGAGCGCGAGTCTCCACCGCCCCCAACGACAAGGAACAACTCCTGCCCGACCTGGCCGCCATCGCGCCGGAAGCCGGGCCCGTGGCCGAGGCACTCATCGACAGCGGATTCGTCAGTGAAGCAGCCGTCACCGCAGTCGAAACCAATGCTGGGGGCACGCCCACCGGCCTGCGGGTTCTGGCGGCGCTCAAACGCCAAAAGCATGGCCGCAGCGTCAGCCAACTCGAGAAAAAGGCCGACCCGCCCCCGCCAGCCGCCGACGCCCCCTTCACCGAACACCTGGCCCACCGCGTGGCTACCAAAGCCGGAGCAAAGCGTTACAAATTACGACAACAAACCGTGGAACCCGTTTTTGGCATCATCAAGCAAACCCTCGGCTTCCGGCGCTTCTCCTTGCGAGGAGAAGCCAAAGTCTCCCTCGAATGGAACCTCGTTGGCCTGGCCTACAACCTCAAACGACTCTTCCACGTCGGAACTCCCCTGAGAATAGCCTAAAAGCAGCCCTGCCCAACGGCCACCCGACCTCGACTCCCCTCCATCGATGCCAGTGCTCCGCTCATTCTCAATCAAGACCAATTCTCGCTCCAAAAAACTCCCGCATCTTCCCAAAACCCAAAATTCCCCCATCCTCTCTCACTCGCTAACCCCGACAGGCTGCTAGTGCCGCCGCCGAACCCGCTCACGCAACCGAGACCTTCGTCGCTCCGCGCTCTTCCCAATCGCCAGAATCACGAGGTCAAAGACGACCCGCGCAAAAAAATAGCAGATCACCGCCGCAAAGGGCGCGGTCACCAGAGTCCCGACCAACATCGGCCAGGGCGACATCTTCGCTACATCCCAGACGGAATTATCGCGCAACAACCGCCACGGCGAATCCCGCCCAAGGAGAAAAAACCCGATCTGCAATTGAATGACCCAGATGAAACCCATCGTCAGCGGATTCGTCACCCAACACCCAAGAAGCGCCGCCGGGACGTTCATTCGTCCCGCGATCGAGATCGCCGCAGCGGGCAAACTCTGGAACGGAATCGGCAGCATGGAGAGAAATCCACCGACCGCAAATCCTCTCGCCATCGGCTCCCGCTCGGGCTGCCAAAGAATCGGGTCGAGCAATCGGTCTCCCGTCCGCCGGTGCAACCACGAACCGCGTAGGTGTTTGATGCGGGGAAAATGCCGAAGCCATTTGCCCACGGATGAGCGTCGCCAAAGATGCGGTTTCACAAAAGAGAGGGATTCAGCACCGGATTTTTCCCTTTATCAATCGCTTTCCCGTCTTGCCACCCACCAGTGATCACTGTAGCACCCTTCATCTATGAAGAAGATCGAGGCGATTATTAAGCCATTCAAGATGGAAGACGTGAAAGAAGCCCTCGCCGAAATCGGCATCGAGGGAATGACCGTCAGTGAGGTCAAGGGCTTCGGTCGCCAGAAGGGCCACACCGAAATTTACCGCGGCAGCGAATACACCGTCGATTTTCTCCCGAAGGTCAAATTCGAGATCGTCGTGGGCGACGAGACCGTCACCAAAACCGTCGAAGCCATCGCTAGTGCTGCGAAAACCGGCAAGATCGGCGACGGCAAAATCTTCGTCCTCCCCATCGAGACCGCCATCCGCATCCGGACCGACGAGACGGGCGAAGACGCGATCTAGATATTATCTCGCGTCCGCCGCGCGACGCCTGTCGCGCCACGGGCGTCGTCCGATATGGAATGGTGGCAGGCCGTCGTCCTCGGCCTTGTGGAAGGACTGACCGAATATCTGCCGGTGAGTTCCACCGGGCACCTCATCCTCACCCAGCGCCTGCTCGGGATGGAGTCGAACGTCTCCTCTGACGCCTTCGCAATCTGCATTCAATTCGGCGCGATCCTCGCCGTTCTCGGTCTCTACTTCGGTCGCGTTCGCCAGATGGCCGAAGGCGCGCTGGGGCGCAATCCGGAAGGATTTCGCCTCGGGGTCAACGTCGTTGCCGCCTTTCTGCCAGCGGCCATTGTCGGCCTGATCCTCGAAAAGCCGATCAAGAAATTTCTCTTCGGCGGGGACGCCTGGGGACTTTGGCCGACCATCGCTGCCTGGTTCATTGGGGGCATCGTCATTCTGATCGTCGCCGCCCGCCGCGATCGCTCGCCCCAGACTCCCGGTAGCCGATCCGACCTCAGCGACCTGGCGTGGAAAGGAGCCGTCATCATCGGCCTCATCCAGTGCCTCGCCATGTGGCCGGGCGTGAGCCGCAGTCTCGTGACCATCCTCGGCGGACTCGCCATCGGCCTTAATCTCGCCGCCGCCGTAGAATTTAGCTTCCTCCTCGGACTCCTCACCCTCACCGCGGCGACCGCCTACGACGGCCTCAAACACGGGAGCGAAATGCTCGCCACCTTCGGCCCAATCCCACTCCTCCTCGGCCTCATTGCGGCCTGGATCAGCGCCGTCTTCGCGGTCAAGTGGATGGTCGGCTACCTCAATCGCCACAGTCTCGCGGTCTTCGGTTACTACCGGATCGCCCTCGCGGTCGTCGTGACCGCCCTCATTTCCATCGGCCTGCTCACGTTCTGAGCAAGCCAAAATCGAAGGTCGAAAATCGAAAATCCAACCATCCTCCCCGATCTCCAGGCCTGCGTGCTCTGCGAAGACGTCCGCGCCGAAGCCAGCGGTCAACAGACGCTCGTCGGCGTCATCACCGCAATCCCCGCGCAGACGCTGCCAATCGCGTTCTTCAAACTCTGCCTCTGGACCCGTTGGTGCGGCGGCGAGGGAAAATTCCGCCAACGCGCCGTCATCATCGCCCCTGACGACGAGACCAAACTCGCGGAGTTCCACGTCGACTTTCAGCTGCAGGAGATGAGCGCAAACGCCACCAACGTGCACGTTTTCGGCGGACTGCGATTCGAGCAAGCCGGACTCCACACGATTGAGGTCTACCTCGACGACCAGCTTCAGCTCAGCGTCCCCCTCGCGGTCATTCTCGTTCAGCCGGGCTGACCCGGAAATTCTTGCACCCCTGGCGCTTGCAGCCCCCCCCCTCCCGATCTACTCTCAAACGGTATGCGAAAGTTCTGTTTCTGGTTCGCGCTGCTCGCGCTCGTCGCGGCGCTGATCGCCGCGCCGACGGAGCAAAAGGCCCGCGTGAAACTCGCGGACGGTTTCGATTTCCCCGTCGGCAAGCCCAACGCGGATAAATATTACAAAGCCCGCGGTTTCCGCCCGAACGGCCACCTCGGCGACGATTGGAACGGCATCAACGGCGGCAACTCCGACCTCGGCGACCCCGTGTGGAATATCGGCAACGGGCTGGTCGTCCTCGCCAAAGACATGCGCAGCAGCTGGGGGAAATCCGTCATCGTTCGCCACATCTACCTCGAAGGGAAGGAACTCAAGACCGTCGACTCGATGTACACCCACCTCGACCGGATCGATGTCGAGGTGGGCCAGCAACTCGCTCGCGGAGATCAGCTCGGCACCATCGGGACCAACCGCGGGATGTACACCGCCCACCTCCATTTCGAAATTCGCAAAAATCTCAACATCGGCATGAACCGTTTCGCCTTCAGCCGGGGCTTCGAAAACTATTACTCACCGACCGACTTCATCGCCCAGCGCCGCCAAACCCCTGGCGGCAAACGCAGCGAACTCATCGTCATCAATACCTTTGGTGACAACCGAGTCGTCGCCGCCGACTCCAGCGACGAACCGGAGGTCAGCACCGCGAAAAACGAAGAACGCCCCTCGACCCCGTCCACCGTCCGCCCCAGCGGGAAACGCAAATCCACCTTCCGCGTCGACCGCTTCGACGACGTGGACTCACTCTAAAGCGCGCAAGACGTCACACCCCTCGCTTGCAACTCTTCGGCCGCCCGCTATTGGTGACGTCATCCAAGCACCACGGCAAAACACCGCCCGTGGCTCGTCACCACTCGTTTATTCATGCGCAGCTCTCTCGTCCTGATCGCCTTGGCTCTCGCCACCGTCATCCCCACCCACTCCGCCTCCGCCGCCGCGCCCGAACTCATCCGACGCAGCCTCGTCCGCATCCAATCTGTCGGCCAGTCGCCGGACTACCGCGTCCCGTGGAATGCGGGCGGCGTCTCCCAGGGTGTCGGAGCGGGATTCATCATCGACGGCAACCGCATCGTCACCAATGCGCACGTCGTCAGCGACCCCCGCTTCATTTCCATCAACAAGGAAGGTGACCCCCGCCCTTACCAGGCTCGCGTCCTCTTCGTCGCCCACGACTGCGACCTCGCGATCCTCCAACCGGAAGACCCTTCGTTTTTCGATGGCACGGCAGCGCTCGAACTCGGCGGCATCCCCGACATCGAGTCGACTGTCAGCGTCTACGGTTACCCCATCGGAGGAGATCGTCCGTCCGTCACCCGCGGCATCGTCTCACGCATCGATTTTCAAGAATACAGCCACTCCGGTGCCGATTCCCACCTGGTGATTCAGATCGACGCCGCCATCAACCCGGGAAACAGCGGTGGCCCGGTCATGCAGGACGGCAAAGTCGTCGGCGTTGCGTTCCAAGGGTACAGTGGCGACATCGCTCAAAACACCGGCTACATGATCCCGATTCCGGTCTTGAAACGCTTCCTCACCGACATCGAAGACGGCACCTACGACCACTACGTCGACCTCGCACTTACCTATTCACCACTTTTCAACCCCGCCGCCCGCCGCGCCCTTGGCCTGGGAGATGAGAACGTCGGCGTGCTCGTCGGAACGGTTTTCGGAGGCGGTTCCGCCGACGGAATTGTCATGCCCGGCGATGTCATCACGGCGATCCAAGATCTGCCCGTTGCCATGGACGGGACGGTCGAACTCGAAGGTGGCACCATGCAAATGCCGGAAATCGTCGAACGCAGCCTCCGCGGCGACACCGTTCAACTTGACGTCCTGCGCGACGGCGAACCGCTCAAACTCGACGTCAAACTCAGCGAACCCTTCCCCTACAACCTCTACGCTAACAAATACGACGTTCGTCCGCGCTACGTCCTCTTCGCCGGACTCCTCTTCCAACCCGTCGACGAGAATTTTCTCTCCGCCAATAGCATCAGTAATCAGCTCACCCGCTACACCTACGACTTCTTCCTCGCCGACAATCTCTACGAAGATCACCCCGAGATCGTCATTCTCAGCAACGTCCTCTCAGATCCGGTCAACGCCTACGCCGAGGAATTTACCGGCGCCATGGTCGAGTCGGTCAATGGAACCAAGATCAAGACTCTCGAAGACCTAGCCAAAGCCCTCGCCGTCCCGAGCGAAGACTACGTGATCGAGTTCGCCGGCACCAATCGCCCACTCGTGCTCGAGGCAGCCGCCGTCGCTGCCGCTCGCGAACGCATCCTCGCTCGCTACTCCGTCCCCGCCGAATCAAATCTCCAACCGTGATCCGACCTACTTCTCTAGTCATCTCCCTCGCCGCAGCGGGTTTCGCCCTCGCCGACCTCTCGACCCCGCCGCCTGATGGCAATCCCGCGGACTCACCGGAGTCTATCGTCCCCGCTGCGGCTCCGACGACGAACACCGACCTCCAGGCGTCGTCGTTCGTCAGGGTCAATTCGACCAACCAACGCTACAACTTTACCCGCCCGTGGGTCAAAAGGCCCGCCTACAGTCGTCGCGGCATCGGCACCGTCATCACGGGCGGCGACGTCCTCGTGACCGCGGAACTCGTCAATGACCACACCTACGTCGAACTCGAGCGCCCCTCCGACTCAGCGAAATCGACCGCCGAAGTCCGGCTCGTTGATTACGATGCCAATCTCGCCCTCCTTCGCCCCGTCGACCCCGCATTCCTCTCGGAAGCCATTCCCGTTGACCTCGCTCCCCCCCTCGCCGTCGGCGACGAACTCGACATCGCCCAGCTCGAACGCAACGGAGCCGTCGCCGTCACCAGCGGCCTCCTCACCACGATCACCATCTCCAACTATCCGGTCGACGGCATCTACCTCCTCTCCTACGCCGCCAGCGCCCCGCTCCAATATCGCGACAACAGCTTCACCGTTCCCGTCTTCCACGGCGATGACTTGGCGGGGCTGCTCATGCGCTATGATTCCCGTTCTCAGACCGCCACACTCCTCCCATCCCCCGTCATCCGCACCTTTCTCGAACGCGCGGCGATGCCGCCCTACCGATCATTCCCGCGCGCCGGTGTCGCCTTCACTTCCACTCGTGACCCACAATTCCGCCGCTTCCTCGGCATGGGCGACGGCGACGCGGGTGTCTACGTCTCCGACGTTCTCCACGGCAGTGCCGCCGAGAAATCCAGTCTTCAAAAGGGCGATGTTGTCCTCGCCGTTGACGGTCACGACATCGACGACGACGGCAACTACGAGGACGACAGTTTCGGCCGCATCTCGTTCGGCCACCTCGTTTCCAACGCCGCCCCCAAGAAAACGTCCCTCCCGCTCACGATCCTCCGCGACGGGAAACGCTCCCAGATCGACCTCCCGCTCGAACCCCAGGACCCGGCTTCCGTCATCAGTAAACCGTTCATTGCTGGCGAACAGCCGCACTACCTCGTGCTCGGCGGCGTTGTTTTCCAAGAACTATCCCGTCCCTACCTCGAAGAATGGGGATCCGACTGGCGCAGCAACGCACCTCAGCAGCTCGTCTATCTCGACGCCTTTCAAAACGAACTTCCCGCCGACCGCGGCAAGATCGTTTTCGTGAGCCAAGTTCTGCCCAGCGATGCCACGCTCGGCTACGAAGATCTCGGATCCATCGTTGTTAACAAAGTCAACGGTCAGGAAATCAAAAGTCTCGCCGACGTCGCCGATGCCATCCAGAAACCCGTCGACGGCTTTCAGAAGATCGAATTCGACTCCGACCCCGGCGTGATCTACCTCGATGCCAAGCAGGTCGACGAACAAGCCTCCCGCCTCCAACAAGCTTACGGCCTCCCCACCCTCCAAAATCTGAGGTAGCGGGTCCGCTCGTCTGCCAACCGGGGCAACCATTTGACCGCCGCCCGCTTCGTTGCTACCGTCCCGGCCAAATGAAAGGCAACGGCAAACGCATCCTCGTCGGCATGAGCGGCGGCGTCGACTCCAGCGTCACCGCCCACCTGCTCAAGCAGGACGGTTGGGACGTCATCGGGGTCACCATGAAAGTCTGGCCGCAGGACTGCATCTCTCGCGCCGAAGATAAATGCTGCGGACCTTCAGCCATCGCCGATGCCCGCTCCGTTGCCCATTCGCTCGGTATTCCCCACTACGTCGTCGACGAAGCCGATCAATTCGAGCGCCTCGTCATCGATTACTTCTCGAGCGAATACCGCGCCGGTCGCACGCCCAACCCGTGCGTCATGTGCAACGAAAAACTCAAGTTCGGTAACCTCTGGAAAAAAGCCGCCGCCCTCGGTGCCGAATACATCGCCACCGGCCACTACGCCATCGTCGAGCACGACGGCCCCGAACCCGTCCTCCGGCGCGGCCTCGACGACCGCAAGGACCAGTCATATTTCCTTTTCAGCCTCCGCAAAGCCCAGCTGGCCCGCGCCGTCACGCCCCTCGGCGGAATGACGAAACCCGGGATCCGCGCCATCGCGCGCGACCTCGGTCTCAAGGTCGCCGACAAGGTCGACAGTCAGGAAATTTGCTTCGTTCCCGGCAATGACTACAAGGCCTTCCTCCGCTCCCACCTCGGCGATACGGAGTTCCACCGCGGCGGCATCTACGACACGGCGGGCAACCACATCGGCGATCACGAAGGCATCGAAATGTTCACCATCGGCCAGCGCAAGGGCCTCCCCGGCGGGTCACCCCGCCCGATGTACGTCGTCGACATCGACGCCGAACACTCGCGCGTCATCATCGGTACCGACGAAGAACTCACCCGCGAAACCTTCGAGATCGACAACGTCAACTGGCTCACCGACGCGCCCACCGCACCGACGGACGTCACCGTCAAAATCCGCTACGCTCACGCCGGCACCGCCGCCACGGTCGAACCCTCCGAAAATGGCCGGCACCGCATCCGCCTGCACGAACCCCAGCGAGCGGTGACTCCCGGCCAGGCGGCAGTGCTCTACGTTGGCGACCGGGTCATCGGCGGGGGCTGGATCTGTCGAGAGGCCGCCACCGTCAAATTTCAAGCACCCGCCCCGGCCCTCGCCGCCTGAAGTGGTCGAAGTCGCGCTCATCCTCTCGACCTTCGAGCGCGAAGAAGACGCGACCGAGGTCATCCGCACCCTCCTGCGCGAGAGCCTCATCGCCTGTGGCACCATCACCCGGGGCGTTCGTTCGATCTACGTCTGGGAGAATGAACTCAACGACACCCAGGAACTTCTCGTCCTCTTCAAGACCAGTCCCGACCGCTCCCCCGCCGCTGCCGCCCGTCTCACCGAACTCCACCCCTACGACGTCCCCGAGGTTCTCACGCTTTCCGCTTCGTCCGGTCCCGCTTACGCTCGTTGGATATCCGAAAACACGGCCGGCGCGTAGCGACCCTCGAATTCTTCTGCGTTATCCGCGCCAACTGCGCTAGAAAACTCCGACCGTGACCTTTCTCGACCAGATCTTACGCGACGTCGCCGACGAACTCGCCACCACGAAATCTCGCCGACCCGCCGCCGATATTCGCGCCCGCATCGCCGACGCTCCGCCCGCCCGCGATTTTGCCGCCGCCCTCAGCGCCGAGTTCGGACTCATCGCCGAAATCAAGGAACGTTCTCCTTCCGTCGGCCCCATGCGCCCGGCCAACGTCCGCGACGCCCCCCACGCTTACGAGGAATGCCCGGTCGTCCGAGCGCTCTCCGTCCTCACGAACGAGCACCAT
Organism: uncultured Verrucomicrobiae bacterium; assembly: GCA_963832325.1. GTDB lineage: Bacteria > Verrucomicrobiota > Verrucomicrobiia > Chthoniobacterales > JAATET01 > CAVVKW01. The sequence continues at coordinate 79,979 of CAWHTR010000004.1, read as the reverse complement.
TTCGGCATGACCATTCACCGCCTCGCCGCCGTTCGCGCACTCGTCTCGAAGCCCATCCTCCGCAAGGATTTCTTCGTCGACGAATACCAGATCCGCGAAGCCCGCGCCTTCGGTGCCGACGCCATTCTCCTTATGGCGAACGTCCTCGACGCCGCCCGGCTCCGCGGTTTCCACGACCTCGCTCAGGAACTCGGCCTCACCGCGCTCTTCGAAATTCACACCGAGGAAGAAATCGCCACCCTCCCCGCCGACGCAAAAGTCATCGGCATCAACAGCCGCAAATTTAAATCCACCACCGGTTTCGTCGGCACCACCGGCGAGTCCACCACCGACTTCAGCCTGGCGCTCGACACCTTCGACCTCGTCGCCAAACTCCCCGCCAATGTCATCAAGGTCGCCGAAAGCGGCCTGACCCCCGGGAATCTCCCCACCGTCCGGGAGAACTTCCAGGCCGCCCTCATCGGGACATCCCTCCTCCGCGACGAACGCGGGATCCAAGCCGCGCTCGACGTGTTTGCCGAATCAATTCAATGAAGGAGCCTCGCGCAGAGGCACAGAGCCGCAGAGAGATTCAGGTTCAGGAATTTCTTGTGTACCCCTCTGCGCCTCTGCGTCTCTGCGCGAGATCATCATGAATTCCGACGACCTCCGCCATCAGGCCGACGCACCCGACACGCCCTTCGACGTCTCCCTCCGCCCCCCCGCCTTCGCGGAATTCGCGGGCCAGGAAAAGACCGTTGAGCGACTCCAGCTCATGGTCGACGCCGCCCGCCAGCGCGACGACGTCCTTCAGCACATCCTCCTCTCCGGCCCGCCCGGCCTCGGCAAGACCTCCCTCGCCTACATCGTCGGCAACGCCGTTGGGGCCGACGTGAAGACGACCTCCGGCCCCACGATTGACAAAGCCGGCGACCTCGCCGGACTCCTCACGAACCTCCAGCGCGGCGACGTCCTCTTCATCGACGAGATCCATCGCCTCCAGCCGACGATCGAGGAGTACCTTTACCCGGCAATGGAGGACTTCCGCGTCGACATCCTCATCGACCAGGGACCATCCGCCCGCAGCATCCAGCTTCACCTCGCAAAATTCACCCTCATCGGCGCAACCACCCGCAGCGGCATGATCTCCGCCCCGCTTCGCTCGCGCTTCGGCATGAACTGCCGCCTCGACTACTATTCCGCCGAAGCCCTCGCTACCATCACGACCCGCAGCGCGGGCCTCATCGGCGTCGAGATCGACGCCGCCGGATCCCTCGAAATCGCCCGACGCTCCCGCGGCACGCCTCGCATCGCGAACAATTACCTCCGCTGGGTCCGCGACTTCGCCCAAGTCCGCGCCGCCGGCCACATCGACCAACCGGTTGCCGCTCAAGCCCTCGAAATGCTCGACGTCGACTCCGAGGGCTTCGACGAGATGGACAAACGAATCATCGAGGCCATCATCACCAAATTCGACGGTGGTCCCGTCGGACTCAACGCTCTCGCCGTCTCGGCCGGCGAGGAACCCGGCACTCTCGAAGAAGTCCACGAGCCCTACCTCATCATGCAGGGCTTCCTCAAGCGCACCCCCCAGGGCCGGGTCGCCCTGGCAAAAGCCTACCGCAAGATCGGCCTCGACGCCCCAAAATCGGCCTCAACCGACCTCGGACTCTAGACTCACCAAGCCGGGAGGAACGACTCAATCCGCGGGCGAGGTCACCGTCACCTTCGATTATCCACCCGTCCCCGAGCCACGTCCGCGCGGTCGGACTCATCCTCCTTCTCACGCTTCGCCGCCGCGAAATCTTCAGACCAGCCCGACGGCGGTCATTCCTTCCGCAGATACTCCTGCCGAGCCGCGTTGTTGTCCATCACGTCGAGCACGCGCTGCGCGTCAACCACGTCGTCCGTCAAATAGTCCAGATTCCCATCCGGGCCAATGATGGCAATCGCGAAGCCGGTCGGAATTTCATAGAGAAATCCGACGCGCGGACCGTCCGCCGCTACGACAAACGGAATGTTCGAGCCGACCACTCCGCCCTCCTCCGTGAAAGCGGCGAAGCACACCAATCCCTTGGAAGCCATGCGCTGGTATTCCGATTCCAGCTCCTTCAGCTGCGCCCGAAATTTGCGATTTCTCGGAGATGGCGCAATCAGCAACACGACCGGCTGGCCCTCGAGAGATTTCAAAGTCTTCGCCGCCCCGCCGGACGTCAGCCACGAGAAATCCGGCGCCGGGCGCACCACCCGCGCATCCGCGGTCCCCATCAGAACCAGCGCGAACGCCAGCCCAAGGCCCGCCGGCCGAATCAAACGTCGGAAATCAAAAATCGAAAACTTCTTCATCAGACCTTCATGATTTCCACTTCCTTCGCCGCAAACTGCTCTTCGATCTTCTTGTTGAATTGATCGGTCAGCTTCTGAATCTCGTCCTCAGCCGTCAGCATTTGATCTTCAGAAATCTCGCTCGCTTTCTGCGCCTTCTTCACCGACTCCATCGAATCCCGCCGACACGAACGAATCCGCACCCGCGTCTCCTCGGCGATCCCTTTCAGCATCTTCACCAACTCCCGGCGCCGCTCCTCAGTCAACTCCGGGAATGGAATCCGGATGATCTTCCCATCGACGACCGGGTTGATTCCCAACCGCGACTCGTGGATCGCCCGCGCGATGTCCTTGATCGTCGTCTGGTCGAACGGCTGCACGACCAACATCCGCGGCTCCGGTGCCGAGATCACCGCCACCTGCTTCATCTTCATCGGCGTCCCGTAAGCCTCGACGTCCAGGTTGTCCACCAAGCCAGGCGACGCCTTCCCCGTGCGAATGGCCGCAAACTCGTGTCCCATGAACTCGATGGCCTTCTCCATCGATTCTTCCGTTTCCAATAAAACTTCGTCCGTATCCATGTCAGTGTATTTCCGGTGATTCCGAGACCAGCGTGCCAACCGCTTCGCCCATCACGGCTCGGCGGATGTTCCCGGTTTCGGCCATGTCGAAAACGATAATCGGCATCCGGTTGTCCATGCAAAGACTGAATGCCGTCGAATCCATCACCTGCAACCGCCGCGAAAGCGCTTCGGAATAGGTGATGTGATCAAATTTTTTGGCGTCCGGATTTTTCACAGGATCCGCGTCGTAGATCCCATCGACCTTCGTCGCCTTGAGGATCACCCCCGCACCAATCTCATTCGCCCGCAGGGCCGCCGTCGTGTCGGTCGAGAAAAATGGATTCCCCGTCCCCGCGACGAAAATCACCACGTGACCGACCTCCAGGTGGCGGACCGCTCTCCGCAAAATGAACGGCTCGGCAACGTTGTTCATTTCAATCGCCGTCTGCACCCGCACGCTCACACCGATCTCTTCCAGCCCGCTCATCAGCGCCATCCCGTTGATCACCGTCGCCAGCATCCCCATGTAATCGGCGGTCGTCCGGTTCATTCCCCGGTGACTCGCCGCCAAACCGCGCCAAATATTCCCGCCGCCGACCACCACCGCAACCTCCACCCCCAGCTGCCGGATCTCGGCGACCTGCTTGGCCACATTGTGCACGATCTGCGGCGAAATACTGTCGCCGCTCCCAATCTCCCGAAGGGCCTCGCCGCTGATTTTGAGAACGATTCGCCGATAACGCGGCGACGCGGAAAGTGGGTCGGAGTCAGCCATTTGCAAGCGCCGCGAATCCAACCCGATTCCCCCGCCCAATGCAAATCCCAAAAGGAAAATCCCCGTCCCGACCACCGTCCAATCCGGAGTTTGTCAGCAAAATGCGGGTTCCCGATTGCATTTGCCGCTCGTCAAATGTTAATCGAAGACGCGTGATCGGAAGCGGGCCATTACACCAGACGTTCGGACGCTGGGCGCTTGTCCTCCCGGCACTCCTTCTTCCGGCGCTCGCCCACGCCCAGGAAGACCCAAAACTTCACGCGGTCGCCAACATGTTCGACCCGAAGTCGACTCCGGCCCTGTTGATCCACGAGGTTTCCCTCCTCGTCTTGCTCATTTGCGCAGGCATTTTCGTCGTCGTCGCCGGCCTCCTCACCTACACGATTTGCAAATTCCGCCGCCGACCCGACGACGATCCGGACAAGGAACCGCCTCAAGTCTACGGCAGCACCCAGATTGAGCTCGCCTGGACCGTTCTCCCCATTCTCATCACGGTCGTTCTCATTCTCGTCACGGCCCGCACCATCGCCGACATCCAAAACGCGCGACTCCCCGAAAGCACCCTCGATATCAAAGTGATTGGCCACCAGTGGTGGTGGGAAGTCCAATACCTCGACAAAAGCGGGCAGACGATCTTCACGACCGCCAACGAGATCCACATTCCGCTCAGCACCGACGCCGACCCGCGCCCCACCCGCGTTATCCTTCAATCCGCCGACGTCATTCACAGTTTCTGGGTCCCCCAACTCAACGGAAAGACCGACGTCATTCCCAACCGAACGAACGAACTCTGGCTCGAACCCTACGAGCCGGCCTCTTTCTCGGCAACTGCGCGGAATACTGTGGCACCCAGCACGCTCACATGCTTCTCCGGGTCTTCGTCGAAGAACCAGAAGCTTACGCCGCGTGGGCCGATAACCAGCTCGCCGCCAACCCCGTCCCAGCCGACAACAGCGACGCCGAACTCGGCCGCCACCTCTTCGCGAGCAACGCCTGCATCAATTGTCACGTCGTCGACGGCAGCATCGGCACCACGGTCTTCGGACCCGACCTCACCAAGATTGCCACCCGCACGACCATCGCTGGCGGAGCGATTCCCAACACCCCGGAAAACCTGTTCGACTGGATCAAGGATCCGCAGGCCAAGCACATGAAACCCGGTGCGCTCATGCCCGCCATGCAACTCGTCGACTCCGACATCGACAAAATCGTCGCCTACCTCCAAACGCTGAAATGACAATTGCCGCAATCATCCCACTCACGGGGAGCGCACGCGTCCCCGCGTGCGAGTGGCGGCGTCTCGCCGCGGCGCTCGGCCAGTCGAGCGAAGCGAGAGAGCCGAGCGCCCCCGCAACCCTTAATCCTCAACTCTTAACCTGATGCCCAACGGCACCACCATCCACGACTCCCGCGAGATCCCCATCGCGCCCGCCCGCCCCGGCGAGGAACCCGGCGTGCTCACCGGCTTCATCCAGTCGCTGATCTACACGGTCGATCACAAAAAAATCGGCCTCCTCTACTTCGGCACCGGTCTCTTTTTCTTCGTCGTCGCCGGACTCATGGCCGCCGCGATTCGCATCCAGCTCGCGATCCCGAACAACGATTTCCTCGCGCCAGACGTCTACAACCGCTTCTTCACGATGCACGGCACCGCGATGGTTTTCTACGTCGGGATGCCGCTCATCTTTGGCCTCGCGAACTACTTCGTCCCTCTCATGATTGGAGCGCGCGACATGGCGTTCCCCCGCCTGAACGCGTTCGGATTCTGGCTCTTCTTCTTCAGCGGCGTTCTCTTCTACTTCAGTTACCTAGGTGCGCCCGGCCTCTACGGAGCTGGCTCCGCTCCCGACGTTGGCTGGTTCGCCTATTCACCGCTCACGGCCAAGGCATTCTCCCGCGGCCACTCGACCGACTACTGGACCCTCAGCCTCCTCCTCAGCGGCATCGGGAGCATCGGAACCGCCCTCAACATCTTCGTCACCATCATCTGCATGCGTTGCAAGGGAATGACCCTCGGCCGCATGCCGCTCTTCGTCTGGCTGCTTTTCGTGACGGCGTTTCTCATCCTCATCGCGATGCCGTCACTCTCGGCGTGTCAGATTATGCTGACGCTCGATCGCTACCTCGGGGCGAAATTTTTCGACACCCAGGCCGGCGGCAGCGCGGTTCTCTGGCAACACTTCTTCTGGATTTTCGGTCATCCTGAGGTCTACATCCTTATTCTCCCGGGGTTCGCCGTTGCCTCGGAAGTCATTCCCGTTTTCTCGCGCAAACCGATCTTCGGCTACCCGGTCATGGTCGCCGCAACGATCATGATCGCCTTCATCAGCCTCGGCGTCTGGGCCCACCACATGTTCACCGTCGGCATGACGTCGCTCGGTAACACGTTCTTCGCCGTTTCGACGATGATCATCGCCATCCCCACCGGGATCAAAATATTCAACTGGCTCGGCACGATGTACGGCGGCCGCATCCGGCTGGAACTCCCGATGATGTTCTGCATCGCGTTCCTGTTCCAATTTCTCATCGCCGGGCTGACGGGTGTCATGCTCTCGGTGGCGCCGTTCGACTGGCAGCTCAGCGATTCCTACTTCGTGGTCGCTCATTTCCACTACGTCCTCATTGGTGGCCTTCTCTTCACGATCTTCGCCGCCGTCTACTACTGGTATCCCAAGGCCATCGGTCGCATGCTGGACGTCCGGCTCGGCCATTGGCATTTCTGGCTCTTCATCGTCGGCTTCACCGTGACGTTCGCCCCCCAACACGTTGCCGGCATCCTCGGCATGCCCCGCCGGATTTTCACTTACGACGAAGGTCGCGGCTGGGAGATCTGGAACCTGATCTCGACCGTCGGCGTCGCGTTCCAAGCGGCCGGCATCCTTGCGTTCGTACTGAACCTCATCTGGTCGGCCTTCCGCGGCAAACCAGCTGGCGACGACCCGTGGGATGCGTGGACCCTCGAGTGGATGACGACCTCGCCACCCGCGGAATATAATTTTGAAACCCTCCCCGAAGTCCGCTCACGTCGACCACTCTGGGACCTCAAGCACCCCGAAGACCCCGATTGGAAGTATGACTGATCCAGCCAATCAATCGATGATCAACGATCCGGCGACTCCCGCCGAGATCACACCCTGGGTTCTGCCCTCGGTCCGCAAGGTAGGCATCGGCGCCCTCATCTTCACCGAGTCTGCCCTCTTCACGATCTTCGTCGTCGCCTACCTCTTCTACATCGGTAAAAGCCTCACCCCGCCCTACGCGCCGGACGTTCTCGAATTCCCGCTCATCGCGACCATCGCCCTCTTCGCCAGTAGCTTCACCGTCGTCGTCGCCGAACGCGCCTTCCACCAGACCGCGCTCAAGAAGTTCCACCTCTGGTGGGGAGTCACGATCCTGCTCGGCCTCTTCTTCATCGGCTTCACGGCCCACGAATGGTACGAACTCATCGCTCACAAGGGCCTCACGCTCCAATCCAACGTCTTCGGATCGACCTTCTACTCACTCGTTGGCCTCCACGCGTTCCACGTCATCGTCGGACTCATCCTCCTTTCCCTCGTCTGGATTCTCAGCGTCCTCGGCCACGTGAAATCCGACCAATTCGAACGAATCCAAATGATCTCCTGGTACTGGCACTTCGTCGACGCCATCTGGGCCGTCGTCCTGATCGTAGTCTACGTCATCAGCGCCGGACTCATTTCTTTTTAAATGGACGACCATCACCGCGACCCCAACTTTGTCGAACTCCCGACCCCGACGCCGTGGCCGATCATCACGGCCTTCGGCCTGGCCCTCATCTTCGCCGGGCTCGTCACCAGTCTCGTCGTCAGCGCAGTCGGTCTGGTTTGCGGCGCGTTTGGTGCCGTCGGCTGGTTCCGCGATTGCCTCCCCCATCCCGCTCACGAACCCGTCCCGATCCGGCCGCCAGGGGAACGCCCCGCTCCCATCAAGACGTCCGCTCGGTCCGTTGGTCACCTCCAAGTCGGTAAAAAAGGACATCGTGCACGCATTCCCGTCGAAGTCCATCCGTACACGGCCGGAGCCTTCGGCGGCCTCGTCGGCGGCGCGGTCATGGCCGTCCTCGCGATGGCCTACGGAATCTGGGCAGAGGGGAGCATCTGGTATCCGATCAACCTCCTCGCCGCGGCCGGCGTCAGCACCCTCGCCAACGCCGACCTGGAGACGCTCCGGCAATTCAGCTTCCTGGGTCTCATCGTAGCCATCTTCGCCCACGGCTCCGTCTCCATCCTCATCGGACTGCTCTACACGACCCTTCTTCCCATGTTGCCCGACAAATACCAGTGGTTCTGGGGCGGCATCATCATGCCCCTCATCTGGACGGGCCTCCTGTATCCAGTCATCGGACTCATCAATCCGGCCCTCGCCGACCGCATCGACTGGCCGTGGTTCATCGTTTGCCAGGTCGCGTTCGGAATGGTCGGTGGATTCGTGGTCTTCAAGAGCGGCAAGATCGACACGATGCAAAGTTGGAGCCTCGCCGAGCGCCTCGGCGTCGAAGCCCAGAGCGAGGAGGCCGACCAATGACCCGCCCGATCATCCAGATCGCAGCCCTTTGCGTTCTACTTTCCCTCACGTCTTGTGACTGGATGCCCGGCGCTCCCGAAAAAAATGGCGGCTGGAAACCCGAGTCCGCCGTCCTGGATTTCCACACCCTCTACAGCCAGAACTGCCTCGCCTGCCACGGCGACGGAACGACGACCGCCGCGTCGATTCCAATGAACCTCCCGCTCTACCTGCACTTCATTCCGAAAGAGAAACTTCGCACCGTCATCGCCAACGGTGTCCCCGGCACCCTCATGCCTGGCTTCAGCGAATCCGTCGGCGGCCAACTCGCCCCAAATCAAATCGACGCGCTCGTCACCGGCATCCTCGCTTGGCGAACGGGTCAGGCACCGACGAATCTTCCGCCTTACGAAGCGCTGCTCGGCGAGATTGCCGCCGGAGCCACCGCCTACACCGCCAACTGCGCAACCTGCCACGGCCCGGATGGTCACGGCGGCACCGCCGGATCCATCCTCGCCCCGGCCTACCTCGGCCTCGTGAGCGACCAGTATCTGCGAACCGTCACCGTCGTCGGTCGCCCCAATCTCGGCATGCCCCCCTCCAACCTCTCCGATCCCGAAGTCGCCAATCTCGTCGCATGGATGGCCTCCCACCGGAAGCCTGCGGGAAACCTCCCCCCGACACCATCGAATGATCCCAATCGTGGAGTCCCCCCCTCCCCTACACCCCTCAATCCCAATCGATGAGTTCGGAAAATCAACCCACGTCCAATAATCCGACGACCAATCCAAACGCCTGCTGCGGCGGCACGACCCCGCCACCGCTCGGCCCGGAAAAAACCACCCGCCGGGACCTCATGCTGAAGATCGGCCTCGGTCTCAACGTCGTCGCCGGTGCCATGATCGGCGTCCCCGTCATCGGCTACGCGCTGTCGTCGTTCGCCAAGAAAATGCCTCTCGATTGGCTGAATCTCGGCGAAATCGACAAATTCCCGCCCAACTCGACCCGGCTCGCGAGCTACGAGAATCCGGACGCCCGCCCCTGGGATGGAAAGACCGCCGAAATCCCCTGCTGGGTCCGCCGTTACGAGCAGGATGGCCAGCAGCTCTTTCAGGTCTTCGCCATCAACTGCGCTCACCTCGGCTGCCCCGTCCGCTGGTTCGAAGAGTCGAAACTTTTTCTCTGTCCCTGCCACGGAGGTGCCTACTACCAGGACGGCTCCTACGCCGCCGGCCCGCCCCCACGCGGCCTCTACGAATACGAACACAAGGTCGAATCCAACGCCCTCTGGGTGAAAGGCGGCGTCCTTCCGACTCTCGCCAACACGGACGTCTAAACTTCCCGCCCTTCACTACTCACCAACCCGAATGAACGCGAAGCGCCTCACCAAGCCGGTCATCGACCTCTACAATTGGGTCGACGATCGCCTTCACGTGACAAAAATTTGGGAGGCCACCGCCGGACATCACGTCCCGCAGAGCGCCGGCAGCTGGTTCTACGTCTTCGGCAGCGCCACGCTCACCTGTTTCATCATCCAGGTGCTCACCGGAGTTCTTCTTGCCCTCGTTTACGTCCCCTCCGGCGCGGAGGCCTTCGGGACGCTGGAATACATCACCTACCAGCAGGAACTCGGCTGGTTCCTCCGCGCCGTCCACAACTGGGGATCGAACTTCATGGTCGGCATCATGATCATCCACATGACGCAGGTCTTCCTTTGGGGAGCCTTCAAATATCCCCGCGAGATCACCTGGATCTCCGGTTGCATCCTTCTTTTCCTCGTTCTCGGCATGGCCTTCACCGGTCAGGTCCTCCGCTTCGACGCCGACGCCTACTGGGGCCTCGGGATCGGCGCAGCCATCGCCGGCCGCGTCCCGTTCATCGGCGAAAACCTCGTCCACCTCATGCTCGGCGGCCCCATCATCGCCGGCGAGACGCTGTCCCGATTTTTCACCCTTCACGTCTTCGTCATCCCCGGGACCATCATTGCTCTCATCAGCCTCCACCTCCGGATGGTGCTCACCAAGGGCATCAACGAATACCCGACCCCCGGCGTCCTCGTCAAAAAGGCCACCTACGACCAGCACTACAAGGACATCCTGAAAAAGGAGGGCGTCCCGTTCTTCCCGAATGCCGTCGATAAGGACGTCATCGCCAGTGCCATCGTCGTCTTCGGTATCTTCCTCGCCGCCGTCATCTTCGGACCGAAAGGCCCCGACGTCCCGCCCGATCCGACGATCATCAACATCCTCCCGCGACCCGACTTCTTCTTCCTCTGGGTCTTCGCGATCGCCGCACTTCTCCCCGAACAGCTCGAATCCATCGTCCTCCTCGGCGGAGCACCCGTCATCATCGCTCTCCTCTTCGCCCTCCCGTTCGTCCTCGGCACGGGTGAAAAACACTGGCGGCGACGCCCCGTCTCGGTCGTCGTCGTCATCCTCACCTTCCTCACGCTCGGCCTGCTGACCTATCTCGGCAAGACCTCCCCGTGGTCACCGGACATGGACGCCTGGTCCGGCGCCGTCACGCCGGCGAATTTTATCAAAAATCGCACCCCGGTCGAACTCGCCGGAGCCACGGTTTTCCAGAACAAGCAATGCCGTGCCTGCCACGCCATCGACGGCATCGGCGGCCACCGTGGACCCGATCTCGCCGACGTTGGAACGCGGCTGACGGAACCCCAACTCACCCGCCAAGTCCTCCAAGGCGGTGGCAACATGCCCGCCTACGGGAAAAATCTCAGCCCCGACGAGACCACCGCCCTCACCGCCTACCTCGCGTCGCTCCGTGGCAACCGCAACCACGCTCCCGCCCGCGACTCCTGGCAGCCGAGCGAGCCACCCAAACAGGCGGCAATCCAATAGGGAGTTGCCGCTCCTCACCGGCGAACGGTCAATCCAGCAAACAGCACTCCGGAAATTTCTCCCCGTACCACGCGGACCCGGGCACCCATCCGTTTCAAATCTGACAAAATTAACCCGAAAATCCGCCACTCCCGAGCATTTCGGATTGCAAATCCGCCGACCCGTGCAATTCTGGATGGCTCTATGAGTCAACATCCCAGCTTAAAAGGCAGCGGCGCAATCAAGGCGAAACGCAGCGTCCTCAAACGATTCGAACGCGTCGAATTGCTCAAAAAACGCGGCCAATTCAAGCCCGGCCAACGCGTCATCGGTCTCGCGAAGACGAAACCCGAGGAATAATTCCCCGGCGATCGCCGTCCCTCGACGGCCACTCTCTCTCGCTCGAATTCCTCACCCGCCATGCGGCTGAATCGCTTTCTCGCCTCAGCCGGTCTTGGTTCCCGTCGCGCCTGCGACGACCTCATCCGCGAAGGTCGCGTTTCCATCAACGGCCAAGCCGTTGATAACCTCGCGACGTTCGTTTCTCCTGCGGACAGCGTTCGCGTCGGCCGCCGGGTTGTGCGCCCCAAGTCGCACACCTACGTCCTGCTCAACAAACCAGCCGGTTACGTCTGCACGCGTTCCGATGAGCTCAAGCGGAAGAATATTTTCGATCTTCTCCCGGACGACATCGGGCGGCTGTTCCACGTCGGCCGGCTCGACAAGGACAGCGAGGGCCTCATCGTTCTCACGAACGACGGCGACCTTTCCCAGGAACTCACCCACCCCTCGCATCAGGTCGAAAAGGAATACGACGTCATCCTCGACAAATCGTTCGACCCCACTCTCATCGACAAGCTGCTCAAAGGCGTCTTCATCGAAGGAGGCCGGGCCAAAATGGAATCGGTCCGGATGATCAATCCAACGAAATTGACGGTCATTCTCCGACAAGGACTTAAACGTCAGATCCGCGAAATGCTCTGGGTCGCGGGCGAATACCGCGTCAAGCGCCTCACCCGCACCCGGATCGGACAGCTCACGGATCCAAAACTAAAAACCGGTCACTGGCGCCCCCTCCGCCGCCCCGAGATCGAAGCCCTGGGGAAAAATCCCACGCGCCACCGTTCAGCGAAAGCTGATCGGTAGTGTCAGGACGACGATCCTCGATCATCGGCTTCAACGCACCCCCAGGCTCGCGCGTCGACCGCGCGACCGTTTCGTCACGGTGCGACCGTATCCGACACCGGACTCGCGTCGGGTGTTGGCGGAAAGTCAGCCGCCGGAGTTGGATCCACAACGGCCTCCACGGGTGTCGCGACCGGACTCGGACTCGGCTCCGGGGTCATTTCTGGAACTGGCGTCGCAGTCACCTCGGCGTTCGCGTCGCCGGTTTCCGGCAGCGGTGACGGACTGGCCAACGCCGCCTCAGCCTCCGCCTTCGCTTGCTTGAGTTCCGTCTGGGCTTCAATCAGCTCCGTCTTTCCCTCGCTGATCTCTTCCCGTGCCTCCTGCACTTCCTCGGCGGCCTCGTCGACCTTCTTACCAAGATCTTCCTGCTTTCCATCGCAGGCCCCCAGGGACAGCAACGCCCCGGATACAAAAATCACACCCGCCGCGCGAGCGGTCGTCTTCACGGTATTGGAACAAGTTCTCATGTTAGCCATTTCGCATCTCATCAGGTTGTTGCGCGGGTGTCTTGCTCGGAATTCCCCCGCTCACCGCCCGGTAACTCGCGGTTCCCCGCACGCTTCCCAAACCGTCGCCCCCACCCGCCGCCCCGTCACGATGCCATCCACTCCGGAAAACGAAAAGTGGATCCCGCAGTAAACCCGACTCATCGCGACTTCCAGTGCGCAACTCCACAGCGAACGATAAGTCCTCGTGTATCCCGGGATCATCGCGCTCGTCACGGAAAACTCCTGGGCGTCCGAACCGAAGAACTTCGCCAGCACCTCCGCAGCCGCGCCACTGAAGCCCGCGTGTCCCGACGGGTACTCCGGGTGCGGAGGAGACGGCAGGAGCGAATCCCAATCCCCATCTCCCTCCGTTTCGGGATTTCCGTCGTCCCAGGCGTTGCGAATCGCGTCAACCGGCCGCCAGAACCGATATTTATACTTTGCCCGCCAAACCACGATTCCTGCGTCGGCCATAGCCAGATTCATCGTGGCAAAGAGTCGGATCGCATCGCCAAAGGACAATTCATTCCGTTCCGCCAGGTTGCGCGCAATCGAGTTCCAATGACCGGGCGGCGCTTCAGTGAACCGAAAATCGGACCAGAAATAGGCGATCACTTTCTGCTCCCTCGTCCGCATCTCCGAAGTCTTCCCCCCGATCGCTTTCACTTCGTCCAGCGCGTCAGTGTATTCCTCACTCACCAAATCCGGCGGCCCATCCGGCAGAAACAAATCCGGGTTTGTCAGCGTAAACGGCCGCACGTTCCCCCACTGCGGCAGCTCCGCCGACTGATACTTCGGCGGCGTGTGCCGCCACTCGCCGATCCCTTCCCGCCCGGGAAAATCCACCTTCGCTTCGCTCCCGTCCGCCTGGCGACTCGTCACCAATTCCGCCCCGCAATCCTGACCGATCTTGATTGCCGCCGGACTCCCGGGTCCGAACGTTGCCGCCACCGTCGCTGCTCGCCCCTTTGGATAAAAATAATTCCCGACCGTTGCCGCCGCCGCCGCGACCGCAATCACCTGCTCCCCCTCCGCCAGCCCCGCCTGCTCGGCGCGCGCCATCGCGTTCCACATCGAGAAATGATAGATCGCAAGGGCCCGCGAAGCCCACGCCGGAGCCGCCCCCGCCGCGGCCAGATCTTCGATCAACGCTGCGTTCAATTTGAGAACCGGATCGCCTCCGGCACCCTTCGACGTCGGCAACATCGCCAACAAACCGACGATCAAACCGACCCACCACACGTATCTCATTCCGCTATTTACTTGGCGCTGCCGTCCACCGACAACGAAAAATACCGTTCCTGATCACGCCGTCCGCCCCTCGATCCACTCCGCCAACTCCCTCCGGCTCACTTTACCCCGCGGCGTCAACGGAATCGCTGCAACCACAAAAATCTCCCGCGGAACCTGCCAATTCGCCATCCGCTCCGCACACCAGCACCGCAGTTCCGACGCCTCCGCTCCTCCGACCACCACGGCCGTCAGCGATTGGACCCGCGCCGCGTTCCCCCGTCCGAATACCGCCACCTCCCGCACCGCCGGGTGTCCCGCGATCACCGCCTCGACGGCCGTCGGATTCACCTTGCGACCCCCAACGTTCACGACCTCCGAGGTCCGACCCACGATCCGATAACCCACCACATCGTTCCCCTCCAATAAATCCCCGGGCCGCAACTCCCCTTCCGTCCCCCGGCAAATCGCGGCACTCCGCACCCGCACCGTCCCGGACCCGTCCTCATCGAACCGCAACTCCACCCCGCGCATCGGCGTCCCCACAAAACCATCCGGCCGATCGTCAACTTCCGACGCGTCGTAACAGATCCCCCCACATTCCGACGCCCCGTAAAACGAGTGAATTTTCAATCCGTGAGCCTCGCGAAATTCCCGGGCGACCCGCGGAGGCAGCGGTGCTCCCGCCGAAATGCACAACCGCAACCGCCCCCCGTCGAGCGCGTCGCGAGCGACCCCTCCCAATGCCCGAAAGATCGCCGGCACCGCCGGCAAAACCGTCGCAGCGCTCGCAGCCACCCCGCTCCAAAGCGCCCTCGGCAACGAGTCCTTCGCCGCAACGAGCGGCACCCCGCGAAAGAGCAGCGGCGTCACCAGATTGCTGAATCCGTACGAGTGCGCGAACGCGATCACCCCGTAATTCACGTCTTCCTCCCCGATCCCCATCGTCTCGCAAATCTGATCGCAATCCGCCACCACCGCCCCCGCGTCGAACTCGATCATCCGCGGCACCCCCGTCGTTCCCGAAGTCAGTTTCACCAGAACCGTCTCCCGCTCGGGCTTCCAGGGAGCGTCCGCGCCAGCGAGAGACCGCGCCTCCACGACCCCATTCCAGGTCACCCTTACCCGGGCTCCGGCAGCGCTCTCCGCCTCCGCGACCTGCGCCTCCGACAACGTCGCGTCCACTAGGAGCGCCGCTCCGCCAGCCTTCCAAATCCCGAGAACCATCGCCGGCCAATCCACCACGTTCCCCGCTCGCAGGCTCACCACCTCTCCGGCGGCCAGCGACATCTCCCCCAACCGAGCCGCGACCGCCTCTGCCGCCCCCTCGATCTCAGCATACGTCCGCGCATCCGAACCGTCCGGACAACGGACCGCCACCGAGTCCTCCCGTCCCCGCAGCGTCTCCCCCCATCGCTGCATGAGAACGAGATTCGGCTTGCGCAAGCCGACATCCTCCTTCACTTTCTCCGATTCCATTTTTCCTTATGAAGGCCGAAATTCATCCCAACTACACCGATACCACGATTAATTGCGCCTGCGGAGCCAGTTATCACACGCGCTCGACGAGCAACAACCTTACCATTGGCATCTGCGCCGCCTGCCATCCATTCTTCACCGGGGAACAGAAATTCGTCGATACCGCCGGTCGCATCGAGAAGTTCCAGCGCCGCTACGGCAGCATTCGCGCCACCCGCGCCCCGCGCAAACCCTAGCGAGTCGATCCTCCCCCCCATTTTCAACGGTGAGTCCGCCCAGCGGGCGCACCGTTTTTCTTTGCCCACAACGGCGAAACCCACTCGAGACCTTCCGACTTTCCGACCGCATTATGGACTACGCCCCACTCATCGCCCGCATCGCCGCTCGCTTCGAAGAACTCGAAGCCGCCATCTCCGCCCCAGATCTCTACGATGACCCCAAGCGCGCCCAGCACCTCCTCCGCGAGCACTCTCGTAACCGAAGCATCCTCGACAAATGGGATACCTTCCAGAAATCCACCCGCGAACTCGCCGAGAATCGCGAACTCGCCAGCGGTCCAGATCACGAACTGGCCGACCTCGCCCGCTCAGAGATCGCGGAACTCGAGGAGTCGCTTCCGAAGACTGAATTCGCCCTCCGCATCGCCCTCCTCCCTCCCGAACCCGACGAGGACAAAGACGCAATCGTCGAGATCCGAGCCGGCACCGGCGGGACCGAAGCCGCCCTTTTTGCCGCCGATCTCTACCGCATGTACACCCGCTACGCCGAAGTCGCGGGTCTCAAGATCGAAATCCTCGACAGCTCCGATTCTGATCTCGGTGGACTCAAGGAAATCGTCTTCCGCCTCACCGGCGAATCCGTTTTCCGCCGCATGCGCTATGAGTCCGGCCCGCACCGCGTCCAGCGCGTCCCCGCCACCGAGACCCAGGGTCGCATCCACACCTCCGTCGCCACCGTCGCAGTTCTCCCCGAAGCCGAGGAAGTCGACCTCGTCCTTCCCATGAGCGATCTCCGCATCGAGGTCTGCCGCTCCGGTGGCCCCGGCGGTCAGGGCGTGAACACCACCGACTCCGCCGTTCAAATCCTCCACATCCCCACCGGCCGAATCGTCCGCTGCCAGGACGGGCGCTCCCAGATCCAGAACAAAGCCAGCGCCCTTCAAATCATGCGCTCCCGCCTACTTGAGGACAAACGCCGCGCCGAGGAAGAGAAGTACTCCGCCCACCGCAAAGCCCTCCTGGGAGGCGGCGGACGCGAAGAAAAAATCCGCACCTACAACTACGCGCAGAACCGCGTCACCGACCATCGCATCGGTCTCACGCTCTACAGTCTCGACCGCTTCATCGAAGGCGACATCGCGGAAATGATCGAATCCCTCGCCGCCTCCGATCTCGAGGACCGCCTCGCCGCCGAGACCATCGCTGCGTAGATTGTTCCAATGACCACCCTCGAAGTCATCCAAGCCGCCACCTCCTACCTCGCGCGGCACGACATCGAGTCCCCCCGCCTCAACGCCGAGCACCTCCTCGCCCACAGTCTCGGCAAACGCCGCCTCGACCTCTATCTCGAATTCGATCGCCCGCTCTCGGACGCCGATCGCGCCCCGCTCCGCGACCTCGTTCGTCGCCGCAGCGAAGGCCACCCGCTCCAACACCTCATGGGAACCACCGAATTCTACGGGCGGGAATTCCTCACCGACCCCCGCGCCCTCATCCCCCGCCCAGAAACCGAACAACTCGTCGAACTCACCCTTTCAACGAAAAGCGCTCAGCTCGGGACTCTCCTGGACGTCGGCACCGGCTCCGGCGTCATCGCCATCACGCTCGCTCTCGAGCTTCCGCAAGCCACCGTCCACGCCACCGACCTCAGCCCCGATGCCCTTGCCCTCGCTCGGGAAAATTCCGACCGCCTCTCCGCCGCCAACTTGACGTTCCACCAAGCGGACCTCCTCCCCGCCGGCGACCACCGCTACGACGCCATCATCGCCAACCTTCCCTACATCCCGGCCACCGACATCCCCTCCCTCGCCGCCGAAGTCCAGCACGACCCGATCGCCGCGCTCGACGGCGGTCCCGACGGGCTGGATCCCATCCGCCGCCTCATCGACCAAGCCCCCCGCCACCTCAAACCCGGTGCCCATCTTTTCCTCGAAATCGGCCACGACCAGTCCGATGAAGTTCTCATCCTCTGCCGAGCCGCGGGCCTGTCGAACGCCACCGCCCACCAGGATTACTCCCGAATCAACCGCTTCGTCCGCGCCTCAACCTAGGTTGGCGGAGAGGGTGGGATTCGAACCCACGGAACCTTTCGGCTCTCCAGTTTTCAAGACTGGCGCAATCGACCACTCTACCACCTCTCCTGTCGAAGCCCGAAACTCTTATCGTCGGAAATCGAAATTCGCAAGCTCGCAACCGGCTCCAGCGCGCGATAAACTCGCCCGCAATGCGGATCCTGATCGCGCCGGATAAATTCAAAAGCTCCCTCACCGCCGCCGAAGCGGCCACCGCCATCGAAGCCGGTTTCCGCCGAGTATTCCCCAACATCACCGCCATGCGGCTCCCCCTCGCGGACGGGGGCGAGGGCACCGCCGCCCTCTTCCGCGAAGCTCTCGGCGGCCACCGCGTCGATGCCGCGGTCTCCGATCCGCTCGGACGGATCGTGAACACCGACTTCACCTGGCTCCCCCAAACCAACGAAGCCGTTATCGAAATGAGCGCCGCTTCCGGCCTCTGGCGCCTCACCGACTCCGAGCGCTCTCCCTTCCAGACCTCGACCCGCGGCACCGGCGAACTCGTCCTCGCCGCCATCGCCCGCGGTGCCCGCCGGATCTTCATCGGATTGGGCGGTAGCGCCACCAACGACGCCGGGGCCGGCCTCGCCGCCGCGCTCGGCTACCGATTCCTCGACGCCGACGGCACCGAGATCGATCCCATCCCCCTCAATTTCCCGACCATCGCCCGGGTTCTCCGCCCCCCCACCCTCCCGTCAACCGAGATCGTCGCCCTCTCCGACGTCACGAATCCCCTCCTCGGCCCACGAGGAGCCACCTTTGTCTACGGACCTCAAAAGGGCGCAACCGACCTCCCCGATCTCGAACGCCGCGTCGCCCATCTTGCCGAAATTGTCACCCGCGACCTGCAGATCGATCACCGCGCAACCCCGGGAGCCGGAGCTGCGGGCGGCCTCGGCTTCGGTCTCCTCAGCTTCGTCGCCGCCGAGATCCGCCCCGGCTTCGACGCCTGCGTCGCTCTCCTCGGCATCGACCGCCTCATCGAAGAGGCCGACCTCATTCTCACCGGCGAAGGCCGCCTGGACGCCTCCACGCTTGACGGCAAAGGCCCGTCCGGCCTCGCCCGCCTCGCCCGCGCCGCCGGCAAACCGTGCATCGCTTTCGCCGGAGCCATCGAAGGCCACGAGGCTCTCCACCGCACCTTCAACGCCTGCATTCCGATCACCGATCGCCCCACCTCCCTCGCCGAAGCCATGGCCAACGCGGAAAATCTTCTCTCGCACGCCGCCGAACGCGTTGCCAGACTTGTCCACCTCTCCAAGCAACTATGAGCAAAAAAATCGCACTCCTTTTCGCCGGCCAAGGCGCTCAAGCCGTCGGCATGGGCAAAGACCTCGCCGCCGCATCTCCCGCCGCCGCCGCCCTCTACGAGCAGGCCGACACCCAACTCGGCTACGCTCTCAGCGAGATCAGCTTCGAAGGCCCAACCGAAGAACTGACAAAAACCTCCGTCTGCCAACCCGCCCTCTACGTCCACGGCCTCGCCTGTCTCGCCGCCCTCCGTGAGCGGCACCCCGACTTCACCTTCACCGCTGCAGCTGGCCTATCACTCGGCGAATTCACCGCCCACGCGGCCGCCGGCACCTTCGACTTCGCGACGGGTCTCGACCTCGTGGCCAAGCGGGCTACCGCGATGCAGCGCGCCTGCGAAGAAACCGAAGGCGGCATGGCGGCCGTCATCGGAGCCGAGGAAAATTCCATCCGCGACCTCGCCGCCGCCGCCGACGTCGACATCGCCAACCTCAACTGCCCCGGCCAGGTCGTCATTTCGGGCCAATCCTCGAAAGTCGCCCTCGCTTGCTCCCTCGCCCGCGAATACGGTGCCCGCAAGGCTGTCGAACTCACCGTTGCCGGAGCCTTCCACTCCCGCCTCATGGAGTCCGCCTACCAATCCCTCACCGCCGCCCTCGCAGCCACGGCCATCGAAACTCCCCGGGTTCCCGTCATCTGCAACGTCGACGCGATTCCGGTCTCCGACCCCGACAAAATCCGACGTGCCCTCGCCGATCAGGTCACCGGCAGCGTCCGCTGGACCGAGTCAGTCGAGTACCTTCTTGACCACCACCACTGCGATCTCCTCGTCGAACTGGGACCCGGCGCGGTGATCGCTGGACTCGTCAACCGTATCCGCAAGGGCACCGAAGTCCTCACCATCAATAACGCCGCCACCCTTGATGACGGCCTCGCCAAGCTCGGCTAACGCGGAGAGCACGGGCCACCCGACCGTCGTGCCCTCAACGGAGAAGCCGCATCCTCCCGCCCGCCAATGTCATCCATCCTCATCCTCAACAGCGGCAGCTCCACCCTCAAATTCGCCGTCAAGGAATCCGGTCGCACCACCGCGGCAGGCGTCGCCGAACGCCTCGACACCCCCGAAGCTAGCCTTACCATCAACCGCTCCGGCGAGACCACGACTTGGGAACTCCCCCACGCCGATCTCTCCCGAGTCCTTCGAACACTCTCAGAACTCATCGGCACCGGCTTCACCCCGAACGCCGTCGGCCATCGCATCGTTCACGGCGGCGAGAAATTCACGGCCCCCGTCCTCGTTGACGACCAGGTCCTCGCCGGCATTGAGGCGCTCAGCCCGCTCGCCCCACTTCACAATTCCGCCCAAGCCGCCGGCATCCGCGTCGCCCGCGACCTCTACCCTGGAGTCCCCCAGGTCGCCGTCTTCGACACCGCCTTCCACCACACCATCCCGCGCCACGCCCACCTCTACGCTCTCCCCTACGAA
The DNA here is from genome assembly GCA_963832325.1 of uncultured Verrucomicrobiae bacterium. Taxonomy (GTDB): domain Bacteria; phylum Verrucomicrobiota; class Verrucomicrobiia; order Chthoniobacterales; family JAATET01; genus CAVVKW01. The sequence continues at coordinate 59,564 of CAWHTR010000004.1, read as the reverse complement.
CTCTACGAGGACCACTCGATCCGCCGCTACGGCTTCCACGGCACCAGCCACCACTACGTCTCCCTCCGCGCAGCCGAGATCCTCAACCGCCCGATCGATGACCTCCAGATCCTTGCCGCTCACCTCGGCAACGGCTGCAGCGCCTGCGCGATCCGCGACGGTCGGAGTGTCGACACCACCATGGGCTCACCCCCCTCGAAGGCCTCGTCATGGGCACCCGCAGCGGCGACGTCGATCCAAACCTCCCGAGCTTTCTCGCGAACAATACCGACCTCGACCTGCCCGCCATCACCGATCTCCTCAACAAAAAGAGCGGTCTCCTCGGCATCTCGGGCCTCAGCAACGACCTCCGCACCCTTGGCCAGGCGGCTCAAAACGGACACGACCGCGCCGCTCTCGCCATCGAAATTTTCGCCTACCGCTTAGCCAAAGGTCTCCTCGCGCTCACCGCCGCCCTCACCCGCCTCGACGCCATCGTTTTCACCGGAGGCATCGGCGAGAACTCTCCCGTCGTCCGCGAAAAGGCCGCCGCTCACCTTCGCATCCTTCAAGTGAGGCTCGATCCCGGCCGCAACGCCGACCACGGCAATACCTCCAATCACCACATCTCCCCCGAAGGCGCCCCCCTTCCCCTCCTCGTCATCCCCACCGACGAAGAGCTGATGATCGCCCGCGCTACCGCCGACCTGACCGAAGTCACCAGCCCGAAACCCTCGCAGCCCTGAAGCTTATTCCCGTGAAACGCGTCCTTTTCCTCGCTCCTGCCAGCCCCTCCGCCGGACTCACCACCGTCGCACTCGGCCTCGTTCGTGCCCTCGACCGCCGCGGCCTCCGGGTCGGCTTCTATAAACCCATCGGCCAATCCGGCCCCGGCGAGATCGAGCGATCCACTCATTTCATCCGCGAGACCACTCAGATCCAGACCGCCGATCCCATCCCGCTCGCCGAGGCCGAAGCTGCGCTCAGCCACCCCGACGACCTACTCTCCCGGATCATTGCCAATTTCCGCCGCCTCTCCGCCGACCTTGACGTCATGATCGTCGAAGGCCTCGTCCCCGCCCTGGAGAATCCCTCCACCGCCACCCTCAACACCGAACTCGCGAAAGCCCTCGGCGCAGAGGTCATCCTCGTCGGCAACCTGCAAGGCGACGCCTCCCTTCGCAACCAGTTCGAGACCGCCGCCCGCCCCTTCGGTGGCCTCGACAACTCTCGCCTAGCGGGCTGTATCCTCAATCGAGTCGGACCCACCGCCTCGCTCGACACTCTCCGTCACGACTGCACCCACCTCCGTCGCGACGGCCTTCCCCTCATCGCCGCCATCCCCGCCAACCTCGAACTCACCTACCCCCGCACCGTCGACGTAGCCAGAGCCCTCCGTGCCACCGTGATCTCCCCGGGAGAAATGGACACCCGCCGCGTTCGATCCATCGCCGTCCTCGCTCGCACCGTCCCGAACATGCTCGGAGCCTTTCGCCCCGGCGCTGCCCTCGTCACTCCCGTCGACCGCAGCGACGTCATCGTCGCCGTTGCCATGGCCACTCTCAACCATGTTCCCGTCGCCGCCCTCCTCCTCACCGGCGATTCCGCCCCCGACCAACGCATCATCGACCTCTGCCGCCCCGCCATCGAGACCGGCCTCCCCGTCCTCACCGTCCCAACCAGTAGCTACGAGACCGCCGCCGCCCTCGACCACATGAGTCCCGAGATCGCTCCCGACGACCTCACCCGCGTCGATCAAGCGATGAACTTCGTGGCCGACCACGTCGCCGAATCGTGGATCGATGAACTCCTCACGACTGAAATCGAACCCCGCACCTCCCCCGCCGCCTTCTTCCACCAACTCACCGAACGCGCCCGCTCCGCCAACAAACGCATCCTCCTCCCGGAAGGAACCGAACCCCGAACCATCCGCGCGGCCATTCACTGTCAGGAGCGCGGACTCGCCCGCTGCGTCCTCCTCGGCGACCCCGAAGAAATCCACCGCATCGCCCGCGGCCAGGACCTGGCTATTCCCCAAGGCCTCGAGATCATCGACCCGGAGAACATCCGGGAAAATTACGTCGCCCCACTCGTCGAATTTCGAAAAGCCAAAAATCTCGCCGCCGAGACCGCCCGGGATCAACTCACCGACACCGTCATGCTCGGCACCGTCATGCTCGCCCTCGGCGAAGGCGATGGCCTCGTCTCCGGCGCCGTTCATTCTTCCGCAAACACCGTCCGCCCCGCCCTCCAGATCATCAAGACCCGTCCCGAAGCCCGCGTGGTCTCCTCGATCTTCTTCATGTGCCTGCCCGACCAGGTGGTCGTCTACGGCGATTGCGCGGTGAACACCGACCCCGACGCCGAAGCCCTCGCCGACATCGCGATCCAAAGCGCCGACTCCGCCAGCCGCTTCGGCATCCCGCCCCGCGTCGCGATGATCAGTTACTCCACCGGCACGTCTGGATCCGGAGTCGACGTCGATAAAGTCCGCGAAGCCACGCGCATCGCGCAGGCGAAACGCCCAGATCTCCTCATCGACGGCCCCCTCCAATACGACGCCGCCGCGACCGCCGACGTCGCCGAGAAAAAGGCACCCAACAGTGCCGTTGCTGGCCGCGCGACGGTCTTCATTTTCCCCGACCTCAACACTGGCAACACCACCTACAAAGCCGTGCAACGCAGCGCCAACGTCATCTCCGTCGGTCCCATGCTCCAGGGTCTCAAACGCCCGGTCAACGACCTCTCCCGCGGCGCGTTGGTCGAGGACATCATCTACACCATCGCCCTCACCGCGATCCAAGCCGAACAACGCTAAAGCTCGCGAAGCACCCACTTCCAGCCCGGCGCAACGCAGCCGAAAAACCACCCCCTTCCCAAACCGAATCCCCGCAGTAGAATAAACACCGTGATCGCCACCGACCTCACCGAAGCCATTCTCGAACTCAAACGCGAACGCAACGCCATCATCCTCGCGCACAACTACCAGGTCCGGGAGATCCAAGAGCTCGCGGACTACGTCGGCGACTCCCTCGGCCTCAGCTACCACGCCGCCGAGACCGACGCCGATGTCATCGCCTTCTGCGGCGTCCACTTCATGGGCGAGACGGCCAAGATCATTAACCCCACCAAAACTGTCGTCATCCCCGACCTCGACGCTGGTTGCTCCCTTTCGGACTCCTGCCCACCCGATCAACTCGAAGCCTTCCTCAAAGAAAACGCCGAGAAGGATTATTACGTCGTCACCTACATCAACTGCAGCGCGGGCGTCAAAGCCCTCTCCGACGTCATTTGCACCAGCGGCAACGCGATGAAAATCGTCGAATCCGTTCCCGCCGACCGCAATATCCTCTTCGTCCCCGACCAAAACCTCGGCTCCTGGGTCATGGAAAAAACCGGCCGCAAAATGGATCTCTGGCGCGGCAACTGTTACGTCCACGTCGAATTCACCCGCGACAGCATCCGCCGGATTCGCGAAGAATATCCCAACGCACCCGTCGTCGCCCATCCCGAGTGCACCTACGCCGTCCGGATCCTCGCCGACGAAGTCTGCAGCACCGAAAAAATGGTCGACTACTGCCGCGCTTCCGCCGCCGAAGCGTTCATCATCGTCACCGAGAGCGGCATGCTCCACCGCCTCGAACGCGAACTTCCCGGCAAGACCTTCATTCCCGGCCCCACCGACGCCTGCGCCTGCGCCGACTGCCGCTACATGAAGATGAACACGCTCGAAAAACTTCACAACTGCCTGCTCAACCTGACCCCCGAGATCGAGATCCCGGAACCCCTCCGCGCTCGCGCGGAACTCCCCATCCGCCGGATGCTCGAACTCAGCCGCTGAAAAGTTGCTGGTCAGGATTCAAAAGCCGATAACCACCGCAAACCATGACTCGCCTCTCACTCCTCACTCTCGCGTTGAGCCTTCCCCTCCTCGCACCCGCCGCACCGATCAGCGAAATCCTCGGCGACCGCGTCCCATCCGAGATTCGCCGCATCATCCCGAGCGAAACACCAACGAATCTACGCCTCGACGGGATCGAGTTCATCGCCGGCTACGAGGTCATCGGCCAACCTAAACCGCTCACCGCCGACCAAATCGCCGCGCTCACAACCCTCACGACTTCCCCCGCTGCCTTCGATTCCGACGGCGAAGCCACCTGCACGTTCCGTCCCGGGATCGCGCTCCGCTTTGGGACCGACGCAGAAGTCATTGACCTCCTCGTCTGCTTTGCCTGCGACGAAGTGGCCACCGTCCCATCTGGCGGCGACGTGACCCAACTCGCCATCATGCCCCAATCCAGCCGCGACACCCTCCTCGATCTCGCGAAGACCGCCCTCCCCGACGACCAGGCCATTCAAGAACTCCCCGCAGTCCGCCGCGAGGGCTCCGCCCCCCCACCCTACGCGCCACCCGTTCCCGTCGGTCCCCTCGGGAATTAGACCGTTCTCAAATCGAGCAGTCTCCCCAGAGCCGTGGCCAGCGGCAGTTCTCCGACTCTCCCTCCGCCCGAAAGGAGCGGGCCTTTCTCCGCCCTTCTGGCTGACCAGCGCACCAAAGCCCTTCGTCCCGAGCCTCGAACGCGCCAATGCTGACCGCCCACTGCCCCCGCTGCCGCAGCGACGTATCCGCGACCTTGCTCACTTCATCCTTCAGCAACCTCCGGCCCCTCTCGCCTCTCGGGTTGTCCGAAGATGAGGCAAGAATCTCAATCCAAGGGCCGCAACCCAGCTTCAATCTCCGCCCGGCGCCCTTCCAAAAACGGCGGCAGCGACAACCGCTCACCTAGCTTTTCCAGGGGTTCGTCCGCCGCAAAACCCGGTTCATCCGTCGCCAACTCGAACAGCACCCCGCCCGGCTCGCGGAAGTATAAGCTTCGGAAATAAAAGCGATCCACCGGCCCGCTCGACCGCATCCCCATCGACGCCAACCGATCCGCCCACCAATCGTAATCCGCGAGCGTCGTCCGAAACGCCACGTGATGCACTCCTCCCGCGCCCGCACGAGCCCCATCCACACCCGTTTCTTCAATCAAGTGCAATTCCGCACCCGCTCCTCCCGCCCCCATTTCGAAGACGTTCACTTCGCTCCCACGGTCCTCGTACCGCCGAGCCGCGCGCATCCCCATCACCTCGACCAACACTCGTGCCGACGCGGCCAGCTGCGGGCCGCTCATCAAGACCGGCCCCAACCCGCGAATTTGTCGATCCGCCGGCACGGAACTTCGCTCCCACGGCCGCGCCTCGCCCGCACCACCGTCATCCACCAGCGAGAACCGCTGACCCTCCGGATCCTCGAAATCCACACTCATCCTCCCGTCCCTCTCGACCACGCCGCCATTCGCCACGCCGAATTCAACAAATCTCGCCGCCCACCAAGCCAAAGCTCCCTCCCCGTTCACCCGCAATCCCGTCCGCGCCACGCTCCGTGTTCCCCGCTTCTCCGGCACCGATGGCCAATCGAAAAACGTCAGATCCGTGCCAGGAGATCCCAGCCCGTCAGCGTAAAACAAGTGATAGGCCGCGACATCATCCTGGTTCACCGTGCGCTTCACCAGCCGCATCCCGAGCACCCGCGTGTAGAATCGGAGGTTTGCAGGAGCGTTCGCCGTGACCGCCGTGACGTGATGAATCCCGTGGAGCTGTTTCATCCTTTCCCATCGCTTTTGAGCCAAAGACCCGCAACTTCAAAGTCTTCCGAGTGCAGCTCGTGTCCACCTGCGGTCCAATGAATCTCCGCCTGCGCCCCGGCGTCGCGCAGCATCGCAGTCAATCTCTCCCCCTCCGCTCTCGGCACCAGCGAGTCCGACTCCCCCTCCAAAAGCAGCACCCGTGTCCCCGTCAGATCCGGTTTTTCCTGGCACGCGAACGGGACCATCCCCCTCAGCAAAATCCCCCCAGCCAGGACTCCCGGACGCAAAAACATCAACGCCGAGGCAACGTTTGCCCCGTTGGAATACCCGACTGCCACGATCGGACGATCTCCGAGTCCGTATTCAACCCGGGTCCACCCGACAAAATCCGCCAACTCTCCCGCCCTCCGCAAAAGATCCTCCTCGTCAAACACCCCCTCCGCCAGCCGCCGAAACCATCGCGGCATCCCGTTCTCGAGCACGCGTCCCCGTGGACTCAACAACGCCGCGTCGGCGTCCAAACTCCGCCCAATTCCCAGCAGATCCTCCTCGGTGCCGCCCGTTCCGTGCAGCAAGAGTAGCACCCGACCACTCCCGACTCCCGCCTCAAACCGGTGAACGAAATCTCCCGCCATTCCGCGGACCATCCTCTCAAACCCGCCCACCGTCCAGCCCTCTTGCAACCCCCAACGTCCGGCATCAGAGAGAACCACCCACGTCTTTCCAGCGGTAACCGTTACGAACTTTTGCGTCCCACGTGCTCAGATCGTATCTGTAGACCATGACCGGTCTCCAGATCGCCCTCGACGTCCCCGATCTCTGGCAGCAGCAGGCCGTCCGCGCGCTCGCCACAGGTCACGACGTTCTCGTCGACGCCCCCACCGGGGCGGGGAAAACCCGCATCTTCGAACTCCACGTCGACTCGGGAGCCGCCGCCCGCCGCGGCCAGGCTGTCTACACGGTTCCCACCCGCGCGCTTGCGAACGACAAATGGACCGAATGGCGCCGCCGCGGCTGGGACGTCGGGATCGCCACCGGCGACATCGCGGAGAATACCCGCGCACCCATCCTCGTCGCCACCCTCGAGACCCAGCGCGAACGCATCCTCTCCGGCGATGCCCCCGGAACTCTCGTCATCGACGAATACCAGATGCTCGCCGACCCCCGCCGCGGTCTCAACTACGAACTCACTCTCGCCCTCGCCCCAGCCCGCCAAACGCAAATCCTCCTCCTCAGCGGCAGCGTCCGCAATCCAGAAGCGGTCGCCGATTGGTTTCAGCGCCTCGGCCGCACGACCAAGATTGTCCGCGTCACCGACCGCCCCGTTCCCCTCAACGAAATCCCACTCGAGAATCTACCCCGCGTTCCTGACTCGGTCCGCGGCTATTGGCCCCGCCTCGCCGCGGCCGCCCACTTGGCCCGGCTTACCCCACTTCTTATTTTCGCCCCTCGGCGAGCCGACGCGGAAAAAATCGCCCGCCACATCAGCGAAGCCCTCCCACTCCAGGACGCCATCCCCGTTCCACCCGACGCCCAGACCCTACTCGGCAAGGATCTCTCCCGCCTCATCGCCCGTCGCACCGCCTTCCACCACAGCGGCCTCCCCTACGCCGCCCGCGCGCACTGGATCGAACCCTTGGCCAAGAACGGCCACCTCCACTTCATCGTCGCAACAACGGGTCTCGCCGCGGGCATCAATTTTTCCGTCCGCTCAGTCGCAATCGCCGGCACGAGCTACCAGGACGGCCCGTTTCAGCGCGAACTCCGCTCCGACGAACTCCTGCAGATGTACGGTCGCGCCGGACGCCGTGGCCTCGACACCGAGGGAACTCTCATCGTCACCCGCGACAGCCCCCGCCTCTTCGACGCCAGTCAACGCCCCCTCCGCCGCGTCAACGAAATTGATTGGCCCAGCCTCCTCCGGGTCATGGAGACCGCCGTCGAGCAAGGTCGCCCACCCCTCGAAGCCGCCCGCCAAGCCTGCAAGAACCTTTTCTCCCCGCAGCCCCCCACCCTCGGCTTGGATCTCAACAATCCCCGGTCACCAGCCACCAACCACACCAGCGGCTTCACCCTTGCTCCCACTCGCGAGGAATACCTCGACAGCACCGGCACCTGGCAGCCCACGAAGGATGCCCTCACCGAACCCCGCCCCCTCTCCGTCTGCCTGGCTTGGCATAAGGAAAAATGGCAGCCCGCCCTCCGCGTTCCCGCCATCGCTGAATCCCACGGACCCGGTCGAATTTGCAAAATCCAGACCTCCTCCGGATTCGTTTACGGCAAGGAACTCAGTGCCGCTCACCCCACCAGCGATCAGCAACTCCGCCCGCTCCCGTGGATCCGCAAGCAACTTCACCTCGGCAAAACCGAGGTCTTCTCCGATCAGGAATTCCTCACCACCGTCGCCCCCCTCCTCACCCAGGCCAGCATTCTCGGCCTCGCCCAGCGAGGTCCAGTTGTCGCCATCCAACTCTCGCTGGACGACCATCTCGCCAACGCGACCATCGACCCGCAGGACCGGGCGCTCCTCGCACCCCCTCGACGCCGCGTCGAGGTCAACACCGAAACCCACCTCGCCCCCGCCAACCGGTCGGAGTTCAACCCTCCCCCCGGCTCCGCCGCCCACGCCTGGCGCAAGCTCGGACTCATCGACGCCGAAGGCATCCCGACCTCCCGCGGCCGCATCGCAGCCCGTTTCCAGGCCGGAGAAGGTCTCGTCATCGCCGCCGCCCTCGAAGATGAATCCTATCCCATCGGCGAAATCATCGCTCACCTGGCCAATCTCCGTGGAGGCCACCGCTTCGCCGACCTCGCCACCGGCGAGTCCGACCGACTCGCCATCGCCACCCGCACCGCCTACGGCCACGTGGATCACGAGGGCTATCTCGAGGCCGGCCTCCCCCCCGGCTACGGCGAAGGCACCGCCGACACGCTGGCCCGATTCCGCACCGGCGGCATCCGCTCCCTCCCTGCCGACGCCCTGATCCGTCGCGGGGACGTCGAACGCGCGATCCTCGAGTGGCATAGCCTCCTCCGCCACATCGTCCACGCTCCCAATCCCCGAAACGATCGCTTCACCGCTCTCAAAACTGCCGCCACTCAGACCCTCAGTACCCTCGCCAGCCTAAGCCAACCGGCGGCTCCCCGTCTCCCCGCCCACTACCAACAACCCCGCCAAAGCCGGTAGAATCAAGCGCTCACACCGAAGCAACCGTTCACCCGCCCCGCGGGTCCCCGCCTCATCTCGTTCGTGTCAGAACCCGCGCGACCGGTTGCCGACCCGGTGCTATTCCAGATAGCTCCGAAGCATCCACGACGCCTCTTCGTGAACCTGAATCAGCCCAGTGAGAAAATCCGCCGTCCCCACATCACCGTATTTCTCTTCGCACTCTTCAATCGCTTCGCGCAGATGTCGAACGACCGCCTCGTTGTCGGCGAGCAACAGCTTCAGACTCTCCGTGCCCTCGATCCTCGCCCCGGATTTCTCCTTCAATCGGGCGGCCTTCAAAAATTCCGCCATGCTCCCAGGGGCAGCACCACCAACCATCCGGATGCGCTCCGCAATCGCGTCGATGTTCTTCGCCAATTCCGTGTACTGCTCTTCGTAAAACTCGTGCAAACTGTGAAACCGGGGGCCGATCAGATTCCAATGTAGATTCCGGGTTTTGATGTAGAGGACGTGCGTGTCTGCCAACGCTTTGCCCAACAAATCGGTCACTCCATCCCGGTTCGATTGATTGATCCCAATCTCAACTTTTTCTTTCGTGCTCTTCTTCGAGGTGTTTGATTTTCTAGCCATGATAACTGTTAAGGGTATCGGACGAAACCCCGCCCGTGGACGCCCGCACTCGTCATAAACGCGAGCCGTCCCGCACCCGCATCCGGATCGAATACAATCCCGACATCGCCGTCACGAAGAGCCGATCACGCTCCGGCCCACCGAACGTCACGTTGGCCGTCCATCCCTCCGGGACATCGATCGTCTCGATTTTTTTGCCATCCGGACCGTAAACCGTCACCCCGTCGCGACCCGTCGCGTAAACGTTTCCTTCGTCGTCTATCGCCAGTCCATCCGACGTGTGTTCGCAAAAAAACTGCCGATCCGCCAACCCTCCGTCCGCCTCGATCCGGTAGGAAAAAATTTTTCCCGCCCCAATGTCCGCGACGTACAACTTCGTCCCGTCAGCCGAGCCAATCACGCCGTTTGGCTTCACCAACGTCCCGTCGACCAGCACCAGTTGAGATTCACCCTCTGGCAGAAAATACACACCCTCCACCGGCTGCTCAGAATCTCCCCGCGTCCAGTAATCCCGCACGTAAAGGGGATCCGTCAGGTAAAGACCGCCCCCCGCCCGGACCCACACGTCGTTCGGCCCGTTGAGCAACTTCCCCCCGAATTCTCGCACTACGATCTCAACCTCACCCGCCGCACTCACCCGCCAGAGTTCGTTCTCCGCGTCGGCGCAAACCCACAGATCCCCGCTCCCATCCGGGTCAAAAAACATCCCGTTCGCCCGCCCACTCGGACTCAGAAATTCGCTCACCTTCCCGTCCAGTCCCACCTTGAGAATCCGGTCGTTTGGCTGATCCGTGAAAAAAACTTCGCCCACCCCGTTGACCGCCGGTCCCTCCGTAAACTCAAAGCCGTCCGCGACCAACTCCAGCTCCGCACCCGACGCCACCACCCCAGCGTCCCCGTTCGCCATTCCACTCATCGCCATCACCAAAATCGTCCCCAACCCAGCCGCCTTCACGCCCGCTCCATTCCGTTCATCACCTCGCGCAGCTCCCGCCGACTTTCGCACCCGATCGAAAAGGCCGGCACGCACTCCTGTCCCATCACGTAGCGCAGGCACTCGTCCATCCGTCCCACCAGCCGCCCCGCACCGAAGATCTTCATTCCGATCACCCCCTTCCCGTCAGCGTGCATCCGCTGCAGCACCGGCAAGACTCTCTCGGGCGCCGCGTCCATCACCGCTCCCGCCGGATTGATCCGTGCCAGATCCACGTCCACCCAATCCGTCCGCGCCGCTAACTCCAACGCCGCGAATGAATGACACGAAACCCCGTGCGCCCCGATGATCCCTCGCTCTTTGGCGTCCGCCATCACCTCCATTGCCCCCGCGCATTCGCTCACCCAGTCCGGACTCGTCTTACAATGCAGCAGCAAAATATCAATTCGCTCCGTGCCCAGCTCCTTGCGAAACCGATCAATGTCCGCACGCATCCCAGCGGCGTCTTCCGACGTCGATTTTGTGAGGATCACCACCTTCTCCCGCGGCACCCGAGTCAGCCCCTCCGCCAGGTTCGGGTGACTCCCGTATTGATCCGCCGAATCCCAAAAATTCACGCCCCGCTCGAAAGCTTCCTCCAAAAGATCCGCCGTTCCCCCGATCCCCAGCTGCCTCGTCTGATTCGACCGCCCATTCCAACCGTTCGATCCCGTTCCCAACGCCAACCGCGAAACCTCGATCCCCGTTCGCCCCAGCTTAACGCGTTCACCCGCCCGGCCTACTGACCCTCCACCCAACGCCCCCCTCGCGACGAACCCACCTCCCAAGGCCAAGCCAACGGAAGTCCGCAGGAAGTCACGTCGTCTCATTCCCCCACCATTCACCAATCCCCCAAAAAGACAAACCCTACCCGATGCTCCCCTCCCGTTTCGGTCGGTCTCCCCCCTCGACGAATGGCTGCCCCGCATGGACTCGAACCATGAATAACGCCTCCAAAGGGCGCTGTGTTACCATTACACCACAGGGCAATCTAACCTCTCAAGACACCGACAATACATGCCGACATTCAGCATTTCGACCTGAAAAACTTGAAAATGTATTTATCAAATGCCAAGCGCACCGCGCAATCCCATTTTCATCCGACCGCTGCCGATTGAGGGCGGCGAACACGATAGACTCTCATCCTACAAATCAATTGGGACGGTCCAATCGATCAAAGGCTCAAAACTTCTGTCCGCTGATCGACAATTTTTCGCGTTGGTGCCAGCATCACCACCTGCACCTCCACGGTGCGGTCGGATCGGCTTCGGAGCTTTCGTTCTCGAAAAGCCGATGTCCCTCACCCTAACTCAGTCCCAATCGCTTTAGCACATACATGAAAACTCTTCGACTTGGCATCATCGGCCTGGGCAACATGGGCCGCGCGCACTGCGCCACCATCCTCGACGGCAAGGTCCCCAACTGCGAGCTCGCTGCCGTCTGCGACCGCGATCAAAGCGCCTTCGCCGCCTACCCGGACGTTCCGCAATTTACTTCCGCTGACGATCTCATCTCGTCCGGATCGGTGGACGCTGTTCTCATCGCCACGCCTCACTACGATCACACATCAATCGGCATCACCGCCCTTGAGGCCGGTCTTCACGTTCTCGTCGAAAAACCGATCTCCGTTCACAAAGCCGACTGCGAACGACTGATCGCCGCCCACCGGGGCGGTAAGAAGCAAATTTTTGCCGCGATGTTCAATCAACGCACCGATCCTTCCTACCAGAAGGTGCGGGAACTCGTCCGCGATGGCGAACTTGGTAAAATCCACCGCGTGAATTGGATCATCACCGATTGGTTCCGCAGCGAGAATTACTACGCCTCCGGCGGCTGGCGCGCGACCTGGGCGGGAGAAGGCGGCGGCGTTCTGCTCAACCAGTGTCCCCACAATCTCGATCTCTACCAGTGGATCTTCGGGATGCCCTCCAAAGTCCGCGGTTTCTGCAAAATGGGGCGCTACCACCAGATCGAAGTCGAAGACGACGTCACCGCCTACTTCGAATATCCCGATGGGCACACCGCTGTCTTCATTACCTCGACCGGCGAAGCGCCCGGCACCAACCGCCTCGAGATCACCGGCGACCAGGGAAGACTCGTGCTCGAGCACGGCAAACTGAGCTACACCCGCAACGAGATCCCAACCGCTAAGTTCACCCGGACTTCGAAGTCCGGCTTCGCCCAGCCACCCGTTTGGAACGTGGAGATCCCGATTCCGCCTCACCGGGGGGAGCAGCACCTCGGTATTCTCAAGAATTTCACCAACGCTATTCTTTCCGGCGAAAAACTCGTCGCGCCTGCCGCGGAAGGCATCCACTCCGTCGAGTTGGCCAACTCGATTCTCATGTCTTCCATTGTCGGCCAGACGGTCGACGTGCCGCTCGACGCCGCGGCGTTCGAGAAAGAACTCAAGAAGCTGATCGCCAACTCCAAGCCCAAGAAAAAGGTGGCAAAACGGAAGGTAGCCGCCACCGATTTCTCCAAGTCGTTCTAAGCATGCCGTCCCGCCCGCTCCCCCCCGTCCGCCTGGGTGTAATTGGTCTCGGCAACATGGGGGCGCATCACGCCAGGACCCTCGCGTCCGGTTCAGTACCCTACTGCACCCTCGCTGCCGTCGCTGACAGCAACGAACGACGAACCGCCGATTTCGGAGATGTCCCGCGCTTCACCGACGGTCGGGCATTGATCCGCTCGGGTCACGTGGACGCGGTGCTCATCGCAACCCCCCATTTTTCGCACGTTCCGATCGGAATCGCCGCCCTGAAAGCTGGACTCCACGTTCTGATGGAAAAACCCATTGCCGTGCATCAAGCGGACGCCCAGCGTCTCCTCCGCGCTCACAAGAATCCAGCTCAGGTCTTTGCGGCGATGTTCAACCAACGCACTGACCCGCACTACCAGAAGGTCCGCGAGCTGGTGCGCTCCGGTGAACTTGGGGCGCTCCATCGGATCTCGTGGACCATCACCGATTGGTTTCGGACGCGCGCCTATTACGAGTCCAGCCCGTGGCGCGCAACCTGGGCCGGAGAGGGTGGTGGCGTTCTTCTCAATCAATGCGTCCACAATCTTGACCTCTTCATCTGGATCTTCGGCCAGCCCGCAACCGTCCGCAGCCTCTGTCAACTCGGGCGCTTCCACGACATCGAAGTCGAGGACAACGTCGCGGCTCTGTTCGAACTTCCGGACCGCACGTTGGCGACATTCAATACTTCAACCGGCGAAACCCCCGGAACAAATCGCCTCGAAATTGCCGCCGAGCGAGGACGCCTCGTCCTCGAAGACAACCGCCTCACACTCGTGCGCAACGAAGTTCCTGCCTCCGAATTCTCCCGCACCTGCCCCGAGGGCTACCTCCGTCCCTCCACCTGGACCGTCGACATCCCCCTCCCGGCCTCGCGGGGAGAACAACACCTCGGCATATTGAAAAATTTTGTTGCTGCCATTCAAAGCGGCGAACCGCTCATCGCTCCCGCCAGCGAGGGGCTGGACTCGGTGGCGCTCATCAACGCCATTCTCGCGGCCTCCCTCGAAGACCGTACGATCAAACTCCCGTTTTCCGCGTCCTCGTATTCCAAGTTACTGAATAAACTCATCGCCGACTCCCGACCCCGGGCCGAGGTCGACGACGATCTGCGAGATCGCTGGACCCGATCACACGACTTCGGACCCTCGTCCAAGGCGTAGGGGCAGTTGCGATTCGAAACTCAACCTCCCGCCCCGCCCCCCCCCCTTGTCGCGACCGGCGGTAACGGGCACCCCTGCACCAAATCCGCCACTGGCTCGGAGCGATCGTCGGTGTGACCTCCAGGATGCCACTTCGGCCACTCTTCCGCTTCTAAGCTGGCCTTGAACTTGATATCGGACGCTGTTCCCCTACCTTTCCGCGCATGTCGTCCGTCCCGGCAGGGAAAAAATTTACGCGTTTCTCCCTGCTGCTCGCGCTGATTTTCACCGGATGCGCGGCCCCGGACAAACCGATTGTTCCGCCGGTTGCCGTTGCCGATGGCTTCTCCGCGACCAAGGGCCTTCCGCTTCCGGATCAATGGTGGCGTAGCTTCGATGACCCCATCCTCAATCGATTGATTGCCGAAGCATTGGCCGACAACTTCGACCTCAAGACGGCGTGGGACCGACTACGACAAGCTCGTGCGACCGCCCGCATCGAAGCCGCCGCTCTGATCCCCGCCCTCGACGGGACCGGTGGGGGTACTCGTTCCTACCGACAAACGCAAACGAGCGGCGGCGGTGGTGGTGGCGGTGGCGAGTTTGCCGACTTCTCGGGTGGGTCGGGCGGCGGGACGGAATTCACCGTCGAGGACAATTACGCTCTTGGCTTGGATGTCAGCTACGAGCTCGATCTCTGGGGGCGAGTTCGCTCCACTCGCGATGCCGCAATCTTCGACGCCAAAGCCTCCGCCGAGGATGTTCATGCCGCCGCGCTCACTCTCTCCGCCTCGGTCGCGAACACCTGGTATCAACTGATTGAACAGAACGCTCAAGTCGACCTCCTGGAGGCCCAGCTCGAGCTCAACAAAAACGTCACGACCCTCGTCGAAACCCGCTTCCGCCAGGGCCAGGCCGGCTCACTCGACGTCTTCCAACAGCGCCAGCTCGAAGAGTCTCGTCGTGGCGACCTCGCCTTGGCCCGTGGCCGCGCCGCGATCTTCGAGCATCAGCTTGCCATCCTCCTCGGTAAGCCGCCCACCCAATCCGTGGCCCCGCGCATCGCCAAGTTGCTCTTCCCCGGGCCGCTTCCCGCCACCGGCATCCCCGCGAATCTCGTCCAGCGCCGCCCCGATATCCGCTCGGCCTACTACGACGTGCTCGCGGCGGACCAACGGCTCTGGGCTGCCATCGCAAACCGCTTTCCCCGAATCAGCCTCACGGCCGACATCAACACCGACGCCGAAGCCATTCGCGATCTCCTCGACAACTACCTCGCAACCCTCGCCGCAAATTTCATCGCCCCGATCATCGACGGCGGAGCTCGCGCGAACGAAGTCACTCGAGTCCGCGCGGTTCTCTCCGAACGCCTCAACCTGTACGGCCAAATCATCCTCGACTCGTTTGGCGAGATCGAGGACGCACTCACCAACGAAGCCCGCCAACGCGAATACCTGCGCAGCCTCGAGCGACAGCTCGAATTCGCCACCGCGGCCCTCCGCGGCGTCCGTCAGGGCTACCTCAGTGGAACCAACGACTACCTCCGAGTCCTCGACGCCATCTCCTCCGAGCAGGAACTCCAACGCACCTACCTCACCGCCCGCCGCACCCTCCTCCAACAACGCATCAATCTCTGCCGCGCACTCGGTGGTTCCTGGGAACTTGACGCGCCCCCGCTGACCAAACTCATCGTAGATTCCCGGAGATCCGATTCCGAGCCATGACCGAACCCACTTCTCCACTCCCCCGCCGCAGTCTCGTCGCACGCCTCATCCCCGTTGGCGTCCTCGTTCTCTGCGGGGCCGGCGGATACCTTCTCATCAAAACTCCGCCCACGGCCAAATCCCTTCCCGCCGAGCGCCAGGCGACCCTGGTCGAGGTCCAGCCCGTGAAATTTACCACCCGTCCGGTCCGCGTCGAAGCCATGGGCACCGTTCAGCCCGCCCAATCCGTCGAACTCATGCCCCGCATCGGCGGCGAAATCGAAACCGTAAGCCCAAATTTCATCCCCGGCGGCACCTTCAAAAAAGGCGATCAACTCCTCCAAATCGATCCCCTCGATTACACGCTCGCCCAGCGCGCCGCCGAGACCGTCGTCACGGAAGCCACCACCAACCTCCGCATTGAGCAAGGTGCCCAGGCCGTCGCCGTCCAGGATTTCGAACTCCTCGGCGAGGTGATTACCGAAAAAGACCAGGACCTTGTCCTCCGCCGCCCCCAACTCGCAATGGCCCAAGCAAACCTTGCTTCCGCCGAAGCCGCCCTCGAAGGAGCGACCGTCGACCTCGCCCGCACCACCGTCAACGCCCCTTTCAACGCCATCATCGACGGACGTCCGCTCAACGCCGGAGCCCGCGTCACCCCGACCACACCCGTCGCCACCCTCATCGGCACCGACCACTACTGGATCGAAGCCACCGTCCCAGTGAGCGATCTCAAATGGATCACCTTCCCCGGCCCGGAGAGCGCCGCAGGCTCGACGGTCACGGTGATCGACGACGCGGCCTGGTCGGTCGGCGAGATTCGCACCGGCACCGTCCTCCGTCTCGCGGCCAGCCTCGAAACGCTCGGCCGCCTAGCCCGTGTCATCATCGAAGTCGCCGACCCGCTCAGCCTCAAGGACCCCGCCCAGCCCCGCCTCCTAATCGGCTCGTTCGTCAGAGTCGAATTCGAAGGCCGGGAGCTTGCAAATGTCGCCACCCTCCCGCGCAACCTCGTCCGCGCCGACGATCAGGTCTGGGTCCTGGCTCCCGACGGGACCCTCGACATTCGCGACGTCGAGGTCGTCCTGCGCGGACGCGACGAGATCCTCATCACCAGCGGCCTCAACCCCGGCGACCGCATCGTCACGACCGATCTTTCGACGCCGGTGCAAGGCATGCAGCTCCGCACCGAACAACCCGCCCCACCGTCCGAGCCATGACGGCCAACACTCAACCGCCGGGCACCCACACCGGCATCGTCGCGTGGATGGTCGAAAATCGGGTCACGCCGAATCTCATGATGATCTTCCTCATGGTTGGCGGACTCTTCATGACGACGAAGATCAAGAAGGAGGTCTTTCCGGAATTTGAGAGCGACACCGTCAGCGTTGGTGTCTCCCTCCCGGGCGGTAGCCCCGAGGAGGTCGAGCAGGGCGTCATTCTCGTCGTCGAGGAAGCGATTCGAGGGATCGAAGGCGTTAAAGAGGTCACCGCCACCGCCCGCGAAGGGTCTGGTTCCGTCCAGGCCGAGATGCTCATCGGCGCGAACCGCACCCAGGTCTACCAGGACATCAAACAAGCCATCGACCGCATCACGACGTTTCCCGAGGAAGCGGAACGCCCCAACGTCACCCTCAACGCCCGTCGAAACGACGTCATGGACCTCGAGATCTATGGCGAAGTCTCCGAGCGCGTTCTTCGCGAAATCGTCGAGCACGTCCGCGACCGCTTACTCCAGAGTCCCGGCATTTCCCAAGTCGACATCGACGATTCCCGCGCCCCGGAACTTGTCGTGGAAATCCCCGAAGCGACCCTTCGCCGCTACGGCCTCTCGCTCGACGCCGTCGCCCAACGAATCGACCAAGCCTCGATCGTCACCGGTGGCGGCCGCATCGAGACGAGTTCCGGCGAGATCCTGCTCCGCGTCGACGACCGACGCGAGTACGCCCGCGAATACGCCGACACCCCGATCGTGACAACGCCAGAAGGCACCGTCCTCACCCTCGGCCAGATCGGCACGGTCCGCGAAGGTTTCGCCGATGTGAATAATTTCGCCCGCTTCGACGGCAAAAGCAGCATGGGACTCGATGTCTTTCGGATCGGTGCGGAGACTCCCATCGGCGTCTCCGACGCGGTCAAGGAGATCCTCCCCGAGATCCGCCGCGACCTTCCACCCGGCGTCGAGATCGCCACCCGCATCGACGACTCCGACACCTACCGTCAGCGTCTCTCTCTCCTTCTGAAGAACGCCTTCTTCGGGTTCCTCCTCGTCCTGTTCGTTCTCGGACTCTTTTTGGAATTCAAACTCGCCTTCTGGGTCACCATGGGGATCCCGATTTCGTTTCTCGGCGGCATGCTCTTCCTCCCGTTCTTCGGCGTTTCGATCAACATGATCTCGATGTTCGCCTTCATCGTCGCGCTCGGCATCGTCGTCGACGACGCCATCGTCGCCGGGGAAAACATCTACGAGGCCCGCGAGCGCGGTCTCAGCAATTTCGACGCGGCCGTCATCGGCGCCCGCGGCGTCTCCCTCCCCATCGCCTTCAGTATTCTCACCAACGTCGTCGCCTTTCTGCCGCTGCTCTTCGTCCCCGGAGTATTCGGAAAAATCTGGGGCGTCATCCCGATCGTTGTCATCACCGTCTTTCTCATTTCGTGGATGGAGTCCCTTCTCATCCTCCCCTCCCACCTCGCCTACACTCGCAGCAAGCCCGGCAACCGCTTCACCGCCCGACTCCACGGGTGGCAGCAAGCCTTCGCCCAACGTGTCCGCCGTTTCATAGAGACCGTCTACGGTCCGTTTCTCGAACGCACCCTCCGCTGGCGCGGCCTCACCGTCGCCATCGGACTCGGTTCACTTCTCATCACGCTCGCCTCCATCGAGAGCGGTCGCATCGGGATCATCTTCATGCCCCGCGTCGAGGCTGACCAGGCGACCGTCACAGCTCGCCTCCCACTCGGCAGTCCCCTCGCAAACACCGAGAGCGTCGAGCGCCGTCTGATCGCCTCCGGGGAACGCGTGCTTGCCGAAAATGGCGGCGACAAACTCGGTATCGGCATCGCGTCATCCATCGACGAAAACGAAGTCGATATCCGCCTCTACCTCCAGGAACCAGGCATCCGGCCGATCTCCACGGCCAAAGTCACGGAGCTGTGGCGCGAAGCCACGGGCACCATCCCGGGTGTCGAATCGATGCGCTTCGAATCCGACCGCGGCGGCCCCGGCTCGGGTGCCGGGCTGTCCATCGAACTCAGCCACCGCGACACCGAAACGCTCGATCGCGCGGCGACCACTCTCGCCTCCCGCCTCGAGCAATTTCCTGCGGTCAAGGACGTCGACAGTGGTTACTCACCCGGCAAACGTCAGTTCGATTTCGAAATCAAACCCGCCGGCGAGAGCCTCGGCCTCACCTCCCGCGACATCGCGCGCCAGGTCCGCAATTCCTTTTTCGGCGCGGAGGCCCTCCGCCAGCAACGCGGTCGCAACGAAATCAAAGTCATGGTCCGGCTCCCGGAAGCCGAACGCACCAGCGAATACGACCTCGACACGCTTCTCATCTCGACCCCAAGCGGCACGTTCGTTCCGCTCGCCGAGGTCGCGACCGTCGAGCGCGGCCGCTCCTACCGCGACATCCAACGCCGCGAAGGCCGTCGCACCACCACCGTCTCTGCGGACGTCGATCCCATCGGCGAGACCAGCGTCCTCATCGAGGCTCTCAGCGCGACAATTCTGCCGCAGCTCGCCCGCGATTTCCCCGGTCTCAGCTACGGCTACGAGGGCCGACAAGCCGACCAAGCCGACAGCCTCTCCAGCCTGCAGACGGGTTTCCTACTAGCGCTCATGCTCATCTATTTCCTCCTCGCCGTTCCCTTCCGCAGCTACACGCAGCCGCTCATCGTGATGCTGAGCATTCCCTTCGGTATCGTCGGCGCTGTCCTCGGCCACATCGTCATGGGCTACAACATTTCGATGATCAGCATCATGGGCATCATCGCACTCGCGGGAGTCGTGGTGAACGATTCGCTCGTCCTCATCGATTACGCGAATCAGCTTCGCCGTGAAGGAATGAACCCTTGGGACGCCATCCTCAAGGCCGGGATTCGGCGGTTTCGCCCGATCATTCTCACAACCCTCACGACGTTCGGCGGCCTCGCTCCCATGATCTTCGAAACTTCCCGCCAAGCCCGTTTCATCATCCCGATGGCAATTTCGCTCGGCTTCGGGATCCTCTTTGCCACGGTCATCACCCTCGTCCTTGTTCCGAGCCTTTATCTGTTGATCGAAGACGTCACGAACCTCTTCCGCGCTCGACCGCAGCGCATTCAACCTTCCCGGGATCAAAAGCCCGCCTCGGTGTGAATCAATCACCGACCGTGGTGCCACGCATCCGCCTCTCGGAACGCGGACTCCTCATCCTGCTCGCGACCGTGCAGTTCACGCACATCATGGATTTCATGATCATGATGCCGCTCGGCCCGCAGCTCATGCGCGACTTGAGCATTTCCGCCGGCCAGTTCAGCTTCCTCATTGCCGCCTACACCCTCAGCGCCGGAGCGATCGGCCTGCTGAGCGCTCCGTTCATCGATCGCTTTGACCGCCGTCGCGTCCTCCTCACGTCCTACGCGGGATTTACCCTCGGCACACTCGCCTGCGGCCTGGCCCACACCGCGGACCAGCTCATGGCCGCGCGGGCCATTTGCGGCGCATTTGGTGGCATCTCGGGCGCGACGATTCTGGCCATCGTTGGCGATCTCATCCCCGGACCTCGCCGTGGCGCGGCCATGGGGATCATCATGACGGCGTTCTCGGCTGCGGCGGCGATCGGCGTGCCCTTCGGCCTTTTTCTGGCGCAGCAATTCCGCTGGGAAACCCCGTTCCTTCTCATCGTCGGCGCAGCTCTCGTCGTCTGGACCCTGCTGGCTTTCGCCCTTCCGGCCGTCCGTGACCACCTCATCGATGGGCCACCCGAGTCGTGGCGAAATTTTGGGCTTCTCCTCCGCGACAGCAACGCTTGGCGAGGCCTTGCCCTCATGGCATCCCTCGTTTTTGGTCATTTCACGATCATCCCTTTTCTCTCCCCCCACCTCGTCTTCAACCTCGCCCTGCCGGAGCGACTACTGTTCGTGGTCTACGTCATCGGAGGCGTCCTCACCGTCGTCACCGCGCCGCTCATCGGTCGGTTTTCCGACCGGCACGGACGCTCACGCGTCTTCGCAGTCGTTTCCATCGCCGCGATCCTGATCGTCGTCACTCTCACCCAGCTCGGACCCACCCCGATCCCCGCGACTTTGGTCGTCACGGGCCTGTTCTTTATCTTCGCGAGTGGGCGGTTCGTTCCCGCCCAAGCCGCCCTCGCCTCAGCCGTCAGCTCACCCCGCCGCGGCGCCTACATGAGCCTCACGGCCTGCACGCGTGATTTCTGCGGCGGACTCGCCTCGCTCCTCGCGGGCTGGGTCGTAGTCAACACCCCCGATGGCCTCCTGCACGTCGACTGGCTCGGCTACCTGACCGCCGCATTCAGCCTGCTCGGAATTTGGCTGATTCGCCGGGTTCTCACCATTCAAGACCCGCAGCGAATCGTGGCCGCCCCCCTCGTTCCCAGAGCTGCCAACGGCGAGACCTGACGAATATCGCCGCTCGTTCCGCGTTCTCGCAAACGGGTGGGCCTGGTGCGACCTAAAGCTGGATCCGCACCGGCGTGCCGACTCGGGTGTTCGCGTAAAACTTTGCAGCCATCTCCTCCGGCATGCGGATGCACCCATGGCTATCGGGGAAGCCGGGTAAAAACCCCTCGTGCATCCCGACACCGTTCACGACCCGCATGAAATACGGCATCGGTGCGCCGAGAAACGTTGTCCCGGCCGGTTTTTTATCCTGGTAGACGTCCACGTTGCTCACCACCGGTCGTCCATCCGGCCCCACGTAGTCTCCGTAGAGATTTGATCGGTGATCAATGTTCTTTTGCGAGATCCGGAAACTGCCGGTCGGCGTGGACCGCGCCTCCCGCCCCGTCGAGACCGCCGAAACCCCAACGAGTTTCCCTCCCTTGTAAAACGATGCCGTCTGCTCCGAGATGTCGATTACCACCGACGCCGCACCCGTTACCCCATCACCCTCCCACCACGATCGCGCCAACGCCTTCTTCCCCGCCGACGTCCGCGAATAAACTTCGCCCCTGTCCCCGAGAAAGAAGGTCGTCGTTCCAGCACTCGCTGCCGGCGCCGACCTCACCGCTGGCGTCACCACGGTTGCATCCGGCTTCTCCGTCGTCGAACATGCCGATAAACCAATCACGCCCGCGAGAGCGCCCAAGACGTAAAACTTCATGCGTCAACGAAACCGATCAGCTCGCCCCGGCGTCAAGCTCGCACTACCGCAAATCACCAGTCATGCCGCCACGCGTCCTCTACGAATCCCACTGCCACACACCCCTCTGCAATCACGCGATCGGCGACCCGACCGAATACGCCGCCGCTGCCTACGCCCGCAATCTCGCTGGCCTCATCGTCACCTGCCATTGCCCGCTGCCCGACGGCATCTCGGCTTCGGTCCGGATGCGCCCGGAGGAATTTGATCACTACGCCGACCTCGTCTCCCGTACTCGCGACGAGTGGCGCGGTCGCCTTGACGTCCGCCTCGGCCTCGAGAGCGACTACTACCCCGGTGTTGAGCCATGGTTGGAAAAACTTCACGCCCGGCATCCGCTCCACCACGTTCTCGGCTCGGTCCACTACCACGTGCCGGAATACCGCGACACCTACGACCGCGGCTCGGTCTTCGACTACCAACAAATTTACTACGACCACCTCGCCGCATCGGCCGAGACCGGCCTCTACGACACCCTCGCCCACCCCGATCTCATCAAAAACGAGGATCCCGACGAGTGGGACTTCACCCGCGTCCGCCCTTTCGTCGAGCGTGCGCTCGACCGCATCGCCGCCACCGGCGTCGCGATGGAGATCAACACCAGCGGCCTCAATAAATCCCTCCCTGAGATGAACCCCTCCGTCTCTCAGCTCATCCTCGCCCGCGAACGCGGCATTCCCGTCGTCCTCGGAGCAGACGCCCACCGCCCAAGCCGCGTCGCCGCAGACTACGCGGAAGCCCTCGACCGTCTCGCCGAAGCTGGCTACGCGGAAGTCAGCTTCTTTCTTGATCGAAAACGTCAGACAATTCCGCTCGCGACAGCACGCGCGTCCCTCGCCGTGCCGATTCCGGCGGAGTTAGGATGATCCGCGACCAGTTTTTCCCTGGAGCTGATCGATCTTCTTCGAGGCGTCGGCCTTGGACAGATTTTCGTTGAAGTCTTCGCCAGCTTCCTGACACAGCGTTTTCAGATAAGAAGCCTGCGGTCCTGTCATCGGCTCGTCGCCGGTCGCCCAGTCGGAAGGATCTTTTTCAGGGTTTGGGTTCACGTGATCGCTCATGCTCATAGATACGTCACGCCTCTCAATTCCGGCGGCATCGATCAGCATCCAGCGGTCGTCAGCACCCCAAACGTTCCGATTCACGCCCGTTGCAGTTTGCCGTCACCATCTGCTACGTTCGCGTCCTTTACCGATTCCCATGCCGACCTACGACTACAAGTGCGCCAAGTGCAAAAAGACCTTCGAAATCTTTCAATCCATGAAGGACGACGCCCTCACCGTTTGCCCCGAAGATCATTGCCAGATGAAAAAATGGGGAAAGGGTCCCATTAAACGCCAACTCGGTGCCGGCGCGGGCCTTATTTTCAAGGGCTCCGGCTTTTACATCACCGACTATCGCAGCGAGGGTTACAAAGCTGCGGCCAAGAAAGACTCAGGGTCCAGCGGCGGCGAAAAGAAAGCCGAGCCCAAACCCTCCCCCTCATCCGACTCCAAATCGGCTTCCAAACCGAAAAAAACCGATGGCTGACCCCGAGTCTCCGGAAGAAATCAGCTGCCCGCAGTGCGACTTCGCCAATCCCGTAACGCGCACGTTTTGCCAGGATTGCGGTGCCCGCCTGACCGGAGGGAGCGGCGCACCCGTCCCATCGGGAGCGCGGCCCCTGAGTGAACCCACCCAACCGTCAGCCCCAGCAGCGAGCAGTAAAAAAAAGAAGGCGCGCAAATCGGCGATCCGCCGAGACGGAGAGAGGGCACGTCCGACAGCTCTTTCAACCCTGCTCAGTCTCGTCCGCATCGTCTTCTACGCCGCCTTAATCGCGGCGGTCATTCAGATCATCCGCGCCCCCAGCCCTTCCCCGAGTTCCCGCCGCTGACGCCGGAGGTTTCCCAATCGATGCGCGACCGCCTGACTGACGTATCCCAGGGCGGCGGCGGCAAACGGATCGTTTATCCTTGGGGACTCATCAATGGCTACGTAGCGGAGCGAATTCCACCGACCACGGCCGCTGACGACGGCTACGTCCGCGTCGAATTCGTTCGCGCCGTCCTTAAGCCGGGTACCGACACGGTTCACCTACTGATGGAGCGCAGGGTCAACGGCCATCCGCTCTTTCTCGGCCTCGAGATGCTCCCCATCAGCCGCGGCAATGGTGGTAGCTCCGTGCGCGTAGTCGGCGGCTCGCTGGGCCGCCTCCCGCTCCCCGCCTTCGTTGCCTCGCTCCTCGATTCCACCGCGAAACCGGTCTACGAGCGGCTCTTCTACGAGCTGGACATCCTCGCCGAAGCGCAATCGATCTCACTCTCAGCCCATTCGGCAACCGTCATCTTCCCCTAGCCGCACCGTGTCTCCCTCCCGCATCGTCGCCGCTGCAGCCTTCCTGCTTTTCGCGGCCCCCGCCACCCGCTCCCAAGATTCGTTCAATCTGAAAGACCGCTCGATCTCGACCTCGAAGCAATTCGTCATCTACGCAAAAGATCCCAGCATCCGGACCGCCATCTCCCGCCAAGCCGAAGAATACAAAGCCGAATTTCTCAAACTCCTCGGCATCGACGACGAGTTTAAGATCACCATCATCATCAATCTCACGGCGCCCGCCCCCACAAACCGCAATCCGCCCAAGACCAGTCTCCGCCTTTACGAAATCGATCAGGGCGAACTGAAAATCCAGCTCGATGTCTTCGACCAGAACGCGCTCGATGATCCCGAGTTCGACCGCGATCTCATGGGCGCCATCCTCCTCGAATACGCGTACCGCAATAATCCTACCAGCGCCGGAAGGTCATTCGAATCACCGCCCGCCTGGGTCGTTGCGGGCTTGCTCGAAAAGATCGCCATCCGCGCCAACGGCCCCGAAGCCGCCGCCTACGCCACCTTGCTCGCCGGTGGCGAAACACCAAACATCGACAACTTTTTCCGAACCCGGGCTGACCGCCTCGATCCCACCTCCCGCATCATCTTCCGGGCCCAATCTCTCGCGATGCTCGATACCCTGCGCGCACTGCCCCAGGGACGCCCCGGCCTTCACTACTACCTCGCCGTCCCTCGCCGCTCGCCCCCTTCGACCAACGAGATTCTTGAGTTCTTCCCTTCGCTCGACGGCAACCGCGAAGCCCTTTCTCGGAAGTGGACCCTCACCATCGCCGCCGCTTCGGCCACCGACCGCATCGATCTCCTCGGCGTCCGCGACTCGGCCAAGACCCTGGACACCATTCTCGACGTTCAAGCCCTTCCGGATCCGAAGAGGCCCGAAGTCGCCGCCATGTCCGGACCTCTCGCGCTCGGTGCCATCGCCCGAAGCAACAGCGGCCGGTTCATCCTCAGCCAGATGCGCAACGACCTTCTCCGGCTTAGTCTCAAAGCCCACCCGCTCTACAAGGGCCTCACCGACGAATATCTCCAGATCGTTTCCGAACTCCTCCGCAAACCCAAACGTCGACTCGAGAAAAGAATCGCCGCCGCCGAGGAGGTCCGCGCCGCCCTCAGCCGCAAAACCACGGAAATCAACAGTTACCTGGATTGGGTCGAAGCGACCAAAGTACAAACCAGCAGCGAGACGTTTACGGACATCGTCGAAGATACCGAAGTATCCTCCGAAGCCCCCCCCCGCCCCGACGCCATCAGCCAATTCTTGGACGCCTACGAGTCCGGTGTCCGCTAGGTCCTCCCGGGCCAAGTTATCCGAAAACATGTTCCGCCTCACCCGTCGCGAGCGCATTCTCGTGATCGCCATCCTGCTCGCATTTGTGACCGGTCTCGTCGTACAACACTACCGGACCCGCGATACCCTCCCACCAGCGCCCCCCGAACCTCCGCAAAATGCAGCCGAATAGCTTCACCGAATCCATTGATGCCATCCGAGCGACGGACGACCGCTACGCCCGCGAGGCCTACCTCTTTCTCCGAGACGCCCTCGAAGATACGACCAAACGCCGTCGTAAGTCCCGCAAGGAGGAAACCAGCGACGTCGCCGCTCCGGATCTTCTCGATGGTTTCCGCGTCTACGCGCTCAAGGAATACGGACCGATGGCGCGCACCGTCCTGGACTATTGGGGCGTTCGCTCAACTTCGGATATCGGTAATCTTGTCTTCAATCTCGTCGACGCCAACGTCTTCAGCAAAACCGACCGGGACACCGCGGAAGCCTTCGCCGAGGGCTTCGATTTCGACGCCGCGTTCGACGCCCCGTTCCGCCCGACGCGAAAAAATTTGAGCAAAACTTCGGACCCCGCTGTCAAAGACGGCTGATGTCCCGTAGTTTCGTTCTCTCAGCAGTATTCATGGCCGTTATTGTCACTCCCGCTTTCACCAAAACCGCTCCTGCGGTCACCCCGTCGGCCTCGCCCACGCTCCCCTCGAACGCGGCTCAGGTGTTTACCCTCGACAATGGCCTCACTCTCATCGTCGAAGAGGACCACAGCGCCCCCGTCGCCAGCGTCCAGGGTTGGTGCGAAACGGGTAGCATCGACGAAGGAAAATGGATGGGAGCCGGCCTGTCCCACATTCTCGAGCACATGCTCTTCAAGGGCACTGACAAACGCGGCAAGGGCGTCATTGATTCCACGGTTCAGGATCTCGGCGGATACATTAACGCCTACACGTCCTTCGACCGGACGGTCTACTGGATCGACATTCCCGCTTCCGGAGCGAGCGAAGCCGTCGACATCATCGCCGACGTGATGATGAACGCCAATCTCCCCGCCGACGAATACGACAAGGAGCAGGAGGTCATCCGACGGGAATTTGCGATGGGCTTCGACGACCCCGACCGCGTCAGTTCGCGCCAGCTCTTCAGCAGCGTCTTCACGGAAAGCCCCTACCGCCACCCCGTCATCGGCTACCTCGACATCTATAACCGCCTCACCCGCGAGGATGTCGTCGACTACTACAAGTCGCGTTACGTTCCGAACAACATGTTCCTCGTCGTGGTCGGCGACGTCGACGCGATGGCAATCAAATCTCAGGTCGAAAACTTCTTCGCCGATTACCCCCGCGTCGCCCTCCCACCCGTTTACGTCCCCGCCGAGCCAAATCAAACGGGCCGTCGCGAGGTCCACGAAGAATTCCCGACCGAACTCACCCGCCTCAACCTCGCGTGGCGCATTCCCTCTGTCACCAGCCCCGACATGCCCGCCCTCGACCTCCTTGGCACCATCCTCGGCGGCGGCAACAGCAGCCCCCTCAATCAGGAAATCCGCGAGAAACGCGGCCTCGCTCACTCCATCGACTCCGGCTCCTACGCGCTCGCGGCGGAGGGCATTTTCGTCATCCAAGCCGTCACCGACCCGGGAAAAAGAGAAGAAACCACCAGCGAATCTCTCGCCATCGTCGAGAGACTGAAGCGCGACGGCGTCACCGCCGCCGAACTCGAAAAAGCCCGCAAATCCCTCCTCTCCTCCCAACTCGGCGCCCTCACCACCGTCCGCGGCATGGCCTCCGACCACGGATCGAATTGGCTTCTCACACGAAACCTCAACTTCTCCCGTGACTACCTCAGCGCGCTCAATAAAACGACCGTCGAGGACATCCAACGCGTCGCGAACCAATACCTTACCGAAGACAAACTCACAGTCGCCTCACTCAACCCGGTCGGATCACTCGTCGCCGCCGAGAAGAAACGAGCCGCTCCCCGTGACCTCACGATCAAGGAATTCACCCTTCCGAACGGCCTCCGCCTCCTCGTTCGCGAGAATCACCGCCTTCCCCTCGTGTCCATGGCGGCCGTCTTCAAAGGCGGACTCCTCGCCGAGACCCCCGCCGACAACGGGATCTCCACCCTCCTCGGCAGCACGATCACGAAAGGCACCACCACTCGCTCCGCCGAGGAGATCGCCGACACCATCGAGTCCGTTGGTGGAGAGATCGCCGGCAGCGCTGGCAACAACAGCTTCAGCGTCCAAGTGAGCGTCATGAAGCCGGACTTCCAGCTCGGTCTCGACCTCCTCACCGACGTCTTGAAAAATCCCACTTTCCCGGAAGCCGAGATCGCCCGCGAAAAGGAAGCCCAACTCGCCGGCATCAAGGCCGAGAATGACCAGCCGACCGCCGTCGCGCGTAACGTCCTCCGTGCGAATCTCTTCACCGATCATCCTTACGGCCTCCGCGGCAACGGCAGCCCGGAATCGGTCCCCAACCTCACAGCCGAGCAGGTCCGCGAGTTTTATCAGAGAATCGTGACCGCCAACAATGGCGTCATCTCCGTCTTCGGAGACGTCGATGCCGACGCCGTCTACGAATCCGTCAAGCGGGCGCTCTCCGACCTGCCCGAGGGATCCGACGCGCTTGCGAATCTTCCGAAGCCGCCGACGCTCACGACCGACGAGACCGTCACCGAGATTCGGGAGAAGAATCAGGCCATCGTCATGATCGGCTACCCGGGTGTCGACCTCACCAGCGACGACCGCGTCATCATGGAACTCATCGACACGGCTTCCAGCGACCTCGGTTCCCGGTTCTTCAACCGAATCCGCGAGGAGCTTGGCCTCGCCTACTTCGTCGGCACCACCCAACTCATCGGCCCGACACCCGGCATGCTTGTTTTCTACCTGGGAACCGACCCGACGAAAGTCGACAAAGTCCGCACCGAGTTCAAAGACGAAATCGCCAAACTCGCGAAGGATGGCCTGACCCCCGAAGAACTCGCCCGCGCTAAAAGCAAACTCCTCGGTGCCGAGGCGATCCGCGACCAAAGCGATGCGGCCATGGCGCAGGCCACCGCCCTCGACGTCCTCTTTGGACTAGGCACCGATTACCGCGACACACGCCGAGCCGCCGTCGATGCGGCGACGGTCGAGGACACCCAGCGCGTTTCCTCAAAGTACTTCGGCCATCCCGGCAGCGTCGAATCCATCGTGATGCCGAAGATCGAAGCTTCGCCGTCCCCCCAACCTCAGAACTAGGAGCCATCATGGCCGAAATCCAAAAATCCCAGCACAGCGGCGAAATGACGCAGCGCTTCATCGAGTTCATCATGATGCAGGCGCAACAATGCGCCCTCTTTCTCGGACGCATCCCCAATCCTCAGTCCGGAAAACCGGAGCCCAACCTCGCAGTCGCCCGCATGCTCATCGACCAACTCGAAATGCTCCGCGAAAAGACGAGGGGAAACCTGAATCACGAAGAAACGGAGATTCTAGCCAGCATCCTGACCGATCTCCAGCAGGCCTTCGAGAAAGCCAGCAAGCAGGATTTGATGGCGGCAGCGTAGGCGAAGGAACTCATGGCGCGCAGACACCGGCCAGGAACGATTCACCCCTCACCGCGCGTCGCCTAAAAAACGATTGACACGCCTGCTGAACCAAGGTTCCTTTAACACCGTCGAGCAGACAAAGCCGTTCCGCCCACTGCGGAATCCCGTGAATCGAAGCCACCGGCCGACACGTTTCCTCCGCTCGACACTCACACCCCACACCGGGCACTCCCGTCGAACGACGCCACCCGGCCCTGGAGACTTTCACCGAGTTATTCCCATCAACGCACACGCATGAGCGGCCACAGCAAATGGTCGAAAATTAAGCGCTCCAAAGGCGCCCTCGACGTCAAACGCGGAAAGCTATTTTCGCAGTTGTCGAAAGAAATCACGATCGCCACCCGCCTCGGCGGTGGTAATCCGGGATTCAATCCGCGACTCCGTGCCGCCATCCAATCGGCCAAATCACAATCCATGCCTGCCGATAACATCGATCGTGCCGTCAAGAAAGGCACCGGCGAGCTGGAGTCCCAGGCCGTGGAAGAGATCATCTACGAAGCCTACGCCCCCGGCGGCGTCGCCCTCATCATCGAAACGGCCACCGACAATCGCAATCGCACCGCCGCTGATATCCGCAATGCGATGACGAAAAACCACGGCAACCTCGGCACCTCCGGCAGCGTCGCATTCATGTTCCATCGGAAGGGTCGGATCACCATCCCGTCTGACTCCCTCGACGAAGACCGCCTCCTCGAAATCATTCTCGAAGCCGGCGCCGAGGAACTCGCCACCGAAGACGATACCTTCGTCATCACAACGCCCATCGACCGACTCTACAACGTCGCCGATGCCCTCGCGACGGCCGGTCACGAACCCACCTCTCAGAAGCTCACTTTCGTTCCCGAGAACAACGTCACGGTCGCCGACCCGGCCACCGCCGAACAAATCTTCAAACTTTGCGACGCCCTCGACGACCTCGAAGACGTGGTTAACGTCCACGCCAACTTCGACATCTCCGAAGATCTTCTCGCCGACCTTCACGCACCGGCCTGACCCCGATTCAGGACCGTCATTTTCAAAGCTCACAAACTCATACCGCTTTCGACCCATGGAAAACCAAGAAACCACCGATCAATCGCCCCGCACCTCCGACGCCCCCAATTCTGGAGGCAACGAGAGCGAGCCACGCCGCTCCCGCCGCCCACGCCGCTCGAAAGCCCGTCGCCCCCGCCGCGAAGGTGGGAACTACGGCGATTCCGGTGGCAATAATTCCACCAACGATGGCTCCGGCGGCCACCAAAGCGACAACGTTCCCGATCCCGATCCGAACGAACCCATCGCCTACGCCGACGGGATCGTCGAAGTCTCGGGCAAGGGCTTCGGCTTCCTCCGCGAACCCAAGCGGAATTTCACCCAGTCCACCAACGATGTTTTTGTCACCCCCGAGGTAATCCGTAACCACGGTCTCCGGGACGGCATGTTCGTGAAAGGCGAAACCCGGCGCGGCCCCCGCGGCCCGCAGCTCTACAAGCTCACCGAGATCGAAGGCGAACCACCGGAGACATACACCGACCTCCCCGTCTTCGAAGAGCTGACCACCGTCAGCCCGGACGAGCGGATCAAGCTCGAGACCTCCCCCGACCTCTACACAACCCGCGTCATCGACCTAATCACCCCCATCGGACGTGGTCAGCGCGGACTCATTGTCGCCCCTCCTCGCACTGGAAAAACGACGCTCCTTCAGCACATCGCCGCCGCGGTCGTCACCAACCACCCCGACATCCATCTCATCATCCTCCTCGTTGACGAACGCCCGGAGGAGGTGACCGAAATTCGCCGCACCGTCCCGCGGGCCGAAGTCATGGCCAGCAGCAACGACAGCGACATCAAGACCCACACTCGGATCTCCCAACTCGCCATCGACCGCGCGAAGCGCCTCGTCGAGATGGGTAAGGATGTCTTCGTCCTCATGGATTCCCTCACCCGCATGGGCCGTGCATTCAACAACGCTCAGGGCGGCGGAGGCCGCACCATGTCCGGCGGCGTCGACTCCCGGGCTCTCGAGATCCCGCGCAAGCTCTTCGCTGCAGCCCGGAACACCGAGGAGGCTGGTTCACTCACCATCATGGCCACCGCTCTCATCGAGACGAACTCGCGCATGGACGATCTGATCTTTCAGGAGTTCAAGGGCACCGGAAACATGGAACTCGTCCTCGGCCGACTCATCAGCGAACAGCGCATCTACCCCGCAGTCGACATCTTCCAAAGCGGCACCCGACGCGAAGAACTCCTCCTCACTCCCGACGAACTGCACAAAATCAACGTCATCCGCCGCGGCTTGGCTGGCCACAAGCCCATCGAAGCCATCGAGCGCCTCCTCTTCTTCGTTAGGAAATACCCCACGAACAAGGAGATGCTCGAGAGCCTTCCTGGCTAACGCGTTTCTCATCCGCCGGCTTCGGTCGTCGGCAATTCAGCGGATACCTCGCGTTCTGGCGCGGCAATGCTCGCGGAAAACGCGCTCTGCCGTGCCAACGTCGAAATCTCCCTGATCGCCGGCACTAAATCGCGAGGTGTCCGCCAAAGCGACGAGCGTGATGCGGTTGGGCTTGAACCCACCACCTTGCAACCCCCGGCGATCAACTTGTAGTAAGCCGGAGGGATCGCAGAGAGTTCAGGCGAGACGGCGGCGTCACCTCTTCGTGATGCGAATCCGTTCGATCACTCGGCTCGATTGACCCACCGCGACAATGCGGACCACGGCCTTCGGACGATCATCGAGCCGAACAACCGCCCGCCAGTTGGGCAATCGACCGCGGACCGTCTGCAACCGCTGACCCCGAGTTTTATACCTGACCCGCTCGGCATTCCGAGCGATACCACGGATCACCACGCGGGACCGCTTGGTCGAAAATTCGTTCGTCTTGGGCGAATTGATCTGCAACGACACGTCTCCCCCTCCGTCGCCCGACCCACTCTCCACGCGATCCAAGTTAATCTCCGGCAGGTTCGGATTTTCCCCGTCGAACCTTCCGAATATCACCAGAGGAGTATTGAAAACAAGCCCCGCTTGCCTCCGCGCCGGAGCGTAAACCAGAATCGTGGAACCAGCATTGTCCAAGAACGTGAACTCATCCTCCTCGCCCGCCACGAAACCCAGAAATCGCCCCGCAATGGAGACGGGCGTATCATCCGGCAAAGTCACCGCTTGCGCAATGGTCACCCGTTGGTAATTCACAGCGGCAGGCGGGTCTCCCCCTCCCCCTCCGTCGCCCGACCCACTCTCCACGCGATCCAAGTTAATCTCCGGCAGGTTCGGATTTTCCCCGTCGAACCTTCCGAATATCACCAGAGGAGTATTGAAAACAAGCCCCGCTTGCCTCCGCGCCGGAGCGTAAACCAGAATCGTGGAACCAGCATTGTCCAAGAACGTGAACTCATCCTCCTCGCCCGCCACGAAACCCAGAAATCGCCCCGCAATGGAGACGGGCGTATCATCCGGCAAAGTCACCGCTTGGGCGATGGTCACCCGTTGGTATTTTACAGCGGCATCCAGACGCACGGGCGCGAGCGCAATAACCATCGCCCCCAGCAAGGCAGGGACCGCAAAAGCTCTGGAGACTAGATAGTTGCTCATCCGGAGAAAGATATCTCTGTTTTCCCGCCGCGCAACCACGTTCTCCGGGATTACCGGCCCGCGACCGCCCGATACCAATTGTCCCGCCGCCGCGGCTCGTAGCCAGCTTCGCGGATCAGCCGTTCGATCTCAGCGCTGTTCAGCCGGAAACTCGTGCCCGCGCTGCTGACCACGTTCTCCTCCATCATCACGCTGCCGAAATCATTCGCTCCGTACTTCAGCGCAACCTGACCAATCCTTGGTCCTTGCGTGACCCACGAGCTCTGCACGTTCTCGAAATTATCCAGGTAGATCCGCGAAAGCGCCTGCATCCGCAGGTATTCCGCCGAACCCACCGGCTCCGCCCGCAATCTCGTGTTCTCGGGTTGAAACGTCCAACAAATGAACGCCGTGAACCCACCGGTTTCGTCCTGCAAATCCCGCAACCGCTGCAAATGCTCGATCCGCTCGTCAAACGTCTCCACGTGCCCAAACATCATCGTCGCGCTCGAACTCAACCCCTGGCCGTGCGCGACGCGCATGACCTCGAGCCACTGGTCGGAATTGCACTTCAGCGGCGCGATCCGATCCCGCACCCGGTCGACGAGAATTTCGCCGCCACCACCCGGGATCGAACCCAAGCCGGCCTCACGAAACTGCCGGATCACCTCGTCCATCGGCAGTCCGAAGACCTCCGCGAAGTGATTGAACTCTGGCGGGCTGAACGCGTGGATATTGATATGCGGATACTTGTCCCGAATGTGGGTGAGCAGCTCCAGATACCAATCGATCCCTAACTTCGGATGGTGCCCGCCCTGCATCAGAATCTGAATCCCTTCCACCGCGCTGAGCTCATCCAGCTTTTGGTCGATCTCGTCGAGGGTAAGAACGTAGTGGTCCGCGTCCTTCTCGGTCCGATAGAAGGCGCAGAATTTGCAGTAGACGTTGCAGACGTTCGTGTAATTGATGTTCCGGTCGATGATGTAGGTCACCACCTCGTTGCCACGGCCGTCGAACGCATCGGCCTTCGCCAATTGCCGTCGCGCATCTGCAAGCGAGCCGAGTTCATTCAGCGGAAGACCGTAAAGTTCCCGGGCGTCATCCGCGTCGATTCGCTCCCCATCGAGCACTTTGTCGACCACCGACGCCATCAATCCGCTATCCAGAACTCCAACCATACGCGCAATGTAATGGCTTGCCCTGGAGCAATGCAAATTTCCCTTTCACCACCCGTGGATTGCTGGACACATGACGGCATGTTGATCCCCCGATTCCGCTCATTCCTGGCCTGCGGTCTTCCTTTCTTTCCCTAGCTCGCCAAAGGCGCGGCTAGCCTGCCTTCCATCTTCGGTAACCAAATGCTGCTCCAACGTGGGATCTCGCTGCCCGTCTGGGGGACCGCTGAGCCTGGAGATTCGGTCGAGGTCTCCATATCCGGCCAGAAAGCAAGTGCCGTCGCTGACGATAATGGGAAATGGGAAGTCAAACTCGGGCCGCTCACTGCAACCGGCGCGCCGCGACGGCGTCCCACCCGACACTCCGTCTGTTTTCGGTTAAAAATGACATTGCCTTCGACCCCAATCCGATTGCGAGGCCAATGGACTCCCTCCACTCCGGAAGGGGCGGCAAAGTTCTCTGCGGTTGGCTATTTGTTCGGAAAAGAGATTCTGGAAATTCAGGCTGTTCCCGTCGGTCTGATCGGCACCTCCTGGGGAGGAACCCCCGCCAAGACTTGGTCGAGTTTGGAAACCCTCAAGAAGGCACCCCGCGAGCCGCGTTAACCCGGCGCGAATACGAATCTACCCACCGTTCTCTATAATGGGATGATCGCTCCCATTCCAACTTACGGCATCAAGGGTGCGATCTGGTATCAAGGGAGGGCAACAGCCGTGAATCCGGAGGAATACGCCACGCTCTTCCCGACCGTGATCACCGATCGGCGCTCGCGTTGAGTCGTGGTTTACAACGAAACGATCGAAATCTCCGGCCCTTCTGGTGCATTCGTCGACGCCGCCATCATCAATGGCGAGAACGTGATGGTCTCTAGTGAATCGGTGACCGACCCAAAAGCCGTCCGCTACGGCTGGGCCGCCTACCCCGAGGTCAATCTCACCAACGCAGCCGACCTCCCGGCCGTCCCGTTTTCGACCGAAGCCGACTGATTTCCCGCCCCTACGGGCACGCCATCCTCGGAGGCGTCGCCCGTCCGCCACTCCGTCAGTCCCCGATCAGGCTCACGGATTCGACCGACGTGATTTTTCCGCTGGCCGAAAGATTCGCTTCGAGACCCGGCACCTTGCAGCCGGCTTCGTAGTCAATCGTCCCGGTCACTTCACACTCCTGCCCATTCTCGCACGCCGCTAGAATCCTCTTCCCCGCCGCAGAATCGTTTTCAAAACACCACGCCGCGTAGTCCCCCGACTCCTCGCCGAAGTAGAGAATCACCGATTCCCTCTCTCCGACCTGGAGCGTCCCAGTCACGGCTTCCGCCGTTGCTTCGGTTGGGTCGGGATCCCGGTAATAGGTCTCGATGCTTTGTTCGTTTCGCTCCGCTTTCAGATCATCGATCGACGGGTAAGACGTCACCGACATCGAATCGCCGTCCGCATCGGTCGTCGTCGAAATCGCCACATATCTCCCAAAAAACGACTCTTCGGTAGCCTTGGGCAACTCCAGTCGGTAGCCATCGCTCCCCTCTGGCGTGATGTCTCGATATCCGATCACCGTGGCGGTTTCGCCCCCGCCCTCCAACGTGATATTCGAGGCATCGATCACGATCTGAGTCGGTCGTCCGGTCGACCACCATCCAAAGTAATCCGGTGCGGCGTGGGTGATCCCAGCACTCGCGACGACGAGCGCCACCACGTGGACAAATGGTTTGAGTTTCATAAAATTAGCTTTCGAGGATGGCCTGCGGCACGTCGGAATCCTCCGACCAGTTGAGGTAGATCACGTCAGTAAATCCGACTTCACACTTCATCATTACCCATTCGTCGTTAATCCGCTCCCAGAGGACAGCCGTATCCGAACTCTCGCCCGGTCCGACGAGGACCGGCTCCCCCTCCTTGTTCACCACGTTGCCGCGGAAAAACGCCCAACCCCCCAAGCGCTTGAGCGTGCCATTAAAGAGCACCCGTTTACCGGCCTGACGTTGAATTTCTGGCCGTGCGATGTCGAAGAGCATCGCCCGAAGGTCGGAACCCTTGGGGATTTCCTGGGGTTTCTGCGCAAAAGAGGAGCCTGCGACGAGAACAAACGCGAGCGCGGTGAGTAGGAGTGTTTTCAATCAATCGACAAGTCGGCAGCCAACGGCGAAGGGCAACGCGAATTTTACGACGAACTCCTCGGCGTCCGCCCTCAGCTCGAATTCGAGCCATCAAATCACGCCGTTTTCTCGAGCGCCCGAAACACGCTTCTGAAGTCTCTCCGCCAGCGATTCGGAAAGGAAATCTTCGCCAAGAATTCCGGACTCTGGTTCGCGGGACTCGTTATCTCTCTCCTGCCGATCGCTCTGGCGCTGCTGAACTCGGCTGACGGGGTCGTGAGTCTGTTTTTCGTGGTGTTTCTCACGGGCTGGTCCGTCGGGACGTTGACTCTGCTTCGCACCTGCCGCACCGCGTTCCGTGCGGGACGCTGGGGCAGCGGAGTTCTGACCTCGCTCTTCGCGATTCCCTTCGTCGTCGCGTGGTTCGTTGTCGCGTTCGTTGCCCTTACCATGAGTTCGATTTGGAGCCTGTTGGTGTTCGGCGGCTCGGCGGGACTCGTCATTCTCTTCCGTCACCTCCTGAAAGCTCCCACCAAGGCGGGCCAGATCATCATCGATCACCTGAAGGGCTTCCAACATTACCTGGGCGTCGCGGAGGCGGATCGGCTGGAACTCCAGAACCCGCCGGAACGCACTCCCGCCCTCTTCGAACAATTCCTCCCCTACGCGCTCGCTCTCGACGTCGAACAACGCTGGGCCGAGCAGTTCACCGAGATCCTCGCCAGCACGGACTACCAGCCCGGTTGGTATTCCGGCGGCAATTTCCACGCGCTCGGCGCCACGGCGTTTGCCAGCTCGCTCGGCAGCGGATTTTCCAGCGCCATTGCTTCAGCCTCGACCGCGCCGGGCTCCTCGAGCGGAAGTGGCGGCGGTGGTTCCTCCGGCGGCGGCGGCGGCGGTGGCGGCGGCGGCGGGTGGTAGATTGATCCGCCTACGACACGGTCCGGCGGTGAATCCACACGCTCTGCAGCAATCCGAAGCTAACCATAATGATCATGAGAAATGATCCGCCGTAGCTCACCAGCGGCAGCGGCAGCCCGGTAATCGGGGTCACGGCCACCGTCATCCCGATGTTCATGAAGATGTGCGCGAAGAGCAGCATCGCGACGCCAGTTGCCAGCAAGCGACCCAGATCGTCTCCCGCCAACATCACCACGTAAAGGCAGGTCAACATCAGCAGCGCAAACACCCCCAAAAGAATCGCGCCGCCGAGGAATCCGTGCTGTTCGCCGAGCACGGAGAAAATAAAATCGTTGTGCACGATCGTGCTCGGCAAGAATCCAAGTTCGTTGAGAGTGTTTTCCGCCCGGAATCCCTTCCCGCTCCAGCCTCCCGAGCCAATCGCGATCAGCGACTGGTTAATCGTCCACCCGGCCCCCTGGGGGTCAAGATCAGGGTCGAGAAACACCATGATACGGTCTTTCTGGTAAGGTTTCAGCCCAAAATTCACGATCAGAGGGACCGCCGCCACTCCGATGAGAATCATGCTCGCGAGGTAGCGTAAAGGAATCGCTCCGATAAAAAGCATGCCGAGGATCACCGGCATCCACACCAACGCCGACCCCAGATCGGGCTGAATCAGAATCAGGACCCACGGAGCGCCCACGATCGCACCACAAGCCGCGATCCGGAAGAAGGGGTGGATCGTCTTGAACTGACTGAGAAAGAGCGCCAACACCAGAATCCCCGCCAGGATGGCCAGCTGAGACGGCTGGAAATTGAAAAAACCAAGGTCCAGCCAACTCCGCGCTCCGTAGCGCTTCTCACCGATGAACATTGTCGCCAGCAGGCCTCCCAGTCCCGCCACGTACACCGGCAACGCACCCCAGCGGACCCAGCGGTAATCGATCATCGAGACAACGAAAAAAATTGGCAGACAGATAAAGATCCACTGAATCTGCGACTCCCAGAAGGTATCGGTTCGCATCCACGTCGCGCTGTAGATCGC
Organism: uncultured Verrucomicrobiae bacterium; assembly: GCA_963832325.1. Taxonomy (GTDB): domain Bacteria; phylum Verrucomicrobiota; class Verrucomicrobiia; order Chthoniobacterales; family JAATET01; genus CAVVKW01. The sequence continues at coordinate 21,432 of CAWHTR010000004.1, read as the reverse complement.
GAAAATGCCGAAACCCATCAGTCCCAGCATCAAACCAAGAAGGAGCCAGTTAAAGCCAAGTAACTTTCTGAGATAAGGATGCATTCGCGAGCGCGACTCTTACCCATCGAATTCGAACTATCAACTCACAAGGTCAAGGTTTCGAACAACCCAGACCAGCGTGAGCAACGGCACCCACTTCTGTTGAGGTCCCATCGTGGAGAGTAACGCGCTGCGAATCTAAAGCGACGGCACCGCGGCCAGGAGCTTGCGGGTGTAATCGTCCTTCGGTTCGCGGTAGATCTGTTCCGCCGACGCGCTTTCGACGATTTTGCCGCGGTTCATCACCAGAACGTGGTCGCTGATGTGCTCCACAACCGCAAGGTCGTGGGCGATGAACAAATAGGCGATTCCGTATTGCTCTTGCAGGTCCTGCAGGAGATTGACGATCTGAGCCTGCACGCTCACGTCCAAGGCACTCACCGGCTCATCACAGACGATGAACTTGGGTTGGACCGCCAGCGCGCGGGCAATTCCAATGCGCTGGCGCTGCCCACCGCTGAATTCGTGCGGATATCGAGCCATCATCTCGCCTTTGAGACCGACCTTCTCGAGCAGTTGGGCAACCCGCGCGCGACGGTCTGGCCCGCTCATCGAGCGGAAGTGCACCTCCAACGCCTCACCCACGATGCTCCCAATCGTCATCCGCGGATTCAGCGAACCGAACGGATCCTGAAAGATCATCTGCATCTGCCGCCGAAGCGGACGAAATTCCCCCTCGCTCAGCGGTAAAATATCGCGCCCTTCGTAGCGGACCGATCCCGCCGTCACCTCGTTGAGTTTGAGTACCGCCCGACCGACCGTCGTTTTCCCACTCCCACTCTCACCGACCAACCCGACCGTCTGCCCGGGCTTCACCACGAAGCTCACCCCGTCGACCGCTTTCACCTCGCCAATCCTGCGCCGGAGGAGGCCACCAAAAACCGGGAACCAAACCCGCAAATCGCGGACCTCCAACAAAGGTTTCTCGTCGCTCGTCAAAACGTTGGGAAATTAGGCCGCCCCACCATCGAGACGCAAGCCCCCAACTCGCGCTACAGCTTCGACGCCGCCGCCGCCAGCGCCGCGACAAATTCCTCGCCGCTCTCAGCTTCAAGTAATTCTCCAAACGCCGATTCGTCCCGGCAAACCCTCGCAATCGCACCGACAACCTGCAGGTAAACCGAATCAAACGCCGCCGGAATCCCCACGACAAAATACAACTTCACCGGCTCCCCAATCTCCGGCACGACCGTGCCGGGAACCGCCCGCCCAGCCGCCATCACGAGTTCCGTCACCCCGGCCGTGCGCCCGTGAGCAATGCAGATCCCGGACTCGCCTTCGCAGATCGCCGCGGCGTCCCGTCGGAGCACCGCTTCGGCGAGGATGTCCCAATCCTTGACCCGACCGTCGCCGCGCAGCTTGCCGAGCAACTCGGTGATCGCAGCGCGTTTGTTGACGGGCTTCAACGCGAGGTTTACGTCGCTCGCCAGTAGAATTTCTTCGATGTCCATCTTCGTTGTTTCGGGCCTCAGACGTTGCTTCCGCTCCATTTCAGTTTCTGCCGGAGCACGTCCGTGAAAGGTCGCTCCGGCAACATCGCCAGCGGCAGGCACCGCGACGATTTCGTCACTCGGAGCAGCTCGTCAGGTTTCATTTCGACGGAGGCCTGTCCGTCCACCGTCATGAAAACCAGCTGATCCGGCACGGCCAACCGCGCTTCGAGCACCGACTCGTCGCCCACGACAACGGTGCGGTTCGTCAAAACGTGAGGGCAAATCGGCGTCACCACGGTGACCCCCGAACTCGGCAAAAGAATCGGCCCGCCGGCCGACAGGGAATAAGCAGTGGAACCCGTCGGCGTCGCGATGATTAATCCGTCCGCGTTGTAATCAGTCAGAGTCTCGCCATCGACCTCGACGTGAATCCGCACCAGACGCGAAGGCTCTCCCCCCGTCAGAACAACGTCGTTCAGGGCGTAAAACGACCGCGTCGTCCTATCGACGGCGATCAGCTCCACCAGCAACAAGTGTCGCTTACTGAGTATGAAATCGTTTGTGAGAATCGATTCGACCGCGCGGAAGACCTCGCTCGGCCCCAGGCAGGTGAGAAAACCCAACGATCCGATGTTGATTCCGAAAACGGGGCGCAACTGTTCCCTCACCCGGTGAACCGCCCGCAGGATGGTCCCATCACCACCCATGATGACCAGCAGTTCGCAACGAGTGGCGAGTTCGTATTCATTGAGGGTGGATTCGCGCCCGACCAATGACGCGGTGTGGGCTTCCAACTCGTAGTCGGCACCCCGCGCATCGAGTTCCGAGCAGAGGGTCGCCACCAGCTCACGGGCGTCGGCTTTCTCAGAATGCGCGAGAAGACCTATCATGGCCGGATGCAGGCAAGAAACTCGACGTTGCCGTTCATTCCCGTAATCGGCGACTCGATCACTCCGCCCCAAGTCCGGCCCATGGTTCCGGTGACAAACCGTTCGATCTTGTCAACCGCCGTCTGGCGGACGGTGGGATCGGTCACGATCCCGCCCCGCCCCACTTGGTCGCGCGACAATTCGAATTGGGGCTTTATGAGCACGACCATCATACCGTTATCGGCGATCAACTCAAACGCGGGCGGCACAATCAAGGTCAACGAGATAAAACTCACGTCGGCCACCGCGATATCCACCCGCTCGCCCACGTCTTCGAAACGCAGATTGCGGCAGTTGATTTTCTCCTGCTCCCTCACCCTCTCGTCACTCCGGATGCGCCAATGCAGTTGCCCGTGGCCAACGTCCAGAGCGTGGACGCGCTCCGCTCCCCTCTGCAGAAGGCAGTCGGTGAACCCTCCGGTCGACGCGCCAACGTCCAGACAGACCTTGCCCGCTGGATCAATCCCGAAGGCATCCAGCGCCGCCTCCAGCTTCAGCCCACCCCGGCTCACGTATTTCTCGCCACCCCGCACCTCAATCTCGGCATCTCCGGGCACGCGCGTCCCGGCTTTTTCGACCCTCTGCCCAGACACAAAAACGAGTCCGGCCATCAGCGCCCGCTGCGCCCGCTCACGCGATTCGCTTAGACCACGCGCCACCAAAAGTGCATCGAGCCGGATTTTTTCGGGGTTGTTCGGCATTGGAAATTCGATAAAGTCCGCCTCTCCTCAAGCCAAGCAGCCCCGCGCGCCACGCCGTATGTCCGATTCCGATCTCAACCTTCGCATCAAGAAAATGATGGTGGAAAACCTCATGCTGAAGATGCAACCGGAAGAAATTGGCGACGACACGTCTCTTTTTTCTCCCGAGGGACTCGCGTTGGATTCCATCGACGCGCTGGAACTCGCCGTGGGACTCGAGAAACACTTCGGCGTCGCCACCCCCAATGCCGAAGTCGCCCGCACCGCTTTCGAAAGCGTGAACTCAATCGCCAACTACGTCCGCGAACAAACGTAGTCCAAAAGGGACCTGAGAACGTCGCTTCGTCTGCGTTCTCCATCCGCTCACCATCAGCCGAAGCGGAGTTGCGAAACGACCGGCACCGGCTCCAGTGCAGCCCGACCATTGAGAAAATCCAGTTCGATCAAGAACTGCGCCTGCACGACAATTGCCCCCGACCGCTCGATGAGCCGGATCGCCGCCGCCGCCGTCCCTCCAGTCGCGAGCAGATCATCGATCAACGCTATCCGATCTCCGTCCTTCATCGCGTCGGCGTGGACCTCCAACTCAGCTTCGCCGTACTCGAGCTGATAAGCGTCCGAGATCGTCTCACCCGGGAGCTTCCCCTTCTTCCGCACCGGGACGAATCCAATCCGCATCTCGTGAGCGATGGTCGCACCAAACAAAAACCCCCGCGCGTCGATCCCCGCAATCCGATCAATCTGCTTCCCGGCACACTGCTGCACGAAGTGCTGGATCGCCATCCGAAACAGACTCGGATCCGCCAGGATCGGCGTGATGTCCTTGAACACGATCCCCGGCTTCGGGAAGTCCGGCACGTCCCTGACTGCTCCGCGCAAGATCTCCAAAGAATTCATGACCCGCTCCCTCTTTTCCGAAAATTAGTCATCCTCAGTCGCCAAAAGTGATTCCAACCGCCCGGGCCGACTGCACCATCTGGCCGTCCGGCGGCACCTTCCGCAGCCGGTGCACCGCGTGCGAAATCGGCACGGCTTCGATCTCCTGATTCTGGTAGCTCACCATCATTCCAAACGTCCCCTCCGCGATCAATTGCACCGCCTTCACCCCGAACCGCGTGCCCAGGATCCGATCCTGCGGGGTCGGGGCGCCGCCGCGTTGCAAATGCCCCAGCACGCAGGTTCTCGCCTCCTTCCCCGTCCGCTTTCCAATCTCGTGCGCAACGACTTCACCGATTCCCCCCAACCGATATTCCCCGTCGTGAGTCATCTGCTTCGTCTGCCTCCCGTCGCGACTCACCGCGCCTTCGGCCACCACGATCATCGTGCTTTTGCTGCCGGATTCATCACGCCGCCTGATCTCGGCGGCTACCGCTTCATAACTAAATCCGATCTCGGGGATGAGAATGATATCCGCCCCGCCGGCCAAGCCACCGTAGAGAGCGATCCAGCCCGTGTGCCGCCCCATCACCTCCAGCACCATCAGACGTTTGTGGCTCGCCGCGGTCGTGTGCAATCGGTCCATCGCGTCCGTCACGCAGGTTAGCGCCGAATCGAAACCAAACGTGAGTGCCGTCGCCTCCAGATCGTTGTCGATCGTCTTCGGCACTCCCACGATCGGGAATCCCGCCTCGGACAGCTGCAACGCCGTCCAGAGCGAACCGTCCCCGCCGATCACAACCACCGCAGAAAGCCCCAAATTATCGAAGGTCTGCCGCGCCTTCGAGATCACGTCGTCCGAAATACCACCCCGGCCACCCGGCCCACCCCGCGTGACGAAATGCCCGCGGTTGGTCGTCCCCAGAATCGTTCCCCCGAGGTGCAGGATCCCCGCTGTCGCCGACCGATCGAGCTGCGTAAAATCCCCCGGCGGCAGCAGTCCCTCAAAGCCATCGTGAAACCCGAGGACCTCCCAGCCGAGTTGGTCTGCCATCCGCACCACCCCGCGCAATACCGCGTTGAGTCCCGGACAATCGCCTCCGCTGGTGAGAACCCCTATCCGCTTCGCCGCCATTCGATTTTCGCGCCGCTCCAAACGCGCGACCTACAATGTCTCCGACTTGGTGATCTGGCGTCCGCCTGCAACCCACTTGTCGTGCAGCTGCCAAGCCTTTTGCATCATCGCCGCGCCCTCCGACGAGCGATCACTCACTCCGAGCAACACCACAATGACCCGCCGCGGGATCACGGTGAGCTGATCACCCTCCTGATGTGACTCCGCCACCCGATCCGCCGAGAGAATGATGCAGTCCCCCGCTTTCGCCGTCCGACCCGTCTTCACCCCGTCGACCCCGTCTCGGTCGAGGAGTGGATTGGTATTCTGCAAAGTGACGACAACCATCTGACCGCCCCGATTCAACTGGATGTCGCGCCTCTTCTGGGAGACGTAAAACTGAAACGACGGCTTTTTGAAGGCGTAACGCGTCAATCTCGCCAAGTCCTCTGCCGTCGAGTGAGGGAGTCCCCCTTCGAGGTTGTCCAGACCGCTCGGATTCATGAAACGCGTCCGGGTCATTTGCAACTTCTCGGCAAGGCCATTCATGTGCGCCACGAAGTTCTGCTCGGGTGCCAGCTTCTGCGGATTCGGCAATCGACGCCCCACGTGGAAGGCCAGGGTGTGCGCGGCGATGTTGTCCGAAGACATCAGCGCGGCGTAAAGCAGATCCCGCAGCGAGACCATATCTCCGGGCTGGAATCCCGTCGGATTCACCCCGCCGACCGCCATCACGTCCGTCGGAATCGCAACCATCTGACCCAACTCCGCAGAATTCAACTTCGCCCAATCGAGCACCACCATCGCCGTGGCGACCTTTGTCAGGCTGGCGATCTGTCGCTTGTCATCCCGATCCTTCGACGCGAGGACGTAACCCGTCAGCTCGTCGACGATCACGTAGCTTTCCGCCGCCCGGAGAGCCGGAGAAAGGCAAAGCAACAGGCTCAAAATCGCAAATCCTTTTCTCATAATTAATCGGTGCCGAAAATAGGGACGACCTTCGATTAAGCAATCTCGAATGCTCCGTCGTCGCCACCCGCCCGCAGCCTGTTCATTCCAACTCCTTCGACGGGAAGCTCGCCCGGTCGGCGAGCCGCAGCACTCGCTGCTGCCGCTGCAGCACCCTCGGCGAAGGGTCTCGCACCGACCACCCCTTCGGATTTGGCATCACCGCCACCAGCATCGCCATTTGCGCGCGGGACAGTTCTTCCAACTCCTTACCGTAAAACGTCTCCGCCGCCGCACCAACGCCGTACACTCCCTCGCCGAACTCGATTACGTTCAGATACAATTCGAGAATCCGCTTCTTCGGCAATATCGCTTCCATCAACACCGTGTAGTAAGCCTCGAGCCCTTCCGGATCCAGGACCTCCCCTGCCAGAGGAAAACCGAGCGGGCACACTGCATCGAGATCGTCGACGCTCCTCGCGGCGCCTCTCCCGACTCCTGCGCCTCCTGCAGAGCCAACCGAATCTCTTCAAAATCAATCCCGTCGTGCTCGAAAAACCTCTGATCCTCAGACGCCCAGATCAATTTGATCTGTTGCGTCGGGATTTCCGAGATCGGCAGCCACTCGTAACGCAGTCCTCTCTCCCGCGCCGCCGCCTCTCCGGTGTACCGAAACCTCACCATCTCCGGCGTGATTGGCGGATCGACGAATCGCGTGCAACCAACTTCGAGCACGGGAACAATCACCAAAAGGACGCAGCCAGTCAGCCCCCACTTGACCACGAGCCCGAGCCACCTCCGCCAACCGGGCGCTCGCACTTTTCGCTTGGGTTGCCGCTTTCGTTTCAAACCAGCTCCATCCAGCTCTTCGCGGAGCCGCGGGCAAACTTAAAATTCGCAAGCCTCCTAACGCAACCGAAAACTCCTCGAAGTAAATTTCTTCAAGCGCTACTTTTCTATCGTTCATGGTATCCCCCGAGACTGACTCGCCCCAACCTTCCGCCGATTCTTCCCGGCTGACGACATTCGAGAAAGCTTTCGAGAACGCGCCGATCGGCATCGCGCTCGTGGCACTCGACGGGACCTGGATCCACGTTAACCGCTCGCTCTGCGAACTCTTTGGGTATTCCGAGGCCCAGTTTCGCGACTTGAATTTCCAGCAACTCACGCACCCCGACGATCTCGATGCTGATCTGACCTTAGTTCGTGAGACGATCGCCGGCCACCGCTCCAGCTACGATTTGGAGAAGCGATATTTTCACCAAAGTGGCCGCATCATTTGGGCACAACTCAGCGTCACCCTCCTTCGTGACGATTCCGGCCAACCCGTCCACTTCATTTCGCACATCCAGAACATCACGGACCGCAAGTCATCCGAAGCCCGCCTTCTCGCCAGCGAAGCAGACTTCCGCCGACTCGCCGACGAGGCACCAGCCATGCTCTGGATGGCCAACGCCAACCACTCAACCGTCCACATCAATCGGACGCTTCTCGATTTTGCTGGACTTTCGCTGGAGGGCGCCAAGGACGGGGGCTGGACCTCAGTGATTCATCCCGACGACCGAGATGATTTCCTGCGCGTCCTGAACGAAGGCTTCTCCAACCGCCAACCGTTTCGTCACCGCCACCGCGCGCGCCGCCACGACGGCGTCTACCGCAACGTCGAAGGCGCGGGATCACCCATCTTCGATGCCAGCGGTGGATTTGACGGATTCGTCGGAGTTTACACCGACCTCACCGAGACCGTTGACGCCCAATTTCGCATCAGCGAACTCGCGGAACGCCTCGGACTCGCTACCGAAGTAGCGAAAGTCGGCGTTTGGGATTTAAATATCAAAACGGGGCTCGCCCACTGGGACTCACTCATGGGAGAGATCTTCGGAGTGGATCTCCCAGCTGACGGGATGATCTCGTTCGACGTTTGGCAGACGCGAGTGCATCCGGACGACCTCGAAGAGGCAACCGCGGACTTTCAAAGCGCGGTCCGCGGCGAGTCGGAATTCAAGACTCGCTACCGCATCAACCACCCAACCCTCGGTGTTCGCCACGTTCGGGCGAACGCCCACGTCGAACTCGATGAAGGAGGGCAGCCTGTCCGCGTCGTTGGGGTCAACTGGGACGTCACCGAGCAATCCCAGAAGGAAGAAAAGATTCGATTTGCAATGGAGGCCGCGGAGCGTGCCAACCTCGCCAAAAGCACTTTCCTGGCCACCATGAGCCACGAGATTCGCACCCCTCTCAACGGAATCATCGGCTTCACCCACCTCCTCCTCGACAGCGATTTGCCCGCCCATCTCAAGCCTCTCGCCCACCCCATCCTTGCCGGCGGTGAGAGCCTCCTCACCATCATCAACGACATCCTGGATTACTCGAAAATCGAAGCCGGCCACGTCGATCTCGAACGTTTGGAGTTCTCCGTCGATGGACTCCTCCGAGAAATCGTCGGCCTCCTCGCGCCCAAAGCTTCCGAGAAAGGACTCACGATCGAGTTCAACATTCGCTCATCCCTTCCCAAGGACGTCATCGGCGACCCGAACCGCCTTCGCCAGATCGTCGTCAACCTGCTCTCAAACGCCATTAAGTTCACCGCCGAAGGCACGGTCACCATCGAGGCACGCGCCCGGCCCCTCCAGAACGGGCGCACCTCCGTGACGATTTCAGTGACCGACACCGGCATCGGCATCGAACCCGATAAGCGGACCGCGCTGTTTGAACCCTTCAACCAATTGGACGCCTCGACGAATCGACGATTCGGCGGCACCGGCCTGGGCCTCGCCATTTCAAAACGTCTCGTCGAAGCCATGCACGGCACTCTCACGGTGGAAAGCAATCCGGGAACCGGCTCGACCTTCCAACTCTCGCTCCCCCTCACCGTCGCTGCCGAAGCCACCGAACCAGCCATCCGCTCCAAGACGACATCGCAGCGGATCATCCCGATCAACCCCGTATCCACCGGGGCGAGACGCCTTCGCCTGCTGGTCGCCGAGGACAACGAGATCAATCAACGCCTCATTCGTCAGATCCTTGGCCGCATGGGATTCGATCAAGTCCGTCTTGTCGACAACGGACGCGAGGCCGTCGACACCGCTCTGGCCGAAGATTTCGACGGCATCCTCATGGACTGCCAGATGCCGATCATGGACGGGTACGAAGCCACCATCGAACTCCGCTCTCGCGGTTGTCAGATTCCCATCATCGCACTCACTGCCGCCGCCCTCAGCGGCGACAAAGAGCGCGTCCTCGCCGTCGGGATGAACGACTACATTACGAAGCCCATCCGCCCGGACCTCCTCGCCGAAGCCGTCGAGCGCCTAGCCAACCAAGTCGGCAAGTAAAATCTCCGCGCTCACAACCGACAATCTGAACCCCCCGGTGCGCTGGCCCTGCCCGTTACCACAATCGCTTCACGTCCCCGTCCCCCTCACCGTCCGGCTTCCCACCCCGCTTCACCTCCACCGCCACCCGATACTTCACCTTCACCAACAAATTTCCACGCCCGCCCCGAGCGCGCGGTAGTCCCTCTCCGGTCACCACGAGCACCGATTCCCGCGCAACCCCAGCCGGGATTGTCACCCGCACCATCCCACCGGTCGGACCCGCCATCATCTCCGTCCCCCCGGCCTTCGCCCGCTGCGGGCTGATCCGCAACTCCGCCCGCAGATCCGCACCGCGCGGCTTGAACTGATACCCCGGGCGCATCTTCACCCTCACGACCACCACCCCGCCCGCAAACATCCCCTCCCGATTCACGCGAAACCGCTCTCCCACCGCCGTTCTTTCCGGGACCACCAGCCGATAACTCTCTTCGCCCTCCGGATTGGCCGGATCATCCACCCGGATCGTCAACGCCGTCCCGAGAATCAATTCCTCCGCCGAAAGCAGGACGTCCTGCTTGAGGTCCCGCGCCTTCCCGCCACCGACCGCCGATCCCACCCCCAGCTTCCGGTCATAAGCCCGTCGCCGCTCCGGATCGCCCAGCACCTCGTAGGCCGCATTCAGCTCCCGCGTCTTTGCCGCCGCCTCCTCCGAACCGCCATTCCGGTCCGGGTGCCACTGTTTGACCAAGATCCGAAAAGCTCCCCGGATCTCCGACTGGTCGCAATCCCGTTCAACCCCAAACACCGCGTAAAAATCCACCGCCATTCCTCCTCCCTCACCCCTTCGCGCGAAAGCAACGCATCAATGGACCTCCACCGGACACTCCGGCAGCGCTTTGAGAAAGCGGCGACCGTAACTCTTCGACATCACCCGACTGTCCAGGATCACCGCGATCCCTTGATCGCTCGTCGAACGAATCAGCCGCCCCACGCCCTGCCGCAGTTTGAGAATCGCTTCCGGCACCGAGTATTCGGAAAATGGATTCCCTCCCGCCGCCTCGATTGCCTCCAACTTCGCCTCGATCAAGGGATGATCCGGCATCGCGAAGGGCAGCCGCGTCACGATCACGTTCGAGAGCGCCTCGCCCGGCACGTCCACCCCGCCCCAGAAGCTGTCGGTCCCGAAAAGCACCGCCTGCCCCGAAGCCTTGAACTCCTGCACCATCCGCGTCCGCGCCATCCCCTCCCCCTGCACCAGCAAGGGCCACCCGCGATCCGCGAAGAAATCCCGCATCCGGTCCGCCACCCGGTGCATCAATTGATAACTCGTGAACAGCACGAAAGCCCGCCCCCGGGTCTCGCCGGTAAAATGTTCGATCCACCGCTCCAGCGCCTCTTCGTAGCCCGCGTCCCGTGGATCCGGCATCTTGCGGACCACGTGCACCACCATTTGCTTCGGGTAGTCGAACGGACTCCCGATCCGAACCGCCGCCACCTCGTCCGCCCCGACCCGATTCCGAAAGTATCCCAAATCGTCACCGCCCACCGACAACGTCGCGCTCGTCGTCACCGAGCACGCCCCGTCCCGGAACAACATCCGCCGCAGGCACCCGGCCAGATCGACCGGAGCCGCGTGCAGATTATGCAACGTCTCCCGCTTCCCCGTCTCCTCCACCCAATAAACGTGCCCCCGCTCACTCTGCTCCAAGAAGGCCATGAGCGCCGCGCGCGACTCCCGCAAGCGCCTCGCCAAATCCTGAAGTTCCGACTTCGTCGGGTCGTCATCCGTCTTCGAAATGGCCACCCCCACCAGCTCGATCAAGCCGGTCAACCCCTCGCACACCTCCGACCCATCGACCAGATCCGGCTCCCGCACCCTCACCTCGCGCCCCCGCCCAAATCGACAAGCCCTCCCGACTTCGTCGAAAAATCCATCCGCCACCGGCATCAACGCCTCCACCGCCTGCATTCCCTCCGCCCGCCGCAACACCTGAAACAGCCCCTTCTTCGTCCGCGGATTGAATAGCCGCTGCAACCCATTCCTCAGCCCGTACTGCGAGACCGAAAACCCAATGTGCCGCGACGCCACGTTCTCGATCGTGTGCGCCTCGTCGAAAATCGCGAAGTCATTCGGAAACAAAAACCCGCCGCCCTCCCGCTCGTCGATGTCCCCCTCGCTTCCCAGCAACGTGAAGAACAGCGTGTGATTCACCACCAGCACGTCCGCTCCCTGCATTCGCCGCCGTGCCGCCTGGTAGAAGCACTGCCGCTCCCGCCCGCACGTCTTCTGCGTGCAAATGTTCCGCTCACTGCAGACCTGCGACCAAATCTGCGAATCCGGTTCCACCGTGAAATCGCTCAGCGACCCGTCCTTCGTCACGTGGCTCCACTCCCGAATCCGCTCCAACTCCGTCCGCTGCACCGTCGTAAAAAGCCCGTCCGCGTGCCGCAAAGCCCGCTCGAGCCGGGTGCCGCACAGGTAATTCTGACGCCCCTTCATCAGCGCTGCCTCGAATTCCACCGGCAGAATCTCCCGCACCGCCGGGATGTCCTTGTAAACAAGTTGCTCCTGCAGATTGATCGTGTGAGTCGAGATCACCGCCTTCCGCTTGTGCCGCACCGCGAAAAGAATCGCCGGAATCAGATAGGCAAACGACTTCCCAACCCCCGTCCCGGCCTCGATCACCACGTGCCCACCCCCCTCCAGCGTCCGCGCCACCTCGCCCGCCATCTCCTGCTGTTCCCGACGCCACTCGAACCCCGGACGCTTCGACAGCAACCCCGTCGCGGAGAAAATGTCTTTAACTTCCGCCTCGAAAGCCCTCGCCCCCGCACTCCCCTCGATCAACGAAATCAAAACCCCGTCCCCCCTTCCGATCCGGATCGCACCGGCACCCAGCCGCTTCCGCCGATGAAAAACCCGACCGTTTCGCGCGATTCGCCCAACGGCCACCCCGCCCCGCAACTCACCCGGACCAAAATCCCATTGATCCCCAACCGTTGCCGAACAATAGTCCTCAACCCGTCCAGCACTCGACAAGCCGCCACCCGTAAATCGTCCATCATCAATCGTAAATTCCGTGTCCCTGCTTGATCGCTACGTTCTGAAGAAGTTCCTCGTCCCGTTTGTTTATTGCTTCTTCGGATTCATCGCAATCTGGCTCGTCTTCGATCTCAGCGACAACGGACCCGATTTCATCGCGGGGAAAGTCGGATTCAATACCATCCTCGAGTTTTACGCGAGCCAGATCCCGGAGATCGTCGTCATCAGCCTCCCCGTCGGCACGCTGCTCGCCCTCCTCTACTCACTCACGCAGATGTCCCGCTCAAACGAGATCATTTCCATGCTCGGATCCGGTCGCAGCGTCGTCCGCATCCTTCTCCCGCTCTTCGGATTCGGTCTCTTCCTGGTCGCGGTCACCGCCGTCTTCAACTACGAGGGAGCCCCCCACGCCGCCGCGACCAAGAAGGCCATGCTCAAGGAGATCAACAGCGGCAAAAAACGTGAGCCTTCCATCTCGGCCCACCTCTTCGTCAATCGGCAGGAGGATCGCGTCTGGTACATGCGCAAGCTCCGCCTCGAGAGCAACGCCATCGACGACGTCCAGATCATCCAACAGAACAAGAAAGGTATTCCCCGCAAACAATGGTACGCCCGCGATGCCATCTACGACGATGCCCGCAAGGTCTGGAACTTCATCGATCTCAAGGTGGTCACGCTCACACCCGACGGCGACGTCGCAACCACCGAGTTTCACAAGGAATTTCAAATCAAAGGCTGGACCGAGACGCCCGAGCGCATCGCCAGCTCCCGCATGGTCCCGGAATACCTCTCCGTGCCCGAACTCCGCGATTACCTCGACTACAACTCCGATTTTCCCAGCGACCAACTCGCCCCCTTCGCCACCCACCTCCAATATCGATTCGCCCTTCCGTGGGTCTGCATCCTCGTCGTCTTCCTGGCCGCACCCATGGGCATCGTCTACTCGCGTCGCGGTATTCTTGGAGGCGTCGCCATCGCCATCGCCCTCTTTTTCCTCCTCGTGATCACCAGCAGTCTCGCGATCGCACTCGGCAAGGGCGACCGCATCACGCCCATCGAAGCCGCCTGGGCACCGCTTGGCATCTTCCTCCTCATCGGCCTGATTCTCCTATGGTTCCGCTCCACCGCGAGAGACATACCCATCCCCAAAATCTTCGGGTAAACCCAAAACTTCAGAACTTCAAACTTTAAGATGCAAGCCGACTGGAAAATCGACAGCCGCGCCCACGCCTGCACCCGCACGAAGGAACCCTTCACCGAAGGCCAGTTCTTCCACACCCTTCTCTTTCGCGAAAAGGACGGCACCTTCCGCCGCGAAGACCTCTGCGAGCAGGCCTGGCAGGACCGCAACGACAACCTCGCTCCCTTCTCCTTCTGGCGCAGCAAGTACGAACCGCCCCCACCGGCCCCACCCGAAGCCCTCAAAAAAAACGACGCCGAATCCCTCCTCCGCGCCCTGGCCGAGACCAACGACCCGCGCTATCAGAACGCGATCTACATCCTCGCCCTCATGCTCGAGCGCAAGCGCACCATCCGCCCCATCGAGCAGGAAGACCCCGACACCCTCGTCTACGAATTCCCGAAAACCGGCGAAACGATCATTCTCAAGAACCCCCACCTCACGTTCGAACAAATTCCCGCGGTCCAGGAAGAAGTCAGCGCTCTCCTGGACGAAAGTCTCGGGACCGGAGTCGCGACTCCCCAGCCAGCGGACGCTGGCTAGGTTCCAGCCCGGTCGCGGATGAATTTTTCCAAACACCACTCACCCACCGCCGATCACCCGCTCTACCTCGCGCCCATGGCGGGCGTCACGAACACGATCTTCCGCCAGATTTGTCTCGATCTCGGAGCCGACGTTCTCACCTCCGAATTCGTCTCCGCCGAGGGCATCCTCCACCGCAACCAACGCACCACGGAGTACCTCGCCTTCTCCGAGCGCGAACGCCCGGTCGGCGTCCAACTCTTCGGCGGGAATCCCGCCGCCCTCGCCGAGGCCGCCCGTCACGTCGTCGACTGGGTCCGGCCCGACTTCATCGACCTGAACTTCGGCTGCCCCGTCAACAAGGTCGTCTCGAAACAAGGCGGGTCGGCCTTGCTGAAAGACTGCCCGCTCCTTGACCGCGTTGCCCGCGCCGTCGTCGCCGCCGTCTCGCCGCTCCCCGTCACTGCAAAAATCCGTACGGGCTGGAACACCCAGACCATCAACGCCACCACCACCGCCTCGATCCTCGAACAAGCCGGCATCACCCGCCTCGCCATCCACGGCCGCACCAAGGACCAGGGCTACACGGGCGAAGCCGACTGGAACGTCATCGCTCAGGTCGCCGACACGATCTCCATCCCGGTCATCGGCAACGGCGACATCGCCAGCGGCCAGGACGCCAGAAAAAGAATTACCGAATCCCGCGTCAGCGGCCTCATGATCGGCCGAGCCGCCATGGCGAACCCCTGGATCTTCACGGAGATAAAGAGCACCCTGGCCAACGAACCCTACTCCCCCCCAAGCGACGAAGATCGTTGGACACTCATCATCGACCATGCCCGCCGCGAAGCCGCCCGCCGCGGCGATGAACGCCGGGCCATCCACAGCCTCCGATCCCGCCTCATGGCCTACAGCCGGTCGTTGACGAACGGCAAACCCCTCCGGCCCAAGTTCACCAAAGTGGACTCCGTCGCCGAACTCGAGGATCTCGCCACCGAGCACCTTGCGCAGCAAACCGGGGAACACGGAAACACCAGCCCAACCCCGCCAGGCGATGGGGAACTCACGCGTCCCGCGTGAGAGCGCGGCGTCCCGACGCCGCAACCCGCCAATCCGCGAAGCGGGAGCCGAGCCCTACCGTCTCGCTAGGCCGGTCAGATAAACCCCCACCCCCAGCGCCAAGGTCCCCACTCCACACGCCGCCTCAAACGGCCGCACCACCGCCGTGTATCCCAGCGAAAACACCCCGATGGCCGAGAACACGAACGGCGTCACCGGATATCCCCAACACCGAAACGGCCGCACCAACTCCGGCTCCCGCACCCGCAGCACGACGACGCCAACTACCGTCATCAGCCCGCAGGCCACCAACGCAAACTGCGTGTAAACCAGCACCGCCTCGAACGTCGCTGTCAGAATCAATCCCATCACGATCACCCACTGGAGCGCACAAGCCACCAGCGGAATCCCGGTCCGCGACCGCCACGCAAGAATCCTCAATCCCTCAAAGTCCTCTCCGATCGTCGCGGCCACCCGCGGCCCCGCCCACGTCATCGCGCTGATCGCCGAGATCAGCCCGAGCGAGATCAACCCCGACATCACCCGCCCGCCACCCTCCCCAAAAATTGCTCTCGCCGCCAGATTCGCGACGTCCAGGCGCCCCTCGAGTTCCCCCATCGGCACCGTCTTTAAAAACACCGCGTTCAGCAGCACGTAAAACACCCCGACGATCATTGTTCCCAAAATCAGGGACCAGGGCACGTTCCGCGCCGGATCCTTCACTTCGCCGATGATGTAGGTCGACGCATTCCATCCCGAATACGCGTACATCACGTACATCAAGGCCACCGCGAACGGCGCGCTCGCAATCAGCCGACTATCCCCGGCCGCCGGCAGAAACGACACCTCAACCGAGGGACCAACGATAAACCCGGCCCCGACGAGAGCCAAAATCAACGCGACCTTCAACGACGTGAAAACGACCTGAAACGCCCCGCTCGACCGAATCGAGATCACGTGAACGCCCGCCACGATGGTGGCGATCCCGCCCGACATCAGCCAGACCGGCACCCCCGGCGCGAGATTGTGCGCGTAGCCCCCGAACGCCATCGACGCCAACGCCACCGGTGCCGCGAAGCCGACCGTCGCCGACACCATCCCCGCCATGAATCCCACCGCCGGGTGATAAATTCGTGTCAAAAAATTGTACTCCCCGCCCGACCGCGGCAATGCCGCCGCCAACTCCGCGTAGCAAAGCGCACCGCTCAACGCAAAGAGCGCCCCCAGTCCCCACACCACCAGAATCGCAAACCCCGAAGGCAGCGGTCCGACCTG
Organism: uncultured Verrucomicrobiae bacterium; assembly: GCA_963832325.1. Taxonomy (GTDB): domain Bacteria; phylum Verrucomicrobiota; class Verrucomicrobiia; order Chthoniobacterales; family JAATET01; genus CAVVKW01. Next base: position 4,954 of record CAWHTR010000004.1, on the reverse strand, counting down.
AAATCCCAGACTCGTAAAAACTCCGGTTCCGATCATGTTGGCCACCACGATCGCGGTGCAGGTCACCAACCCAATCTTCGCATTCCCCATTCGACCTCCACTCACCATCCAGCCCTCCAACACTCAACTCTAAACGCTCACCCGCCCCACCCATGTTGCTCGATCTCGATCACGAACACGCCGACCGCGCCTATTCCATCCTGGCCTCACTCGTCACCCCCCGCCCCATCGCGTGGGTCACGTCAGTCTCTCCCAATGGTCAGATCAACGCCGCCCCGTTCAGCTTTTTCAACGTTCTGGGAGCCAACCCGCCAATTGTCGGATTCTGCCCCGGCGACCGCGCCCCCGGCGTCCCCAAGGACACGGCTGCCAACATCCGGGCCACCCACGAGTTCGTCGTCAACCTCGTCGACGAAGAACTCGCCGAAGCCATGAATGCCACCGCCGCCGACCTCCCGCCCGGCACCAATGAACTCGCCGCCACCGGCCTCGCCACCGCCCCGTCCACCCTCGTCACCCCACCCCGCATCGCCGCCGCCCCCGCCGCGCTCGAATGCACCGAATGGGGCACGCTCCAGATTGGCGACAACCGCCTCATTATCGGCCTCGTTCACCGCGTCCACGTCCGCGACGAACTCATCGATCCCGTCACGCTCCGCATTCTTAGCGAGAAGTTTCATCCCGTCGGCCGCATGGCCAGTCCCAGCTGGTACTGCCGCACCCACGAGCGATTTGAAATGGAACGCCCGAGCATTTCACACCCGACCACACCCCCAACCGCGAGCGATCATTAAAAAACGGCTTGCGCCTCCCGCGCTCCTTCCTTACCACTTCCATTCGCCCGCACCGTTCGGGTCACCCTTTACGCATTGAATCATCGCGACAGATTGAAACTCGGAACCCCCCAATGCCCCGGCTCGCACTCGTGACGTCAGTTCGCATTTCCGTTCCTTCCCGACCCACGGCCCACTCGCGGTCATGATCGTCAGGCTTTCACAACCCGGTCCGACCGAATCCACGGCGAACCAATCACCAACCCACAGGAGGTCCTATTAAACCAAAAAGAGGTCGTCGTCCCATCGTTCCACGGTGGGATCATCGTGTTAACGAACGCATCCGCGCCCGCGAAGTGCGCGTCATTCTAGCCGCCACCGGCGAGCAACTCGGCATTCTCAAGACCGAGGATGCCATCCGCAAAGCCAAAGCCTACGGCCTCGACCTCGTCGAAGTCACCGCCAAGGCCGATCCACCCGTCTGCCGCATCGTCGACTACGGCAAATTCCGCTACGAGATCGCCAAACACGAGAAGGACAAAAAGCAGGCGGTCAACAAGGTCAAGGAAGTCAAATTCCGCGCCAACATCGACGAGCACGATTACATCACCAAGATCCGCCGCGCCGAGCAGTTCCTCGACAAGGGCAGCAAGCTCAAGGTCGGACTGCAATTCCGCGGGCGCGAAATGGCCCACCAGGAAAATGGCCACGCCGTCATGCAGCGGATCAAAGCCGATCTCGCCACCATGGCCCACGTCGACATGGAGCCCAAACTCACCGGTCGCGCCATCGGCATGACCTTGAGTCCACTCCCCGCCAACAAACGCGTCCGTAAATTCTCGACCGTCGCCGACGACCTCGAAGACGAGGAAGAAGAAATCGACAACGAGTCAAACGACGACAACGAGGACGATGACTCCTAGCCCCGGCCGGAGGCTTTTCCTCTTCGACATCGACGGCACTCTCATCACCTCGGGCGGAGCTGGCGAAAACGCTCTCCGCGACGCGGTTCGAGATCGTTTCGGCAAGGAGGAAGACCTCGAAGGTGTCACCATCGCGGGCAACACCGACTCCGCGATCTCGCATCAACTCCTCGCGAAACACGGCATCGAAGCCACGCCGGAGAACATCGCGTCCCTGCTCGACGGCTACCTCCATAACCTGACGGAGCGCCTCCCGAACCACGCCGGTCGCGTCCTACCCGGAATCGTTCAGCTTCTCGACACCCTCCGCGATCGCGACGACTGCGTCCTCGCCCTCCTCACCGGTAACCTCGCCGCCGGAGCGAAGATCAAACTTGGTCACTACGGAGTCTGGGATTATTTCGAGTTCGGTGCCTACGCCGACGATAGCCACGACCGCAATCAACTCGGAAACTTCGCCCGCACCCGCGCCCGGGAAACGAGCGGCGAGGACTTTCCACCCGAACGCATCTACGTCATCGGCGACACCCCGCGCGACATCGAATGCGGCAACGCCATCGGTGCCAGAACCGTCGCGATTGCCACCGGCAACTACAGCCAGGCCGAACTGGCAGCCCACCATCCCGACCACCTCTTCGAAGATCTCAGCGACACCCAAGCCGTCCTCACGGCCCTCTTCAGCTGATCGCTGATTTGGCCGCACCGGGACTCCCCCGAGAACCCGAGTCAGCCCATGGCGCTCATCCACCGAAAGGCCGCCACCCTATCCGTCCACCTCGCTGAGATCGCGGCGATCTTCAGTGCGTCCGGCTTTGTCATCGGCTGTCTCGGTGCCCATCATTGGATCCTCGACCTCTTCAGTCACTTCCGGCTTCAATATTTAGCCGCCTTCGCCGCAGCTGCCATCATCTTCGTGATCGCCCGCCGCTGGAAGACCAGTCTCCTTTGCGCTGCAGCCGCCGTCTTCCTCGCGTCGACTCTGCTTAAATATTACCGTCCGTTCGACGTTGCGCTCCCTCCCGGTGCGATCCCGCTCAAGCTGATCGCCTTCAACGTCAACTCTGCGAATCCCCGCCACACCGATGTCACTGAATTCCTCCTTCGGGAGAGCGCGGATCTCGTCATTCTCCTCGAAGTCAGCCCAGCTTGGATCGTCGGCCTTGGACCACTCCACGCCCTCTATCCCTTTCGCTACGAGAATCCCCGCCGCGACGATTTCGGAATGGCCTTCCTCAGCAAATACCCATTCGAAGACCGATCACCCAATGCTTCCGACCACTTCGGTCGCCCGGTTGTCCACGCTCTCGTGCAATTCTCCTCCCAATCCGTCGAAATAATCGGCACCCACCCCGACCCTCCGACCAGTGCACTTTCGTCCGCCTCTCGAGACGAAATGCTCGCCGCCCTCCTCCCAGCATTCCCCAACCCGGCGCCCCCTCACCCGCTCATCGTTGCGGGCGACTTCAACCTCTCGCAATTCTCCCCCCGCTTCGACCACCTCCTTCGCACCAGCGGCCTCCGCGACACCGCGGTCGGCCACGGCATTCCAACCACCTGGATGCGGGCCAACCCGCTTTTCACGATCCCGATCGACCAAGCCGTGATCTCTCCGGGCATCGCCGTCATCCGCCGGACCACCGGTCCGGCCATGGGATCAGATCACAACCCCCTCGTCCTCGAACTCGCTCTCCCGCCACGCTGAGAAGACATCCAACTCAAGCCTCCGCTCCGGCAAATGCCTCCATCCCTTCCCGCGTGATGGCGTGTTTCGCCCCGCAGCGCGGACATCCCATTCGGATGACCTCTTCTTCGCCAAAAAGATCGTTGGCATCCCGCTCAAACACGGGCAGCAGCGCCCGCATCATCCGATCCTGATTGCATCCGCATTCGAATCGGAAATGCCGCTGCTCCAGCAAACTCATCTCCTCTTCTTCATCCAACCGCCGAATCGCCTCCGGCGTCAGCCCCGCCAACCACTCGAGATCACAATCCGGCTGCGCGCCCACGAGCACGAAATCATCGTCCGAATGGTGAAAGAACCGCGCCGGCCGCTGCTCGCTGTGTTCGTAATACCGCTCCGCTGCCGCGAAAAACTCACCGCCCTCAAAATCCACCACGCTCCGCCGGAAATCACCCCGCCCGGGAATCACGTCCGCGTAAAATAGCCCCGTCGGCGCCTTCTTCACGTCCTTCGTAAACACGGTCGCCACCACCGTCCCGGCCGGGTTGTCCGCCGCCGCAAAGACGTTCAGCAACGGCGATTGGAAATTCACCGTCCAAGCCACGCGATCCGCCCGCGGACGCGAAGCGGCGTGCAACGTAATCGCCGTGAGTGCGTTTTTTACGTATTCCGCTGCGTCGGGATCAACCGTCTGGGCGTAATCAGCCAAGTGAAGGTAATAGTCGACGTAGATCTGGGAGAATTCCCCCCGAGCCACGAGGGCGTTTCTTCCCCGGACAAAATAAGTCCGAATTTCAATGCTGCGGTCGTCGATCGGTTCCTCTGCGCTCACTTGTTAATCGTAAAAATGAATGGTATCCATTGCACGCTGATGCTCGAAAATCAAAAGGAAGAAAACGTCTGTCTCCACGTCCTGGGTCTTCTCGACCCCCCGCAGTCCCGTGTTTTCGAAGCAGAACTCGCTCAGGATCCGGACCTCGCTCACGCGGTCGCCGATCTCAACGAGACCCTCACCAACCTCAGTTCCTCGACGACGAAGATCGAACTCCCACCGGAGAGTCTCAAACTTCGGATCCTCGATCTCGTGGATCTGGTCGCCCCGCGCGTTTGGACCGACACCTGCGGGCACGTCGTCGGCATCAACTCGGCCTTCACCGGTCTCTGCGGTTACACCTTCAGCGAAATCGCCGGACGCAAGCCGGGCCACCTGCTCCAAGGCAAGGACACCGACCTCGCTAGCGTCGAAGCCCTCCGATCCGCCATCGCCGAAGGCCGCGAGCATCGCACCGAAATGCTCAACTACCACAAGGATGGAACTCCCTACTGGGTGAAGATTCACGTCACCCCGATTCAGGACGAGCAGGGCACTACCACCGGATTCCAAGCCGAAGAGCAGAAAACCGACATTCCTTCCGAAATCGCCCGGCGGCTCGGGTGAGGCCACAACGCCACCGACTTTCCCCGCCAACGGCGCTCCCCGCCTTGAGTCGGAAATGCTGAGCGGAAACCCTCCGCCATCCACTTTCCTCCATTGAACCCTCTCCTACATTAGCGTATCTAATACCTGCAAATGGTCC
>CAWHTR010000003.1:0-156572 GCA_963832325.1 uncultured Verrucomicrobiae bacterium | reverse complement strand
TCGACCTCCTGACCGCGCATCTGCAGCGGAACGAGACCGGCATTCCAGCCTGGGGGAAGACCGTGATGCTGGAGGGCGAATGGGTGCCGGGCGATTCGCTGCGCCGCGTTCGTCCGCGGCGGGTCGCGGCGCGGTGAGTGGCGTTGGCCCGGGCGCTCCCGCGTCGGGCGGAAGCCCGAGTTTTCCGTCAATCGACGTCCCGCACGCCGAAGAAGACGATGGCTGCCGATGGCTCGTGGAAGAGCGCGGTGATCTCGACGCGGCCATCGGCCAGGCGGCGGGCGGTGGTCCCGGGCGTCATCGCCATGCCCGCGTCCGCCGGGATGGCGGTGGTGATGTGGCGATGTTGGACGGCGGCGTCTCCGTTCGGCGGATGGGCGGCGTCATTGGCGAAGATCACGACGACTCCGCGCGCGGAGTCGGGATGGATTTTTTCGTAAATCTCCGGACTGGCACCCGGTTCGCCGGTCCGTTGCAGCGGGGTCGCGGCGAGGTCGTGGCGGACTTGCTTGTAGAGGTCGAGCCAGCGTCGAAAGCGGGAGCGGCCCTCGGGCGAGATCGCGGGCAGGTCTCCCCAGAGGCCGTTTGAGCCGAGGATGAGGGAGCCGAGAGCGATCGACTGATCCGCGGCGGGATCGTCGGGGAGATGGTGGGTGAGGAGCAGCGTGGACGGGATCCAGCGGTCGAAGGTGAGCGGGGCGCGGCAGATCGAACCGCGGGCGGGACCGGGAAAAAAGAAGACGTTGTCGTTCCCGGTCGGCGGCTCGGCGAAGTCGAAATTGCGGAAGTAAGGCCCGTTGTTGACGAGGAAATATTTGCCCGCAGGTGAGCCAGGTGAGGCCGAAGCAGCGTGGGATTCGGTGACGTCGAAATCGACGATGGCCTCGGGGCAGACTTCGGACACCCGGCGGGCGATGCGCGCCATCGCGCGGACCTGTTCGAAGGCATAGAGATCGGCCCGGGTGCGGGGCGTGTCGTCGGGGCCACCGTGGTCGTGACCGGGGTCGTCGCAGCCGTATTGGTCGACGGCGTCCCATTTGAAGTAGGTGACGCCGACCTCGCGGACGAGGCGGATGAGCTCGTCGGCAAAGGCGTCGCCGTATCGCGAGACAAGGCACATCGGCTGACTGGCCTCGGTCTCCCAGATCGGGGCGGGGGCGGGCGACGCCGTCCAGCGTCTGCACGCAGTCCTCGTAGTCGCGGCGGATGCGGCTGGTGAGAGCGGCGGTGGTGGGATTGAACGAAAGCCGAGGCGCATTCCGTGAGCGGTGAGGCGCTCGCGGATCGGGTCGAGCCCGGCGGGAAAACGGACGCGTCAACCTCCCAGTCGCCGGTGCGAGCGTACCACCCGGTGTCGATGACGAACACCTCAATGCCGATCTCGGCGGCGGCGTCGATCTCGGCGAGCATCCGGGACTCGGTCATCTCGGCAAGGTAGGGGAGCGAGCGGAGGTTGCGGTTTCTCTCCTGGTGGTTCCAGGTGTTGTAGAAAATCCACGGCTCGCGCGAGGCGGTGAAATCCGCGAGGTCCGCGCGAACGAATCGCGGTAGCGGTGAGCGAGGTCGTCGGGTGTCCCGGCGACGGCGGCAACTTGGAACCAGGCCGATCGGAAAGTCTCGCGGTCGAGCGGTTGGTTGTCGCGATGGTGGCCCTTCACGGCCGTCAGCTCGCAGCGGCCACTGGGTTGACAGTCGAAAGCGAGGAAGGCGTCGGGATAGGTCGAGCCGTGCTCGTAGCCGACGAGCCAGGACGTGTCGGCGGCGCGTCCAACGAGCAGGGGACCGAAGACGCGTGACTCGGCGGCGAACGTTTCGTCACGGAGGGCGATCTCCGCCGGCATGAAACTGTGGAAGAGTTCGGAGAAGCCGGAGAGTCGGATCTCGGTCCGGTCGGTCCAGTTGGTCGTGTCGAAACCGAGGTGGTTGATCCGGTCTCGGCCGGACGTGCGGGTGAGGCGGTGGGGCGCGGTGGCGCGGAGTTCGTAGGCGAAGCGGATGACGGGGCTTTCCGGAGAGAGCCGGATACGGATCAGTAGCTCGACGTCGGGAAGAGCAAGGAGGGGACCGCGGAAGATGGTCTCGAGAGCGGTGCCGGCCGTGGCGGCTGGCGATTCTCCGCTCCAATCGGTGACGACTCCGGCAATGATGTTGCCGTCGATTTCGAAAGTTGGTGGCGAGAGCACCAGGCGGGCACCGGTGTCGGCACAGGTGACGACCAGCCCGCCCGAATCTTCCGCTGGAAGTTCGACTGAGACGAGTTGATTGAAGGGTTGGTGGTTGGCGGTGGTCATCGGGCGGCTGGCGGTTTTTAGCGGGCGTTCTCGTCTGTCTCGTGAGATCGGTCAAGCTCTCCGCTGGTTGGCGGTGCATCCGCTTTCTTCAGTTCAGGACGAGTTGCTGGCTGGGGGAGGGGAGTTGAGATTTCTTTTCGGATGGTGAGATTCCGAAAAAGAGGCTGAAGAGCACGGGGACGACGCCGAGGGTGAGGACGGTTCCGACGAAGAGGCCAATGCCGATCGCGGCGGACATCCCGGCGAAGAGGGCGTCGCCGGTAATGATGAGCGGTGAGAGGCCGAACCACGGTGGTAAGCGTGGTCATCACGATCGGTTTGAGTCGGCGGACGCAGGCGCTCACGATGGCTTCGAGGTCGCTTTGGCTGGCTTCGCTGCGCTCGATGTCGATGCGATCAATGAGGACAATGGCGTTGTTCATGAGGATGCCCATGAGTGCATAGAGGCCGAGGATGATCATGAAGCCGAAGTTTTCGCGGAAGAGGTAGAGCCGAGCCACGGCGCCGATGAGGATGAGCGGAAGAGTGATGAGAATGATGGCGGTACGCTTGAAGGAATTAAACTGGCCGACGAGGAGAACGGTGATGATGGCAAAGCAGGGGGACGTTCTTCGTGAGAGCCGCCTGGCCTTCGGCGGATTCCTTGATCACGCCTTCGGAGACAAGTTCGTAACCGGGTGGGAGCGCTTGGCGGAAGGCGGCGATTTCCTCCGAAACGAGTCCGTCCATGTCTTCGGCTGAGAGAGTGGTGTTGCGGGCTTCGACGGTGATGGCCCGACTCAGGTCCCGACGGGCGATACGGGCGAATTCATTTTCGATGCGGAAGTCGGCGATCTGCATGAGCGGAACCGGATCGGCGCTGCGCTGCGGGTAGATGTTGAGGGTCTTGAGGCGGTCGAGGTTGAAGCGTTCGGCTTCCTCGGCGCGAGCAATGATGGGGAAGGTGGAGTCGCCTTCGCGGAACTCAGAGATGACGCGGCCGGAAAAATATTGGTCGAGCGAGGCGCTCACGTCGGCCGAGGTGATGCCCACGCGGCGGGCGCTGGTCTGGTCGACTTCGACGTTGATCTTTGGGACTCGATTTTCCCAATCGTGGCGGATGTCGATGGCACCGGGGATTGCGGCGAAGATGGCTTCGAGCCGAGTGGCTTGTTCGAAGAGAAAGTCGGCATCGGGGCCGCGCAGCTGGTACTGGAGCTTTGTCGAATCGCTGGGTCCGAGGAACATCTTGGCGGGCCGGGCTTGGAGATCGGGGAAGTTCGCGAGGAAAATCTCGCGAAGAGTGGCTTCGGTTGCGTCGAGGTGCCGGGGCGAGTCGACGTTGAAGACGAAGAAGGCCTTGTTTGGCGCCGGGTCGATGGGAGTGAGCGAAAGAACAAAACGCGGGCCGCCGAACCCCACGTAACCAGAGACACTGCCGATGTGGGGGAAGCGGTCTTTGTCGTCGAGGGCTTCGAAAATACGACGGACGGCGTCGTCGGTCACTCGACTGGAGACACCGGCAGGCAGGTCGATGGTGGCGGTAATCTGGGCGCGGTCGGAGTCGGGAAAGAATTTCTTCGGCACGAACGCGATGCCCGCGACGGCGGAGAAAAGGAGCGCGGCCATGAGGCAAAGAAAAACGCCGCGGTGCGCGAGAACGCCGCGGAGGATGCTTTCGTAGCGCGTATCCATCCAATGGAAGATGCGCTTCATGAAGTTGTCGCGGGCCGAGGCGGGGTTGTCGCTTTGGGTGGCTTCGACGCGGATGAAGTGGTGGCAGAGAAGCGGGGTGACGGTCATGGCCAGCAGCCAGGAGGTCAGCAGCGAGATGAGGATGACGAGGGAGATGGAGCGCGTGTATTCGCCGGCGGAGTGCTGGGCGAGCATGAGAGGGAGGAAGACGAGGATGGTCGTGAGGGAGGACGTCAGAAGCGGGACGGTGAAGCTCCTTTCCGACGAGTCGGAGGGCTTCGTCGCGGTCGGCGCCTTCCTCGAGGCGGCGCTTGAAGTCTTCGGCGACGACGATGCCGTTGTCGACGAGGAGGCCGAGCGCGATAACGAGAGTGGCCAGGCTCATGCGCTCGAGCGTCATGCCGGTGAAGGCCATGATCGCGAGGGTGATCAGCATGACGGCGGGGACGATGGTGCCGACGATGAGGCCGGTCCGCAGACCGAGGAAAAGGACGACGACGGCAAGGACGATGAAGAGGGTCTGGAGGACGTTGATGGAAACGCCGTAGACGGCATTGGCGACTTGTTCAGCCTGGTAGGTGGCGATTCCGATTTGAAAGCCGACGGGCAGGGTGGCTTCGAGTTCGTGAAGGCGCTTTTTGACGATGACTCCGTAGTCGAGGACGCTGCGGCCTCGATCCATGGCGATGGAAAAAATGATGGCGGGTTCGCCGTTGAAGTAGGCTTTGCGCTCGGGGGGATCGATGGTGCCGCGATTGACTTCGGCGACATCACCGAGGCGGATCGTGCCGGCATTCTCGGGGAGCGGGATCGGGAGCTGACGGATTTGAGCGATGTCTTCGAAGTTGCCGGTTGGCTCGACAACGAAGCTGCGACCGCCGGAGTCGATCTCACCTCCCGAGCTGATGATGTTCTGATCGGCGAGGATGCCGGCGAGTTGATCGACGGTGAGACCGAGGCCGGCGAGGCGGGCGTTGGAGACTTCGACGTAAATGCGTTCCTCCTGAATTCCGAGAACGTCGACTCGTTTGGTGCCGGGGATGGCGTAGAGTTGGTCGCGGACGTGGTTGGCAATGTCGACCAAGGTGGCGGTTTCGAAATCGGGAGCTGTGAGGGCGGCGGTGACGACCGCGACGTCACCAAAGTCATCGTTGACGAGGGGAGGGGAGGTGCCTTCGGGAAGGTTGGGCGTGGCGTCGCGGACGCGGTCGCGGAGATCTGTGAAAATGCGATCAAGGTCGAAATATTTGTCGTAAACCTTGGGATAGATGATGGATAGACCGGCCTGAGAAACGGATCGGACTTCTTCAATCTCGGGCACTTGAACGATGGCTTCCTCCAACGGCTTGGTGATGAGGCGCTCGACGCGCTCGGGGGACATGCCCGGGTAGGCTGTCGTGATGATCGCCTCGCGGATGGTGAGCTGCGGATCTTCGGTCGCCGGAAGACTGAAGTAGCTGACGCCGCCGAGCACCATGAGCGCGCCAACGATCATGAGGGTGAGCCGCTGATAGCGGAAGGCGAGGAGGGTTAGGTTCATTCCGAGCGTGGGACTTGGACCTACGGGTTGTAGCGGTCGATTCCTTCCCCAAGCAGTTCCACCGCCTGGCCGTCGCTGAGAAATGGGAGTCCCTTCGTCGCAATCACGTCGCCCGGGACGAGGCCGTTGCTGACGATGGCGTGATCTTCGTTCATCTCGGCGATCTCGACCTCGCGGAGAGTGAGAGTTTTTGCAGTCGGATCAAAAACGAAGGATTCCATCGTGTCGCGGGAACCGGATCGAAAGGCGGTGAGCGGGATCTGAACGGAGCCGGGACTGGCCGATTCGTCGGTGGGGACGGCCAGGGAGACTTCGGCGGTCATCCCGGGGCGGAGATCGGCGGGAGGGTCGACGAGGTGGAGCTTCGCGGGGATGGCGTTGCCATCGGACGTGCGGGAACTGATCTCGGTCACGCGACCGGCAAGGGTGAGGTCGGGGCGAGCTGGGAACGTCACGGCGTGGGAGGATCCAATCGGAAGCTTGCGACCGATGCGCTCGGGGACGGAGAAGATGGCCTCGATGCCGGCGGCGTGGCCTTGAATCTCGTAGACGGGATCGCCGGGGGTGACCTGTTGCGCGGGCTGAACGAGGCGCTCGGAGACTTCGCCGGCGTAGGGGGCGTGGAGTTCGGTGTCGGCAAGGTCTTTTTCCGCGAGGGCAACGGCGGCTTCGGCTTGGGCCACGCGGCTGGCGGAGGAATTGGCCGTTTGCTGGGCGGCGTCGAATTCCTGGCGGGAGAAGACGCCAGATTCGACGAGCTGGCTGGCGCGGCGGAAATTTTCGGACGCTTCGTCGGCCGCGGCGCGGGCCTCGATGAGGCTGGCGCGCCGCTGGGCAACGGAGAGGCGGTAGGTGCGATCATCGAGGCTTGCGAGGACTTCTCCGGCTTCGAAGCGTTCTCCGATTTCCTTGGCCACCGAGGCAACGCGACCACCGACTTCGAAGGCGAGTGGTGCGCGTTGGACGGCGCGAACGGTGGCAGGAAGCCGGACTGCGAGCGTGGCTGGGAGCCGCTCGACCTCGGTCCAGGCGATGGGGCGCGGGGCCGGCGGAGGTGGCTCGGCGTGGGGACCGCAACCGACGAAAAGAGCGACTCCTCCGAGCGCGAGGGACGGAACTGAATGACGAATTGAAGGCATGATGAATCAGTCCGGGTATCGGGTTTGCGTCCTGGCTTTCGTTTTCAGCTTTGGAAGACGGAACGGGTAATAAAACGAAACGGTTTCGTTTCGTTTGGTGACGTTAGGAACGGGTTGCCGCCTTGTCAATCGAGATGGTCACGATTAGCGTTTCGCGTGGCTTTGAGTGATTCGACCGATTCCGACTCCCGCTTTTCGAAGAAAGCGCGGACGATCCTGAGTGCGGCGAGGGAGGTTTTCCTGGCTTCGGGATTCGAGGGAGCGAGCACGGATGAGATCGTGAGAAATGCGCGGGTTTCCAAAGCGACGGTGTATCGGCATTTCTCCGACAAGACGGCGTTGTTCGAGGCGGTGATCGAGCTGGAGTGCCAGGAAATGTCGCGGCGCACGGCGGCCGTGAAGGTTGGAAGCGGGACGCTGGAGGAGCAATTGGAGGAGTTGGCGAGAGACTACCTCAAATTCCTGCTGACGCCCTTTTGTCAACGGATCTACCGCATCGCGATCGCGGAATCGTCGCGCAAGCCGGAAGTCGGCCGAGCCTTTTACAAGGCGGGGCCGGAGCTTGGCGCGAAATTGTTGGGCGCTCGCCTGCAGTCGATGGAGGGACTGCGGATCGGCGATCCGGACCTGGCGGCGCTTCAGTTCGTGGAGCTGTGCAAATGCGGAGGGTTCTGGCCGGTCTTTCTGGGGGTGAGAAAGCGAGTGACGAAGGCAGAGATCGCTTCAGCAGCACGTGAAGCGACGCGGATGTTTTTGCGCGGCTACGGAAATTAAGTCCGGCGCAGTGGTTGGGAAGCTTCGGCGAGGAGACCAGTCCAGAGGTGGCGGATGTCGTCGCCGAGGACGATGGCGTCTTCCCAGACGTTGGGGAAACAGTCGAGGCCGTATTCGCCGACGGGTCCCAGCTCGGGGACGACCCAGAGTTCGTTGCCGGGACGGGGACCGGCGAGCCAGTGGCGGAGTCCAGTGCGGATGAAGGGCTGGACGTCGCGGTAGGCGGACGAGAACCCGCCACGCCCGTCCGTGACGGGGACCTGACAGTGGCTGCCGTTGAAGGGGCGGACGTGCCAGAGGCGGCTCTGTTGAAAAGGCGGGATGTCGTCGAAAAGACGCGTCGCGAACTCGTCGGGTGCGAGGTGTTTGACGATGGCGGGATGGGAGAAATCGAAATTTATGAGCGGCTGACGTCCGGTCGCCTTGCGGACGCCTTCGATGATGGCGGTGGTCTTCTCCGGGGTCTCCGTGCAGGTGTTGCGGTGGGTTTCGAGGTGAACGTAGGCTTCCTGGCGGTCGGCCTCTTCCATGAGGGAGACCGTGAGCCGGACCGCTTCGTCGGTGGGGGTGTCGTGGTTGGCGAGCTGGCAGTTCATCGGTCCGTCGCCGATCGCGAGGTTCGCGCGGATGGCGGGGGCGAATTGCTCGACTTCGGAGGCGTCGAAGGCTCCGCCAAAACGGAGGCCGTGTTGATCCAGAAGTCGGGGGAGTGCGGGGTCTCCAACCGCGCAACTGACGGCATCGAATCCGGCGTCGGCGACGCGGGCCAGTTGCTCGTCGAGCGTCCAGGGACACTCCCGGGACGGGAGGTCCGTGAACGTCCAGAGGTTGATGCAAATGACGAGCCCCGGGGGTGGGGTCGGGGCACTCAATGGGCTTTGATGCCTTTGTCGCGCCGCGCCTGCATGACCTCGGGATGGTCGCGGGTCGGGTCGGCGAGTTTTTGGTTCAACGGATTGCCGCCACGAGCCTGATACATGAGCTGCACGTCGGCAAACTCCGGGTTGAGTCGGCACGTCGCGGGGATGAAGCGCATCGTCCAGCCGCAGCGGCGGACGTCGGAGGTGTTCGGCGCGCTGCCGTGCTGGGTGCGGGCGTCGTGGAGCGAGCACTCGTTGGGATCGAGTTCGCACGGGACGGCGAGTTCGTCCTTGCGCTGGCTGGCGAGGATCTCGGTGGGGAAAACGCTCTTGGTGATGTCCACGTCCTCGTAGTCAGAGAACCCCATGCGACCGGTGTTGTGCGAGCGGGGGATGACGTTCATGCAGCCATTGAATTTCTTGGACGGATCGATGGCGAGCCAGACGGTGGCGACTTCCATGGGCTCGAGCAGACGACGCCAGTAAGCGCTGTCTTCGTGCCACGGCACGCGGCGTCCGTCGCCCTTGGGTTTGCAGATGAAGTGGGTGGAAAAGAGGATGATGTCGGGGCCGAGGAGCGGCTCGACGAGATCGACGACCTCCGGAGCGAGGGCCCACTCGAGCAGGGCGTGGTCGTTGAAATGGGGCGTGTCCATTGCCTCCGGGCGTTCGTCCTTAGGCCACGCGGCGAGCTTGGTATCGAAGTGATCAACGAGGCGGGTGAATTTGTCGTCTTCGAAGACTTTCACTCCGGGGAGCACGTAGCCCTCGGTGCGGTAGTGTTCGACTTGTTCTGGAGTCAGACGGGGAGTGGTTTGGGTGGTCATGGTGCCGACGACCGTAACTGGGTTGAATTGATATTTCGTCCTCTGAGATGACAAAAAGATGCTCTCGGTTGACATTAGAGGCGGCGGTGCGAATCTCGGTCCATGCCGACCCGACCGCACCTGCTTCTGTTCAACCCCGACCAGTGGCGGGGAGATTTCCTGGGCCACCTTGGCTGCCCGGCTGCGGTCACGCCGACGCTTGATCGCCTGGTGCGCGAGGAGGCGGTGTCGTTTCGGAATACGTTCTGCCAGAATCCCGTCTGCACGCCGAGTCGATGCTCGTTCATGACCGGTTGGTATCCGCACGTTCGGGGGCATCGCACGATGCATCACCTTCTGGATCCCAGCGAGCCGTGTTTGCTGCGGCGGTTGAAGGAATCGGGTTACTACGTTTTCTGGGCAGGAAAGAACGATTTGATTTCGGCCGAGCATTCGCTTGATCCGTATTGCGACGAACGGAGCGCGCCTGAGGTCGAGCAGCCGTCGAGTCATTCGCTCCTGGCCGATGCCGCCGAGCCGTATTCATTTTTTCTGGGTCGCCTTTCGCACGATCCTTCGAGCGGGGTTTATCGGGACGGTGATTGGGCGCACATTCTGGCGGCGATTGAGCGGATTCGAACGTATCCGGACAGCGACGCGGGGCGGGCCGGTCAGCCGCTTTGTCTTTACCTTCCGATCAGCTATCCGCACCCGCCTTATGGCGTAGAGGAGCCGTTTTGTTCCGACATCGACCGGGAGGCGGTCACGGATCCCCTGCCCGCTGGTGAAGGTAAATCGTCCATGCTCGCAGGCATCCAAAAGAACCAGGGACTCCAACGGTGGACGCCGGAGCAGTGGCGTGAATTGAGGGCCGTCTATCTTGGGATGTGCGCCCGAGTGGACGAGCAGTTTCGGCAGGTTTTGGACGCGTTGCGGGAGGTCGGGCTCTACGACGAGACCGCCACGTTCTTTTTCTCCGATCACGGGGACTACACGGGGGATTACGGCATCGTCGAGAAGGCGCAAAATACCTTCGAAGACTGCGTGACCCGGGTCCCGATGATCGTGAAGCCTCCGGCTGGCGTCGAATGCCGCCCGGGCATTCGCGATGGGTTGGTGGAACTCATCGATCTCCCGGCGACCATCGAAGATCTTTGTGATCTGCCGGTCGAACACACGCATTTCGGCCGGTCGCTGCGGGCGGCGCTGACCAACCCTCGGGCGGAGTTGCGCGACGCGGTCTTCTGCGAAGGGGGGCGACTTCCGGACGAGCAGCACACTCGTGAGGCGCAGTCGGAAGGGGACGCCGACCAGCACTCGCCCTACTATCCGCGGCTGGCGCTGCAAGTGGGCGACGGGCCGGAACACGGCAAGGGGGTGATGTGTCGAACCGCGCGATTCAAATACGTCCGCCGCTTGTTGGAGCGGGATGAATTCTACGATCTCGAACTCGATCCGGGTGAACTGACGAACCAGATCGATCATCCCGATTATGCCGTCACCATTTCCGAGATGAGGGACCGGATCCTCACCTGGTTTCTCGAGACGGGAGACGCGGTGCCTTTCGCGCAGGGACGGCGGTGGTGAAATCCGCTTCCGCATCGAAGCCCCGGTCTGGCGCTGATGTGACGATCGAAAAATTACGGTGGTCGGTGATCGCACCCCAAGGGGAATCGCTTCACCTCGCTTCGGTGAACATGGTGGGAGGAGGGGAGTGCGTTGTGCACGAGCACGATTTTTTCGAGTGCTTCTACGTCGAGAGCGGTCGAGGTTGGCAGACCTTCGCGGACGGTGACGCGGAGCTGCGGGTGGGGGAGCTGCACTTCGTCCGACCGGAGCACGGGCACGGATTGCGACCTCGGGCGACCGGATCGCTGGCGTTCGTCAACGCGGCCTTTGAGCCGCGCGTGGCGGAGACGGCATTGGAATGGTCCCCCGTTTTGCGCGAAATTTGGCGGTCAGGTCGCCGACCGCGTCGAATCGACCTGACGCCGGATCAGCGCGGAGTCTTCCTGGGATTGGTCGAGCGATGCGCGATGTCCGGGAGAGAGCCAGCGGACGCGTTGTGGTTTCTTCTGGGTCTCGGACGACTGCTACGATCCACGGTCGAAGGTGTGGCGGGAGAGGGGCTCCCGGATTGGCTGGCCGCGGCGTTGCCGCGCGCCGGCGAGGCCGAAAATCTCCGGCTGGGCCTGCCCCGGTTGGTAAGCTTGTGTGGGCGGTCGCACGAGCACGTGGCGCGGACGTTTCGGGAAAGGCTGGGGGTGACGCCGACGGATTGGTTGAACGGAGAGCGGATCCGACGGGCCCGGCGATTGCTGGAGACGACGCGTCTGTCGGTGCTCGAGGTCGCGCTGGAATGTGGCTTCGAGAGCGTGAGCTATTTTCACGATCGGTTCCGCGCGGCAGCTGGCGTGGCCCCGCTTCAATACCGGCGAAGACACGAGCGTATGTTGGCCCGGTAGGACCATTGCGCGGGTTTGATGCAACCAAGTGCATTGGGCGTCGGTTCACGGGCGGAGGTCATTGTGCTTCTATCGATCGAGAGGCCCAGGCTTGGAAGTCGCCGCAGCGTCCGAGGCTGAACGGCCGTTCTTTCGAAGCTCCTCCCATTTGAAATCAATAATATTCCCCGAGAAAGAGGTCGCCGTCCTGACGGAGACCTGCGCGAGTCTCCCAGACCCCGCCCCCGGCGAAGTGACGGTGAAGACGGTCGGGTGTGGGATTTGCCAGGTCGAAATCAAAAAGTTTCAAGGTCTCCTGGACACGGCATTTCCCGCGCTCTCCCTCGGCCACGAGAGTGTGGGTTATGTCGATAAAGTCGGGCGCGACGTTCGGGATCTGCGCGAGGGCGATTTCGTCACCACGCTTTGGGCGCCCGGGTTTGACGAGCGATTCAACGTGCGCGCCGATTGGGCGGTGAAATTGGACGAGCCCGCTGCTGGAAAGGCGTGCCACTGGATATCGGAACCGGCTGCCTGCGCGTTGAATGGCTTCATCAGCGCTGAGATCAAGCCCGGTGACCGCGTTTGTCTGCTCGGAGCGGGCTACATGGGACAGCTCCTGACGCAGATCGGCCAGCGCTCGGCACGCGCCGAGTTCGTGGTCTGCGACCGTGTTCCGGGTAAACTCCAACACGCACTGAAGCTGGGAGCCACCAGCGTGATCGATGCCAATCACACTGACGTCGCGGAGGCAGCGGCATCCCGGCCGTTTGACGTGGTCATCGAGGCCACCGGGGCGGCCCACATGATCCAGAAATCCGTCGAATGCTGCCGGGTGGGCGGCCGGGTCGTGGTCTTCGCGGATCACCGTCATCATCGCAACGAGACGGTGGACTGGGCACCCTTCGTGGAAAAAGCGGTGACGCTGGCGGTCTCCAATCCCGGAAGTCATCTGGATTGCTGATCAGCCACCAGTGGAAGGTCGAGCAATGCGGCGAAGCCATGCGCAACGCCGCGCACCCAGGCGAAGATTATATCAAGGGATATTTCTCGTGGGGGTAGCTGACCGACCGCCTTTTTCGCATCGAAAAGCATGCTTTTGCGGTAGATGCGCCTTCGCGGATGCCCCGCGAATGGCACCATAAGACGTGATCCATCGTAGCTCCCTCCCCCTGCTGCTCGCTCTCGGCTTGTTCTCGTTTTCCAGCGGGCTCTGCTCCGACCTGAAAGAGGTGATGCCGCTGACCGATCGATTCGTCCTCTTGCGGTTCGAGGATGGGGACATCGAGTATCACAAGCGGGGCGAACCTCGCAGCAACGACAAAGTCACTGTCGACCCGCTTGACGCCGTCGCGGCCGACAAAACTTCGACTTATGAAGTCGCCAGCGAAGGAGACCCCGACTACTCGTCGCCGCGGCACCCGGTGAGTGTGGGTCGTAAATCGAAAGGCATCGAGTTCGCGTGGTTTGTCGACCGGATGGTCGATGGCGTGGTCAAGAACAAGCGGCCCGACCACGTTCTAGGTCATTGGATTTACCTTGAACTTCCGACACCCCTCAAGCCGGGGCAAACCTACACGGTTGCCACGGGCCAGCCTGCGCGTCGCGGGTGACGCCTTCGGAAGCGATGAGAAACAGGTGCCGGGTGGTCCCGCCGTCGGGCAGGGTTCGTGGGAGGACGTGGACCGCGAGTGGGTGGTCGCTGGCGAGGATCCCTGGGCGACCTATCGCTATGCCGGGACGGCTGCTCATTTGGCCTGCGCTCTGGAGCTGGCCGGGGTCGATGATCCGGAAGGGGTGGACTGGGAAAAGGAGGCCGTCGAGTCCTACGCGTGGGCCGAGAAGAATACGCGGCCCGGAGATGAAACGCAGAAGCCGCTCAATCTTCCCGAGTTGAAAATTCCACGGGCTTACGCCGCGGCCGCGCTGTTCCGATTGACCGGCGAAACCGGCTACGAAGCCCGGTTCCTCGAGGACACCAAGAACGTCGGCCCGAAGACGGTCCTGAACGACGATCAGCGTTTCGCTCCGTGGCTTTACGCGCTCGGCGGTGGCAAAGGAGAGCCGGACGCCGCGGCGCACGAGCGCATTCGGGCGGCGGTCCTGGCCACGGCGGATGACGTGGTCATCGAGACTCCCGCCCGACGGGCCCTGCGGTTGGGGCGGAAATTTTTTCATGCCCATGCTGGTCGGTCAGCAGACGACGCCATGGGTGATGGATGGCGCGGTGGGCTATAAGCTCACCAAGACCAGTGACCCGGAAAAGGCCCGCCGGTATCTCGCGGGTCTCTACACCACGTGCGACTATTTTCTTGGAACCAACGCGCTCAACCAGACCTGGATCACGGGAGTCGGCCCGCGGCATCCGACGCACATTTTCCACATGGACGCCTGGTATAACGGGCTCGATCGCTACCAACCCGGCTTGATTCCCTACAGCCCGTGGCGCCAGGAACGCGATCCCGGCAAGGGCCCGTGGGACGCGGACTGGGGAGCGAATTTCGTTCATCCCCCCGTTGCCGAATGGCCGGGCAACGAGCGGTGGTGGAACAACCGCTGTTCTCCGATGGGCAGTGAGTTCACCGTGCACCAGAACATCGGCCCGGCCGCCGCCATCTTCGGCTTTCTGTGCGGAAAATCGCCTGGCGGGGAGTGAGTCGAGGTGTGCTAGGCCAGTTCGCGGGAGAGGTCGGTGGCTCGTTGGTCGGCGTTGGTGAAGGCGAGGGCCTTTGCCAGTGCGGTGCGGGCGGCTGATTTTTCGCCGAGGCCGTGCCGGGCGAGGGCGATCAGGAGATTGTTTTCCGCGTCCCGGCGGCTCTGGAAGTCCTCGTCGAAAACGAGGAGGTTCGGCAGGGAGGTGGCGAAGTAATCGATTTTCGCGGGTTGCTGCAGGCTGGTTTCGGCGAAGGCGAGGAGGCTTTCGAGGAGCGAGGCCGCTTCGCAATCGCGTCCCAATTCCCGCAGGGACAGGGCCCGGTAGTAGGTCAGCGGGCTGTGCTCGACGATCGCCATTTCCGAGAAATCGCCGGCCTCTTCCGCGGACAGGATAAAGTGCTGTTTCGCTTCCTCAGTCCTGCCGAGAGCCGACAGGGCCCGCCCGATCCAATAGCTCACGTCCGCTCGGGCCTGGAGGAGGTGGTAGGCTTCGCCGAGGCTCGGCGGGGGCGACATGGCTTTCTGGAAATGCTCGAGCGCGGCGGCGGCGTCCGCCTCCGACAAGGCTTTTCGACCAAGGAGCACGTGGGCGGTGGTGAATTGCCGGAGGACACTGCCTTCGCCGCCCTCCCAGGGATGAAAGCGCCGGGACGTGAGAATCCGCAGCGCTTCGGCGGGTTGGTCCGACAGGTTATGGAGCGACGCAAGGGCGACGGCGCAGTCGTCGCGGCTTAGAGCCAGGTCGCGGCGGTCGTGTAAAAACTGCAGACGCTCGGAGATCGGTGCGTTCAGCTTCGCGCTGAGTTGATCGTATTCCACGACGAGGCGCGAGTCGGTGGGGTCGGCGTCGATCGCCCGGAGGTAATGGTCGCGGGCGGCCTCTCCATCGCGGCGGGCGTTCCAGACGGCGATGCCGAGATTCCGATGCACGGTGGCGAACCCGGCCCCGTCCCGCACCGAGCGTTGCCAGCAGTCGATCGCCTCTTCGTGTCGCTCGAAGTGGTGCAGATAATTTCCGAGACCGTAGGCGGCCACGGGGTCTTTTCCTGGGCGACTCAACGCCCATTCGAGCAGGATCTGCTCGTGCAGACGCGACGGGAAAAAGTATTCCGACGCCTGCTCGCGAGCGTCGGAGAGTAGGTCATCGTCCCGCTTGATCCAGGCGAGGGCGTAGCGGACCGAGGCGGAGCGCGACAGCGGATTGGGCACCACTTCGGTCGCGACCGGGTGGGCGAGGTGAAGCTCGAGGAGGTCGGCGGCTTCCGCTGACATCCCGGCGTCCGCATAGTCGAACGCGAGGTCGAGGATGGTCTGGGCATCGTTCCGGCAGACGTCCAGAAATTCCGCCGCGGACAGCTCGCCGCGAAGGACCAACTCGTAGCGCGCCCAATGATCCAGCGGGTCCGTCCGCAGGAGTTCGCGCAGCGGGTCAGCGGAGTCGGAATGACCTTCGCGACGCCGGAGCGCGGCGAGCAGGACTTTGGCTTTGGAATGATCTCCGTTGGCCAGCATGGCTTCGCGCAGATGAGCCTGGGCCGGGGCAAGGGCGTCGCGCCGGGAGTCAATGCAGGCCAGGAGGTAACGGGCCGCGCCGCGCCACGCGAAGTTCCAGGTCGCCTTTGACAGGGCCGCGTAGGCTTCGTCCGGCCGGTCCTGGTAGAAATGCGTGAGGGCGAGGAAATAGTGGGCCTCGCCCGTCTCCGGGTTGGGGTGTCTCCGGGTGAGGCGGGCGATCGAATTTTGGAAGAACGTCCCAGCCTCGGCGAAACGGCCGGCCCGCAAGGCGCGTCGGCCGAGGGCGAGATTCGAGCGGGCATCTCCCGGGTCGCGGCGGAGAGCTTCTTCCCAATATCGTTCGGGCGCACGGGTGGGATGGCGATATTGCTCCAGGTGCTCGCCGGTGAGGTAGAGCTCGTCCGCGGTTGGGACGTCCGCGGGGGCCGGTGGTTCCGCCGCCACTTCCCGGTCGCGGGTGCATTTCGCCAGGTCGACCGGACGGAAACTCAGGAGGTTTTCGCCGGTGGAGGCGGTGAGCGTGACGTGCAATTGCGCTTCATTGTCGCCGTCGAAGCGCAGCGTCCGGTCGGACCACGACTCGCCGGGATCGAGCGTGATGCTGGTTTCCAAAAGCACCGCATTGCGGCAACGCACGGTGAGCGTGGCGTGCGTGACGCGTTCCGAGACGCAGAGGCCGAGCTCGATTTTTCGGCTCTCCGGGGCGATCACCAGGCGGAGGGCCGCCGTTTTGTTGGCCTGCTGGACGGGGCCGATGCCCTGGATCGGCCACCAGTATTGCGAGAAGGTCTTCGTTTCGAAGGGGGCGAGATAAGCGAAGTCGGGCTGGTTGTCGGTGTAGACGCCGGCCATGAGTTCGACGTAGGGGCCATTGACGTCGGTCAGTTCGCGATCCCAGGCCCAGCCGAACTCGTGATCTCCCCAGGTCCACTGCTTCTTCCCGGGGGCGATAAAGCGGTCCGCCACGTGGACGAACCCGCCGCCCGCATCGAAGTCGTATCCGCCGAAAAAATCGAACTTCGTTTGGCAGACCATGTAGCTGGTGGGCACGGGAATGTTGCGATACCAGCCGAGGTCGTTCGCGTCCGGGCGATTCTGGTAATCCACCCCGTAGTAGGGATTGGTGGCCTTCGGGAACGAGGACATTCCGCGGACTCCGTGGTCCGCGACGTAGTTCACATCGGGCGGGAAGAAGGATTGGTAGCGGTCATGCACCCTCGCTGCAACGTTCGCCCACCAGAGGAAGGTCTGGGTGAGTGGGGTGCGGTTGAAAAGTCGCGCCCGCAACTCGATGAGGGAGGAGCCGGGTCGGAGTCGAATGCCGTGCAGGCCCTTGAGGCGATTGATGGGGTCGTGCTCGCTCATCCAGACCGTGCGGGCGCCGTCGGATTCCTCTTCGATCGCGACGTCCGTCGGCATGAACGTGCTGGGGCGGTGATGCTGCGGCCAATTGAATTCCACGCCGCCGGAAATCCACGGCCCGGCGAGCCCGACCAGCGCGGGCTTGATCACATCGTTCCTGTAAAAGAAGTCGTAGTCGTGGTTGGTCTTGTCCTGTCCGAGGTAGATCCGCCCGCCGATCTCGGGGAGCATCACGAGGCGGACGTAGTCATTCTCCAGCAGCGCGGAACGATACGTGACCGGACGCGGCTCGTCCGAGACCTTGTCGATAAACGGCACGGGGTAGACCTTTCCCGAGGAGCCCTGGTAAACCCGCTTCTCGAAAAACAGCGGGTTCCGTTCCGGTTCGCCGACGGGGTAGGTCTGGAGGGTGAGCGGCTGCAGGCGCGCGGTGACGCTCATCGGGGTCGGTCACTTTTCACTCCTCGGATTCCATGAAAAAGTAGAGATCGCGCCAAGCATCCACGTCCGGGTAGCCGAGGGTTCCGGGCGGAATCGCCAATCGGGCCTCGCGGTCCGGCGTGCCATCGGCGAGGGTGGGAAACGATGCCGATCGCCGCGCTGCTGCCACGTCCGCCGGATCGCTTTCGTCCGCGATGAACACCTCGTCGAACACGGTCGAGGAGCCCTCCCGCCGGATCATGTGGCCATCGGGAAATGGGTCCGTCATTTTCCCGCCGGGGACGACGTTCACGTTCGAGAGCGGGATGTTGCGATTCACGCCCGGTTCGGCGGGCTCGTCGAAGAGAAAGACAAACGCGTAGCGCGTGTTCGGCTCGAGCAGGATCTGATCGTCGCCGGTGAATTCCCACCGCAGGTAGTCGTTTGTCTCCAACCCGGCGGGGATGATTCCGCCCGTCGCGACGTGGAAGGGTCGGTAGGTTTCCCCCTCCAGAAAGTCGTCGGTCAGCGCCTTGATCGGTCGGCGGTCCGGCACGTTGCGATCCGCCGGATCCTGCGGCCAGGAGAAGGCAAACGTGTCCCAGCGGGGGTTCGCGTTTCCCTCGCCCGGCTCGGTGCCATTGGCGTTGACCTTCGGCTCACCGTCGACTTTGAAGAATTGCACCGACACGGGTCCGCCAGTCGGATCGGCCTCCGCGACGTCGACCGGCTGGAGTCGCACGGTGATCGCACCGAGCCGGAAGCCGTCGGGCCCCGTCCGGAAGGTCTGACCCAGATCGCGGTCGCGGAAGAAATAGTGGGCCTCCGCCGGGTCCGCCTGGATCGCGGCGTCGTCCCGGGTGGGATCGGGATCGAACGCGAGGGGATCCGTCTTGGTGGCTGGGCCCGAGCGCGGGGCGTAGTATCGAAAACTGGTTGGACCCGTTTCGTCGCGGAGTGGTTGCTTGATCCGGACGAGATCTCCGGTCGGCGGACCCTCGACTTCGGTCACGGTGAGGCCAGCCATTGCCGACAGGATCGGGGCGGCGGCGGCGAGAAAGATCGGGAGTCTGATGGGGAGCATGAAGTGGAGAGTCTGCGGAACCGGGCAGTACGATCAAGCGAGGAGGGGCAGACCGTCGGCGAGGTCGTCGATGCGGGTGTCGGGATGGTATTCCCACGTCTCCGAGCGATCGATGGACTGGCCGGGAGCGATGACCACGAGCGGGCCGTGGTGTTCGAGTTCGAGGAGGTCGGGTTCGCCGGGGGTTCGTCCGCGGAAGATTTCGACCGGCGCGTGGCCGGGCGGGACGCGGTCGGGCGGGGTGACGTCGAAGCGGATGATGATCAGGCCGCCGCCGACCTCGCTGGCGATGAGGCCGGCGCTGGGGTTCAAGAAAGCTTTGGCCCGCGTCTCGCCCGGACGGAGTTCGACGGAATGAAAACCGCCTGCACATCGACTGATCCCACCATCGGCGAGGCGGACCTGGGATGCGGCGCGGATGGGAACGAACTCGCGACCAGTCGCGGGAGCGCGGAAATTGAACCAGAGATTGCGCGCGACCGGATGGTTGCGGGTGTTCGTCAGCCGGGCGTGACAACGGACTCGCCGGTCGGGGAGGATCTCGAAGGTCTTCCTGAGAGTGGTGCCCGTGTAGGGCGACGCGGGACTTTCGAACACCAGGCGGGCTTCGTCGTGCTCGACCAGGCAATGGGGCGCGGCAGTCAGGATGGGATCCGGTGGCCAGACGGATCGGCAGTCGCGCAGATCGGAATAAAGATCCTGATCGGTCCACCACGTCGATTGCGGGCCGACCCACACGATGTGGCCGCGACCGGGATCGCAATCGAGGAGCGGCGTTGGATCGGGCCAGCCGATCGGGTGGTTCACGCTATTGGCCGGGGTCGGGTCGAGCAGGTCCGGGCTGCCGTTGTGCGTCCAGATGACGGCGCGGGCACCGAGGCCGGGGAGAATTCCCAGCGTTGTTCGCGCTGCCGAGATGGTGATCATCCGCGTCGGATCGCTGGCGTCGGGACGCGGAGCCTCGCGAGCCCGCCAACCTCGGTCCGCCCGCAATGGAGTGAGGACAGGCTCCGCGAGCAGCGTCTCGTTATTCATGTTGGCGAACGTCGTCTCACGAGCACCAAGGGGGCGAGGGTGGGGGCGTGCTATTCGTTGCGTTCGCGCCGCCCGGCAACCAATTGCACGCTATTGAGCTTCCCCGGCGGGTCGCGGGCTTACAGACTGCGCCCCCATTTCCACTTCGCTTTGATGAATTTCGACCAAAAACTCCACCGTCTGCGCACCCATCATCAAGCTTTGATCGAGCGTCCCAATCCCGTCGCGGACGGATGGTTCAACGGCATTTTCGACCGTTACGAATTCCCCATCCTGACGGCGGAACATTTCCCCATTGACTGGAGATTCGATCTGAATCCGGAGACAAATCCGCACCTGCTGGAACGGTTGGCAGTCAATGGCGTGATGAACGCCGGGGCGATCGAGTGGGAAGGGAAATGCGTGGTCGTGGCGCGGGCCGAAGGCAGCGACCGTAAATCGTTTTTCGCCATCGCGGAGAGCGCCAGCGGCGTCGACGGCTTTCGTTTTTGGGACGAGCCGCTGGTGATGCCCGAGACGGCTGACCCCGACACGAACGTTTACGACATGCGGCTCACGAGGCACGAAGATGGCTGGATCTACGGGTTATTCTGCACCGAGCGCAAGGATCCCGCGGCGTCTGTGCACGATACGTCCGCCGCCATTGCGCAGTGCGGCATCGCGCGAACGAAGGACCTTCGTAACTGGGAGCGCTTGCCTGATCTGAAATCCCGCTCCGCGCAACAGCGCAACGTCGTGTTGCATCCGGAATTCGTCGGCGGCAAATACGGTCTCTACACCCGACCGCAGGACAGCTTCATCGAAGCGGGCAAGGGTGGGGGCATCGGTTGGGCGGTGTGTGACACGATGGAGGGGGCGGAGATTGGTGAAGAGAGCATCGTCGATGCTCGGGTCTACCACACCATCACCGAAGCGAAGAACGGCCAGGGCCCGGCTCCGTTGCGAACGGAGCAAGGCTGGTTGCACCTTGCGCACGGGGTGCGGAATTGCGCAGCGGGGTTGCGCTACGTGCTCTACGTATTTGTGACCGCGCTGGACGAGCCCTGGCGGGTCATCGCCAAACCCCAGGGATATTTCATCGCGCCGCGGGGGGCGGAGCGAGTCGGCGACGTGTCCAATGTCGTCTTCGGTAATGGGTGGATCGCCCGCGCAGACGGCGATGTCTACATCTACTACGCATCGTCGGACACGCGGCTGCACGTTGCCACCACGACGGTCGAGAAGTTGCTCGACTACGCCTTCAACACTCCGGCCGACGGCTTGCGCTCGGCAGCGAGCGTCGACCAGCGAATCGAACTGATCCGAAAAAATCGCGCCCTGTGATGAGGCGGAACGCCCATTAGCGCGCATCCAAATGCATGAAGTTCGGGGTGCAATCGGTGGCGGAAGCGGGCAGGATTTCCAGATGAAACTTGTTCCCCTTTTCACCGCTCTTCTGGCATCCGCGACTCTGCTTCACGCCGCAGAGGAACTCGATTTTGGCACCGACGGAAACGTTCTGGAAGTCACGGGTAACGGAGCCAACAAGGCGGCCCTTGAAATGTCGGACACCGCCCTCGTGATTCGAGGCGATAACTTCTGGTCGATTCAGGCCATCGTGAAGGACGTTGATTTCGAGATCGGCGAGGTCAGTGACAAGCGCTACCTGGAAGTCACGATGCTCGGGACCCTGCAGGACGAAGGTCCGAAGCTCAGGGTTGCGTTGCTCTCTTCGGATTGGTCGAAGAAATACGAATATGAGTTCGATCTGACCGGGATCGACCCGGCTGAGGCGAAGACCTTCCGCGCGACGACGCCGCTCGATCAACCCGTCCCCGCGATTGGTGATTCTGCGGACCCGGTCGCGCCGGAATCCGCCGCGGTGATCGACAACGTCCTCTTTCTCACCTCCGCTGAGTTGGGCAACAAACCTTGGGATCTCGAGATCGAGGGCCTGAAGGTCGTGGAATAATCCATCCCGTTGGGACGCGTGCGGGGCTTCCTCGCGCGTGTCCCGTTTGTCCGAAACCGGTTCCGCCCCCATGATGAAAGTTTTTCTCTCCGCCAGCATCGTCCTGGCTTTCACTTCACTCGGAGCCGTGGCCGATCCGCTGTTTTACGAAGGCTTCGATTATCCCGGGGGCGCACTCTCGGACAACGACGGCTGGACCCAGTCGGAGAACATTTCGTCCGGCGAGGAATGGATGGTCGAAGAAGGCGAATCGCTGGGGTATTTCAAAAACGGGAAAACGCTTGCGACCAGTGGCGGTCGGGCGCGGGCGATGGCCGTTGATTCGAACGTCTCCACCGCCCACCGTTCGATGGATCAGGCCTTCAACAGCGGCGTGGTCTGGGTGAGTTTCCTGGTCTCGCGGGATTCCGAACTCGACAAGACGACGCTCGCGCTCGAGTTGGCGCACTCGAAGGAGGAGGAGCCGGGTGCATTTTACAAAAACGTGGCACTGGGCAGCGACGCGGCGGCGCTGGGATACGGCGCTTACGTGAATCCGGGCCCGTTTGAAGTGATTCCCGCCACCGAGGCCGTGCCGAGCGTCGATCCCGGCGAGGCCGATTTGTTCGTGGCCGAAATCGTTTTTCCAGCGGGCGATGACAACGAGCCGACGGGGCGCGTGACCATCTACGTCAATCCCGAGCCCGGCGATGCGGACCCCGCGGACACCGCTGAGTTCACGATGGAAGTGGATGGCAAAAACCGATTTCAACTCGAATTCGACCTCGCGGCGCTCACCTACGGTTGGGCGCTTCAGAGAAGCGGAAGCATCGATGAAATTCGGGTCGGCGAAACTTTCGAAATCGTGACCCCGCTCGCCGAATAAAATCGGACCATCTCCGGGTCCTGCTTCCACTTTTTGTTTTCATGGCGACCGGTATTCAGCGTTCTCTGCTTTTCTCCCAGGTCGGCTACGAACCCGATTTTCCGATTCGCGTGATCGTCCGCGCCGATGACCGCGGGACGATTGCCGCCGACGCCGTCTGTCGGCTCGACCTCGACCGGCGGGGGGGCGGAGGATGTGGACTGGAGGAGGACTCGCACGAACGACCCTTGGAGGACTGGGGCGAAATTTGGGGCACGCACTGGTGGGTGGCGGAGTTTCCCGCCGGTTCAGTCGGTGAGGGGTCGTGGCGGGTGAGCGTGGTCGCGGATGACGCGACGGTCCTAGCCGCGGACGGGTTGCTGGTGGGGCGCGGGACGCTGTGGGATCAGGCGCTTTTCCCGATGGCGGTGGAGATGCTCGAGCCGCGGGCGGTGATGGCCAAGGCGAAGTCCGGGTGGATGGACGCGGGCGCGATGTGGCAGGAGAGTAACGCGCAGAGTTCGATGATCATCGGGTTGACCGATGTCCTCGAATTCGCCGGCGACCGGTTGGGTCCGGACGTGCGGTCGCGCATCGAGGCGCAGGTGATGACCGGTTGCGACTACCTCGTCCTCACGCAGGAGCGGGCGAAAGCGCACGGTTTTCCCGATGGTGCGCTGTCGCACGACGCACTCGACAACGAGAAAGTCGTTTTACCCAACGACGCGTCGAAGGCCGTTGTGGCCCTGCGCCGCGCCGCCCGCCTGCTCCCGGACTCCGCGATATCCTCACGTCGTCGCTACGCCGCCGCCGCCGATCTCGCGCTGCGTTGGCTGACAACGGAGGCGGTGCCGCTCGGCGAAACGGGACTCAGTCGAATCCAGAGGGGGTTAGCGGCGGACACGCCGATCCCGGCGGACGAATGGACGACTCGCGATCTCGTGATGCTCTGCTGGGCAGCGCTCGAAACGTGGCGCGGCGGTCGGGAGGTCGCGCGTGATCTGGCGTGCGACACCGCGAGGTCGATCATGGCGCGGCAGATCCTTGAGGACGATGCGGAGTCGGGGTTGCACGGTCATTTTCGGGAATACGATTCCGCACCGTGGAGTGAGGTCTCGTGGACGCATTCGATTTCCCAAGGGACGTTCGGTACCGACGCCGGGGGCACGTTTCCCAATTACGTGCTGCCGTTGATCGAGATGTCACGGCTCTGGCCGAACCACGCCGACGCCTCGGCGTGGCGCGAGACGCTGCACCGGTTCACCCACGGCTACCTGATTCCGGGATGTCGGCGAAATCCCTTTCTTATCGTACCGCAGGGCGTTTTCGGCGACGAGGGCGCGTTGTTTTTCGTCGGCCCGTGGCACGGCATGAATGTCATCTACGGTCTGACGGCCGCGCTGGCTTTCGAGCTGGCGGACTTCCTCGACGAACCGGCTCTGCGCGAGATCGCCTATGGAAATCTGCAATGGGTCGCGGGGCTGAACGCTGGACTGACCCGACAAGCTATCGAGACGGGCTGCACGATTTTCCGCGACGACGTTCCGGAGGGTGTGGCGGTGCCGGTGAGCATGATTCACCGCGTCGGAAATCGGACGGCGGGCACTTGGTTTGGCACGCGCGGCGTCGTTTGCAACGGGTTCGCGACCGGCGTGCAGTTCCGCTTCGACGTGGAGGTGAGCGCCGCGAACGATGGCCCGCACTCCTTCACCGATGAAGACTGGATCCCGCACAGTGCCGGCTGGCTCTCGGGATTGGCGCGGCTGGTGAATCAGCCGGGTGCGGGGCCCGCGACCGAGGTCCATTCCTGAAAATCATGCCCGACCAACCGCCGCCCCCAGCCCCCGCCGCCGCTCCGAATTCATCCGGTGACGAGGCCGAGGTCGAGTACCAGGTCCCCCGCAACGAGCTGATCGCCTACAGCCTGCCGGAGGGCGTGAACACGCTCGCCAGCAACGCGATGTCGTCGATGGCGAATCCGATCCTCGTCACGACGATGGGGATCGCGCCCGGCATTGTCGGCATCATTCTCATGCTGCGCGGGCTGTGGGACGCGGTGACCGATCCGGTCATGGGCTTCGTCTCCGACAATGCCCGCACGCGGATGGGGCGTCGTCGCCCGTTCATCATGATTGGTGCCGTCATGATGGCGCTCACCATGACGGCAGCGTGGATGTTTCCAGTCGACGCGAGCCAGACGACGGTGCTCACGTTTTTCGCGATTGGACTGGTGCTGTTCGCGACATCCCAGACCGTTTACGCCGTGCCTTACGGGGCGCTCGGACTTGAGTTGTCACAGACTTACCACGGGCGGACACGGGTGCAGATGGCCAAGGCCATGGCCGGGCGGATCGCCTACTTCGGGATCCCGTATCTATTCCCGTTTTGCCTGCTGGGCATTTTTCCTGACGCGGTGCACGGCATGCGCTGGTTGACGGGCGGACTCGCAGTTTTGATGGTCATCGCGGCGGTCATCGCGGGACTCAAGACCCGCGAACGGATGAAGGTGACGGCCGCAAAAGACAACTTCTTCCGGGCGATCTCGGAGACGTTTCGGTCGCCGGATTTTCTGCGGATCGCGTTCATCTACGTTGTCCTCCTGTTCACCGTGGTGGCGTTCGGGGTTTTCAATTACTTCCTCGGGATCTACTACGTCTTCGGCGGCGATGTGGCGAAGGGAGCAGGCTTCCTTGCGCTGGTCGAGACGCTGGCCAACGTCCTCGCGCTGGCTGGCATCCCGGTGGTCACCTGGATTTGTAAAAAATACGGCAAGCACAATGCCCTCAAGCTCGCGCTGTGGATGATGATCGTCGGATCGGCCCTCCAATACGTGCTCCTGAATCCCGAGCGTCCGTATCTCATGTTCATCAGCCCGTTCTTCTACTCGTTGGGCATCGTGTCGACCTTCATGGTGCTGGGAACGATGATGGCGGACGTGGTCGATGCGGACGAGCTCCGCACCCATCGTCGGCGCGAGGGACTCTTCAGTGCGACGGCCGCGTTCATGATGAAAACGGTCGTGGCCGTGGCGACGGGGTTGTCGGGGTTTTTGGTCGAGGCGACGGGCTTCGATATCGCGCTGAAAGCAGATCAGGCCCCGGGCGTGTTCCACCACATGCTGCTGCTCTTCAGCGGCAAATGTGTGCTGCTTGGGTTGTGCCTGTTGGTGCTGCGCAACTATCCGCTAACGGAGGCGAAGGTCCTGGAGATCCAGGCGATTCTCCGGCGGCGTGGGGAATTTCCAGAGAAGCCAGCGGCGTGAGTCCGGTCCGAATCGCTCTCCTCGGCACCGGGGCCATCGCGGGTTATCACGTCCGCCCCGATGCCGACCCGTCGATCGAATTGTTCCCTGACGGCGACGCGGAGTTCGTCGCGGTGATGGACGTGGACGCCGATCGTGCGCGGGCATTCGCGCAAAAGTATGGCATTCCGCGATCCTACACAGACGTGGACAAGCTCCTCGCGGACGAGAAGCCGGACATCGTCGTGATCGCGACGCCGCCGGCGTTCCACGTGTCCCTCTCGATCCGGGCGATGGAGGCCGGCGCGTGGGTGCTGTGCGAGAAGCCGTTGTGCGCTTCCCTGCGCGAATTGGACGCGATCCAGGAGGTCGAGGCACGGACCGGACGCTTCTGTTCATCGGTTTTCCAAACCCGCTTCGGCAGCGCGCAGCGGCACGTCAAGCGCCTGGTGACGGAGCGGGTTGCGGGGAGGATTCTCGTCGGGACCTGCCACACGACGTGGTATCGGGACGCGAGCTACTATGCGTCCGGGTGGCGCGGGACGTGGAAGAGCGATTTTGGCGGGCCGACGATGGGACTCGGGATTCACGCGATGGATTGCTTTCTCTGGACGATGGGTGATTGGGCGCAGGTGAGCGCGCTCGCCGCGACGGTCGACCGTGACATCGAGGTCGAGGACACGTCGTCGGCGAGCGTGCGGTTCGCCAACGGGGCGGTGGGTAACATCCTCAACTCCGTTCTCTGCCCGGCGCAGCGGACATTTGTGCGCTACGATTTCGAGCGGGGCACGGCGTGGACCGAGGGCGCGCTCTACAACCTCGACAACGACAAGTGGCGCTTCGAGACGCTGACGGGTTCCGACCCGGCGATGGCGGAGGAATTCCGAACGATCCGGGAGAACATTGCCGCCCAGCCGTCCTCTCAGCTTCGGGCGATGGTGCGTGATTTTCACGCGGGACGGCGCCCACTCGTGAGTGGTCCCGAAGTCCGGAGCACGATCGAGTTCCTCTCTTCGCTTTATAAA
This sequence comes from uncultured Verrucomicrobiae bacterium, assembly GCA_963832325.1. Taxonomy (GTDB): domain Bacteria; phylum Verrucomicrobiota; class Verrucomicrobiia; order Chthoniobacterales; family JAATET01; genus CAVVKW01. The sequence continues at coordinate 129,912 of CAWHTR010000003.1, read as the reverse complement.
TCCGCCGTGACGGGCCGGGTGATCGAGCGCGGCTCGATCGGGCCCGGCGATCCGTTTTACGAACACGTTGCGGGGATGCTCGCCCAAAGGATTGACCGGGAGCGGGCTGCTGGGAGCGTCGACCGGGCGTTGCCGTAGGAGTCGAGTTGTATTGCGGCCTGGCGCGGGACCTGCCCGCCCGCTCTGGGGCGGAGGCATTATATTCACCCAACTCGCGGCAACGTATTAGCCGAGCGAGCGCTCTGGCGAGCGGTGCCGCGGAGGGACCCTTCAGGGAGGGGCCGCGTCAGGCACGGCTATACGGTGGCGCTGTTGGGTGATGTCATCGCCAGCAGGTCCCGTGCCCCGCAGGGCGAGCGAAGCGAAGCAGGCCGCAATCGTGACCTGCCGAGAGCAAAGCAAAGGGTGGCGTTGGTCACCGGTCCGACGCGCTCTGGCGGAGGGTCGACTTTGCAGGACGGATGCCGTCGGAGAGGAAGAGCGTTTGAGTTACGAGAGGCGAGCGTCGGCGCGACGGATGCCGGGACCGGAGGGTAATTCGCATCCGGCGTGACGGCGCGGTCGCTGCGGCAGGTGAGTGATTCAGTCCCGGATGACTAAGCATCAAGAAGAACAATAGGAATATTTCCCTCAGCTGACTCTTGGTGGGCTTCCCGGAATGCATCAATCTCAGTCTTCGCCGTTCCAGACAGAACATCGCCCAGGAAGGTTTGGACTTCTGGATATTCCGTCAAACGCGGCTTCAGATCGTTTAATAAAGCCTGAACGCGGGCGTTTTGATAGTTATCCACGAAAAATGCCTGCATTCTTCCAGAGGGTCTCAAAGCGCCACTCATCACCTCCTGTGAGATAGTGTTTTGCCGAAACATATCCCCGAGGGTTTCTAAAGCCGTCATGTAGTTCTGAGCGGTCAGCGCTTCGAATCCATCAATGACAATGAGCTTCCCGTTATCACCATCAAGAATCGAGTCGAAGTTATCTAAAATTGCGCTCCAATTAGCCTGACAAAGATTCTCTAATTCCGCAAACTCCGTGGAATCCGTAATTTCACGTTCCTGAAGTGCAGTTTCTGGCTCCAGCGCATTCATGGCTTGTAACGCCGGGATCAGCTGATTGATTTCGCTCATATAGGTTCCTTGAGCAAAGGTGGGTTGACTTGCCAAAAATGCTACTCCAAGTGCAATGACAGCTGATAGCTTAGTTTTCATAGTCTTAGATTCTTCTAATTACCGGAATATTTTCGCACTCGGGCTGGTTGATACGTTTCTTCGCGAAGATCAGCCTTCCTGTGTACGTCATCCCTTCCAGCGCTGATCCATGCGCCATCGTAATCTAAAAATCCGGTATGCCCAATGCCGCCTGCCAATCCTCTTGCGACCACGTAACCGGGTTGAGGCAGAGCACTTGTTCCCAATAAAGTCCAATTCGGAATGTTTTTCGTTTCGACTCCTGCCCACTGGTTAGCGACCGGGGGGTAGCTCTGGACAAGAAGATATCCATTGATCCACGGTATTCTGAACGCATCGGAATTTCCAATTTCTCCAACGAAGAGATTGCATTTCCAGCCGCCGGGAGGGCCTGCGGGAATGGGATGCTTCCTCACCCCTCTTGCATATGCGGTGCTTCCAAGCCATCCCAATGCGGTGTCTCGAACTTTCTGTTGCCACTCGTCATCGACTACACCAACGCAATCGTTTTCGCCCTTCTTGTGTTTCGAATACTTGTCGTCTTTATCTCTATCGTAGAAATAGTCATCGGAAGATCCACCCGTCGAAACTACTGCTTTGACTTCATAAATTCCGCCTTCGGTCGTCGTGAGTTCAAACTTAGTGCCCGTCGTCGATCCTCCAAAAGCGCTCCAGTCTGTGAATGTGCCATCCAGCTTCATCTGACGGTATTCCCAAGTGATCAAACTCTCGAAATTGTCGTTGACATCGAAGTATTGGGGAGCGAATGCAAATTCTAAAACATCGCCTTTCTTGACAACTAATCCATTCGGCGGTGCCGACTGCTCGCCTTTCTTTCGAATTGTGATGTCAACAGGCAGGAGGATTAGTGCGGATTCTTCCTGGAGTTTGGAGCTTGTCCCGGTTGCCACTATAACGCCGCTGTCGTTGATTGCTACTGCATTGATGATTGTCCATTCTTCAGGAACCAGGTCATTCAGGTTGCGTCTTTTCGCATTTTGCCAAACCTCTGCGCCGATAACGATTTCCCTTCGTGAATTCATGTGTCCAGCGGGGGCATCTTTCAAAGGGATCTCAGTGCCGTCGAGCGTGCGGAAGAACACTTGACCTGAGATCAAAGCTGGAAATACGGCGCCGTAGTAGAGTAGAAAAGGGTTCGGGTCCAATCGGATCTGGTTCCCAAGGGTTTCACCAATCGAATTTTGAGAAATTGGCATACCGTTCATGGGGAGTCCGTCAACCGAAAATCGAAAGTCCGTTCCTGCGGGGTGAACGTTTGCAGAAGGCACTGAAGATTCTACCTGCATTGTTGGGTGGTCAATGTATCTTAAAACTGGTGGTGACGTGGCGAATAGACGGCTTTTGGCCGTGACTGAGCCAGTGGTCGAAAAGTTGCCATTGTCGCCAGGGCCTGTTGGGGTGCCGCCATAAATTCGCAGGACTGGATCGAGCGGATACCCGACAGACTCCGCGTCCCACTTGGTTCGCACGAAGTAGTCTAAGTTCGGAGACCGGACTGCGGTTCCCTCAGTCGACCCATCTTCGTAAATTATATGCGCATTTTCAGAATCCGAAAACCCGTCGCCCAGTCCAATATGTTCCAGTTGTCTAAACTGACCTGTCTTGGAATCCCATACCCCTGCTGCTGTAAGGTAATCACTCGTAATTCCGTTTAGTAAGACTTTTCCAGAATTCGTTAGGCAGTTTGCGACTACTCGAGTAATTTCTAAATCTGAGACAATGGCTGTCTTGACCCCGCTCTTCCAAAAATATAGCTGAGACAGCGTCGGATCAACTGCGTAAACCACCTCAGTTTCTGAATTAATTGCTAACCCGCGTCCCTTGTTAAGGTTAAGTAGAGCGTAGTTCGGAAACTTAAATCGTGGCGGTGAGAACAGTTGTTCGCGGCCCCAACCGTCTAAATTGTCCCAGACGCTATCTCGATCGGAATCTTTAACGTTCCAAAAAGTTCCAGCATAGCTTTCCTCATCATTCGTCAACCCATCTCCATCTGTGTCCTCGTCAGGGCGGGTAGAACTGGAATCAGACGTTGCTGCATGAAGCATGTTCAATGATAAGAAAGCCGAAAAGATGCCCGGAAGCGATGAGCGGAGCAACCGAGATATACTTTTTCTCATTCCGGGATGTTGTTGCGCGAGACAATTCGATAGTAGTAAACCTGATTGGGGTCTAACGTTGTGTCTTGCCAAGTCGTGGTGTTCTTTGGGAGGGTCTTGACTCTATTCCAGTTAATACCATCTTCCGTTCGTTCGACGAAGAAAAGTAACTCGTTGTTGGATCTGTCTTTCCAACTGATCGAGGCGATAGTGTGCTCCGCATTCTCAATAATTTTAGGTCGTCCAGGTGCCGGGGGGATGACAGTCTCAGGTTCGGTTACACCATTCAACGGATCCACAGGGTCAAGCGCTCCTTGATACTCCTCGAAATTTGTGAATTCGTCTTGATCAAAGTTGTCTGCCGGATCGACATCGAGCAGATCAACGGTTCCGTCGCCGTTTTGATCGGTGAGTCCTGCGTCGATAAGCTGCTGTTCCCAACCATCTGCTAGTCCATCCCCGTCCAAGTCAACTTGACCACCATCGGTCAGACTGAAGCTGAACGAATTCTTGAGTTGGCCCAAATTGGCCATCCCGTAGTTGTTGTCGTCTAAAACATTCTCCACGGTCCAAGGAACTTGGAGGGCGTTTCCGGGAACGCTATTGATCCAGTCATAGAAAGGTTTTGCCGTAGCCTTGAGCTGGCCGATGTTCACTGGCGACAGGGTAGTTGGATTTTCAGTAGGGTCGAAGAGAGGAACGTTTGAGGGAGCCGGACCGAGGCGGAGTTCGAGGTATTTCGTGGCTTGGGTGGCGACGTGCTTGAGTTGGCCGATGTTAGCGGGGGCGTAATTATTTTCGCTAGCACCGGGTTCGATGATAGCGGTTGGCGGGTCGCTCCACCAAGCGGGTGGGGCTGCCATTGCGCCGGTGCAGAAGGCTATGAAGCCTAAAATGGAGATAACCGCTTTCACAGGTTCGAATGGAGTTTTGCAGAGCCGTCTTAGTTTCCAAATTCACCCATCGAGATGTCGCCTTGGCGTTTTGGGATTATCACATCGCCGTTTTTGAGGATGATCAGCGCGTCACTTGTGCGGAATTCTGGCGGATCGTTGACGTTTCCTGACCCATTTCCAACGATGAAAATTGGCTCGTTCGGCACCCATGAATCCCAAGAATAATTTGTGGAGTTCGTATTTTCACTACCAACGACGACGCTCCGGTAAGACTGTGCAAAGGTGCCCGAGCCAACGGCTGTCGTATAACTACCAAGAGCAAAACCTCCGCTCGTGGCGGTGGAATTTGCACCGACCGTGGATCCGTAACTCGCGGCGGTAGAGTTCGCCCCCATCGTGTTAGCCCCGCTCATTGCAACGGAATAGGGTCCGTGAGCCGTGCCAGACGCAAAGGCCGTAGCTCCGCTCATGATAGCCGTGCCCTCACTCGTTGCGGTGGAGTTGGGTCCGATAGCGAAACCCCCGCTCGTAGCGATGGCGTTGAATCCAGGCGCGCGAGAGTTAAGGCCGAGAGCAGTCGAATAGTCTCCGATCCACCCCTCCGTGAGAAGCGGGACCGAACTGCTTACTCGAAGTGCAGCTTTTTTCGGATACCATAGAAAACTTGCACTGGAGCCGATTGCCGGGATACTTCCTTGCCCGAAGGTTCCTTCGAAGACTACGCCCCCATCGCCGGTCACCTTGATTCCAGGCACCGCGTTCGCCCCGGTTGTTCCGGTCACGTTTACCCCTCCCTTCGTCGCGGAATTTCCCACGGCAGTGTCACCATTGATCTGCAGATTTCCATCAACCTGCAGATTTTGCGCGATCACTAAGAGCGGAAATCCGGTTAAAAGAAACAAGACACGGAGATGAATTTTCATGATGAGGGGATTGGATTATCGGAGATGCACGGTGCCAATGGGCTTAATTGTTATGTCTCGGTTACGGACATCAATGTGGGGTTCGAGATAGGTGCTCGAGCCGGGTGCCATAACGATCAGGTCTCCGCTGCGACTTGTGGCGAGGGCGGCCCCAAGAGTGTCGACCGGACCTTCTGTGCCTGCCGCCCAAGGCTGACGTCCTGTGTTCGCGTCGTCGCCGATGGTGTTATCGACAAAGAGAATTTTTGCTTCGCTTGATCCGGGCAGATCAGGACGACTCTCGGCAAAGAATTCGGCTGCGTTGCTCGTTCCGTCTCCGTCCCGGTCAGCCGCTCGGTCGTTGAAGAACGGGTTGAGGCCAAAGGCTTGCTCGTAAAGATCGGGCATTCCGTCGCCGTCGGAGTCGGGCGAGCCAGCGAAGAGAGGGTTCGCTGAAGGAATCTGCAGTTCGTCTACGAAGACCGTGCCCACCGAATTGCCCGCGAAGGTCACGCTGGTCGGAGCGGTGCCGGTGAACTCTGGGTCAAGGGCAAGGTCGGCGGTGACAGGATCGCCGTCGATGAACAGATCCCAGGTGCGCACAGTGTAGTCGATGCGAAGCGTAAGGCGCATCCAGTGCGTGGCGGAGAAAGTAGAATCGACCGCAAAGTGGAAGCCAGTATTAACCGTCTCTCCCTCTGGATTGCCCGCGTCGTGCGCCGTGACGACGCCTTCGCCGTTGGGTCCGGTCGGAAAGCCGACGAACGCTCCGTCGAATTCGAGACTGGTCTCCGGGCTGGCGGAAGCGTCGGCGACCGGTTTGATCCAGACATCGAGGTAGGCCACGGTGCCGGAAAACCACTCGGCGGAAGCTATCGTCCGCTGAACCCATCCAGGGTTGACTTGGGGATTAATGGCCAATGCCTGGACTCCTGAAACAGCGGCGGTTGCGAGAATGAATGCAGAGTCGCCCGTCCATCCAGAATGAGAGGCAATTGGGCTGTCGGTCGCGAATCCATCGCTTTCCTCAAAAGCGATCGACGGAACTTCGCCGAAGGTATAATGCGCCAAAAGACCTCCAGCCAAAATCAGAGAGTATGCTTTCATGGCTTGATTTGTTGAACCTCTGTTTCGCGACCGCCCAATCGTTTTTCCATTAAAGCGCGAAGGCGGCGGGCGCTCTCCGTTGGGTTCAGAATTTCGCGATTCTCTTGGATCTCGATCATCCGGTCGGCGAAGTTACGCTGGATTCGCAGCTGTTCGCGGATCTCTGGAGGAAGCTTCTCCAGCGCGGTCTGTTTGAGAGCGTGGCGCTGAGTAGCATCGAATTTTTTCCGCAGGGCCTCTTCTTTCACCCGAGCAGTGCGGAGGCGCGACGTGATCGTCTCCGCCCATTTTTGGTAGGCGGCGGAGCGTTGTGCTTGCGGAAGCTTTTCCCAATTTGCCTTCTCTATCTGGAGATCGGTCGCGAGGTTTATCCGCGCGATCAGGAGTTCGCGAGAACCGCGCGGGGCGGTCTGCTGAATTTGCTGAATGACCCGCTCGCGGCGGGGTGGAACCTCGGACTTTTGCTCGATCTCCGCTTCGAACTCGGCAATTTGCGCCGCTTGCATGGCCCGGATGGTCTCCACGGCAGCGGTTCGTTCGGCGGGCTTGGAACTACTCAATTTTTCCCGAAGTGATTCAATTGCGGCACTGTGGTTTGCCCCGTGGACCAGCGGCGATATATGCTGGCCTACGCGCTGAGGGGTTCGCGCAATTTCTTCGGCCCTAAGAAGCGCAGTGGTCTCGACTGCTAGAACAGCGAGACTTAGCGCGGAGAAAAATCGGCTTTTCGAATTTTTAGGTTCATCGCGGACAGGGGGGTGGAATCTTAATCTCACGTCTGTATCTGAAAAGCAAATGTCATTGCCTTTCATGCATCGATAAGCATGTTTTTTGGATGCTCGCGTATTGCGACTCGGCTAGGCCGCCTCTTTTTGAGAATCCGGGTCTTCGCCGCGATATATTCTCGAATGCGGAGTGGGAGAAAGCGCAGAGCGCCCCGTCGGCATGTAACGGTGAATTGCCTGCGGGGAGGCTGCAATAACGAATGCGATGCAACAATTTGCACGAGTTGGGACAGCCGCGCGCTTGCTCCGGCGAGGAAGGTTTCCACCCTCATGCTGTTCCGGCTCATCAGTTGACCCCACTCATCGGCTCCGCGCTCGACCTTGAGATTTCACCCATGCCTTGAAAAATCACCCCCATTGGTGCCGGATCGGTCGTCTTCGCGAAGACGCTGATCGGCGACATCCTGCAATTTTTCGAACTGGCCGACTCGACGATCTGCCTCATGGACATCGACCCCGGGCGGCTGAAGGTCGCGGAGCTGATGATGAAGCGCCTGGCGGCCAAGCTCGGCGTGCCGGCGCGGATCGAGGCGACGCTCGACCGGAGGGCGGCCATCGCCGGAGCGAGTTACGTGATCTGCACGATCCAGGTCGGTGGATTCAAGCCGTCAACGGTGCGGGATTTCGAGATTCCGAAGAAATACGGACTCCAGCAGACCATCGGCGAGACGCTCGGGGTGGGGGGCATCTTCCGCCGGTTGCGGACGATTCCAGCCCTGGTATAGATCGCGCGCGAGATCGCCGAGGTCGGGCATCCGGACTGCCTGCTGCTCAATTTTACGAACACGATGGCGATGAATTGCTGGGCGGTCGCCGAGGCGACCGGCGTGCCGCACGTCGGGCTTTGCCACTCGGTCTTCGGGACGGCGCGCATGCTCGCCTCGCACGTCGGGCTGCCGATTGACGACCTGAGTTACTTGGTGGCCGGCGTGAACCACATGGCGTTCTTCCTCAAGCTTGCCTACCGCGGGCAGGATATCTATCCATTGCTCCTTCGCGTGCTCGAGGACCCGGAGCGAAACTTCGAGCGGGTGCGCTACGAGATGATGCGGCGGACCGGGTATTTTGTCACCGAGTCGAGTGAGCACCAGAGCGAGTATCTGCCCTACTTCATCCACCACGGTGCGGAGGTGATCGAGAAATTTGACATCCCCATTGACGAATACCTTCGACGCTGCACCGCGATCACCGCGACTTGGAAGGACACCGACGCCCAGCTCATCGGCGAGGACGGCGACATCGACGTCAAGCCGCAGTCGCACGAATACGGCTCTTACATCATTCATTCGCGCGAGACCAACACGCCGCGCACGGTCAACGGCAACGTGCCGAACGACGGCCTCATCGACAATCTCGAGCGCGGTTGCTGCGTCGAGGTGCCGTGTCTGGTCGACGGAACGGGTCTGCTTCCGGTGAAAATCGGCTCCCTCCCGCAGCAGCTCGCCGCGCTGTGCACGACCAGCGTGAACGTCCAGCGGCTCACCGTCGACGCTGCGCTCAGCGGCAAGCGCGAACACATCTACCACGCCGTGATGCTGGATCCGCACACGAGCGCGACGCTCACGCTCGACCGGATTTGGGCGATGTGTGACGAGTTGATCGAGGCGCACCAGGCCGACGGATTACTCGGCGAGTTCGCTCCAGTCGTCCGAAATACGGGCCGCTCACACGCCGGACTCGGTGACCGCTTGATCGCGCGAGCCCAGCCACGCGGGGTGCGGCTCGACGAGGCGGGGAATCAATTTTCGCTCGAAGTGCGGGTGGAGAATCCGGGTCTGGAGGCGGCGGAGATCGACCTCGCGCTCGCGTCTGCCGACGACGGCGTCACGCTCGCCCAGGACGGCGTTACGCTGACGGTCGCGGCGGGTGGTGAGGAGACGGTGGTGGTCGCGGCGACGGTGAAGCGGGCGATCGAAGAGCCGGTGCGCAGCGACCTGTGGACGAGTGATCCGCGCGTGCTCGCCATCGCGGCCACGCTGCTGCCCCGGCGGCGGCTGGACGTCGATGCCGAAGGGACGGCGCGCTTCGAGATAGAGCTGTCGGGATTTTCCTGCGCCGAGGGGACGCCGCGGCGGGAGGGCGACGGGTTGCGGATCAAGCTGCGGGTGAAGGATTCCGATCCGCGCCTACGCCCGGAGACGCCGTGGCAGGGCTCGTGCGTCGAGTTGTTTTTCCGCGACGAGTCGCGACCAGCGATCACGCAGCTTTTCGTAGTGCCGGGCGAGGGCGCGGAAGCGCGGCTGCTGGGGCCGGGGTTGCAGCCCGTCCCCGGTGGCGAGATCGCCGTGGAGCGGTCGCCGGTCGATTACCAGATTGATGCCTTGGTGCCGTGCCGGGAGGCGGGTCTAGTCTAGTAGAGGAGGGCGCATTTTTGTTCGATTGCTTTGCGACGCTCAACGCGCTGGGCGACGCGCACTCCGGCGGTCGCGCGTCGCTGAACGGAAAGTTCGATTCCGGGTCCGACATGAGTTACGCGGTCGAAGTGGCGCTGTGAGCCGGTCGCTCAGGGAAGACGCTCGAATTGTAGGTTTTCGAGTCGGACACGATTCGCCTGCACGCCCGGTTGGAGTTGCGCAACGAAGGTGAGTGATTGAGTGCCTTCGGGGATCGCGTATTCAGCCCGGATTGTGCGCGGTTCGCCCGCCGGGGCCGCGTGGCCGATGGGCAGCCAGAAGGGCGCCGGTGTCGATTCGAGGACGGTGGACGATCCGGCGGCGTCGGTGGCTTGAAGCTCGGCTACGACGCCGGCCCAATTTTTCGCGGGCTCGGAGACGGTGTCGTAGGTGACGTCGAGCCAGACGCGGACTTTGCTTCCGGCCAGTCCGTCGACCGGGATGGGCAGCGAGATTGAGGACGGAATTGGTGACTGGTCCACGGCGAGTTCGCCGCCGTGTTCGAGCGGGATGGTGGTCGTGGCGTCCGGGGCGGGCGCAGTGGGCGGCGCGTCTGGGTCATCGCTGACCCGGCGCACCTCCAGATCGTCGATCCAGACGGAGGCGTTGCCGGATTGAAAAGCGGTGACGAGGATCTCGCCGGTGCGGGGACCGGGGTAGGGATCGTTCACCGTCACGACCGCGCGGTATTCCCGCCAGTCTTCGGAGGGCTCGATCGTGATGGAGTGAGGTTCCTCCACCGGCTTGCCATCGTCGCCGGGACTGATGACCTTCAACACGATGTCGAGCCGGCTCTCGGCGCGGGCGTGGAAGGTGACTTCGAACTCGCCGGTTCCGTCGGTGAGAAGTTCAAGGTGTTGGTAACCCGGTTGGACCTTCCAGGCCCGGGTTCCGTCCGGCGTGTGGTTGGCTTCGTCGGCGAGTTGGATATTTTTCGCGGAGCTGAAGTTTCCGCCGAAGACGGCCCCCTCGAACGTGCCCGGCCAGTAAAGATTCGGCGAGTCGGCGGCAAAGAGTGGGGTGGCGGCAGTGACGGCGAGGAGGGACAAAAATCGGGTGGGAGACATCGTTTGCAGCGTTCATGAACTGGCGGCAGCGGCCAAGGTCAGGCGTAAGCATACGGTTGCACGGCGAGCCGCGGAATGAGCATCGGAATGCACGGCGCGTCGGGTGACAGAGCTGCGAAGCGCCGCAACGATCCCTGCTTCTAATGTCAAACCCCACCGCACCCGCCCGTTTTTTCAGCGACGACAGCTATTGGAATCAGCCCATTCCGGACGATGCGCCGATCGCGCCGGAGACGGCTCGCTGGGTCCGTTTTCTGGAGCAGTCCAGTCGCGAGCCCGGATTTTATCTGAGCCTGCGGCGCTGGACGCTGCCGATCTACGAGACAAAGCCCGACACGAAGTGGGTGGAGATCGGACGGCGCTTTCACGAGCCATTCGCCGAGGCTCAGTATCTGTATCGCCATTCCAAGTATCTGCTGGAGGCCTGCCCGGATCACCCGGTCGGCTTCGGCGAGGGCTTTGGTCCGACCATCCCGATGCCGGAGGACGCGGTGCCGGACGGGATGACCGATGGCCACCTCAGCATTATCGATCGCGAGCAGAACAAGGTGTGGGATCTGTGGGGCGCGCGCCGCAACGATGACGGAACGTGGTCGACGTGGTCGGGGATCACCTATCCGCTGGACGGATCGGGAACGTTTGATCCCAAGCAGTTTGCGATTTCGAACGGCGAGACCATTCATCTTTACGGGCCTTGCCGCGCATCCGGGACGCCGAGCATCGCGGGCATCACCCGCTACGACGAAGTCCTGAGCGGGCGGATCGAGCACAAGCTGTCCTTTGCCACGCGCTTCGCGGGCCTGTTGGCGCATTGTTTCCCCGCGACCTGGACGGACGGTGGCATTCTCGGCGGCATCCCGGAGGGAATCACGATGCAGCTCGATCCGACGCTGGATCTTTCGAAGCTGGGGCTGAGCGACGGTGCGCGGGTGATCTCGACGGCGCTGCAGGAATACGGGGCGGTGCTCATCGACGTCTGTCTCGGCTCCACCATTGGCGCGGAGAACCTCAACGGGCATGCGAGCAAATCGTGGGACGGCATTCTCGACGAGCGCGATCTCAACGCGATTCCGTTCCAGCATTTTCGCTTCATCCAGCCCGAAACCATTGTCGAAAAAGGGCTGATTCCAGCGGTGCACCCGACGACCTTTCAGACCTACCATGAGCTCATGCAACTCCACTACGAGGTCGAGACGGATCAGGGGACGTTCGTCGGATGGCCGAAGGATTGGTACCAGCAACACGCGGCGACGTACGGATCCGACTAGGATCCGCGCATCCAATTGCACCGTTCCCGCGCTGACTGAATGAGGGAAGCGGGCAAGGGTGGACGTTCTCTCTTATGAAAATCCCCTTCCCCTGCCGTTTGGTCGGCTTCGTCTTTGCGTTCCTGCCTCTACTTTGCCCGCTGGCGGATTCGGTCGCGGAGGAGGCCGGGGCGGGCACGCCGGTCGTCGAGCGCGTGAGCGTAATCGCGCCGAACCTCATCGCCGTCGAAATCGTGGATGGAGAGCGGCGCCAGTTTCCCGGCGAACCCTACGTGGCGCAGCCGGATGACGAGATCAAATACGAGGGCGAGGAAGTCCTTGTTCTGGAAGACGGCGAGATGAAGACGCGGGGGATCAACCGCCAGCTTTATCGCATGGTCGATGGTCGCAAGCAGCTCGTGGGCTACATTGTCGGCGGGCGGGATGGGGAGCCGCAGTTTCAACCCGGCGAACAGCGGGTGGGCAAGCCGCTCGACGTCGGTGCGGCCGAGGATAACGAGTCCTATCGAGTGGCTGGAAAAATGCCCGTCGAGGTCCATCGGAAGACCAAGCCGATCGACCGGCTGCAGCCAAACAACGAGCAGATCTTCCGGCACGTGATCTACCTGAAGTTGGCGGAGCCGCTGACGGAGGGAGAGACGGTGGCGATCGATTTCCCGGGACTCGCGCTCGACCAGCCGACGATGAATTTCACCAACGATTCGAAGACTATGCGCAGCGAGGCGATCCACGCGACGCAGGTCGGCTACCGCCCCGATGATCCGTTCAAGCGCGCCTATCTCAGCATCTGGCTCGGGACCGGCGGGGCGTATTCGTTCGAAGGCGTCAAGACATTTGAGTTACTGGACGCCGCGACCGGCGAGGTGGTTTTCGAGGGGAAGGTCGAGGAATTGATGGCCGCCGACGGGACGGAGAAGCTGCGGTTGGAGAAAAACTATTCGATGACGGCGGTTTACGGTTTGGATTTCTCGGAGTTCGATCAATCGGGCGAGTATCTTGTGCACGTGCCGGGGGTGGGGGTCTCGGACCCGGTGCGGATCGCGGACGACGTGTGGACGGAAGCGTTCAAGGTCTCGATGCGCGGTCTGCTGCACAACCGCAGCGGGATTCATCTGGAGAAGCCGTGGTCGGAATTTGACCGTCCCCGGGACTTCCACCCGGACGACGGGGTCAAGGTCTTTCAGTCGAAGGTCGGTTTCGAGGAGGGAAATTTTTTCTCGGGCGATGGCTGGTTCAAGTTGCTGACGGATACGCGAACCGACGAGGTGGTGCCCGACGCCTGGGGCGGCTACCACGACGCCGCAGACTTCGACCGCTACTCGCGGCACATCATCATCCCCTACCTCAACCTCGAACTCTACGAGATGTTCCCCGAGACCGTCGGCGGGATCAAACTGGCGCTGCCGCCGGACGAAGCCGGCGACAACGTGCCGGACATTCTCAACGAGGCCCAGTGGGGACTCGCAGTCTGGAAACGCCTTCAGACGAATGACGGCGGCATCCGCACCGGCATCGAATCATCGGCGCACCCGCGTCCGGCGGAGACGAGTTGGGAGGATTCCCTCGTGCTCATGGCCTACCACCCAGAGCCGTCTGGCACGTGGCTCTACGCCGGGACGGCGGCGAAATACGCCCGCGCGATCAAGCCCTTCGACGAAGCCCAAGCCAACGAATACGCCGACAGCGCGGAGCGGGCGTTCACATGGGCGGAGTCGAACATCGGGCCGTTCATGAAATCGGATCCGAAATTCAACGACGATTTCGAAGCTCTGCAGCGGAAGCCGCGAGCGTTGGCCGCCGTCGAACTCTACTCGCTCACCGGCGACGAGAAGTATCACGAGGTCTTCAAGGAAGCGTCGGGGATCACCGGCGGCCAGGTCCCCGACGGGGACGAGATGCACGCCGCGCTCTTCACCTACGCGAACCTGCCGGACGAGTTGGGCGATGAGAAATTCAAGGCGAAGGCGACGAAATTGCTCACCAACAGCGCGGATCGCGCGTTGCGCTTTGCCGAGGGGAATTCGTTTGGTCTCACGACACCCTACCCCGGCCTCCCGGAGATGGGGCCGGTCGGTTACTTCAGCACGCCGGAGATGACGACCCGCGTGCTACCGCGCGCGCACTACCTCACCCACAAGGAAAAATACCTGGCGGGCGCGGTCCGGGCGGCCAACTTCTCGCTTGGGGCCAACCCCGACAACACGACGTTCACCTCGGGCGTGGGTCAACGACATCCTGAAAATCCGATGCACTTCGACTCACGCTGGAGTCAGCAGCCAGCCCCGTCTGGCATCACGATCTACGGCCAGTCCGATCCCGCCCGGAACGACAAGTTCAACGCCTGGGTGCACAAGTTTTTCCTGAAAAAGATGGTGCCTGAGAGCCTCGAATGGCCCGCCACCGAATCCCACGTCGACGACTTCATGTGGCCGATGATGAGCGAGTTCACCGTCTGGCAAAACATCGCGCCGACCGCCTACTACTGGGGCTACCTCGCCGCTCGTGAAGCGGAGAACGAGGAGCTCGAAGAGCCGACGGGCAACTGATGCGGGCTGCCTGGGCGGCGGGCGTCTTCTGGTTTGGGGAGAGTGAGATGGATATGCAACTAATAGCATGGATCCAGGATTGCTCGAGACGGCTTGTCTCAAGAATCTGAGGTAGTCCTTAGTAACCCTCAATCCCCCCAAGACATGAAAACCCTCAAAAATCTGTCCTTTCTCCGCCGTGTTCTGTCCGCCAAGTTCGTTGGACGATCGTCGATCCTGCTAGGTTGCTTAGTCGTTGCTGCGACCTCGGAAGCCGGACCCGTGATCATCGATTTCGGGACTGATCCGGGCAAGGTGTCCGTTCCGGCGGACGCATTCGACTACCCCTTTGGCTCCGTGACTTCGACCCGGTCATTCTCCGCCGACGCTTTCAACGTGAGCGGGAGCTTTCCGGGTACTTTCAACGTCGCCGGGGTCGGGGTTGGCGGCGATTTTAACAATAAATCGCTCATCGGAAACGACCCATTTCCCGCCGTCAACCTCGCGGAATTCCTGACCCTCGAAGGTCAATCCAGCACTCCGGCGATCTCTCTGTTCAAATTTCGCGTAATTCTGGTGGCCGTCGGTGGAGCCACCAGTGAGTGGGAGTTTGTTTCCTCCGGCCAGATGCCCTTTGAAAGCAGCTTCACGAACGTCCGGGCCACCACCGATCTGGCCAGCCCCGCTGCGAGCACTTCCGGCGGATTCGTGTTTGGAACGAGCACGCTCGACCAGATCCAGTTCTTCGTGCAAAATTCTGACACCCCGTCGGCGTTTGCCTACAGCATCGACAACGTCTCCATCACGCCAGTGCCGGAGGCCTCGACGCTGGCTTGTCTTGGGATTGCACTCGCCGTCGTCGCTGGTCTCCGAATTCGTCGGGTTTGCCGCATCTCAGAAAAATGACTCGCGCGATCTGTTCTGAGGTTCACGACGCGGATCACATCGGCGGATGACAAAAATCTCGAACAGCTTCCGATCCCACACGTCCGCGCGGTAACGCAATTTACGGTAGGTAGATCTGGTAGAAAAAGCGGTCTCCGCTGGGCGGGGCGTCCTGGTAGTTCTGGATGAGGCCGTCGCCGGTTGGGGTATCCGGGCGATTCATCCAGTCGGTCAACTCCGCGGACCGGCGGACCTTGAAGGCGACGCCGTCGAGCGACTGATAGACGATCGTTGCGGTGTTGGATGCCGGGGCGTAGTGAAAGTCCAAGGCCACCGGGCCGTCGTGGACCGTGGAGTAGGCGACATCGTCGAGGAAAAGTTCCGCCGCCTGCCCGGTGGAATGGCCAACTCGGTCGCGATTCGCCAGGCCGAATCCGGCGATGGCTCCGGGCGAAAGCGTGGAGCGCGGCACGGTGGTATTCACGAGTTGCGTGCCATCGACGCTCGCGGTGAACGTGCCATCCGGCAACCAATCGTAAGTGAATGCGTGCGAAGTGCCGGGGGTGATGCCGCCCGCAAAGAGTAGCCCGCCCCCCGTGTCGCCGGTGGGCACCTCGCCGGCGATGACCTGAAACCGGTAGTTGGCGGGGTTCAGCTTATCCTCGCGGATCCGAAAGCCGAGGACGAACGACGGCCCGAATTCCCCGCTTCCGTCGGAGAGATGGCCGAAGAAAAGATCGTCGTTCGCGAGGTTGCCTGCGATGTCACGCACGAGGAACCGTCCGCTGGCGCGAATCGGGTCGGCGGCGGTGAAATCGTAGCTCGCCGATTTGTCGAGGTAGGAACTGAAGGCGTTGCCACGGTCCATCCGGCCACCGATTTCCCCCGCCGAAGCGCCGCCGGCTGCTTGGCTCGTGGGCGCGTATCCGAAGTCGTCCACCCCATCCCGGTTGCGGACTCCGATCCAACCGGGGTCGGTGTCGAACGTGCGCTCCTGCAGGATGGATCCGGTGAACGCGTTGGGAACGGGTGTTGGCGTCGGTGTTGGCGTCGGCGTCGGCGTCGGCGTCGGAGTTGGAGTTGGAGTTGGAGTTGGAGTTGGAGTTGGAGTTGGAGTTGGAGTGGAGGCTGGCACTTTCTCCATGATAAAATACATGTCGCGGTAGGTATCCACATCCGGATAGCCCAGGGTCCCGGGCGGAATGGCCAAGCGCGCCGCCAGATCGGGATCGCCGTTGGCATCCCGCGGAAATTCGGAGGAAATTCTCGACGCCGTGACATCGGTCGCGTCGTTCACATCACGGATGAAGACATCGTCGCGAACGGTGTTTGACCCGTCGCGCCGGATCATGTGGCCGTCAGGATACGGATCGGTGAGGTTGCCCTCCGGCAGAACGTTGATGTTGGAGAGGGGAATGTTGCGGTTCACGCCCGGTGCCGCGGGCTCGTCGAACAGGAACACAAAAGCGTAGGTGGTATTGGGCTCGAGCTGCCATTGGTCGGCTCCAGTTAATTCCCAGCGCATGTAGTCGTTGGTATTAAGCGAGGCGGGGACGATGCCGCCGTGGGCGATTCCGACGGGTTCGTAGTTTTCCCCGTCGATGAAGTCGTCGCTGTAGTGCATGGCGGGCCAGCGGTAGCGGTTGTTGAGATCATTCGGGTCCTGGGGGTAGTCGGTCGCGTAGGTCGACCATTGCGCATTGGTGCAGGGACCCTGGTAGGAGCCGCCGCCCGTCCAGACCGATGTTCCGTTGGGCGAGGTCGCCCCGACACTCGCGGCGTTGATGTATTTCGTCGTGCCATTCGCGTTGACCACGGGAGATCCCGTGACCTTCAGCAATTGCAGAGAAACCTTCGCCCCCGCCGGATCCGCGCCCGCGATATCCACGGGCTGGAGACGCACGGTGATCGCTTTAAGTTGAAACCCGGTCGCGCCGGTCCGGAACGTCTGACCGAGGTCGCGGTCGCGGTAGTAGTATTCGGCGATCACGCCGCCGTTATCCGCTCCCTTGCGGTAGACCCAATTATCGGTCTTGGTCGGTGCCCCCGTGCGCGGCGCGTAATAGCGCATACTGGTCGGACCGGTCTCCTCGCGCTGCGTCTGCTGGATCACCACGTGGGTAGCCGGCGGAGGACCGGTCACCTCGGTCACCACGAGGCCGGCGTAGCCATCGGATGCAGTCAACAGGGCGAGTGCGAAAAGAGAAAAAAGGCGAGGGGCTTTCATGATCAAAAGGTCTGGCTGGATGGAGCGAATGGGATTTCGGCGATCCGACCACGGACGCGAGGAATACGGGGATAAATGGGTGAAGTCAGGGACCGCAGTTTCTGCTGAAAATAATAAGTTCTGCGTTGACTCTAATGGTGGCAGAAGTCTATACCAATGAATGGGTTGTATTTCAATCCAAATTCCCCCAATCCTCCCCGTATTCCCATGAAAATCACTGCCTTGGCCCTCTCCCTAACGTTCGCGCTCTCCGCCAGTTCGTTCTCCCAGATTCTCTCCGATGACTTCTCGACGGACACGTTGTCGGATTACAATACGCCCACGGGCGGCGGCAGCCGCACGGCGTTTTCCTACACCGGCCCGGGTGCCGGGTCCGCTGGTCGACTGACTGGCGCGCTCAGTAACGTGAGTTCGGCCGAAAACAAGCTCTCAATCGGTAATTTCACAACCAACCTGACGCTCGTAACGCAGATCGATTTCCTGACCACATCCAGTGCGGCAACGCAGAATAACGCCAACGTTGCCTTGGTGGGCCTCGCGGATTCTGCGACCACATTCTCGAATAATCACAATGGTTTTGACGTCACGGTGCGTGGGGTTCAGAGCGAAGCGGGGGGTGTGGCGGGCGACGCGCGCTTGCGCATCCGACTGAACGACTCGGGCACCGGGCAGATCCTCAGCGCTAACAAGTTCACCCTTGCGAATTCCGAATGGTATCGTCTCACTCTGACGACGACGATGACTGGCACGAACGCGTTCACCTTGTCGGCGAACCTCGCCCTGCAATCAAGTCCGGGTGTAAGCATCTCTTCCATCGCACCGACCGCAGTGACCAATGCGCAGATCACTGCCTTGGAAAATCTGTTCGTGGGTTTCGGTGTGGGGGTTGACGCTGGCCCTCAAGGCGGGCTGGCGGTAGACAATCTGATCGTAGCTGTCCCCGAGCCGACCACGGTGGCGCTGCTTCTCTCCGGGCTTGGCCTCGTCGCCGCCGCCCGGCGGCAGCGTCGCGCCTGAGCGTTCTGACATCCGCGTCGACCAATGGGGCCGACAGCTCGTTGACGAGGGGGCCCTGCTTTCTGCGGGATTGGCGATCTTTCGCGTCGCGTCGTCGCAGCTCCAAGCTTATTTGTTTGCGGTAGGCTCTGCCTCTTTGCTTCCATCCGCATCCCTCCATGTCCGACAGAAACCCCAGGCGACCGATCACGATGCGAGACATCGCACGCGATCTTGGGGTGGCACAATCAACGGTTTCGCGAGCGCTGAGCAGCGATCCGCGTATCTCCGAGCCGATGCGCGTGAAAGTGAGGGCGGCGGCTGAGCGACTGGGTTACCGACCGAATCCGTTCGTGTCCGCGTTCACGGCGCAGGTGCGTTCCTACCGGCACTCGCCGGAGGGGGCGACCATCGCCATTCTTCATTGTGGTCCGCGGAGTGAGAAGGACGCGGATCTTTACACGACGGGAGCAAGGGAACGGGCGGAGGCGCTCGGATTCGGCGTCGAAGTTTTTTGGTTCGAAGATTTGGAGAGGTCGGAGCAGACGTTGAAGCGGATGCTGTGGACACGGTCGATTCCCGGGCTGCTGATTCTCCCGGTGCCGAGCGGTTTCGATTTCTCCGGGATGCCGCTCGATCATCTTGCGGTCTCCACCGTCGACCCGAGTCTGCAGCGGCCGATGGTGCATCGGGCGACGCCGGATTACTTTCAGGCCATGCGGTTGACCTTGAGCACACTCGTCGAGCGGGGCTACGAGCGGATCGCGTTTTGCACGTTCCCGGCGGAGATGGATCGCATTGGTGCCCGGTGGGTGGGGGCGCAACTCTACTGGCAGTTTCGGCACAAACTGCCAAGGATCGACCCTTATGTCGTGGATCCAAATTGGGACCGGAGCAGGTTTGAAAAATGGCTCGCCCGCAACCGACCGGAGGTGCTGGTGTCAAATCTCCCCATCATCCACCGCTGGCTGTCCGAGATGGGTGTGAATCTGCCCAGTGAAATCGGGTTCGTCGGACTCTACCACCATCATCAGGGAGACTCAGAGGTCGCCAGAATCGATCAACGCTCGAACGAGGTGGCCGCGGCCGCCATCGATCTCATCGTGGGCCAGATTTATCGCAACGAGTACGGGCATCCGGACGTCGCGAAGTCCGTCTCGGTGCTCGCCAAGTGGGTCGACGGACCGACGATCCGACCGGCGGCGGATTAGTCCGGGCAGCCCGGGGTGCCGTCAGAGTGAGATCCGGCAGGACCCCACGGGGGTGTCGAGGGTCAGCGATGTCTCGCCGAGTGGCAGTGATCCCCAGCGTGTTGCAATTCGGGCGCCGAGCGTGTTCACGGGTCGATCACCGATGGCTGGTCCCCGCGAATGCGTCACGCAGACGCGTTCGCTCTCGCCGGGAACGACCGCCGAGAGTTCTTCGTCGTTCCACGCCGGAGCGCACTGTCGGGCCGCGCTTTGAAACGAGGAGAACGACGCATCGGTCGTCGGATCGCCGATGAGGGCGAAGATCGCGCATCGGGGAGCTTCGATCGTCGCCTCGCACCCGGCCCAGAATCCGGTCGAGGTGAAGGTCGGCGGCGCGGAGCACCAGATGGCCCCGTATCCCGAGCCGTGTCGGAGGAAGATCCAGCGACCCGTCGCGACGACCTCATCGAAAGCCCGCGTCGGCAGAAACAAGTGGACCCACGGCAGCGGATCGTCCGGCGGGATGTCGTAAATCAGAAAGGCCGCGCGCCCGCGCCCGTAGCCGCGAGGATGGTGGGCGTTGCCCTGCCAGTAGCCGGGGCGGAGTTCGCCCGGATGGCCCGGTGGCATGTTGGCGTGGCCCCAGAACCACGGCGTCCCGTCGACGCGGCGTGGCGCGGCATCGAGGCCTGGCGCGGAGTCGCGGTAATGAGCGAGGCCGTCGGCGAGGTTTTTGTGCTCGCGGCCCTGATCGCGAAGGACCCAAGTGTGGGAGTTCTCGAGCGATGGGTGGTTGGAAAAAACGGGCGCGGACTCGCCGAGGGTCATCTGCCAGATCTGCTCTGAGTAGCCTCCCTCGCCACCGGGAGTATTGGTGACCGAGAGCATGGCGTGCGGAAGCCGGTGATTGTGTTTGCCAATGTGGTCGCCGGGATTTGCTTGATCCGCCCAGAGGCCGACGCGGTGCGTGGTTCCGCTTTCATCGGGAGCACCGGAGCGCGCGATCCAGGCGACGGGGGCGGGGGGGCGGTATGAGCTGGTGGCCGCTTCGAGGACGCCGCCGATGAAGTTCAGGTTGAACGGTGCGTCCAGATCTTCGAGCCCGAACCAGAGGTAATGCAGGGGACGGGAGGGACTCTCGCGGAGATCCATCCGGTAGACGGAATACGACCTCCGAGCCGCTCCGGCCACGCTGCCGCGAAAGCTGTCCAGCGCCTCGTCGAGGGCGAAAAGGTCGAGCGCGGTGTGGGCGTTTGAGCGGATGCGCGGGTCGTCGGAGAAATCGTAGAGGTTGAGCAACGCGAGGAGATTCACGTTGTAATAAATGTCCGCGCCCCACTCGCCGCTTCCCCGTCGGACCCAGTCGTCGATCCACGCGAGGATTCCGTCGCGGGAAGTCTCGAGTGATTCAGTCACCTGGGCGTCAGGCCACGCCTGGAGGGTGAGATGGTGAGCGGCGAGGTGAAGTAAATTGTGATTTTCGGAGAGATCGCCGAAATGAAAAAGAAAACCGCGCGCCGTTGCGGCGATGCGTTCCCAGATCGGGTCGCCGGGTAGGTGCTTCTCTCGGTAGAGGAACCACGCACGGATCAACGGATGGAGAGCGAAGTCGGCGAGGTGCCACTTGTCCTCCGGATTGGCGCGTTCTCCCGCCAGATTTTCATCAATCATGTCTAGCGTCCCATTCAGGAGTTCGCGCCCCCGCGTGACGTCCTCGCCGACAGCAAGGAACGCCAGACCATGAACGTCGAAGCCTCTGTAGGGACCCCATTGGGTCGTCAGATCCCGGGCGGAACCTTCTGACGCGATGAAGTGCAGGAATGCGTCCGCGCGGTCGCGAAACGCGTCGTTCGAATTGTCGGGGGAAGGGGAGGTTGGTGGTGCGTTCACGGGTGAATGGAAGAATCGAGATTACTGGAAGCCGCCGGAACCGAAGCATCCTCCGTGGTGCAATTCGATGTTCAACGAGATCAGCGCGCATCCAATTGCACGCCGACACTCTCGGGTTGTTCCACGCATGGCGCGAGCGTTCCCGCTCCTCCTTTATACCTATGAACACGTTGACCATTGAAAATCCCCTTGATCTCATCTCCCCCGCCACCCGCGATTTCCTCTCCGGGACAAAGTTAAACGTCATCGACGGCGAGTCCCGGGCCGCTGCATCCGGTCGGACGTTTGACAGCTATGATCCGGCGACGGGCGACGTGCTGGCGACGGTCGCCGAGGGCGGCGCGGAGGACATCGACCAGGCGGTGGTGGCTGCGAGACGCGCGTTCGAAGACGGTCCGTGGCGCCGGATGACGCCATCGGAACGCGGGCGGATTATTTGGAAAATCGGCGATCTTATTTTGGATAACCTCCAGCAACTCGCCGAGGCTCGAGTCGTTGGACAATGGCAAGCCGCTCGCCGTGGCCAAGGTCGCGGATGTGCCCCTCGCGGCGGATCTTTTTCACTACATGGCCGGCTGGGCCACGAAGATCGAAGGGCAGTCGATCTCCATCTCGGTACCCTACGCGCCCGGGGCGAAATTTCACGTTTACACGACGCGCGATCCGATCGGCGTGGTGGGCCAGATCATTCCCTGGAATTTCCCGCTGTTGATGGCGGCGTGGAAGCTGGGACCGGCGCTGGCTACCGGCAACACCGTCGTGCTGAAACCCGCCGAGCAAACGCCCTTGTCGGCGATCCGGCTGGCCGAGATCGCCCTCGAAGCCGGCCTGCCGCCCGGAGTGCTCAACGTCGTCAATGGTCTGGGCGAAACCGCCGGAGCGGCGCTGGCCTCACACGACGGCGTGGACAAGGTCGCTTTTACGGGCTCGACGGAAGTCGGGAAGATCATCGTCAAGGCGGCGGCGGGAAATCTCAAAAAGGTGACACTCGAACTGGGTGGAAAATCGCCGACCATCGTCTTCAAGGACGTGGCCGACATCGAGTCGGCGGTCGCGGGAGCGGCGAACGCGATTTTCTTCAACCACGGTCAATGCTGTGCCGCCGGATCGCGGTTGTTCGTCGAAAAGGACATCTTCGACGATGTCGTCGAGGGCGTGGCCCGGCTCGCCGCGGACATCAAGCTCGGCGCGGGGGTGAGCGAGGGGACGGAGATGGGTCCGCTGGTTTCCAAGGAGCAAATGGAACGCGTCTCCGGCTTTATCGAGTCGGGGCGTCGGGAAGGCGCGACCGCCGTGGCGGGCGGTTGCCGCGTCGGAGATCGGGGCTACTTCATCTCGCCGACGGTCTTCACCAACGCCGGTCCCGATATGGAAATCGTGCGGGAGGAAATCTTCGGCCCAGTCGTGGTTGCCGAGCCGTTCGACGACGTGGCGGACATCGTCCGCCGGGCCAACGACACGCCCTACGGTCTCGCGTCGAGCGTCTGGACCCGCGACATCAGCAAGGCACACCGCACCGCGGCGGAACTCCGCGCCGGAACGGTGTGGGTGAATTGCCACAACGTCTTCGACGCCGCGATGCCCTTCGGTGGATTCAAGCAGTCCGGCTGGGGCCGCGAAATGGGCAAGGAAGCGCTCGATCTCTACACCGAAACGAAGTCCGTCTGCGTCGCGCTCTGAGGCGGGCGTCAGTCGCCATCGTCAGCCGCCAGCTCGATCTCAACGACCGAGATCGACGCGGGCGGAAGGACGATCGGTTCGTTGGTGTCGATCTCCCGGGAAGACTCCTCGAAGACCGCCTGAGGCCCGCGGTCGGCTGACTTGAGGAATGGGTCGCCGACGAGCGTCCGGAGTGTCGCCGACGAGCCAGTCGTCCCGAGTGCCGACAAATCGAGTTGCACCGGACTGGCGTCGCGGAGTCCGCGGTGAACGACGTGGACGTAGAGACGTTGATCGTCGCGGGTGGCGACGGCATCGATCAAGGCTCCCTGCGCGGCGGGAGGATGATCGTCGGTTTCGATGGTCGGAATGGGAACTTTCGTGGTGGAAGTCACGAGGCGGCGGTCGCCGTGGTGGCGACTGTAGAAGCCCGTCGCCTGGCCCTGTGGCAGCACGTAGGGTGCCGTTTGTCCGGTTGGGTCGACGCGGACGGCGGTGATGCCCCACGAGCTGCCGACCAGCATGGATTGCGTCGCGAGATCGATTTGATCTCCGTTGCGCATGAGATTGTGGAGGAATCCCGCGGTTCCCAGACCCGACGCAACGTCGAATTGGACGGTTGGCGCGGGATCGATCTCGCCGTGAAACCAACCGTTCCAATTCCATTCCGTGCAGCCACCGCGGTAGCCGAGGGCTAGTGCCTTGGCGGCGTGGTCAGGCAATCCATCGGCCAGCCCAGCGTCCGAGTATCGACCCGGCATCGTTGTCCACGCAGCCCACCATTCGTCGTCGGAGAGTTGCGCGGGCGGCACTTCGGCATCGCCGATCCGGACGATGTCCGCCTGCCAGGGCGCATAGATGTGGAATGTCGTCATTGCGACCTCCGCCCGCACGAGGGGATCGCGTAGGTAGACTTCCTGGGCGTCGAAGACGCAGAGGTCGTCGATCGCGATCGTGATATCGGGGTCAACGGCGCGGATCGCGCGGACGTATTCGCGCACGCACTCGGCGATCCAGGCGGCGCGCTCCTCGTCCGAGAGATCCGGCAGCGCTTTCTCGATCAGTTCCTTCTTCGGTTTATGCCACAGCTCGTTGCCGATCTGGACGTATTCCGCGCCGAAGGGCTTCGGATGGCCATTCTGCGCGCGAACGGCTGGCCAATCGATCATTCCCTCGGGAAGGTCCGCGCCCTGGGGCGCGTTTGCGTAGGCGACCAGACCAGCCGCTTCGAGAGCTGCTTGGCGGAGCGGCTTGCGTCGGGCGGCGGCGTCCAGGAAGTTGAGGACGAGCATCGTCTCGCAATGAAGCCGATCGCGGACGGCGAAGTATTCGTCGTAGCCAAACTGATTGGTGATCGTGCCTCCTTTGTAACCCGTGGTGACGGGGCGCGTGTCGCCCGGCCGACCCGGGACGTTGTCGATCATGTCGCGCCAGTCGATGTAGTCGATGTCGGTCCCGCCAGGGAAACGAATGAGCGGGATATTCATCCGTTCGAGCTCGTGCATGACGGGAGCGGGGAGGTAGGGAGGCTCGGCGACGTAGGCGGACTCGGGGCCGGGCTCGCCCCAGGTGGCGCGCTCCATGAACTGACCGAAAAGCTCGGGAGCAACCGGGTTCGCAACTTCGTTGGAGACGCGGATGGTGATGGGGGCGGACTCCTGGGCCAGGCCGTGGAAGCCAGAAGCGAGAACGAGAAAAACTGGGAGGAGCAGGGTGCGGGTCATGGCTTGGGTGGGAGTGGGGGTTGGTAGATTCGAAGCGCGGCGATGGGTGGTGTCTTCGCCGCCGTGAGCGTCAGCCGGTGCGCGGAGTTTGGAATTCCTTGGAACAGGGTGACGGTCGATTCAATCGGGCCGGACGGAGCGGGGCTCGCCGTGAATTCCGTTTCAAACATCGGGAGCACCTCGACTTTGATTTCCATCTCGTCGGGCAGCGGGAGGTCGAGCCCCTTGCGGCAAAACGCGAGGTTCCAGTCCTCCGGCTCGATCACGATGCGCCCGGAGGGAGAGGTGAATTTTTCGGTCGCGACGCCCTTGCCGTCAGGACCGGTGACGGATCCTTTCGCGGTGAAATTGAATTCACGGCAATCCTCGCTCGCTCCGGTCACGGTGAACGTCCACGTCTCCGGGATCACCGGTACCGATCCGCGTTGGACCCGCAGCAGGCAGGGCCAGGTGGAGCCGGGGTAGGGGGTTGCCCGCGTGAATCGATAGGCGCCCGGGAAATCCGCTGGGCT
This sequence comes from uncultured Verrucomicrobiae bacterium, assembly GCA_963832325.1. GTDB lineage: Bacteria > Verrucomicrobiota > Verrucomicrobiia > Chthoniobacterales > JAATET01 > CAVVKW01. The sequence continues at coordinate 104,582 of CAWHTR010000003.1, read as the reverse complement.
TCTCCCGTCAATCAAGACGCCCACGCTCGTCGCATCGCCATCCGGTCCGAGGATCGCATCGACCCGGTTGCCGGTGAACTCTAACGTCATTTTCCCGTCCACCCAATCCTCCGGGCCGACGGCGATGGTGGTGACGCGTTCGTCAGCGGAATCGGGTTGAGCCGGTGTCGCGGGCGGATTGAGGTAGCTCTGGACGATTTCGGCCATCAGGTGCTCGCCGCGCTCGTTGAGATGAACCTCGTCCTTGAGCAAATCGGCCGGGGTGAGGTCGTTCTCCCGGAGATGGGATTTCCAGACGTCGCGTTGGCGGGCCAGCTGGATGCCGTATTTTTCCGCGACGCCCGGAAGGAAGACGGAATTGAACCAGGGCGTCCATTGCCCACGCGTCAGGTTGGCTGGATCGGTCTCCTCGTCCACCGAGGCGTCGGCCCGGAGGTGATCGGTCTGGATGAGAATGTCAGCCGTGGTCCGCTCACGGACGCGGCGGATGATTTGCTCATACTCTTCGGAATTTCCGTAAACGTGAAAGATGAGCAGGTCGGGGTAAAATGGGTAGAGGTCAGCCTCGGCGGTCTTCACCAGCAATGGGGAGGCGTGGCCCGGGATGGCGCGATTTTCGATGACGAGGTCTGCGTCGGGAAAGGTGCGGCGGAGGTGCTCGGCGACCGATTGCCACCAAGCCTGGGCGGTGATGGACTGGCCGTAGAAGAGGACTTTCACGGTATGCCGCTTCTCGGGCGAACTGTCGGCCATGAGTCCCAGGCTGCGCTGGAGATGGGGAGCCGGAACGGGGGCGGGCTGGGGCGGGAGATTGGAGGAGTCGAGCATGACCGCGAGAGACAGGAAGAGCGGGACGATGGCGGCGGTCATTTCGCGTCGGCGAGGAGCGCGGAAATTTCACCCCGCGTCGGGATCGAGGATTGGGCACCGACCTTCGTGACGGATAGGGCGGAGGCCGCCGAAGCGAAGCGTGCTGCCTCGCGAAGCGGCTGACCCTCGGCAAGGGCGACGGCCAGGGCGCCACAGAAGGTGTCGCCCGCCGCCGTCGTATCGGCGGCTTTCACGTTGAAGGCTGCGATGGTCCAAGTGCCCGCTTCATCCGCGACGACGGCTCCGACTTTGCCGAGGGTGACGACGACGAAGCGGTGTCCGCCGCGAGTCCGCAGGTCGGTCGCGATTCGTCGCGCGGAGGCGTCGTCCGCGCTCGAGAGAGGTTCGCCGGCGAGGGCAGCGGCTTCGATTTCGTTCACGACCAATCCATGAATCGCCTCGTCGGGTGCGAGGCTGAGGTCGTTCGCCGGGGCGTAGTTCAACAGCACGGGCCGGCGATGCTTGGCCGCCAATTCGAGAACGGCCCGATTCGAAGCGACCGGAATTTCCTGCTGAAGAACGATCCAGTTGCTTGCGGCGATGATAGCCTCGGCGGCGCAGATGCGCTCGGGCGTCACCCGGTAGTTCGATCCCGGCGCGACGGTGAGGTAGTTTTCGCCCTGTTCGTCGAACATCACCAGCGCCGATCCGCCGGGGACGTCAGCCTCGAGCGTCACGTGGGTGGTGTCGATCCCGTCGGCCCGCAGTGCGTCAAGGTAGCTGCGGGCAACGACGTCCCCGCCGAGCGCCGCGACGAAGGTCACCGCTCCGCCGGCTCGCGCGGCGGCGACGGCCTGGTTGGCACCCTTGCCTCCGAAGGTTTGGAAAAATTCGCAATCCGTGACCGTCTCGCCCACGCCCGGCAGGTGGGGTGCCCGCATGATGAAGTCGACGTTGGCGCTGCCGATGACGGTGATCCTGGGAGGACTCACGGCGGGCTCAGTAGCCGGTTCCCTGCACCTCGCCGCCGTCGCAGATCGCTGCGACCGACGACCAATTCACGCCGAGTCGATGCACTCCCATCGCGACGAACATCTCCGCCCGCTCGCGGTCCCGAATTCCGCCCGAAGGCTTCACCTTGATCCGGCCCGCCGCGGTGTCGAGCATGATCCGAACGGCGTCTTCAGTGGCCCCTTCGCCGTTGAAGCCCGTCGAGGTCTTGACGAAATCCGCGCCCGCCTCGACGCAGACCTCGACCATCTTTTCAATCGTGGCCGGGTCGAGTTGGGCGGTTTCGAAGATGACCTTGAGCGGAACGCCGGCCGGTTTTGTAACCGCGGCGACACCGGCAATGTCCTCGCGGACGTCGTCCCAAAGTCCGGATTTCGCCCATCCGTAGTTGGCGACCATGTCGATCTCTCCGACGCCCATCTCGACATAGCGCCTGGCTTCGTCAGCCTTGGAAGCCGGGAGTCCGACGCCGTGAGGAAAACCCAGAACGACGCAGACGCAGGTGTCGGTGCCTTTGCAGGCGGCCAGAGCCTGCTCGATATCGCAGGGTCTGATGCAGACGCTGTAGGTGCGGTGATCGACGCAGGTCTGCAGTGCCTCGGTCAGTTCACTTCGGGTGGTCTCGGGTTTCAAGATTGCGGGGTCGAGGTATCGGGAGAGCGTCATGCTTCTGCGTTTTAAGGGAAGGGTCCCCGGGGGTGGAGCCAATTCAGCGATTATGCAACAAAATGCATGATCTCCGATTTGAGGAGCGACTGCCTGCGGCTACGTTGTCGCCACCCTCTCCCTGTTATGAATCATCCCCCTCTTCGCCGCGCTACCAGCGCCTTCAGCCTGATTGAAGTGACTCTGGCCATCGGCATCATCGCCTTCGCACTCACCGCCGTCGTCGGATTGCTTCCCGTTGGTTTGACTTCGTTCCGCCAAGCCGTCGACGTCTCGACCGAGAACCGGATCGTTCAGCGCTTTGCCGCCGAGGCGAGACAGACGGAGTTTGCCACCCTGGTCGGCACCGGAAGCACCGAGTATCCCGTCCGTCACTTCGACGATCAGGGGACGGAAGTCTCCCGCGGTGCCGATGGCATCTACAGCGCCAAACTGGTCGCCACCGCGCCCGCCAATCTGCCCGGTGGCACCACTACCGACCTGGCCCGGCTCGTCATCGACATCGTTCGCAATCCGGGGAACAAGACGCTCGGCCGGGACCCGGCGACGGGCGGTATCAAGGATAATCCCGCCGAAGGACTCTCCGTTTCACGGCATTCGACGCTGATCACTCGTCGCCAGTGATGAAGCGCCCGTCCGCGAGGGTCGGTCACGGGTTCACCTTGATCGAGGTGCTCGTCGCCACGACCGTTCTGGTCGTCATCATGGGAATCCTGCTCGGCATCACGAGTCAGGTGAGCGACACGTGGCGGCGGACGACCGGTGAGATCGAGCAATTCCGCGAAGCGCGGGATGGATTTGAGTCGATGACCCGCCGCCTGCGGCAGGCCACGCTGAATACGTTCTGGGACTACAACAGCGTGACCGCTCCGACCAACTACGTGCGCCAGTCCGAGCTGCGATTCATTTCGGGGCCCGCTTCGGCGCTGGTCAGCGGCGGGGGCGATCTCGTGACTCAGGCGGTTTTCTTTCAGGCTCCGCTCGGAATGGTCGTCGACGCTCCCGACGCCGAGGGACTTGAGGAATTGCTCAACACCTGGGGCTACTTCGTCGAGTTTGGTGACGATCTGGCCAGCCGTCCCAGCATCATCACGACCGCCATCAGTCCGCCGCAGTATCGTTACCGGCTCTACGAATTCATGGAGCCGGCGAACGAGCTTTCGATTTACACCCACACTTCCGGCGTGACGGGAGCCGTGCCGAACAACCTCACCTACAACGGTCGGCAGTGGTTCGACGACGCCATGGCCCGACCAGCGGCCACGCGGCCCGCTCGACCGCTGGCAAACAACATCATCGCCCTCGTGATCCTGCCCAAGCTGTCGGCGCAGGAGGATCCGACTGAGAGTCGACTCGCGCCAAATTACCTTTACGACTCCACGGTGGAAAACGCCGATCCCCAGATCAATCCCAAGAATCAACTTCCACCCGTATTGCAGGTCACGATGGTCGCCATCGACGAAGTTTCGGCCAAGCGCTTGGCCTCCGGCAGCACACCGCCGGACTTCGGGCTCGGTTCGCTTTTCCGGTCAGCGTCCGCCTACGAGAGCGATCTGGCGACGCTCGAAGCCACTCTCAATCAGAAGAAGGTCAGCTACCGGGTCTTTACCAGCGCCATCGCCATCCAGGGTGCCAAATGGAGCACGGAACAGTAGCGCCTTTCAGACTTAATCCGCCCACAATGACCCCGCCATCTCCCCACATCCCGATCCCCGCTTCCGTCCGTCGCCGTCTGCCCCGTCAGGCGGATTCCCGCGGTGTGGCGCTGGTGATCGTGCTCGCTTGCCTGGTGCTGATGGTCGCACTCGTGATCGGATTTTTTTCCAGCGTGACCACCGAATTGGTGGCGTCGAAGAGCCAGGCGGACAGTAGCTCCGCGGAGCGTGGAGCCGAGGTGGCCGTGGAGATTGCGATGGCGCAGATCCGCGCGGGGACGTTCGGACATATGGATCCGGCAGATCCCGCGAGCGCTCGCGTGGCCTGGGCGTCGCAGCCGGGGATGATCCGCACCTGGGACACGGCGGGGGCTCCAGGCAAGTTTTACAAATTGTATTCCGATCTCGAAATGATCCGACCCGGCACCGGCTTCACCACGGCTGCCGCTGCACCTCCGGCGGCTTGGGATCAGAGTCCCGGCGTTTTCACCGATCTCAACAGCCCGGTGGTCAGAGGGAGTAAGGTGAATTTCCCCATCCTCGATCCGCGAGCCAAGACATCCAGTCCCGCGACGAGTGTCGAGGGATTCGACTACACGGCTGGAGTGAACGGCGTCACGTTGGCGGGTGCTAACCCCGCCGACCAGCGCCTCCCGATGCCCGTGCGGTGGCTGTATCTGCTGGAAGACGGGACCGTCTCCGCGCCGACCGGCCAGTCGGGCGCGAACGTTTCGATGACGCCGGTCCCCACGGCGTCCAATCCCATTGTCGGCCGGGTGGCCTTCTGGACGGATGACGACACGAGCAAGGTGAACGTCAACACGGCCTCGGAGGGGGTGTATTACGACATCCCGCGGTTTGCGTCGGAGGAGGAATACGGCTTATCCGACTCTCCGCCGGTCATCGGGGAGTTTCAACGCTATCCCGGCCATCCGGCAACCACCTCCCTTTCGGCGGTATTTGGCCCATGGTTTCAGAGCCAGCAGCTTGGAATAAAGGTGAGTGATTACAGCAAAACTCAGAAGTATTATCAGCTAGCTCCTCGTATCGGTGGCGGAGATAGCTCAAGTCCAGCGGGAACAAGAGGCGGGACCGTGCCCAGTTCATATGGCTTACCGAAGATGCCAAACGAAGCGGTGAGACTCTACGCCTCCCTCGACGAAATGCTCTACGCTCCTGATCGACAGGAAAATCCTCCCAAACAAAGTGCCGCCGATCCGGTGGTCACCAAGGATGTTCTCGAAAAGACCAGGTTCTTCCTGACGCCCAACAGTCGGGCCCCAGACATCACCCTGTTTGGCACGCCGCGTGTCACTATCTGGCCCATGCATGATCTGGGGAAGACGGACCCATTATACCGCACAGCTCAGGATACCCTAATTGCATTCTGCTCAGAGGTTGGACGCAACCCAAGCGGAGATCCCTATCGCTACTATTTCCAGCGCAAAAACCCCAAAAGCACGACGGCTGATTACGCAGAAATCAGCCGAAACCAAGCCCTTCTAAGCTATCTACAGCGTGAGACGTCCCAGGATATCCCCGGCTTCGGCGGCAACTTCAATCTGAAATTCGGCGCTGATCGGGATCAACTTTTAACTGAGATATTCGACTACATCCGGGCCTCGAATCTCAATGACCCCTATTTTCAGAATAATAACATCCCTCAGTGGTGGAAATACAGTTACACGGATTCATTTACCTACAATCCGGACAGCACGGCCAGTCCGCCGCTATATCCAAATATCACGACGGCAACTACGGCGTATGAAACTGCCTGGAGGCACGCACGCTCTCCCGGACAGGTATTGCCGATCACCATTCCGCTTTCCTCGGGCACCTACAAGGGAGCCGGTCGGTTTCCGGTAATCGATCAGGCGGCAATGGTCTTCTATCTCAAGGAACCGCCCACCATGACCACCCCCGGTGTCATTAACGCGAAGTTCGGTGCCTATCTTCTCCTTAACCTTCAACACCCCATGCTCGGGATGATGTCTGCCGTGGACTATTTCAAAGTTACCGGGGAGCTAACCGGCGGCGATTTCAGAATGGCCTTCAAGGGTGCGCCCTCAGCCGGAAATATCACGGTTAATGTTGCCCCGACGACACCACAGTCGCTGCAAATGCTGGGAGGCTTGAACCAGGTGAAAACATTGTGGGCCAATTTTCCCACCTCGGGAGTGGGGAATGGGCGGAACTTTGGCGGAAATCATGAATCGACACCGCTTTGGGCCTTCCACTTTCAAGATGCAGCAAGCATTCCCAGCGATTCTTATGTTAATTCCAATCCTCGAACTCAGGAAAAGATATTTACCTTCCGGTCGTATGCGGACGTGAATATTTCCGTGGCTGCCACCGTTTCGGGCGCGAACTTGCCAAACGACAACGACACCATGAACAGGTTTCTCTATGATAACGTGAAATGGGACCTTTCAGGCGGGACAATCGACGTTCGCATTCTTTCTTCTTCGGATGAAGAAATCCAGAAATACACTTTTGAGTTCCCGAGCGTTCCGGCAAATGAAGTCGGCGTCGCCGGAAGTGGACTTAGGTGTCCGGCCGGCTACAGAAACAATCCAAGTGTCGATTCGAATTACGTCGCCTTAAGCCTGCGGGATCGCTTTTACGTTCGCAAGGAACCGTTCCGCGGCAGAGATATAGTTCGCGCGTTGCAAGTCAGCGCATCGCCGAACATTCAGGGCGATACCAGACTGCTCGCCTACACTAGGGACATCCCTGCGGCATGGTTCACGCCGAATCAGGACTACCAGAATAGTTCGGTGGATTATGCTCATACGATGCGACAGTCGTGGGGGGAGGAATGGTGGGCGGCTACGCGGTATCCCGGCGGCGTCCGAAGACTGGGCGGGAGCCTGGTGAGCAACCTTACCTCGAGTTACTGGGCTAGGGATCCTTTCATCCGTTTAGAAATCAATGGCGTCACGCGCTTGGGAGGGGGCCAGGGGGACTGGGATACGGGCTTCGGCCAACGTCCTGATGGGCCATACCTCAACCGGGCAGACGAGGGAATGGCCCCATTGGGACCAGCCTCAAATCAGAAACCTTACTTCAATAACCTCGCAGTTCCGCAGACGGGCAATCTCACCTCGCCGAATCGCCAACTTCCTTCAGCAGGAATGTTCAGTTCCTTGCCGACGGGCGTGAAGCGCGGGCGTCCGTGGGAGACACTTCTCTTTCGGCCGAATCTGGATAACCACCGCGGCGGCGGGCTTCCAGCTTCTGGTCCCCCGTTCACGACACCCCCCGATTATCTGTTGATGGACCTGTTCCAGATGCCCATCGTTGAACCGTATGCAATCAGCGAGCCACTTTCGACAGCAGGCCGGGTGAACATGAATTATCAAATCATCCCCTTTAACTACATTACGCGTGAAACGGGTGTTCGTGCGGTTCTCAAAAATGAACGAGTGACAGCCATCCCAGATACTTATCTCGGTTATAAGACGGATTGGAATGCCGCAAAATTGTCCGGGCAATATCGCCTGCCAGTGAACGTCCCTGAGACTTTGAAGGGCTTCGAAGCGCGCTTTGGCAAAGAAGATATTTTTCGCAGCCCCAGCGAAATTTGCTCGGTCAACATAGTCCCCGACAAGGCGCCCGCGACGCAGACGGAGATGACGGCGTTCTGGAACAGCCACCGCTTCACTGGCGAAAACCTGAAGGAGCGGCCCTACACGACGATCTACCCGCGCCTCACCACGCAGTCCAACACCTACACCGTCCACGTGCGGGCCCAGGCGCTCAAGAAGGTCCCGGGGACGAGCGCGACCCAATGGGAAGAGGGCCGCGACCAGGTGCTTTCGGAGTACCGGGGGCACAGCACCATTGAGCGCTACGTCGATCCCCAGGATCCGGCGCTCCCCGACTTTGCCACCGATCCGAGCGAAACCCTCGGTCCCTACTATCGATTCCGCACCCTCACGACGAAGAAGTTTTCCCCATGAGACGCGCGGCATTTTCTCTCGTCGAACTCCTGGTCGTGATCGCGGTGATCGCCTTGATCGCCACGTTCGCCGCTCCCGCGCTCAATACCGTGCTCCAGGGCACGCAGCTCTCCCGGGCATCGCAGTTGCTGCAGAACGAACTCGCGCTGGCACGGCAGAAGGCACTCGCCAGCAACCGGGACGTCGAAGTGCGATTCTATCGATTCGGCGACGCGGGTGTGCCCGGCGAGAACGCGTCCAACCCGTCATCGGGAAAGTATCGCGCCTTCCAGGCGTTTTCCTACGACGACGACGGAATGGCGCGCCCGATCGGGAAAGTGCAGCGCCTTCCCGAGTCCATCGTGTTCGACAGCGGAGCCCTTTCGAGCCTGTTGGAGTCTTCGCGTTCGAAATCGTGGGGCAGCGAAGTCAAGCCGCCTCTGGCCGACGTCGGAACCTCCTACGAGACGAGGGCGTTTCAGTTCCGACCCGACGGGTCCACCGACCTGGCGCCCGTCGGGCCCCATTGGTTCATCACGCTGCACGCTGAGAAAGATGGGGACAACCTGGGGGCGCTGCCCAAAAATTTCGCCACGATCCGCGTCGACGCTGTGAACGGGCGAAACCGCCTCTACCGACCCTGAGTGGGGGCGTCGCAAGCGGAATTCGATGATACGCGGCGATCATCCCGCCGGATGCGCATCGAATAGCATTTCGCCGAGATTGCGAATCGTGTTGCGACCGCTGAAGTTTCTCCATGCATGCCTTCCGCATTCGGAGCGGGCTCGCAAAACAACCAAATCAAAACACCCCACCCCTTATGAAACCCTCCCGTTACCTCCCCCTCCTCGCGTCCGCGATCGCCATTGCGATCCCGGGCGTCTCGTCACAGGCCCAGATTAGCGTGAGTTCCGTGGGTAGCCCGCAGGTGATCACCTTTGACTCCAATGTTGCGGGCACGATCCTCACAGGAACTGCCACGGACAACGCCACGAAAATTGTCGAACCGAACAATAGCCTCACGACAGCGGCGGCCAATGCCAGGCCCGATCTGCTAGTGACCACGGGTGCCTCTGGAAAGTGGGGATTCGCCAACGGCGGTGCCGCTTATAATTTCGGTGCCGATTCCAATAACGATTCCGATACAACGGATGCTCTGCATTTCGGAAATGTCATCGGGATCTATCGCCCTACGGACAACTCGAACTCCAAGGCATGGGATATTGGCTGGGGCGATCTTGCGCAGCTGTCTTCCGCTGCATTTGCAATTTCGAGGGATGGCGATTTCGCCACCGGAGGGCTTTATCTCCGCATTCAGAATAACACGGGAGCCGCTGTAAACAGCTGGAGCTTCGCGGCGGATGCCTTTTATAAGGAAACTTCTACAAGCAAGAGCACTTTCACTTGGGGCTATGCGGTCACCAACACCACGAACATCAGTGGGATGAGCTTCACCAGTCTTGGCGCGACGCCGACAATCCCCGACTCCTCAACTCTCGCGACCGCGCGTCCGTTTAGTGCGCTCAACGTTGCAACGCCATCTGTTGCCAATGGGGATTTCTTAGTGCTCGCCTTTGAGGATGTTGTTAATGGCAACGGTTCAACGATCCTACTCGACAACATCAGCATCGCCGCCGTGCCGGAGCCGGCACGTGGGCCCTGTTGGGAATTGGCCTCCTGGCCATCGTGATCAAGGCGCGCCGCCGTCGCGTCGCTTGATCGACCCGAAAGCGACCAGCCTTCGCAACCGCCCGTCTCGTCCCGAGACGGGCGGTTTGCTGTTTTGGGGCAGGAGGCCTGGTCCAGTGCATCCAAATGCATGGCGCGCGCCTAGCGATTCGTGGCGGAAATTCTATCTACGACTTCCCCCCATGCGCGACTTCACCCAATACGGTCATTTCGACGAAAGCGTTGGAGCTTTCATCCTGACCGCCGAGCCGCCGCGCAAATGGTGGAACCTGCATTGTTCGGCCATTAATCCCGAAGGTTGGGAAATGTACGCCGAGTGCGCCCACGTGAACGACGGCCCGGTCTGGGTGCGGAATGCCGATGGGTTGACCGTGAACCTCGTCCCGTACGACGCGAAGTATCACTACGTCCGCGACGACGAGAGCGGGACCGTCTTCTGCGCGCCGGGGATGCCGACCGCCGAACCCGTTGCCAACCGCGTGATCGAGTTCCATCGTGAGAAGACGATCATGCGCTCCGAGTGCGTCGGTCTGCGCGTCACCCAACGCGTTTTCGTTCCGCAGAACGAGCCGGTCGAATGCACGACGCTCACCATCGAAAACCTGAGCGACCGTCCGCGCCGACTGTCCGTCTTTGCCTACGCGGCGATGAAGCTCAACGGGACCGACGCCGAGGGTCGTGCGCTGCGCGGCGAGACGTTTGCCGCCGTGCATCCCGAGATCGGCGGAGTGCTTGTCACCAATCGCTGGACCACGCTGCCGACCGCCGACTTCAAAGGCTTCCACCTCACGCTGAACGATTTCTTCGGTGGCGCGACCTACCGGGACGACTTCACCCGCGCCGACTACAATCTCGGCGTGCCGCGCGCCCTCTTCGGTTGGGACTGCGAGAATCGGGCATCCTACGGGGCGGATTGCGCCGGCATCGTGCAGGTGAAGCTCGAGATCGAGCCGCATGGCGTCGCGCGGGCGGATTTCGTGATCGGGCAGACGACGAGCCTCGAGGCAGTCCGCGAGCGGCGGACAACGTGGTCGCCGGAGCGACTGGACGCGTGGTGCGAAGAGGCTCGACAAGTCGAGGCTGTGGACGCCGGGGCATTCTCGGTCGACGTCGGGCACCCGCTTTACAACGGGTTGTTCAACATTTTCCTGAAGAAGCAGCTGAAAAATTATCTGATCAACAAGAGCGGCTTCCGCGATAATCTTCAGGCGGATATGGCGCTGGCGTTGGCGAATTATCCAATCGCGGAGGCCAATTTTCTTCGCGCTCTCGCCAGCCAATTCCCGACCGGATCCGTGCCCCACGGATTTCGTCCGCTCAATCGTCTGCAATATTCCGACAAACCCGCGTGGATTCCCCAGGTGCTGGCATCGCTGGTGATGGAATCCGGCGATTTTGATCTGTTGGAAAAACGGGTCCCGTTTTTTGAGAGCAACGAAATCGGGACGGTCTGGGAGCACGCGCTGCGGGCGGTGCGGTTCCTCGCGGGGGACACCGGGCGACACGGCCTGTGCGACCAGCATCACGCGGATTGGAACGATGGGCTCGAAGCCACCAGCGAAGCCGGGGCACGTGAAAGCGTTTTCGTTACGATGCAGCTCTGCCTGGGTCTGCGGGAGATGGCCGAACTCGCCGGTCTCATCGGCGACCGGACCGTCGAGGAGGAAATGCGCGACCTCCACCGCGTCTTCGTCGACCGCATCAACGACGTGGCTTGGGACGGCGAGTGGTACGTCCGGACGCTCTGCGAGGACGGGTACCGGATCGGTTCGAAGGAGTGCGAATATGGGCGTTTTTTCCTGAATACCCAGAGCTGGGCGGTCCTGAGTGGCGTCGCCGACGAGGCGAGGGGACGCGCGATCATGAGCAAGGTCGACGAATTGCTCGAGACCGACATCGGCTACCGGATCTGCGTCCCGCCGTACGCAAAACACGACCCGCGCGTCGGGCGAATGTCGAACGCCATGCCGGGAACAAACGAAAACGGCGGATGCTACAATCATGCCGCCGGGTTCAAAGCCGTCGCGGACTGCCTGCTGGGCCGCGCGGAGCAGGCTTGGCGGACGTTCGTCAAAGTCACCCCGGACAGCCCGGAAAACCCCATCGAAAACTCCGGTGCCGAACCCTTCAGCTACACGAACAGTTATTCCTCCGTGCCGCAGGTTTACGGAAAGAGCGGTTACGCCTGGCGCACCGGGACGGCGGGTTGGTTCGTTCAGGTCCTCGTCGAGCGGATCCTCGGTGCCCGTCGTTCCTACCGAGGACTCCTGATCGACCCCTGCCTGCCAGCCGCGCTGGGCGAGGCCAGGGTCACCCGTCGCTTCCGCGGAGCCACGTGGGACATTCATCTCATCAACCGGCCGGGAGGCGGAAAAGCTCCGCGTCGCATCACCATCGATGGCCGCCCCCACGAAGGCACTACGCTTCCCCTCCTCACGGCTGGTCGCTTTGCGGTCGAGGTCGAGATGTAGTTCGCCGCGCCTGCCCATTTTACCTGAGTCACCCAACCAAGCCACCGTCCCCCAAAATGAAGAAAACCACGCACCGTCACCTCATCGGAAAGCTCCTTTCCACGACCGCATTCGCGGTTGCCGTCTCACTCGTGTCCCACCACGCGTCCGCCGCTGATCTCCGGAGTCAATACACGTTTAAGCCGATCAAAATTGGCGGCGGCGGCTGGGTGACCGGGATGGCGATCCACCCGTATTCGACGAACGTCATTTATTGCCGCACCGATGTCGGTGGGGCTTACCGCTGGAACGAGTCCACCCGATCCTGGAAGCAGCTCATCACGGCCAGCAGCATGCCCGCCGCTTTCATGAGTCTCAGCGAAGGCAATCCGGGCGTGATCCGGAAGCAGGCCTACAACGTTGAGTCCATCGGCCTGGCACCCTCGAGTTCGAGCACGATCTACGTGGCGGCCGGCGACACGGCGACCGGGGAAGCGGGCGGATTTTTGTTCAAGAGCACGAACTATGGCGCCACCTTCAGCCAGCTTCCGCTGCGGGTCTTCATGAAGGGGAATACCGCCTTCCGGACGGCGGGCGAGCGGATTGCCGTGAAGCCCAATGATAACAACATCGTGCTGTTCGGCACGCGTCGCGACGGCCTCCAGCGGTCGACAAACGGGGGGTCGTCCTGGACGCGAGTCACCAGTCTGCCCGGGGGCGTGAAGATCAATGGCACGGACGTGGGCGTGTGCGCGGTGCAGTTCGACCTTGGAGTCCCGGATCGGGTCTACGCCTCCGTCGCCGGCTCGGGGATCTATCGGTCCGACAACGGAGGAGCCAGCTGGTATTCCATCCTGAGTAACACTTGGGCAGAGGACATGCATTGGAGTAATGGCGACCTGTTCATCTGCTCGAGTTCGCAGGGACTCGGGGTGCGCAAGTATTCTTCAGCCACCGGGACTTGGAGCAACATCACTCCGAATGGGGTCACGGCCATCGAGGACATCGCCATCGCTCCCTGGAACAAGAATCGCATCTACGCGGTCACGCAGGGCGTGAGCCGGAGCTTCCGCTCGACGAATGGCGGCACGAGCTGGACGGAACTCGCCACGAACAACACGCCGACGGGGCGGACGAAGTTCCAGTCGACAAACTTTCCGTGGGTGGAGAGCAGCACCCTGCGGGAGTTCTTCTCCGTCGGGGCGATCGAACTCGATCCCCAGAATTCCAGTCGTCTCTGGTTTGCGGAAGGCATGGGCATGTGGCTCTCGGAGAACATCTCCGACACCAATAACGCCCCGATCCTGAACAACATTTCCGGGGGCATCGAAGAAATGGTCGCCACCGACATCGTCGCGTTGCCTGGTGGTAAAACGATCAAGACCACGTGGGACCGCATCGGATTCACCCACACGAATCCGGATGTGTCGCCGTCCGGCCAGCTCGGGCTCAGCAACGTCTTCTCGTCGGGTTGGTCGGTCGCGACCACCCCCGCGAACTCCAGTTACGCCGTGGCCAACGTCGTCAATCACCTCAATCGAGATCGGAACTACAGCGGGCGCACCTACGACGGAGGGGCCGTCTGGTATCCCTTCAGTTCGATCGTCAACGGGTTCAACAACCCGGTCGCGCTGAGGTTTGGAGAAATCGTGGTCTCCGCCACCAGCCTGGACAACCTGGTGTGGCATCCCCGCAACGACAACGACGCCGTTTACTATAGCACCAACGGGGGATCGACTTGGAACCTCTCATCCCTGGTGGTCAGCGATTGGGACTCCTTGTTCTTCGGAGACCGTCGTCGCCTTGCGGTCGACGGGAGCGTGGGTGGGAGGTTCTACTTCTACACCTGGAGCGACGGCGTCCTCCGCCGCAGCGACAACCAGGGAGCCAGCTTCTACGACGGTGGGGGCCGACTGCCGACCACGACCTACTGGTCGAAACTTGAGGGAGTCTTCGGGAAGGCGGGACACCTCTGGTTCACCACCGGTTGGGACCATGGCAATGCCTCGCAGTCCGGTCTCTACCGTTCCACCAACTCCGGCGGACTCTTCACGAAGATCCCGAACGTTCAGGATGCCTGGGCGATCGGCTTCGGCAAAGCCGCGGCGGGTGCGAGCTATCCGACCATCTTCTTATACGGTCGGATCAACAACCAGTGGGGCCTCTACCGCTCGACGAACGAGGGAAGCACCTGGGACCTCTGCGCGGACTACCCGCTCGGACTGTTCGACCGCGTGACCGTCGTCACCGGCGATCCGGACGTCTTCGGCAAGGTTTACCTCGGCTGGGCTGGCAACAGCTTTGGCTACGGCACCTTCAACTGATCGGCGGCGGCGTCGAGCAATTCGTCGTGCAGTCAACGGCTCCAGTCTGCATCAAGACTGGAAGCCGTCCGCTGATTTTTTTCAACATCCTGATTCATTACCCAAATGTCCTTTCGCATTACCTTCATCGGTGCCGGTTCCATCGGCTTCACGCGCAAACTTGTCGCAGACCTGCTGTCGATTCCGGAGTTCCATGACGTGGAGTTCGCTTTCACCGACATCGACCGGGAGTATCTCGCGATGGTCACCGACCTTTGTCGCCGGGACATCGAGCACAATGAAAGCGCGGCGCGGATCGTTTCGACCACGGATCGGCGGGAGGCGGTCACCGGGGCGCGTTACGTTTTTTGCGTGGTTCGGATCGGGGGCTCGAGGCGTTCCAGAGCGATATCGAGATTCCGTTGCGTTACGGAGTTGATCAATGCGTGGGGGACACCCTGTGCGCGGGCGGCCTGATGTACGCGCAGCGGGGAATTCCGGCGATGCTGGATTTCTGCCGCGACATTCGCGAGTTGGCCGAACCGGGATGCCTGTTGCTCAATTATTCGAATCCCATGGCGATGCTGACCTGGGCGGCCAACACCTACGGCGGGGTTCGCTGCGTGGGGCTCTGTCACGGCATCCAGCACGGCGGCGCTCAGATCGCGAAGGCGTTCGGAGTCGAACCCGGCGAAGTCAGCTACGTCTGCGCGGGGATCAACCACCAGACGTGGTACGTCGACGTGCGGGTGGGGGCGCGGCGGATCTCCGGCGACCAACTCCTGGCCGCGTTCCGGAAGGACCCGGAATTCTCCCGGACGGAGAAGTGTCGCATCGACATGCTCGAGCGGTTCGGAGTTTACAGCACCGAGAGCAACGGACACCTGAGCGAATACCTCATGTGGTACCGCAAGCGTCCGACGGAGATCGGGAAGTGGTGTGATCTGGGAATCTGGATCGATGGCGAGACCGGCGGCTATCTGCGCATCTGCAACGAATCGCGGGATTGGTTTGCCAAAGAGTTTGCGCGCGGTGCGGAGGGACATCCTCCGCTCGTTTACGCGAAGGAAAACCGCTCCGAGGAACACGGTGCGTTCATCCTCGAAGCGCTCGAGACGGGTCGCGTCTACCGCGGGCATTTCAACCTTCCGAACGGCGGCATCATCAGCAATCTCCCGGAAGACGCGCTGATCGAAGGCCCGGGTTTCGTGGATCGACACGGGATCCAGATGGTGCCGGTCGGCGATCTGCCCCTCGGCTGCGCGGCCGTGTGCGCGCAATCGGTCTCCGTGCAGCGGTTGGGTATCGAGGCGGCGATCCACGGCGATCCGTTGTTGCTGAAGCAGGCCATGCTGCTCGATCCCCTGGTTGGGGCGGTGTGCGATCCGCCGGAGGTCTGGCAGATGACGGACGAACTGCTCGTCGCGCAAGCCAAGTGGCTTCCGCAATATCGAACCACGATCGCCGCTGCGAAACGCCGACTCAAGAAGGGTGATTTGATCCAGACGGTTCCGTCGCCCGGGTATCGACCAACGAAGAAAGAGCTGGCCCGGCGCGCCAAATCGCGCGTGTCGAAGGACCGGGCAACCCGGTGAGTCAGGGCGGGGCGGGTTGCGTCCGGAGTCGGGAGCATCAGCGTAGTTCGACCCCAGGCGCTGTTTTACCGGGCTGCCACACCCCGGTGAGCAGCGTCTGAAAAGGGAAGTCTGGCTGGCCCCGCTCACCCTTGCGGACGAGTTTGTCGAGGATCTCGATGGCGCGCGGGCCGAAGTCTTCGATTCGTTCGTTGGTGGACGCCACGCCGGGCCATCGATTCGTCCCGTCGACGCCGATGTTGATGTAGGCCACGTCGTCCGGGACCTTCTTTTTGATCAACTTGAGCCACCAGAAGGGGGAGATGTTGTCGGAGATGATGACGTCGGGCTTTTCCTCGCGGAGCCACTTGCGGAACGCAGGCAGGTAACCCTTGTGATTCACGTGGCTGGGGTTCTCGCTCACCCACGTGTGAATCTCCGGCTGGGGACCGCGGGCGCGGACGAGCTTCTCGCGCTCCCACCAAAGGAGCCCCGTCCGGCTTGGATCGATGAACGAGGTGAGGTGAAGAAATCCGATGCGGCGATAGCCCAGCGCCACCGCGTTCTCCACCGCGAGCCGCGTGAGCTGCCCCCAGTTGGGCCCGAGGTTGTGGTAGCGCAGGATGTGCGCGTTAAGGCCAAAAACAATCACGGGGAACCGCTGGAGAAACGGGCACTCGAGGATCTCGCGCTGGAGGGCCAGCACGAAGATGCCCAGCACGCCCCGCGCGTAGAGCTGTCGAAAGAGGGTCTCCGGCGGCAGATCCGGGCTGCATTGGTAGAAGTCCAGGTGGTAGCCCATTTCCTCAGCGCGGTGTCTGGCGAAGCCGGCAATCGCCCGGTGGTAGTCGAATATCGGTCGGGCCGGAGGTGTCAACTCCGTGATGTCGCCCACGAGGGCGAGCGACTGCCAGCCGTGCGCGCCCCGCTTCGTGCGTCGGTAGGCCGAGAAGGCACTCATCATCGGATCCGGGCGATAGCCCACGGCGACCGCCGCGTCCCGCACCCGCTGCCGCGTCGCCGCCTTCACGCATTTGAGTCCCTGCAATGCGCGGGACGCCGTCGCGGTGCTGACACCCGCCCGCCGGGCAACTTCCGATAAGGAGACCCGGTCGTTTGGCGATGGCATCTCTCCGATTCAATCGAAGCCGGAGGGTTTGTGCAACTGATTGCATATTTTCCGACTTCCTCTCGTATGGGAGCGTTCTAGGTTTGAGACTCGACCCCAGCAACGAATCCCAACCCACCTAATCCACCCATGAAACGCATCATCCTCCCCTTGTTGACCATCAGCGCTCTCGCCCTTGCCAGTGCCAGTGCCCAGACGATTCTCGAGATTAACTTCGACTCCGCCCCGGCCGGTTTCACGCAGACCAATGCCTTCACGAACGGCACCCCGAACCCGACGACATCCTACAGCGTCGTGAATTCCGCGGGAGTTGGCGGAACGAACGGCGGCGTTGCGACGATGGACTCGACCGGTCTCACGGGCGCGACCTTCCTGAATTTTCAAAATGAGGCGAACACCCTCGCGCGAGTCAATACCGCGATCAGCACGAATCCGGCGGACTACACCATCACGTTCGACGTCCGGGCGGTGGGCCTCACCGGTTCCTCGGCCTTTGGTGGCATTCGGTTGTTCTTCGAAAACGGCTCCGTCGCGCGGGACTACACGGGTTCCTTCAACATCACTTCATCGTATGCGCCGGTTTCGTTCTCCTTGTCTGAGTTGGACGGCGGATATGGAACCATCACGAACTTTGCATCGACCCTCAATACCGGCGCCTTCACGTTGCAGGTCGCGGCTCCTGGCGCGTTGACCGATTTCGCCCTCGCGGCGGGGAATCAGATCATCGTCGACAACATCAATATCACGGCCGTTCCCGAACCCGGGACCGTGGGTCTGTTGATCGGCTCGCTTGGCGTGATGGTGGTGGTCGCCCGTCGTCGTCGTCGGCGCTAAATTTTTTCTGGAGAAAAGGGCGGCGTAAGCCTCGCACAAAGTTGTTTTCGCGCACTTCCTCGCCAGGTCCCGGGACCACCAACTCTCGAATTCCGTGAAATTCCTTCGAATCACGTTTCTTTTGCCGATCCTCCTAGCGTGGTGCGGTGCAGGAGCCGCCTTGGGTGGCGAAGATCTGACTGCTTCCTACCAGTTCAAACCGATTAAACTGGGCGGGGGCGGGTTCGTCACCGGTCTGCAGATTCATCCGAAGGAGGGCGGTCCGATCTACGCGCGCACGGATGTGGGTGGGGTCTACCGGTGGGATCCGGTTGGTTCGGTCTGGAAGCAGTTGATCGTCGCGGGGGGGCTGCCGGAGACGGTGTTGGAGGCGGAGGCGGTGGACTCGGGTGACGGCACTCCCGGACCGGGTTATCGCCGGGTCAGCCTTTACCAAACGGAGAGCATTGCCATCGACCCGAGCGACCCCGAGGTTCTGTTCGTCGCCGCCGGAAACACGACGAGCCAACCCGGCACGCTGCTCAAAAGCACGGACGGCGGAGCGAGTTTTGAGGAAATGAACCTCACCGTCCCGATGGCGGGCAACGCAAGCTACCGGTTCTTCAACGAGCGCCTGGCCGTGAAGCCGGATGATTCGAGTGTCGTGCTCTTTGGTTCGCGGACGGAGGGGCTGCAACGGAGCACGGATGGGGGGATGAATTGGTCACGGGTGGAGACCGTGCCGATCGGAGATGCGGTCGAGGAAGGTGCAGCGGTGGGCGTGGGTCCCGTGGTCTTCGATCCCTCGACGCCCGAGCGGGCGTATTGCTCGGTCGCGCAGACGGGAATCTTTCGATCCGACGACGCTGGGGCGACCTGGGAGAAAATCAGCGATCAATGGGCCGACCGGATGAGCTGTTCGCAGGGCGTGCTTTACGTGGCCCGTGTCGGGCAGGGCGTGAGCAAATATACGGTGGACGGGACGTGGACGAGCATCGATCCGGGTGGGGACAAGAGCATCGCCGACGTGGCGGTGGACCCCGCGGACGCAGCGCACCTTTACGCGATCCGATCCGGCGGGCAGAGCCTCTACCGCTCGACTGACGGGGGCGAGAATTGGACCAAGCTCAAGCCCAGCTCAGTCAGTCCCGAGGGGCGGGCGTTATTTCAATCAACGAACATCCCCTGGGTTGAAAACACGAACGTGCGCGACTGGCTCTCGGTGGGAACTTTGGTTTTCGATCCGAGGGAGCCCGGCACGCTGTGGTTCTCCGAGGGAATGGGCGTCTGGAAGTCGACCGACGCCACGCCGGAAAACGATGCGCCGACGTTCGTCAATACGTCCCAGGGAATCGAAGAACTCGTGGCCGGCGACATCCTCGCCAGCCCCGGTGGGAAGGTGAACCTGGTCATGCGGGACCGGGTGGGCTTCCACAGAACCCACGAGACGCTGGACGAGTTCCCGGAGGAGCAGATCGGCCTGTCCCAGGAATTTGGCATGGGCATCACGCTCGCCTCGTCCGCGGGCACACCGGGCTTCCTGGTGGCCTCGGTCGCCGACTCGCGCACCCCTCCCGTGATGGGGGGCTACGACGGGTGGGGAGTGAGCAGCGGATTCTCCGAGGATGGCGGCGAGACCTGGGAGGTTTTTGGTTCCGTGGATCAGTCCAGCGAATCCAACGACCCCGAGACGCTCATGTTCGGCGAGATCGTGGTGAGTGCTGACGACACCGATCGGCTCGTGTGGCTGCCGCGTCTCCCGCATTGGTTCATCAAGGACGGGAAGGCCGCCTATAACGAGGCGGGCCGACCGGAGGAGGCGCAGGCCATCCATTATTCCGAGGACCGGGGCGCGACCTGGCAACGGGCGGACATCGGTGATTACGAGGATCTTCGGCAGGAATATCTCACGATCAAGAGATCGCTTGCCGCCGACCCGGTGGATGGCGATACCTTCTACGCTTACGACACGGGTGGGAGGATCTTCGCTTCAGTCGATGGCGGCGAAACGTGGGCTGAGCGGTCTGCCGCGGGCAGTTTGCCATCCCACGCCTTCTCGAACGTCCTGCGGGCCGTTCCGGGAAAGGCGGGGCATCTCTGGTTTGCCTCGGGTTGGGACTACCGGGGCGGCGCCGAGCACGAGGGGTTCTATCGCAGCCCGGATGGCGGATCGACCTGGAGCAAAGCGGAGGGATTTTCGACGACGTGGCAGTTTGGCTTCGGCAAACCGAAGATCGAGGGTGGGTATCCGACGCTATTCGTCTACGGTCGCTATCAGGGCGAATGGGGGCTTTACCGATCCACCGACGAAGGGTCGACCTGGGAGCTGCTGAGCCGGTGGCCGCTCGGGATTGTGGATCACGTGGTCACCGTCGCGGGCGATCCTGACATTTTTGGTCGGGTGTATCTGGGCTGGGCGGGAAACGGATTTGCCTACGGGACACCCATCGATGGACAAGCCAAGGGCGAGGAGGAAAGCGAATGAAGACAATAGCGATTTGCTTCATCGACGTGAGCCGCAGGCTGGCAAAGGAGATCCATCGGCATTAATATTCACCTGAAACGTTCAACCCCCATAACCCCCATGAAACCCCCAAAAACAGACACCGCTGCGGCGTTCACCCTCATCGAACTTCTGGTAACGATTGGGATCGTCGCCACCCTCATCGCCTTGATCGTCCCTGCGGTCCGCGGTGGGCTGGATCAGGCCAAGATTGCCGAGACCGTTTCCAACCTCAGGCAGGTGGGGGTCCTGATGAATCGGTACGCCGATGAGAACAACAACCGCTACCCGGCGGGAGAGGATACCTCGAAGAGCGGTGGCGAGAGGTATTGGATTCGCCGGCTGGTCGATCAGACCGGAGTGGATCGTGGAGGCGAGGCTCACAAGCTCTTCAATGCGCCGATCGCCCCGAAGCAGCCGATCCTTCAAGACAGCGAATACATTTCTTCGGCCTTCACCGGCAACGTCGCGATTTTAGGGACATTGCCAAATGCCGAGGGATATTCCACCGCCAAGTCTCGCGTCCAACTTGATTACCCGAGTCGGACGATCCTCGCCTTGACCGGTGAGCAGTCACTCTGGAGTAACGCCACTAATTCCTTCTTCTATCGTCCCTGGCCGTTCACTGGCACGAAACCAGTCGATGCCCGTTTACCGGTGACGGAGGGGCCGGGCGGCATCGGCTATTACGTCCGGGGCAAGGCCGCGGTCCTGATGGCGTCGGGGCACGTGGAGCTCATCGAGAAAGGCGAGATCACTTGGGGAAATATTCAGGGTTACTAGCGGACCGATCGCGCGTCCGGCAGATGGTTTCAGGATGACGGCACCACAGTTTCTTCCCGAATACCCGCGCTCCGAAATCTACCGCGTTTTTGTGAACGGGATCGAGGTCCCGACGCTCTCGTGCGACGGCGCTGATTTTGCGGAGTGGACGGCGGAACTTGGTGAGGAAATTCGGGTCGAGATCCTCGTGTTCGAAGCGTCGGGTTCGGGTGGCGAACCCTTCACGGTGCGGCCCCGGCGACTCGCAGCTCCCGTAACCCACGCGGGAGATCGAATCGAGTTCACGTTTGAAGGACCCGGGCGAAGACTGCTCGAGCCATCCTCACAGAAAATTCGAGGCCTCGCGCTTTTCGTGGAACCGCCGATGGAGCGAAGCGAACCGCCGCCACCGAAAGTCGGCGGGCGGCTGCATCGCTTTGCGAGCGGGCAGGTTCACGATGTCGGCTGCTTCACGCTCGGCGCCGGTGACGTGCTTTGGATCGAGCGGGGCGCGATTCTGCGGGGATGCCTGATCGTGGAGGGTGACGACGTGTTCATCGGAGGTGGAGGGATCCTTGACGTGAGTCGACGGGCGTGGGGAACGAAACACGGTCGCGGGCTCCTCGCCCGTTATTGCGGCCGGTTGCGGATCGATGGTTTGACGGTCATCAATCCCGGCTGCTGGATGGTGATGATCGGAGGATCGACGGATTCCCGGCTTTCGAATCTGCGACTGCTCGGTGCCGGTCCCGCGACGGACGGCGTGGACGTCGTCGGCAGCTCACGGATCGTCGTCGAGGATGTGTTCTGCGTGAACGGGGACGACTGTCTCGTGGTCAAGGCCTTCGCGGGTTACGAAGACAGTGCGGGCGACGGTGGGCCGGATGGGTTGGGGTTCAGTCGAAACGTCGAAGAGGTTGTTTTTCAACGGTGCACGGTAGGGTGTTTCCTCGGCGGATCGGCGATGGAGATCGGTCACGAACTCACGGCTCCGCGGGTCTGTGGGGTGACCTTTCGAGAGATCGACGTGCTATTTGTTCACGATTTCGGCGCGGTTTTCAGCATTCACGTGGCTGATTCTGCGGAAGTGTCGCGCGTGCGTTACGAAGAGATCCAGATCGAGCATTGTTTCGATAAACTCATCGACCTTCGGGTGCTCCGATCCCGGTGGAGCGAGGATGCCGAGCGAGGTCGCATCCGGGACGTGCGGTTTGAAAATGTCGACTGGTGGACGCATCCCTACAACGCTGGGTACACGATGAGTGTGCTCGGCGGCTGGGATGAAACCCATCTCGTCGAGGAGATTGCTTTTTCCGATTTCCGGATCGACGGCGGGCGGATCGAGAATATCGACCGACTGGACATTCATTCCCGTTACGCGTCGGTTCCCACACTCGAAACGCCGCGGAAATGACGCCGATTCAGCCTTGGCGTGAGCATGAGATCGTGCTGGAAGCGGAAGAATTTGAGGGTGATCCGTATCTCGACGTCGAGGCCTGGATCGACTTCAAACACGATTGCGGGACAGTGCTGCGGCGTCCGGCCTTCTGGGACGGCGGGGGCACGTGGCGGGTGCGGTTTGCCTCGCCATTGCGCGAAGGAATCTGGCGGTGGCGGAGTGGTGGAAACGCCGCGGCGTTGGACGGGCGCGAGGGGACGCTGGAGGTCGTGCCCGGCGAGACCGTTGGTCGATTTGAAGCGCACGGGTTCTGGCACGTCCCCGAGGGAGGGCGAAATCTACTGCATCGCGACGGGACGCCCGCGGTGCTCGTGGCGGACACCGCGTGGGCGCTGCCGTGGCGGGCGACGCTCGAGGATTGCGAAGCCTACGCCAAGCGCAGGGCGGAGCAGGGTTTTAACGCGGTACTGCTGATGACACTGCAGCCGGATCGGCGAGCGGAGGGGCCGGAGGATCGCGAGGCCGACGGTGGGTTCGCGCGGGCGTTCGACGACCTGCCTGAGGGGAGACTTCGGCGGTTGCGGCCAGAATATTTTCGGGAATTTGATCAACTGGTCGACGTCCTTGTCGCGCACGGGATCGTGCCGATCTACCAGCCCGTCTTTCACGGATTCGGCTGGAAAGGCCTGGGGACGGCGGGAAACGATGTCTCGCCGGAAGATTACGCCCGCTACTGCCGCTACCTCGTGGCGCGCTACGGGGCGCGGCCCGCGATGTATCTCGTGCTGGGCGACGGCGATGGGGAGTCCGAGGCGGTGCGTCGTGGCGGCGAGGAGATCGGGCGTTCGGACGCCTACGGCCAGCCGACGGGCCTGCACTACGGTCCGCACGGAACGAATCGAAGTTTTCAGGAAGCCGGGTGGGTGGATTTCCAATGGTGTCAGACGGGACACAACGGCGAACATCTGCCGGAGCGGACGGCGGACTTGTGGCGGAACGAACCGGTGAGGGCGGTGGCAAATGGCGAGCCGACCTACGAGCAAATCGGTCGCGCGGACCGGGCGGTGGGTTGGTGGCAGGGACACGAGGCGTGGTGCAACCTGTGCGCGGGTGGGACGATGGGGGTGGTTTACGGAGCGGGGAGTCTTTGGCAATGGAAGCGGCACCGTGACGAGCCGGGACACCCGGAATGGGCGATGGCCGCGGGCGCGGATTGGCGGGATGCACTGGAATTCGAAGGCGCGAATTATGTCGGGCACGTGGGGCGGATCTTCGCCGGGATGGAATTCGACGGCATGGCTCCGACCTGGAGTTTTACGTACGGCGGGAGGGCGCTTGCGGTTCCGGGGAGGTTTTTTCTGATCTACCTGGAGCGGGGTGGCGATTGCACGATCCGCACCGAAGCGGTCCCGCGGAACTACCGGATTTTTGATCCCCGGACGGGCGTCGCCGTCGCGACGGGAGAATTGGGGGTAGAGCGTCCCGCGTTGGTATCGAGCGGTTCGGAAGATCCGCGGGTCGTTGTTTTTGGCATCCCTCGAGACGACGGATAGGAAACAGGGATTCTTTCGCGGTGCGGTGGTGGTTGCTCGTCAGGCTTCCCACGAATCCGTGCGGAAAGGTTCGGCGGGAAGAAGCGAACCGCCGACAAGGTTGGCGATCGGGTTCTTTGCCCACGCGTAGCGGGCGGCAACCGGACGGGGGATCTCCGGGTGCGAGACGACAACCTGATCCTCAAGGATCTCCACCGTTGCAAAGTGAAAGACTCGATCCGTACCCGCGATGCTGAACCCCTCGACGGCCCCACCGTCTTTTGACCGCAACCCGTCTCCGCCGCCCGTAAATTTCACGATCAGCGTGCCTTTTCCGACGCTCACCGACTCGAAGCGCGGGCCATGCGCCGCGTGCTCCGGGTCTCCATATTCCGAGCTCAGTGCCACGGACGCGAGTCGCTCGCCGACCGTTCTTTTGTTGCGCGGATGGATGTCCTCCGCGTCGCCCACGTCAATGGCCGTTGCCATTCCCGTCCTGGGGAGCGCGAGCGCAGCGGCCTGGGCTTCGCGCAGTCGCGCCCAATCGTCATCCTCCGGAGTCATCGCGGGCCGCCCGAACCCGGCAAGTTGAACGAAGTAGAAGGGAAAATCATACCCCCAGCGTCGCCGCCACGTCTGGATCAGCAGGGGGAACTGAAGCCGGTAGAGGTCCGGCAGGTCGGCGTTGGATTCACCCTGATACCAGAGGCAACCCCGGATCGAGAAGGGTGCGAGGGGGGCGATCATGCCGTTGAACAGGTTGCCGCCGACCATCGTCAACTCCGAGGGACGCGGACTGAGATCGCGTTCGGATTTTACCAGCCAGTTGTCGCGAAAGACCAACTCCTGGACACCGCCGTTGATCTCGACCGCGAGTCGTAAGGTCTGCGGGTGCATGAGACCGCCGTAAGGGCCGTTGGCCACGATGCGGATCGCGACCAGGTGTCTGCCGGTCGTCACGAAGCTGGCGGGGACCCGATAGATGGGTTCGGCGGGCACCGCCTCCGCCGAAAAAGTCGTCTCACCGAGAAAATTCCCGTCCCAGAAAACCTTATCGTAGTGCCAGATCGACGAGAGACTCAACGAGACCTCTCGCCCGGCCCACGCCGGTGGGACGTCGATCCACTTGCGGCCCCACACGACTCCGAATTGTGCGTAAGGGTGAAGATCGTTCACCCAATCGCCGTCGTCGAAATCGAGCGATGGAAAGTCGCCAGCGATCGGCAAGACCTCGCGGGTCGCCCGGTCCGCGTCGGCGGTCCGCCGGGCAACCTGCCGGGCGTAGTCCTCCCGATCCGCCACGTTCTCACCGAATCCGTTGCCGGCTTTCCGGAGGATCTCATCGTAATGGTTTTCCCCCTCCATGGCGGATCGTGGAGTCCAGGCCTCGATGGGCGTCCCGCCGACGGCCGACATGATCAAACCGACCGGTGCCTCCGTGTGCCGCCGGAGGACATCGGCAAAATAATATCCGACCGCAGAGAAGTCGCGGAGAGCGCTGCCGTTGCAGATCGACCACCGGGCGTTCAGCTCCTCCGCTTCGCCTTCGGGCCGGGGATTGTCTTCGACGTGACACAGGCGGATGTCCGGCTGATTGGCGTCCGCGATCGTCTCGGCGGCTCCGTCGGAATCCTGGACCGTCCAGCGCATGTTCGACTGCCCCGAGCAGAGCCAGACGTCCCCGATGCACACATTTCGAAAAACGATTTCGGTCGAACCATCGGAGACGAAAACCGTTAGATCGCGGGCCGCATCGAGTGGCGGCAACGCGCACGACCATCGACCGTGCTGATCGACGGTTGCCGAAGATTCAACGGTTGCCACTTGAACCCTGATTGTGGTGCCCGCCTCCCCCTTTCCCCAGAATCCGAGCGTGCGGCCTCGCTGCAGGACCATGTCGTCACCGAATATCGAAGGCAGAAGGAGTGACGACATTTTCACCGACTCATTTCACCGACATTCACCAGGGCATGCCAATCGCTAAAAATTCGATCACAGTTTCACGACCGTCGTCGTAACCAAGCAAAGCCCTTGCCTTCCCGGACTTCTGGAGGTGATTTGAGCGGGCCAATGAGGAGTTGGATGGCAGAGCTATTCGTGGCGCTGACGGTGTAAGTTGCTTTGGAATCTCTGGTGATGGGGGAAGTGGGGGAGTTTTCGATCCGCTCGGTGGCGCCGTTGGACGGTGCCGGGGTTGAGCGCTTAGGGACGCTCGTTAGCGTGGGTGCGATTCCGGAGACGGATACGCGTCGACCGCTGGAAGTTATTCGCTGCGAAGGCTTGGGGAACCACGGAGTGCGCGGACCCGGAAGCAGCCGGGCCGTTGCCCCGTCCCGCTACGGCTTGGTGGTGGACGGGTCGTTCCGACGACCTGCCGCCCGTGCGGCCCACAGGAGAAGGCCGCCGACCGTGATGATGTAGCCGATGAGCGCGAGGATGACGAGGCGACCGACGAGGGAGTTCGGGAGGGCGAGCAGGACTGTCATCAGTGCGCCGAGCAGGAGCGTCACGCGCCCGACAATTTGGGCCTGCTCGGCATCCCGAGATTCGCCGATCTCCGAGGCAAAATTGATCGGCGTGGTCATTGCACTGAAGAGAGCTGATTCACGTTCCCGCTGACGGGTGGAGCTGTAGCGGGCGAGAGGAATGCAGATGAGCGCGGCGGCCGCTCCGAAGGCGATCACCCAGGTGCCGCGGTCCTGAATCGTCCAAGCCGAGCCGCCAAATCGCGCGTCGATGAGCGAATACAATGACGGCCCGAGCGCGGCACCGGCGATTGCGAAATAGGACCAGGACGGGAGGCGGCGGATGAAGAGACCGAAGAAAAGCGGAAGCATCAGCGGAACGCCGATCACGGAGCCGATCAGCAAAAAGATGTCGAAGAGTCCGATCTCGCCCTGGGAGGCGAGCAGGAGACTGATGGTGATGACGACGAGACCGAGTGCCGCGCTGATGAAGCGGCACAGCCGGACCAGGGTGGAGCCACCGAGGGCTGGCAGGTGGAGGGTTTCCCGGATGCGCGCCAGCAGATTGTTAACGATGATCCCCGTCTGGCCATTGATACCGGTGTCCATGCTGCTCATCGTCGCGGCGAACATCGCGGCGATCATGATGCCCATGAGGCCGTTCGGCAGGACGTGAATGGCCGTGACCGCGTAGGCTCCCGTCGCGGGATCGGAGCCGGGAAGAGACATGACCTCGTCGTGATACAGGAGACGTGCGACCATCGGCGGGATGAACCAGAAGGTGATCCCGATGGCGGTGAGTGTGAAGGCCCACCAAGCCGAGCGTGACGCCTCAGGTCCATCTTTGGCGGAGAGGTAGGCCGGCGGAGGAGAGATTGGCCTGCGTCAGAAGTTGCATGACAAAAATTACGACGGCCCAATGCAGGGAATATTTCGCCTCGGGGAACTGGTCTGCGGCTTTGAAAAACTGGAAGGTTCCGGCGAATTCGGGTCGGGAGATTGCGGTGAAAAAGCCGCTTGGGCCGCCGATGGCATTCAGGGCCAGGATTCCAACGATGAGCGTGATTCCAAAGAGGACGATACCCTGAACGGCGTCGGTGGCCATCACGGCCCAACGCCCGCCCGTCACGGAGTAAGTCACGACGATCAGACCGACGACGATGATGACCGGGACCAGGGGAAGTCCGAAGACGGCGCTGACGAAAACGGCAAGCGCCCAAAGCTGGATGGCGGAGGAGAGGGGACCGAGGCAGATGCCGATGAGGACCGAGACCTGCTCGACGGGCGTCCCGAAGCGCTGGCGGACGACGTCCATGGAAGTGAGGGCGCGAGTCTGGCGGAGCCATCGACCGAGAAATAGTCCGCCGAGCGCCATGCCCAAAAGATTAGCGAAGTAGATGACCAGGAGAGACGGGCCGGCCTCGAAGGCGGCCGAGCCATTGCCGGTGAAGGTGAAGGCGCTGATGCCGGCCATCGTCGTGCTGGTGCCGACCATCCACCAGGACCCCTGGGCACCCCCGCGGACGAAGTCGCTGAGGTTGCGATTGAATTTGGAGAAGAGCGTTCCAACGAGGAGCAAGAAGGCGAAATAGACGCCGAGGGTCGTGTATTCGAGGATCACGGTGGGGAGAGATCGTACGGAAGTGGCGCGGGGGCAATGCCGGATGACGACGGAAAAGGGGTGGCCGGATCGCTCCAGCCACCCCTTCCAGGTCCCGAGTGAATCAGATCGGTCTACGCACGAACCTTGCGGCGCCGGGCGAAGGCCAGCAGGGCGATGCCGGCCACAATGAGCGACGCCGTCGTGCCGGGTTCCGGGACGGCGGCGAGGTTGATATTGTCGTAGGAAGTCTGGCGGTAGTTGGCCGCGTCGGTGTTACCAGCCTGGATCTGGAAGGTGCCGAAGTCGGTGTGGCCAGTCTGGTTGAACCCAATCGTCGAACCCTGCGTGACGCCGTTCACCACGAGGGAATATTGGCTGGTCGAGAAATCGATGGTTCCGGAGATCGTCACGAACGCCCCCGGGGTCGTGTCGAGATTGAAGTTTCCGCCCCCGCTATCGAGCACGTTCTCGGAAGTTCCACCGTTGAGGTATTGAATGCGACCATTGCTGAAAATGTTCAGCCGCACGGCGGTCGCTCCGCCGTCGATCCCGGCAACTCGGACGATCGACGCGGTATTAAAAGTCCCCTCCGTCGGAGTGCTGTCGGAGCGGAGATCGAAGCTGAAGTTGTAGAGGCCAGCCGCAGCGTTGGTTCCGCCGAGATCGGCGGCGGTGGGAGCGAAGCGGTTGTTCGAGAAGTTGGCTGGATCAGCCGCGGGAGACTGGGCGAGTTGGTTGCCGCTTTCATTGACGATCGCGAGCCAATCGCCGTTCCCTTGCCACTGGGTGCCGGACGAAGGCTCGCCAGAAATGGACCCTGGGTCATAGCCATCAGCGGCATCGAAATCGATGAGGATGGCCTGGGCGGAGGACGCCAGGAAGAGGGAGGACGATGCAAGAGCAAGGAGGGAGGGTATTTTCATGGAAGGGAATTGATTATTGAAAATTCAATAAACGAGGAATGGATGAGTCTGTCAACCCGTATTTGACGGAGACGAATATTGTTCGAAATTTCGGACACTGCGGATAGACGAGCGGTTTCCAGTTGACGGTGGGCGTATTTGAAAATAAATAATGGTTATGCAAACTCGTTCCCCCGATTGCCGCGTTTCTCCGACCCGCGGATTCACCCTGATAGAACTTTTAGTCACGGTAACCATTGTGAGCGTCCTTGCCGCGCTGGTTGTTCCGGCGTTGACGGGGGCGCTGGGCAAAGCCAAGGCAACGAGCGCGGTCTCCGGGCTTCGGAGCGTGGGGATCGGGATCGCGAACTACGCGAGCGACAACGAGCTGAGTCTGCCGGGCCCGCTCTACACGACGATCTCGAGCCGCTACCGGACGGGAGACGTGAATCAGCTGGCGACCGTGGTCGCGCCCTACATGGGCTACTCGCCGACGAACCAGTGGCAGGCGATGCCCGAGTTGCTCCCACAGAACTGGAGCGCGAGTCCGGAGGAGGCTGCGACGCGGCAGGTGTCGACGTTTATTTCGAACGTAAACGACTACGATCCCGAAGACGTGACGAAGCGGCCCTTTGGATATCCGGGTTCGGAATCCTATTCCGCGACGCCACTGCGGATGACCCAGATTAGCCAGCCGGATAGCCTTTGGTTGGTGAAGGAAAATCCGTCGAGCACATCGAACGGGCAGGGAGTCTACGCGGCGGGACAGAAGCGCATGTTCCTCTTTGCCTCGGGCCGGGTGTCGCTGGAAGACGCAGGATTCTCGACGCGGGATAATTTATGATCACCAACCCCCCGACGAAAATAATGAGAGCGAACGTGCAGACGATGACGAGGAGATGGATCGCAGTGATCGGGGCCGGATGGCTCGCGGGGGTGGTGGGCCACGCTGCAACGGTGGATTTCGAGATGGACGAAGGCTACGTCGCCGGGCGGCCCCTGGTGACGCAACCGGGCGATGAACGGGCGCTTTGGAATGGCTCAGAGGAGTTTGGCGAAGTCGTGGTGGATGAGGGAGTGGAGGGAGGACAAGCGGCGGGGTTTGAGCTGCCTGGGGGTTTTGCCACGGTGTGGATGGAACCGTCGCGGGTCGAGGAATTGGGCGATAAGGTGAAGTATTCCTTTGCGGTGATGTTGACGGAATTGAAGCCGAGTTCGTTCGACGTGCCGGTGCGGATCCGCGCTGGACTGGAGGGGGAGAAGGTGGCTTTGAGGGTCAATTTCTACGCTGGTGGGAAGGTGGAGTTTTACGACGGAGACAAGCCGGTGCGGGTGAAGGAAGAGAGCGGCGAGGATTTCTTCGTTCGGGAGGGAGTTTACGCGGTTGTCTCGGGCGTGATCGATCTCAAGGCCTCCACCGTGACCGTGGCGGTCAACGACGTCGCCCAGACGGGGACGGACGGAGAGGCCGTGGTCGGATTTAACATCCCGGGTGAAGGGGGAGGAATCGGGAGATTCGAAATCATGAACGCGGCAGAGGGCGCGGGGAACTTCTACGTCGACCAGGTGACGTTCGAGACGGCAGACTGAGCCTGTAGGGCGAGTGGATCGGATGGCGGAAGATCGGATGGCGGCGAGCGTGAAGGTGTCGGACGTGGCGAAGGCGGCGGGCGTGTCGGCGACGGCGGTGTATTCGCTGCTGAACGGGCGGTACTACGGGACGGAGACGAATTCGCGGATCGGGGTCTCGGAGGAAACGCGGGATCGGATTCGCAAGGTCTGTCTGGAGCTGCGCTTCGACCCCGGCGACGCGGCAAGCCGGGTGCGGATCGATCCGCGGCTGGGAGGCTTTCTCATGATGCTGAGCGACGGGGTGAAGGATCAGATCGCGAATCCGTATTTTTCGCCCATTTTTCAGGGAATGGCCTCGCACGCGGCGCTGAAGCGGCGGGGGAGTTCGTTTTTGTACTTTCTCGGACGACGTGGATTATCTGATCGACCGCGATCTTTTGCCCGACGCGGTCCGGAGCGGGTTGGTGAACAAGGTCGTGCTGGCGGGAGGGGTAAACTATTCATTGCTGCTCGCGTTGCGGCGGGCGGGTTGCCACACGGCTTACGCGTCACGGCGAATTGATCTGGAGGGGGTGCACTCAGTCACGCCCGACTACCGGGCGGCGGCGCGGTTAGCGATGGCGCATCTGGCCGAGCTGGGGCACGAGAGCGTTGCCGTGGCGATCCCGTCGTTCGTGA
This sequence comes from uncultured Verrucomicrobiae bacterium, assembly GCA_963832325.1. GTDB lineage: Bacteria > Verrucomicrobiota > Verrucomicrobiia > Chthoniobacterales > JAATET01 > CAVVKW01. The sequence continues at coordinate 73,125 of CAWHTR010000003.1, read as the reverse complement.
AGCGGGACGCGTTCTATTTTCGCGAACTGAGCGCCGGTTGTGCGGAGGCTTGGCGGGATCTCGGGGCTGCGGGGGCTGGTCCGGTGCTCGTGCATGATGAGCGGGTCGATCTCGAGAGTTCGTCGTTTTTTGACTGGATCACGCGGGAACAGCCGGGGACGACGGCGATCTTTAGTTTCGATGACGCGACGGCGATCTCGCTGCTGAACTCGGCGGTGCGGCGCGGCATCGTGGTGCCCCGGGATCTCTCGGTGATCGGCTGCAACGACGAGCTCCGACCCTACAGCCCGATCCCGCTGACGACGGTCCATTTCCCGATTCTGGAGATGGGGGTGCGGTTGGCGGAGATCCTGGATCAGGCGGTTGATGGGAAGCTGGAAGTCGGCGAGCCGATCCGGGACACGCTCTCGGTCGAGCTACGGGTGCGGGAGTCGACGGGGCCAGTGCCGGGAGCGCGGGCGTGACGCGGATCGCCTGGATGGGCCTGATGGGCTTGGCGTCGATGGGATTGGTCGCGTCGGGGTGGGCAGAGAATTCCGTCGAGGTGGGGGAGTCGTTGATCTCCGGGCTGGAGCGGGAGCGACCGAGGTTGATGATCGACCGGGCGCAGGTCGAGGGTTGGCGGGGCGGATCGCTCGACACCGAGCCGCTGAAGGGGTGGGCGGTGGACGCGATGGAGGCGGCGGACGAGCTGCTCACAGCGTCGGCGATCCGGTATCCCGGGGAGGGGAGCATCCAGACGGGAGCGCGGGAGTTGATCAAACGGGTTTACACGCTTGGGTTCGCGTTTCTTTCGACGGAGGACGGGCGCTACGCGGAACGGCTTTGGGAGGATCTGCGGGTGGCGGGGGAGTTGGAGTCGTGGCGGGCGGGCGTGCAATTTCTCGACACGGCGGAGATGATGCACGCGACGGAGATCGCTTATGATTGGCTGCATGATGAGTGGACGCCCGAGCAGCGGGAGTTCCTGCGTGGCGCGTTGGTGCGGAATGGATTGGAGGCGGCCCGCGATGCCTACGACGGGAAGTTGCCGGGTTATCCGGGCTGGGCGGCGACAAACAATTGGAACTTTGTCTGCAACGCGAGCGTGATCGCGGCCGTTGCGGCGATTCTGCCCGCAGAATTGGACCTGGGTCGTGAATTGGTCGGACGCGCCTGGGAACTGATGCGTCCGGCGATCTTGGCCTACGGAGAAGACGGCGGGTGGGGCGAGGGGGTCACCTATTGGAGCTACTCGACGCGGTATCTGGGGCTGCTGATGAACACGTTGAAGCCCGAGCTGATGGCGGAAGTTGGCCTGGGGGAAATCAATCCTGGGTTGGCAAAGACGGGCTATTTTCCGATTTACCTGACCGGACCAACCGGGATGCCTTTTGACTTCGCGGACTCGGAATACGGCCCGACCCGGAGCAGTGAGCTTTTCGACCTGGCGCGAATCTTCGAGACGCCGGCGTTCGCGAATTTCCAGATTGAGCGGGCACGGGGTGACGTCGCGGACATCCTGGCGCTGTCGGCGCTGGGGCCGTTGAAGTCGGCGGAGCCGCTACCTTTGGACCGGTTCTTTCGGGGGGTGGGAGTGGTGAGTGCGCGGAGTTCGTGGGACGATCCGAACGCGAATTTTTTCGCGTTGAAGGCGGGAGACGGTGGCGCGAATCATTCGCACCTCGATCTCGGAAGTTTTGTCTTCGAGGCGTTGGGGCGGCGCTGGATTTACGAGGTGGACAAGGAGAGCTACGGAGCGCCGGGGTATTTCGATGTCGGGCCGAAGGCGCGACGGTGGTCCTACTATCCGGCCCGCGCCGAGGGGCACAACACGATTGTGATGAATCCATCGCCTGCCCCGGATCAGTATTTCCGGGCTAAAACGAAGATGAAGGCGTTCGAAACGTCGCTCGGCGAAGCACTGACGGTGGTGGATCTCACGGATGCCTATGCGCCGACGGGCGTGCGGGTGTGGCGCGGGATGCGGCTGACGGATTCGCGGAACCGGCTGTTTTTACGAGACGAAGTGAGGTTGAAGAAGCCGGGTGAAGTGGTGTGGTCGGTCCACGTGCGGGATCCGGTCGAGGTGTCGGCGGACGGGCAGACGGCGACACTGTTGAGCGATAAGCGGCGGTTGCGATTGCGGTTGGTCGATCCGGCGGGGGCGAGGTTCGAAGTGATGGCGGCGGAGCCGCTGGTGGAGATCCCGGGATTCGAGCAGCGGCCGAATCCGACGCTGCGCAAGATTGTGGTGCGAGTGAAGGACGTGAAGGAGACGGTGATCGGTGTTTGGTTTGAGCCGATGATCGCGGGGGAGGAACCGCTTTTTGGCGATGACCCCGAATTTGGCGTGTTGGCGGATTGGAAGCTGGAACCCGCGGAGGAAACCCTGGTGTCGAAGATCCTGGTCGACGGGGTGGAGGTGCCGGGATTTGATCCCGCGAAGTTCACCTACACGGTTGGGCAATCGCGGCCCGCGAAAACCATTCGCACCGAGGGGGCAGTCGCAGAGTCGGAGGGGCGGGTGGTGGGGAGCACTTTTCCGCAGCAATTGTCCGTGCGGGCGGGTGGTTTGTATCGGGTGATCGTGGAAGAGCGGGAGGCTCCCCCCGAGGTGCTGACGGAGGTGCCGCCGCCGCGCGAGGTGCGGGTGAAGGGCGAGGCACAGGAGGGAAACGAGGCGGAGCGGGCGTTTGACGGTGCGATCAAAACGCGTTGGTCGGCGGAGGGCCGGGATGTCTCGCTGGAGATCGATCTGGGGGACCCGATGCGCGTGAGTGGCCTGGGGGTGGCGATGATGGAGGGGGACGCGCGGCGGGCGGAGTATTCGCTGGAGGCGTCAGACGACGGGCAGAATTGGGCGATGGTGCTGGATCGGCGGCGGACGTCGGGTCAGACCGAGGATGTCGAGGTCGCGAGGTTCGATGCGCCGGTGGAGGCGAGGTATTTTCGCTTTCGCGGGCACGGGAATTCGGTGAACGATTGGAACAGCGTGAGCGAGATCGTTTTCGTCCCGGCGTCTGGCGAGTGAGGGGATCTGAAGTCTGCCCTGAATTTTATGAAGACATCGTTTCAACAACCGAGCTGGCTGGACGGGGCGGCCTTTTACGAAATCTACCCGCAGAGTTTCCACGACACGAACGGGGACGGGATCGGGGATCTGCCGGGGGTGATCGCGAAACTGGATTACCTCGAGTCGCTCGGGTGCAACGCGATCTGGCTGAATCCGTGCTTCGTATCGCCGTTTGGCGACGCGGGTTACGACGTGGCGGATTTCCGGCAGGTGGCTCCTCGCTACGGGACGAACGCGGATCTGGAGGAGCTTTTTCGCCAGGCGCACGCTCGGGGGATGCGGGTGGTGCTGGACTTGGTGGCAGGACACACGTCGGTGGATCATCCGTGGTTCCGGGCGTCTTGCGAACCGGAGCCGAACCAATACTCGAATTATTACATCTGGACGTCGCACGTGTGGGAGACGATCAAGCCGCCACTGCAGCAAGTGAACGGGTTTGCGCAGCGGGACGGGAATTACGTCACGAATTTTTTCCACTTTCAGCCCGCCTTGAATTACGGATTTGCGAATCCCGACCCGGATTGCCCGTGGCAGCTGCCGATTGATCATCCGGACGTGCGGGCGGTGCACGCGGAGCTACGGGGCATCATGACGTATTGGCTGGAGCGCGGAGCGGACGGGTTCCGGGTGGACATGGCGTCGTCACTGATCAAGGCGGACGACTCGAAGGAGGCGGTCATCGCGTTCTGGCGGGGCGTGCGGGGGTGGTTTGACGAGGAGTGGCCGGAGGCAGTGCTGATCGCGGAATGGTCGATGCCGGAAGAGGCGCTCCGGGCCGGGTTTCACGTCGACTTCATGATTCATTTCGGCACGCCCGCCTACACGGAACTCTTCCGAGCCCACACGGCAAACGATCAGAAAATCGGGCTGTCAGGAAGCGGCCGAAGTTTTTTCCATCGCGATGGTGAGGGTGACATTCGAAAATTTCTCGATACCTACTTAAAGCACTACGAAGCCACGAAGGATGTCGGTTTAATTTGCCTGCCGACGGGTAATCACGACATCTCCCGAATCCGGGGTTCGCGGACCGATCAGGAGCTGAAGGTGGCTTATGCGTTCCTGTTCACGATGCCGGGATTACCATTCATTATCAGGGCGATGAGATCGGGATGCGAAACGTGGATGGGCTGCCGTCCAAGGAGGGGGCCTACGTGCGGACGGGTGCGCGAACGCCGATGCAGTGGAGTAGCGAAGCGAACGCGGGTTTCTCGACCGCTGCAGCCGGGGAGCTGTATTTGCCGATCGACCCGGCGGACGACCGACCGACGGTCGAAGCGCAGGATGAAGTGGATGGGTCGATTCTGAATTTCGTTCGAGAGATGCTCGCGTTGCGCGAGAGCCGGGAAGCACTCGGTGCCCGGGCTGCCTTTGTGCCGCTGTCTGCCGAGGCGGGAGAGTATCCGTTTGTCTACGCGAGAGGGGAATCAAACGAGCCGCTGGTCGTGGCGGTGAACCCTAGCGACCGCGAGGTTGAGGCCGATTTCTCGGCAGAATCCGTGGGCGAGATCGGCTCTCTGGTGGCCGGAGATAGTCGGATCGTCTGCGAGAAAGACGCCGGGCGCCTCGTGCTGAAAATGCCGGCGGTGAGTTTCGGTATCTTCGACGTGAAGATGGGCTAGGGCGCGAGACCTGTTCGTTAGTCGGCGCACAGCCTAGCTAGTGGTTTGACTCAGCCGCCTGGGGCTGAGGTGGCGGCTTATCGGACTTCGAGACACGCGATGCGAGGAGTCGCGCCGATTAATTGGCGGCTGCTTGCCTGCTTGCATTTCCCGCGGGCAACGGCGGAAACCCTCAGACCACAAATACCCAACCAACAACCATTATGAAAGCACTCTGCTGGCACGGCAAAAGCGACGTTCGGATCGACAATGTAGCCGACCCCGCCATTCAGGAACCAACTGACATCATTATCAAGGTGACCTCGACTGCGATCTGCGGATCCGACCTGCACCTCTATGACGGATACATGCAGGGAATGGAGGCTGGCGACATCATTGGCCATGAGCCGATGGGCGTGGTGGTTGAAGCGGGTGCGGCTGTTACGAACCTGAAAAAGGGGGACCGGGTGGTGGTTCCTTTCACCATCTCGTGCGGGCACTGCTTTTTCTGCGAGAAGCAGCTTTATTCCTGCTGCGATAATACCAACCCGGATTCTGACAAAGCCGCCGAGCTGATGGGTCACGCTCCGGCTGGTCTTTTTGGATATTCTCATCTACTGGGCGGTTATGCTGGCGGACAGGCGGAATATCTGCGGGTTCCTCACGCCGATATTGGACCGGTGAAGATCGAATCCGACCTCGCCGACGAGAAGGTCCTCTTCCTCTCCGACATTCTCCCGACTGGCTACATGGCGGCTGAGAATGCCGGCATCGAGCCGGGCGATACGGTCGCTGTCTGGGGCTGCGGACCCGTGGGCCAGATGGCCATTCAAAGCGCCTGGATGTTCGGAGCTGGGCGCGTAGTCGCCATCGACCACGTTCCAGAGCGGCTCGAAATGGCCCGCCTGCATGGTCGGGCCGAAGTGATTAACTTCGACGACGAGGACGTGACCGACCGTCTGAATCAAATGACAGACAACCGCGGTCCCGACCGTTGCATCGACGCCGTGGGAGCGGAAGCCCACGGCGCGGGAGCGATGGATGCCGTGATGGATAAGGCCAAGGCAGCTGTGATGTTGGCCACGGATCGGGCCCACGCTTTGCGTGAGGCGATCCTGAATTGCCGAAAAGGTGGGACCGTTTCCGTGCCTGGGGTTTACGTCGGGATGATCGACAAGCTCCCCTTTGGCGCGCTTATGAATAAAGGCCTGACCCTCAAATCCGGCCAGACGCACGTCCAGCGCTACACCAAGTCGCTGCTCGAGAAGATCGAAGCCAACGAAATAGATCCCTCATTCATCATCACCCACCGCCTACCCCTCGTCGAAGCGCCGGACGCCTACAAAACGTTCCGCGACAAGGAGGACAACTGCATCAAGGTCGTGCTGACGCCTTGAACGGCGGGATGACGCGGAACTGGGGGGCGCATCGGCACCTGCAGGGTCTCACGGCAACGGATTTTGGGCCGTGGGACCCGGCCCGTCGTTCGAATTTTCCGAAGATGCGCTCCTGATCCCCAGAGGAGATCCCTTCTCCGTTGTCGCGGACGGCAATCTCGAGCCGGTCGTCGTTCCGGCGGAGAGAGATTGTAATGTTCCCGCCGGAAGGACCGTATTCGATCGAGTTTGCGACGAGTTTGAGGAGGTCTTCGACCTCCTCGATCATCTCGACGGAGCTGAAGGGTTCGCGAAGGAGGAGGTCGGAGGACCCCGGGGCGGCCCTAATCTTCTTCGGTGTCTTTTTGGACGGAAAGCGGACGCAGGATCTCGACGCGCTGGGCTTTGACGGAGTCCTCGCTCCACATCACGAGCCGCACGGGAGTGCCGACTTTCAGATCCGAGATCGTGACCGCTTCGCCGTCGAATTTTGTTACGGCGGTATCATCCGGAATCTCAAATTTTCGTCCCTCCGCTCCGGGTTCGGTTTTCGTCACGATGTATCCATCTTTATTAGGATCGGCCGCGGTGATCACGCCTTCAAAAAAAGCCTGATTCTCCGTAACGGCGGGAGGATTTTGCGCCTGAAGCGAACTGGGGACAACGGAAAGGGCGACGGTAGCGAGAATTAGCAGAATTTTGGGATGCATCGACTTGGTTCGCGCGATAGCGGGTGGGCGGTTCCTTTTTCCATTCGTAATCCATCCGCTCATGGCCGCGCCGCCGATTGAAAAGCGTGCGCGTTGCGGTTTCGCTTTCCATTTTCCTTGCGTCGATTAACGCAATTGCGTCCCCGCTCCAGCGTGACGGTTTCGAACCTCGCCCGCTTGCTGGCGCGATATTCGAGGAGACTAATCGCGTCCGGGCGGAGCACGATCTTGATCCACTCGACTGGAACGCCGATGCCGGCAAAGCCGCCCAGGCGCAAGCCGAAGCGCTCGCCGCGGCCGACGTCCTCACGCACGGATCGGCTCAGCCTGACGAGGTCAGTAGCCCATTTTCTCGACTCACCGAGCAGGGTCTCGATCCGACATTCGTCGCCGAGAACGCCGCTTACCACTTTCTACTGCGTTACGAATCCGATGAGCCGTTCTACACGCGGAGCGAAGGCGGTCGGACGGTCCGCACCTACAAGCCGGGCGGCAAACCGATCGAACCCCATTCGCGTGAGAGTTTTGCGAAGGCGATCGTCGAGCAGTGGATGAATTCTCCGGGACATCGAAAGAACCTTCTCTCGCCCGAGCCATCCGAGATCGGGATCGGCTGCGCACTGTCCCGTCACGCCAACAGCTTGGATACCATCTACGCGGTGCAGAATTTCCTCCGACTGGAGTAGGTGATCGTTGCACCCCGCGTGGCGGGATTTAAAAGTAGCTGGGCTAACGCTCAGTCTTCCATGGCGTTCGACCCTTTTGACGCTGGTGCTGCTTTTGTTCCGAAGGTGCTGCGGGTGCTCCGATTGATTCGACTGGGCGGGTGGACGACCCGGGACGGGCAGTTTTCGGATTTTGAAGCCGGGGCGCAGTCGATTTTCGATGCGGACGAACCCGAGGAAGTGGTGACGGACGGATTTCCGGAGTCGGCTGGAGAAAAGGTCGGGGAGGGACGGCAGCGATGACGACGGTGCCGGGACTGAATCCTGGTCCGGTGGAGCTCGACGTGAGTCGATCCGAGCGGGTGGCGGTTGACCGGTCGCTGCGTTCGAGCATTGCGGAGTGCCCGCCTATCCATCCGGGCGACGACGAAAACGTCGGGAACGGTGAGCGCCGATATGAAAACCAAATGGCCGCGACGGTGAACGGCGTGGCTTGGAGAAAAGACCGCTCGACGCTGCTCCGCCCCCGCTGAGGTCGCGACTGCCGCTCGGGGTTTGGTCAACTGCCGGGCGATGCCAAGATCGACGGCGAAGGACTCGGCGGCCGAGTCGCAGGCACCAATCAGCTGTTGCAGCAGCGCATCCGCGTCACGTTTTCCCTCGTGAATGCAATAGCCAGGGGACGCGACGCGTAGATTGGTTCAAAGCTCAGGCCGCCGCCAGCCACGCGCCACCTACAACCCCAGCTTCGTCCGCAGATCGTCGCGGCCCCGCAGCGCCCGCTTCGCAATCCGCCGGAACTCGCTCACCCAGCTCTTCAGCGCCGAGTAGGCCTCGTTCCGATCCTTCGTCGCCTTCTCCGCCGCACCCGCCGCCCGCTTCGCGCCGGCCGACAAATCCCCCGCCAGCTTGATCCCGGCCAGCTCCGCGTCGATCCGCGCCGGGGAGTAGCCCCGCTTCGTCAATTTCTCCGTGTAAGGAGCCTTCTTCCCCGCCGAGTAGGACGCCTTCGCCGCCGTCAGGAACTTCTGCAAATCCTTCACCAGCGTTCCGTTCAGCCCCAGTGCCACCTTGTCCGCGGAATCCGTGAAGCTGGCCCGCGCGATTTCCCGATAATCCGTGAAATCCTGCCGCTCCGTCGCGACCGTCGCATCCAGGAGGTCCTGCGCCGAATCCGCCTTCCCCATCGCCGCCGCCCGCGCCTCGTAAGCCGCTTGCGCCGGCCCGTGCAGATTCTCGATCGCCTCGTCCAGCGCCGCCGCGTCGTAGCCCATCGGAGCCAGCTCCGTCTGAAGATCCTCATCGTCCCGCGTCGTCTCCATCAGCGTCAGCGCCGCGCTGATGTCGTTCGCAATTTGTTGATCCTGCTCCGCCAGCTTCCGCCGGGCCTTCATCGTCGCTTCGGGAATTTCGCTCATAATCAGTGGTTTCTTGGTTGAATTGTTCGGTTCCTATCACCAGTTATCCGTCCATTTCAACAACCAATAGCCCGGCAGCGAATAAAACCCGCGATCCCAACCCCGCCGCCCTCCCAGATCAATGCGACGACCGACCGAATCCAAGTGATGACCACGTCCTTCTCGACGGTGACCATGCACTTCCCGGTGATGACCTTGCGCTTCCCAGCGATGACCGCGCGAATCCAGACGCTGACCAGTGACATCCGGAGGTTGACCGGACAAATCCGCGTGGTGCCCAAGCGATTCCGTCCGCTGACCTTCGAATTCTTCGTGACGTCCGGGCGAACCCGGGTGACGACCAGCCGAATCCCCACGAATCCCTCAGCTATCCGCGCCCGATCCACCGGTCAGCGACCAACCGAACGCGATCGCCGGACGAAATCCGTGTTTCAATATCAAGGTCCGACCTCTTTCCGGCACTGAGCGAAACGGCGCATCGTCCCGGCTTGGAACTGTCGCGGAAAAGCCATACACAGGTGGACATGGCACGCGCCGATCTTCTTCTCAACCTCGTCAGGGCGGGGGCGCGGGGGGACCGTGCCCAGTTTCAAAAGACGGTCGAGTCGCTCGCGGCGGAGGAGCGCTCGAAAAATCATACCGTGCTCGCCGAGCGCCTGATGGCTCAGCTGAACGCCGTTGGCGGGGGCGAGGGCGGCGGCCGCCCCGTCGCCTTGAACGGTCATTCGCACCAGTCGTCTTTCGTGGCGGAATCGATCCCAAAGCGGACAATCGGCGAGTTGATCCTGCCGCCGGGCGTGCACGCCATGGTGGAGCGATTGGTTGAGGAGCAGCATCGCGCCGACCTATTGAGGAGCTACAACCTTGAGCCGCGGCACCGCGTGCTACTGGTCGGGCCGCCAGGGAATGGAAAGACGTCGCTCGCGGAGGCGATCGCGGACCGATTGGGCGTCTCGCTGCTGGTGGTGCGCTACGACGCGGTGATCGGGAGTTATTTGGGTGAGACGGCGTTGCGCATCGGCAAGGTTTTCGATTACGCGCGGACGCGGCATTGCGTGTTGTTCTTCGACGAGTTCGACGCGCTCGGGAAGGAACGGGGTGACCGACACGAGACAGGTGAGATCAAGCGGGTCGTGAGTTCGCTGCTCATGCAAATCGACGCTCTGCCAAGTCATGTGCTCGTGGTGACGGCGACAAACCATCCCGAGTTGCTCGACCGCGCTGTGTGGCGGCGATTTCAACTCCGGATCGAGCTGCCGATGCCCAAGCAGGCCCAGATTCAGGAGTGGCTCGAGCAGTTTGAAACGCGAATGAAGTGGGCTTTCGGCATGCCTAACCGAACGCTGGCGCAGAGTCTGCGGGGAGCGTGCTTCGGGGAGATCGAGGAGTTTGGGCTGGCCGTGCTGCGACGGGCGGTATTGAGCCAACCGGAGGGCGGCGACATCGAGCGCATTACGCACGAGTGTCTGGCGGAGTGGAAGGCGCGAGTGGCGCCCAAGCGCCAACAGGCCGCGACGGCGTAACACATGGACCTCCCGGATCGACCTCTGCTCATTTTTCCGCGTTCCGTGAGCGCGCGGAAGGAGAAGTTGACGAGCAGAGGTGGCGGGGTCAAACCGCCTGACGCCGCAGCCCAGGCCGCGAGGATCGGCCTGCAGCTGGATCGATTGAACGACGTCCTCGAGCGAAAATCAGTCCAGCTTCGGGATCATCCGCAAGGGGCCGCGCCAGAGATGGTGCTCGTGCTGGAGACCATCGGTTCGGTCGAAAATTTTCTGAACGTCACCCGCAACATTGATGGCTTGGAGTGGTTGGGCGAAACGGAGATCGACGAGATCGAACCCGAGTTCGGATTCGAGAACGACAAGAACGCGGAGAAGACTCTGACGGGGCGGCTCTTTCTCGTGATGTCGGACGATCGGGCGCTGCGCGAGATCGTGAACCTTCACTCGCGATGGCAGGCCGACGCCACGATCAAATTCCCGCTCCGGTTGGCTCCGTTGAAAAAGGCGTTTCAATTCCTGCGAGCGATCCGTCCGTGGGCCGCGAGTGATCGGCTGAGGGAGACAGGCGTGACGGAGGATTGGGCCGCACGAGCGTCCGCCGGGCAGGATGTTGTCCCGTTCGAGGCGGAGCTGTGGTTCCGCGAGAGTGCCGCGACGCGGGCGAGGACGCTGGAATCGCTCCGCGAATTGGTGGCAGAACTTGACGGCGAGATCGTCGAGCATTGCACGATCCCGGAGATCGGCTACCATGCGATTTTGGGCCGTATCCCGGTGGAGCATGCCATGAGATTTGCGGAGCACGAGGAGATTGCTCTGTTGCAGTGCGATCAGGTGATGTGTTTCCGCCCCGTTGGTCAATGCGCCGTGCCGGGACCAACGCCCGAGCCCACCGGAGAGAACGGGGCTGTCGTGCCTGAAATCGGGGCCGGTCAGCCGGGTGGCTCTCCGGTAGTCGCTTTGTTGGACGGGTTGCCACTAGGCCGTCACGAATCGCTGGATGGACGGTTGCTGATCGACGATCCTGATGGGTTCGAGGAGGGCTACATGGCGGCGAGTCGCAGCCACGGCACGGCGATGGCGTCATTGATCTGCCACGGCGATCTGACCGGAGCGGAGGTGCCAATGGCGTTTCCCCTCTACGTTCGACCGATCATGAAAGCGCGGCAGTTGTTCGACGGTCGGTGGGAAGAGAGCATCCCGGAAGAAGTGCTCACGATCGATCTGATTCACCGGGCCGTCCGGAGGCTGTTCGAGCAGGACGGGGACGAGCTACCTGTGGCTCCCGAAGTGCGCATCATCAATCTCTCGATCGGAGATCGGTGCCGACCGTTCGACCGGGCAATGAGCGCTTGGGCGCGGCTGCTCGACTGGCTCTCCGACCGATACGGAGTGCTCTTCATCGTGAGCGCGGGAAACCACGTCGCGCCACTCGAATTGGACGTACCGCGAGGCGAACTCGGCGGATTGTCACAGGAGGATTTGGAAGCTGCCGTCATTCGGGCGCTCGCAGTGGACAGCCGCCATCGCCGAATTCTGTCACCGGCGGAATCGGTGAACGCGCTCACGGTGGGCGCCTCGCACGACGATTTGGCGGGCGATCCGCCGCCCGCGCAGCTCGATCCGTATATTTCCCGGGAACTGCCCGCGACCTACACGGCGCACGGTCTCGGCTATAGACGAACGGTCAAGCCGGACATCTTCCTGCCCGGCGGGAGAATGATTTTTCAGGAATCACGTATCATGGGCCACCCGAAGGTGCTGCTGGACGGTCATGATTTCCGCGGCGAGCCGGGCCAGCGGGTGGCTTCGCCGGGTGGCGCTGGAGAATTGGGCGCGACGCGGTTTTGCTGCGGCACGAGCAACGCTGCCGCCTTGGCGACACGGGCCGGGGCGCGGCTTTTCGAGATGATCGAAGCCATGCGGTCGGAGGGGGCCGAGCTTCCGCCGGACCACGATGCCGTTCTGATCAAGGCGCTGCTGGTCCACGGCGCTGCGTGGGGGTCGTCGTTCCGGCGGCTCCGCGAGTTACTCCGCGACGGGACAAATTCGAAGACCTTTAAATCCTACGTAAGTCGTTTCCTCGGCTACGGAGCGACGGACGTGTCGCGGGTACTAGCCTGCGCAGCGCAGCGGGTTACAGTCCTCGGCGTGGGGACGCTGGAAGCCGAGCGGGCGGACGAGTTCTCCTTTCCGTTGCCCGCTTGTTTGTCGGCTTCAACGGACAAACGACGGATTACGATCACGATGGCGTACCTGACGCCGGTCAGCCCCAATCGGCAGCCGTATCGCCGGGCACACTTGTGGTTCGATCCGCGAAATGACCTCACGCCAACTAGACAGGAGGCGGAGCACCGCATGGTTCAGCGGGGGACGGTGCAACACGAGATCGTGGAAGGGGAGAAGGCGCTGGATTTTCAAGAAGGCGGGTCGGTGGCCATCAAAGTGAACTGTCGCGAAGACGCTGGTCATTTTATCGAGCCAATCCGGTACGCGTTGGCAGTCACTCTAGAGGTGGCGCCGGAGCTGGGCCTGCCAATCTACGAAGAGGTGCGGACGCGCCTGGCGGTGCCGATCGTTTCGCAACCCTGATTGGTCGGCGAAGCGGTCGATCCTTCATAACGACACATTGGCTCCGACCATCGATTTCCAGCCTACACGGATGTGATCGACAGAATGCAGCCACAATTTGTCGCCTGACCCTGCGCGACGGGCGCTCGGCGGTGAAGACGCTGAAAGCGATCTTCAGCAATGTCTTCCGCTCCAACGTCGAGAAGCTCGCGGCATGGAAGTCGGCCAGCCACCTGGAGCGCGACGGCTCGCCGGTCGGCGAGGATCCGGCATCGCCCCACCCGGCGCGCCGGTCCGTCATCCCGGCCGGACGATCAAATCCGGGGCTTCTGCCCGGCACCACCGATCAGGGCGGGTTCCGCAGAGACCCCGCCCATTTTTGCTCCGGCTCCAGATTCAAAATCTCCTCAGGTCTCCGGCTCCGGTAAGCGCGCATCCGGCGACCGCAGCGACAGCACCAAGATCCCCACACTGAAAACTCCCACCACCGCCAGATCCCACAGCGGCGGAATCCAGCCCGATCCGCCGCCGAAGTTCCCCAGGGCCGATACCACCGCCAACCCAACCCCATACGGCAACAGCCACGCCAGGCCCGCCAAATCCAGCGGCTCCCGCGGAGCCGTCACCTTCTTCGCCACGACAAACATCACCCCCGCCCCAGCCACCATGCCCAGGCTCACCCGGTTCGTCTCCCAGCCGCACCAATACACGATCACGTTCGCCGTAATGAAAGCCAACCCGCACACGGCATCCGCCGCCGGCAGCCGGAACGGACGATCCACCCCCGGCGCACTCCGTCGCAACGCCAGCAGCGCTGGCGGCCCAAAAGCCAGCGACAAAATCTGAATCGACGAAATGAAACTCACGACGGTCTGCCACGTCTGCGAAGGCGCAAAAAACACCAGCCCCACCGCAAAATTCACCGCCACCGCCACCCAGGGCACCCCCCGCCGGTTCAGCAGCTCGAACACCCCCGGCAACTGACCGTTCTGCGCCATCGCGTACGGCAGCCGCGCCGACGCCGCGCAAAAAACCAGCCCGCTCCCACCCGGCGATACCACCGAATCGACGTAAATCAACCGCACCAGCCACACCAGCCCACCCGCCGCCGCCAGCTCGACAAACGGCCCCGCCGCCACGTGGCTCGCAAGTTTCGACCACCCCAGCGACAAGCTCTCCGTCGGCAACGCTCCGAGAAAACCCACCTGGATCAATGTGTAAATCGCCCCCGTGATCAGGACCGACCCAATGATCGCCAGCGGCACGTCCCGGCCAGGATTCTTCGCCTCCCCCGCCAGCTCGATCGCGGCCCGAAATCCCAGCATCGCAAACATCACCCCGCCCGTCGCCACCGCCGCGAACACCCCGTTCCAGCCGAACGGCAAAAATCCGCCATGATCGAAAAAATTCCCCCCGTCGAACGACACGCTCATCAATGCAATCGGGATGCCCACTGGCACGATCACCTTCCACAGCGTGATGTATTTGTTCGACTCCCCAAACCACCGCACCCCCATCAGGTTCACCACCGACATGAGCAACAGCAACAACGCCGCCACCACCATCCCCGCGGTCGAAAATGTCTTCGAACCATCCGCCGCCAACAGCCACGGCAGCCCATCCGCCAGATACCGCACCATCGCCTGCACCTCGATCGGCGCAATCGCCACATACCCGAGCCAGCACGAAATCCCCGCCACGAATCCTGTGATGTTCCCGTGCGAAAAATACGAAAACCTCGCGAGCCCCCAGCTACCGGAAACGCCGCCCCGAGCTCCGCGTAAACCAGCGCCAGCAACAACGCCACCCCCGCCGCAATCACCCAGGCAAAAATGGCCGCCGGCCCCGCCATCTGCGCCGCATACAACGGCGCAAACAACCACGCCGACCCAATGATTCCCCCCACCGACACCGCCAGCAACGGCATCAACCCCAAACGCCGCTCCAACTTCACCGCCATCCTCCGCAAGGTCCCCCCACCCCGCCACCCCCGTCAAGCGTTTGCTCCTGTCGTCGCCGCAGCCAAGACGCCGCCATCGTTCCTTCATCCTGACGCTTCACCAAAACCGGGTCGCTCCGTTGCAACGACCCGTCATCGGGCGAGCCAATCCGCCTACTGACCAAGCGTTCCACCCCGACCTCCGAAGCCTTCGGGACAGGGGGGGCGTCAAAAATCAAACCCGCCGCGAGGGGTATCTGAGAATAGGACTTTGTCCATTCCTGATCCAACGTTCTGGACGGGTCAGTGGATAACTTTGACTTGGGAACACCCGCCGGGCACGGTTCCGTTTAGACGAGGGGAAAAGCCCAGCCCCTCTGGAGTAATTGAAGCCATGAAACCCATTCTCCCATCCGCCAGCCTCGCCGCCTTTCTGCTGTTCTCCGCCCTCGCACCTGCTCAAGAAGAACCTCCCGCGAAGCCGCAAGCCGCCGCCGTCATCACCGCGAATTCCGCCGGTGCCATCAAACTCGGCATGACAATTGCCGAGGCACGGGACGCCGTGGCAAGTGCAACGTTCGAGCGCTCCTCCGATGCGGAGGGCATCGCTTTCGTGGACGTTAGCACGAGTGGCGAGCCCATCCTCAGGCTCCACGCCGGCGAGGAGGACGCGGAAGCCGCCTTGGACGAGAAGGCGGTGATCGACTTCATCGGTGTCCTGGCGGCGGCTTATCAAACAGCCGAAGGCGTCCGGCCCGGAATGTCCGTCTGGGATGCGGAAAAAGCCTACGGCAAAACCAGCGAAGTCGTGATGAGCGAGCTGGAGTCGCGGGAATACATCACCTTCACCAACCATCCTGCTGGCCTGTCATTCCGCCTCTCCCACGAAGACGGATTCGCCGGGGTCTACCGGGAGGGCGACCGGGTCACGACCACCCTCCGCCCCGGCTCGAAGATCGCCGTCATCGAAGTCACCGGCGCGGAGATCAGCGAAGGCGCCGGTGCTTCAAACTAACCCATCCGCCAGACCCTCATCACTCCCTCATCACTCCCTCGGCACGGCGGCGCGGCGCGGAAATAGGATCAGGCGGACGACGGGGGCAGGCGTCGAAGCTTGAATATCTGTCGGGGTCATTTGATTTCTGCCACCTCACCCCATCCCCGGTTCTTACCGATGGGACGTTATCGCCGGACGCGGACGACGCGGGCCGTTGGGGACGAGACGCCTTCAGAATTGAACGCGCGGATGCGGATGACGTTGCGTCCGGTTTTGAGGCGGGCAGTGAAGGTCCACCGGCTGGAGGAGCGTCGGGCCGGTCGGAAGATGGCTTTGCCGACTTTGAATTCTACGCGGGTCGCTGCCGTGGAAGTGCCCTTGATTTTGACCTTCGCACTAGTGGTGGTGAGTTTTTTGGCGCCTTCGACGGTGATGGTCGGTGCGGGTGAGGGAGTTGGAGCCGGAGTTGGCTGTGAAGCTGGAGTCGGCTCGGGGATGGGGGGCTGTGGTTGGGCTGGTGTTGGGGTTGGAATCGGCGGAGGGGCGATGAGGGGATTGAACCGCAGGACGCGGTTGAAGTCGAAATTCACTACGAGGAGAGAGCCGCCGGGACCAGGGGCAATCTGGCTGGGGCCGCCGAACCCGCGGTCGGTGGCGTTGGCGGCATTAGCCGTGAAGTCGGGTTGCCCGAGGACCAGATTGGCGGTCCCCCCGGTCACCATGTCGAGGGCGGAGGGAAACCGGAGGACCCGGCGGCTCGTGTAGTCGCTCACCCAAAGCTCGCTGCTGGGACTGAAGTAGACGCCGAAGGTGGCCCCGAAGGAACTGGCGCTCAAGCCGGAGGTGCCCGTGTTGAAGTTGGGCTGGCCAATGACCGCGTCGGCGGGGGATCCGTTGGGCTTGTCGACCGCGTTGTCAAATCGGAGGATTCGCGCGTTCCCGCTGTCGGCGACCCAGAGTCGACCGGTCGAGTCGGCGAAGAGTGCGCTGGGTTGTTTCTGGCTGACGGCGGTCGTGGCGAAGACATTGGTCGAGAATAGGAGCTGCCCGAGAACGCCGTTGGCCGGGGCTCCGGTCAGTTTGGAGGCCGCGTTGTCAAATCGGAGAATCCGGTGATTTCCGGTATCAGCAACCCAGAGCGTCCCGTCGGATGAGACGCTGACTCCACGGGGCACGGACATTTTTACGCCTGAGGTGGCGGCGGTATTGGTCGTCGGATCGGGCTGGCCGAGGATGATATCAGCCGATGGGTTGTTGCCGCGGAACGATGCGGCTTGGTAGCTGACGACCCGGTTGTTGGAACTATCCGCAACCCAGAGGGACCCGTCGGGCGCCATGGAGATCCCAAAAGGGAAGCTCAGCGTGCGGGCGGAGATGCCACCAGGGTTGGCGCTGGAACCCGTGAGATTGGACTGACCAAAGGCAACTTCCGCGCTGGCTCCATTCTGCAGTGCGGCCGCGCTGGAAAACCGGAGGATGCGGTTATTGCCCGCGTCGGCGACGAAGACCTTCCCCGTGGAGGGATCCCACGCAACCCCTTCCGGCTGATTAAATCGATTGGCCTGCCCGGCGGCGGAACCAACCGAGGTGAAATCGGGCTGGCCAAGGACGCTGCTCGCGGGCTGGAAGGTTTGGAAATCGGCGTTGACCGGCTGGACGACGAGGGCCAGAGCGAGCGCGGCAATCAAACGGGGCATCTTCATCGGAAAGCGCCCGAGGGTGGGAGCGAGCGGCCAAAGACTCGAGACGGCGCGAATCCGGTGCGGCCTAACTCCTCCGCGTCGAATCTGGCCAAGGGTGGAAATGAGCGGTTTTTTCATGATTCATCAAGGCCGATTGAGAGCGGACAGTCGTCTTTGGATTCAGACGCTAGAACCGTCTGATGCGGATGATCTTGGTTGGCGTGGCAAGACCATCGCGATCGACGCCGCGGATTTGGGCTTTGTTTAGGCCGACTTTCAACGGACGGACTCGCACGGTCCAACGACCATTCGAGACGGGCGCGGATCGAAAGCGCTTTTTGCCAACACGCCATTCTACCTTGATGACTGAGGCGGTGGCGGTTCCCTTCAGGCGGGACGTTCTCCCCTCGGTGGTGCGTTTCTTTTTGCCACGCACCGTGAAGTCCCTGGCCGTTGGGGGGACGGGTTCCGGAGTTGGAGTCGCGGAAGGGGAAGCGGGATCTGGCGTTGGCGATGGGTTCGACGGGGGCGTTGGAGTAGGTGGTGGAACGAGCGGCTGGAATGCGGCGAAGCGCAGGGCGGTGGGAGACGGATTCATTCCCGTCGGTAGCGCGGCATACGCGATACGGGGCTGGTTGGCCGCCGTGAGTTTCAGGCTGCAGAATGCTCCGCCGGTTGCCACATCCGGAGTTTGCACGGCAGACCATCCGGAGCTGATACGGGTGGCGTACTTCAGTTGGCGGGTGGTGTAATCGAGGAATGCCACGTGCACGGTTCCATCGGTGCCGATGGCGATGGAGCACCCGGGATAGATGATCGTATTGGCGGTAGAGGTGAAGACGACTTGCGGAGTGATCCAAACACCTGTGTCGGTGTCGTTGGTGATGTAGGAATATTGGGATGTGTTCGAGTCGAAGTAGAGGATGTGGGCGGACGATGGAGCCGGTCCACCATTGCGGGATTCGGCAATGGCAAGCGCACAGTTGGCGGCATTGACGTCACTGAATGGCGGAAAGGCGGTGCTCGGCTCGACCCCCCAGTCGCTCCCGCCGTTGACACTTTCGAAATATCCGAGTTTCCCGGCGTTGATGTAGGCGATGCCGAGGTAGTTGTTGCGCTGAGCAAGCGCGCAGTAAGTGCCGGAATCTCCGGACGAATCGAGAACGGAGGAACTCCAGGCGACGCCAAGATTCGCGACCTCGAGATCACCGGCCGACACATCGTAGTAGGCGATCACTGGTGTGGGGTCGGCTTGGGTCCCGCGCCAGACGAGCGAACTGTAGCCGCCAGCCCCGGCGGCTGTTTGAGTGTCGCTCCACGAACCGCCGGTGCGGATGGCGTACCGCAGGAGGGATGTGGAACGGGTGTAGCTGACGGATGGCGTCGCCAATTCTGTCAGGGCGATGGAGGTCGCAACGCCAAAGGAGCCATTCGTGACTCCTTCGGCAATCGGTTCACGCTGCCACCCAGCGTCTTCCGTCGCGTAGTAGGGATCACTGAAGCCGGGGAAGGCTATCAAGTTGCGAAAATAGGGCGATGTGCGGTGCGCCGGTCGTGGACTCCAGCGCGAGAGAGGTGGCATAACCAGACCCTGGAGTGGAGTCGACGATATTGATCTGCCATTCCGCCGCGGCATTCAGGGTGAATCCCAGTAGGGCAGCTCCCGCGCCCAGCAGTTGTTTACGATATTGGGTCATGCGTTGAAGAGTTCGCGGTGGTCCCTAACACGAATAATTTTTTATTAATACCTAAAATTCAACGTGTTGCGAACGATTCGCTATAAGCATCCAGAGGCCGCTTCGTGGACCGGGAAGCAATTCCCGTCGGCCCGCCTGGAATCTGACACCGACGTCCTTTGTTTCCCCGGGACGCCGGTATTTCTGATCACATCACGGCAGTTCGACGAAGAGGCCGTTCGGCTAAACGACGGAAACGGCGTATCAGCGGGGTCGGTCGACATGAAAGACTGATAGATACGAGTTTTGCGAACTTCGCTGGCGGGAGAGCCTTATAAATCCAAGGGCGTAAATTGTAGGATAAAAACCCGTCCTACCCCAATCGCCGTCGATCAAAACTTCATTGGCATCGATTACCACAAGAGATACAGCGTTTACTGCGCGCTCAACGCCCAAGGCGAGGCGCTCGGCCAAGGCCGCATCGATCACGCCATTCCGGAAGACTTCAGTCGGCTGGTCGAGCTCCTCTGAAAATCGTCGTGAACTTCACAGGGCTCTCCCGATCAACGATTTTCTGAACGAGCCTCAGCCTCTTCTGTTTTCCGCGACCAGTGACGCGGATCTTCGTTTTGGCGCTGAAATTGACCTGTGGAACGACCTGTTTGATCCGGATGGTCCGTCGATTGGCGGTGTAGCGCGCGCCTGCGACCGGATCGCCATCGATCAATGGATTCGCTGAGTTGATTCGCACGCGACCGTTCTTTCGAAAATTATAGGTTTGTCGGACGTTCAGCTGACTTTCGTCGCTGAGGGGGAATTTCTGAATCACTCGCATTTTGGCGCTGAGACCCCCGCTCCTGATTTGGAAGCGCACTTGCCCTTCTCCGGAGGGCGCTGGATCGTTGGAGTCTTCATCGGTAACCGTCACCGTTCCGGCGTAAACTCCTTCGAAGCCGGAGAGATTGGTTCTGTTCGCTTTGGCGAGGGTTTTTGAGTTGCCTTCCGTGCTGCCGGAGGGGGGATTACTCTCGATCTGGTAGCTTGCGAGACCGGCCTCGAGGACGCCGGTCAGGTTTTTCGACTGGGTCGGGCTGACCTTTGCCTTCCCGGCAGACTGAGCTTCCGACTGGTCAACATAAACCGTGACGAGGGCCGCGCCGAGAATCCCGGCGATCACGATGACAATGACCAATTCGATGAGGGTGAAGGCGCGATCGCCAGTGCGGCGGGAAGGAATTTTGCAAGTCACGGTTACGGAAAATTTCTCCGAAACTTACCGGGCGAACACCGCAAATTCAAAAACTATGTGATCGTCGGCTGCCGAGCTGCGTTGGTGCGGAGTGATGGCGGATTTTCCCTGAATACGTTTGAACAGTCATTCGCGTTTGCGGTCGTCCGCCCCCTTCCTTCGGCTTGAGAATGCGTCACCTCCGAGAACTGGGTGCAATTTTTATTAAATCAAAGCTGAACGAGCCAAGGTCCGCCGCTTGTCAGCGGTCGCCGCTGCGGCTGCCCCCCTTTCTTTGCATTCATTCGATGACGGCCGGATCGGGGCTCGGGAGGGGCGGGGATTATTACTACCGCCAGTATCCTGAGCGGTAGTAGCCGCGTCCGCCGCGAGCGTAGTAGCCGCCGCCATACCAGCTCAAGCCCGGGCGTGGTCGATCGACGTAGCAGCCTCGGCGCCAGCCCCAGTTCGAGCCGGCCCACGCGTAGTGACCGCTAATCCAGACGGGATCGCGGAAGCCGGCGGGGACGACGGTCACGCGGCGCTCGTAGATCGGACGCGGTGGCGAGGTGGTGACGACGACGGTGCGCGGCTGGTAGGTGTAGTAGTAGGCGTCGGCTCGGGCGGCGTAGATTGAGTTGAAGATCGCGCGGCCGATGGGGTCGGGCGGAACGAATTGGCCGTAGCGATTGACGCAACCCGGGAGCAGCGTGACCGCCGCGAGGGCGGACAGGCAAAGGAGATTTTTCATCGTAGAGAACTGTCACCCACTAACGGACGGCGTGCCGGGTTCATTCGATCACCGGTGAAGATGCGGGCCGAAGTCGGTTTCGTAAAAATTCGCCGTCACCGGGTCGGGCGGGAAAAGCTCGTTTGCGCTGAGCGTGGATTTCCGAGGTCAGCACTGGGATCCCTCTGGTCATCACAAAGATTTCGGGGGTAAGCGGGCGGGATCGCTTAGTCGTCGCGCGGATTTGCTCGGTCACCGTCGAGATTCCCGTGGTCTCCATCGAGATTTGCCTGGTCATCGCTTAGATTCGCTCGTTCATCGCACGCCAATAGGGTGAGTCCGCGGGTAGATTTTCAAGATTTCCGCACTCAATCCCTTCGACGACTCCTTCGACGCTCAGGCGCGTGGACTAATTTGCGGTGGGCTGGGTGACGAGGCGGAAGGTTCCGTTTTCGTCCCGGTAGAAGCCGCGGAGGAGGACGGTCTGGCCGTCGGTGGTTTCGAGTCGGCGGGTTTCGCTCAGCTGCTCGGGAGTCCAATCCTTCGCGCGAACGCGACCGTCCGGATCGAGGACCTCTTCGACGGGGAGCGTGAGTCTGGCGTATTGGTCGTCGGAGAGTCGGACGTCGTCGAGGGTCTTGCGGTTGTAGAGCGAAATCCACCAGGCGCCGTAGGCGTCTGGCGCGTCCTTGGGCGTGATCTCCAGGGTCATGTCGCCGGCGGAGGCTTCGCCGCCATCAAGATCGAGCGAGTAGAGTGCGGCGATCTCCGCACGGGTGGTGAGAAATCCGGCGAGGTAGCTACGGAGGAGTTGACGGAGCTCTTCGTCGCCGGAGCGGGACCCGAAGACGCCGATCTCGAGGGCGGCGGGGTCGTTCGGATCGCCGTAGATATTGAGTTCGACGTCCTGATTGACCCGGAAGGAGCGGTAGGGAACGTTTTGGAATTCGCCTTTGTCAACGGTGGTCGCTGGGATTTCTTCGAGGGTGCGGATCTGATCGTGGGTGCGCAGGTCGTTGGCGATGACGCTCCACGGTGGCAATTTGCCCTGGTCGAGGACGGCGGTGAATTCGTCGTTGGCGTTGTCGAAGATGCGGACGATCTCGCGTTTCGGGTAGGCGGTCTCGCCCGTGGCCTGCTGCAAGACGACTTCGTGGGCGGTGTTCGCCACGATGAGCCCGCGCGCGGTGGAGCCGTCCTTGAGGGCGAGGCTGTCGGGGAACTGAGCCGGGTCGGGTTGGGCGTGCAGGATCGCCGGGGAACTCTGGAGAGCGATCATGAGAAGTGCGGAACGAAAGGAGATCTTCATTGAAGTCGCTTGGGATTGCCGTTAACCGAAACACCTCGTCCCCGAGCTTTCAATATGAATATGATTTATCGTCTCCTGGTGGTGTTCCCGATTGGCGGATTTTTGGTGAGCGGATGCGTGACGCCTCCGAAACCCTACGAAAAGCCGGCTGCGACCGGAAAGACGGTGGTGAAAACCGGGGATTTTTGGTGGGGCACATCGACGGCGAGTTTTCAAAATGAAGACCGCGGCGAGAAACCGGGAACGCCGGAGTATTTCCGAACGGACTGGGATGTTTTCGCCGACGAGGGGCACATTCCGCCGCGGGGGGAGGATGCGACCTTCTCGTGGACGGAGTTCGATCGCGACGTGGCGATCCTCAATAAAATCGGGGTGAACCACTATCGATTTGGAATCGAGTGGGGTCGGGTCGAGCCGCGGGCGGGGGAGTTCAATGAAGCGGCGATTCAGCAATACGTCGGGATGGCGCGGAAGCTGAAAGCCGCGGGGATCGAGCCGATCGTGACGCTGTGGCACTTCACGTTTCCGGATTGGCTCTACGACAGCGATCAGAAGAACCGATCGAACTTCCTGAACCCCGACGTCGAGCCGGCCTGGCGGGAATACGTCACCCGGATGGTCACGGCGCTCGCGCCCTACGTCCGGACGTACGTGCCGCAGAATGAGCCGAATGGCGACCTCTACATTGGCTACTTTGGCGGGCACTGGCCTCCGGGATTGCTCCTCACGCCGGGTGCCCTCAAAGAGGCGACGAAGGTCGCCGTGGCCATGTATCGCGAGGCGGCGGAGATCATTCGCGACATCCGGCCGGACGCGATCGTGATGGGGATTTATTCCATCCCGAATTGGCGGCGCAACTTCCGACAGGATCCCACGGCTTTTGTCTACAACATGATGCAGCGGCAGAATTTCGATCACCTCGATCAGGTGGCGGATGTCACCGACGTGATCGGCGTGAACTATTATTATTCACAGGACGCTTCGGTGACCCGGTTCATCCGGCGTCCCGAGGGTGAGTTGGCGTCCAATTACACGCAGAACGGCTGGGAGATTGACCCCGAGGGGCTTTATGCGGTGCTCAAACAGGTGGATGCCCGCTACGGCAAGCCGATCGTGATCACGGAAAATGGCATCGGCACCCAGAGCGAACAGAAAAAGATCCGGTATTTCCGCGAGCACGTGAACCAGATGCGCCGAGCGATGAACGACGGCGTGGACGTGCGGGGTTACATGCCTTGGACGCTGATCGACAACTACGAATGGGCCGAGGGGTATGCCGCGAATTTCGGACTGACGAGCCTCAATCGGGAAACCAGGGAGCTGACGCTCGAACCAGCCGGCCAGTGGTATAAAGAGTTTATCAGCAAAAACCCGGAGCCCTAGAGGGTGTCATGAACTTCCGGGAAGATAAGGCTGTACATTATAAAGCTACTTGGGCATTAAGCTCGGGATGGCACACAAGACACGAGGAACACGAACGAACTATCCCAGCGACGTCAGCGATGAGGAATGGGCATTTTGCGCGCCGTATCTGACGTTGATGAAGGAAGATGCCCCGCAACGCGATTATTCGATGAGGGCGATGTTTAATGCGGTGAGATACATGGTTCGGGCGGGTTGCCCTTGGCGGATGATTCCCAATGATTTACCGCCATGGCCAACGGTTCATCAGCAAGCTCAGCGCTGGATCAAAGCGGGCTGTTTTGAGGCGATGGCTCATGACTTGCGCAAGCTCATTCGACTCCTGCTCAACGAGCGCGAGGCCAACCCTTCGGCGGTCATTCTTGACGGTCGAACTCTACAGTCCACTCCCGAGAGTGGAGAACGAGCCGGTTACGACGGATATAAGCGCAAGAAGGGATCGAAGGTTCATGCTGCGGTCGACACCCTCGGTCACCTCCTGGCCCTGAAGGTCACTGCGGCCAATGAGCAGGAACGCGCTCAAGTTGCCGATCTGGCAAAAGAGGTTCAACAGGCGACCAGGGACAGCGTGAAAATTGCTTTCGCGGATCAGGGCTACACGGGCGAAAAGCCCAGCCAGGACGCTGCTGAGAACGGAATCGATCTGGTTGTCGTCAAACTCGCCGAAGCCAAAAAGGGTTTTGTCCTGCTGCCCAGACGCTGGGTTGTTGAACGCTCTTTTGCCTGGGCAGCTCGTTTTCGCCGGCTCTCCAAGGATTATGAACGCCTGCCTGCTTCTCTCGCCGGACTCCATTGGCTGGCTTTTCTTTCTCTCATGCTCAATTCCGTTTTCCGACAAAGTTCATGACACGCTCTAGGGCGGATGGGGCCGAGCCAACGATCGACGCCTGGCCGTCCGCGCGTCTCGGTAACCACCAAACGGGAGGGAAGGAAAGTCGCCTCCAGTTGAGAAAGTCGGGTTAATGCTCAAATCGAAGCTGAAAGAGCCGAAGTCGCGTGGCTACCAGCGGGCGCCAAAGCGCTTGGCCCACGACATGATCCCCGTTTCTATTTCCAAGGCTTTGAAATCGAGAGGGCTTTAGAGGGTGGGGAGCGTTCTGGCGGCTGCGGCTGCTTGGAGTTTTGCGTCTGAGGTGATCAGCGGACACCGGAATCGGTCGGCGAGTTCGAGATAGGCTGCGTCGTAGGCCGAGAGGGAGTGCGTCTGCGCGAGGTCGAAGATGCGTTCGCTCGTGAGCGAGTCTGGATGATCTCGATGCTTGATTGGGAGAGAGGCGAGGAGTTCCAAAACCTCCGTCCGGCACGCGGCCGGGAGCCGCTTGCGCCGGATGGCCATCAGGAGGAGATTGCTCATCTCGTAGTCCCACAGCGACGGGACACAAAGGATCTTCCGGCCGGAGATTGCCCCCTCCAGAATCTGTTCGGCGGGCGGAGACTGCTCATCGGGCAGGAACCATGCGGCGCTGAAGGATGCATCGATCACAACTTTCATGCGCGGCGGCCTTCCTCAATGAGTGCCTTGACGGAGGGTCCCGTCTTCTTGGCGGAGGCACGCAAATCGCGGAGGCGTTCGACCAAGGCTTCCTTCTCCGGGGCAGGCGGACCGAGGACGGCGACTCGTCGACCTCGCTTGGTGATCCAGATACGCTCCCCGCGTTCCGCCCGGTCGAGCAGGGATGAGAGACGGTTCTTGGCTTCGAAGCTACCGATCGTGGTTTCGCTCATGCAGCTAGGTTGACTAGCTGGCTGGTTTCGGGCAAACGAATTGAAAAGCGAACGGGCGGATTCGTTCAGGGCTCTCGGTGAGGGGAACCGAACCCCTTCGGATGTCCGAAAAGAGCCAGGAGATCAGGTTCGTGCACGAGAGGTTTCGCGGGCGAGTTCGCGTTCGACTTCTTCAGCCGACCAGTCTGGATGGGCGTGGGCGATAGCGGCGCGGCGAACCCGGCGCGCGGTGTTCAACAGGCCCTGAGCGACGGTGAACTTCTCGGCAGGCGACATGGCTCGGAAACGCTCGACCTGAATGGGGTGGAGCGGTTTGTATCCCATAGCGCTAGTCCTAGCACTCACGCCAACGATCTCAACGCTGGAAAGTTCTGGGTGAAAGCACTGATTGGCGAGAAGCGCAGGGAAGCGGGTGTCGCAGAGACTGGCTCATGACATGAAGCGGGCTGAGGATTCGGCGGATGAGAGATTGCGGGTTGCAGGGCTAGAGGAGAAGGAACTCGCGGGGCTCAAAGGAAGCGATCCACGGAAGGTGGCGCTGGCGCGGGTGATTCGCCAAAACACAACGGCATCTCTGGGATGGATTGCGCAACGTCTGGAGATGAAGAGCGCGGCCAACGTCAGTCAGCAGCTACGGACGACCGATGCAGCGAGCTTGCGGCGCAGACTTCCGAATGAGTTCGCGGCATGGCTCGAACGGATCGATGCAGGGGTGAGATAATTGCTTTTTGCACACTGACCCCTATTTCCTATTTCCTGATTGGTGAGAAGCGCAGGGAAGCGGGTGTCGCAGAGATTGGCCCACGACATGAAGCGAGCTGAGGATTTGGCGAATGAGGGATTGCGGGTTGCAGGGTTGGAGGAGAAGGAACTCGCGGTGCTCAAAGGAAGCGATCCACGGAAGGTGGAGCTAGCGCGGGTGATTCGCCGAAATACAACTGCGTCGCTGGGATGGATTGCGCAACGTCTGGAGATGAAGAGCGCGGCCAACGTCAGTCAACAGTTACGGACGACCGATGCAGCAAGTGTGCGGCGCGGACTTCCGAATGAGTTCGCGGCATGGCTTGAACGGATCGATGCAGGGGTGAGATAATTGCTTTTTGCACACTGACCCCGATTTCCCCCGATTTCCCACTCGAAATAGCGAAGAGCCACAATCAGCCGCTCCACCGCCTCTTTCGTCCTGCTCGTGACCGTCTTCGGCGCTCGGCTTCGATCCTCGAGTCCGACCATCCCATGGGTCTCGTATCGAGCCTTCCACTTGTGACCCGTCTTGCGCGAAATGCCGAAAATCTCGCATAACTCCACCATTGCAACGCGATCGCTCGTCAGCAGGCTTACAAATCTTTGTTTTTGTTCCATCGGCGACTTGTTTCCCCAGGGCATTCACCACCCTGAACTGTCACCCGTGTCCTCGGTCAATCTGTCACCTATGTCCTCGGTTCATACCCCCGGCGTCTTGTTCGCTTCGGTTCCAAGATCCCGATCTGCTGTCATCGAAAGCGGAGCATCATGGATGATTGCCGCCAGGCGTGACAACTCACTTTTTCCAAGAGCCTTGTTAAAGACGGCAACACCGCCAATCCAGCCTGAAAAGCCGACGCTTCGGCTACTGTGAATGACGCGGCCAATAGTAAATGGTCCGCCGCTATGTGCGTCCTTTGGTGCGTATAGATCGTGTGGATACCACCAGGGATTCAAGCGCAATGCAATGAGTTCGCGGTCAACCTCTTCTCCGCCGCGCAAGGTCACCATGATCTTGGTGAAGCCATACTCGCGAAGCTCAACACGCTCCTTGGCAGACTCGCGCAGCACTTCAACGGTCAGCGGCTCGCCTTCGGGAGGGTTGTAGTATTGATCCTTCGGGAACGTCTCGTCCTCGCCGTCCTGCTTGCCGGGTAGTTTTGCATAGTGGCCCTGCATGTAGGCGTTGTGGGCGAAGGAAATCAATTTGTCGTTCTTCGGGTTGTCAATCCAACGGTCACCGGAGGCGCCATTGAGCCAGCCGGTGAGTTCGTCCGCTTCGTGGTCAAAAGTCATCGCGAAGCACTGCCACGAATTGTCCAGTAAGTCAGCAGGCGAATCTGCAGGCACTTCTGGCGAGGTGCCGGCCGAGTTGCATTTGTGCAGAGCATACTTATTCAGGAAGGAACTCCCGCCGTTCTCCGAGACATGGCCGCAGCCGCTGCCTTGTTTGTTGCGCCCGGCGAAAAGGGCGTATTGACGCTGCCCACGCTCCACCTTGAGGATAGAAGCCGTTTGAGACTTCTTTAAATCAGTGCCTTCATGCCAGATGCCGGCCAGCGCGTGGTTCCCACTCTCGCGGATTGCCCACACAACGACAGTGACGGATTTCCCCGCGCCTTTTATGTCAAGCGGCGTATCGTGCAGACGCGAACGTGGTACGAAAAGAAAAGGGCGGAAGTCTTCATCGGTCTCCCTGACAATGCGGATCGCATTGCCGAAAGGGCCACGGCCCAGTTGCGGAAAGTCATTGTAAGTCGCCTCACGCCCGGTGCCCCAGTAGTCGCGGACGTAGTTAGCGGCATTGAGCGGGTAATCGGTCGGCGCTCCAGCCGGGACGTGGGCCGTGAAGCGGCGATGGCCGTGCGATTCTCGCTTCACGAAGTCCCAAAAAGCGACAAGCCCGGGCGTCTCGGTCACAATATTCGAACGTTGACTGCTCGAGTCGGCGTTCGAAGGGCGCTCTTCAGCTAGCGATCCAATCGTATTCATAGAAAGGCGAAGCAGTGGTCCATCCGTCTACAGGGTTCGTTGGTGAGTATTCAAATCAAAAGTGAACGAGGCGCTGCGTTAGCCGCTGCCTCCACCCCCACCTCCTCGTTCGACTCTTCCGGTTCTCTTGTGGATGCTCCAAACAATGCCGCCCGAAATATACCAATGCAAGCAGGAAGTAGGGGATGTCCCAGGGTTCACGCATCTAAAAGTGAGCAGGAGCAGTAATTAGGTCTTGTACTAGGTTTAGATGTGATTAGATAGGGAAGGATGCAAGAAGCATCGCCCATCAGCTTGATCACAATCATCGGAGAACTCAAAGACCCGCGGGTGGCCCGAACGAGGCTGCACAAGCTCGAAGATATCGTCGTTATCGGTTTGTGCGGAATGCTTTGCGGAGCGGAGAGTTTCGAGGAAATGCAGCAGTTCGGGGAAGCCAAGGAGGAGTGGTTTTCGAGTTTTTTGGAACTGCCTCACGGCATCCCCAGTCACGATACGTTCAACCGGGTTTTTGCCGCGCTCGATCCCGAGACGTTCCTGGGAGCCTTCATGAAGTGGACCGCAGGTCTGCGCCAAGCCTGCGATCAAGAAATTGTGGCCATGGACGGCAAAGCACTCCGTCGTGCGCTCGATGCTGGAGAGAACACCAAAGTCATCGTGAGCGCTTGGGCGGCCAGCAACGGATTGGTGCTCGGACAGCGCAAGGTCAGCGACAAAAGCGACGGCAAATCACGGCCATCCCGGAGCTACTTCGCAGTCTGGAATTGAGCGGATGCATCGTGACCATCGACGCGATGGGCACGCAGAAAAAGATCGCCCGGGAGATCATCGAGAGCGACGCCGATTACGTTCTCGCTCTTAAAGGCAACCACGGCGTCGCCCACGGCGAGATCAAGACCTACCTCGATGATGCCATCGGGCGTGCCGACCCCGGTCTGTCTTTCGATGAGCAAGTCGACAAAGGTCACGGTCGTCTTGAGATCCGTCGTTGCTGGCAGAGCGAGAAGATCGACTGGTTCGCCGATGCGGCCAAGTGGGAAGGTCTGCGCAGCGTTGCCGTCGTCGAGAGTCAGCGCGAAATCAATGGCCGCACCACCACCGAGCGTCGCTACTACCTCAGCAGCCTGAGCCTGGATGCTGCCCGCATCGCCCACGCCGTACGCAGTCACTGGGGAATCGAAAACCAACTCCACTGGGTGCTTGATGTCGTCTTCAACGAAGACCAAAGCCGCGCCCGCTCTCGCCACGCCGCAGAAAACCTCGCCACCCTGCGGCGCTGGTGCCTCAATCTCATCAAGGCCGACAAACTCAAAACTAAACGTTCCCTCAAAGGGCGTCGAAAATCCGCTGGCTGGGATAACTCCTATCTCCTCCACCTCCTCGGCATCAATTTAGATGCGTGAACCCTGCCCTGAACGGGCGAACTGAGGCAACTGGAGATCAACTGCCGGTAGAAGGTCCGCGCAACCCCAGGAGCGAAGCGGATAGGGGTTGGCTGCAGCGCCTTGTTAGCCCGGATTTTTTAGGCCTGCAGATGGACGATGGAATTCTTTAGTAGACGAAGCCTTCTTGCATCAGAGATTTGACCGATCCGTCCCAGAAAATGTAAAGATGGTAAAACTGCGAGAAATCCAATACGGATCACTGAAGCTGACTTGAGTCCGCTTGCCGCAAAATCATCAGATTGGTCGCTGATGATTTCGTCGAAGTCAGGAAAAGCTTGACGAAGTTGGGTGCTGATACCGCAGACCAAGAAATCTTGGAAGGGCGGCATCCTTCGCAGAAAAACTACTGGTCGATTCTTTGTGCGACCGTCTGATTGGGGAAGTGGAGCCAGAAGGACATCAGATTCGTTCATGAATGAATATCAGATGGACCATATACGGGTTCATCGTCTCCATACGCCGAAGCGAGGCCAAAAACCGAGAGACTTGTGAGATCAGGATCTTCTCCCGGTTCACTCAGGACGGTCACCATCAAATGTGAATTCTCTGGAATCTTAAACGGCTCATCCAAGAGAATGCTCTTGCCGTCATAGTGTGCTTTCAGAGTGATTGCTGGCATGCCGATAAGATATTCCTACTACCAACGCTGAGAAATAGGGGTCAGTGTGCAAAAAGCAATTGTCTGTGGGCTGTTTCGCTGATTAAATTGCGTGATGGCGAGGAGTTTGAGGTTGGAATATCCGGGCGCGTTCTACCACGTCATGGCTCGTGGCAACCGGCGGGAGGCGATTTTCGAGGATCAGGATGATCGGCGGTATTTTTTGAAAGTTATCTCGGAGGCTTGTGAGCGGACCGGGTGGCGAATTCATGCCTGGGTGCTGATGGGGAATCATTATCATCTGCTGATCGAGACGCCGGAGCCGAACTTGGTGGAGGGGATGAAGTGGGTTCAAAACACCTATACGCGGCGGTTCAATGTCCGGCATCGCGCGTGGGGACGGGTGTTTGGTGATCGCTACAAAGCCGTGATCGTGGAGGGCGAGCAGGCTGATTACTACTCGCGGGTCACAGATTACATTCACCTCAACCCAGTCCGAGCGGGTCTAGTGGATGTCGATGCTGGAGGGAGCGTTCTCGACTATAAGTGGAGCAGCGTGGCTGGTGGCTACGCTTTGCCAGCACCGAAGCGAGCCAAATGGCTGGCGGCGACCGACGGACTGAGGAGGTTGGGGTTTGAAGATTCGGTAGCGGGTCGTCGCAGCATGGTGCAGAGCTTGGACCGACGTGCGATGCAAGAACGTGAAGACAGCGGATTGGTCGCGGTGCCGAAGGGGTTTGACGCGAGAATAAGTCACCTGCGACAGGGCTGGTATTGGGGTAGTGAAGGGTTCGCCGAGAAATTGCGGGCAATGCTCAAACCGAAGTTGAACGAGCCGAAGTCGCGCGCCTACCAGCGTTCGCCCCAGCGCTTGGCCCACGACATGAAGCGAGCTGAGGGTCTGGCGAATGAGGGGTTGCGGGTTGCAGGGCTAGAGGAGAAGGAACTCGCGGGGCTCAAAGGAAGTGATCCACGGAAGGTGGAGCTGGCGCGGGTGATTCGCCGAAATACAACGGCGTCGCTGGGATGGATTTCGCAACGTCTGGAGATGAAGAGCGCGGCCAACGTCAGTCAGCAGCTACGGACGACCGATGCAGCGAGCTTGCGGCGCAGACTTCCGAATGAGTTCGCGGCATGGCTCGAACGGATCAATGCAGAGGAGAGATAATTGCTTTTTGCACACTGACCCCTATTCTGCACACTGACCCCTATTCCCTCTCCGCCCGGCACGAGGCCGGGAGACGCTTGCGCCGGATGGCCATCAGGAGGAGATTGCTCATCTCGTGGTCCCACAGCGAGGGGACACAAAGCACCAAGCGGCCGGCTATTGCCTCTTCGAGGATCTGTTCGGCGGGCGGAGACTGCTCATCGGGCAGGAACCACGCGGCGCTGAAGGACTCATCGATGGTGGAGCTGGCGCGGGTGATTCGCCGAAATACAACGGCGTCGCTGGGATGGATTTCGCAACGTCTGGAGATGAAGAGCGCGGCCAACGTCAGTCAGCAGCTACGGACGACCGATGCAGCGAGCTTGCGGCGCAGACTTCCGAATGAGTTCGCGGCATGGCTTGAACGGATCGATGCAGGGGTGAGTTAATTGCTTTTTGCACACTGACCCCTATTTCCTGACCCCTATTTCCCAAATTCTTTGACTTAATCTGTCGTCCAATTATGGAGAAAGAAGAGTTCATCCAGCGCCCTTATCTCTACTGTTCCGGGGCTATTTTCCTTCAATGTATGATAGAGCGTCCGAAGCTCTTCGCGGAAGTAGGGGTGCTGTTCAGTTTCCAATACAGCGATTGTCAATCGACAGCCTTCTCTTGGAAAATTCTTCAGAATGTCGCTCTTCAGCAATTGATCGATAATCCGGTGAACGAAAACGCCTTCCAGAGGCATTTTTAGGATGCGTTCGACCATTTCCGGAAAGTATTCGTCCAGATAAACGCACCATTCCGCCATGTGTTTTGTTTCGGACGAATCTAGCAGCCTGTCGGGGTTAGCGAGTGAGAGAGGATGGGGGAATTTTGGGTTTTGGGAAGATGCGGGAGTTTTTTGGAGCGAGAATTGGTCTTGATTGAGAATGAGCGGAGCACTGGCATCGATGGAGGGGAGTCGAGGTCGGGTGGCCGTTGGGCAGGGCTGCTTTTAGGCTATTCTCAGGGGAGTTCCGACGTGGAAGAGTCGTTTGAGGTTGTAGGCCAGGCCAACGAGGTTCCATTCGAGGGAGACTTTGGCTTCTCCTCGCAAGGAGAAGCGCCGGAAGCCGAGGGTTTGCTTGATGATGCCAAAAACGGGTTCCACGGTTTGTTGTCGTAATTTGTAACGCTTTGCTCCGGCTTTGGTAGCCACGCGGTGGGCCAGGTGTTCGGTGAAGGGGGCGTCGGCGGCTGGCGGGGGCGGGTCGGCCTTTTTCTCGAGTTGGCTGACGCTGCGGCCATGCTTTTGGCGTTTGAGCGCCGCCAGAACCCGCAGGCCGGTGGGCGTGCCCCCAGCATTGGTTTCGACTGCGGTGACGGCTGCTTCACTGACGAATCCGCTGTCGATGAGTGCCTCGGCCACGGGCCCGGCTTCCGGCGCGATGGCGGCCAGGTCGGGCAGGAGTTGTTCCTTGTCGTTGGGGGCGGTGGAGACTCGCGCTCCGACCATGAGCCGACTCTCGACCTCCACGGCGGCCTGCGCGTTGTAGCTTTGCTGGAAGCCGTCTCCGTGGGTCTTCATGATGCGGCTCGCCGGGTCGGTAAAGTTATACTGGTCCTTGGCCGTAGGCTTTTCACTTGGAGGCTGGGGCTCCTTGCCGCGAGGCTTTTTCCCAGCTTCTCGCGCCGCTGCTCGTGCGGCGACCTTCGCTTCGTATTCAGGCTGCTGGACTTGCGCTCGCGCGTAGGCTCGCACTTCCATCTCGGCTCGTGCCTGGGCCAGCTTCGCCTTGCGTTGCTGCCGACGAGTGATCTCCTCCGGGATGCTCAATCCATCCTCGAGCGGCGTCGAATCCGCCTTCTCGGCCTTGGCCAAGAGCCAGCGATCTCCAAATCGCACTCCTGCATCTTCGTCTCGACCCGTCCGTAACTCACCGCCGCATGTTTGCTGGCGTTGGCCAGCACCTTCGTCCCATCGATGGCTACCGTGATCGCTCCGACTTTGAGAACCCCGCAACCTGCCGCCAACTCCAGCACCTGCCCGAAGCTCGAACTCAACAACTCCGCGTTGGCCCGCCGAAACGTGCACCACGTGTCGTGATCGGGGTGCGTGTCCGCGCACAACAGTCTCATCGCCACGTTCTCGTAGGTGCTGCGCTCAATGCCCCGACTCGAAAACACTCCCGTCGCGTAGCTGTAAATCAACCCTCCCAGCATCATCGACGGCGGATACTGCTTGTCCCCGGTCCCCCGTTCGTTGACCCGCGCCTTGCTCACATCCAATTGCGCAACCGCGTCCATGATGAAATGAACCAAATGCCCTTCTGGAACCCACTCCCGAACATCCGGCGGCAGTAACAATGGCGTGTCGTGATCCACGTTCACATATCTCGCTCCCATCCCTCTTTCTTTATCAGTGTCGGCAAGTCCGACAGGCTGCTAGGGAGATCGGCACACCGATCAGCCTCAAGTCCACATAGCGCTCCAGCCACGAGGTCCATTTTTGTCGCCTCCCTTCTTCATCGAACGAATTCAGATAGTCTCCCATCCGGTGTGCCATGGCAGAACGCGCCTTTCGGGGAATGAGCGGAAGGAAGTCGCGGAAAAATCCCCTCTCGACGGGATCTGCGATCACTACCATCGCCAGCACCGCAAGCGCGTAGCCGAACTGCAGTAATGCTTCTTCATCAAACTGGCCGCAGCGCTCCGCGCTTTGCCGGTAGAATGGCAGGAGCGACTCTTCGAGTTCTTTCGGAGTCCAGTTCGCATAAGACAGAAAGACCGACCATGTCTGTTGGGCCACGACCGGATCCCGCTCCCAGTCGAAGAGTGGGATTAGGTGCTCCTCCGCAAAACTCCGGTCCAATGCGAACAGATATCCTATACTTGGTGTCATCGCGACCCGAGCATGCGCGCTCGTGCGGTTCGTCCCACGGAATGCGCTGACCATATTCGCACGCAGAGGACTCGGAATACCTTTCCAATCTTCACCTGCCCGCACTCGCAAACGCTGGGAGTATTCTATCCAGAATTGCCCGATCTCTCCCCCCACGTGATTGATCGCGGAGGTTAGCCAATCCTTATAAGCATCGTCTGGCTTTTCCTTTTCCGCCGAGCAAAGCCGCCATGCGTGGTCGATAAATAGTGCCGCATGCTCGATAATCTCAAATGACAACGCGCTATCTTTGTCTTTCCGAATTCCGGACGAGATCAAATTCGCCGCCGCTGCAAAAATCTCCCGGTCCCGCGGGAGTGCCTCGAGGATTGCGAAAAGCCATCGCCAATCGTCGTCGGCAGCGATAATCTTTCGCCAGCCGGAGAAGGCACCATTCCAAAGCTGGCTCTTCATGTCTGGATCGATTTTTCCGGTGTCGGCGACCTCGTGCATAAAACGCCGCCCCCACTCACGGTCTAGCGCATAGAGATTCGCGAGATTTCCCAAGTGGTCCCATCGATCTCGGCGGGCGGAATTTTCGTCCGCATCGAGGATTTGTCGCAGATAATCCTCCGGTGGCTTGGCGACAATTGCCTGAAAATCGAAGTCTTCGGCCGAATCAAAAAATCGGGCGCCGCCGCCATGCCAAATGTCGAAATTCGGATGGTCCCTTTCTGCGAAATCAGGATAATTCACCTGAATCTTCGCGATCGCCTCTCGCACGAGGAGACATGCGCCATCCGCTCTCATGAGCCAGACCAAGACATTGAATCTCTCGTAAGCCCGAGTGTTTGCGCTGAGGTCCTTGGCCCCGCGACCGCGATCGCCTCGCTCAATCTGCCGTAAAAGCTTTTTTCGAATACGTGGCGTAGAGCCCGGAAAGCCAGCCTCCAATACATCGAAGACCTCCTTCTTCATGCCTGAGCGGAAAATTAGATTATGCTTTAGGGCCCATTCGATTCGCTCGTCGGCACTGTATTGCGGATCGACAGACATGGCGTAAGCCGTGAATCTTTTCAACAGCGGGACGTCGCTTTCCCACCACGTCTCGGCATTTACACGAGCCCATGCAGGGTCCTGTTCGACAAGGTGGAGAAAGATATCTCGTAGCATGTTGATGAGACACGAGATGGTCCTCTCGAAGTGCCCATCGTTCTGTTCGTGCCGAGCAATGGAACTTCGGAGCCATGTTGTCCCGTCGTAGCGGCCATCAGCAGCTTTCACCCCGCGCAATAAGAAATGCGCTTGGACGAGCTGCTTCTCGATGATCGGCGCGAGTTTTTTGGCAACTAACGGCAGATGTGGTTGGAGCACCTCTTCCCAAGCCTCGTTGATGTAATGTTCAGCATCTTGAGAAGTTGACCATTCAATCTCGAACTCCATCTTCTTCTTTTGCTGTTTCTTCCGACTCTCCTCATCCAATGAAAAACTCCATGCCTCCTTAAGCTTCACATGCGGAGTCGACAGTTTCTCGAACAGCCTTAATGCGATACCGAGGTGCTGGGGCAGTCGGCAGGAGCTCAATAGCCAAGCATGATAACCTCGCGATCCCCTACCATCGTCGGCTGAAAGGAGGATAGTGACCCACGTCGAAAAATTCGGATCAGGGGTTTTCGTCTGCTCCCGCCAGACATGCCAAGCAAAACGGTCTGCGAATCGCTCGCTAAGCCTCACGTCATGCTTGCGCAGTAGTTCTAAAAGCACGTCTGGATCACGCTTTCTCGTCTTCGAGCAAAGCAAGTCGATCATTGCCCAGTCGTAAGCTGGTGCCGGTTCCGAGGACACAACTCCACTGCTGAAAAAAGTCGCAAAATATCCGTTATCCTCGAGCCACCCAATCCACGCCGGATGCCGGACGTGTTTACAAAACTCCTGCGCCAATCGCTCGGTGCTCAAGCAATGCCCGATGTAATCTTTTTCCGCCTCGCCTTCGGGTGGCAGTTGCCGGGCTAAGGCCCGCACCCGTTTCGCCTTTTGAAGAAGGCTCTCGCTTTGGCGCTTCACCCATCCACCAAAGAACTGCGTGAGAGCTTGATGCGGGTTTTCCGTGTTCGTCGGATCGATCGGATATTGCACCACATCGATGTCGAGCTGATCCCAGTCGTTCTGCTCATCGGATGAGATGCTCGATGGCACGAATGCCCATCGGTTTTTAACGTTGGAGCGCTTCAACCCACTCGCAAGATAGGTCATCGTAATGTCGGTGTGGCTGTAGCCGACGAAAAGGACATCGAAGGTTGAAAACAGCGGAACGAGAAAGTCCCTTGCCCACCCGCGAGTGAGATATGCACCACCAAAATCCGGCTGGGTCAAGACGAGGGCCCGCGAATCCATTCGCGCGGATCCATGGAGATAAACTAGCCCCGAAAAATCATCACCAAGAGGCAACGCCGGCGCGTGAAACTCACGAACGGGCTGTTTTTGAAAAACCTTTCGCGCTGCTGCGGTGAAGTGGTCGTCGAAGTTCGTCGTGACGACGCGTAATTTCTCGGGCGAACGAAAAACGCTTACAATGTGACGGTGGAGGTCCGTGTGCCTCGTAGTCGGGTTGCATAGGATTTGAGCGGCAAGAGCATGCACGTCCGCCCCAGTCTTACGTTTGTATTCGCCCAAGCGCCGGTCCTCAGCTCCCCGCTCGACGGACTCTGAACATATCTCGGCCGCCAGACCATTGAAGAGAGGAAGATTTGAAGGCGGCGGACATGACACGCCGGCGCCCGCGAAAATCACAAGCCGATCTTCTTCCAACGCAATACGGACTGCCTCGGGAAGCTGGACGCCGCTAAGAAACATGTGCCAGAAGGTTGTTCACGTGATCACAAGATTCACGCCCCACTCCGCGGCTTCAAAAGTGAGAAAAGGTCGATCCTTCATTCTAACGCATTTTTTCGGTTGTTCGGGGCTAAGGTGTGAGAATGGGGGCAGTCGATTACTTCTGACAGACCCGCCAAGTGGGGGCGGTCATTTGTTTTGACGGACTCACTCCGTTGCGTGGGGCCTTTCTCAGAAGAAGATTGGTCAATTCAGATCGGCGTGTAGTTCAGTCGCGGGACGCGGGCGAATGCGCGTTCGCGGCCGAGGAGCTCGGCGTTGTAGGCGAGGGCGGTGGCGGCGATCCAGGCGTCGTTTTCGCCGAGGCGCTGAGGGAGGCGGGACTGCATTGCGGCGGCTTTGTAGGTCAAGCAGTCGCACGTTTGCGTCCGGCTCCTTTGCCGATGAAGGGCTGCATGGCTTTCTCGAGCTCGCCAGCGGTTAGCGCGGGGCGTTCGGAGGCTAGGCGGCGGACGACCATCGAGAAGGACTCTCGCTCGGATTGCTTCTCGTTTTTGAGCAACTCGTAGGCGTCGAGTTCGAGGGAGATTGTCTTCGTGGCCATTCGCAGACCGTGCACGGACTGTGTATGCGGATCAAGAACGGGGTGATCCTGATTTTCTCACGCGGAGAAGCGGAGGCGCGGAGGAGAGGGAAATCTCAGAATCATTATATCTCCGCGTCTCCGCGCCTCCGCGTGAGATCCTGTATTCGAATTCCCTACGCGTGGTACTCTTGGAGGCTCTTCACTTCTAGCTGCTTCTCCTTCAGTGACCGGATGGCGGCGACGCTGGCTTGGGCGCCGCGGACGGTGGTCATGGTGGCAATCCGATTTGCTACGGCGAGGGAGCGGATTTTCATTTCGTCGATCCGGGGTTGGGTGCCCGACGGCGTATTAATGATGAACTGGATCTCGCCGTTTTTGATCATGTCCAGGCAGTTTGGCCGGCCTTCGTTGAGGCGGAAGAGGTTTTCGGCTTTCACGCCGGCTTCGGCGAGGGCGGCTTGGGTGCCGGCGGTCGCGTAGAGCGTGAAGCCGAGTTCGGCGAATTCCTTGGCAACCGGGATGATGGCGGGTTTGTCGCTGTCGCGGACGCTGAGGAAGACGTTGCCGCTCTCGGGGAGGGCGGGCTGGGCGGACATCTGGGCTTTGGCGTAGGCGAGGCCGAAGTCGGCGTCGATGCCCATGACTTCGCCGGTGGATCGCATTTCCGGTCCGAGCGTGATGTCGGTGCCGGGGAATTTGATGAACGGGAAGACGGCTTCCTTCACGCTGAAGTGAGTCGGGATGATCTCTTCGAGGAAGCCGAGCTCCTTGAGCGTCTTGCCGGCCATGATCTTGGCGGCGAGCTTGGGGAGGGGGACGCCAATGGCCTTGGACACGAAGGGGGCGGTGCGGGAGGCGCGGGGGTTGACTTCGATGACGTAGAGTTCGTCGTCCTTCACGGCGAACTGGACGTTCATGAGGCCGCGGACTTCGAGTTCCTTGGCCATGGCCTTGGTGGCGTCTTTGATCTCGGCGAGGATTTTGTCGCTGAGCGAGAAGGACGGGATGACGCAGGCGGAGTCGCCGGAGTGGATGCCGGCTTGCTCGATGTGCTCCATGACGCCGCCGATGACGCAGTCGGTGCCGTCGGTGATGCAGTCGACGTCGATCTCGGTGGCGTCCTCGAGGAAGCGGTCAATGAGGACGGGGCGCTCGGGCGAAGCTTCGACGGCGGTGTTGAGGTATTGGCGGAGATTGGACTCGGTGTAGACGATTTCCATCGCGCGGCCGCCGAGGACGAAGGAGGGGCGGACGAGGACGGGGTAGCCAACGCGGTCGGCGACGGCGACGGCTTCGTCTTCGTTGGTGGCGGTGGCGCCGATGGTTTGCTGCAGGCCGAGCTTGTCCAACATGGCGGCGAAGAATTTGCGGTCCTCGGCTTTTTCGATGCTGGCGGGTTGGGTGCCGATGATGGTGCAGCCGTTGGCCTGGAGGTCGGCGGCGAGGTTGAGCGGGGTCTGGCCGCCGAACTGGACGATGACGGCGTCGCACTCTTCGGCCTCGTAGATGTTGAGCACGTCTTCGAGGGTGAGGGGCTCGAAGAAGAGTTTGTCCGAGGTGTCGTAGTCGGTGGAGACGGTCTCGGGGTTGCTGTTGACCATGATGGTCTCCCAGCCTTCGTCCTTGAGCGCGAAGGCGGCGTGGACGCAGCAGTAGTCGAATTCGATGCCTTGGCCGATGCGGTTGGGGCCGCCGCCGAGGATCATGACCTTCTTTTTGTCAGAAGGGCGGATTTCGTTTTCGTCGCCGTAGGTCGAGTAGAAGTAGGGCGTGTAGGCCTCGAACTCGGCGGCGCAGGTGTCGACGAGGCGGTAGGTTGGGAGGAGGCCTTCGGACTTCCGGCGGGCGCGCATTTCGGCCTCCGGCTGGTCGTTGCACATGAAGGCGAGTTGGCGATCGGAGAAGCCGAGCTTCTTGAACTTCCGCAGGGGCAGGCCGCTGGGGGTGGTGCGCATCCAGGTCTCGGCGTCGACGATCTGCTTGAGATTGTGGAGGAACCAGGGGTCGATGCCGGAGAGGGCGTGGATCTGGTCGATGTCGAGGCCGGCGAGGAGGGCGTAGCGGATGAAGAAGATGCGGTCGACATTCGGCACGCGGAGCTTTTGCTCGATGAGGGCGACGTCGGGGGTGCCGTCGGGGTTCAGCGGTGGCTTGTCCTTGCCGTCCGCGCCGAAGCCGAAGCGGCCGATTTCCAGGGAGCGGATGGCCTTTTGGAACGATTCCTTGAACGTGCGGCCGATGGCCATGGCTTCGCCCACGCTCTTCATCTGGGTGGTGAGGGTGGCGTCGGCCTTGGGGAATTTCTCGAAGGTGAAGCGCGGGATCTTGGTGACGACGTAGTCGATGGTCGGCTCGAAACAGGCGGGGGTCTCGCGGGTGATGTCGTTCTGGAGTTCGTCCAGCGTGTAGCCGACGGCGAGCTTGGCGGCGATTTTCGCGATGGGGAAACCGGTGGCTTTGGAGGCGAGCGCGGAGGATCGGGAGACGCGGGGGTTCATCTCGATGACGATCATGCGACCGGTCTTCGGGTCGACGGAGAATTGGATGTTCGATCCGCCGGTCTCGACGCCGATGGCGCGGATGATGGCGAACGAGGCGTCGCGCATGGCCTGGTATTCCTTGTCGGTGAGCGTCTGGATGGGGGCGACGGTGATGGAGTCGCCGGTGTGGATGCCCATGGGGTCGAAATTTTCGATCGAGCAGATGACGACGCAGTTGTCGGCGCGGTCGCGGATGACCTCCATCTCGAATTCCTTCCAGCCGAGGAGGGATTCCTCGATGAGGACCTCGGTGGTGGGGGAGAGGTCGAGGCCGTGGCGGACGATCTCTTCGAATTCGTCGCGGTTGTAAGCGATGCCGCCGCCGGAGCCGCCGAGGGTGTAGGCGGGGCGGATGATGAGCGGGTAGCGGCCGATGTCTTCGGCGACCTTCCAGCCTTCTTCCATCGAGTGGGCGGTGCCGGAGACGGGAATATCGAGGCCGATCTCGACCATGATGTCTTTAAACAGCTGCCGATCTTCGCCGCGGCGGATGGCTTCGGCGTTGGCACCGATCATCTTGACGTTGTGGCGCTCGAGGGCGCCGGAGTGGAAGAGGTCCATCGCGCAGTTCAGCGCGGTCTGGCCGCCGAGGGTGGGGAGGAGGGCGTCGGGCTTCTCACGCTCCATGATCTTCTCGACGATGGCGGGCGTGATGGGCCGATGTAGGTGCGATCCGCGAACTCGGGATCGGTCATGATCGTCGCGGGGTTCGA
Source organism: uncultured Verrucomicrobiae bacterium (assembly GCA_963832325.1). Taxonomy (GTDB): domain Bacteria; phylum Verrucomicrobiota; class Verrucomicrobiia; order Chthoniobacterales; family JAATET01; genus CAVVKW01. The sequence goes on along the minus strand of CAWHTR010000003.1, from coordinate 32,062 downwards.
GTTGACCAGAACGACGGTGTAGCCTTCCTCCTTGAGGGCCTTGCAGGCCTGGACGCCGGAGTAGTCGAATTCGCAGCCTTGCCCGATGACGATGGGGCCGGAGCCGATGAGGAGGATCTTCTTGATGCTGGTGTCTTTGGGCATGGCGGGGCGTCCTGGATTTTTGGGGCAGGATTTAGGAGAATTACAGGATTGTTGCGGAGGGAAGGTAGGGGACTTTGTGGGGTGGGGGCAAAGGGAAAGGGGGCGGGGTTCCGAGTGAATGCAGTTCGGAGGGTTCGAGGGAGACCCGCTGGGCGGTTACCCTACGGGTGGTTGTCGGTCTCGACCGCTTGGTTGAAGGTTTCGAAAAAGTCGGGGAGGGCGGAGATGACGCGGTTCCAGTTGGGAATCAGCGGTGCTCCGAGGGGGTCATCCTGGTAGTCCTGGCTGGCTCCGCGGATGCTTCGGACGAAGGTCGAGACGGCGAGTTCCTCCTGGTGGCGGTCGTAATTCAGGCCGTTGATGGCGGCGTCGGCGGCGTAGAAGCGGACGGTGTCTTCGGCTTTTCTGACGTAGGCGGAAAGGAGGGTGTCGAAGAGGCCTCGGTCGAGCTTGATGCCGTGACCGGCGAGGGTGCGGAAGACGCATTTGACGATGTCGACGGCCATTTTGTTGAGGCCTTTGCTGGCGTCCTTGGCGGAGATGTCCTGGTGCTTGTGGTCGTAGCGTTCGGAGAGGTCGACCTGGCAGATGGCTTTGGGGGAGACGACGCGAAAGACCTCGGCGAGCATGCCGATCTCGACGCCCCAATCGGCGGGGATGCGGGTGCGGCGCAGGATGTCGACTTCCATCGAGACTTCGCCCGCAAGGGGGTAGCGGAAAGTGTCCATGTAGACGAGAAAGGGGTGTTCGCCGAGGATGGATTGGAGGGAGCGGAGGAGTGGGGTGACGAGGAGGCGCATGACGCGACCATTGAGTTTGTCGGAGAAGCGGGCGGAGTAGCCTTTGCAAAAATCGAAACCGAGCGTGGGGTTGGCGACGGGGTAGAAGAGACGGGCGAGGAGGGCGCGGTCGTAGGTGAGAATGTCGCAGTCGTGGACGGCGACGACGCGGGCGAGATCGCTGGCGAGCACGTAACCGAAGCAGAGCCAGAGATTCCGGCCTTTGCCGGTGGGGCCGGGTTCGAGGTCGGAAGAGATGAGGCGCTCGAGGAGGGATTTGATGCGGGGGCCGTCGTTCCAGAGGAGGGTCGTGGTCTGCGGAAGGGCGGCGAAGGTTTTGCAGGCACGCTTCCAATCCTTGGCGTCGGCCCCGTCGATCCCGACGACGATCTGCCGGATGTAGGGGACATCTTTGAGGACGGCAATGAGGTCGCGGAGGGCGGGGGTGCCCAGTTCCTTGACGTGGCAGGGTAGGACGAGGGCGAGGGGGCGCTCGGTGGAAAATTCGATCAATTCGGATTCGAGGCGGGCGAGGTCCGGGGTGCCGAGGCGATGGAGGGTCGCCATTGAGCCGGTTTGGAAGAAGTCAGCCATGCAGTTTTTTGGATTTTCGATTTCGGATTTTCGAGTGCCAATGGTGAATTGGCGGGGTGGGGTTGAAAGTGAAACGGACAGGTGAGCTGGATTCGAGCCATTTGGTGGTCGTGCATTTTCACCTGAGGCCTGGTGGGGTTCGGCGCGTGATCGAGATGGCGTTGCCGGAGATCGTGCGGGCGGGGGGAGTGCCGCGGGTGACCCTGCTGGTGGGCGAGGGCGGTGCGGAGGGTTGGGTGGCAGGATTGCGGGCTGAGGTGAGGGCGGCGGGAGCGGAGCTGGAGTTGGTGGTGGATGCGCGGTGTGGGTACGGGGGCGGGGTGGCGGAGGCGGCTGTTGGCACTGATCGGATGCGGGGGGGAATCGGTGCCGGGGATGTGGTGTGGGCGCATAATTTGGGACTGGGTCGGAATCTCTGGTTGGCGCGGGAGGCGGTGCGGTGGGCGGAGGCGGGGGCGCGGGTCGTGTCGCATCACCATGATTTTTGGTTCGAGAATCGGTGGGCGCGCTGGGGGGAGATGCGGGCGGGTGGTGGGGGATCTCTGGAGGAGATCGGGAACGTGATTTTTTCGCCGGCGTTGCGGCACGTCGTGATCAACGGGCTGGATGCGCGGGGGCTGGAAGGGGCGGAGGTCTGGCCGAATCCGGTGTCCCGATTGAGCGGTGTTGACGACGCGGCGGCGGAAACAACGACCCGGAGGTGCCTCCGTGAGCGTTGGGGGATCAATGGGGAGTATTGGGTGGCGGCGACTCGCTCTTTGAGGCGGAAGAATCTGGCGGAGGCGGTGCTGCTACACCGTTGGTTACGACCGGAGGGGTGGTTGGTGACGACGGCGGGGGTGAGTTCGGCGGCCGAGAGCGGATACGCGCGGGCTTTGGACGAAGCGGCTCGCGAGGGTGGATGGCGGGTTCGATTTTCGGTGCTGGCGGGTGACGGAGGGATTGATGAGGAGAGGCGGTGTCCGACCGTGGAGGAAGTCGTTGGCGCGGCAGAGGCGGTGGTGATGACTTCGGTGCAGGAAGGATTTGGGCTGCCGTATCTGGAAGCCGCGGCGGCCGGGAAGCCATTGGTGGCGCGTCGGCTGCCGAACGTGATGCCGGATCTGGAGGGTTGGGGGCTTGGGTTTCCGCAGTCATACGAAGAAGTTTGGGTTGCAGCTGGATTGCTGGACCTGGAGGCGGAGGCCGGACGGCAGGCTGAGATTTTTGCCCGGTGGTGCGGGGGATTGCCGGACGAGGTGCGGGGGATGGCGACGGAGCCGCAGTGGTTTTTTGCGGAGGATTCTGAGCTAATGAAAGGACTGACCCCGCGGGTGGCGACCCCTCGGGTGGCCTTTGGGCGGTTGACGCTGGCTGGGCAGTTGGAGGTGTTGGCGGTGGACCCGGAGCTGTCCTGGGCTGCGTGCGCGGGGTTGAATCCGGAGTTGGTCAAATGGATGGGGGAACTGCGGCCGACGCGCTGGCCGGCGGGGGTGGAAGCGGAGTTGGGGGTGGGGGCCTACGCGGGGCGGTTCTGGGATTTGTTTTCTCACGATCCGGCCCGTAGTCGCGGAGGCGGAGAACTCCAAACGCGGATGATCGGGGAGCGATTGGGGGCTGGGTATCTGTTTCCGATTTTGATGGAGTGATCGGAATGAGGGCGGTGATCTGTGACGTTTATCGGACGATTGTTGACGTGGGGCCGGCGCCAATCGAGCCGGAACGGAGGTGGGCGGAGTTGCATTCAGCGGCGTTCGGCGAGACGCCGGTGCTGAGTTTGGCGGGGTTCAACGCGGGATGCCGGGCGGTGGTGGAGCGGGATCATTCGGTGGCGCGGGGGCTGGGGGTGGCATTTCCGGAGGTGGTCTGGCGGGACGTGATGGGCCGCCTTTTGCCGGAACTCAGGGCGCTGTCCAGGGAGGGTGAGGCTGAGTTTTTGTATCAGCACATGCAGCTGCAGAGATCGGTAACAGCAATGGATGGGGCGGTCGATTTCTTGGCCGCGTGCCGGGAGCGGGGGATCGTGCTGGGGATTGCTTCGAACGCGCAGGCTTACACGCTTCGTGAGTTGGAGGAGTGCGGGGTGGCTCTAGACTGGTTCGAGCCGGAGCTTTGCGCCTGGTCGTTCCAGAACGGATTCTCGAAGCCGAATCCGCATCTGTTTCGGATGCTTTCGGCACGTCTGGCTCACCGCAGAATCGCGAAGGATGAGGTGCTAATGGTCGGAGACCGCGAGGACAATGACGTCCTGCCGGCAAAGGCGGTGGGGTGGGGGACGTTTTGGTTTGGGGAGGACGGGGGCTGGACGGAGGCGTGGCAGCGAGTGAGCGGCGGCGAGGGCTGATGGGGAAGAGAGACTGCTTTTTTATTGTCTTTTACGGGACTACCGAGGCGAAGGAGCTGCTCGAGCTTCTCGGAGAGGTTGCGGGAATTCTCGGCCAGACCGTTGAATCGGTAGACGAAGGCGACAATCGGTGCGGTTCAGGCCAAGTCTAGTCAAGAACAGGACGAATATCGATGGAGGAAGAGTTTGTTCGAGAGGATAGCCAACCTGAACCAACGAGTGAGGCTACATTGACGGGCGTTTCCCAGAAGGTCGTCAGCAGCGTGACAATGGCCGCCTCGATGGCTTCGGGACGCCGCCTGACAGTTGGAGGGGTCATGGCCTGCAAGCCATTGCGGTCCAATGATTTGCGAAGGAGGCGGGGGACGGAATCGGGCGTATATCATGTTGTTGGACAGGAAATTGTGACGTATATCGCTGTATACTCTCATATCCTGCGGAAATCACAACGAGCGTTCTACTGACAGATTTACTGACAGTCCTCGGAGGGGTCTCTCGCCTCAATGGTAAGCGCGTAAACGGTGGGGGGGTTGTATGGAAATGATCATTTCCGGTATTCTGTTGTTATCATGAAAAACCGAGATGCTCTCAGATCAGAATTGTTGATGGCAATTCGGTTGCCAGGGCGCCTCTCGGCCGCTGAAGCAGCAATTCTACTCGGAATGACCGAAGCGGAGATCAGTGTGTTGGTGCGCGAGGGGAAGCTGAAAGCACTAGGTAGTCCGCGCGGCAAGGCAGCGAAGTTGTTTTCGGCCAGCGAAATTGAGCAGCTTCGCGATGATCCCAAGTGGTTGTCGTTGGCTACGAAGATAATCCAAGCGACATGGAGAACGAGAAATGCTCGTTCGGTAGCGGATTAGACCTCCCATCTCTAATTAATTCATCCGGGGCGGAGTTCTGCGCTGGAATCGCATTCTCGCGATGTAAACGCAGCCTTTCAGACTTCGGACAGACGATCCTGAAACGTTTGTATCTTGGGAAGATGGAGAATATCGATCCACTGAAACCGATTTATCGCCGCTTGCAGCGAAGGTTTCATCCTGACCTTGCGACCTGCCGCCGCGATAAAGCGGTCTTCACAGGATTGACGCGGGAGATCGTCGTCGCCCACGAGAATCAAGATGATGAGAAGCTGCGCGAGATCGAACGACTTGGCCTCGGCTATCGGACTCTTGGCTGGCAACCTTGGGTCTGGGTGCAGCTTTGGCGGTAACGTTGTGGAGACCATTGGACGAATGGTGACGCTCTACCGCTGTGGCGCGACCGCCCGCGTCTATGGCTTCGTCTTGAGCGATCTCAACTTACGTCGTCGAATCTGTTCCTCGCCGCCTGAACGAAGTGAGGTATAAAAAAATCGGCGCTCACGACGATTGTGTCCGGAAGTTCAGGTTGTTCTCACAGTGATTTCGCAGCTATGAATTCCGCACCATGATGACTACTCTCAATGACGCCCGTATTCGTGGGGCTCTGCTGCGTGAATTGGCGGGTCAGAAGTCACCTCCTCGGGCCGTCATTGAGGAGTTGCATGTTCACAACGGGAAGGCGATCGCTGATGTAGTCACCTTGCATTCAGAGGCGCACTGCTACGAGATCAAGGGGGCAACGGATCGCATCGAACGGATTTCCGCGCAAGGAGCTTACTACAACGCGGTGTTTCGGCGAATCACGTTAGTCACGACCGAGTGCAAGCTTCGTCGAGGTTTGGAGCTGGTGCCGCCGTTTTGGGGCCTCATGGTGGCAATGGAGAACGGGAACGCGGTTAGATTCCGTCACGCCCGGACCGCTCGCCGAAATCCTGAGTTTGAGAAACAGGCTGCCGCAATGACCCTCTGGAAGAGCGAAATGCTTGAGTTGATTCCTGAGACTGGGACAAAGCGAATGCCGCGGAAACGGCTTGCACAGTTGATCGCCGAAACCCGGCGAGAACTGGAACTCAGCACGAGAATCTGTGACGCGCTATTCAGTCGGCAGTTGAGGTTTCAGGCTTTCGCGTCCAGCACCATGTAGGTGATGTGAGCCACCACCAAGGGCTTGATCACAGCTCCTGGAGTGCAGTTTTTGCCGGAGCGGTTACTTTTCTCCAAAAGGTATCGGTCTCCCTGCGAGTAGGTTGGTCCCCGGTAAAAGCCGTGCCCGCAGAGGGTTTCGGCAAGGTCAAAATACTGCTCGAAACCGGCAGACTTCATGGACGACCCGCGAATGAAATAGTGGGAGCTGTCGAACGTGTAGGCGAGCCTGGCTGTCATGACTGTCTGCATGATCTGGGGATTCAGATCTGCGTCGGAGTAGAACGGGCTGACCGTAACGTAATCACCGGCGATGAGGTCGACCTCAGACCGATTACGTGCTTCTGTGATGATTGCGAGTTCCCGGCGGGACACTGTGCAGTCCGAATTGGTCTTGAGCAGATCGCGGCTCGAAGGCGGGATCGATGAGCCACTGACAATCACCCGGCGGACATTGTAGACGTTGCAAAATTTCGTCGAGAATGTCGCAATTTGCCTCCCGGCGTCGGAGGGATTCAAGCCGGTGCAAAGCCGACAGTCGAAGATCAAGTCGATCTCGTCGAACTCTGCGAAAGAGGCATTCAGGTCGTATTCGATCTGGTCCGCGACGGCGTCAAAGTCTTCGAAGTCCTCCGGATCGACGCGAAATGCTACCGTCGCCGAGTCGATCTCGGAGTTGCGCTTCAACTCGGCGACGCTGGCATTGTGAAGAGTCCGACCTAGCGCAATCACTGGAATCACTGGAACGTCACCGAATGCTTCAAGCATAAACAGATACTGCTCTTTACCGTTGACGATCAGTTGCTGAGCAACGTCCCGGTCGTCGAAGTAGAATTCTGTGGTGGTGCCCCAGTTTCGCCTAATGCTTACGGCAATCCTGTCCGCGGTGTTGGCAAGCAGCTCGGGGCTGTAGACTTTCTTACGAGGGAAATCGAAAAAGGGACATATTGCGCTCTTCACTTCAGGCGCGAGTTCGCTCATCGCCTTCAGCTCGTTTTGCTTTGCTTTCAAAAACGGGATGTAGCGGATCATGGCTGGAAGATGATTTTACGCACGTCGTGTGCTTGAATAAGACGGTTGTAAAGCTTGTAGTTGCCGGATTCTTTCCGAAGGAGGCCAGCGACGATCGCCGGATGAATCCCCTCCTGCTCGGCGTAGGCGCACACCGCACGCTCACTCGTGTCGTATTTCGGTTCGCAATTGCGCCAAGAGTTGCGGTCCACCAGAGAATCCTTTGCGAGGCGGTTTGCCGCTTTCTCCATGGCGTCCTCTTCGTCGGCTTGGACGTCATAGAAAACGGGGTCTTGAAGCTGGTCTCTGTGGAGGACCAAGTGGGCGAGTTCGTGAAGAAGCGTAAACCAGAAGTAATCGACACGCGAGAAACGCAAGCTCATTGCGATAACAGGGTGGCTCGTGCTCAGGCGGAAGAAGGAGCCATCGGCCATCATTCCAGGCAAAGAGTGAACGTAGACCAGGATTATTCCGAGTTTGGCGAGGGCGGCAGGCAGTTGCTGCACGACGTGCGGATCGACGCTCAAGCGGGCAAGGTCGTGTAGGTCTTTTTTCGCAAGCCCCTTGAAGGCGGGGATCTCTTGATCCAGGCAGGCGTATTCCGCTTCAGATCGCGCTCGGACCTGCCACAGCGCCAGTAAATTTTCGTCAGCGTTGGACGATTTGCGGAAGAGAGTTGGCTGCTTCGCCATGGGAAGATTGAAAAAAGCAGTAGCGAGCGGCGAGTCGTCGTCAGCGGACTTCAGCCAGCGACGAGCGACCAGCTCTTTGCGGGAGAGACTGGCAATGAACCGTCGGAATTCACGGTAACGCTCGAACAACTCGTGCGGGCTGTCTTCCGAGGTCCTCGTTGTATGGGTAAAATCGGCCCAGTCTTCGATGGGTGTGCTCATGTCAGGCAACCTCCATCATCTGGGTGGCGAGAGCTTCCGGGAGTTCAAAATAGGCAAGCGACTGCGCGTCTTCTTTGCCGTCTACTTTGACCATCTTGAGTTTCGTGTAGAAGCCCTCTGCCTTTGGGAGCGAATGCAGACAAAACCCTGGGCGTAGCTTGAGTTCGCTCACGGCAAACCGCTGCGATGCGCGCAGGATGACTTCACCGAGTCGCTTGAATTCGCGTGCGCGAATGGAGCAAGGGCGATTCCAAGGTGCGATTGCGACAAACTTCACATAGAAGATGTCGCCGTGTTGCAAGGCGCTCGCCCTCGGGTGGTAAATCAGGCACGCGGCCTGTGGTTTTCCATCCGCGTAGAGGTGGAACCATTCATATTCGTCGGTGCTGGACTCGATTGCCTTTGTAAACCAGTCCCAGTGTAGGTCTTCGGTAGAGATGGTGGCAAGAATCTCATCCTGCTTGGTTTCGTCGGGCTCTGTCGTCTGGATTCGCTCGAAAAGATCGACCCAGCCCTGCTTCCAGAGCGTGTCGCATTCAAACGAAGATTTGAGATTCCAGCCATGAACGACCGAGTAGGGGACGATCTTCTTGCTCGCGTGCGTGAGTTCGCCCTCCTCGATGGTCTGGAGCGCTCCCTTCGATTTTTTGCCGAGAATAGTCATGTTCGTGGGTGGATCGCCCAAGACGGCTATTTCTTGGAGCCTCCGACTTCTCGTAATTTTGCGGCGAGTTGTTCAGAAGTCAGGCTCCCGGACTGGACTTGGTCAACCAAGTCCCGCACCGCGGCAGCAAGACTGGGATTGCCTTCGGCCAACCGCTTCAAGTCGGCGAGCGCGGACCGGTGGTCGTGCTTCTTTAGGTCTTCCGTTGAGGCGTGAAGCTTCTGCGCGATCAAGGCTAAGGTTTCGTTGGTTGGGAAGCGGCGGCCCAGTTCTACATCGGAAAGAAAAGGGGCGGATATACTCGCGGCCTTGGCCACCTCGCGCAGCGAGAAGCCTGCGCGTTCGCGCATTTCGCGAAGCCGCTGTCCCATCGTTGCTGTTGATTCGTCGCTCATGTAAGCTAACGTCAGCTTACATCATCGAAATGTCAATATAAAATTTTAAAAAGCCCAGCTTCGCGATCTCATTTTGCAGGGAACCGATACTGTCCTGTATTTCTTCGCGGACGCGTGTCTCGTGCGGATGACGTGAAAAATCGGTGGGAGGGTTGTTTTGGAAATAGACGGCGATCTCCGGACCCATCAAATGAGCCGACGCCAGGCGATCAAAATCTGCCTCACTATGACGAGTCTGAAAACCGTTCTGCTTTGATTCGTTCGTGCCGAGGAGCACACGTTGGTGGTCAACAGGCCGATCCAGTCACCTCTGTATGGCTTTTCAACTGTTGTTGGAGCACCAGATGGGAGAGAACAGGGATATGAGCAGTCTTGCCCGGTGGGCCAGCGGAGAAGGCAGGAACGACGAATGAAGCGCTCTGGGGCTTTCGAACGTTTCTTGAAGTTCTGGATGGCGGAGCCCCGCGTGTCTTCATCGAAGAGCCGCGGGTGGATGGCGCAGAATTCTAGATCGAACCGGGGGGGGCTTACGCAAAAATTGGCAGGTCAAGCGACAAGTCCTCAGCCAGGCGACGTGGACGTTGAAGAATCTAGCTGGCGAAGGTGTGCTGACGCTCTTTCTCGAACAGCTTCGAAGTGCGGATCTCGGACGATTTCACTCTGTCTCAGAGTCTGAATGCCACGCTCGGAGTAATGTTCGACGTTCGGGGCATGACATCGCTTGATTGCCTGCGAACGCTTTATCAAGACAGAGTTCACCAAGTGCCACCGAGGCAGCGCAACTCCGCGCGCTCCAACTTACAGAGCGCATGTGCGAAGAGGGGCTTCATAGTCCCGGAACGAATCTCGTGGAGTTCGAGCGCTGAGAAAATCAGCAACAGCTTCCGGTGATAATAAAATTGCGAGTTGAAAGACGGCGGATGCAGCAAATTGGGTCGACTGATCGAAAAGGCAAACCTTCGGAAAGAGGGCGAAGGTTTGTCGTCGGCGAATCTATAGATTGTCCTCATTTTGCAGCATATGACGCATAGATTCCGTCTGATAGCTCTCCAGCTTGAGTAAAGTATTAAAGCCGCTTCGCTCTGCCTCAACATGTGCAATTGAACCGTCGCGATTAATATATGCGGTTCTTGAGTTTTCTTCGGGACTTTTTTTGTAACTCCAAAAAATTCTTGCGAATCGTTCGTAAGAACGATTCGTCGGCGAAGAGAGATTGTTGCTACTATCAACATTGCATATCTCGTTGAGCCACCGAGGCAATGTAATTGCTGTATTCGCCCTGACGATATCAAGGTGCCATTGCATCAAAGCTATTTCTAGTCCTTTGTGACTTGGGGTTTCTCGATACTTATTAATGATCGTTGCAAGGGTTCTAAAATATCTATTGTTGTTTCTCTGAACCGTTTTGGATTGCTCGCCCGGTGTAAATCTAGACTTCGCGAATCGCTCAATTTTCTCTAAAATTCTCTCGTAGTCCCGTTTCGATTGACCCCGATGAGAAAATTGAAGCTCAACGCGAACGACGTCCAGTTCGAAGCTTGAAATTTTATCCGAAGGTATTTTCGGAAGATTAGAGAATGCGAGAGCGTAGAGGACACTGTGGAGATGCTCGGCGGGCCAACCATTTACACGGATAGAATCAATGTTTTGATAGATCGGGCGATACCAAGATCCGGGGTTTGCCCCAGATTTTATATAGCAACGAACACGATTACCGCCCTCGTAGTCGAAAATAGGTATGCCCGGTCGAACACGGTTTCGCCCTTTCAAGCGTTTGGTTCTGGCCTGAACAAGTCGGGTCCATTCGCATTTTCCGATCACGGAAGCAATCTGTGGGCTTTTAAGCCAAAGCGAAACGGTGCTCACATTCAGGCCGTAAGCTCGAGCTAGAGCGAGATCGCTCGATCCATTAATGGAGCGGGTCGCCACTGCTTTCAAAAGCTCGGGACGTTTTAGCCAACCTGAAGACTTCATGAAAGCGAAATCCATAAATACGTGAACATACTTTCGAGTATCGCAGTTGTGGATTCTGCGCAAGAGGCCGTTAGTGCATTCCTATGGAAAATGCATTACCTGCAACAGCAATTGGGGAAGTCGCTGGAGGCAGCGAACTTGCCCAACCCGATTCGGCAAATGGATACAATAAAGCGGTTCCCGCGGCATCAGCCGACAAGCCAAAGCGCCGGAAGCCGAAGACTTTCAGAATTGAATTTCCGTTAAAAGATGCGGAAGCCTGGAAAAGGGAGCTGCTGGGCACTCCTTTGGGTTCCGAACTTAGTCCTGACCTTGCGCAAGTTCTCAAATCTTTCGTTTCAAAGCAATTCAGTGATTACATCAAGCGCCGATTCGACGGTTCGGCATCCTAAAATTGCATGGACACTGGCGCGGATAGGCAAATCACGATCCAGTCGTCGCTGCTGGGTTTCCCTTATGTTCCGGGCCTAGCGGGTGGCAAGGGACGGGTGTTGTTGGGACTTGCGGTCCTTGCAGCGGTTCGTGGAGAGATCCCCGGGGCGATGGGTGAGATCTTCGAGGTGATGTCCAGGCTTTCGCTTCATGACCTTCCTTCGCGGACAATTGATCCGCTCGGATACGCGCTTGGCATCTGCCCCCTGCTTTTTCAGCCCTCCGCCTTGACTCAGCGAATTCCGAAGGCGCTGGGAGCGCATGTTTGCGACTGCGAGAATTGGAACCCGATCTTTGTCGTGACAATATGCGGCCTGTTGGAAGTCTTGGGCGAGCTTTGTGAAAACGAAGCAGTCGAGGGGACGTCTCGCATTGAGGACCCCACGGTGGTTCATCGCATTTGGCAGCAGACCTTGCATCTTCGCGCTCCAGCGTTCAGCGTGCTGGCAGACAGCGCGCCGGTAAGGAAAATTGCTCTGCTTGCCTTGGAAGAGCGTCATCCTGGAATTTTGAAGCGCGTCCACAAAAACGCCATGAGTCCTGAGATTGTTCGTCGATCCGCGACCGTAACCCCGCATTTCCGGAAATGGCTGAGACATGGGTGCGCTAAAAGCCGTTCTGAATGCGTCATTCTGCGTGAGATCCTTTCGACAGCCTCGGCACACGACAGGATCCTGAAGCGTGAGGCGGAAGAAAATTTGGAGGAAAAACGGCGACAGCAATCTGTCCGCAGACCGGGAGGGCTTTTTACGTTGTCTGCAATGCCGCCGCCTCGCTGCATTGGTCGAGCGATATTCGAATCGATATTGACTGCGTGCAAGGCGCCCAGTTGCGACGGTTCGGCCTGCGTAGCGATGATCCTAGCGGGGTTTTTGCATACTCGGCAGATATCGGAGGCGGTTCTTACGCCATTAAATCAGGAGTTTTGGGTCTTGAAAACCTCAGTTGGTTCGACAACAGGAGATCCATCGGTGCCTGGGCTGCATATTGAATCCGGGAACACGTTCGCTAGGCTCGTGCCCACGGCAATCGGTGAACGATTCGAGCACTACCGGGCTACTTCCGCCTGGAACGAGATGGCGGGCAATGCGCAGAAATGGATTCACAGCATCCACCCAAAAGCGTCTGTCGCGAAGCTTCGCTATTGCCTTCGCTTTAACGCCCCGGTGTGGTTCGGCTACTCTCCACTATCGGCTGAACTCGGGCTAAATCCCTATGGAAGAACGTATTAAATCAACAGGGTGGCGCAGCTATCTGCCGCACGTTCCGTATCTTGCTGAAAAAAAGCGAGCAGGGTATCTGGCAAAATTCGGCAGTCTGGCGGAAATCCCACACTTTTCAGCCCCGATTTGCGGTTCACGCAATTGTCCAACTCCCGCCATCATGCGGGCGATATTTGACTCCCACCAAATCGTCGTAGCCAAAGATGTAGCTCAGGAGCCTGAGGTGGCAATCGTTGAATGGAATGCAGTTGCGGCAACAACAGCTTTGGCGGACTTGCTGCTCACCTTTCGGCGGAGTTATCCGTGGACGCCTCCGAGCCTTGCAAGTTTAACTAAGGCGCAATACAGAGATCTGATTTTTGAGAAACAGGTTCGGCTCGTAGTCTGGCCGAAGTCCGTGGTCGAGGTTATTACGAAATCAAACTCAAAATTGGCTTCCTTGGAACAGCAATTGCATTCTTCCGGCATTGAAATTGTTAGGGGGCACCTCACGACCTCAAGTTACTTCTTCTTGTCGCCGCCGATGAAGGGCGTATGCGTGGCATTACCGATCTGCTGGCGCCGAATAATAGGGGGTTTGATTGACTGCGAAATTACGACGGAATTTGGTGGACTTCATCCGAATGCAATGCGGAATTTCTCGAACTTTTTCCTGAGATTTTATTCCGATCTGAGCGAGCAGGAAATACGCGCTCTCCACGATCACGGAAGTGCGGTCCTCGATCCCCTACACTTTAGCCGCTTTGAAATGTCCTTCGATCAGGGGCTGTGGGACCGCGCTTCGTCGATTTTGGCCACATATTGCCGTTTATGAGATTTCAAGGACGGAGGTTCGAGTCAGTGTGTTACTCTGATCCAGACCTCCGCAACGAAGGACAACTGATCCAGTCTTGGCTGTTATCAAAAGCGGATGATCCGGTAAAGAGACCGATCTCATACATTCTTATCAGACTCCTTTCAGTTCCGGTGGGTGCTGTCGCGGCTCGTGAAGTTCTGACCCAGGCAGCCGGAGATCCTTCCGCCAGATGGCTGATGAGTCCAAGTCCAATGCCGCGACACGCGGAGCGAGACATACCATACATCACAACGTGTCCCAACGTGTGGCTGAATGCACCCCCAGTGATTTTTCGGACAATTAGCTGGATGCTCAAGCAAACGGAGCGTTCCGGCGCATTCCGACGTGCGTTTGGTGACGAGCTTGAACAGCCTTTGCCGGAGAAACTGACAGTTGGTCGGCTGTTTGACGCGTTTGAGAGCATCCTTCCTCTCCAACACCCGCCCGCTTTGATTGCCGCACTAAACTGGTCCCTCGATGTGGCGTGGCCAACAAACATCGATCTTGAGTCGCTTGAACTCAGCGTAGGAAGGAATACGCCTCGCAATCAACGCGAATCAAAGTATCCAAAGCTCGGCAAGATTCTTCGGGTTTTGAAACGCGCGAGGACGGAGAGAATCGGCGTTTCTGAAGAAGATTTCACCGCTCCAGCTCGTTTGGCGACCGGAATCGAATACACTGTTTGCAAGATTGTCGTGCGCGATTTGCTTGGGAAATACCGATCTGGACTTCCTCGGTCCCAGGAACGGATCTACCAAGCCTTGCCAATTGTCGCGGAAGCGGCTGTGAATGGGGTTCGTCCAAAATACGTTGGACCCGTCGAGAGTGAGGCATTCAAGATGCTGAGGAAACTAGGGCACGGTTTGCTGCCACCCGAAATTATAAATCGCGCTGTGCCGATGTTCTCAATGCTTGATCCGCAGCCGGTTCGAAGAATGGAACTTTCTTCGCCGGATGCGATCGATTCGCACTTTGGCCTGAGAATGCCGTTTCCACCCGTTGATGCCGACGAGGAATGTGGACTCAGGTTCATGTTGATTGTGATGGCCCGCTGTGGCCGCAGGGCTTGCGATTTGATCGATGTCAAAATTGACTCTCTGACAGAAGAGGGACCTTTCCTGGATCTCACAATCCCGTCGACGAAGGTCGCGAGCCAAAATGAGATCGATTTGCCGCTACACGTATTCTTTTACCCGGAAGAACTGGAATTCACGAAACGGTGGTTGCAGAGTCTTGTTTTGAGAGGTGTCTCGAAGCAAAAAACTTTGTTCGAACTGCTGGGAGTGGAACGTCAGACGCGAGCAAATTCGGATAAGACCAGAGGGTTTCTCGTCTCGAAGCTGAACTCGAAGATGTTGCGGGCTGGCGTTCGCTCGACGACGCATCTGCCGCGGCATTCATTCGCCTCGTGGTGGCCAGTCATTTGTCTTATCGCACGCTATCGGTTTCTGCGCGATCACGAAATCTTGACTCCGGTGCGCGATTCCCGAGTCTTCTCAGACGAATACCTCGACCAAGTATTGAGCCTCGTCACATCCGGTGCAGACAGCTCTTCGCTGCACGCGAACCTCGCAATGGGCCACAGCCAAGCAACAGAGCTATTTTATAGTTACTGTCGCTCTTGGCCACTTCTTATTGTGCTGCATGCAGCCATCGCGCAGAGTTCTTCCCGCCGCGAGGTCGTCGAGCGCGCGATGTTAGCGACTCATTAGAAAAATTCAGGGGGTGTGCATGACGCCTGTCACGAGGTTGTTAGGCGAGTGAAAAGTCTGACTTATTCGCGGTTAAGCTTAAGTATCTGAATACAAGGTTATTGTAACGTTTTGATCTATTGGTCCCGCTTCGACCACCTGAAGTTTGAAGTTGAAGGGCACGGTGACGCCTGAAGATTTAACGGTCATCCTGAAATTGAAGCGATGATCCAGGTGGCAGTCTTGAGGCAGTTTGAAAACTTGGAACGGCTGAGGGAGAATTGGGTAGTGAGATCAGAAAGGATTTTGTTGAGGCGTGGGCGAAGGTCTGACATCTCTACGAGATCATCATGGGTCTTGTGCCACGGTCGAAGGCTGAGAGTTTGAAAGTCGACTTGCAGAAGATGACCGTAGAGGTCCGCGTTAATAGCGAGCGTAGATGGGAGTGAAAGCTCAAGGGAGCGAACATCGGAGTAATTTGATGATCAGACGAAGCCGATGCGCTGGATGCATCTCGATAGCTGCCAGTTTGCCACCGGTCTCGTCGGTCGAGACCACGGGTGAAGTTGAGCGACGGAAGGATCATTGGAGTTGGGGTGCCATGGGCGGCCAAGGAAAGACGATTCACAGAGCTGTTCGAGCGCCTGGCAATCGTTTCACATCCAATGATCCACACTGATCCCGGAAGAACCGGAAATCTGCGCTTTCGATAGTTCGGAACATTTCAGCGGACGGCCGGGCGGTTCGATAGGATGCGCGTCATCTGGAGAGGGCTTTCGTGAGTTCATCTGTAAAGAGCTTCGGTTCAGACTCGGGTGGAATCGTGGTCGGTATCTTCCGTTATGCTAACGTCCGGTTGCTCCGCATTGTCAGACGACGAATACAAAGCTACGCTGGCGTCATTCGAGGGGCGATATGTATGTAGGGACAGGGCACTATTTGTCCTCGGGTCGCGAACGGGGTTTCGAATATCCGAACTATTGTCGCTGACTGTATCTGACGTTTGGGACCAAGGTGTTGATCAAGTTCGGCAGACGGTTCGGGTAAAGCGTCAGTATATGAAGGGTAAAAAGCGGTCTCGAACACTACCGCTACATTCCGAAGCCCGAGAAGCACTTCAAATGTGGATTCGGTCCGCTCGCCTCTATCATAGTCAATTTCAAAATGCTTATCTTTTCGCGGGGCAAAAGGGTGGAGATCGGGCGATGGCACGACAGAGTGCAGATCGGATAATTCGCGCTGCATATACACGTGCGGGTTTACAGCCTCAAGGGACTCATAGTATGAGAAAGACATTCGCCTCGCGCATCTGGAGTGGCGGATTTGTGAATGGCGATATGTTTAGGATGAGGGAGATTCTTGGGCATGAGAATTTAAACAACACGGCGCGATACATCCAGTTTTTAGATGGCACCTTGGAGGAAGCTATCATGGCATAGGCTCTCCATGTAACATCCCGTGACGGAAGACCCAGACCGGCGTTGGGCGTTGCTGACGATGAAGGTCAGCCTGTCGAGGCCACGGGATTGCAGGTAGGACAGGAAGGAGCGCCAACGGACCTCGGCTTCATTTAGGGCAACACTGACGCCGAGCACGGAACGCTTGCCGGAGGGGTCGATGCCGATGGCGATCAGGACGGCGCAGTCTGGGAGTTGGCCACCTTGGCGGACCTTTTCGTAGCACAAGCATCGAGGATGAGGTGGGGGTAGGCGTGGAGTCCATCGTCAAGTTTCGCGACGGAGGTGCTCACTTGACTCGAACTCACGGAGTGTCCTCAGAGTTCTTCGACGATCTTGGTGACTTTGCGAGTGGACCCGCCTTGGACATACATCTCGGCCAGAGTCAGAAGGAGCGCCTGCTCGCTACAGTCACCTTTCTCCAAGGCGCTGCGGTAAAAATCCACGCCGTCGCGAACCTGTGGAACGCGAAACTCGACCGGTCCCAAACGGGTGGTTAGCCCTTTGAGTTTGAAGCCGTTGGAGCGGCCCAGGCGGGCCTTGCAACGCTCATAAGGGCGGACTTGGAGCACTGCCGAGAGTTTCCTAGGAGTCTGTCGGACTTAGAAAAGCCGACGCTCCAGAATGGCGTATATGGCATTTTGATTTTCTCTGAGACATCCGGCGGCGGGCGAAAACGACCGATTTCGTTCGTTTTGGCCCGAAATCGCCTAAGTCCGACAGGCTGCTAGACCATGGCTTTTTTGACGAGCAGGCGCAGGCCCTCGGAAAAGCCCGGGGAGCCCTCGTCGGTGAGAAGTTGTAAAGCGTTATTCAGAAGTTCAGGATCAATTTGGTGGGTCATGTGTGGGTTTGCTGGATGTGTTTGGATACACTCCAACGAGAACAACACTGGTCCGCTCCCCGCGAACTTGGCGCGACGCCCCATTCGCACCGCCTTGCCCGTGTAGGTTCTCATACCTTACGTATTTTAAACCTTTTTCAAGATTTTTTGGTTTTTTAAAGCACTCTTCAGTTCAAACGGGAAAATACATCCTCAATTCCAACATTCATGTTTTTGCAAATTCTCGACACTAGAGCTAACGAAGCTCCGCGGTGACCTTGAATCAGGTTATGCAACATCGACCGTTTGACCCCGGTAGCGGCGGAAAGCTGGGTGTAACTCCACGAGTTGTCCTGCATCAATTTACGAAGGTATCTCGCAAGCGCAACATCAAGAAACGAAGGAGGGATTTGTGCCATAGCCTAAACCTGCCGCCCGCGTCGTCCGCTATGGCGAACAAACTGCTTGACACTCCCATCCGCAATAGCGGATATTCGCCGCCGCCGCGCCAGCCATGAGACGACATCAGCGCAGCATGAACTGCTTCTTACCGACTGATGCATCAAATCAACCTCCTCATCCCGTTCTCTCCGCTCAAAGCGTGTCTTATCGTGTTGGTAGCGCTCACGTCCGCATTCAGTGGCTGCGTTGGATCAGACCCAGACCTTGAAATCGAGTTCATGACGTTCCTCGGCGCACCCGTCATGTTCGAAATCCGGAACCATGGCCGGGAACCGGTCACGGTGGAGCGAATCGTCATAAACAGTGACGTTGAAGTCACCAAGACTACAAACGGACCGCTGCCGATCACGATTGAACAGGGTGAATCAGTCGCGCTGGGAAACTTCAGAGCGCGCGCCGTGGAACTTTCTGTCTTCACAGATCGTGGCTCCGTTGTGTGGGAAATCGAATAATTATGTCAAAAAATACTGCTAAAAACCTCACCGCACTCGGTGTAGTCCTACTTTTTGGATGTCAGTTTGCGGCTGGCGCAATCGGCGAAAATCAAGAGCCAAACGCAATCCTCGCGGTTTTTTTGATCGTTGGGATTATCGCTGGAGCCATATCGTTTATCGGCGGGCTCTGCTTTTGGGCCAAAGCTAAAGGTCACCCGTGGTTTTGGGGCCTAACCGGCCTGCTTTGCGGGGTCGGTGGAATCGCTGTGCTCTTTTTGAAGGATAGGTCAGCAGCACAATAACGGACGAATTGATCGCTTTTTAGCCTCGGCAATGCACGAATACTTTTCTCGGAATTAAACGCCGACCTCCTTGTCATGTATGAGCCACGCGGCGGGTAACGTCCAAACGCGGTGTCGTTTTACGACTTGCATGCAAATTTTCCTTGGAATCTGTGCGATTGCAGCATCATCCGAACCGACATTTGCGGTGTTTGAGGTGACCGGGCCAACGACAGGACAAGAGTTTGTGCAAAACGGTCTAATCACTGTGACCTGGGAGACCAACCAAACAGGTAATCTGACAGTGTTTTACAATGCCGACGTGACAACCAAGTCGGTTGATTCACCATTGGGGACATTTCCCGCTTCAGCACGGTCCGCCTCTTTCTTCGTGAGAAATCACGGATACGAAGGATGCAGTTTCGATATTTATGACGCAGGCAACACAACTCGGCTGGCTTGGGGCTTTGAACCGAGCGGAAACTCGCGTTTTTATGTATCCGGCAGTTTTTCGGACGCGTTTAGAATCAAGGAACCAGCGATAACAATGACGTCTCAGCCGACTCAGACTTATCGCTTCGGGCAAAAATTTCGCTTGGGCTGGCAGACGACCGGTTTCGGCGACCAAGCGTGGTTGACCGAGTCATATTGGCTTACCCGGGTCGCAAAGCGAGGATACATCGGTCTGTCGATTTCTTCGGACCAAGGTGTGTCGTGGCAAACCTGGTTCTCATTTGCGGAGAACTCCGGCGGATTCGATTTTCGGTTTGTAGATCGCGGTGACAAGGGAGACACGATATCCGTTTACACGGCGGAGTCTGAAGCACAGGAGGTATTCGCAGCAAAGGTTGGCGTGCCATTGATGCTTCGACTTCAAGCCGGAACAACGCCCGTATACGCAACCACGACATTCTTTACCGTTTACCCAGATGGAGGGCTGACTCGTCAGAAGCTTCGCGGGACTGTTGGAAAGAGAGTCAAATTCCGAGTCAGGGGTATGGAACCTAACGCAAAAATGCGCGGAAAGCTCCCTCGTGGTCTGCACTACAAACTCTCGCGCAACATGATCGTTGGTCGCCCCTCGAAAGTCGGAACGCAACGAGTGTCTTTCGTTGACGCAAATGCTGGCAAGGTAGCCGTCAGAGTTGTCATCAGGGCTTTGCGGCAAGCTCAAGGACTTCCCCCCGCGAAATCGGACAAATCCGTTTCGATATCTGAGTAGTCGTCGTTTTAGATCTTGCGCCGCCTAAAAACGAATTTTCGGTGCCTGCTGCCGATTGGCAATCTCGGTAGGCTCTCGCGCTGCACACGCTTAGATCGGCATTCGCCTCTTCGCCAATTCAAATCCCCGCGCGGTCACCTCACATCGCTAGCCATGATCGATAAACCAAAGTGGGCGACAAGGCAAGAGTTCCCGACAGGCAAGAGTTCCCGAGGCGACTGTCGGCGACGGAGCAAAAGGTGGGGCTTGCCGTAGGGAAAGGGGACATGAGATTGAAGGCCGAAAGCACCAAGGACAGAGGGCCAAACGTCTTTTGAAGGCAGCTCGAGAACCCAGAATTTGGAGTTGGGATGACGCACGATTGAGATGGGCTGGTTTTGTGGGTGAAATCTAGTAATTGCAGCCCCCAAAATCGACCGTGGAGTCGTTGTTGACACGTCTGGAAGTGTTGAGCGAGAGGTGAAGATCCAGGAATGCGCCGGGAGGACAGGAACACATCGAAGTGGTGCCGGCAAGGATAGCGTCTTGGCGAACCTGATTAGGAATTTTTCGGGTGGAGCGGCTAAGTTTGTTGTTTTGACGACGGATTTCCATTTTAAGTATTTCGTCGGCCTGTATCCATATCATGATCCGGGAGCGGGCCATGAGAGTGACTAAGCGTATCTGGAAGCAGCTCCGCCACGGACTGGGCGATCTCGGCGCAGAACGTCTGCGTGACTGGTCACCGCTGCACGCTTGCGCTGGAAAAATCGAGAACGAAAACAACAATGTTCTCAAAAACTGCGGCAACCACCTCGAACAGAATTTCGGCCACGGCAAGGCGCACCTCTCCAGTCTGCTGATCTTTCCAGCCAAACACCCTGGAGATCACACTCGAAAATATTCTGGCGAGCGCTCTCAGTATCTTCGAGCCATGAAGAATGTTCGAAAATTCCCTTGGCTCCGACTGATCAATCTCAATCAACAATTCGCCAATGACTTCATCATCTCTATTGGGACATGGGGGCGATCGCTGGAATTTTTTCTCGAGAGGAATCGAGCTACGCCGCCCTCTCGAGAGTTGATCTCCAACGCGGATCTCGAGGCATGGACAAGCAGCGGATTGCGTTGCCATGCTCTCGATGCATGCCGCTATCTTCCGAACGGTGAGATTGTTCCGGCCCTTGAATGTATCGCGCGGGCTGCGGCATCACTGAGAGAGCGCGGCGAGATACTTCGCGTGACTGCTGACCTTGCGGCATTTGGAATTGACCTCCCTCTGATGCTTTATTGGATCGCGACGGCTTCAGGTGAGAGTCCGACGTATGGCCACTTCCTCGATTGGCGGACGTGGGCGGGGAAGGGGGCGTATGTGGATTCCACCGTGCTCAATCCGGAAATTCAAGCGCCCGAGCCGTGTCATGATCCC
Source organism: uncultured Verrucomicrobiae bacterium (assembly GCA_963832325.1). Taxonomy (GTDB): domain Bacteria; phylum Verrucomicrobiota; class Verrucomicrobiia; order Chthoniobacterales; family JAATET01; genus CAVVKW01. Next base: position 11,011 of record CAWHTR010000003.1, on the reverse strand, counting down.
AAGTCGCTTTTCATGGGCGGGACCCGTTCGCAAAAACAGGCCATGCGAAAAGTGGGAGAACTCATTCGCGTCAAGCGTGCCGACTTTAAGTTCGGTGGGATCACCCCCCGGACAAATTCACTTCTCGTCGGAATGAGTGGAAGCGGAAAAACTTGGGTCTGCGGAACGATTGCGAAAATGGCTTCCCTGCCATTTTTTACCGCAACGGTCGGTAGCTGGTTGATCAGTGGCGGAAGATCCGACCTCCCGACCTGTGAATCACTTCGTCGCCATCTATCTACGAATGGCACCTCGCTGATCATGATCGATGAGGTGGACAAGCTGCATGCAGATCGCTCCGACAACGCTAACTATCTGGCATTTGTTTGGGATGAGATCATGGCTCTGCTGGATGGACGTGTGGATGCTTGGCCGAATTGGAGCGACCAAGAGATTTCAGCTCTAAAGAAGTCTCATTTCGTTGCTGCTGGCGCTTTCCAAGACATCTATCGCGCCGAGTTGGGGCGCGAGAAAGTTCTCGTAGAAGAAGAAATCAGCTCTCTCGAACCACTCACATTCGACAAGATTGTGTCCGTCGGATGGTTGCCCGACGAGTTGGTTAACCGGCTCGGTAGCATCATCGAGATCCGGCAGCCTGAAGCCGCCGAAATCGACGAACGATTGCGTGTGATTGAGGCAGACGCTGAAATTAGATGCGATGATGCGGAGCGGGAGAACGTCGCAAACTCAATAGCCACGAGCGTGACGGGAATGCGGGGGCTTGAGAACTACGCGCTTGAGCTGGCGATCCGCAAGTTGAAGAAATGCGGTGGGGTGTAGATGAGCCGCGGGGGAGACTGTATGCGGCTCCCGTCTAATTTTGAGACAGCCATTGTGTTTATCCCAGAGGCAGATTTCCGTTCATATTATACTAGGAGTGGACCGGTTTGAGCGGAGGGCGTGTTGTCTTAGCGGCGGTCTCGCGACCCTTGTGAGCGATTGGAGACTCTCTTCTTCACGGGCCGTCCTGGACGTGACGGTCACCCGTTCGCCGCCGTTGCGATTTGATCGGATTATCGCGGTCGAGAATGAGGTCTGGTTCAGGGGTATCCCGCAGTGATTCGAATGGCTCGGGAAATAAATCAAAAATTGGTGAGGGATTTTTGGAGAAGTCGCGTTTCACCCTTCAGCGATGCTCTCGCGATTCGCTGCCACCTTCGAAAAATGCACCGAAACCCTGAAAATTCCATTTCGCGTTGCCCGAAACTAGGGCGACGAGGCTGGCGCATCGAGTCGTCTTCCGCGTTTCGATAGCACATGAATCTTCCGCAAAAATCCCATTTTCCGCGCATTGCAGTCACTGCTCTGGTGATCGGCGCGTGGTTGTTGGCGGTGAATTTTTGCGCGACGGCGGCTGTTTTTGGAAAGCTGTCGAAGGGCTCGCATGCCCAGGTAGATTCCGATCATTCGCATTCCGAGGTGCATGATCACGGGGACACTCGGAACGAGGAGAATCACGACGATCATCAATCCGGTTCGTCGTGTTGCGATTCTTTTCAGACGTCGGCGTTGAATGTGGGAGATTCTCCGATTCAGTTCGACCGAGCGGCGTCAGTGCGGACGAGTGATCAAGGTTGGGCGTCCATCTCGTATCGCTTTGCCCCGGCGCTGCCGATTGTCACGGATGAGTCCGGTCCGCCGGGGGCGGCTTCCTTCGCCGAATCCGTGCTTTGCCGGAGCCTTCGTGCTCACGCGCCGCCGAGGGTCGGATAGCGGCTGTTTTCGTGTGCGCCATGATCGGCCAGTCGCTGCTCTCGCCGTCCGTCCAGCGGATTACAGACGCCCTGCGCGCGGATACGCGACCTTCGCTTCACCATGTTCCCCGTCTCATTCCATTTTCTCGCAACTCTCTGATTCAAATTTGAAGACCTCTTTTTTCATTCTGACCGCGGTGGCGCTGATCGGCGCACGCGCCCACGCTCTCACGTTGGACGACGCTGTGAGGACCGCGTTGAGCAATAATCTCGACCTTCGCGCGGCCTATTACGAAGTGGGCAAGGCCCGCGGGCGCCTCCTTCAAGCCGGGCTCTGGCCGAACCCGCTGGTGGAAATCGCGGGGACAACGGACCGCACGTTCAACAACGAAGGTGAGGGTCTCAACGCAATCGGTTTTTCCCAGCCGTTTCCGATCGCCGGGCGTCTGCGATTCGCCCGGCAGGTCGGACTCGTGGATGTGGCTCAAGCCATTGCCGAGATTCGGAACCGCGAGCGCCTTCTGATCGGCGAGACCCAACGCGACTTTCTTTCCGCCTTGGTGATAGATCAGCAAATTGCGACCCGGCGGGAGTTTCTCGAGATCAATCGAGATTTCGTGCAGGTCGTCGAAAAGCGGCTTGAAAAGGCGGAGGTTTCGCAGGCCGACGTGAGCCTGGCCTCCGTGGAGGCGCAACGCCTCGAACTTGAGATTGAAGTTCTGGAGGCGGGGCGCGCTGCCAGTGAACTGTCGCTCAAGCAGCGGCTTGGCCTGCCGCCGGATGCGCCCGTGAAGCTCGAGGGTGACGTGATGGCGCTGGCCAAGCGCTTCAGTCCGGAAAAATACTCCGACAAGGTCGTCGCGAATCGGCCCGATCTTCGCCTGGCTGAACTTGGCGTCAATCGGGCCGAGGCCGAAATCCGACTGGCGCGAGCGGAGGCGTGGGGCGATTGGACGGTTGGGTTGGATTTCGAGTCGGATAATTCCGTGGACGAACCCGATGGGCTCCAGCGAGACAATTTTTTCGGCATCAAAGTGTCCATACCGCTGCCTTTTTGGGATCGGAATCAGGGCCGCGTGATGGAGCAGCAGGCTGCCTCTGATCAATCGATGGGCGAAGTCGACGCCCTCCGGTTGGAGATTCGCACCGAGATCGCCACCGGAATCGTGCGCAGCCGCAAACTCCGCTCGGTGGTGGACAGCTATCGGGACAACCTTTTACCCGCGCTCACGAAAACGACCGAGCTTCTCAAGGATGGCTACGCCGCCGGCCTGTCGGACGCGACTCAGGTCATCCAGAGCCAGCAGCAGCGGGCACTCCTCCTCACCTCTTACCTCGATGCGACCAACGACTACGTCCAGGCGATGGTCGATTTGGACACCGCCGCCGGTGCCTCACCGTTCTTGAAAAAAGAATACCTCGAAACGCCAACCGGTCGCGTCCGGGCCGAAAAATCATCCTCAAACTCCAATCGTTCCGCCCAACGAAAGTAACCCGCCATGAATTCATCTCTCATCCGTTTGACTCGACGTTCGCTCCTCGCGGGCGCGGCGCTGCTCCTGCTCGCGTCCCCGCAATCCATCCACGCCCACGCCGGGCACGACGACGCGCCCGGCGAAGACGGTGACGCCGCCACCTCCGGTCCCATCACGATCAGCGCCGAAGCGAAGGCGAATCTCGGCGTCACGGTCGCCGACGCGGAGGTCCGCACACTCGAGACAACCTTGCTGGCCATTGGTCGCATCGAAGCCATCCCGACCAACTCCGCCGCGGTTACCAGCCGCATCCCGGGGCGGGTCTATGCGCTGAAAGCTAGCGAAGGCGATACGGTGAAAAAGGGCGAACCCCTCGTCGAGGTCGAGAGCCGCCAGGTCGGGGATCCGCCGCCGCGAGTGACCTACAACGCTCCCATCGACGGCATTGTCACCGACCGGCACGTCGTGCTCAACGCCAACGTCGAGCCCGACATGCATCTGCTCGAGATCGTCGATCTTTCCGAGGTTTACGCCGAGGGCCAGATCTTCGAGGGGCAGATCGCGGCGGTGGAAAAGGGACAACCGGTTCGTGTCGCGGTCGAGTCGTTCCCTGACGAGACCTTCACCGGCACGGTCGATGTTGTGAGCGGCTCACTCGATCCCGACACGCGGACCTTGAAGGTGTGGGTGCGGGTGAAAAACCCCGGCAACCGTCTTCGTCCGAACATGCGCGCGACATTGAACATCGTGACTGCCGAAGCCGACTCGGTGACCGCCGTGCCGCACAGCGCGGTGCTTGGCGATGCGGGTAATCTTTTCGTGTTCGTCGAGAACGACGAGGACGGGCTCGTTTACGAGCGCCGTTCCGTAGTCACCGGCACTTCCGACGACCGTTACGTCGAACTCATCGAAGGCGTCTTCCCCGGCGACAAGGTCGTCACGCTCGGCAACTACCAGCTTCAATACGTCACCACCCGCAAGTCGGCGGCTAAGGGCGAAGCCGCGGACGGTCACGCCGAAGCCAGCGCATCAGCCGCGAATTCCGAGTCGAAACCAGCCTGGACCGGGCCGCTCGCGGTGATGGGCTGGACCGTCGCCGGTCTGCTGGCGCTCAATCTTGTTGCGCTGCTAGTGCGCCGCCGCCCGCGCGCCGCCACTTCCGCCCGCTCGGTCGCAACGACGTCCAAGTAAGGCCCAATTCCAATGCTCAATCGCCTGATCGAATTCTCCCTGCGCAACCGCATGTTTGTGGTTGCCGCCAGTATTCTCATCCTCGTTTACGGCGGGTGGGTGGCGCTGCAATTGCCCGTCGATGTTTTCCCCGACCTGAACCGACCCACGGTGACGATTCTCACCGAGGCTCCCGGTCTCGCCCCCGAGGAAGTCGAGACGCTCGTCACCTGGCCGATGGAAACGTCGCTCAACGGCGCGCCCGGCGTGAAGCGGGTCCGGTCGAACAGCGGCATTGGTCTCTCGATCATCTTCGTCGAATTCGATTGGGGCATGGACATCTACCGCGCCCGGCAGCTCATCCAGGAGCGCCTCCAGCTCGCCACGGAAAAGTTGCCCGAAGGGGTCAACCCGATCATGGGGCCAATCTCCTCCATCATGGGCGAGATCATGCTCATCGGTCTTTCCAGCGAAGGCGGGAAGACCGCGCCGATGGACCTCCGCAGCATCGCGGATTGGACCGTCCGCCAGCGACTGCTCACCATCCCCGGCGTCTCGCAGGTCATCCCCATCGGGGGCGGCGTGAAGCAATACCAGATTCTCGCCTCGCCCGAAAAAATGGCGGCCTACGGCGTGACGCTCGCGCAGGTCACCGAGACCGCCGAGAAGTCGCAGTCGAACACCGCGGGCGGCTTCCTCGAAGGCGCGAACCAGGAAGCGCTCATTCGCAACATTGGCCGCACCACCTCCATCGACGACATCGCCAATTCCGTCGTCGAGTCGCGGGACGGCGTGCCGATTCTGCTCAAGGACGTGGCCGACGTGCAGTTCGGCAAGCAGGTCATGCGCGGCGACGCCGGAGTGAATGGCGAACCCGCCGTCATCGTCTCGGTGCAAAAGCAGCCGGGGGCCGACACCATCACGCTCACCCGGCAGGTCGAAGAGGCGATGAGGGACATCGAGAAGGGCCTCCCCGAGGACATCAAAATCACGCCGCTCTTCCAGCAGGCCACCTTCATCGAAGCCGCCATCGCGAACGTCGAGGAAGCCATTCGCGACGGCGCGATCATGGTCGTCATCATCCTCTTCCTCTTCCTGCTGAACTTCCGCACCACGTTCATCACGCTCACCGCGATCCCGCTCTCGTTCGTCGTCACGATCCTCTACTTCAAGTGGGCCGGCATCACGATCAACACCATGACGCTCGGCGGCCTCGCCGTCGCCATCGGCATGGTCGTCGACGACGCCATCGTGGACGTGGAAAATGTCTTCCGCCGTCTGCGCGAGAATCGCCACGTCGCCAGTCCGCGCCCGGTCCTGCGCGTCGTCGCCGACGCCTCCGCCGAGGTCCGGAATTCCATCCTCTTCGCGACCCTCCTCATCATCCTCGTCTTCATCCCGCTCTTCGGTCTCGGCGGGATCGAAGGTCGGCTCTTCGCCCCCATCGGCGTTGCCACCATCGTCGCGATGATCGCCTCCTTCATCGTATCGCTCACCGTCATTCCTGCTCTCGCCTCCTATCTGCTCCCGCAGATGAAGCGGATGGACGCGGAAAAAGACAGTTGGTTCGTGCGGCAGCTCAAGGGGTTCGACGAGCGCTTCATCCTCAAATACACGCTGCGCCATCCCTACGCCGTCATGGGGATCGCGCTCGTCCTCGTCGTTGGCTCCTTCTCGCTCTACCCGATGATGGGCAAGCTCTTCCTGCCCGACTTTAACGAAGGCACGTCCACCATCACCGTCATCTCCGCGCCGGGCACCTCGCTCACGCAATCGAACCGCATCGGCACCATCGCCGAAAAGCTCGTCCTCAGCGTGCCGGAGGTTGTCTCCACCGGACGCCGGACCGGACGCGCCGAACTCGACGAACACGCCGAAGGCGTCCACTTCACCGAGATCGACGTGGACTTCAAAGAGTCCGAACGCACCCGCGAAGTCATCCTCGACGATGTCCGCGAGAAGCTCGGTGAGATTCCCGGGATCGCGCTCAATGTCGGTCAGCCGATTTCGCACCGGCTCGACCATTTGCTCTCCGGCATCCGTGCCCAGATCGCGGTGAAAATTTTCGGCGACAATCTCGACGAACTCCGCGCCGCCGCCGCGGAAGTCGAAGCCCAGATGAAAGACATCGAAGGCGTCGTCGATCTCCAGATCGAAAAACAGGTCCTCATGCCCCAAGTGAAAATCCAGGTCGATCGCGACAAAGCGAAGATCTACGGCGTCCAGGCCGGCGAACTCAACGAGGCGCTCGAGACCGCGCTCAATGGCCGCACCGTCGCCCAGGTCCTCGACGGACAGAAGACCTACGACATCTTCGTCCGCTACGACGAGCGCTCGCGTGACAGCATCGAGGCCATCCGCAACGCGCTGGTCGAGACCGAAAATGGCGAGAAAGTCCCGCTCTCCCTGCTCGCCGACGTGCAGGACAGCAAAGGGCCGAACATCATCAATCGCGAAAACGTCCAGCGCCGCATCGTAGTCCAAGCCAACGTCTCCGGACGCGCGCTCGGTGCCGTCGTCGGCGAGATTCAGGAAAAACTCGCCGCCAACGTCCATCTGCCGCGCGGCTTCTTCATCAGCTTCGAGGGCCAGTTCCAAAGCCAGCAAGAAGCGTCGCGACTCATCGGCATCCTCTCCCTGGCCACGCTCCTTACGATGTATCTGATCCTCTACGCGCACTTCCGGTCCGCGATGATCGTCGCCCAGGTGCTGCTGAATATCCCACTGGCCTTCATCGGCGGCCTGGCGCTCACGTGGCTCCTCATCGGGCAGGTCTCCATCGCCACCCTCGTCGGCCTCATCACGCTGGCCGGCATCGCCGTGCGCAACACCATCATGATGATCGCGCATTACATCCACCTCATGGAGTTCGAAGGAGAGAAATTCGACAAACCCATGATCGTGCGCGGCTCGCTGGAGCGGCTCGTCCCCGTGACCATGACGGCGCTCACCACCGGCCTCGCGCTCGTCCCGCTCATCCTCGCCGCGGGTCAGCCCGGCAAGGAAATCCTCTACCCGGTGGCCGTCGTCATCATCGGCGGACTCATCAGCTCCACCATTCTGGACATGGCCGTGACCCCCGCCGTTTTCTACAAATTCGGTCGCAAAGCCGCCGAGAAATACGTCGCCCGGGAAACGATCGATCCACTCGATGAGGTTGCCGCCGCGCCCGCTCACACTCCCGAGCCAGCACTGGCAAAAGCGCATTAAAATCCACGTAGTTTCCACTCGCCAAACCAACCGACGACACCAAAAAAAACATGAAAACACTCATCATTCTTCTCGCCGTTCTTGCTATCGCCATCGCCCTTCCGGCCTGTGAATCATTCTCGGACTACCACTCCGCTCCGGGCTCGGGCTCAGTCGGTGGCCACAGTCATTGAAGTCAGTGAGTGTCGCTCAAGATATGTCCATGAATGCCGAGGTCAGCATCGCCTTCTGCACCAGACCATCGTGGCGGTGCTGGCAATGGGTCCATCCCCACCACGGCAGGGATGCCGCAGGTTCCCGCGCGCACTGGATCACAGAATATCCGCCGCTGGGAAAATGAATTTCTCCAGCGCCTCAACCAACGCGCCACAGTCATGTCGGCTGGACCGGGGCCACGGCTGGCACTGGAGGGAAACCAAAACAACAACCAACACAGCTACTAGCTAATACACCATGAAACTGAAAAACCTGATTCTCACCAGCGGCCTCTGCGCCGTCGTCGGTCTCGCCATTCTACCTGCCGTCTTCGCCGAAGACGCCGGTCACGATATGAGCGAGATGGAAATGAAGATGCCCGACACAGTCGAGGGCCTGCTCGCCGCAATCCAGAAGCACGAGGACGAACTCAAAGCGACCATCGCCGCCAAGAAGCTCGACGACGTGCATCACCACGCGTTCGCCATCCGCGATCTCGCGAAGGCCCTCGGTGCCAAAGCCCCCGCCGACAAGAAAGCGCGGGTCGATGGAGCCGTGAACAACATCGGCAAGCTCGCCACGGCTCTCGACGCCAGCGGCGACGCCGGCGAGCAGGCCAAGACCGAAGCCAACCTCAAGCAATTCGACGCCGTGCTCACGCAGCTCCAGGCGCAATTCAAGTAACCATCGACCCGAGCAGGCTGGGGGAGGGCGGATCGAAAGTTCCTTCGTTCGCCCTTCCTCCCGCCATTCAAAATTCCATCCATGAAAATCAGATCTCTCGCATTCACTCTTTTTGCCGCGACCCTTGTTCTCGGCGCTTCCGTTCTCTCGGCTCACGAGAAAGAGGAAGAAACAATGGACCACGCCGAAAAAACCAGCGCGTCCACCATCAACGTCGAGATCCTGTCTCAGGAATTCGCGTCCGGTTCGCCGACGGAGGCCGAGGTTCGGCTGACCGACGCCGACGGAGAACCCGTGACCCCCGATCAGCTTGAACTCGCCCACACGAAAAAGCTGCACCTTCTCCTCATCGACGAGAGCCTCACCGACTACCAACACGCCCACCCCGAAGCGACCGACACGCCCGGCGTCTATCGGTTTCCGTTCACGCCGCGATTCGGCGGCGAATACCACATCTGGGCCGATGTCGTTCCCACCGTCACCGGCCAGCAGGAATACGCCAAAACGCGCATCACCGTGTCGGGAGCGCAGGGAGAGAAGAGCGAAACCGTCAACACGACCGACGAACTCAACGGGCGCAAGTTCACCTTCACCATCGAAGACGGCCAGCCCCTCGAAGCGGGCAAGGCGTCGCTGGTAAAAATCAAAATCACCAACGCTGAAGGCTCCGACTTTACCTCGCTCGAGCCGCTCATGGGAGCCTTCGCGCACATGGTCGGATTCACCGGCGCGCTCGATTCCGTCACCCACGTCCACCCGATGGGCGTCGAGCCGACGAGCGACTCCGAACGCGGCGGCCCGGAACTCACCTTCCACGTCGTTCCCGCCAAGGCAGACTACCTCAAGCTCTTCCTGCAAACCCAGGTGGACGCCAAAGACGAATTCGCCGCCTTCGGTTTCAACGTGGTGGCCGCTCCGGAAGTTTCCGCGCAGCAGTAACAGGCGTAATCAGTCCGAGAAATTTCGATGTCCCGCGGCGCCCGCACTCTGCTCAATTCAATTCTCGGCGCGTCCGTCGCCTTCGGTGTCGGTATGCTCGTCACGTGGCTCGCGCTGCGGGATGATGTCTCAGAACCGCGGCAGATCATCGATGCCGCCTCCGCGCCCGCAACCGATGCGAACACTATCCTCACGCCCGCGGGAACGCTGGCCGCAGCCAATCAAGCCTACGACCGGCGTGATTGGCCGCGCGCCATCGAACTTTACCAACGCTCTATCGCCCAAGGCATCGACAACGCTGACGTGCGCACCGATCTCGGGAATGGCTACCGCTTTAGTGGCCAGCCCCGTGACGCGCTCGCGCAATACGAGATCGCCCAGAAACAGGATCCCCGCCACGAGATCAGCTTTTTCAACTCCGCGACTCTCCAGATCGAGGGATTCCAGGACCCCGCCTGCTACCCCGCCCGCGCGGTGGCACTCCTGCGCGACTACCTGAGCCGTTTTCCCGACAGCCCCAATGCGGCCAACGCGAGGAGTATCCTCGAACAAGTGAAAAAAGAGACCAATCCCACCGAAGGCGTCGCCGATTGGCTCCGCGAGCAGAAGCCGCCAGCGGCCCCATAGGTGACCCTCAAACGACGCCACGACAAAGCACGACCTCGAGTTTTGGGCTGCTCGATCATATTGGCGACAGGGGTAACGAATCGCGAGATGCTCGCCATGCAGAAAAGCGGTCGTGAGGCTCGAAGCTCGTGCTCCCGAATCAATTTTCAAAAAGCACGCGACGTTTCCGCATATCGACGGTCACGCGAAATTTCGAGAGGAGAACATTCCCGAGCAACCCGGATTCGTTTCGGAAGATCGGTCGGCTGTGAACGCCCACGGCTATATTGCGCATCGTGTGATCGCCGATTCCGACATCCGCGTTGACGGTGCGTGATCGCGTATTCGTCAGTCCGACGGAAGTTCCGCGCAAAAATGGAAGGGGTGAACCGCTTGGCGCCCATTCCACTGCTGAGTCGCAACCGGTGTCGAGCCGCAGCCATTGGTGCTCGGCTCCTGCTACGCTGATCGGCACGCAGATCGCGCCGTTGCGAAGCTTGATCGGCAACGACTTACCTCCGCTCCCCAAAGGTGCCGCGTCCAACAAACGAATGAGGCTTGCTGAATAGTCGATCTGCACAATTCGATCTCGAAAGAAATCCGCACCCACCAGCCCATCGATGGGGCGATGGCACGTCGCGCCCACCGCGCTGAGATCCAGTGCCAGGACGGAACGCGACAACTCGACACCCGCGACGTGTGCGTCAAACCGGTTCACTCGGAACGCGCGAGTGCGCGAATGAACTCCCTCCACGGGCACCGACCGCCCGAGCTTCAGCCCGAGCCTCCGCGCAGCGTTCAAGCTCACGACGCTCGCCGCCGCACCGGAATCGAGCAAAAAATGAAGTGACTCGCCCGATCCGGCGACCTTAACTTTCAGCCACAGGTAACCATCGCGGTGAGTGAAGGGAATCTCAACGTTGCCGAAGGCCGTCCATCCCGGGATCAATCCGGCGATGCCAACTAAGAGAATCGCGAGATACCGAGCAACCACTCGGG
>CAWHTR010000002.1:0-329115 GCA_963832325.1 uncultured Verrucomicrobiae bacterium | reverse complement strand
GGTCATGGGTGGCAAGCCGTGTATCCGGGAACTCCGGATCACCGCAGGCACCTTCACCGGGCTCGTCGCGGCAGGTCAGAACTACGCGGACATTCTGCGGATGCATCCCTATTTGGAGCAGGAAGATATCCCGGCGACACTTTCGTCTGCCACGTGGCCGGCGGAGGCTTTTGATGCGGATTTGCAACCGGCATGACGCTGCTGATCGACGTCAGTCCATTTAGCTCTTCCGAGCGTCTGAACAGAGAACGATCACACCGAGGCGGCCGTCAGTTTTCCAGAGATCGCCGCCGCCGTTGCGGCCTTGCAAGGTCTGATGAAACCCGTCCTCGTAACCCGTCTCCTGCACCCATCCGGCGCTTTTTAATCCGGTCATGATGAGATCCCTCTCGGCATCCACATCGGGGCCAATGTGATGGGTAATCTGGCCGGTATTTCGACTTAGACCAACCCGCTTGTCAAAGGTCGCCGAACCCACCCAGATCGGTCTCCCCTCTCCCTGTTCATCGCGTTTCCAGAAGCGAACGTGATGACGCTGGCGCGGACTGTCTCCAACCGGCAGCTCGAAGGCGAGGTCCTGCTTGCGGCCGTAGAGGAAGAGATTACTCACCGGTGCGTCGATGTCGGGTCGGCGGAGAACGGAATCGAACGCAATGCGCAGGCTGCTTTGCAGAGTGATCGGATCGGCGGGGTCCCATCCGGCCGCCTTCATGGCTTTGAGGAGCTCGGGTTCATCACCTTCGATGGAAAGGTTGGCCGGATCACCCGGATGACCGTCGGATGTGTGGGTGATCCGCGGCGCGTTGGAAAGGTGGCGACGGTAGTGCCGCTTCCAGAGGCGGGGAATCAGCAGGTAGGCGGCGACAGCCCAGGCCGCCAGAATCAGCGGAATCCAGAAAAGGGAAAAAGTCATCAATCGCCTCGCAATCTGACGTGCCGGAGGGGAAACGTTCAAGCGGCATCCAGTCGGGGGTGTTTCTCACGAACGCGGGTAACGCATTGACGGAAAACACTGGATCAAGCCCCGCGAGGCGTAGACTCTGCCGACGTGCGAAACCTCCTGCGCTGGGCCGGGAAGCTCTTCAAATGGGCTTTATCGTCGGCGTTGTCCTGCTCCTCGTCTTGATCGGAGTGCTGGTTTTCTTTGGCGATCACATTTACCCGCGGCTTTTGCTACAGCCAGCACGCCATACCGACCACCTTCAGTATCTCCTGCATCCCTTCGAACGGACGGAATTTGAGGCAACCACTACCGACGGGCACCAGCTGGCCTGTTTTTACGGCCGACCGGAGAAGCAACCTCCGCGGGGGACCTATCTCATCCTGCACGGACACTCCTACAGCAAGGACGGCATGGCGTGGCTCGCGCAGAAACTGACCCGCGAAGGGTTCGCCGTTGTCGCGTTCGACGCGCGGGCGCACGGTCGGAGCGAGGGGGAGATCAGCACCATTGGAGATCTTGAGGGAGCCGATGCGATCGAGGTCATCCGGGAGGCCGAGCGCCGTTTTGATTTGCCCTCTCCGCGGATCGTCATCGGTCAATCGCTGGGAGCGGCGACGGCGATTCGGATGATCACTTTGCCCGATCACACGATGGACGCTGCGATTTTAATTTCTCCCTACGCGAGGCTGAGGGAATTGGTGACGCGCGAGGCGGGGAAGTATCTCTGGTTCACTGACACGCAGGAGGTGATGGAAAATGCCGAGAAACTTGCCGGCCGCGAGATGTGGGCGTTTTCGCCGGTGGACCTGGCACCGGGAATCGCGATCCCGGTCTTAATGATCCACGGCACCCGCGACGCCCGATTTCCCATCGAAGAAGGGCGGGAGGTTTTCGGAGCAATTGGCAGCGCGGTGCCCCAACCCGCTGACAAGCACCTGATCGAGGCCGACGGAGCTGGGCACAATGACGTCCTGAGCGGCGGCATGCCCTGGAGCGAACCGATCGCCGATGGCACCGTGGAGTTTGTGGAGAGGCTCGCTCCAAGCGCCTCGGCGGGACGGAAACAGTAAGATTACGCGACGCGGCCGGTTAACGGCGCGGCGTTTCCTGGCTCTTGCTGGCCATCATGCCACCCGTGCGGCGTTGGCGGTTAATAGGAGCACAGCGGGAAAGGAAAACGAGGCCGAGGGTCCCGAGGCGATTTGAAGGTTTTTCGGGCCGGGTCAGACAGGCACAACGCCGACTTGATGAACATTAGTTGCACTCCTTATCCAATGGACAAAAATGTCACCGCTAACTAATCCTCGCGGATCGCAATCCCCCCCATGTCTCACAAATTCTCCCTCCACTCCGCCGAGCCGCAGTTCTCCACCGATTGCGGCACGAAGACCTCGGTCAACAAGTCGAATTTCCCGATCCTCGATGGCCTTTCGGTCTATCGGCTCACGATCAACGAAGGCTGCTTCCGGGAGCCGCACTGGCACGCGAACGCGGACGAACTGGCCTACTGCCTCAAGGGGCAGGCACTGGTCCGCATCTTCGCGAGTGGGAATCAGCACTCGCAGTTCACGATCGCCGAAGGGGAGATGTTTTTCGTGCCGAGCGGACAGCTCCACGCCATCGAGAACGTGGGACTCGAAGCCGCTGAGTTCCTGATCACGTTCTCGCACGAGATGCCCGAAGATTTCGGCCTGTCGGGATTCGCGGGCTGCCTCTCGCCGTCGGTGCTCGCCAATACCTGGGGACTTCCCACCGCGGAGGTCGACGGGGTGACTCAGTCGCCCGTGGATATTCAACTGGCCCGCGCCGCCGGCCCCGTCGAGGTCCCGGAGGCCGCCGCATTCGGCAGCCCGTTCAAGTTTCCGATCGAATCCCGGGCACCGCTCGTTTCGGCCCCGACCGGGTCGGCGATCGTGGCGCGTCGCGACACGTGGCCCGTGCTGCGCCACCAGGCGATGTATTCGCTGCGGTTGCAGGGCATCGGCATGCGCGAGCCGCACTGGCACCCCGAGACCGCCGAGCTCGGCTACGTCCACACCGGTCACGCCCGCATGACGGTCCAAAGCCCAGGCGGCGCTGCCGAGACCTACGAACTCGAAGCGGGAGATGTGTATTTCATTCCCCGCGCCTACCCGCATCACATCGAGAATCTGCGGGACGACGAGATGCGATCCCTCATCTTCTTCGACACGCCCGACGTGCAGGACATCGGCTTCACGGGAGCGATCCCAGCGTTCCCCGGTCGCTTGATCGGACCGACTCTCAGCCTCTCCGACGCACAGGTCGCCCGGATCCCCCATCTGCCAGCCGACCTGCTCCTCGTGAACAAAACCAATCCCCTCGCCTAACCCCCGCCCCAATTAAACTCCATGAGTTCCCCCTCCGCCTTGATCATCGTCGATATGCAGAACGATTTCGTTCTGCCCGGAGCACCCGCCGCAGTCGCGGGAGCCCACGCAACCCTGCCGAAAATCCAGGAGGCCCTCGCCTTCTGGCGGGAGCGGAAGTGGCCGGTGATTTATCTCTACCGCGAATATCGCCGGGACGGGAGCGACATTGAGATCACCCGCATGGAGACCTTCCTGCGGGACAAAACTTTCTGCGTTCCCGGCTCCGAGGGTGCCCGCATCGTCGCGGACATCGCTCCCGTGGATGGCGACTATCTCATCATGAAAAACCGCTTCAGCGGATTCATGGACACGGAGATGGACTTCATCCTGCGCCGACTCGGGGTCAATTGCATCGCCGTCTGCGGCACCCAATATCCCTGCTGTGTCCGGGGAACCCTGGTGGATGGGATCTGTTACGGCTACGAGACGACGTGCCTCACCGACGCGACGTCCGCCAGCACTCCCGCGGTGGCGGAGGCAAACATCTACGACTTGCGCGAGATGGGCGTCGCCTGCCGGACCGTCGGCGAGTTCATCGCTGACGCCTGACCCACCGTCAACGGCGCACCGTTCGACGCTTCTGACACGTCGTTAGAGGTAACAAAGAAGAATGTAAGCTTTTCTTAAAGTCTTGCGTGCTTTCGTCTCGGGACATTTCGGCGTTGAATGCTGCCAAGAGCTTCATCCGGCCCGCCGGAAGCTTCTTCCAACGGGCCGGGAGGTCATTCCAGATGCTCGACACGCCGGGACGACTCGCCTCGACGTCATTCCCACCGGGCGGAGACTCCTTCCGGACGCTCGTTAAAGCCGACACGGCGGTTTGTAAGTCTTTCCGTCAAGATTGATCCCTTCTACGATCGACCGATGAAACCACGCGATACGAGCGCCCGGGCGGAGCAATTTCTCCAGGCTTGGGGCACGCTTCTGCAAAGCAGGCCGTTCGGCAATGGTCGCCGAATCGAGGACTTCGAGGCCGTGGCGGGCGAGAGCCGACGCGTGCGCGAGGAGCTTCGGCGGCTGGAGACCGAGAGGCGGGGCCTCATCGCGAGGCGGGCGGCGGCGGATCGGGCGACCGACCGGATGTACCGCGCACTGGTGAGCACCGTCCGGGTGCAGGAAGACGAACCGGGCATGGCGGGGTTCCTCGCGTCCATCGGCTACATCCCGCACGAGAAGTGGCGGACGGGACGCGGTCGGCGAAAACCCCGCGCGAATCCGCCAAAGTAGGGCGACCCTTGCCAGTCCGCTATTGCACGATCACTCGCCTGACCAGACACTCCAGCCCCGTTCGCCCCACCGTGAAACTCCTCCTTCGCACCGTCCCCCCGTCCATCCTTTCCCTGGCCTTCTTCGTCGCCAGCGCCTCCGCCCAGACCACGACCTACACCACTCTCATGCAGGACGTGCTCATCGACGCCGACCTGTGGAGCCCGCGGGCCGAGATCATGTCGGCCAATCTGGGGTTCGAGGGCATTATCGGCATTCCGAATGGCGACCAGGAAATGGCCGCCCGCGCGGCCGGTGGCACGTGGGAAGCCGTCACCTGCAGCGATCCGACCACCCGCGCGCTGACGTCCGTGCAGACTCCCTCCGCGACGTCCTTTACCTACGGCTATCCGGTATTTTTCGCCGACGCGCTGCCGATCGTTTTTAGTTGGCCGATGCTCCCCAGCACCGTGCAGCCCACGGACTTCCTGCTGACGATGAACGACGGCACGACGGTCTTCCCGGAAGTCGCGTCCATCACGCCCAATTTCGAATACAACGAACGCCACATCGCCGTGGTCTTCGGCCAGTTTGCCAACCGCGAAACCCCCACCGCGCCCGGCGCCGTCTTCCCCCGCACGATCACCATCGTCAACGACGGCACCCCGCTCATGCTTGTCGGCCCGAACGGTCCCGTGAGCGCCGTCGGTCTGACCTACACGATGCCCGACTCGGCGCATCCCTACGTCAATGGTCCCTACCTCCTCGCCGCCAAACTCTCCACCCTCCGCGACATCGGGGAAGGTGGGCCCGCGTTTCTGACCAGCACCCTGCCCAACGACGGGATCTCGCTTTACGGCGACGAGGGTCAATACCGACTCCGCATCTACTACACGGGCGGCTTCTCGCCCGACGGAGTCCGCAGCATCTACCCGACCGACTACGCGAACTTCTTTCGCATCCAGGCGACCGACTCCGGCGGCAACACGCTCCTGCTCACCGAGCCGAACGTCGAATACACCATCGACGGAGGCACGGTGGAAATCCTCGGGCTAGCAGATCTCGGCCCCTCCCAGTCCAGCTACGACGACTGCTACGTCGAAGACCACGACAACTACATCGACGTCATCCTCAAAGGCGACGAAGCCGCCGTCCGCAAACTCACCGCGCTCGAGCTCCCCTCCGCCGGTGCCTACTCACCGGTTTACACCCCCGGCGGTCCCGGAAACGATCCCACGCCCGACGTGATCTACACCGCGCCCAGTCAGCCCGGCATCATCGGCATCACGCTGGCCCTCGATGACCCGATGACCGTCAGTTACACCCCGGAGACCGGCTTCGGCCCCCAGCCCGCGCCCGCCCCGACTCCCAGTCCGACACCCCGACCCACGCCAGGCCCAACCCCAGGTCCCGCGCCCGCGCCTACCGCCACCCCTAGCCCTTCCCCCGAGAACAGGGTCGTAGGCCGCGAATCCCGCAAGGTTCGCAAGGCTCGGGCCGTCGTCCGCGGCACGGCCAACGTCACCGTCGGCACGGTCGAATACCGCGTCAACAAACGCCGCATCCAAAGCACCCCGATCTACGGCACTCGCTGGTCCCTCCAGGCCCGCAATCTCAAGATTGGTCGCAATGTCGTGCGCACCCGCACCGTGGACGAGTTCGGCTGCTTCTCCACCTGGCAGCGCACCGTCATCAAGCGACGCTGACACCCGGACGAATTCCTCCGCGGGGGCGCCCCGAACTCCCCCGCCAGACCCATCTTCCCGGTCGGCAGCCATTGCGTCCCCGTTTCCCACAACCCGCTGAGATTGTCCGCTCTCACCCGAGAGCCGCAGCCCCGGAGACTACTCCACCGTCACGCTCTTCGCGAGATTCCTCGGCTTGTCAACGTCGCAGCCGAGTTCGACGGCCATGTGGTAGGCGAGGAGTTGCATCGAGATCGAGGTCAGGATCGGGGTCAAATACTCGGGCGCTTCGGGCACGAGGATGACGTCATCCGCCACCTTCGCCAGCCGGTTGTCGCCTTCGGTGCCGACGGCGATCACCGGACCCTTGCGGGCTTTGACTTCCTCGATGTTACTGACGTTTTTCTCAAAAACGGCGTCGCGCGGAGCGATCACGACGGACGGCGTCTCTTCGTTCACGAGGGCGATCACACCGTGCTTCAGCTCGGCGCTCGGGTAACCCGACGCCGCGATGTAACTGATCTCCTTGAGCTTGAGAGCGGCCTCCAGGGCGACGGGGTAATTGAATTGCCGACCCATGAAGAGCACGACCTTGGCGTGGGCGTATTTCTTCGCGATCACCTTGATCTGGTCGCTCAGCTCGAGCGTGCGCGCGACCTTCTCGGGCAGCTTCTCCAGCTCGGCGATGATGTTCATTCCCTCGGAGTGGGAAAGATTCCGGATCCGGCCCATGAGCAGAGCGATGAGCGCCTGAATGACGACCTGTGACGTGAACGATTTCGTCGCCGCCACGCCGACCTCCGGGCCGGCGTGCATGTAGACACCGCCGTCGCTCTCGCGGGCGATGGTGCTGCCGACATTGTTGCAGATGCCGAGCGTCCGGTGGCCTTTTCGCTGGCTCTCGCGGAGGGCGGCAAGCGTGTCCGCGGTCTCGCCACTCTGGCTGATCACGAAAACGAGCGTGTCCTTGGTCGTCGGCAGATTGCGGTAGCGGAACTCGCTGGCGAACTCGCACTCGACCGGCATCTTCGCCAGCGTCTCGATCATGTACTCACCGATCATCCCGGCGTGCATCGCCGTGCCGCAGCCGACGAGTGTGACGCGATCAACGCCCCGCAGGTCGGCGTTGGTCATGTTCAGGCCGCCGAGTTTGGCCGTGCCTTCCTCGAGCGAAAGCCGACCGCGCATCGCGTCGCGCACGGTATTCGGCTGTTCGAAGATTTCCTTGAGCATGTAGTGCGGGTAATCGCCTTTGCTCACGTCTTTCTCGGTAAACTCGACCTTGCTGATCTCGAATCCCGCGCCGTCCCCTTGCAGCGTCGTGATCTGGAACGAATCGTCCTGCACGGCCACGATCTCATAGTCTTTCAAAAAGACGACATCACGCGTGCGGCTCACCATCGCAGCGACGTCGCTCGCGATGAGGTGCTCGTCCTTCGCGATCCCGAGCACGAGCGGGCTGCCCCGCCGCGCCCCGACGAGAAGCCCCGGCACGTCGGCGTGCAGGACCGCGATCCCGTAGGTGCCGATCACGCGCCGCAAAGCCCGCCGGACGGCGTCGACGAGATCGCCCTTCGCCGCCCCGTCGGCTCGGTCAAATTCCGACCCGATCAAATGCGCCAGCACCTCGGTGTCGGTCTGGCTCGCGAACACGTGTCCCTGCTCCTGAAACTCCGCCCGCAGCTCCTGGTAATTCTCGATCACTCCGTTGTGGACAAGGGCCAGTTTACCGGATCGGTCAAAGTGCGGATGCGCGTTTTCCTCGGTCACCCCGCCGTGGGTCGCCCAACGGGTGTGGCAGATCCCGGTCTCGCCCGTGAGCGGATTCTCCGTCAGCACGCGTTCGAGATCGGCGATGCGGCCGACGGACTTGCGACTTTCGATCCCGTTACCAGTGAGAGTCGCGATTCCGGCCGAATCATACCCTCGATACTCCAGCCGCCTGAGTCCCTGCAACAGCACTCCTGGAGCCTGCGACTTGCCAACGTAACCTACAATTCCACACATAATTCCGACCTCCGCGAGGGTTTTGCAGGGTGACAAACCCCCCACCCTTCGGCAAGGTCGAAGGCACCCCAATTCACCCCACACTCCGACTCAAATGAGCAGAAAAGTCCTCTCCCTCACCAAGGGCACCCTCGCCATCATCATGGGCGGCGGCGCCGGCACCCGCCTCTTTCCCCTCACCAAGCTCCGCGCGAAACCCGCCGTCCCGCTCGGTGGAAAGTACCGCCTCGTCGACATCCCGATCAGCAACTGCCTGAACTCCGGCATCCGCGCGATGTACGTGCTTACCCAGTTCAACACGACTTCGCTCCACCGCCACATCACCGACACCTACAAGTTCGACGGATTCTCGCGGAGCTTCGTCGACATTCTCGCCGCGCAGCAGACCCCCGAGGGATCGGACTGGTACCAGGGCACCGCCGACGCGGTCCGGCAGAATCTCCGTTACTTCCTCGAGCAACCCTACGAGCACTTCATCATCCTCAGCGGCGACCAACTCTACCGGATGGATTACCGCGACATCATCCGCCAGCACATCGAGCGCGACGCGGACATCACCCTCGGTGTGATCCCGGTCAACCGAGACGCCGTCCCGGGCTTCGGCATCATGCACACCGACGAGAACAAGCGGGTGATCGAATTCGTCGAGAAGCCGAAGGACCCCGCCGTGCAGGATACCCTCCGGATCCCGCGCGAAATCCTCAAGTCACTCGGCAAACACGAACACGAAGAACTCTTCCAGGCCTCGATGGGCATCTACGTCTTCAACCGCCAGGTCCTCGCCGACTGTCTCGACAACGACATGGCCGACTTCGGGAAAAATATCATCCCCGCCGCCATCCAGAGCAAGAAGGTCGATGCCTACATCTTCGAGGGCTACTGGGAGGATATCGGCACCATCCGCGCGTTCTTCGACGCCAACCTCGCCCTCGCCGAAGACGACCCCGCCTACAATTTCTACACCGGCGGCAACCCGACCTTCACCCAGCCGCGCTTCCTGCCCGCCAGCTTCGTCCGAAATTCCCACATCGACAAAGCCATCGTCTCCGACGGCAGCCACATCCTCCACGCGACGCTCGAGCGGTGCTCCATCGGCATCCGCAGCATCGTCCGCGAAGGCAGCACGCTGCGCAACACCGTCATGATGGGAGCGGACCTCTACGACTCCGATCTCCCAAACGCCGACCCAAACCTCCCCCGGATCGGCATCGGGAAGAATTGCAACATCGACCACGCCATTCTCGACAAAAACGTCCGCATCGGCGACGGCGTCACGATCTCCCGCGATGGCAAGGATAAGGACTTCGACGGCGACGGCTTCTACGTCCGCGACGGCATCGTCGTCGTTCCCAAGAACTCCGTGATTGCCCCCGGCACTCGAATTTGACCAGAGTGGTCGAGTTCGATGATCAAACACTCTAGCGCCGCGCGAACCCTCACGTTTTTGAAAAAGGTGCGCCCGGCTCTTGCCCTGGCCGTCGCCGTCCTTCTGCTGACCGGTTGTCTCTTCGACACGCCGATCACCTCAAACGCTTCGACGAACATCGACACCCGACTCCTCGGGGTCTTCGAATACAAACAACTCGTCGACCGCGACGCCACCGAGACCGTCGAAGTCATCGAGATCGTCGACGGCGAGGAAGTCATCCAAGTCGTGGAACCGCCGATGATCATTCATCGCGTCGCCATCCTGCCCCGCGACGAAGACACCTACTGGATCTACTATCGCAACTTCGGCCAGACTCCCGCGAAGGTCCTTCGCTTCATCGGATGGATCTCGCGCGTCGATGGCGACTATTACCTCTCGTTCCAAGACGATACCGCCGGCTCGCAGGCGTTCGGGAAATTTGCCTTTGCGAAAGCTGAATGGATTTACCCGGGAAACTTCGCCGTCTCCTCGCCAAACATGCAGGGCATGGAGAACGCCGCGACGCCCTACGAGATGCGCCGAGCGCTCCGCGCCCGTTTGAAAGAAGACACCCTCTTCCCGTACGAACCCACGCCTTGGAACAAGATCGCGCGGGTTTATTGGGATCGAAAAGCCGAGAACCCCACCGTCGCCATCCCCAAGGAATTCGAAGAAGGCACCACCGAAGAGTTCGCCGACTACTAGCGCGCACCCCGGATCGCGAATACCCCCGGCCTTCCGCGCTCCCTCCATCGGGCACGGCGGGAATACCCAGCTCGAACCCACCGAAAGCGCGCCTCCAAACGGCTCACAATCTTGTCAAACGCGCCTTTCCTGTCACCTTCTCGGCAATGGCATCTTACGATCTGATAGTGATAGGCGGCGGTCCCGCCGGGTACGTTGGCGCGATCCGCGCCGCGCAGTTGGGTAAAAAAGTCGCGTGCGTCGAAGTCGATCGCGCCGGAGGCACCTGCCTCAACTGGGGCTGCATCCCGACCAAATCCCTCCTCAAAAACGCCGAGGTCTATCAGACCATGACGAAGCACGCCGACGAATTCGGCCTCTCCTTCGACAACCTCTCCTTCGATTGGAGCAAGGTCATCGGGCGCAGCCGCAAGGTCGCCGACAAGCTCGCGGGCGGCATCGAGATGCTCTTCAAGAAGAACAAAATCGACTACCTGCGGGGCGAGGGAACCATCCCCAAAGAAGGCAGCGTCGAAGTCACCGACAAGGACGGCAACAAGACCACGCACGAAGCGAAGAACATCCTCGTCGCCACCGGCGTCGTCACCCGCCAGATGCCCGGCTTCCCGTTCAACGGCAAATCCGTGATCGGCTCCAAGCAGGCCATGGTTCTCGCGGAGCAACCGAAGGACATCATCATCATCGGCGCGGGCGCCATCGGCATCGAGTTCGCCTACTTCTTCAACGCCTTCGGCACGAACGTCACCGTGATCGAAATGCTGCCGAACATCCTCCCGGTCGAGGACACCGAAGTCAGCCAGACCCTCGAGAAATCTCTCTCCAAGCAAGGCATCAAGCTCCTCACCGGAACCAAGGTCGAGAAGGCGGAGACGACCAACAAGGGCGTCAAGATCACGGTCTCGGGCAAAAAGGAAGAGACCCTCGAGGCCTCCATCGCCCTCGTCGCCATCGGCGTCTCCCCGCTTCTTCCCGGCGGCATGAAGATCGAGCTGACCGAGAAGGGTTCCATCAAAACCGGGGACCGCTACGAGACGAACATCAAGGGCGTCTACGCAGCCGGCGACATCATCGGCCCACCGTGGCTCGCCCACGTGGCCAGCTACGAGGCCATCCAGGCCGTGGAGGGCATGTTCGGCGTCAGCGAACCGAAGCGCGTCACCCTCTTCCCGGGCTGCACCTACTGCCACCCGCAGGTCGCCAGCACCGGCCTCACCGAGCGCGCTGCCAAGGAACAGGGCATCAAATACAAGGTCGGCAAGTTCCCGTTCATGGCCAGCGGCAAAGCCCTCGCCGTCGGCGACAGCGAAGGTTTCGTCAAACTCATCATCGGTGAGAAACACGGGGAGATCATCGGCGCTCACATCATCGGCGCCGACGCGACGGAAATGATCGCCGAACTCGGCCTCGCCATGAACCTGGAAGCAACCTACGAGGAACTCGGCGGCACCATCCACGCCCATCCGACCCTCAGCGAAGCCGTCATGGAAGCCGCCCACGCCACCCAGGGCCACGCGATTCACTTCTGATCCCGTCCCCAAGTTGGGGACTTCAGAGTCGACCGTGGCGGGCAACCCCGCCCGGGAAGCGCCCGTTCGCGAACTCGCTCAGTCCGCGACGACTCGCTTTCCGTTCGCAGCTCCGCGCCAAATCGGCGCCCACCGCGGCCGCACCCACGCCGACACCCAGAAACCCGCCCCGATCAGCACCAGAAATAGCGACAAAAACTGCCCGCGCGTCAGTCCCCAGGTGAGCGCCGCGTCCGGCTCGCGAAATGCCTCCACCCCAATCCGCAACACCGCGTAACCCACGAAGAACGCCCCCGTGATCACGCCGTCCCGCAATTTGAATCTCGTCCGCAACACCCACATCAGCCCAAAAAGCACCAGCCCCTCCACCGCGGCCTCGTAAAGCTGCGAAGGGTGTCGCGGCGACAAACCTTCCGCCAACACGTCGCGCAGCGCCGCCGAATCCCGGCTCGCGGGTTCGATCACCTCCACCGCGTTCCAAGCGGGGTTCAGCGCCACCGCACCCCGGATGATCTCGTTGCGCGTCGCGTCCGCCAACTCCGCGGAATACAATTCCTTCGGGAATTGCACCGCCCACGGCACCGCCGTCACGCGCCCGTAAAGCTCCCCGTTGATGAAATTCGCCACCCGTCCGAAGAACAGCCCAATCGGCACGACCACGACCAGATTGTCTCCCAAATTGCGCCATCCGACCCGGTGCCTCCGCGCGTACCACAGCAAATAAAGCGCCATCCCGATCATCCCCCCGTGGCTCGACATCCCCCCGTCCCACACCCTCACGACACTCAGCGGATCGACCACCAGTCCCTGGAAATTGTAGAACAGCATGTAGCCAAGCCGCCCACCGAGCAGCACGCCAAAGATCGCGCCCCAGATGATGAAATCGCTCACCGCCTCCGGTTTGAGATCGGAATACCCGCGCTTCGCCAGCACCCGATACACCGCGATCCCGACGATGAACGCCGCCACGTAGGCCAGCCCATACCACCGCAGCCCGATCGAATCGGTCAGCTGGATCAAAAACGGACTCAGATCGTGGACGTAATACGCAAGCGACATCGGGCGCCAGAGATTGCACACCCGCCCACAGCGGATCAACTTTCATCTCCAACCAGCAACCCAGGGCCTGTTGCCTCAAAAGTAAATGACACCCGGGAGGGTCGGGAAGTAGGGGGTCGTTGACTCAAAAGTCATGACACCGTGGTTGTTGTGAATTGTGCTGCATCTGGCGCGGAGTGCAAGGAGCCCCGTAGGGCGACTGGAACGCAGCGCCAGATGCAGCACGCGCGCGAGCAGGGTTTCGAGTCGCTCGTGGAGTTCGAAGGGATTGAGCGCCGCTCTTGCTTTGCGAAGCCGGGCCTTGGTTTTGCCGCTGATGTGCTCGCTTTCCAGCAATCGGTCGCAGGGCGTGCGAGGCTGGTCGTGTCGGCGTTTGATCTTGGCCCCGTGACGTTCCTTGGAGATCAACTTCATTGAGGGCAGGAAGAAGTTGTGGAGCGGTTCCCACACCTCCCGGTAAATCGTATTCATGGCCTCGAGCAGGTCGGGATCACCAAAGCGGTCGTAGCCGAAGAGCTGGCGCACACGCGTCCAATTTTTCTCCTCCACGTGTCCGTTGTCGTCCTTGTGGTAGGGGCGAGATCGGGTCAATCCCACCGGGCGGCTGCGTTCCTGGAAGTAACGCACCAGATGCCAGTTCAAGAACTCGCTTCCGTTGTCACAGTCGAAGCCGAGTACCCTCGAAAGGTAACTCCGCTTCGATCTCCCGGGTGGCGGCCACTATCCCGGCGGCTCCTTTGTTCCAGACGGCCCGGTTGGCCGTCCAGCCGGTGTGGATGTCGGTGTAGGTCACGCTCCACACGAAGTTTCCTTCAAGCGACCCGCCGCAATGGGCCACCGTGTCGGCTTCCAAGTAGCCGGGACGATCAATGTCCCAGTTGTCCGTACGGATCGGGATCTGGTTTTTGAGCAGTCCTCCGGGCTTGGTCCCGCTCCGACCTCGTGCCCCGACTCGAACCTTCCGCGCGGCCAGAAGACGGTCAATCTGGGCGGCACTGATGGCCAGGACCTTTTTCTTCAACTCCCGGCTCAGCTTCCCCGATCTCGCCTCGTAGTGCGGCAGCCAAAGTTTTCGCACGGCCGCCAGTCGCTTGCCGCACGGTTGTTCAGAGACCTTCCAGATCTGCCAGAGGACATCGGCGACTTCGTCTCCGTAGTCGACGGGACGCCCCTTTGGCCGGACGAGATCTCCTCCCCATCCGGCCTTGGCTCCCAGCAGTTTGATCGCGTGCTTGCGGCTGTATCCCCACTGCTCGCACACCTCGTCGATCATCCGACTCCGCCCCTCCCGGTTGCGCATCACGTAGCGTTGCCGCATCCGCGGCAACTCCTCTTCTCTCATCCTTCGACTCATCGGCATCTCTCTTCGTTGCCGGTGTCATTCTTTTTGAGTCAACGTCCCCTTTTCTTCCTCAACACTTGCCACACCTCGGTGTCAGAACTTTTGAGGCAACAGGCAGGGTCGATTCAGTGCGCTTTTTGAATTTACACGGCAGGAAGAAACGGATTTAGCTTTCTCCGTGAAACCCGCCCTCCTCAGCCTGTCGCTCGTTACGCTTTGTCTCGCCTCCTGCACCACGTTGGAAAATCGGCGGGACCTCTACTGCGGTAGCGATGTCGTCTGCGGTCCTTACACCAAAATGCTTTGTCACGGCATCGCGGAGACCGAGGAGACCGAGATCACCGTCGTGGCGACCGACTTCAAGTCCGTCAACTCGAAGTAGACGGCCCCACGGGACCCGTCACTTCCGTCCCGTCGCGGAGGCAGCGAACGCCACCCCACTGCGCGCGCGAGACCCACACGACCTCGCGCGCAACCCCTCGCCTACCGGCGCTGCAGCTTGCTCAACAGCCGCAGCAGCTCGAGGTAAAGCCAGATGAGCGTCACCATCAGGCCAAACGCACAGTACCACTCCATGAACCTCGGCGCACCCGCCGCCACCCCCCGGTCCACGGAATCAAAATCCAGGACGAGATTCAGGGCGGCAATCCCGACCACCACCAAGCTGAATCCGATCCCCATCATCCCACTCCCGTGGATGAACGGCACCTGCACACCGAAGAATCCCAGCACGAACGTCACGACGTAGACCAGCATGATCCCCCCGGTCGCGGCGATGATTCCCATCCGGAACTTTTCGGTCACCTTGATGATCCCGCTCTGGTAGAGAAACAGCATCATCGCCATCACGCCGAAGGTCAGCATCACCGCCTGCAGCACGATCCCGTTGAACTGCTGATTGTAGATCGCCGAGATGCCCCCCAGGAACAACCCCTCGAGCAGCCCATAAATCGGTGCCGTGATCGGTGCCCACTGCATCTTGAAAACCGTCACCATCGCCACGATAAAACCGCCGATCGCCCCTCCGATCATCAAGGGCATCGCCAGCGGCCCCGTGAGATTCCACGTGAAGGTCGCCCCGAGAATCACGAGCGCGAGCAGGATCCCCGTCTTGGAGACCGTCCCACTCACCGTCATCGCCGGCCCTTGCCGGACCGAGATTTTTTCGAAAGTTCCACTGTTGAGCGTCGGATTGCCTGATGTCATGGAATCTCCATAATCCACGGACCGGCACCCGGCAATTCCGAAAGGAAAAGCAAACGCGCCCCCCCCCAGCCGCGTAACAGGAGGTATGCCCAACGAAAACGACGAAATCGTGCTGCCCGAAACGGTCGGCGTGATCGCGCTTCCGGGGACGATTCTCTTTCCAAACGCGCTTCTCCCCCTCTACATCTTCGAACCCCGCTACCGCGACATGCTCTCCGCGTCCCTCGACGAAGAACGCATCTTCGCCGTCGCGATGCAGCGCTCGGGCGACGACTACGTCCACAAAGTCGGCGGCGTCGGCCTCGTTCGCGCCTGCGTCCGCAACCCCGACGGTACCTCCCACCTCATCCTCCAGGGCGTCGCCCGCATCCGCTTCACCGAATGGCTGCAGACCGAACCCTACCGCGTCGCCCGCATCGAGCGTCTCGAATCCAATCACGCTCACGATCCCGAGGCGGAGGCACTCGCCAAGACCGTCCGCGAGATCTGCCACGGCCTCGCCGACCAGGGCTACCAACTCCCCCAGCACTTCGAGTCCTTCCTCGAGTTCGGCCAAAAGTCCCGAAGCCCTCAGCGACGCCGTTTGCTCCACCCTCATCCCCAACGCCGAATCCCGCCAAGCCCTCCTCCAGGAACTCGACGTCGTCGCCCGCCTGGAGGGGTTCCTCCAACTCCTCAAAGATCAGCTCGAAGACTGATCTCGACCCGCGCGCGGGCCGCGGTCCCCTCCGGACGCACCAGCTTTTCCTCTCCCCCCTGCGACGTCCGGGATCTCCAGATCAGCCGGTCGCCTGCCCCCGCCTACGCGTTCGCCAAGGCAGCCGTTTCCTTGCAAGAGCCGTTCTCGGCATTCACGAGGACGATGTAGACCGCGCGCACCGCCGCATCATCCACGACCCGCAGATCGCCATCCGCACCGTCCATCGGGGCGGTAACGCGCAGGTGAAATTCCGCGCTGCCGTCCGCCGTCTTCGAGCACCACGGGCCCCGCCACGCAGACTCTCCCGTCTTCGTCGATATCGAGAAATTCCACTTCGAACGAACCCACCGGCACCCGCGGACGGCGCGGCTGGTGCGGGTCGTAAACTCCCAGCGGTAAAGTCCCCACCACGTAATCGCGAAGCACCTTCGCGACGCTCTCTTCGTCAAATTCGTCCATGCGAACGGCGTATCAAATCCACTTCCCGAAAAACCGCAAGGACTTTGACGAAACCATCCCCCGCCCAACTTTCCGTCCAGGCACGCCGCGACGTCACGGCCAGGAATTCGCCGGACTCGGTCGCCCGACAACCACGGCAACCGACTGCAAAAAGTCCCCCCCACGGGCGACCGCTTCAAGCTTCCCGAAGCCGATCCCAATGAAAACCTGCTCGAAAACATGACAAATCTACCCGCCAATTCCGACCCTATCTCCGACGACCACACCGATCCCACTGTCTCCGAACAGATCGAAGCTACGGCGAAATCCACGACCGAGATCGCCAAAGACCACGTCTGGATTGTCTCCGGTGCCTTGCTTCTGCTCGGCATTCTCATCGGAGCCGCCGCCACCCACGCTTCGACGCCGGAGCCGACGGTCCGCCACGTTGCCCGCCGGTCGCTCCACTCCGCCCAGCGCGGCACCCGACGGGCCACCCGCCAGCTGACGTCCCATCTCCCGACCGAAGTCCGGCACCCGACCACCCTCATTGATCGCATCACCCACGCTTTGGGGGAACTCTGCAGCTGATCGATTCAAATACAGCCCTCAACCGGGGCGTTGAACGGAATTCTGCCCGGCCCGGGGGAGGCTGATCGTGAAGGTCGCCCCCTCTCCGGGTCCCGTGCTCCCCGCTCGAATCGTCCCACCGTGAGCTTCGAGAGTCGCCTTCGCGATGGCCAGGCCCAGACCGAGACCACCGAATTCGCGCGTCACGTCGTTTCCTCCTTGGGCGAACGGGTCGAAAACCAACTCGATTTCTTCCTGGGCGATCCCGATCCCCGTGTCCGCCACCTCAATCTCGAAGCCACCGGAGACTTCTCTCGCTGATACTCGGATCTCCCCTCCTTTCGGCGTAAATTTCGAAGCGTTCTTGATGAGATTCCACACAGCCTGTTGCAAGCGGGCTGAATCTCCCTCCGTCTCCATCCGCTCCGCCCCAACCGACAACAGTAGGACCTGCTGCTTCGCCTCGACGTCGGACTGGCAAATCCCCACCGCAGATCGCACCACCTCCGCCAGATCCAACGCCTCTCGGTGGATTTCCAGCTTCCCATTCCCGATCCGGGTCACGTCGAGCAAATCGTCGATGAAGCGAGCCTCGATCCGCACGTTCCGCTGGATCATCGCAAACGTTTCGCGCACGTCCGCCGGCAGATCCGCCCGCCGCACCAACGTCTCGACTGCCATCATGATCGGCGTGAGCGGAGTCCGCAACTCATGCGAGAGCACGGCAAGGAAATGATCCTTAGCCTCGCTCGCCAGCTCAGCCTCACGACGCGCTTCCTCACTCGCATTCACCGCGGCCAGAAGCTCCTCTCGGCTCCTCCGAAGCGCATCCGCCGCCTCCCGCTCCTCCGTCCGATTCCGCAGGATTTTGACGAATCCCACGACCTCTCCATTCTCAAGCCGCATGGGCATCAGCGACCCACTCGCCCAGAAGCGCCTGCCGTCCTTCCGCAAGTGCCACCGCTCGTCGCTGGCGCAGCCCCGCACTAAGGCCGTCTCCGCCTCCACATCTGGCGTCCCGAGCTTACGATCCTCCTCGGTGAAAATGATCGCCAAAGGCTCACCCAAAATCTCCCCCTCACGATATCCCAGGATCCCCTCCGCCCCCCGGCTCCAACTCGTGATCCGCCGCTCCGCGTCCGCGGTGAAGATCGCGTAGTCGTGCGCGTTCTCGATCACCATCCGCAAATGCTCCTCCGACGCCCGCGTCGCCTCCTCCGCCTTGCGCCGCTCCGTCAGGTCGAAAAATGTCAGCACCACGCCCGAGATCCGGTCCTCCGTCGTGCGATACGGCAACACCCGCGCGAGGAACCACCGCCCCTCCGAGTCCCGCACCTCCCGCTCGATCGGCGTCAGCCGCTCGAGCACCTCGGCCGCGTCCCGCGTGATGTCCGGGTAATCCAAGCTGTGCGATAGATCCGACAGCGGCCGGTGCAAGTCGCTCGGGATCAGCCGGAAAATCGACAACGCGCTCGGCGTAAAGCGCTCGATCGTCAGATCCCGATCCAGGAAGATCGTCGCGATGTCCGTCGACGCCATCAGGTTCTGCAAGTCGTTGTTCGACCGGCTCAGCTCATCGACATTGCCTTTGAGTTTTTGATTCACCGTCGTCAACTCCTCGTTGATCGACTGCAGCTCCTCGCGCCCCGTCTCGAGTTCCTCCGTCGCCGACCGCAGCTCCTCGTTCATCGCCTGCAGCTCCTCGTTCGACGCTTTCAGCTCCTCGGTCCGCGCTTCGTTATCCTCCACCGACTCGCGCAGCCGCCGCTTCACCTGTTCGATCTCGTCTTCGAGTTGCCTCACCAGATCGCTCTCCCCCGCCACCGCGACGGTCGCCATCGACGTGTCGCTCCCCGGGTCACCGTCCTCCCGCTCGCGGAAGACCACCAACAAAAAATCCGCCGCCAGACCCTGCGTCGGCCGCACGCCGATATCCACCACCCGCGTCTCCCCCGCCACTTCGATCCGCACACCCACCACGTCCACCGAAGTCCTCGTCTTCGCCGCTTGGTAGAGCGCCACCCGCAGCTCCGCCCGCAACCCGTCGTTCACGATCCGCAACAGGTTCACCGTCGGCTCCCCGCTCCCAAATCGCAGGAATCGCCCCACCGACTTCGACAGGTGAAGAATGTCGAAATTCTCGTCCACCAGCAGCGACGGTGGCCCCAACCGTTCGATGAGTTGAAAATGCACGTCCGCCCACGATGCGTCGGTCATCCCCTTCGGCGCCGTCGACGGCGGCGCGCTCGCCCGATCCTCGTAATCCCGCCGCGTCCGCACCCCGCCCCCCTGCCGGGCTAACATCTGCGACAACGTCGGCGCCCCCGTCGGCACCGGCAGATTCGTCCGCGAGATCGCCAGCCGCCGATACAGTCGATGCTTCTTGTCGACCGGCGAGAACAACGCCGTCGCCTCCTCCGCCGACTCCGAAACGCTCAAAAACAACCGCCCCTCCCCGCGCAGTGCGAAGTGAAAAATGTCGAACACCCGCTCCTGCGAACCCCGGCTCAGGTAAATCAGCAGATTGCGGCACGACACCAGATCCAACTGCGAAAACGGCGCGTCCCTCAGCAAATCGTGCAGCGCAAAGAGCACCACCTCCCGCAGCTCCCGCCTCACCCGATACCCCCATTGCTCCCGGACGAAAAACCGCCTCAGCCGTTCCTCCGACACGTCCACCTCGATCGTGTCCGAATACACCGCCGCCCGCGCCGTCTCGATCGCCCGCTCGTCCAGGTCCGTCGCGAAGACCTGGATCCCCGGCGGTGCGTCCAGCGTCGCCGCGTGCTCGCTCAGCAGCATCGCCACCGAGTACGCCTCCTCCCCCGTCGCGCAAGCCGGCACCCACACCCGCACGTGATCCCCCGGCCCCTTCCCGTCGAACAACCGCGGCAGGTCCGCCGCCAGCGCCTCGAACGCCGTCGCGTCCCGGAAAAAATTCGTCACGCTGATCAGCAAATCCTGCAACAACGCCCCCGTTTCCCCTCCGTGCTTTCGCATGAACCCCAGGTAATCGCCCAGCGTCTCCACGCCGCACACCTGCATCCGCCGCCCGATCCGCCGCAGCACCGTCGCCCGCTTGTACCCGTCAAACTCGTGCCCCGTCTTCACCCGCAGATGCCCCAGCACGTCCCGGAGCGCCGCCTCGTGATCCGCGTCGGCCACCGCAGCAGACTTTGACTTCCCCTTCGACTCCCCCACCGCCAGCGGCAACCTCAACCGCGCCGCGTTCGACCAATACTCCGCCAGCCGCTCCGGCATCTCCCGCACCGGCAGCACCCAATCCACCATCCCCGTCTCAATCGCCGACCGCGGCATCCCCTCGTGCTCCGCCTCCGCCGGATCCTGCCCGATCGTCAACCCACCACGCTCTTTCACCCGCTTCAACCCGTTCGCCCCATCCCCGTCCGACCCCGAAAGCACGATCGCCGTCACCCGCTCCCCGTGCGTCTCCGCCAGCGTTCGGAAAAAATGATCCACCACGTAGCGGCGCTGACCCACCTCACCCCCGTCCGTCAACTGCAAGTGTCCGTCCACCAGCGACAGCCGCCTACCCGGCGGAATCACGTAGACCCGGTTCGCTTCCACCCGCACCCTCCCGCGGATCTGCTCGACCGGCAACGCCGTCGACCGCTGCAGGATCTCCGCCAGGATGCTGTCGTGATCCGGCGACAAATGCACCACCACGATGTAAGCGAAGCCACCCTCCTCCTTCACGTTTTCGAAAAAACGCTGCAAGGCCGGCAGCGAACCCGCCGATCCACCCAATCCCACGAAGCGCAACCCACCCTCCGCGACGTCGGCGGCGTCCCGTTCGTCCTGCATCTCGTCCGGCATCATCCGCGCGAAGGTAGCACGCCACTCCCTCGATCAATAACCAATTCTGGCGCATTCAGCGCGTCCGCCTCTCGCCCGAAAACCGATTTATGGATACCATGAATTCACCAAACCAGAGAATCGAAGTCTCCGGCTCCGGCGTCGGCGAGATCAGCGACGCCGATATCCAAAGGCGCGCCCGCGAACTCGCCACCGGCGATGGACGCACCGAACCCAACGAAGTCGACCTCGACCACGCCCGCCGCGAACTCCACGTTCCCGCCGAAGAAACTGCCGAAACCCCGGAGACGGGAGAATTCATCGCCGCCGAAACCGACCTGGACCCCCCGCCAACCACCGGCCACAAGACCCCCAATCAGTTCCTCGAGAACGAAGACCACAACGATACCGCCGACCTCATCCGAGAAGGTCTCGACGAAGCGGACCATCATACCCGCACCGAGTCCGGCCACCTCGACGACTAAGACCAATGGGATACCTGCTCACGTTTTTCGCCCTGGCCCTCGTCGTCGTCATCGCCATAGCCGTCCTACCGCTGCTCTCCGGAAAAGCCCGGGACGCTTCCGGACGAGGCCAGGAGGACGATCACGCCCCCACGACCAGATCCAATCTGGACGGGCCACAGGAGGAAAAAATCGCCGACGAGGCCCGTCCCTCCAAACAGCAGGGTTCGTCAGACGACTAGCCACCCCTGGCGGTGAACTCTCACCCTCCGCCCAAGATCCCGGCAAAGACTCACAACAACACCCCAACCACGGTCGCCGATAAATAGCACGCGAGCACCCCCCCCACCATCGCCCGCAGACCCAACCGGGCGAGGTCCCCCCGACGCTCCGGCACCAGCGACCCGATCCCCCCGATCTGGATCGCGATACTCGAGAGATTCGCGAATCCACACAACGCGTACGCCGTCAGAATGAAACTGCGTTCATCCATCGACTCCCGCAGCCCCGCCAAGCTCAGGTAACCGATAAATTCGTTGAGCACGATCCGCTCTCCCAGCACCTGCCCCGCCAACGCACAATCCTCCGCCCGGATCCCGATCACCCACGCAAATGGCCAGTTCACCCACCCCAGGACCTGCTGCAACGTGACTGGCTCCGCCACCCCCAACGCCGCCTGCGGAGCCGTCACCAGCGCGTTCAACAGCGCCACGATTGCCACGAACGCGATCAACATCGCGATCACGTTGATCGCCAGCATCATCCCATCGCCCGCCCCCCGGCACAACGCATCCAGTCCGTTGGACGTCGTTCGTTCGACCTCCGCCGACGCGTCCGCCGCGGTCTCACTCTCCTCCGTTTCCGGCAGCATGATTTTCGCCACGATCAGCCCCGCGGGAGCACTTAACACCGAAGCCGTGAGCAAATGCCCGGCGTCCACCCCCAGTTGCGCGTAAATCGCAAACACGCTCGTCGCCACCGTCGCGAACCCACACGTCATCAGAGCCATCAACTCGCTCTCCGTCATTCCCTTGAGGTAAGGGCGGATCAACAGCGGAGCCTCCGTCTGCCCCACGAAGATGTTGCTCGCCGCCGCCAACGTCTCACTCCCGCTCGTCCGCAGCAATTTTCGCATCACCCAGGCCAGCGCGTGAACCACCTTCTGCAGGATGCCATAGTGATAGAGCGCCGCCGAGATCGACGACACCATGATGATCACCGCCGTGATCGTGATCGCGAAAACGTAGGAGTTCGGCCCGAACGCCGCCCCCATCCGCGCCCCGTCCGCCAGCGGCCCAAACACCATCTCCGCCCCCACGTTCGCAAACTCCGCGATCTTCGCCACCCCCAGGCGAGCCGCCCCAAATGCCCCCCTCCCGACGTCGGTCCTCAGGATCAGCAACGCCAGAACAAACTGCAACCCCAGCCCCCACACCACCGTGTGCCAGGGAAACAACCGCCGGTGCCGGGACAATCCCCAGGCCAACCCCAACATCACCACCAGCCCGAGCAAACTCGTCAACCGCAACATCCAATCTCCCGCCATCTCCACCCCACCCAAGCAGCTCTCGTTCCCTCCTCCCGCCCTCAACCCGACCAAGCCCGATATTTCTCCCAATCCTTCACTCCAGCCCGGACTCGTCAATTGATCGAACAACCACGTAGACTCCCGCCCGCGCATGCAAGAAACCTTCACGAACTGGATGACCGAGAGCTTGGTCTGGATCCAAGCGAGCGGCTGGGTCGGTTGGGTCGGCTTCATCGCCATCTACGCTCTCACCTGCGTTTTTCTCCTCCCCGGGTCCATTCTGACCGTCGGTGCCGGAGCCGCCTACGGCTTCTGGTCCGGCACGCTCCTCGTGACCATCGCCTCCGTCGTCGGAGCGGTTCTCAACTTCGCGACCAGCCGTTACCTCGTCCACAACTGGCTCCAGCGGAAGTTCGCCCACAACGCAAAATTCCGCGCCCTCGACTCGGCCATCGCGCACGGCGGCTGGCGCATCGTCCTCCTCAGCCGCCTCTCCCCCATCCTACCCCACAGCATCGTCAGCTACGCCTGCGGCCTGACGACCATCTCGATGACCCGATTCACCCTCGCCTCGTGGATCGGCTTCATCCCGATCAGCGCCGCCTACGCCTACACCGGTGCCCTCATCGGTAAGATCGCCAAAGCCAAAGCCGGCCTGCCCCACGGCATCGATTCCTGGCTCCTCTACGGCGGCGGATTGGCGGCCACCATCCTCGTGACGGTCTGGTCAGCCAAAATAGCCGCCCGCGCTCTCAAAACGGAGGTCCACCTCGAACCGGATTAGCCTACGGTCCAACCCCGTCCACGTACTGACGGTGCAGGATCTGCAGGCAGAGCAGGTGATTCAGCAACGCATCCTTCCGCACCAGTGAAGCCGAATCCGTATCGGCCCGGTAGCCCTCCAAAAACGCCGCCACCCGCCCCACGTCGAACAACCCCGCATCGCGCAGGCTCCCTTCGTCAAGATAGCGGTCCGTTAATTTCCGCACCGCCTGAGCCTTAGCCTCGTCCGTGTGCGCCGGCGGCGCCATGAACGAGAATTTTTCCCGTTTGTAGAGAACCTCCGGCAGGACACCTCGCACCGCTTCGCGTAGAACGTGCTTCTCAATGTTCCCCTTGATCCGCAAGTTCGGCGGGACGTGAACCGCGGCTTCCGCCACGTGGTGATCCAAAAATGCGGGCCGCGACTCCATCGAGTTCGCCATGTCCACCCGGTCGCCGCCCCAGTTGAGAATCTGGCTTTCGAGCATCGTTTTACTCCACGTGTACTGCGAACGATCCAGCGGATGCCGCCCACGCACCATCCCCGGATCGATCTCCCCCGCGATCGCCGCAACCGGATCATAATCGCCGATCTCCTCCGCCGCTTCGTCGCTTAGCAAAGGCCTCGCAATACCGCACGTCGCGATCCAACTCTGAATCCACGCCGGCGTGAACCCGCACAAATCCTCCCAGGCCGGATGCGTCTCCGCCTGCTCCGAAAGCAAAGCCCCCTTGAAGATGGAATTAAATCTCTCCAAAGCCGCCTCGTATTCCCGCCGCACGCTCTCGGGCTCGTCCGCTAATCCGTGCTGAAACATGTCGCGCTTAAAAAAGGCGTAGCCGCCGAAGAGTTCGTCCGCCCCCTCGCCCGTGATCACCGTTTTGTAACCGGCCTCCCGCACGTGCCGACTCATGCAATACTTCGCGACCCCCAGCGTGTTGTAAAACGACCGTTCCGTGTGCCAGACGGTCCGCTCGAAGTTCTCGCCGTAAAGCTCCGCCGCCTTCAACTCGATCACGTCATGGTCCGCCCCGACGCTCGCCGCCATCTCCCGGGCGATCACCGATTCATCGTAGTCGTCGCTGTCAAAGCTAATGGTAAAAGCCTTCACCGGACTTTGCATCGCCCCGGATGCCATTCCAAGAATCGAACAACTATCGATCCCGCCGGAGAGGTAGCAACCAACCGGCACATCCGCCTCCAATCGATGGCCAACCGCCTCCACCAACTCCTTCCGAATCGTCTCGACGTGCGACCGTTCGCTTACTCCCAGATCGCGCGCGTCCGCCTCCGGGAAATCCAGATCCCAATACTTCCTTTCCTCGATCTCGAGTCGGTCCCCACGCCTCGTCACGATCAACATGTGGCCCGGCTTCACAGCCTTAATCCCTTCAAACGCGCTCGTCCCGAGCACCATCGTCTGCATCATCTGATTCAGGGCCGCCTTCCGATCCATCCGACACGGCACGTCCGGATGCGCGAGCAACACCTTCACTTCCGACCCGAAATAAATCCCCTTCTCCGAAACGTGGTAAAACAAAGGCCTCACCCCGAAACGATCCCGCACCAAGGCTAAGCGATCTTCCTTCCGGTCATACAGTGCGAACGCAAACTCACCCCGAATCTGCGGCATCAGATCCAGCCCGTATTTTCGGTAGAGCGGCATCACTAATTCACTGTCCGACTTCGTCACGAACCGCTCGCCTTCGGTCATGAGCGTCGAACGGATCCGCTTGTAATCGTAAAGCTCGCCGTTCATCACCATCGACAGGTCGGCGTCCCCCCCCAGACAACTCGCCAACGGCTGGGTCCCGGTGTGTAAATCCACGATCGTGAGCCGCGCGTGGCCCAGCGCCATCCCGATCTTCTCGTCGAGCCGTGTTCCCCGGCCGTCCGGACCGCGGTGCCGCTGCACGTCGATCATTCGGTTCAAATTGCGCTCGTCATCGGGCGCAAGCCCCCTCGGTTTCAGAAATCCTGCAATTCCGCACATAAACTTTAACTTAGTGGAAGATTCTCCGGCAATCGATTGCAACGCCCCATCACCGCCGTCAGCAAAGCCTGCCGAATGAACACCGCACCGTGGGCCTGCGACCAGTAAAGGTTGTGCGGCGTTCGATCCAGGCTCGTGTCCAACTCCTCAAGCCTCGCCAGCGGATGGAGAATAACCGCTCCTTCCTTCAACGGACTCGCCGCGTCCAACCGAAACCGCGAATCCATGTTGATGTAGCCATCACCGACCTGAACGATCGAATTCATGTAGATGACATCCAGCTCCGGGAGGCAATCGGTGATGTCGTTCGTAATCTCCGACTCGAAAGTCGCACCCGCGATCTCTTTGGCCAAATCCTCGCCGAACGGGTCCGCCATCTCGGAGACAAAGGTCACCTTCTCGATGTGCTCCTGGAAAAGCAGCGCCATGAGGACAAAGCTCTTCAC
The DNA here is from genome assembly GCA_963832325.1 of uncultured Verrucomicrobiae bacterium. GTDB lineage: Bacteria > Verrucomicrobiota > Verrucomicrobiia > Chthoniobacterales > JAATET01 > CAVVKW01. The sequence continues at coordinate 302,920 of CAWHTR010000002.1, read as the reverse complement.
CGCCCGCATGCTCCCCGGTGTCCCCAGCACCCCGATCCGCAATTTCTGCGAAACGGGTTCGCTCTTAGCCAACTCCGGCCGCCACTTGAGCAACGCGTACCAATCCGCCATCGCCTGCGTCGGATGCTCGCCCGGTCCGTTCCCCGCGTTGATCAACGGCAACCGCAAATTCCGCATCAGTCGCTCCGGCGCGTCCGTCTCCGTGTGCCGCATGATCACGCAATCCCCGTAGGCGTTGAACATTTCGCCGATGTCCTCCAACGACTCCCCTTTCTTCACCCCGGTCGTCTTCCCGTCTGGAATGCTAATGATCTTCCCGTCCAATCGCAGCACCGCGCTCTCGAACGAAAGCCGCGTCCGCGTGCTGGCCTCGAAAAACGCGGTAATCACCACGTAATTATCCAGCGGCTTCAGCGGTCCGATCTCGATCGCTTCCAGCACCGACGCCAATTTGCAAAGCTCGACGATCTCCCGCCGCGAAAATTGCTGCACCGAAAGCACGCTCCGAAACGCCATCCCCTGCAGAACCTCAAGGTCGATGTTCGTCCTCCGAAAGAGCGAATTCGCCTCCGGATGCAACGACAACGACTCGGGCGGCGGCGCGAGCACCTCCAACAATCGGTTGGGCTTGAACGTCGGCGAATCCATCACCAGACCTGCCCTTTCCGGTGATCATGCCAGATCATTCCAACCAGTGTCGCCGCTCCCAGCAGCGTCCACCCCAGCGCAACCCAGATCAAAATTTCAACGAAGGTGAGGGCAAACATAACTTAGTGTTCGTTCAGGGTTTTCCAATCAAACGGATCCGGTCGAAGCGCCGACGCAACCAAAACGGTCACCATCGACACCGCCGCGCTGATCAGTGACGCCGAGAACCATCCGATCTGATAGTACGCAATTAATCCGATCACGCTCCCGAGCAGCATCGCCGCCGTCGCCCCGGCCCGCGAGGTCCGCGGGAAATACAACCCGGAAACAATTGGCCAAATCGTGCTCGCAACCAACGGCCCCGACAAAAACAGCACCGTGATGAGATCCCCCACGTTCGGCAAACAGATCCCCCACGTCAGCAAGCCCAACCCGACGATCACCCACGTCGACGCCTTCCGCACCACGGCCTCGCTCGCCGCCGGGTTGAACCATTTCCGATAAATGTCCTCTGTCACCAGATCCGCCGTCGCCGCCAACAGACTGTCGATGCTCGAAGCCAACGAACAGAACAGAACCACAAAGACGAGGATCGCCCCCGCGCTGCCGAGCACCTGACTCGCCACCAGCGGAGCCACCATGTCCGGATCCGGCACGTTCACCCCCAGCGATCCTGCGCACAACCCAATGAATCCCGCCGCGATGGGAATCGGAAACCACAACAGCCCCGACAAGAAAAACGCCTTGAGCGGCACGCCCTTCCGCATCGCGAACGCCCGACTCCACCACACGTTATTGTGAAACACCTCGCCGAACCCGAAGAACAAATTGTTGAAAATCGCCAGCAACGCCACCGGCATGAACACCTCCAGCAGCATCGGCTGATCCGCCGCCACCGACGTGTAAACCCCCTCGATGTCGATTCGCATGAGCACGAACACCCCAACCACGACGATCCCGACGAGAATGATGACGCTCTGGATGAAATCCGTCCCAATCACCGCGTAAAGCCCGCCGAAGAGCGTGTAAACGATGCAAACGAACAGAATCGCCGACATCCCGTATTCGTAGGGGATCCCCGACAACGCCTGCAAAAATTTCCCACCCGCCATCGCCATGCTCACCAGCCAAGCCATCGAGTAAACCAGCGAGATCAGGAGAAAAGTCCCCCAAGCCACCTTGCCAAACCGGAGCCGCACGAAGTCGCCACTCGTGTAACCCTTCGGCATCAGATCGCGGATCCGGTGCGCCATCGGTGCAAAGAGAAACAACGCAAAACTCGCCGTCGAATACGCCAACATCCCCCAGATCCCCATCTTCAGCGCAAATACCGGCGCGACCATCACCGTGCTCGACGTCACCCAAGTCGCCATCGCCGTCGCCGAACTCAGCGCCAGGCCGACGTTTCGCCCCGCCAGCATGAACCCATCCAGATTCACCGCCTTCCGCCCCCAGTAGGCCCCGAGGCCAATCCAGATCGCCCCGAAGACCGCCAAGAGCAAATACCCGATCCAGGGTTCCAACACCGCGCTCTGCAGATTCATCAGGCGAGTTCCTCCCCGGCCTGCTGCCGCCAGAATCCCTTGAGAACGGTCGTCACCGTCAGCACAAAGACCACCATCCCGACGCCGAGGAGCGTCCACACTTTCCACGCCGCCGGATATTCCACCACCACCTCCAGCGGCTCAGACCACGGCCCGCCGCCCGCCCGGACGCGGAACTCATGCGACCCCGCTGGCAGCCCCGACGCAAAAAATGCCAGATCCGGTCCCGTGTAACGAACCTTCTCACCCTCAACGAGTTCATAGCTCTCCGCCCCCTCCACCGCCGCCCAATTGAGCAACACGTGACCTTCCCCCGCCGACACCGGACGCTCCATTTCCCAGCGCGGCGCGTCCAAGGCCCAAGCCGATCCAATCAGCAAAAACACAACGCAAATTCGAATGGGGTTCGAAAAATCGATCAAGACACCCTGAAAAACCATTCCCCGAACATCAAGCAAAAGGGGAGCGCACGCGTCCCGCCGTCGGCTCTTTCCTTGGGGCGAAGCGGCACTTCCTTCACCAATCCCCATTCGCCTGTTACCATCCCACCGTGACCGCCACCCCACCCGAAAATACCCGCGCCACTCCGCTCGCCGACCTCCGCGTCGATCCCAAGCGCCTCCGCGAATCGCTCACCGCCCTTTCCGCCTTCGGCTACAGCGACACCGATCACGGCATCTACCGCATGGCGTTCACCGAAGCCGATCTCGCCGCCCGCCTTTGGCTTCAGGACGAAATGCGCGCCCTCGGCATGGCGGTCCGCATCGACGGCGCGGCGAACGTCATCGGCCACTGGCCACCGGACAATCGCGAACCCGCCGTCATCCTGGGTTCGCACACCGATACCGTTCCGTGCGGCGGCCACCTGGACGGCAACCTTGGCGTTCTCTGCGGCCTCGAAGCCGCCCGCGTCCTCATCGAAGCCGACGTCTCGCTCGATCGACCCATCGAAGTCATTTCGTTCTCCGACGAAGAAGGGCGTTTCGGCGGCATGCTCGGCTCCGAGGCGTTCACCGGGCGCCTCACGCCGGAGCGCCTCCTCAATGCGACCGATCTCAATGGCACCCGGCTCGCCGACGCGATGACGGCCCGTGGGTTCGAACCCACCGCCGCCCTCGACGCCCGACGCGAACCCGCCAGCATCCACGCCTTCCTCGAACTGCACATTGAACAAGGTCCCGTCCTCGATTCGGCCCGCAAACAACTCGGCGTCGTCGATCAGATCACCGGTCTCTTCCGCTGGTCCGCCCGTCTCCTCGGCAAACCCAATCACGCCGGCACCACGCCGATGAATCTTCGCCAGGACGCCTTCCTCGGCCTCGCGGAGTTTGCCAACGAAATCCCCCGCGTCCTGGAAGAAAACGGGAGCGACCGCAGCCGCGCCACCATCGGGAACGTCGAACTCACCCCCGGCGCCGCCAACACCATCCCGGGCTGCGCGGAGTTCTCCCTCGACGTCCGCGACACCGACCCGGCCCAGCTGGAGGAGCTCTCCCACGCCTTTCGCAAGGCGCTCTCCGCCATCGCCCGCCGCCACGGGCTTCGCTTCGAGTTCGACGAAGTTTCCCGCATCGCCCCCCGACCGTGCTCCCCCGCCGTTGTCGACATCCTCCGCCGTCAGGCCGAGCGCCTCGAGCTTGCCCACGAGATCATGCCCAGCGGCGCAGCCCACGATTCCCAGCTGCTCGCTGAGATTTGCCCGGTCGGCATGATTTTTGTCCCTTCGCGCGACGGTCAGAGCCATTCCCCCGCCGAATGGACCGCCTGGCAGGACGTCGAAGCGGGAGCCAACGTCCTCCTCCAAACGGCTCTCGAATTAACCTCGACCGATCTCTCCTGATCTCTCCGGACCCTCTTATCTTTATGAAAATTACCGACCAGCCCGCCCGCGACCCGCTTCTCGATCTCTACAAAGGTTCGCTCGGCGAAGAAAATCCCGCCCATCATTGGATGCTGGCCCGGCAGCAGACCGCGCTTCTCTGCATCGACATGCAATACCTCGACGCCGCCCGCGGCCACGGCATCTTCCGCGACGCCACGACCTCGGGAGTCCCCCTCGAAGACCAGGAATACTACTTCTCGACCCTCGAAGGTCGCGTCATCCCTCGTCTCCGCCGCCTCCAGGACACCTTCCGTCGCGCGGAACTCGAAGTCATCCACGTTCGCATCCAGGCCCTCACCGCCGACGGACGTGATCGCTCGAAGGGCCACAAACGCCTGGGCGTCCTCGCGGGACCCGGCACCCGCGAAGCCGATTTCCTCGAAGCCGTCGCCCCCCAGGGGGACGAGATCGTCATCAACAAGACGGCTAGCGGTGTCTTCTCCGCGACCAACCTCCACTTTGTCCTGAAAAATCTCGGCATCACCGCCGTCTACGTCGCTGGCGTCTACACGAATGAATGCGTTGAGACCACGATCCGGGACGCCTGCGACCTCGGCTACCTCGTCACGATGGTCGACGATTGCTGCACCACCGTGACGCCCGAACTCCAACGCGCTTCCATCGCCGTCCTCCGCGATCGCTACGCCCGCATTCTCTCCAGCGAAGACGCCATCGCCGAGATCCAGAGCATCGAGGAAGAACGCCTCCCGACCTGATTGGCCGAAAAGAGGTTCACGCCAGCGCTGCCTCATGTATCGTCGCCGAATCTCAATTCAACTCAACTTTTACCGAATCACCATCCCATGCCAGTAATCGCCAAAGGACTCGAAGGAATCATCGCCAACTCGACCTCGCTCAGCGAAGTCATGGGAGCCGAGGGCATCCTCATTTATTCGGGCTACAACATCAACGATCTCGCCGGTAACGTGACCTTCGAGGAGATCATCCACCTTCTCTGGCGGGGCCACCTCCCGAATCGCACCGAACTCGACGCCCTCACGAAGGAACTCCGCGCTCAGCGCACCCTCCCGTCGGGCGTGATCGACTTCCTCAAGTCCGCTCCGAAGGACGCCGGTCCGATGGACGTCATCCGCACCGCCGTCTCGATGCTCGGTCTCTACGACGACGTCTCCGGCGACGACGCCGAGGCAAATCAACACCGCGCCGTCAGCATCACGGCAAAAATGGGCGTCATCGCCGCCTACTACCACCGCGCCCGCCAGGGCCTCGACCTTCCCGCAGTCCGCGATGACCTCGGCGAAGCGGCCCACTTTCTCTACCTCTTGAACGGCGAGGAGCCTTCCGACGAAATGGAAAAGACGCTCGACGTCGCCTACGTCCTCCACGCCGACCACGGCATGAATGCCTCGACGTTCTCGGCCCGCGTCACCATCGCGACGCTCAGTGACATTTTCTCCGCCATCACCTCCGCCATCGGCACCCTCAAGGGACCTCTCCACGGCGGAGCCAACGAAGGCGTCATCCACATGCTCCAGGAGATCGGCAGCGTCGACGCCGTCGACGCGTGGGTCGACGACGCCCTCGAAAACAAGAAAAAGATCATGGGCATCGGGCACCGCGTTTACAAAACGCTCGATCCCCGCGCCCCGCATCTCCGCTCGATGGCCATCAAACTCTGCGAGCAACTCGGCGAGCAGAAATGGATCAAGATGAGCGAGCGGATCGCCGAGATCATGCGCGAGAAAAAGGGCCTCAACGCCAACGTCGATTTCTACTCGGCCACGGTCTACTACTCGCTCGGCGTCCCGACCGACATGTTCACCCCGATCTTCGCGATCTCCCGCGCCGCCGGTTGGACCGCCCACGTCCTCGAACAACTCTCCGACAATCGCCTCTACCGCCCCCTCAGCGAATACGTCGGCCCCGAACCCGGTCAGAAAGTCGTTCCCATCGACGAACGCTGATCTTGATCGAGTGATTGTCCAGAGGCGGGAGTGAGATGAGGGAGTGGGGTAAATCTCTCGCCCCGCGGCCGTTGAGTCTGCGTTTTTCCCAGTTCTCGACGCTCAACCTCGTCGCGCCACCCGCGCGGCGAGATTCGGAAAGGGGTCCGTCTGCACCCCGGGGCCCGATTGCTATTCGGTATGCCCACGAAACCTGATAACGTCCGCTCATGAATCCATCCCTGCTCCCCGACGAAGACTACTTCCCGTTGGTCGAAGCCCGTCACGACGACCCCTTCCGAATCCTTGGGATCAAGGGCAAAGGCGAGGCGAAAGTCGCTCGCGTCTTCCGGCCTGACGCCAAGAGCGTCACCCTCGTCGAATCCGGAGGCTCCGAGCGCAAGATCGAACTCAAGCGTGCCGGCGACGGCGGACTCTTCGAAGCCGAGCTCGGTGCCGGCGCTCCCATCGGTTACCACCTCGACTACGAGGGATTCCAAGGCGAGACCTGGTCCCAGCTCGATCCGTACTCGTTCGGCCCCGTCCTCGGCGAGATGGACATCTACCTCTTCAGCGAAGGCACTCACTTCGATGTCTACAAAAAACTCGGCGCCCACCCCATCGAACACGATGGCCAGCGCGGCGTGCATTTCTCCGTCTGGGCGCCAAATGCCCAGCGCGTCTCCGTCGTCGGCGACTTCAATCACTGGGACGGTCGCGTCCACCCCATGCGGAAAATTCTCTCCGCCGGGATCTGGGAAATTTTCATCCCGGAGGTGGCCGAGGGCGACCACTATAAATTCGAGATCCGCGGCCCCCACGGCGAAGTCAACCTCAAGACCGACCCCTTCGCGACCTACGCCCAACACGGCACGTCGACGAGTTGCATGGTCTTCGACCTCAATCGCTACACCTGGGACGACCAGGACTGGATGGAAGCCCGCGCCACCCGCGATCACTTGAACAACCCCATGAGCGTCTACGAGGTTCACCTCGGATCCTGGCAGCGGGTAACCGAGGACGGGAACCGCTCGCTCAGTTACAACGAACTCGCCGACCGTCTCATCCCCTACACGAAGGAAATGGGATTCACGCACATCGAACTCATGCCCGTCATGGAGCATCCGTTCGACGGTTCCTGGGGCTACCAGGTCACGAATTACTACGCGCCCACCAGCCGATTTGGAAATCCGGATGAATTCCGCAACTTCGTCGACCGCTGCCACCAGGAGGGCATCGGCGTCATTCTCGACTGGGTCCCGGGTCATTTCCCCAAGGACGCCCACGGCCTCGCCAAATACGACGGCACCTGCCTCTACGAACACGAGGATCCCCGCCTCGGCGAGCACATGGACTGGGGCACCCTCATCTTCAACTATGGACGCAACGAAGTCCGCAACTTCCTCATCGGCAACGCCCTCTACTGGATGGACGAATATCACGTCGACGGCCTCCGCGTGGACGCCGTCGCGTCGATGCTCTACCTCGACTACTCCCGCAAGGAAGGCGAATGGGTGCCCAATAAATTCGGCGGACGCGAGAATCTCGAAGCCGTCGACTTCCTCAAGCGCTGCAACGAAGTCTGCTACGAGCGCTTCCCCGGCATCGTCACCATCGCCGAGGAATCCACTTCCTACCCCGGCGTCTCCAAGCCGACCTACCTCGGTGGCCTCGGCTTTGGATTCAAGTGGAACATGGGTTGGATGAATGACTCCCTGCGCTACATCGCCCTCGACCCCATCCACCGCCGCTACCACCAGAGCGAGATCACTTTCTCGATGGTCTACGCCTTTTCCGAACACTTCATGCTCGTCCTCAGCCACGACGAGGTCGTTCACGGCAAGGGATCGATGATCGGAAAAATGCCCGGCGACGATTGGCAGAAGTTTGCCAACCTTCGCATGTTCATCGCTTGGATGTGGGGCCACCCCGGCAAAAAACTCATCTTTCAGGGGATGGAATTTGGTCAGTTTGCCGAGTGGAACCACGCTCGCAGCATCGATTGGCACCTCAAGGATGCGCACCTCAACCAAGGCATGAGCCGCCTCGTGCAACACCTCAACTGGCTCTACCGCAGCGAACCCGCCCTGTTCGACCAGGACGACAGCTACGACGGCTTCGAGTGGATCGATTTCTCGGACGCCGACAACACAGTCTGGTCCTTCCTGCGCAAATCCAAAGCGGGAGACATTCTCCTCTTCATCGTCAACGCAACTCCCGTCGTCCGGCCAAATTACCGGGTCGGAGTTCCGAAAGCCGGCTTCTACGAGGAAGTCCTCAACACCGACGCCGGGAACTACGGTGGCAGCAACGTCGGCAATTATGGCGGCAAATACGCCGACCAACAGTGGTGGCAGGACCGCGAGCATTCCATTCTCGTCGATCTCCCCCCACTCGCCGTCTCAGCCTTCAAATACCGCCCGAGCTGAACCGAATCTATTGACGCAAGCCTCCAACAGTGTATCTTTCTAAAAAACTCATGAAAATTAAAAAATCCCCCTCTGCCTTCACCTTGATCGAGTTGCTCGTCGTGATCTCGATCATAGCGATTCTCGCCTCCCTGGCTATTCCTGCGGTCACCGGGGCGCTCACTCGAGGCCAGATGGTTCAAACTCTCAATAATGCCCGCCAGCTCCAGATCGCGACTCAGACCATGAGCTTGGACAGCTTTACGTCCGGCAATGGCTTTGCTTGGACCTACGACACATCCGGAGCACCTGCCGGACTTTCCGCATTTTTCAGTGCTCTCACTACAGATAACTATCTCACGCAGAACGATCTGAACAAGCTTCTCACAGCACCAGGCATCGGGCCGGGCGCGAACGGAACGCCGACTTCTGCGAATATTGCGTTCAGCATTTTCCAGGTGAAGGAAAACTCCCCTGGCGATCAGCCATTTGTAGTGACGAGGAATTGGCAACAAGGTGGAACGTTGGATTCGTCAGCGAGTCCTTATGGGAGCAAGGGGTTCGTCTTGTTCCGTAAGGGGGGCGAGGGTAATTTTTTCACCCGTCCTTCGGAAGCTACCAATGTAATCCCAACCACGACTGGTGGCTCCGGAAATACCGTGACGTATGAGACCCAGTTCATGCAGTAAGGCGCTTCAAAAGATTCTGACTTCGAATGCGCCGGGCCTAAGGGTCCGGCGTTTTTCTTGGATCCGCAGTTGGGCTCTTCGAACGGCGGCGCTTTTGCTGCTGATCCTTGAAACTGGCTGTGATAGTCAATCCGGCGCCGGGAAACTCGTCATCGGCATGGACCTTTCCTATCCTCCATTCGAGACAATCGATCAGGAGGGGACCCCGAGCGGAATCAGCGTCGACCTCGCGGATGCGCTCGGTAGTTACCTGAAGCGCCCGGTTCACATCGAGAACATTCCCTTCATCGGTCTGATCCCGGCACTCCAAACTGGCAAAATTGATCTCGTCATTTCTTCGATGACCGAGACCGACGAACGCGCCGAGTCCATTGATTTCTCGGATCCCTACCTCTCGACCGGGCTGGCCCTGCTGGTCGGAGCAGATTCCACGATCACGACCGCGGCCGAACTCGATCAGCCAGACCGCACGGTTGCCGTCCGCCAGGGCACCACGGGCGAAACGTTCGCCCGCGCAAATCTGACCCGCGCAAACATCCTCGCCCTCGAGAAGGAATCCTCCGCCGTCCTCGAGGTGATCCAAGGCAAGGCGGACGCCTTCATTTACGATCAAATGTCCGTCTGGAAAAACGCGCGCATCCATTCCGCCGAAACGAAGGCGCTCATCCAGCCGATCAAGCAGGAGTCCTGGGCTATCGGGATCAAGAAGGGCAACGACACGCTCCGGCGACAGGTGAATACCTTTCTCCAGGTTTTCAAATCCAGCGAAGGCTTCGAGCAACTCGGGGACAAGTATCTCGGCGATCAGAAGGAAGCCTTCGAGCGGGAAGGCGTGCCGTTCTATTTTTAGGACGCGCGGCGATCAATCGGGGATCTCTTCTGTCCGTTCGCCGACCCCCGGAATCGCGTATTCCCGGATGACACCCATGTGCTGCATCTGGAACCGCTCACTGTCATCCCGCCGAACGGGAGAACCAATCGGCTCGAACACGCGGGAATCAAAGACCAGGCCATTCGGAAACTCGTTCCCGCCGACCTCCACCGCCACCTCAAGCCCGGCCATCTCTTTCTCCGGAACCACCCAGTCGTAAGGCTTCGCTCGCGAAGCGTTCGTGTCCCCGTCTCCCGCCTGATCGACGGGCTGCGGGCCGTCGACGGCGAAGACCTTCCCGAGCACCTCGACCGCGGGCGAATTGGGTGCCGTGGTGTTGAAATCTCCCCCCAGGATCACCAGATCTTCCTCCGGGATGTCCGCGAGCACCCGCCGCACAATCTCCTCCGCTTCCTCCACCCGCACCGTCGAACGCTGCGAATACAGATGGACACTCACCGCCCACAAGATACGGCCATTTGGCAGCGCAATCTTCGCCCACGCAAAATCGCGATTTGTCTGCGTCTCGTCTTCCCACTCGCCGGACTCCACGATTGGAAACCGACTGATAATTCCATTGGGGATTCCCTCACCCTCCTCTCGTGAAAATTCAAAACCTTCCCCGAAGGTGTCCCGGACCCAATCTGCCGTCGCGACCTCCGTGTTGAATTCCTGCATCAACACGATGTCCGGCTTCAAAAACTGCAGGATCCGAGCGCCGGCACCTTCCGGCTCTCCCGCCAGCGCGTAGGTCTGGTAACGACCGCTCGTCAGGTTCGAAGCGGCAACCCGCACCGACACGGTCTCCGCCCCTGACGAAGTCCAAATGACGGACAGAACAATGACCCATCCGGTTAAAATGCTTCTCCTCGTCGACACAGCCGCGATCTCTATCACACAACAAACAAAAATGCGGGGGCAATTCGCCGAGTCGTTGCCCTCCCTTGAATACCGTCCCGCATTCGACCTTGTCATTGAAGATAGAAACCAAAACCTGGAAGAATGTCTGAGTCCGCGGCGAGATTCCCGAAGCTTTTCAAGCGGCGTTTGGGTAGCCTAAAGAGCATAGCGCGGAACGAATTCGATGCCTGAAGATCCCATTGTCGTGAATGGCTGCTGCTCGTGGGGCAGACATCCGGAAATCTACCGTCGCTACCACGACGAGGAGTGGGGCCGGCCTTGCGCTGACGATCAGCGGCTCTTCGAGAAAATCTGTCTGGAAGGATTCCAGAAGCGGCTTGAGCTGGCTGACCATTCTCAAAAAGCGGGACAATTTCCGGGCCGCTTTCGCCAATTTCGACTTCCACCAAGTCGCCGCCTTCACCGCCGACGACGAGGCCCGTTGCGTCGCCGATGCCGGCATCGTGCGGCACCGGGGAAAAATCCGCTCCACCATCAACAACGCCCAACGAGCACTCGATCTCGTCGCCGAGTTCGGCTCACTCGCCGCCTACTTCTGGAGCTGGGAACCCACCGAGCGGGACTATCCCGGGGTCGTCAGCCAAACGCCGGATTCCATCGCGCTCAGCAAGGACCTTCGACGTCGCGGCTGGACTTTCGTCGGACCCACCACCGCCTACGCATTCATGCAGGCGATGGGCCTCGTGAACGACCATCCGCCCGCGTGTTCGGCCCGAACCACGTGCACCCTGGCACGGAACAGTTTCATCAAACCCGTTTGCAAAGTTCCTCCCACCCCCGGCTGACCAGAAAACCCGTGTCCTTTGCCACTCGATTTCGTATGAACCTTCGCTCCCCTCAGGAGTCATTCACTTATGAGCTTTAAATCACTGATTTTTTACGGCGGCTGGGACGGCCACTCTCCCACCGAAATGGCGAACCGCACCGCCGAAGCCCTCGGCCGCCAGGGCCACGACGTCACGCTCAGCGACACGCTGGATTGCCTCACCGACGCCGACGCACTCGCCCGCTACGATTTGATCGTTCCGTGCTGGACGATGGGGACATTGCCCGGAGGTGCGATCAAGAATCTCACCGAAGCTGTCAGCGGCGGCACGGGTCTGGCTGGCTTCCACGGCGGGATGGGTGACGCCTTCCGCGGGGAACTCGACTACGAATGGATGGTTGGCGGGCACTTTCTCGCCCACCCCTTCGTCGGATCGTACGAAAACCGCGTGACCGCACCGGACGATCCGATCATGGCCGGAGTCCCGACCACGTTCCAGTATGACTCCGAGCAGTATTACCTGAGCATGGACCCCGCCGTCACCGTCCTCGCCGAAACACCCTACCTGCACGAAGCACGGACGATCGCAATGCCGACGGTCTGGACGCGTTCCTGGGGCCAGGGCCGGGTGTTTTACTCCGCTTACGGCCACAAGATCGAGGAGTTCGAGACCTACCCCTTTATCTGGGAAATGACCGTGCGCGGTCTCCTCTGGGCGGCGCGCAAGGGGGCGGAATGAGCCAGCGCTCCCGCATCGGAGTCGTCGGGTGCGGCGACATCGCCCGCAAGGGTTACCTGCCCTTCATCCGCGAACGCGAGGAATGCCAGGTCGTCGCCTGCGCCGACTCCCGGGAGGACGTCGCGGCAGCTCTCGCAAAAGACTTCGACATCCCGACGGTCTGTTCGCTCGACGAGATGCTCGCCGATAAAGGGGTCGACGTGATCCTCAACCTCACTCATCCAGCCGCCCACGCACCGGTCAACCTCGCGGCTTTGGAAAATGGCAAACACGTCGTTTGCGAGAAGCCCTTTGCCCTCAACCGCGAAGAAGGCCTGGCCGTCCTCGCGAAATCAAAGGAGACTGGCCTCCTCGTCGCCTGTGCGCCCGACACCGTCCTCGGCCCCGGCACCCAGGCCGCTCGCAAGGCGCTCGACTCCGGATTGATCGGCGAACCCGTCGGCGGTCGCATCACGTGGACCTGCGGTGGTCACGAAAGCTGGCACCCGAACCCAGCATTTTACTACCAGCACGGCGGCGGACCGATGCTCGACATGGGTCCATACTACCTCACGGCACTCGTGCATCTGCTCGGGCCGATCAAAAGCGTGCTGGGCCGCGTGAGCCGCGCCCACGCCACCCGAACGATCACGAGCAACCCGCTTAGCGGAACGACGATCGACGCCGAGACCGCCACGCACTACTCGGGCGTCATCGAAATGGCCAGCGGAGTCCACGTGATCACGCTCATGAGCTTCGACGTCCCGGGCGCACCGGACTTCGGCATGCTCCCGGAGATCATGGGCAGCAAGGGCACGCTGTTGTCGCCGGACCCCAACTCTTTCACCGGCGAGGTCCGCTACCGAGCCGACGCTGGCGATTGGCAGACGGTCGAGTCGGAATTCAGCTACTCCGCTGGGCGCGGTCTCGGGCTGATCGATCTCGTTCACTCGATCCGCTCCGGCAAGCAACCTCGCGCGAGCGGAGAGCTTGCCTACCACGTTCTTGACGCGATGCTGGCTTTCGAGGACTCGGATCGCAGCGGCCAGCGCATCGATCTCACCTCGACCTGCGAGCGCCCCGCTGCGTTCGACGAACACGGGCGGTAGGAGGCGTTACTGCCGAACCTCCTGGCAGCGGAGATCGCAGCCTTCCTCCGGGAGCCTCCTCACGTCGACTTCGACAACGTGATTCGCGGGGCGACGCGCTCCGTTGGCTCGACCTCGAAGAATGACTCGGGTTCGAAGCCGAACATCGACGCCACGATCGAACTTGGGAAGCTCTCACACTTGTTTCGGTAGTCTCGAACGTTGCCGTTGAAAAAGCGCCGCGCCGCTTGGATGCGGTCCTCCGTGTTCACGAGTTCGTTCTGGAGCTGGAGGAAATTCTCGCTCGCCTTGAGTTTCGGATAATTCTCAGCGACGACGAAGAGGCGCGAGAGCGCGGCGACGAAGCGCGATTCGTCGGCGGACTGCGCAGCGACGCTCCCTTGGTTCGCGGCGCAACGAGCGCGGAGTTCAGTCACCTCGTCGAGAACGGCGCTCTCGTGGGCGGCGTAGCCTTGGACCGTCGCGACGAGGTTGGGGATCAGCTCGTAACGGCGCTTGAGCTCGACGTCGACGTTGGCCCAGGCGTCACGGAGGTGATTGCGCAGCGCGATGAGGCCGTTGTATTGGGCCAGCCCGTAGAGCACCGGCAAAATCGCGGCAAACAGGATGACTAGATAAACGAGAACTTCCATGGAGAGACGAACCCAACCCTACACCAATTTACTAAACGGCAAGATGAGAGGGAATCCGGCGGCGGATCTCGATGAGGTCGCCCAGCTCCGAGACCAGACGTTCCGGCCGCATGCTCCCCTCGTGGATCGTCGCCAGCCTCGATCCCTCTACCTCGACGAACAACCCCGGACGCGACAACAGAAACTCGATCATCCGTGGATCGCAGAAGTCGTAGGCAAACCGCTTGTCCGGCGAGCGCACGCAGAACCGTCGGGAAAACTCCGCCGATTCGAAGTCGATGTCGTCGTAACCCAACACCTGCGCAAACTTTGAAAACACGCCCTCGGGCGAGATGATCAACTCGGGCACCTCCCGGGCGAGCGTCAGCGAATACACCCGGTAGCAATGGGTTCGCTTAGACGATCCCTTGGAGTTCGATGATCCCGTGGTGTACTGGAAATCGCACGCCAGGATCGACTCACCTGACACGGTGCCCCGAAGCACGTTGAAAGCGACGTGCCCTCGGCCCTGATTCAACCGATCCAAGTAACGAAGCTGCTGACCCAAATCCCGGTTCCGACTGGTTTCAAGCGTCAGCCCAAGCTTGATCCCTTCGGCACGCAGCGCTTCGGCGCGCCGACGTTCGAGCCAAAACCCAGCGACCACAATCGTCGCGAAGACGAGCGTGAAACCTATGAAAACCCAGACGTCCATGCCGGACTGTCCTAACAGATCGCGTTCCCACCCGCCAACGCAGGCTTTCAGTTGGCGGTCCAGCCCCGTGCCGTGGTAGCATTCCACCGCATGCAGTTCCCCTTCGGCAAGGCCCCGCTTTGGATCTTGATCTCGACGATCGTCGCTGGGCTTCTGCTCATCGTCGGCCGGTGGGGCGGCCAAGCGACGAGACCCGATCTCGTGTTGGTGACCTTCTCGAGACTGCACGTGGATTTTTATGAAAAGGCCGTTCCGGCGTTCGAACAGAAACACGGCGTCAAGGTGCGGATCCAACTCTCCGACATCCGGGCGCTGACGAGTCGCCTGCAGGCTGCGATGATCGCGGGGACGGAGGTGCCAGACTTGGTCGAGATCGAGAAGGGTTCGATGGGTTACTTCACGAAGGGTCCGCTTGAGGACATTGGGTTTGTCGATCTCACGGACCGCCTCCAAGCCGAAGGCCTCTTCGATGCGATGGTCACCTCACGGTTCAGCCTTTGGACGACTCGAGGTCGGACCTTCGCGCTTCCACACGACGTGCATCCCGTCATGCTCGCCTATCGCCGCGACATCGTGGAGAACCTCGGGATCGACGTGGCCGCGATCAAGACGTGGGATGACTTCGCGGCGATGGGGCGACGCATCACCGACGACCTGGACGGCAACGGAGTCACGGACCGCTACGCGCTCGACCTGCCGACGGCGTCGACCGACATCCTGGAATTGCTCATTCTGCAGCGCGGCGGGGCCATTTTTGACGCCGAAGGAAACGTCGCCTTCGACTCGCCGATCGTGGCCGACACGATCTGCTGGTACGTGCGGCAGACGACGGGAAAAACCCGGATCTCGTTCCCCGCGGGGTCGGGTCAGACGATGTCCAAGATCATGCTCGACGGTCTGGTCGTCTTTTACTTCGCTCCCGACTGGCGCTCGAAGCAGGTACGAAATCGACGCCCCCGGCATGGGTGGAAAAATGGCGCTCATGCCGCTACCCGCGTGGGAGCCAGGAGGAGCCCGGGTAAGCACTTGGGGCGGGACGGGGTTGGCGATCACGAAGGCGTCGAAAAATCGCGATTTGGCCTGGGAATTCGCCAAGCACATCTACCTGGATCCAAGCAGTCTCGGTGAGCGCTTCCTCGCGACGAACATCATCTCGCCTTTCAAAGCCGCGTGGGCTTCTCCCGTCTACGACGAGCCAAACGCGTTCTACTCCGGCCAACCGCTGGGCCGACTCTACGCTGATCTCGCTTCGTCCACGCCCGCCAGCTACGCCGCACCCTATTACCGTCTCGCCACGAGCAAGCTGGGCGAGGTCTTCATCGACGCGGGCATTTACTTTTCAGAAAATCAGGACGCTGGCTTGCGCGAATTCGTCGCCGCCAGACTCGCGCGCAAAGCCGAGGAAGTGCGCGCCATCGCCGGGCGCAACGTCTTTCTCTTCCCCTCGCAATGAACTCCGCGCCATCTCGCTCCTTCCGATGGCTCGTGCCTTATGCCTTCGTCGCGCCTTACGTCCTGGTGACGCTCGCGTTCTTCGTTTACCCGGTACTCAAAGCGACCGTTCTCGCCTTCTACCAAACGAACGGCGCACGCAGCGAGGTCTTCGTCGGCTTCGGAAATTTCGCGTTCATCCTGAGCGACCCGGACTTCTACACCGCGCTCAAAAACACCACCGTCTACGCGATCTTTTCCATCGGCCTGCAGCTCCCGCTTTCGCTCGGACTTGCCCTCATGCTCAACACACGGAAGGACCGGCTCAAGGGATTCTTCCGCCTCATTTTGTTCTCCCCTCATCTGGTGGGGCAGATCTTCGTCGGCGTCCTCTTCAGTGTGCTCTTCACGCCGCGCTACGGGATGTTCAACCAATTCGTCCACGCCCTCACCGGTTGGGGTCTTGACCAACGCTGGTTGGAGAATTCCAGCCTCGTCATGCCTGCTCTCGTGCTCACCTCCCTCTGGATGTACGTCGGATTCAACATGATCTATTTCCTCGCCGCGTTGCAAAACGTCGATGACGCGCTAGTGGACGCTGCCCGTATCGACGGGGCGAATGCGTGGCAGGTCTTCTGGGCCGTCACCTTCCCGGCGATCAAACCCGTTGCTACCTTCGTCGTCATCATGAGCACCATCGGCTCCTACCAACTCTTCGAACTCCCCTTCGCCCTCCTCCAAGGCAACGGCCCGAAGAACTCCGGCCTCACCATCGTTGGCTATCTCTACCAATACGCGTTCGATTCCGGGGACCTCGGCACCGGCGCGGCCATCGGCTGGCTGCTCGTCCTCGTCATATTCGTCATCAGCATGATTCAACTCCGCGTCTCCGGGACACTCAAAGAATGAACGGCGTTCATTGGACCCTCCTCATCGCGGCTCTCGGCTTCTTCGCGCTCTGGGCGCGTTCGCCGCGGGATCCCAAGCTCGCACTCACCTACCTGCGCTACGTTGTACTCACGGCGGTCGCGTTTCTCATTCTCGCGCCGTTCCTCTGGCTCATCTCCGCCGCGTTCAAGGACCCGACAGTTCTCAATGAATACACCTTCCTCCCGCCGCCGGGGGAATGGTCCTGGGAGACGGTGAACCTCAAGAATTTCCGTGAACTCTTCGCGCCCCGCGAAACCCTGCAGGGGGTCGTCTACTTCTGGCTCTACATCGCCAACTCACTTTTCCTCGCCGGCGCCGCCACCATGAGCCAGCTCTTCTTCTCGTCGCTCGCCGGCTACGCCCTGGCAAAATTTACTTTCCCGGGAAAAAAGGCGCTCATGGGATTCATGCTCGGATCGATGATGATTCCCGGCGTTATTCTCCTCGCACCGACCTACGAGATCATCGTCCGGATCGGCTGGATCGACACTTACTGGGCGCTCCTCGTGCCCGGTGCCGTCAGCATCTTCGGGATCTTTTTGTTCCGGCAAGCGATGATCGGAGTCCCCTCCGAACTCATCGAGTCCGGTCGGATGGACGGCTGCAGCGAGTTCCGGATCTACTTCACCCTCGTCATGCCATTGGTCCGCCCGATGAGCGGAGCCTTTTGCCTCGTCGCATTTCTGGGCGCGTGGAACAGCTTCATCGCCCCAAACGTCTACCTCTCCTCGCAGAACAAACTCCCGCTTCCCGTCATCCTCAACCAATACGTCGGCGAGTACTCTCAGCAATACGGTGTCTTTCTCGCTGGCACTCTCCTCGCCATCATTCCACCCGCGATCCTCTTCTTCGCCCTCCAAAAGGAGTTCGTGAGCGGTCTCACGACGGGAGCCGTCAAAGGCTGACCGCCCCGCGGCTCACTCACGCATCTCTCGCCTACGCATCGGCATCGCGTCGATAAGGGCAAAAACTTCCGCCGGTGCCACGGCCTCGGACCACCGCTCTTTCACCCCACCGTCCTTCCCAACGAGCAAAATGACCGTCTCGCCCGCCTGCACACCGAGCTTCTCGGCGTAGCTCCAGCGTCCCAATTTGAAGAACGAGCACGTCGCGCTCGGCGCACTCGTCGGCGACCGCTTCCCACGTCTTCGCGAACTCCCGCCGGAACTCCGCTGAGTCGCTTTGCCACAGGACAAGCCGATTTTTCCAACGATAGTCGGCGAGAGGGTCGGCGCGGAGTGGCATAACGATCAAAAGAAAGGCGAAGAATGCAATGGGACGGATCATGGCTGCAGTGGGTTGGCAAACTTCTCGGTGTAATCGCGGGTAAACATCCACCCCCCCGGCTTCTTGTCAGCGCCGTAACTCGTGAGTGTCACGGTCAACGTGTCCGGCGTGTAAACGTAAGGTTCGCCGATGTGATCCGTCAGGTTCTCCGGCGGGACGTCCAACTCGGTTAGCGTCGTCGGGAGGCGATTGTTTTCACCGGAAAAATCGATAATCGCGGTCTTGAGGACTTCCATCCGTTGGCGGTTGGTATCGACAGGATGTTCCTTGCCGTAGGCGAAGAAGAAAAAGATGGCCACCATCGCGACGAACATGCCGCCGGTGACGAGGAAAAAAGAGCGTTCGGGTTTCATGATTAATGCGATCGAAAATCGGAATGTCCAAAGTCTCAGAAACAATCGCCCCAGCGATTCAAAAATCACTTTGCGACCTTCGACTCACCCAATCCCCATGCACACATATTTCAGCACGGTGTAGTCCTCGATTCCGTGCGTTGATCCTTCGCGGCCACTCCCGGATTCCTTCACGCCGCCGAAAGGTGCCATCGGGTTCGAGATGGCGCCCGTGTTCACGCCGACCATGCCGTAGTCGAGGGCCTCGCTGAATCGCCACGTCCGCGCCAGGTCACGGGTGTAAAAATAGGCAGCCAGTCCCACCGGCGTATCGTTCGCCTGGGCGAGTGCCTCGGCTTCGGTCGAAAATTTGTAGAGCGCCGCGACCGGACCAAAGATTTCCTCCTGCGAGAAATCCATCTCCGTCGTCGCACCGGCAAGGATGGTCGGTTCAAAGTAGGTCCCGCCCAGCGGGTGACGGCCGCCGCCCAGGAGCACGCTCGCCCCCTTGGCCTGCGCGTCCGCGACGAGCGCCTCGACCTTTTCAAGCGCCGCTTCATCAATGAGGGGACCCTGGTCGACTCCCTCTTCCGTCCCCTCTCCGACCCGGAGTCGCTTCACGGCGGCAGTCAATTTCTCCGCAAACGCGTCGTGAATCGACTCGTGCAGGAGGAAGCGATTGACGCAGACGCAGGTTTGCCCGGTATTGCGATACTTCGCGACCATCGCCCCCTCGACCGCAGCGTCGAGATCAGCATCGGGGAAGACTACGAACGGCGCATTGCCCCCGAGTTCCATCGTCACCTTCTTCACGGTGTCGGCGCATTGCCGGAGGAGCAATTTCCCCACTGCGGTTGAACCCGTGAAGGTCAGTTTGCGCACGACCGCGCTCCGCGTGAAGGCTTCCCCGATCTCCTTCGCTGGCCCCGTCACGACGCTAAAGAGGCCCCGCGGCAATCCCGCCCGCTCGCCCAGGTCCGCCAGCGCCAGCGCCGAAAGCGGCGTCTGCGAAGCGGGCTTTGCCACCATCGCGCAACCGGCGGCCAGCGCGGGAGCGACTTTCCTCGCCAGCATCGCGTTCGGAAAATTCCACGGCGTGATCGCGGCGCAAACACCCACTGGCTCGCGCAAAACGACCAGCCGACGATCGCCGGACGGCGCCGGGATGATCTCGCCGTTCATCCGCCTGGCCTCCTCGGCAAACCATTCGACGTAACCCGCGCCGTAGCCGATCTCACCCCGAGCCTCGGCCAATGGTTTGCCCTGCTCAGCGGTGAGGATCTGCGCCAGATCGTCAGTGTTCTCAACCAACAAATCGAACCACCGACGAAGAATTCTCGCCCGCTCGCTCGCCGCCGTCGCCGCCCACGCGGACATCGCGTCCGCCGCCGCCGCGATGGCGCGGTCAGCGTCCGCCGCGGTCAGGTCCGGAACGCTCGCGATCCTCTCACCCGTCGCCGGGTTCCTGACGTCGATTCGATTCTCCGAATCGATCCACTCGCCCCCGACGAAAGCCTGGCTGCGCAGAAGGGAAGGGTCGCGAAGGTTCAACATAACACCCGGAATCCTCGCACTTTCCAACGCTCCCGGCAACCGGACGAAGCGTCACCGCAATTCGCTTACGAGAATGCAATCGTGGGGGAGCACCGGGCGACTTTCCCGTGGATCACCGCCGGACTCCCCGCTAACCTCCGCCAGACCATGCACCGATTCTTTCTCGCGCCCGACGACCTGCTCCAAGACACGCCCACGCTCGCTGGCGACGAAGCGCACCATTGCCTCCACGTCCTCCGGCACTCGGTGGGCGACAAGATCGTCGTCTTCGACGGTCGCGGTCACGAGGCCACCGCGACCATCGAATCCGTCGACAAATCAACCGCCAATCTCCGCATCATCCACCGCGGGAAATCAACGCCGCTCAATTGCCGCATCACCCTTGGCCAGGCCGTTCCGAAGGGCAAAAATATGGATCTCATTATCCAGAAGGCCGTCGAACTCGGAGCCGCCGAGATCGTCCCGCTCCTCTCCGAGCGCACCATCGTCCAGCTCGACGCCGCCGACCTTCCCGGCAAACAGTCCAAATGGCAGACCGTCGCCCTCGAAGCCTGCAAGCAATGCGGCCAGAACTGGCTCCCCCAAGTCAGCACCCCCGTTTCGACGCGCACCTACTTCGAGAAGGCCAAACCCTCCGGCCTCATTCTCATCGCCTCACTTCAAGCCGACTCTCAGCCAATCAAGACCGTCCTCCGCGAATACCACGAACAGAACGGCTCAGCCCCCACCGACCTGACGATCTACGTCGGTCCGGAAGGCGACTTCACGCCCGCCGAACTCGGCCTCGCCAAGAGCAATGGCGCCCGCCCCGTCACCCTCGGCCCCATCATCCTCCGGACCGAGACCGCCGCGATCTACTGCCTCAGCGTGCTCGGCCACGAACTGTTCTGACTCACCACCAGAGCGGCTCGAACTCGCCCCAATCCCAATCGGCACCCACCGGCCACGCATTGAGCGCGGCCGCGTTGTTCGCCTCGGCGGTAGTCAACCTCGCGGTGAGCGCTTGGTATTTTTCGTAGTCCCTCGGTCCGCCGACGTAGAATGTCGCCGTGCCCGGATCCGCGTAGACGTAGCCAACCCGATCTCCCTGCCGCACGGGCACCAAACGGTTCGCCGGTAGCGATCGGATCATTCCAACCCGCACGGGCGTATCCGCCAGCCGCTGCTGAAACCCCGCCGCCACCAACGTCTCAACCGTTGTCATCGCCCGCTGCCGCCCAAACATCGAGCAGCCGGAAAAACCGCCGACAACCAGCGCCAACAACACCACGACCGCGCAAAACTCGGAAAATCGAAAATATCTCATCGTCTCCAACCGTGCGCCGAACCCGCCTGCCAGCGCAAGCCTCCCGTCAAACCCACGGCCCGCTCCGACGCCCGATTCAAGGAAATCCGCCGGAAAACTGCCCCCGCCACCAGAGACTTCCGCATCAATAGCGACGCCAGAGTGCGGGCATGAAGAGCACCAGCAACGCGAACAATTCAAGCCTCCCCAGGATCATCAAAATCGACAGAAACACGTGGGTGGCCGGCAGCATGTCGGCGAAATTTTTCATCGGCCCCACCGCCCCAAGCCCAGGGCCAATGTTGAACAACGTCGCCGCCACCGACGCAAAACTGCTCAGTAGGTCCAGCCGCGGTTCGATCACCGTCATCACCAGCGTCGACGCCCCGACGATAAAGCACGTGAGCGCGACGAAGAAAACCGCACTCGATTTAAGCGACTCGTCGAGCACCTGCCCGTTCAGCCGCAACGGCACGACCTGACTCGGTCGAAAGGCGTTCACCAACTGCTGTTTCGTCGTTTTGATGAAGATGAGGATGCGGCTGACCTTGATCCCGCCCGACGTCGACCCGGAACAGCCACCAACGAACATCAACATCACCAGGATCGCTTTCGACAGCGTGGGCCACGCGTCGAAATCCGCCGAAACGAACCCCGTTGTCGTCATGATCGAGATCACCTGAAACGAACCGTCGCGCAGCGCCGTGCCCCAGTCCGCCCCCCGTCGCACGATGAGATCTCCCGCGATGACGATCGTCGTCACGAGCACGATCAACGCGTAGCCGCGCAGTTCCTCGTCAACGCGCAGCCGGTGAAAATTCCCCCGGAGCACCCACGCCATCAGCACGAAGCTCATGCCCCCGAGAAACATGAAGATCGACAGCCAGACCTCGACCCACACGCTGCCGTAAAACGCCACGCTGGCATTCTTCGGGCTGAAGCCCCCCGTCGAGATCGCGGCGAATCCGTGCAGCAACGCGTCGTAAAATGTCATCCCCAGCACCATGAGACCGGCCACGCAGATGATCGTCAGCACCGTGTAAATCTGCCAGAGCCGCGTCGCGGTATCGCGGATCCGCGAGTGAAATCCATACCCGATCTGCGCGCTCGATTCGTTCCGGAACAGCGACTTGCTCCCCACTCCGAGCGTCGAAAGCAGCGCGACGAAAAGCACAAGGATCCCCATTCCTCCCAGCCACTGCGTCGTCGCGCGCCAGAGCAGAATCGAACGCGGAAACAAATCGAGATCCGAAATGACCGACGATCCCGTCGTTGTAAAGCCGGACGCCGATTCGAAAAACGCCGCCGCGACACCCAGGTGCGGTGTGCAGAGGATGTAGGGAAGCGCCCCGACCACCGCGGAGATGAGCCATCCCAGTCCCACGATGGCCATTCCCTCCTTGCGCAGGATCTCGTCCCCCGCGCCGCGACCAGCGAACATCAGTCCCAGCCCGAGCAGCGCCGAGATGCCAAATGATTTGAGCAACGCCCAGTCGTGAACCTCGTCCTCCGTCCCACGGTCGGCCAGCAGCGCGTAGACTTCGCAGATCAGCATCGCCGCCGCGACCAGTAGCACGAGCAGGCCAAGGACCTTGAAGAGAACCCGGTAATTCATCGGCCGGCGGACCGCTAAGCGATCAATTTCGAAAAGGCCTTCCGCGCATCCTGAGCGACCATCGCCACCACCACATCGCCCGCCGCCAGCACGTCGTTCGCCGCCGGCACCGTTGCGTGGGGGCCGTGCGTGACGGAGACGAGACCACTCCCCTTCGGCCAATCGACCGCGGACACCGCGTTCCCCGCCAGATTACCACCCTCCCGGACGGTGAACTCAATCACGTCAATCCCACCCGTCAGCCGAACAAGCGTGTTGAATCGCTCGTCCGTGCAAAACCGCATCAGGTCCCGCGCCGTCGCCACCCGCGGACTCACCGCGCCAAGGATCCCCAATTTCCCTCCGGCCCGGGTCACCGCGTCGGCGTAATCCGCACGATGAATCAGCGTGAGGCAATGCTTCACCCCCAGATCCTTCGCCTGCAGGCACGTCATCACGTTATCCTCGTCCTCCAACGTCGCGCCGACGAAGAAATCCGCCTCCCCGACCCGCTCTTCTTTCAGCAATTGAAACGAGGTCGCGTCGGCGTTGATGAGGGTCGTCCGTTGGAGCACCTTTGCGAGATACTCGCACCGCTTCGCGTCCCGCTCGACGATCCTCGTTCGGAACCGTCCTCCTTCCAGCATCTGCGCCAAAGCGAAGCCGTATTCGCCCCCTCCGAAGATCACTACCCGCGTCTCTTCACGGCTTCTCCCACCTCGAAAACGCGGCACCACGTCCTGCAAGGTCCGGGGATTTCCAAACAATGTCACCACGTCGCCATCGGTGAGAATCTCATCCCCATCCGGGATGATCGCCTGCCCACCACGCTGGATCGAGCCGACCCGCACCCGCGCGGGCAGCCCCAAGTCGCGCAATCGCTTCCCGACCGCTTCACTGTTCGGCTGAATCGGCGTCTGCTGCAGCTCGATCCGGCCCCGCGCGACCTCTTCGACGATGAGACAATCCGGATTGCGGATGTGCTTCGCCAATTCGACCGCCGCCAATCGCTCGGAGCTGAACAAATAATCAACGTTGAAGTGCGCCCGGTAATCCAACAACCACTGGTCGCGCTGCACGTCGGAATGCACGCGCGCGATCGACTTTTTCGCGCCGAGCGACTTCGCCAGCGACGCCGCGACGACGTTGGTATTATCCTCGCTCGACAACCCCAAAAATACGTCGCACTCCGCGACCCGGGCCTCCTCCAGCAGCGACACCGACGATCCGTTTCCCCGGACAACGAGGGCGTCGAGCTTGTCGCTCACGTCCGCCGCGACCCGTTCATTTTCTTCGATGACCGTCACGTTATGAGCCTGCGCGACGAGCGTTTGCGCCATGTGAAAGCCGATCTCGCCGGCACCAAGAATGATGATGTTCATTCAGCTTCGAGCGCTTTGCGAAAGTAGATTCATGCTGATCAATCCCACGACCTGCCCCGCCGCGTTCACCACCGGCAACACCGGGTTCCCGCTCGTCTGCATCACGACGTAGGCTTCCCCGAAGACAGTTTCCGAACTCACGGTCGGCACCACGCTCGCAAGCTGCGACACGGTCGCAGCGCCGGCCGGCCCGGACGCCAATAGGTCTTTCCGCCGCACCATCCCAATCACCCGCAACCGGTCGTCGGTCACGGGATAAATCGGCTGCGAATCCCCCACCGCCGCCGCCGCCTCGGCGACAGACTGCGAACCCAAGAACGACTGGAACCGCGTGATCATCGCTTCTCCGACGGTGCGCTCCGTGGCCGCGGCCCGCATTTTTGCATAACTTAACTCAGCCTGCGCCCCGGAGAAAACGAAGATGCCGATGAAGACCAAGAAGGGATTCCCGAAGAATCCGGCCACGACGAACAACGCCGCCATCACTTGCCCGACCCGCGCGGCGATTACGGTCGCCTTCGTGTGGGAAAATCTCATCGCGAGCAACGCCCGGAGCACCCGTCCCCCGTCCATCGGGAAGGCCGGGATGAGATTGAAAACGATCAGGACGACGTTGACCTGCAGCAGCTGAACCGCCAAATCCCGCTGCGCGCCAAAGGTCGTCAAATCCCCCGACCCGACCGACAACCCGAGCGCAAGCCAGAGTCCGAGCGCGATCACCACGTTCACCGCGGGTCCCGCCAGCGCCACGATCAGCTCCTGCCGAGGATGCTCCGGCATGCGCTCCAACCTCGCCACTCCCCCGATCGGAAGCAGCGTGATGTCCGGCGTCCGAATCCCAAACGCCCGCGCCGCGAACGCGTGACCAAACTCATGCAGTAGCACGCAAACGAAAAGAAGGGAGACGAACGCCAACCCGAACAGAGCTGCCTCCGTTCCGCCGCTCTGGTAATACGTCCACCCGACAAACGCCAGGAGCGCGAGAAACGTCACGTGGACCTTCAGCACAATGCCAGAGACCTTCGCGATGGGATAAGACCACTGCACGTGACCTCTCTACCCACAACCCCGCCACTTTGCAAAGCCCCGGCGACAACCTTGGACCCAGTCCCGCCACGCCGCGACCACGATCACTTTGCTCGCGCAACTCCCGCGAGGTTAGATCCCACTCGCCCGCCCCCGCGAAACCCGTAATGCTTCCCAACATGAGCGAAACCTTCCTTTGGCGCGGCCTCAGTCCACGGGCCCAAGCCACTCTCACCGCCCGCGACTACGCCAGCTCAGACCTTCCGACCCGCCTAGCGACAACGGGACTCGAGGGCGGCCAGGTCCTCGCCGCCGAGCCGCACCTCCGCGAGGCCGCCGCGTGGATCCCCGGCGTCGAACTCTTCCACCGCCCGATCCACCCGCAACGTCACCGCGGAGCCTTCGGCGAATTCGCCCGCGAAGGCGAAGGCATCCTCGGGCGCATCGGTCTCTGGCCCCGCCAATGGGCGACCGCCCGCATGTTCGCCGGGACGGCCAAGGGCTTTCACATTCACCCGCCGTTCATTCCGGAAAACGTCGATCCCGCCAAGTACCTCACCGACCTCCTCAGCAGCGAAGACGCCACCCGCCGCCCCTACGACCGCGAGCAGTGGGACGTCATGTTCATCGTGCAGGGCCGCGCCGAGATGTTCCTCATCGACGAACGAACCGGTTTCGACCGCCGCCGCATGCGCTTCATCATCGACGGCGACGATGTCCGCGGCCCCAACACGCTCGGCGTCGTCATCCCGCCCGGCGTCGCCCACGCGCTCCGGGGCGAAGGCAGCGCCGATGTCATCATGGTCTACGGCACCACCACGACCTTCGACCCGGCGAACGAAGGCCGCATCGCCGCCACCGTCGAACACGACCACCTCCCCGAAGATTGGGCCGCATTCTGGCGCTAGCCAAACCCAGGGTTTGCTCGGACCCGCCGCGGCAATCTCACAAGTTCGACCCCGTTGGCACCACGCCAACTCCCTCCAAGTACCTCCGATAATCATTCCGCGGCAGTCGCCCCGCCACCGCCGCCAACTCCGCGCGATCGATGAACCCCATCTCGAACGCCACCTCCTCAATGCAAGCCACCATCACACCCTGCCGGTGCCGGAGCGTCGCCATGTAATTCGACGCCTCGAGCAGGCTCTCGTGCGTCCCGGTGTCCAGCCAAGCCAACCCCCGCCCGACGACTTCGACCCGCAAATCCCCGCGCTCGAGGTAGGTAGTGTTCACGTCGGTGATCTCCACCTCACCCCGATCCGATGGCACCAATCCCCGCGCGATTTCCACCACGTCCCCGTCGTAACAATACAATCCCGGCACCGCGTAGTGGCTTCGCGGCACCTTCGGCTTCTCTTCGATGCTGATCGCCCGACCTTCCGCGTCGAACTCGATCACGCCATACCGCTCCGGATCTCGCACCGGACAAGCGAAGATGCACCCCCCGGTCTCCCGCTCCAGAGCCCTTCGGAAGAAATCCAGATTCCCGTGAAAAATATTGTCCCCCAGCACGAGCGCCACGCCATCCCCGGCGAGGAATTTCTCGCCGATCAGAAACGCCTGAGCGATCCCTTTCGGCTCGGGCTGCACCGCGTATTCGAGCCTCAGCCCGAGCTGCGAGCCGTCGCCGAGCAGCGCCTCGATCATCGGCAGATCCTTCGGCGTGGATATGATGAGGATCTCCCGAATCCCGCCCAGCATCAACGTGCTCAGCGGATAATAAATCATCGGCTTGTCGTAGACCGGCAGCAATTGCTTGCAGACGATCCGCGTGAGCGGATCGAGCCGACTCCCGGCCCCGCCCGCCAATAAGATCCCTTTACGACTCATGCTCCGAGCAAACGGGAAAGCCCGACCCCGGTCAAGCGACCCGGAATTGACGCCCGCCCCTCGCGGGCTACAACCAACCCCATGCTCCGTTGGATCGCCACCCTCCTCGCACTCGCCACCCCACCACTCGCGCACGCCGATTGGGTCCTCAATTTTGAAAAAACGCTCGCCGATCTGCCCGGCGGAGCCCGGCTCGTCGAGCGAGAAGCCGCCAGCGACGACCAGACGGTTCGGGTGCAGGGCGTCGTCTTCAGTGAAAAAAACTACGCCTTCCGCGTCGTCGACAACCCCACCAAAAACAAGGGAACTCTCGGCGCGGCCATGACCGCCGGGGATTTCGTCGCCGGCACGAACGGAGGCTACTTCCACGCCGATTGGCGGCCCGTCGGCCTGGAGATCGCCGGGGGCGACACGATCAATGGCTTCGAACGTGCGAAAATCCTCGCCGGCATCTTCGTCGTCACCGGGGGCCATCCCCGCCTCGTCCGGTCCGCCGACTTTACCTCCTCGGCGAAAGACACCGAAGCCCTCCAATGCGGCCCCTATCTCGTCAACGAAGGCACTCCCACCGTGGGTCTGGACGAAAAACGCCGCGCCCGCCGGACCGTCATCGCGACCGATGGCCAGCAAAACTGGGCGCTCCTCATCTTTTCCCCCGTCACCCTCGCCGAAACCGGCCGGATCCTCGCGAGCGAAACCGTCTTCCCCGATTTCAAAATCGCCGAAGCTCTCAACCTCGACGGCGGCTCCTCGACCGCGCTCTGGGCCGACACCCCCGGCAAGCCCACTTACCTCCGCGAAATCGGTAGCGTCCGCAATTACATTGGAATCACGCCGAAGTAAATTTCACCCTCGCTCGCACGAGGGTTCTCATTTTCGCTCGCCCCGCACCCACCCGCCATCCAAAATCACCCGATGCAGATTCACCTCAGCCCCCGGCACCTCACGCTCACCGCGTCGATCCACCGCCACGTCGCCGACAAGATCGAACACCTCGAAAGCATCAGCGACGACATCATCGCCGCCCACGTCGTCCTTCTCCACGACGAGTCGAAGAATACGAAGAAATTCCAGGTCAAAGCCCATCTCGCCGTCCCCGGCCCCGACATCCACGCCGCCGACGCGAACGCCGACCTCCACGTCGCCATCGACAAGACCGCCGACAAACTCGCCCGCCAACTTCGGAAGCGCAAAACCAAGCTCAACAGCGCCCGCAAGCATCGCGCCCAGATGGACGCCGAAGGCAAGAAGCGCGGCTACAAGCGAGCCTGATCTCCACCGGACGACAACGGGAAATGGAGGGCGATTACAAGGTCAAGCTCGACGTGTTCGAGGGGCCGCTCGATTTGTTGCTCTACCTTATCAAACGCGATGAGGTGGACATATATGACATCTCGATCGAGCGCATCACAAAGCAATACCTCGAGTTCATCGAAGCTTTCCAGATGCTCGACATCGAGCTGGCCGGCGAGTTCATCGTCATGGCTGCGAACCTCCTCTACATCAAGAGCCGCACCCTTCTCCCCGTCGACCAACAGATGGCCGAAGAGGACGCCGAAGAGGACGATCCTCGCTGGGAACTTATCCGTCAGCTCATCGAATACAAAAAATTCAAGGAAGCTGCCAACCGCCTCCGCGACCGCGAAGCCGCCCAGGAAAACCTCTTCCCCCGCATCGCCGTCGCACCCGACCTTCCCGCCCAGGAGAACCTCTTCGTCGAAGAGGTCGGCATCTTCGACCTCATCCGCGCGTTTCAGAATATCCTCAAACGCCGCGCCGCCAAGACCGAGGACCTCCGCGAGATTTTTGCGGAAAATTTCTCCGTCTCCGACAAGATCGAGCACCTCGTCAATCTCACCCGCGCCGGGCACTCCCTTCGGTTTGAAGAGATCTTTCCCGAGCACGCCAGCCGCACGGAGATCGTCGTCACCTTCCTCGCCATGCTCGAACTCATCCGGATGAAACAACTCCGCGTCCGGCAGGACGGCCAATTTGGCGAGATCTGGGTCGACCCCACCGAAGGCAAACCGGAAGCCCTGGGCGCTCCCGCCGAAACCGACGCCGAATGAACCCGCCCGACCTCAAGCACATCGTCGAGGCGCTCGTTTTCGCTTCAGAAAAACCCGTCTCCGCCCGCGAGATCGGCGCAGTCCTCCGCGGCGCCGCCGCCGCCTCGCCTGACGATCCCGCTCTCGCCGAATTCGCCAAAGCCAAGGAAGACGATCTGACTCAAGCGCTCGACGAGCTGAGCGCCGACTACGCCGAAGCCGGTCGCGCCTTCGAGGTTCGCGAGACGGCCAGCGGCTGGCAGCTCGTCTCCTCCGCCCGCTTCGCCCCCTGGCTTCGCCAGCTCTTTCCGGAGAGCAAACCGGCCCGCCTCAGCGCCCCCGCCCTCGAGACCCTCGCCATCATCGCCTACCGCCAACCCTGCACCCGCGCCGACATCGAGGCCGTCCGCGGTGTTGCCGTCGACGGCGTCATGGCCACCATTCTCGACCGAGGCCTCATCCGGATCGCTGGCCGCTCCGAACTCCCCGGACGCCCGCTTCTCTACGAAACGACCACGTTTTTCATGGAGCACTTCGGCCTCCGCAACCTGGACGACCTTCCCAACGCGACCGAACTCCGCCAAGCGGCCATCGCCGTCGCGCAAGAACCCGAACCCACCCGGATTCTCGAAGGCGAAGCCCCCGAATCAGAAATCCCGTCCAACCCTCCGCCGGAACCTCCCGCGCCTCCAACTGATGCCGCCGACCCAGAGGTCCCGCCCAAGATCACCGACGACGAACCCACTCCGCCCTCCGAAGAATCTCCCAAGGACCCGGTCGAATCCCCGTCCGAACCGGCCCCGCCCGCCGAAACACCCCAATGAGCGAACTTACCGACATCCGCGATCAAATCGACGCCATCGATACCGAGCTACTCCGGCTCCTCAACGAACGCGCCACCTTGGCACTCGCCGTCGGCGAGATCAAACACCGCGACGGCCTCCCGATTTACGCGCCCGAGCGCGAGATCACTCTCCTCCGCAGCCTCGTCGAACGCAGCGTCGGCCCACTCCCGCCCATCGCCATCCGCGCTATTTACCGCGAGATCATGTCGGCTTCACTCGCGCTCGAAAAAGACGTTGTCATCGCTTGCGCCGGCACGGAGGGCGGCCCAACCCACCTCGCCGCCCGCGCGAAGTTCGGTTCCAGCGTCGACTACGGGTTTTTCGCCGAAGTTCAGGACGCCTTCTCCGCCACGGCCCGCGGCGAGGCGGATTGCGTTGTTGTCCCCATCGAAGAATCCAACCACGGTGCCGTCAAACCCACCCTCGACGCTCTCACCCAGACGGAACTCACCATCTGCGGCGAAATCCGCTCGACCCCCGACGGCTCCGAGGACCACAGCGACAACGCCTCCCGCTACCTCGTCCTCGCCCGCACCGGTACGGCCATCACCGGCAGCGATCGCACCACTCTCCTCCTCCGCGTCGAAGACCGTCCCGGTGCCCTCGTCGACGCCTTGGAACCCTTCCGCGACGCCGCGCTCAACCTCGCCCACTTCGCCAGCCGCCCCGCCTCGCGCGGCAGTAACGACGTTTTCTTCTTCGTCGAAGTCGACGGACACTCCCGCGACGAAGGCTTCGACGAAGTCCTCCGCGAACTCTCCCGCCAGTGCCGCGCCGTCAAGATCCTCGGCAGTTACCCCAAGCAATCTCTCTGACCGTCTCCCCATGGGCGAGCGCTGACTTAACGTCAAGTTGAGCGCAATTTGAGTCTCCGAGGGGACTGGGGCAACTTCTGGGACTTTCCCATGAACCTAGCCCTCCCCCACCGTCCCTCTTCGCACCGCCACGCCTTCACGCTCATCGAGATCCTCGTTGTCCTTGGCATCATCAGCACACTCGCCGCGCTCGCGTTTTCCATGCTTTCCGGCTCAGCGGCCAAAGCGAAGGATGCCGCTTGCCTGTCCAACCTGCGCCAACTTGGCATCGGGACGCAGCTCTACGTGGCCGAAAACCAGCAGTATCCAGCTGGAACCTTTCACAGCGGTCCCTACCGGCACTGGACTGACGCCGTTCAGCCCTATCTCGGGAAGGATGGCGTGCGGGGAGCCGACGGCCTCACGAAGATCTTCGACTGCCCGTCAAAGACCGTGCTGACCGCCCAGCCCGAAATGGCCTACACGGCAAATCCCAACGTGATGTTGGATAACGCCAACAAGAAGGACCGGCCCTCGTTGCATATGATGAAAATCCAACGTCCGTCCTCGACCATCATTCTCGCCGACGCCTGCCAACTGAATTCGAAAGGCTACGTGAAGCCGTTCATGTTCAGCCAACCCGGCATCTACGACCGCAACGAGGGCCAAGCAGAGAATCCGGTTCCGCCGGGCGCAGACCAAGACGGGATCAATTTCGCGGGGGTCCGCTACCGCCACGTGAACGACACCGCCGCAAACTTTCTGTTCGCCGACGGCCACGCCGCCAGCATCAAGAAGGGTGACCTTCTCTACAAGCACCTCCAGATTAACTATTAATTTCACGCCCCTCTCATGAAAAACACCACCCTCCTCTCCCTCGGTTTCGCCACCGTCTTCGCAGTGGCCACCCCCGCACTTCAAGCCCAGGACCCGACCGGTGCCATCTTCGTCGAGGCGGAAAGCACCGCCGACACAACGGGCGCGAAGGTCCTCGAAGACGGCGCCGCTTTTGGCACCTCCTACACGATGCACCCGAAGGAATACAATCCCGTCTTCAAAATGGCGACCCCGACCGACGCGCCAGAATACACCGTGTGGATGCGCGGCCGCGGCGTCGCGCTCCAACTCAAAGCAGCACCGACACCAGGCGCCTCGCAAAAGGAACTCAAGTGGGTCTGGAAGCCGGGGGACGACTGGACCTGGAAGTCTTTCGGCCGCTTCACGGCCGAGCAGCTGGGTTCCGAGATCGTCATCATCCGCGGCAAGGACCCGATTGAAATCGCCGGCCTGGACGCCGTCATCCTCGCGCCGGACGCCGAGTTCGATCCGACCCTCGCCGGCGCCGCCGAAGAACTTTCCGAGCAGTGAGCAGCCCGAATACCCGGCATCTCGCCGGTCTGATCATCGGCTGCGCGCTCATCACGGGCGGCAGCGGACTCCGAGCTGCGGACGTCACCCAGGCCGAGAGCCTCCAGCTTCCCGGCGGAGCGGAGATCACCGCCGATCCCGACGCCCTCGGCGGCTCCTACGTCGCCCAACCCGGCGATTACCGCCCACTCTTCTCCCAAGCTCTTCCCGCCGACGGCGACACCTTCACCATCTGGGCGCGCGGTCGCGGCCACGGCATTTGCCTCAAATCCCAGGCTCCGGGTGGCAAGCAGAGCGAGATCAAGTGGCTCTTCAATTGGCCCGAAGCCGAGTGGACTTGGCGCTGCTTCGGCACCTACCGCCGCGACGAACTTGGCGAGGCCATCGTTCTCATCCGCCAACCCAACGCCGAACCGGGCGCGGGCCTCGACGCCGTCGTCATCTCGGCCGATCCCGACTTCCTCCCACCCGGAGCAACCGCCCCGAACGCAAACTTGACCAAGGCGAAGCCCAAGCGCGAAGCCGGAGCCGCCACCGAGGAAACGGCGGCGCTCGCCGGCGAGGCCGCCGCCATCGAGGAGAAGCCCGTTGCTGCAACCGCGAACATCGCGTGGAACCAAGTCCAATCCCCCATCCCGCCCGGCACGTTCTCGGTCGCGATCTTCGCTGGTTTCGACCCCGCCGTCGCCGAGGACCCCGCTTACCAGGAGGGTCTCGCCTACCTGAATCTACCCATCGTTCGCTACCACAACACGAACATGATCGACGACTCGACCGCGAAGGGCGTCGGCTGGGTCGACGTCGCGGGCAAACGGTGGGATGAGGAAAAAGTTACCGCCGCCCTCTCCGCGTGGCGGCCCGAGGGCGTCGAAAAAGTCATCACCATCCCGAGTTGGCCGGCGTGGATGGACACCGACGGCGACAAGTTTCTCGACGCCGACCAGTTCGATGCCTACGCCGCCTTCTGCGCCGACCTCGTCCGCATCACGAACGTCGATCACGACTTCGCGATCCCGTATTTCGAGATCACTAACGAACGCGACGGCCTCTACTGGGTTGATCTGGAGAGAAATGGCGAGCCCGACCGACTCGACGAACTCACCCGCATCTACAACCTCTGCGCGAAAGCCATGAAGGCCGTCGACTCGTCGATCCAGACCGGCGGTCCCGCCGCGATGCGCCCTGATTACGTCGACGAACTCCGCCGCTTCGCCACCGCCACGCTTCCAGATCTCGATTTCCTCTCCGTCCACGGCTACGCCAGCGGCAAGCTGACCGAATCCGACGCCAGCATCTACAATAAGACCCGGAAGCTCGGCGATCACATCAGCGAACTCCGCGCCATGCTCGACGAGGTCAGTCCCGACCGCCACGTCCCCATCCACCTCAACGAATACGCCATCAGCTGGACCTGGGAGACCCGCGAACCCCGTATGATCAATCACAAAGGAGCCGTCTTCGACGCGCTCTGCTTCGTGGAATTCGCAACCCACCAGCTCGACGTCAGCAACGCCTGGAACGAGCGCGACGGCGTCTACGGCAAGATGTCGAAGGAATACGAACTCCGTCCCGCGGCGCACGTTTTTCACTACGTCAATTCTTGGATGAAGGGAGACGCGGTCGCCGTCGAATCCAGCGATCCAGAGAAAGTGGTGGTCTTCGCCGCGAAGAAGG
Source organism: uncultured Verrucomicrobiae bacterium (assembly GCA_963832325.1). Lineage (GTDB taxonomy): Bacteria > Verrucomicrobiota > Verrucomicrobiia > Chthoniobacterales > JAATET01 > CAVVKW01. The sequence continues at coordinate 268,754 of CAWHTR010000002.1, read as the reverse complement.
ATGGCAACGCGGGCCTCCTCGTGATCAATCGCACGACCGTCGAAAATTCGCTGCAAGTTCAGACCCCTGCCAGCACTTCACCGTGGAAAATGGCGCGCATCTCGGAGACCGGCCTGGAGGAATCCGAGATTGATTCCCTGAGCGACAAGATGGTGCTGCCGCCGCATTCCGTGACGTTCCTCCGCGGCTCGGTGCCCGTAACTCCTCAGCCCGAGGCGACGCCGGACGCGACGGAATGAGTCAGCCGAATCTCATCGAGTTCATCTGGCACGACCTTGGCGACTGGCTCGGTTGCTACGGGCGCGCGGGAGTCCGCACGCCGCACCTCGACCGCCTCGCCGCAGAGGGTGCGATCTTCGATCAGCATTTTTGCACCGCGCCGCAATGCTCGCCGAGCCGGGCGAGCTTGATGACGGGGCAATACTCCGCCCAGCACGGCATCCTGGGACTCACCCACCGGGGGTGGAAATACGCCGACGGCGTCGACGACCTGCCCACCGTCCTGCGCGGCCACGGCACCCGCTCGATTCTTTGCGGCCTGCAACACGAACGCCACGACGCCCGTGACGCTTGGCCGCGAAAGGACGTCGAACACACCAGCGAGATCACGTTTTCCTACGACGAGCGCTGGACGCTCGAGACCAAATCCAACCTCGTCGCCGACGCCGCCGTTGCGCGGATCGACGCGGACGCTGAACGCCTGCGGGCGGCGCCGTTTTTCCTCTCGGTGGGATTCTCCGACGTGCATCGGCTCTACGCCAACGATTACGACCCCGCCGTCGTCGATCAACTCGACGTGCCAGCCTACCTTCCCGATGACCTCGCCACCCGCAAGGATCTCGCGACGTTTTGCTATCGGATCGAGCAGGCCGACGCGGCGGTCGGTCGCATCCTCGAGGCACTGGACCGGGCGGGCTCAAGGACAACAGCCTGATCTTCTTCACCACCGACCACGGCCCTGAGATGCCGCGCGCGAAGGCGACGCTCTACGATCCCGGACTCAAGTGCGCGCTCCTGATGCGCCTGCCGGGTGCGATCCCCGCGGGCTCCCGGATCGGCTCGCTCACGAGCCACCTCGACCTCGCACCCACGATCCTGACGGCGCTCGGCCTGCCGATCCCCGCTGCCTGCCAGGGCCAGTCGCTCTGGCAACGTCTGACCACTGGCGAGGGGGTGACCCGCGATACCGTCTTCGCCCAAATGACGTATCACAGCGGCGAATACGACCCGATGCGCTGCATCCGGACAGACCGGTGGAAATTGATCCGCAACTTTCTGCCCGGCTGGCCGGTCCAAATTTCCGGTCCCTACGCGGCCCGCTTCGGCGCCGAGTACGTCACCCGCCACTTCGCCCAACCGCGCCCGGAAATCGAACTCTTTGATCTCGAGTCCGATCCCGACGAACTCACGAACCTCGCCGGCCAATCCGAGGTGGCAACCGTCGAGGCGGATCTCGCCCGGCGACTGCAGGAATTTCTGGTCGCCACCAAGGACCCGATTTTGAACGGTCAGATCCCGCACGTCGCGCCGGAACTCGCGGGGTGCGCGTGCCGCTGGGCGAAATTTCAACCGCGTCATCCGGACCGCGAAGACTTCCAGTTCGAACTCGTCGTCACGTCGGATTTCGGCGAACAGCCGTTACCGTGAGCGTTTCACTCTCGGGAGACTTCTCGCTGCATTCGGCATTCAGCAACCGCCCGATCCAGCTGGCCGTGGAGCGGTTGCAGCGCGATTGGTTGACCGTCTTCTCAGCGCCGCTCGGGAGGGACGGCGCGGTTCGGAACAACCAGATCCGCCTCCGCCCGTTCGCGACCGATCAGCCGGAGGAGAGCTTCCGCGTTGGGCTCGATCGGGCGAGCAACGCACTCGACGTGTTCTCCGGTGGCGAACTCGGCTGCGTCTATGCCATTCACGCGATCAGCCAACGCATCCTCGGCACCGACGCGTTCGATTTCTGGACCGAATCGGTGCCCGAACCTCGCGCCCGGATCACCGTATCCGACGACACCGAGCAGCCTGCCGCCACGACGCGCTGGCGGGGCTGGTTCATCAACGACGAGGATTGCCTGCTCGGTCTGGACGATAGCCTGGTCATCCAGGAGGACGTCTGGCGGGGTCTCTTCGAGTCAATCCTCCGGGCCGGATACAATCTCGTGATTCCCGGCACGGGCATCTCGCCGGACGCCTTCCAACTCGATCTCGCGGCTGATTACGGACTCTGGATCGGCCAGCACCACGCGGAACCCCTCGGCGCCGAGCTCTTCGGCAACGCCTTCCCCGGTCAGCCGATGCACTACCCCGAGTGCAAGCCGCAGCTTTTTGGTCTCTACGAGGACGCGGTCCGGCTCGCCGCTCATCGCAAGGTCGTCTGGACGCTCGGACTGCGCGGCCAGGGCGACAAGACGTTCGCCCACGAAGACGCACGCTACGCGGACCCGGCCGCGCTCGGGGCGCTCATTTCCGACATGGCTCGCGAGCAACGGACCCTCGTCGAATCGAGTTTCAGCGAGCCTCAGCACTTTGCCTACTACCTCTATTCGGAGAGCATGGACCTCTACCGGAGCGGCCACCTGCGGCTCGACCCGGACGTCATTCTCATTTGGGCGGACAATGGATTCGGCGGCCTGCGACGTCGGCGCAATCTCGGGGAGGAAAATCCCGAATTGCTCGCCCTCCCCAACGCCGAGGAAGCCTCGACGGCCACCCACGGCCTTTACTACCACCTGAGCTTTTACGACGTGCAGGTCGCGGGAAAATTGACGCCCTGGATCGCCCCGGCGGTCATCGCGGATCAGATCGGGGAGCTTCAGCGCCGCGCCCGGATCGACTTCGCGCTCGTCAACGTGAGCAACGTGCGCCCCTTCCTCGCCCAGATCGAGCTCTTCCGCCGAGTCCTGGAAGCCGACCCCGCCGGCGTGGACACGACCGCGCTTTGCCGCTCCGCGTCCCGCGATTGGTGGAAATCACGTTGTCCCGCGTGCTGGGAATCCGTCGTCGAATTGGAGGAGGCTTACTTCCGAGCCCACCCAGTTTTCGGGCCGTTCCCGGATTCCCGCATGGGCGAAATGGCCGGCCACATTCTGCTGCGAGCCTTGATCCGCTCCACTCTCACCAACCGCGACCTGCCGGCGCACCTGTCGTTTCTCGACGAAGTGCCCGACGACCTACCCGCGCTGCTGAACCACCTCGCAGGATGCGTCGAACCGACGATTTCCGATTGGATCGCCGTGCGGTCGAAGGCGCTGGAGGCCGGACGCAATCTCTCGGGCAATGCGGCGACGTTTTTTCAGCGGGATCTTCAGATGCACTGCCTCTTCAAGAGCGCGACGTTCGTGGGATTCGCCGAGGCGCTCCGCGGTCTCCGATCCTTTCTCGACGGGGATTTCGAATCCGCCTTCGTTGTCCTGAACGCCGCCCTCGATCACGCAATCTCGGCTCGCGACGCTCTGACCATCGGCGACGTCGGACGGTGGGAGCATTTCCACTGCGGCGATTGGCTCACAAACGTCGAGGAAACGATTCGATCTTTGACGCTGGCCCGCGAGACGGCCCGCCTGCACGGTGATCCCGCATTTTCGTGGGATTCGTGGTCCAGCCGCGCCGCCCTGCCCGAGCCGAAGCACCTCGTCACCGTGACGGCGCGAACGTTTGACTCTCCGCAATTGGCCGCCATGATGGCTGCAAGCGCGGCTTCGAACGCTCCGGCACTCCGCTCCGCGTCAGCCGTGCACTGAGCGGGGTGCCGTCCCAGCGCGAGGCCGCCTGTCCCCCATGAAGAAAGGCCGCATCACCCTCCGCGACATCGCCGAGCGCGTCGGATTATCCCGCGCCGCCGTTTCGTTGGCTCTTCGCAACGACGCCTCAATCCCGAATCACACGATCGAGCGGGTACGGAAAATCGCGGAAGAACTCGGCTTCTCCCCCGATCCGGACGTGTCAAAATTGATGGCCCACCTCCGGCTCGAGCGCTCCGCCTCCTATCAGGCAACCATCGCCTGGCTCACCGCTTGGCCGACCGAGGAAGGCTGGCACATCTGGCTGCGGGAGAAGCGGCTCTTCGCTGGCGCGACCGCCCGGGCCGAATCTCTCGGCTACAAACTCGAGCCGTTCTGGCTCCGCGCTCCAAAGATGAACGCCCGCCGCGCGACCTCCATCCTCCAGTCCCGCGGCATCGAAGCCGCGCTCGTCGCCCCGCTCCCCGACGGGACGACGACCGTCGATTTCGACTGGGACCACTTCTCGGTCGCCGCCGTCGGACATTCCCTCGTCTGCCCCGACCTTCACCGCATCGAAAGCGCCCACGCCTACAATTTCACCGAAGCCCTCCGGCAGATCCGTCTCGCCGGGGTCAGACGTATCGGATTCATCGAGAGTCACGGCACCGACCTCCGCATGTCCCACGAGTGGACGGGCGCATTCCTCGTAGACCAATTGAGCGTGCCGAAAGCCGACCGCGTGCCGCTCCTGATGGAAACCGAGATCAGCCGCGAGGATTTCCAGGCCTGGTTCTCCCTTCACTCCCCGGAAGTCATCATCGCCAACGAATGTCCCGTGCTGCAATGGCTGGCCGAGATGGGCCTCCAGGCGCCGCGCGACGTCGGACACGTTCGCCTCGACTGCGGCGGTCCCGAGCTTCTGGACCGCTTCGAGTGGGGATTCTCCGGCACCTGGCCTTCCGGCATGGATCAGCTCCCGGAGGAGATCGGCGCCACCGCCGTCGACACGGTCATCGCCCAACTCCACCTCCGCCAACGCGGTATCCCGGCCAATCCCAAAACCACATTGGTCAAAGGCCGCTGGCGGGAATTGCAGACCTTCAACGGATCAAAGGGTGCCGGGAAGCGAGCGAAGGGCCGCTAGCTCAACGTCAAGTGACGACCGGGTTGAGATAGGGGTTTCTCCGCCTAGGTTGGCGGGAAATGAAAATCCGAATCCCCTCACTCCCTATATTCTCCCTGGCGGCCGCGGCGCTCCTCGCTATTCCTTCGGCCATTTGTGCGCCAATCGCTGGAAGTAGCTTCTTTCAATCAGTAAGTTTCGATTCCGGCTCGTCCGCCTCACTGACATCCAACGCTACCTCAGCAACTTTGAGTTCGAACACCGCGAACCTAGCAAGTCAGAGCGGAATTTACGCGAATTTCTCAACAATCTCGCTGGCAAACGTCGGCGATGTGATCACCCTGACCTTCAATTTAACACTCAATAATGTCGGCGGCCAGTTCAACGGATTTAGGGTTTCGCTGTCGGACAATAACTCAGCTACTCAGCAGACGGGCACAATCGCAGCAGCCGGCTTCCCTTCTGACTATTCGTCGATCGTCGCCGCAATCGGCACAGATGGCGGAACGTCGGGGACAAACACGGGCAACAGCAGCCATGCCTTCCTAACCGATTATGCTGGCGGAGCCGACGCCGATACGCTGCTTGATCGCTCCTCCGGCACTGACCGAGGTGAGAATATCAGCGTGACGGGAGGCGGGTTGCTCAACAATGGAACCTCGTACGCGATTTCACTGCAATTAACTCGGGTCATCGATGGACCTGATTCCGATGCTTTTGGCGAAGTGCAGGCGATCCTTAGTCTCGACGGGACCCCGATCCAAAACAACACGCTCCTTTCCGGCGGCAGCGCAACCAACTTTGATGGCTTCAACACACTCAAGTTTGGATTGCACAGCTCTGCTACTGCAACCGGTGCCGCATTTACGGTTAGCAATATCGACATCGCCGCAGTTCCGGAGCCAAGCACGACCGCTCTACTCATCGGTGCAGGGTTGACCGGACTCATCTTGGCGCGACGCCGTCGCGCCACTCGCGCCTGACCCGTCGGACTTCCAATCTTTGGGGAAACGCAACTGCGGATCGCCCGGTCGGGATTCCTCCTGACCGGGCGATTCTCTTTCCTACCTTCGACAACACCATGATTACCGAGGAATCTCCAACCGCGTTAGCCACGACAATCGCCGCACCCGCTCGCACGCGCTTTGCCTACGTCGGCACGGGTGGTCGGGTGCGCATGTTCATCGATCCCGCGATGGAACGCTTCCGCGACGAGGCGGAGGTTGTCGGGCTGTGTGATCCGAGTTTCGTTCGCGCCGCCTTCCACCAGAAGCGCATTGACGAGAAATTCGGCCAAGCCGGTGTGCCGATCTATTCGGACGAACAATTCGCGGACATGCTGCGGGAAACCCGTCCGGACCAGGTCGTGGTCTGCACGATCGACCGGGAGCACGACACGTGGATTGTCCGTGCCCTGGAGGCCGGCTGCGACGTAGTGACCGAGAAACCGATGACCATCGACGCCCACAAGTGCGCCCGGATTCTCGACGCCGTCGAGAGGACCGGACGCTCCGTGCGTGTCGCCTTCAACTACCGCTGGGCCCCCGGCGCGACGAAGGTGAAGGAACTCCTCTCCGGCGGCGTCATCGGACGGATCTGTCAGGTCAATCTCGAATACCTTCTCAATACCAGCCACGGCGCGGATTACTTCCGCCGCTGGCACTCGAACAAGGCGGATTCCGGCGGGCTGCTCGTCCACAAGTCCACCCACCACTTCGACCTCGTGAACTGGTGGATCGACGGCATTCCCGACCGCGTTTTCGCGCGGGGCGGCCTGTGTTTTTACGGCAAGCAAAACGCCCTGCGCCGGGGAGACGCCGACCTCACCGAATACGCCCGCTACCACGATCGCCCCGCCGCGAAAGATCCCTTCGCCTACCGGATCGGCCAGTCGATCTGGGAGGATCCCGGCTACGAGGAAGGCCTTTACCTCGATGCGGAATCCGAAACCGGCTACCTGCGCGACCAGAACGTCTTCCGCGAAGGCATCAGCATCGAAGACGTGATGAACGTCATGGTGCGCTACCGCGACGGCGCGCTGCTCAACTACACGCTCAACGCTTTCAGCCCCCGCGAGGGATTCCGCGTCACGTTCACCGGCGACCGTGGACGGTTGGAATACGAGGAAGACCACGGTGCCCACCTCGTCGACGACGAAGGTCGCACGGTTCCGGCCAACGAGCACGCCCACGGGGGCGATCACCGCCTCCGCGTCTTCCCGCATTTCAAACCCGCCTACGACGTCTCCGTGCGCGCCGGCGAAGGCGGCCACGGCGGCGGCGACGTCCTGCTCCAGGAGCAAATCTTCGCCGCCCACCCGCCGACTGACCCCTTCGGCCGATCCGCCGGGCACGAGCAGGGCGCGGCCTCGATCCTCGTCGGGATTGCTGGCAACGAAAGCATGGCCTCGGGCCGCGAAATCGCAATTGGCGATCTGGTGACTCTCCGACCGGATGCGCGGCGTTTGTCCGAGCTGGTCTGAGCTCATCGCCCAGCGATCGGGTCGTTTAACGTAAAACGGAAGGCCGTTTGCGATGGCACGGAGGGCCATGGAAGGTGGTTGACCCTCCATGAATCGTTACCCCCTTTTCCTCCACCGACGTTCGAGCACCCTGGCGTTCAGCCTCGTCGAACTTCTCGTGGTGATGGCGGTGGTTGCGCTCATGTTGGGGATAGCGGGAATGGCTTTCAATAATTTCGGACGGTCGACCTCACTCGCGGCCGCGGGCAACCGGGTCGCAGGGATTCTGGAGCAGGCGCGACAGCACGCCACGTCGCAAGGGGCCATGACGGCGGTGGCGATGGCGACGGATTCCGCGAGTCCGGATCGGAACCAGGCTTTTGTGGTCCTCGCGGCCCGCCCGCGCAACGACGGCGCGGCCTTGACCGCCACCGATTGGAAGCAGGTTTCAAAATGGGAGATCCTTCCCGAGGGCATCATCGTTGATTCGGGATCCAGCTTCACCGACTCCGGGACGAAGTTGATGCCCTCGCTGCCCTCCCAGTTGCCGGAGCGCGCCGGCGAACGCTCGGACTCGTTCCGCTACGTGATTTTCCAACCGAATGGCGCGGTTCTCGGCGGAGGCGCGGCGGGATTGCGTTTGGTGGAAGGGAGTTGGGCGAGTGGATCCGGATCGCCCACCTACACGCGTCCCGGGTCCGATGGGACTCCCGAGAACTACTACAAACTCGCCCTGATCTCCGCCACCGGGAGGGTGAAGGTTGATCGCCCGTGATCCGATGCGAATCGCGAACCGCAGAGCGTTCAGCCTGATCGAGGTCGTCCTGGCGCTCGGGATCACCTCGGTCGCCATCATCGCGATCATTGGTCTTCTGTCGGTCTCTTTGCAAGGCAGTCGGGAAGCGTCCGAAGACACGTCGGCGGCGGCGATCCTCAGCCAGATTGTCGATGGATTGCGGGCGGAACCATTCGACGAAATGCGGACTTCGCTGGCGGGCACCGGCCGGGTTTTCGCCTTCGATCAGGAGGCGGCACCCGTCGCTTTGGGGAACACGGCATCCTACGAATGCCGGGTGGAAGAGATTTCCGCCAGTGGCACGCCCGTCAGCCTGGTCGGGATCAAGATCACGATTGAAACCGCGACGGGAGAAGCGCGAACGAGCTATGCGACGATTGCCAATTATTGATCCGTTCCGGCTGCGGTGTTCGGGTTACGGTCGGCGCGGTTTCACGCTCCTCGAGATCCTCGTGTCGCTCGTGGTTCTGGCGCTACTTGTCGTGTTGCTGGCATCGATGACGGATCGAGTCTCTCAAGCCTGGATGGAGGGTGAGGGCAGGTCTCGGCGCAACCAAAGCGGGCGGGCGATCTCGGACTTGATGCGCAAGGAATTGCAGGGCGCGCTGCTGCCCATCCAGATCGACAACCTCACCGGTCTCCAGTTCGTCGTGAACCCACCACTTCCGGCTGAGTATGAGAATAGCGACTCGATCTTCTGGCAGGCTCCGGTGGCCACGACTTCGGAATTTGGCGACGTCGCCGAAGTCGGCTACTTCGTTGCGTGGGACGGTCTGGAGCCTCAACTCAGGCGCTTCTTCGCGAGTCTCACGCAAACGTCCCCGGCGGGCGTGGTCACGACCGATCCGAATTTCCGGATCTACGACGCCCCGACCGATTGGATCAACGCGGCGATTCTCGAGGCGGCTTGTCCCGCCGACGCGGCGAACGATTACCGCGGACTCTTCGCTGAGAACGTCGTTGGATTCTGGGTTCGTTGCCTGGATTCCGAAGGCAATCCGATCACGCAGGATGCGTCCGGCGCGAGCTTCTCGGACGGGTTCGATTCGCGTCGCGGTTACCGCTACGCGGACGCGTCCGGGCAGACCGTCATCAAACCAGCCTGCGCCCTTCCGGCCGTGGTCGAGATCAGTCTCGCGCTCGTCGATGCACGTTACGCGCAACGGATCGACGCGGCGCTCAAGGCCAACATCATCGCCGAAACGGGTCAGTCGGAGACGGCGGCGGAGTTCGTCGACGACGTTCAGACCAACGCTGGTCTCGAAGCCATCCGCCCGGGCCTCCGGGCCTACACCACCAGGGTTTTCCTGAGAAATTCGCGATGAAAATTCAAATCCAATCCTCCCGCCGGCAAGAAGCCGGCTCCGCGCTTCTCATCACCCTGGCGGTGCTGGTGATCCTGACCATCATCATCGTCGGATTCTCCGAGAGCGTCCGGGTCGAGCGGGTTTCGGCGCGGAGTCATTTCGACGGCACGCAGGCCACGCTGCTGGCCCAGTCGGGGATCGACCAAGCGGTCGCGGCCATCCGCGAGACCACGGCGGATCCCGAGCGCAATTGGATCAGCCAGCCCGGGCGGCTGATCGCCGGTGCCGCCACTGGCGGCGGCGAACCGGATGCCCGGAAAATTCTTCAACAGGAAGTGCCGCTCTCTTCCGGTCTGGCGACGGCGTCCACGAACCCAACCTTCGCCGCGCCCGATCTCAACGCGTTGACCTTCCAGACTCCCGCGTCCCACCTCGTCACCGAGAGCCCCGATGCCTCGGGGAACGTCGCGCAGCTTAAGGCCCAATGGATTTACGTTCGAATGGACGGCACCCTCGACACCTCGGCGACGCCCAGCACGACCAACACCGACAATCCGCTCGTCGGGCGCTACGCCTACTGGACCGACGACGAGAGCAGCAAGGTGAACTACAACGTCGCGTGGACGCGCGACGACGCGAACCCGCATTCCATCAGCCATCCGACCAAAGTCGGCCTCGCGGCGCTGCTCTCGCCGACCAACCTCGCGGTGGGCGAGGACATGGCGCGAGCGATTCACTTCTACGACGTGCCTGGCGCGCCGACGGCACCTTCGCTCGACGAATACGCCGCGCTGGAACGCGTGGCCTTCGACACCCCGCGAAACGTCCGTCGAGTGGCGTTCGACAACGCCGTGCCCGCAGGATTTTTGGACGCGCTGACCACTCAGAAATTCAACCTTACCCACTACGCCAACGATCCCGGGACGACCTTCTTCAACGAAGACCGGTTCGTTCTGACGACCAAGAAAGACCTCGCGGGCGAACGCTCTTTTTTGGACATTTTGAATGATCAGGAAGCCGACCCGGGGTTCCTGGACTCGCTCGACTTTGACAAATACAACGCGACGATCGACACCCTGATCGAATACCTCAAAGAGACCAACTGGCCAATGGCCCCCGGAAGATCCCTGAAGGAGAAGTATTTCCCCGGAGATCCGCAGGCTGACCTTCGTCTCGCGCAGTTTGCGATCAACATCGTCGACTACGTCCGCAGTGCGGAGTCCGAGAAACCGTTCGTCGAACCCACTCGAGCCATCATCGAGAACGGCAGGGTGGAGATAAAGAAATCCAGCGGGAGTGCGGAGACCTTCATCGGCCAGACCCGCCGTCTGTTGATCACGGAGCAGGCGATGTGGCTTTCCGAGACGCCGGAAGCCTCCGGACCGAACGCGGGCAAATACAAAGCCCGGTTTTACGTCGAAGTCTTCCTTCCAGAAAACTATGGCCTCGAGTCGGTCAATCTTCTGGAACCGGAACCCGGCAAACTCCTCTTCTGCTATTACGACGAAACGGCCCGGTCGATTGATGCCGCCGTGAGATACGATGACTTCAAAGGGAATCGGACGACCTCGAAAAATGGGAGATTCTTTCGGGTGCGCGCCGCCAATATCGTGACGGGCGACCCGACGCTACTCGCCGGCGACTACGCCGTCCTCAGTCACGTCTTTTACCGCGATACTCCCCGATCGGCCACGCCGAACGTCGGTTTGAAGACCATCTTGTTCATCGGCACCGACGCGGACGACAACGATCTCATCGACGAAAGCTCGCCGCCCCGGATCGCGTTCGCGCCAAACGTGGGGTCGACGCGAGGAAATCCCTCGACCTACCTCGACTATCCTATCAACGCCAACATCCCGGATCCCGGAGAAACCGGCATTCCCGCCATCAGCTCGTTCGAAACGAACGATCCCCGGCTCGAATACCTCATAGCGGACTGGGGAACGATCCGATCGACCAACACGCTCGGCAGCGTCAACGGTCGCCTCACGGAAATGGTCGGCCAACTTTCCAGCACCACCTCCCCGGCGCAGGATACGGATATCGACGGGAAAATCTCCGCGGCCAGTCTCCAAATGCCGGCCCCCAAGGGCAGCGCGACGAACCCGGACGGCCAGGTCCAATCACCCGGTGAACTCGGCTTGATCCACACCGGAGCCCACTACCAAACGAACGTCGCCAGCGTCCCGTGGCGGACGATTCGTCTACAGCCAAGCACGGCGCCCGCCGGCTCAGAGGTCCCGGACTGGGCGTTCGTGGATCTGTTCGCCGCGCCGGTGAAGGTCCCCAGGGACCCCGCAAACCCCACTCTTCCGAGCAAAGCCGAAGAACTCTACTTTCCCCACGGGACGTCGGGAGCGGGACGCGTGAACGTCAACGCGCGAATCACCCCATTTCCGATCACCCGCCCGGCTCCGCTGGCCGCCGTCTTCCGCGACGCGCGGACCGATTCCACCGACCAAAGCAAAGTCGTTGACGCGGCGACCGCCGACCAGCTCGCGCGCAACGTCTTGGAACACATGCTCTCGACCGGAGGACCGGGGATTCCCGCCGGGAAGGAATACGGCTACGCGGGCGTCTTCGATTCCCCCGGCGAAATCGTTGAAATCGCCGGGATCGCGGACGGTGGCGAGAAGAGCGAACAGCTCATCCGCGACGTCGCCAGCCTGCTCACGACCCGGGGAAACGTCTTCGGGGTTTATTCGATCGGCGAGACGCTCAAGCAGACACCCGCCGGCGACCTGACCGTCGCTGCCACCAAGCGACTGCACGCCATCGTCGAGCGCTACGTCGACCCCGACCCGACCGTCCCGTCGGCGGAGAAGGTCAAGTTCCGCGACATCTACTACCAGGATCTGACTCCATAATGACCGGCAGAGGCCCGAAGTCGCCGGAACGCGTAAGGCCGTCGATCTTCGTTTAACGTAAAACGACCGAACGTTTGCCGAAGCACCGCCGAGGAACGAGTGTTTCGTTAGTCATCATGAAAGTCCCCTCCTCCCCAGGCGGCCGGCGACCAGCGAGCGCCAGCCACCACGCATTCACCCTCATCGAAATCCTCGTCGTCGTCGGGATCCTCGGCACCCTGGCGGCACTCAGTTTCTCCATGCTTTCCGGCACGATGGCCAAAAGCAAGGACGCGGCCTGCCTCTCGAATCAGCGGCAGCTCGGCGTTGGCGTCACGCTTTACGTCGCCGACAACCAGACTTATCCGGCGGGTTCGTTCAAATCCGGCCCCTACGCCTACTGGACGGACGCCATCGCGCCGTATCTCGGTCAGGACAGACAGGACGTCAAATGGGCCCGCGATCTCGGCGGGGTCTTTGATTGTCCGGCAAAAACCATCAGAACCGCCGAGCACGAACTCGCCTACACGGTGAACCCCAACGTCATGCCTGACGCCAAATACAGCAGCGCCGAGCAGCTCCCGAGCATGATGCGGGTCCAGCGTCCCTCCTCCACGATCCTGCTGGCGGACGCCTGTCAGCGCGACACCGGGAAGGTCCAACCCTACATGTTCAAGCAGCCCGGCATCTCCGACCGCAGCGAAAGCAAAGCCAACCAGCCCGTCGATCCCGGCACCGACAAAGATGGCATCAACTACGCCGCTCCCCGCTACCGACACGGCGAGGACACAGACGGCCAACTTCCTCTTCGCCGACGGCCACGCCGAGACCCTGAAAAAGGGCGAGCTGCTCCACAAACATCTTCAGATCGCTTACTAAAACCCCACCCGCAAATCTTATGAAAAAAATCACCCTCGCGACCTCGATCGTCGCTCTCGCCACCACGTTCACCCTCCTGGCCGATGACCCGATTCTCATCCAAGCCGAAAGCACCGCCGACAACACCGGAGCCAAAGTGCTCGCCGACGGCGACGCGATCGAAGGCTCCTACACGATGAGCGACAAAGATTACAACCCGCTCTTCAAGGTGGAGATGCCAACCGGCGCGGATAGCTACACGGTCTGGATTCGGGCGCGCGGCGTCGGTCTCCAGCTCAAAACCTCCGAAACCGTCGGCGGCAAGCAGAAGGGCGTCAAATGGAGCTGGAAACCCGGCACCACCTGGACGTGGAAATCCTACGGCACCTATCCCGCCGCCGAACTTGGTGCCGAGATCACGATCATTCGTGGTCGGCGAGCCCTCCGACGACGCCGGCCTCGACGCCGTGATCATCTCCTCCGATCCCGGATTTGATCCGACGGTTCGAGGTGCGGTCGAAGGCCTTTCCGAACAGTGATCGTTCGACCCCTCTTCCCTCTCGCCACGTTCCTCGCGCTCGCGGCGTCGGGTTTCGCCCCCGCCGCCCCCGTTCTCGAAGCCGAGAGCGGAGTGCTCGCCGGCGGAGCGGAGGTGCGAGCGGACGACGACGCACTCGGCAGCGCTTACGTCGCGCAGCCCGGCGATTACCTCCCGCTCATCACCCAACCCGTTCCCGCCGAAGGCGAGTCTTTCACGATCTGGGCGCGCGGGCGCGGGCACGGCATCTGCCTCAAATCCAAATCCGCCGATGGCAAACAACGCGAGCTGAAGTGGCTCTTCAACTGGCCGACTGACGAGTGGACCTGGCGCTGCTTCGGAACCTTCCGCCGGGACGAGCTCGGCGAGGCCATCGTCCTCATCCGCCAGCCCAACGCCGCACCCGGCGCAGGACTGGACGCGGTCGTCGTTTCCGCCGACCCTGACTACGTCCCGCCCGGTGCCACCGCTCCGAAGACCGCGCAGAAACAGCCAAGGCCCAAGCGCGAAGCCGGAGCCGCCACCGAGGAGACGGCCGCCCTCCCGGGCGAAGCCGCCGCGCCCGTCGAAGAATCCTCCGTCGCCGCGACCGCGGTCGTTCATTGGGATCAAGTCGTGCACCCGATCCCGCGCGGCACGTTCTCCGTCGCGATCTTCGCCGGTTTCGATCCGGAAGTCGCCGCCAGCCCGGCTTATCAGGAAGGACTCGCCTACTTGGACGTCCCCATTGTTCGCTATCACAACACCAACATGATCGACGATTCGACCGCGAAGGCGATCGGCTGGGTCGACGTGGAAGGCAAGCGCTGGGACTCGGAAAAAATCGTCGCCGCGCTCTCCGCCTGGAACCCACCGAACGTGCAGAAAGTGATCACCATCCCGGATTGGCCAGAGTGGATGGACGCCGACGGCGACCGGTTCCTCGACGCGGATCAATTCGATGCCTTCGCCGACTTCTGCGCCGACTTGGTCCGGATCACCAACGTGGACAACGATTTCGCGATTCCCTACTTCGAGATCACCAACGAGCGCGACGGCCTTTACTGGGTCGACCTTCAGAAAAAGAACCAGCCCGACCGGCTCGACGAGCTGACCCGCATCTACAACCTCTGCGCTAAGGCGATGAAGGCGGTCGATCCCTCGATCCAGACCGGCGGTCCCGCCGCGATGCGGCCCGACTACGTCGCGGAGTTGAAGCGCTTCGCCGCCGCCACGCGGCCCGACCTCGATTTCCTCTCCGCCCACGGCTACGCCAGCGGCAAATTGGAGGAATCCGATTTCAGCATCTACAACAAGACGCAGAAGATCGGCGATCACATCAGCGATCTCCAGGCCATGCTCGCCGAGGTCAGCCCCGACCGAAACATCCCGATCCACCTCAACGAATACGCCATCAGCTGGACCTGGGAGACCCGCGAACCCCGCATGCTCAACCACAAGGGCGCGGTCTTCGACGCGCTTTGCTTCGTGGAATTTGCGAACCACCAACTCGACGTCAGCAACGCCTGGAACGAGCGCGACGGCGTCTACGGCAAAATGGACAAGGACTTTGCGCTCCGCCCCGCCGCCCACGTCTTTCACTACGCGAACGAGTGGATGATGGGGGACGCCGTGAAGGTCGAAACCAGCGATCCGACCCAGGTCGTCGTCTTCGCGTCGAAAGATGATTCAAAAGCCGGCCTCCTGGTGATCAACCGCTCGTCCGCCGAGAACACGCTGCGAATCGAAAATCCTCCCGCCGATGCATCGTGGGAAAAAGCCGTGATCGACGAGGCCGGTCTCACCGAATCCGCCGATGCCAACCTCGGCGATGAAATGACTCTGGCTCCGCACTCGGTCACGTTTTTCCACGGTCCGGTCCCACCGGCCCCGACGCCCACGTCCCAACCCACGGAGACAGCGGACGCCGACGCTGACGAATGATCGCAACCTCCGTTCTCGAACGACCCGCGGAGATCTCCCCGGAGTCGGTTACTGGCTTCGTCGCGACCGTTCGTGGAGAGATCCTCACGTGGATCGAGAAGGTTCGATGCCACGATTCGGGCTGGGGACGCTGGCGCTACCATTCGGCAACGACCCGCCCCTGGTCACTCCAGGCGTCCGGTATCGCGATCGATCTTCTCCATCGCCTTGACGCTCTCGACTCGGTGGGAGCGGACGATCGCGCGGAGGCGATCTCGTTTCTACAAAGCTGCCAGGACCCGGCGGACCACCTTTTCAAGGATCCCTTGGAAACGGCGGACACTCGCGACGGCCATCATTCCTGGGAGGCCATCTGGGCGCAGCGCGATGGAGCGGCTCTGCTCGCGCTGAAGCACCTCGGCGCCACGCCGCAGTTCCCACCGCCCACCGCGCAGTTCGCCGATCTCTCCCGGGTCGACGGTCGGGCTTGGACGCTTTCGCTCCCATGGTCGAATCCCTGGTCCACGGGTGAGGGCTGGTCGCGAGCCATCGACGCACACCTTCGGGATCTGCCCATCGACGACCGACGGGACACCATTCCCGTGCTGGGCGACATGTTCGCCGCGTTGGAATCGAACGTTCTCGACCCCGCCACCGGCATGCCGACCCGCCGGGGATGCCCCGACGATCCCGCGCGCGCGATGGCCGGGCTTTTTAAAATCATGAACGGCTACCTGGCCGTCAATCGACCCGTGCCCCACGCGGCGGCCGCCATCGATTCCACGCTCGACCTCCAAGCCGCCAACGGGGAGTTCGGATACCCGCGAAACATGTGCATGAATTGGGACGCGCTCTGGGTGCTGCGCGAACTGGATCGGCAACTCGGCGCGCGCCACCGCCACGCTGAGATCGTCGCGGCGGGTGAGCGGCTCTGTGGATGTCTACTGCGCGAATACCGCAAGGCGGACGGCGCGTTCGCGTTTCACGGCGACCACTGCCTCGTCAATCACCACTCCGTCCGACTCTGCGACGAGCCGAACCCGATCAGCGACATGCTCGGCACCATGATGGCGCTGGCCTGTCTCGAATACGCTGACGAGTGGGCCGCCGACCTACCGTGAGCGGCGTGGTGAACTGATGGGCCTCGCGCAGAGACGCAGAGGCGCAGAGAAATTTCCGTCGGAAATATCATCCCCTCTGCGTCCCTGCGCCTCTGCGTGAGATAACGCATTCACATCACGTCGCCTCACTCGGCTTCACGACGGCGTCGCGAAACGCCCTGGGAAAGGCACCGGTCCGCTTTTTGAACCACGCCGAAAAGTGCGTGGGTTGCTTGAACCCCAGATTGAAGGCGATCTCCTTCACCGGGGTGGACGAGCCGCGCAGCAGTCGACGGGCCGCGTCGACCCGCTGGTGCTCCCGGTATTCCCGGGGCGTGAAACCAAAGTGCGCCACGAAGAGCCGCGACGCGTGACCCGAGCTGAGCCCGAATCCACGAGCTAATTCCGCCAGCGAAAATTCGGCTTCGAGTGGCAGGGCGTCGATTGCCTCGCTCAATTGCACGACCCGGTCGTCGAAGGTGTTGAGCGTCCACATCCGCGCCCCGAGCGATTGCATGGCGGTGGCGTAAGCGTCCAACCACGCCGGCAGTCCGCTTTCAAGGGCAAGATAATCTGTCAGGTCGGCTTCGACGAAAGGCAGCCGGTTGCCAACGACATCGGGAAAGCGCGCTTGAATCGCATCCGCCAACCGCCTGGCCGCCGCGTCGAGCTCCGGGAAGGCGTCCGGCTCGCCGGCGAGCGGCTCGCTTTCCTGGAAGAGTTCGTGCCCGTCCGGCCAGGTCGCGCGGAAATGCACTGAGATCAGTCGTGCGTCCGGCGAAAATTCGCGCCGCTCCCCACCCCGCGGGGGAAAGACCCACTGACCCGCAGATGCACTGACCGTCTTCCAACGTCCCGAGATGGTCACCGATCCATTGAGCAAACGCCAGGCGACCAAGTGTTCATCACGGAAGGTTCCCCGTGGAGCCAGCGATACGCCCTCGTAAACCCACACCACGTGAGCCCGAAGATTCCGCCAGTCCGTCAGCCGCATGAATCAGTCTAGCCCGGAAACGCCCGCGAAGGCGGCAGCAAAAAGCCGGGCTCGCGCCCGGCTCCTGCCAACCCCCATTGGATTAAAAGCGATCGGGGATTACTGCCGCGCCGTGCGCCGACGGCGGCCGACGATCACCGCAGCGGCGAGTCCGAGTCCGAGCAGAGCGTAGGTCGAAGGCTCGGGGACGGCGGTCAACTGGATGTTGTCCACGCGGAAGCTGGTGTTGCTGTTGAGCGTCGGAATGGTCCACTGAAACGTCACGGATGCCTGGTTGTTCACGGCCGTCAACGTGCTCAAGTCGGCCGTCCAGACTGAAAAAGCACCCGTCCCGCTCGTGAAACCCGAGTAGAGCGTTGGCGAGATTGTCTGCGGTCCTCCGGTCCCATTGTCATAGGTCACGGAGGTGAAGGCCGCTGGCCCAACGCCAGATCCAGTCGAGCGAACTGCAAGGCGAATCATCAAGTCCTGGGTGCCAGTCGTGTTTAGAGTGAAACGGAACGTGTTGCCGGTGCTTCCTGCATTCCACGCCAGCGAGTGTCCTGGCGTGCTGCTGCCGCCGCTGCCAAGCCAAGGCGTGCCGCCTTCAAAGCTAACGAACGAGGCTTCGCCTCCATCCGCCTGGGTCCGCAGACTGCTGCCGACGAAGGTGACCGGGGTGGCCGAGGCGAAACCATCGATAGCGGTTACGCCAAGGGTGAAGCCGGTAGTTTCGTCGCCACTGCCATTCTTATTCTGATCGAAAGAATAGAAGAGGCCCGCGGCGTTCGCAGAGCCGACAGCCAGCAGGGAAACCGACGCGGCGAAGGTAAGGAGAATCTTGGATGTTTTCATTGAGTGTTTTTTTGGGGTGCGGGGTGATTTTGTGAAGATGACGCGGACTAAAAACCCGCTGTCAACGGTTTGCAGAGTAAGCCCCGCAGCGGGACCGGGCAACCGAAGGCGGTCGCCTGGATCGAGCATAAAGATACGCATTTCGAACACGCCGACCCCGCCCGACAAGCGGAACGGCGTCTTCGATTTGTTCAGAATCAATAGCTTTTCACCCGCGACTGACATGGAGACTCCGTTGCATTCGACGAGCCGAGCCGCAAAATGGACCAACGTGAACGTGACCGACGACGCCCCTCTATCCGACCCGGACGTCCTGGTGGCCGGAGCCGGCGTGGGCGGGATCTGCGCGGCCATCGGAGCGGCGCGAGCCGGAGCGCGGGTGCTGCTCGTCGAGGCCGCGGCGGAGATCGGCGGCACCGGGGTCCATTCGCCCGTGTCGCTGGTCTGTCGATTCTGGGACGATGAGCGTGAGCCGATCAATCGCGGCCTGCACGCCGAGTTGTTTCCCGACGTCTATCCCGAGAATGGCGGCGCGCCGTGGGACCGGGTCCCGACCTATGACGAAGTCGAGTTGGCCCGCCGCTACCGCGAACTTCTCGCCGCGGAAGCGAATCTGGCGGTTCTCACGAGTACCGCCGTCACCGCAGTCGACCGATCCGGCCCCCGCGTGCAGTCGGTGGAATTGTCCGACGGACGACGCGTCGGGGCGGCGGTCTTCGTTGACTCCACGGCCGACGGCAATCTCTCCGCTCTGGCCGGCGCGGAAACGGAGCTTGGGCGCAAAGCCGACGGGCAGATGCAGCCCGCGACTTTTACCTTCAAGGTCACCGGCGTGGATCTCGATCAGCTCAGCGACCCCGACATCGGCTCATGGGCTGGAATCCGTTCCCTGCGCGCCGAATTGCTCCCTCTCTACCTCGACCTCAAGAAAACCGGAGGGACCACGAACCCGCGCGATAACGTTCTCTGCTTTCCCTACCCCGACGGTCGGGCCCTGCTCTTCAATCAAACCCGCGTGCTCGGTGCCGATCCCACGAACGCTTCGTCGATGGATGCGGCGCTGGCCGAGGGCCGGCGACAGGCGACGGAGTTTTTCGAATCGATCCGCAATCACCCGGCATTCACCAACGCGACAATGAACTTCGTCGCGACGCGCCTCGGCGTCCGGGAGGGCCGCCGCGTGATCGGCGACTACGTGCTCACCGCCGAGGATTGTCTCTCGGCCCGGAAATTTCCCGACATGGTGGCTGCCTGCGCTTACCACCTGGACATTCACGACCCGGCCGGGGCTGGAACCCGGATGGAACACATCGCGCCGCCGGGGTATTTTCACATTCCCTACCGGAGCTTGCGGGCGCGGGGATTTGACAATTTGCTGCTCGGGTCGCGTTGCATCAGCGGCAGCCACGAGGCACACTCGGCCTACCGTGTGATGGCCCCGTTGAGCGCCATCGGGCAGGCGGCGGGCGTCGCGGCGGCGCTCGCGGCGGCTCGGGCGAAGGGCGATTCCCGTCGGATCGAAGCCCGCGAGATCCGTGCTGTGCTCCGGGTTCAAGGGCAGTTCGTCGAGCCGAGGAACGAGGGGTGAAACCGCCCACGATTCTGGTCCGATCGTCCTGGCAGACGCTCAACATCGGCGATATCGCCCACTCGCCGGGCCTGCTCGCGCTGCTCGAGCGTCATCTTCCGGAAGCCACAATCCGCCTGTGGCCGAGCGACGTCAGTCACGGCGTGGAGGCAATGCTGCGCCGCCGTTTCCCCAACGTGGCGCTCGTTCAGACCGAGGCAGAAATCGCCGCCGCGCTCGTCGAATGCGATTTTCTCCTGCATGGATCCGGACCGTATCTCGTCGGGGAGGAGGCGGTTGCGCGGTGGCTGTCGGAGACGGGCAAACCCTTCGGTGTCTACGGAATCACGATGCCAGCGGTCCGACTCACCGACTCGGTGAAGGCTCTCCTCGAAGCGGCGCGATTCGTGTATTTCCGCGACTCAGTTTCGCTGAAGTTGGCCAGCGACTTCGGCGTGACGTGTCCGCTGATGGAATTCACGCCCGACGCCGCCTTCGCCGTGGATCTGGCCGATGACAGCGAGGCGGAACGTTTTCTCCGCGCTAATGGACTGGAGGACGGAAAATTTCTCTGCTGCATCGCCCGCTACCGCCACACGCCGCACTGGATGATTCCCGAGAAAAACCGCGGACCCGATCTCGCGAAGGAGGCCCGCAACAACGCCCTCAAGGAACAGGACCACGCCCCGCTGCGCGAAGCGATCTGCGGAATCGTGCGCTCCACGCAATTGAAAATTCTCCTCTGCCCGGAGGACCGAACGCAAATGGAAGCTTCCCGCGAGATGCTCTACGAACCTCTCCCCGCCGACGTGCGCGAGCGGGTCGTCTGGCGGGAGAAGTTCTGGCTTACCGACGAAGCGCTCTCGACCTACCGGCGGAGCGCGGGGCTCTTCGGCAACGAGATGCACAGTCCGATCTTGTGCGTCGGTGCCGGGATTCCCGCCATCGTGGTGCGGTGGGAAGAGCAGACGTGCAAGGGCTTCATGTGGCGGGACGTCGGTTTGGGCGATTGGCTATTCGACTTCGACCGGGCGGAGGACCGGGAGCGATTTCCCGGGTATGTCACCGACTGGGCGCAAGATCTCCCCGCGGCTCGGGTCGCCGCAACGCGGGCGCAAGCACTCGTCGAGGCCCGGCATCACGAGACAATGGGTGGGTTGCGCCGTCAGGTTGGTTTGTCATGACGTTTCGCGGGCGATTTTCGTTTCGGTTTTCGGCGCGGTGGCTTCGCGCCGAAGGTATCGAGGTCAAGCCACTCGCCCTTCACCAGCGACATTCGCGGGTGCGCCGGGATGCCGGTCTCGCGCACGTGCAGCTGGGCGACAACGGCGTCGACGGCCGACACGCCGACCTCTTCGAGCATCTGGTCGATTCCCGAAATCGACTGGTCCGGGGATTGTCCCCTGTTGCGGCCCAGCCACTCCGGGGCGACGCAATCCAGCCGAACGTGCCCCACGTCGCCGGGAACTTCCAGGCCCAGGTCGTTCAGCCATTTGATGATCGGACATTCGTTGGAAATGATCACCTCGGGCGAGTGTCGGCCAAACCAATCGACAAAATCCTGCTGTCGAATCTGCGACTTCTTCAGCAGCGGCACTCGCTCGCGCGGCGGGCGGTTCAGTTGGTCCGCGAGGAAGGCCCCCGTCCAGGCGTGGGCGACGCGGGCGTCGGTGCCGTCGCTCTCGATGAACCCGATCTTCTTCACTCCACGCTCCCGAATTTTTCGCAAAGCCAACTCGAGATTGTCGGCGTGGGCACTCTCCACGCGATGAATGTCGGGCAGCTCGAGCGAATGCCCAATGGCCGCAACGGAAAACGCGGACCACGTGAAATCGAGCGTGTTGATGCCATCGGGCAGCGGTGCCACGATGGCGGCGTCCACCCCTCGCGCCTGCAGAATGGTGGTGGCGCGTGCGGCGGTCATTCCGGCCGCCCGCAGCCAGAACGGTTCGAGGACGTAGCCGAGGTGTTCGGCCCGCCGACGAGCGCCGTCGAAGATGCGCAGATTTTTTCGATAGGGGTGCCACCCGTCCTCGGTCGGCCAGGCCGTGAGCCAGGCGATGGTCGCCCGGTAGGGCGCAGACTGCTTGCTGCGGACGTGGGCCATCAATTTCACGACCTCGGGATCGGGCGAGTAGCCAAGTTCTCGCGCGATTTTTTGCACCCGGTCGATGGTGGCCTGCGGAATCCGCGGATGATTGCGCAGCGCGAACGAAACCGCCGCGCGGGACAATTTTGCTCGCTCCGCAATCTCACGCAAAGTCACACGACGGTTGTTCATGGGGCGACTGCAACCAACGCTCCGCCGCGATTTTTTTCAATCTCCAACCCACCCGATCGATGAATCCGATCTCCCAGTCTCCGCTTTTCCAAACCCACGTTCATCCCGAAACCGGCGTCGTGAGTTACCTGCTCGATTACCGCGTCGCCCCGCAGCAACAGACGTTTTACTACGTCAACGATGGCTCGACCGCAGACCAGCGGTATCTCTGGTTCTACTGCAGCTTCCCGCCGTCGGGTGACGCGAACGCCGGGCGCACCCTCGGCGTGATCGACTTTGAAACCGGCGAAGTCCGTCACTTCCCCGAGACGCAATTCTCCCACGCTTCACCCTGGGTCGATCCGGAAACCGGCGAGGCCCACTGGGGAACGGGACGTGCCATCTGGAAACGCGGACCGCAGCACGACGACCGCGCAGAAAAGATCGGCGAAGTTCCGAAGGATCTCATTGGCTGGCGCGACGTCACCTGCACCGCGACGCACCTCTCGCGCTCGGCGGACGGGCGGGAGTTCTTCATCGACCTCCGCACGCCGGCCAAGACCTACCTCGGCACGATGAGCATTGCCACGGGGGCCTTCGATTGCTGGGCGGAACTCGACGGCACCTGGGACCACGCGCAATTTCACCCTACCGATCCCGACCTCGTTCTCTTCTCGCAGGAAATTCACGTCGATCCGATTACCGGTCGCCGGATCCCTTGCGACGACCGAATGTGGACCCTCCGCCGCGGCGAGTCCCCGCGCCCCGTCCTGCCGACGCCGACCGTCTGCACCCACGAATGGTGGAGTGCTGACGGGCGGGCGATCTACGCCATCGACGGCGACGGCACGTTTCGCGTCGACCTCGAGACTCGCCAGCGCCAACTCATCTGGCCCGAGGGCACCTGGCACACTCACGCCAACACCGACGACACGCTGCTCGTCGGGGACCGTCACGGGAAGTTTTTCCGCGGCTGCGAATCGCGGGTGACCTTCAAAAATCTCACCACGGGCAGAGAGATCGAGATCGCCCACAATCCCGAGATGACCGGCGAAGTCGGCTCGAAATACCACATTGACCCGCACCCGCGCTTCGTGCTCGATGAGCAATACGTCGCTTACACGACGACGGTGCGAGGCCAACTCGACGTCGCGCTCACTGCCACCGCTGACCTGATTGCCGCCACGAGTTAACGTAAAACCCGAACCGAATTGGGATCGCCAAGTCTCCCATTAAATTTTCCCCTTTATTGACTTCATGATCGCCAACAAGCCTTACCCCCAGCATCACCGCCGCGTCGTTCATTCCCTCGATGGAAGCTGGGAATTCACCTTCCTCGGTGACGTCGACGTCGAGTCCGTCGACGTCAGTTCAATCGACTTCCGAGATCGGATGCTGGTCCCGACGGCCTTCGATGCGCTGCCCGCGCTGATCGGAAGGCGTGGCGTCGCCATTTACCACCGGACGATTCCGACCACACCCGGGCGTCGGCGGTTACTGCACTTCGAGGCAGTGAGCCTCTGGTGCCGAGTCTTCGTCGATGGCAAGGCCCTCGCCGATCACGGCTGCGGCTACACGGGATTCTGGTGCGACGCGGGAGGCAGCGATCACGGGACGACCGAGATCACCGTCGTCGTCGACAACCGCTTCGACTGGCAACGGACGCCGCTCCACGAGCAGTTCTTCGACTTCTACCAATGGGGCGGCATCACTCGATCCGCCTGGCTGCACGAGGTGCCCGAGACTTACGTCCGCTCCGCCCACGTCCGCGTGGACGACTTCGCCGCCGGGAAGATCACGGTCGCGATCCAGCTGTCCGCCCCCGCAACCGAGGTGACGACCGCCTTCGACGGCTCGTCTCCGAGCACCCACGAAACGTCCGGGGCCGAATTCTCGCTCGCGCTCACCGTACCCGATCCTCAACCGTGGTCACCAGATTCGCCCCACCTGCACACGCTCACTGTTCGCGTTGGGGAGGACGATCTTATCGTCCGCTTCGGCCTGCGCATGATCCGCACGGCCGGTCGGGACATTCTGCTCAATGACCAGCCGATCAAGCTCCTCGGCTACAACCGACACGAGTTTCATCCCGCCACGGGGTCGTCGGTCTCGCCCGCCCAGCACCTCATCGACATCCAGCTCCTCAAGGATCTGGGCTGCAATTTCGTCCGCGGCAGCCACTATCCGCAGGACCAAAGGTTCCTCGATCTCTGCGACGAGCACGGACTTCTCGTTTGGGAGGAGGGCCTGGGGTGGGGTCAGCGCGAGCGCCAGCTCACCGACCCGCACTTCCGCTCCGCCCACCTCGCGATGCTCGACGAGATGATCGACGCCAGCATCAATCATCCGTGCGTCATCATCTGGGGCTTTCTCAATGAAGCCGGGACGAACGAGGAGTCGACCCGCCCGATCTTCGAGGAGTCCGTCGCGCGGCTTCGCGAGCGTGATCCCGATCGGCTCGTCGCCTGCGCCAGCATGTTCCCGCTCGACGATCTCTTTTACGATCAGGTCGACATCATCAACAACAACCTCTACCCGGGTTGGTACGATACCGGCGAGCACCCCGACCCGCTTAGCCTCATCCTCCCGCGGGTCCACGAATGCCTGGCTCACGTCGCACGGTTCGACAAACCCTACGTCATCAGCGAGACCGGTGCCGAGGCGCTTCCAGGTTGGCACGATCCGATGAACGGATTTTTCACCGAGGAGTATCAGGCCGAATACCTGCGCGTCTTTTGCGAGGAAGCCGTCAGCAATCCGGCCATCGCCGGGTTGGCGATCTGGCATTTCTCCGATGCCCGCGTCGACCGCAACGAACAGCTCATTCGCCGCCCGCGTGGCTACAACAACAAGGGCACCTTCGACGAATACCGTCGACCCAAAGCCGCCTGCGCCGTCGTGCGGGAAGTTTTCCGACGCGAGGCGGACGGGCGCTAGCACAGAACTTCCCCCGTCGTCTGCTCCCTACTGGAACTCGAGGTAGTCGAGGGTCAGTTTGCCGTTGCTGGGTTCGATCCGGAGAGTGCCGTTCGCGGTCGCGGGGAGGGTGACGTTTTCGATCACGGCCTCCCGGTAGCTGGCGTCGTTCCACGTCTGGGTGAGGCTGGGAAACATCCCGACCGTCTGGCCGTTCAGCTTCACGGCGACCGTCTGGCCGCCCCAGTGCGAGGCGTAGCGGAGCGTCAGGCGGTAGGTGCCGGCCTGGGCGGCGATGCCATCGTATTCGAGCCAGGTGCCGGTCGTCCCGCTCGGGACTTGCGCGCCTCCCGCCACGTCCGTGATGGCGCTGGACTTGCGATCGTAGGTCTCGCTCTCGATGAGATTCGGAGCGTTCGCCGTGCCACCACCCTCCACCCGGATGTTGTCGAGTTCGAGTGACTTGGAGGTCGACCACGTCCGCCGGAATCCGACGCGCACGAGCGAAGACAGGTCGATGCCGGCAAACGTCGCGACCGGGATCGCCACCTCGTTCCACGTTCCGTCCGTCCGACCGTAGAGATTGAGTTGCCGCTCGATCCGCGTTCCGCTGGCGTCCTCGAGATAGGCGGCGTAGCTGCCGTCCGTGGTCTTCATCGAGAACGTCAGCGTCCCGGTCGCCCAATCCGTTTTGTTCCGCGCGGACGGGAAAGCGTGGGCGTAGTAGGGATAGGAACCCGAAGGGACGATGCGGACGAACTCCGACCCCTCCGGCGCTCCGGATGTCGGGTGGGTCACAGTCATCCGATACTTGGCGATCGTGCCTCCCTCGGTCTCGAACGCGTCGACGCCGTCCGTGTAGATCGAGTAGCCCGGCAGCGGTCCGGTCCGGACGAAATCGACGTAGTTCAACCCGAACCCATCACTGAGAAATTCCAGCTTCAGCTCGCTCGCCGATCCCGGTATCGGCACGCCCGAGACCGTGACCGTGGCGAAATTCTCGTCGTTCCACTTCTTCGGCACGTCGGACAGCACGCCGGCTTCGACGCCATCGACGAGCACGCGGATCACGTCACCCGTCACGCCCCACTTCGAGCTGACGCGAAACTGGAGGTCGTAGAGTCCGGCTTGCGGCGCGACCGTGTAGGCGAGAAATTCCCCGGCTTCGAAGTGACCGACCCGAATGCCACCCGGATCCGTGCCCGCCACATTGGAATAAACGTCGACCCGGTCGTCGCGGAAGGCCCCGCCCCCGTTCGCCCGATCCATGTCGCGATAGCCCAGGCCGTCGCCGCCAGTATCGTACTCCTCGGCTTCCAGTCGTCCAGGCAACGCCGCAGGCGTCCCACCGTAGGCCTGTCGGCCCGGCACGACGGACCCGGAGGTGTCGCTGAAGACCAGCACGAGGACCGAGAGCGCGGGCAGCGACACGTTCTGCGGGGCCCCGGACCAGGTGCGTGCCGCCGTGGCGAGGCCCGAGCCGGTCACCCGATACTCCGTGTAGCCGGACATCGACGGTGACCAGCCAGCAAAGTTGAAATCGAGCTGCTGCGAGCTGCTGGATCGGTTCGTGACGAGAACAGTGAACTTCGAGCCGCCCGTCGTGGCCAGCACCTCGACGGCCCCGGGGTTGCTGGAAGTCGCCCGCGCGAACCAGTCGCCGAAGTGCGTGTTTGCGAGGTGGAGCAGGTGGCCCGCCGGTCGCACGGCGTGATTGCCATTCGCGCTGTCCATTTTTCCGTAGACCCCGTCGGACTCGTTCCAGTGGAACATGCCGTCGATGTCCTGCCCCTCGATCATCGATTTATAAAGCCGGGCGTCAAAAACGAGGCCCGCCGCGCCGTTCATCCGGCGTTGGGACAGGTCGAGATCGTAGCTGGCGAAGCCGTTCGTCTCGTCCAGCCAGAGCGGGAGATCGCCGTAACCCTCCGCCCGCAGGACGCGAGCCAGGGTATCGGTCCAGCTCACGATGCCGTCGACGGAATCGATCAGGTCCGCGTTGCTGGTGGCCGCACGTGTGAGGCCATACATGTGGTAGGAGAAGAAATCGATGCGACCGTCGACGTTGCGCAGGAAATTCGCGATCTCGGTCTGACGCCACGGTTTGTGCCAGGCGGCGGCGCCGACGGAGATGTTCGGATCAGCGGCCTTCATCGCGTCGTAGCACGCGCGCTGGATCGCCGCGAGCTGGGCCTCGGCCCCTTGATAGCGATCGTCCTTCTCGTTGAACGGCTCCCAGAATTGCACGGTCACCCCGTGATTCCGCACGATCGTTACCAGGCTGGCGCAAAAGTTCGCGTATTCCTGGACCTTCGACGGGTTCAGGCGTCCGGGGTTGGACGAGTCCGCCATCCACGTGGGCCAACCGGTGATCGTGAGCAGAATGCGGTCGGCCGAGGCCGGGAGTCCGTCGAGCACGCTGGTGACCGTCGCCGCATTCCATCGTCGATTCGGATAATCGATCCAGGATTTGAGATCGCCCTCGTCGATCTGTTCCCCCGCGTGCAATCGAACGATCTCGGGCGCGAGGTAGGCCAGGTTTTGCGCGTAACCCGGAAAGGCGCTCGCGTATCCGGGCTGCATGCCTTTCCAGACGTTGACCGCGGTCTGGTCGCGGGAGACCGGACCTCCGATCAGTCCCCAATCCACCGCCAGTCCAACGTCGGCGCGGGTGGTGGTGGGGACGAGTAACGACGAAATGCCGAGAACGGCACAAGCAAAAGCCCGGGACGGGCGAATCAGAATTTTCATAGGGGGAACTGACGGGGGGTGAAAACCGGATATTCGCCGGTGGGCGGAAGTCGACAATCGTAACGCGGGTTTACGTTGAGCGGATCGCCTGCTGACCGCTCGCGCCGCTTAACGTTAAACTACTTCCGGTTTGGTCGACGGATGACCATCGGTAAGGGTGCGGGTTCCCCACATCGAATTATGAGTTCCTCTCCCCCCCGCATCCGCCCCGAGGACAAGGCCCCCTTCTGGCACAAGATCGCCTACGGCCTGGGTGGCATGACCGAGCAGTTGTCGAACTCGGTGACCAAAAACATGTTCACGCCGGTCTACAACATCGGCCTCGGCATCAGCCCCGCTCTCATCGGCACGGTGCTCATGGTTTACCAACTCTGGGACGCGCTCGCGGATCCCATCATGGGAAATATCTCCGACAACACGCGGACGCGCTGGGGTCGGCGACGTCCCTACATCGTCGTCGGTGGAATCCTCACCGGCCTCGTGATGCCATTGCTCTGGCAGCCCTCGCCGGAGTGGAGCCAGACGGCAACCATCGCCTACATGATCAGCGTCGGGCTGCTCTTCTACACCTGCTTCACGATGTGGGCGATGCCCTACTACAGCCTCGGCATGGAGATGACGCCGAACTACTACGAGCGGACCCGCATCGTGGCGTGGCGGACCATTTTTTCAAAATTCGTCGGCTTGCTGGGCGGCTGGATGCTGGCCCTCACGGCGCTGCCCGCCTTCGCCGATCCGGTCACCGGCGAACCCGACATCGCCAAGGGGATGAGCGTGATGGGGTGGGTGATGGGTTTGATCATTTTGTCCGTCGCGATCCTGCCCGGCCTTTTCGTCAAGGAGCGTTACTACAAAGTCGAGGCGAAGGATCAGCCGAAGATTGCGCTGATGAAGAGCATCCGCGAAACGCTGTCGTGCCGTCCCTTCCAACTCATCCTCGGCATCGTGCTTTTCAACACCGTCGGCTCGACGCTCGTCAGCAGCCTCGGGCTTTACCTGAACATCTACTACATCAACCAGGGCGATATCGGAACGGCCTCGGTCATTCAGGGTTGGAAATCCACCGCGACCTTCATCCCCGGCCTGCTCAGCGTCCCGTTCTGGACGTGGGTCAGCGAGCGCATCGGCAAGACGAAAGCCCTCGCCCTCACGCTCTCGATGGGCTTCGTCGCCAATATCCTCATCTACTTCTGCTACACGCCCGAGCAGCCTTACTTGCAGATTCTCCCGCACGTCTTCCTCTCGGCGTTCGGCGTCGCAATGTGGATGCTCATCCCCTCGATGCAGGCCGACATCGTCGACTTCGACGAACTCCACACGCACGAGCGCCGCGAGGGCAGCTTCTCCGCGATCTTCTCGTGGATCTTCAAACTGTCCGCCACGGTGACGACCGGCCTGGCCGGATTCATCCTCGTCTGGACCGGCTTCGACGTCGTGAAATACGGCAAAACCCAACCGCCCGAGACGCTCGAGCGCATGCTGGAGTGGTACGTCTTCCTGCCGATGGGATTTTGGGTTTGCGCGCTGCTGCTGCTTCGGCTCTACCCCCTCAGCCCGACAAAGATGGCGGAAATCCGGCTTCAACTCGAAGCCCAACGGGGTAAGGTCTGAATTCAATTTTTCCCACTCATGAAGCAAATCGAGAAATTTACATTCGGCAGCGGCGACCGTTTTGGTCACCAGGGCGAGGCTCAACTTTCAGCCGTGATCGACGCTCGTTCGCGCGGGATCGACGTCTGCCCCACTTGGAACAAATCCAATCGCGAGCATTCCATCATCGGCTCCCGCCCCGATGACCTTCGGGCGGAAGCCGACGCCGCCGTGCAGGCGCTCGGCTACGAAGGCGAATATTACGTCGATGCCGATCACATCGGGCTGGCGACGGTGGACGACTTCATTGCTGGCAGCGATTTTTTCACGTTGGACGTGGCGGATTCCATCGGGAAAGCGGCGGAGTCTTCGGAAGTGGACGCGTTCGTCGCCGCGCATAGCCACCTGATCGGACGAATTGCCGTTCCCGGCATCGACGAGGCGCTCGAGATCGATGAGAAAACCATTCACCGGGCGGCATCGAAGTTCCTCCTCGCGGCCCAGGAGGCCGGGCGGATCCACCGTCACATCACGGCCGCGAAGGGCGATGATTTCGTCACGGAGGTTTCGATGGACGAGACCGACGCACCGCAGAGTCCCGTCGAGCTTCTTCTCATCCTCGCCATGCTCGCGCAGGAAAACGTGCCGGTGCAGACCATCGCGCCAAAGTTCACCGGGCGCTTCAACAAGGGCGTCGATTACGTTGGCGACCTCGCGCAATTCGAGCGCGAGTTCGATCAGGATCTCAGCGTGCTGGCTTACGGCGTTGCCGAATTCGGACTTCCCCCGGCGGTCAAACTCAGCGTCCATTCCGGCAGCGACAAGTTCTCGCTGTATCCCATCATCAACCGCCTCGTGCGCAAGCACGGCGCCGGACTCCACGTGAAGACCGCCGGCACGACCTGGTTGGAGGAAGTGATCGGCTTGGCGGAATCTGGCGGCGACGGGTTGCGAGTTGCCAAGGCGATCCACGCCGGCGCGCACGACAAATTCGACGAACTCACGGCCCCCTACGCGACCGTGATCGACATCGACCGCGACCAATTGCCTTCGCCGGCGGAGGTCGCCGAGTGGAGTTCGGATCAATTCGTCAACGCTCTCCGGCACGACCCGTCCTGCCCCGATTACAATCCGCACCTTCGCCAACTCATTCACGTCGGCTTCAAGGTCGCCGCCAAGATGGGTGACGAATTCACCGATGCCCTGAAATCCAACGCAGACGCGGTCCATCGGAACGTGAAGCATAACCTGCTCAACCGCCACATCATCCCGATTTTCGGCTGAGAATCATGCCGCTCCCGCCCATCGATCAGGTTCTCGGACGAACCTGGGAATCACCGGAACTCACCAGTCTGCACCTTGCACCGGCGCGAGCGACCGCCTGGCCGTATCCGGACGTCGCGTCCGCGGTGGTCGTTGGGGAGCCGATCTCGCCCGACGCGGACAATCAGCTCGTGCGCTGTCTCGATGGGGATTGGAAATTTCACGCGGCGCCCCGACCCGGCGAATGCCCGGCGAATTTTCCGGACGCCCACTTCGATGATTCGGCGTGGTCCACGATCCCGGTGCCGGGTCTCTGGTCGTTCCACGGCATCACGCGCCACCACTACACGAACGTCCAGATGCCCTTTCCGCACGAGCCCCCGTACGTGCCCGACGAAAACATCGTGGGGATTTACCGCCGGACCATCGAAATCCCGAACACGTGGATCGGCCAGCGGATCGTCCTTCACTTCGGTGCCGTCGAAGGTCTGGCCCAAGTCTACATCGACGGCGAGTTCGTCGGCCTGAACAAGGATTCGCGACTGCCCGCAGAATACGACGTCACGGCGCACGTGCATCCCGGTCACACCCACACGCTCACCGTCGCCGTCTTCCAATGGTCGGACGCGACCTTCATCGAAGACCAGGATCAGTGGTGGGATAACGGATTCACTCGCAGCGTCCATCTCTTCGCCACGCCCTTCGTTCGGATCGACGACTTTTTCGCGCGCGCGGATTTTGACTCCGAGTCGGGACGAGCCAAGCTCGACCTCGAGATTGAGCTGAGTTTCAACACGGAACCTCCTTCCGACCTCCACGTCCACGCACAGCTCATTGATCCGACCACCGGGACCACGGTCTGGTCGGAGACGGTCGACGTTGACTCCACCCGCCACCAGCTCAAGACCTGGCCCCGCCTCGGAGCGCGGTTCGACGCCGACCTGCCCGACGTCCGCCCGTGGACTCACGAGACTCCGGACCGCTACCGCCTGGTATTGACACTCTCCGGCCCCGACTGCGAGCACCACACCGCCGCTGACATTGGCTTCCGCCGGATCGAACTCCGCGACGGTCTCGTCCAGCTGAACGGCCGTCCGGTCTTCTTCGCCGGAGTGAATCGTCACGATAGTTCCGACGTCCACGGTCGGGCTGTCACCCGGGCGGAGATGGACCGCGACCTAGCGGTCATGCAGCAGCACAACGTCAACGCCGTCCGTTCCTCGCACTATCCCAACGACCCTTACTGGCTCGAACTCTGCGACCGCCACGGGATGCTCGTCATCGACGAGGCCAACATCGAATCCCACGCTTTTCACAACACCCTCTGTCACGATCCGCGCTACCTCGCCGCCTGGGTCGCCCGCTGCAGCCGCCTGGTCGAGCGGGATAAAAACCACCCCTGCGTTGTCTTTTGGTCCCTCGGGAACGAATCCGGATACGGTCCAAATCACGACGCCGCCGCCGCCTGGATCCGCCGCCGTGACCCCACTCGCCTCCTCCACTACGAGGGTGCCATTTCGCGCTATCAGAGCCAACTCTCGTGGACGTCTGGACGCACAGTTACCGACGTCATCTGCCCGATGTATTCGTCGCTCGAAGAGATCGAGGAATGGGCGAAGGCCCCACTCGATGATCGCGCGTTCTTCCCGTGTGAGTTTTCCCACGCAATGGGAAACTCCGGCGGCTCGCTCTCCGACTATTGGGAACTCTTCGAACGATACCCGCGCCTGCAAGGCGGCTTCGTCTGGGAATGGTGCGACCACGGAATCCGCCAAACCACTGCCGACGGTCGTGACTATTGGGCTTTCGGCGGCGACTTCGGTGACGAACCGAACGACGCGAATTTTTGCTGCGACGGACTCGTCTGGCCCGACCGAACCCCGAAGCCTCACTTGCTAGAGTTCAAACACCTCGCCCGCCCCGTCGACGTCACACTCGGCGACGATGGCGCTCTCCGAGTGGCGTCACGCCGCACTTTTCGCTCGCTGGACGACCTCACCGCCGAGGCCACCCTCATCGTCAACGGTCATCCAAAGGACTCGGCTTCACTCCCCCCACTCACCATCGCCGCCGGCGAATCCAGGACCTTCGACAATCCTTTCGCGCTCTCCGATTTTTCCTCGGACGAGGACCTCCGCCTTCGGGTAGCGTTCCGGACCTCGCTCGATCATGAGGTCGCCAGCGTGACACTCTCAGTCAACCCCACCCCGCTGTCCACCAAGCCAGCAACCCAGTCATCGGCGCCTCCCGAACTTCCAACCACCAGCCCGATGGCACCCAGCCTCTGGCGCTGCCCGGTCGACAACGACGGCATCCGCCTCTGGAGCGGGCAGGACGGCAAACCCCTCGGTCTCTGGCAGAATGCAGCTATCGAACACACTCGCACCGTTCCCGACGACACCAACTCCGCCGAAGAGCAAGGCATCATCACCCGCCAACGCGTTCTCAATGCCGATGGCAAACTTGCCGCGAAGTGGCAGCAAACGCACCACGCCACGGAGACCGGATTGCTGATCGAATTCGAAGTCACCCTCTCGGATCTGCTCGACGACTGGCCGCGCGTCGGCGTCAGCCTCGGATTCCCCGCTTCCTGGCGGGTCGTCGACTGGTGGGGGCGCGGTCCGCACGAGAACTACCCCGACCGGCTGGCCAGCACCCCAGTCGAGCGATACCACGCGGACATCGACGGCCTCTTCACCGACTACGTTCTTCCGCAGGAAAATGGCCTCCGCTGCGACGTTCGCGAACTCACGCTCTCCGACGAATCCGGCCCCCGACTCCGCATCACCGCGATCAACGAACCCTTCGCCTTCTCCCTCTCCCGTTACCGGCCTGAAGACCTCGCGGCCGCTCGCCACACCACCGACCTCGTTCCGCGCGACGAGATCATCCTGCAGCTCGATCACCGCCATCGCGGCCTGGGAAATCGAAGCTGCGGCCCCGAGACTCTCGACCGCTACAAAATCCATCACGGCACCTACCGCTGGGCCTGGCACTTCGAAACTATCGCCGCTTAGACATCCACTTTGCAAAACCCCTTTGCAAAACCCCCGCACCTTTGACACCCTTCACCCGGCATGGAGGGAATGTTCAGCAATTACGACGTCGGAGGCTTCTGCGACGAAATGTTCGACTCTACGGGCAAGGTCCGCCCGCACTACGAGAAACTCCTGGCCCGTTTTCAGGACATGGAACCCGGGGAGTTCGACCGCAAACGCTCTCTAGCCGACAATTCCTACCTCAGCCAGGGCATCACCTTCACCGTTTACAGCGGGGATGAGGGCACGGAGCGCATTTTTCCATTCGACCTGATTCCCCGCATCATCGCGGCCAAGGAATGGGCCCACATCGAAGCCGGACTTAAACAGCGCCTCACCGCGCTCAACATGTTCCTGGACGACATCTATCACGGCCAACGAATCCTCAAGGAAAAGGTCATCCCGGAAGACATGATCCGCTCGGCGAAGCATTTTCGCCCGGAATTCATGGGCTTCGACGTTCCGAAGAACATCTACATTCACGTCTGCGGCACGGATCTCATTCGGGGGGCCGACGGTCAGTATCTCGTCCTCGAGGACAATGGCCGCTGCCCTTCCGGCGTTTCCTACGTGTTGGAAAATCGCCAGGCCATGAAGCGTGTTTTTCCACGCCTCTTCAACCAGTGCGCCGTCCGCCCGGTCGACCGCTACCCCCAGGAGCTGCTCTCCGTTCTCCGCCACGTCGCCCCGGGCGAAAACCCCGATCCGACCGTCGTCGTTCTGTCACCCGGCATCTACAATTCGGCTTACTTCGAACACTCCTTCCTCGCCCGGGAAATGGGCATCGAAATCGTAACCGGCGCCGACCTCGTCGTCCAAAATTCCCGCGTCTACATGAAGACGACCAAGGGACTCAAACAGGTCGACTCCATCTACCGTCGCATCGACGACGATTTCCTCGACCCCCAGGTCTTCCGCAAGGACTCCTGCCTTGGCGTCCCCGGCCTCGTCGAAGCCTACCGGGCCGGCAACGTCAGCCTTGCCAACACCATCGGCACCGGCGTTGCCGACGATAAAGCGGTCTACTACTACGTCCCGCGCATGATCGAGTTCTACCTCGGAGAGACTCCCATCCTGCCGAACGTCGACACCTACCTCTCCGCCGAAGACGACGATCGGAAATACATGTTGGACAACATGGAGAACCTCGTCATCAAAGCCGCCAACGAATCCGGCGGCTACGGGATGCTCATCGGTCCGCACGCGACCAAGGAGGAGGTCGCCAAATTCCGGGACCTCGTCCGCAACGACCCCCGCGGCTACATCGGTCAACCCGTTATCCAACTCTCCCGCTCCCCGTCCCACTGCGACGGCGCGATCGAAGGCCGCCACGTCGACTTCCGGCCCTACGCCCTCTACGGCGAAGAGATCAAGATCATCCCCGGCGGCCTCACCCGCGTCGCCATGAAAAAAGGCAGCCTCGTCGTGAATTCCTCGCAGGGCGGCGGCTCCAAAGATACCTGGGTCCTCGATCAGTAGAATTATGTTAAGCCGCGTCGCCGAATCCTGCTACTGGCTCAGCCGCTACATCGAGCGCGCCGAGAACAACGCCCGCCTCCTCACCGTCAACATGGAAGCTCATGCTCGACCTCGAGGACCCCGACGCTTCTTCCGTCCGGCGTCATTGGCTCCCCATCCTCGCCACCCTCGAAGACAAGGAACTCTTCTCCAGCCTGCACGATGAGATCACGGCGGACGATGTGATGGATTTCGTCACCTTCGAACGGAAAAACCCGAATTCCATCCTCTCCTGCATCATCTCCGCTCGGGAAAACGCCCGCACCGTCCGCGAACAAATTTCGTCCGAGATGTGGGAGCAGGTGAACAAGCTCTACCTCTACCTCCGCAGCGACGAAGCCCGCAGCGATTACCAAAATACCCCCCACGATTTCTTCAACAGCGTCACCGAAGGCTCCCACCTCTTCCAGGGCATCACCGACGCGACGATGACCCACGGCGAAGGGTGGGATTTCATCCAGGTTGGGAAATTCCTCGAGCGGGCCGACTCGACGTCCCGGGTTCTCGACGTCAAATACCACATCCTTCTCCCCATGGGCGAACGGGTCGGAGGCAACGTCGATCTCACTCAATGGATGGCCGTCCTCCGCTCGTGCAGCGCTTTCGAAGCTTACCTCAAGATCCACGTCGGCAACGTCTCCGCCGGCAAAGTCGCCGAATTCCTCATTCTCAACCCTGCCTTCCCCCGCTCGATCCGCTACTGCGTCGGCAATCTCGACCGCGCCATTCATCGCATCGGCGGCAGCGGCATCTTCGGCTTCCTCAACGAGGCCGAGCGCCTCTCCGGCGTTCTCACTTCCAGCATGAACTTCAGCACCATCGACATGGTGTTTCAGCAAGGCCTCCACGAGTATCTCGACAGCACCCAAAAGTGCCTCGTCGACATCTCGACCGCCCTCAGTTCGACCTACTGCGAGTGGCTCGACGAACCCGCCGAGACGCCGAGTCAATCGCAAAGCCAGTCGCAAACTCAAACCGGCTGGGGAGCCCACGCATCCCGCGTGTGAGTTTCGGCGTCCCGCCGGAACTCACCGCCCATCCGGCGAAGCCGCAAATCCCCGCAATGGGCGTGCGTCCGATCGCCATTGCCGCCTTCCTCTGCGCGGCCACCCTCCTCCCCACCGCCGCCGCACCGTGGGAGGTCATCCCCAATTGCCGCCTCATCGAGAACAAATCCAACGACGGCGACAGCTTCCACGTCCGGGCCGCCGGGAAAGAACGCATTTTCCGCCTTTATTTCGTCGATGCGGCCGAGACCAGCAACGATTTCAAAAACCGCACGAGCGACCAAGCCAAAGACTTCGACGTCCGTAAGAAACGCCTCTTCCAGCTCGCCAGGGAAGCCACTGATTTTGCCGGGTCGAAGCTATCCGGCAACTTCACCGTCCGCACCCGCTGGGAAGACGCCCAGGGCCAAAGCCAACTCCCCCGCTACTTCGCCGTGATCGAAACCCCCTCCGGCGACCTCGCCGAACTCCTCGTCGCCGCCGGCTTGGCCCGCATCCACGGCCACGACATCCCTCATCCACGAGGGATCTCCGCCGAAAGCTATCGTCGCCTCCTCGAAAATCTCGAAGCCGAGGCCAAAGCCGCCCGCCGCGGAGCTTGGTCGGATTCCCCCGCCCAGGCGGCGGACACCAAAAGCGCAACCCCGGACAAGAAACCCTCCAACCGCCCCACTCTCCAGGAGATCCCCGCCTTCTGATCACCCGGCGCTCGCGAAGTGCGACCCTCCGCATTTGTCCCACACCCGCGCCCCCATCCAGACAGCCGCCACGAGTAGGCCGATCGTGAGCCCCAGCCAGATCCCCACCGCCCCAAGTCCGGCACCAAAGGCCAATCCCGCCCCCAGCGGCAGCGCCACGACCCAATAACTCGCCAGCGCGATCCAAGCCGGCACTCGCACGTCATTCATCCCCCGAAGGCAGCCCGCCGACACGATCTGAATGCCGTCACTCACCTGAAAAATCCCCGCCAGCACGAGCAGATTCGCCGCGATCGCGATCACCGCCGAATCGGTGATAAACGATCCCGCGATCACCCGCCCCGCCACCAGGAACGTCACCGCGCTCGCCATCATCACCCCCGCCCCCATCACCAACCCCCCCGCGACGATCGGGCGAAGCCGCCCAAACTCCTCCGCGCCCCACGCCTCCCCAACCCGCACCGTCAATGCCATCGAAATCCCCAGCGGCACCATGAACGTCGTCGCCGCGCAAGTGATCGCGATCTGATGCGACGCCAGAAGCCTCCGCCGAGATCCACCCGATCATCACCATCGCCATGACAAAAGCACCCACCTCCGCCAGCAACTGCACACTCGTCGGCAGCCCGACCCGCAGCAGACTGCGCATCACCACCCAATCCGGCGTCCGCAACCACCGGCGGGGCACCCATTCGCCAAATTTCCCCCACCGCGCCGTCCACCCCAGGAGCACCAGCGCATCCAATAACCGGGCGATCAAGGTCGCCCATCCCGCTCCCTCCAACCCCATCGCGGGCACCCCCCATTTCCCGTAGATGAAGACCCAGTTGAGCAGGACGTTCAGCCCCACTCCCCCCAGCAAAATCCAAAACGCCCCCCACGGGCGATTCATCGCGTCAGCAAAATTCTTAAACACCATGCAGGCAAAACCCGGCACCAGCGACGCCATCACGATCACGTAATAATCCCCCGCCGTCCCCGCGACCGCCGGATCCTGCCCGATCATCGAAAGCAGCGGCCGCGTCAGAAACCCTCCGACCAACGCCAATCCACCGAACAAAAAAGCCAGGTAAAGCCCGTTCCGCACCGCACCCCGCGCACCCGGGATGTCCCCCGCTCCCCGCGCCTGCGACACCCGGATCGACACCGCCACCAGCACCCCGACACCAGTGATGAGCGGGATGTGAACCAGCGTCATCGCCAGCGTCGCCGCCGCCAGTGGCACCACCCCGAGCTGCCCGATCATCACCGTATCGACGACCCCCATCAGCATTTGACTCACCTGCCCCGCCACCAACGGCAGCGCCAAAAACAGCGTCCCCCGCGCCTCCCGCAGGACCGAACTTAAAGACATGACCGCGTCATCACCGTTTCAATCAAACACCGACTTCCGCCAATTGACAGGCGCGGCAAACATTTTTAGAGAAAAGCCATGATTCTGGTATGCGGCTCAACGGGCATGTTCGGCGGACGGGTTCTCGACCATCTCCTTGCTCAAAAAATTCCGACCCGGGCACTCACGCACTCGACCGCGAAAGCCACCGCCCTCCTCGAGCGCGGGGCCACCGTCGCCGTCGCCGATCTGGATTCCCCGGACTCTCTCCCCGCCGCCCTCCAGGGCATCGAACGCGTTTTCCTCGTCTCGCCGATGGACGACCGGATCGAGCGCCGCGAAACGGCCCTCATCGACGCCGCCCGCGAAGCGGGCATCCGCCAGATCGTCAAAATCTTCGGCGCCGTCCGTCACCAGGGCGACCCGCTCATCACCCAGCACGGGCACGCCATCGCGCAACTGAAAACCTCCGGCATCGCCTGGACGCTCATCTCGCCCAATACCGTGATGGAATCCAACCTCTTTCCCGCCGCCGAAACGATCCGCTCGCTCGGATCGATCTTCGGAGCCGCCGGCGACGGTCGTATCGGCATGGTCGCGCTCGACGACTGCGCCCGCGCGGCCGTCACCGTCCTCACCACCGAGATTGCCGCCCACGATGGGCAAAACTACGAGATCACCGGCCCCGAAGCCGTCACCTTCAGCGAAATCGCCACCCGGTTCAGCGAATTCCTCAACCGCCCGATCACCTACCAGGACATGCCCGTCGACGAGTTCGGGAAGATGCTCGTAGACGAGGTCGGATTCGATCCAGCGACCATCGAGACCGACGTCCTCTGCCACTTCCGCGCCTTCCGCCGCGGAGACGCCGATCTCGTTACCAATACCTTCACCCAACTCACCGGCCACCCCGCGACGTCGCTCGATGCCTTCATTGCAGCCCACCGATCACTCTTCGAGACAAGCGGGGACCAACTCGGTGAACCCTCGGCCCGGTAATCCGCGCCCCGGAAGCTCAACCCCGCACGGCCGTCGCCAGCACGGTCTGGAAATGCGGTGCGACGTTTTCGCTCGCGACCACGGCGATCTCGATGTCGGCAAACCCCGCACCTTTCAGCATCTCGTGCAGCTCCACCTCGGAAAATCCCAGCCACTGGTGCGCGTAGAGCTCGCGGGCCTGCTCGTAGCTGTGGCTCGCCAGATCCAGGATCACGACCTGCCCACCCGGCTTGAGGATTCGAAACGCCTCGGCCACCGCCGCCGCCGGCCGCGCCGCGTGGTGCAGCGCCTGACTGAATAGCGCCACGTCCACTTCGCCATCCGCGATTGGCGGCGCCTCGATGTCTCCAAGTCGATACTCCAGATTTTTGAATCCATTTTCCCGCGCAACCCCGGAGCCGAATTCCACCATTTTTTCCGAATGATCCACCGCGATCACCCGCGCCGCCCGCCGCGCCAACAATTGCGACAACGTCCCCTCACCCGCCCCCAGGTCGGCGATCACCACCCCCGCCGGCAACAACCGCAACAACGCGTGCGCCAATCCCTGCCACGAGCGCCCCGGTATGTACGTCCGCCCGAACTTCCCCGCCAGTCGATTGAAATAATCCGCCGCCCGGTCCTTCCGCTTCCGCAGTGCCAGCCCGAGAGCCTCCCGGTCCCGCGCCGCCTCCGGGATCTCCCGGCAGCCCGCCTCCAGCAACTCAGCCAACGGCGACGTCTCCTCCAAACTCGACGAGTAAAAAATGTTCTTCCCCACCCGTCGGTCAACCACGAGACCTTCCCGCTTGAGCTGCGCCAGACTCGCCGAAATTCGGCTCTGCGCCATTCCCAGAATCTCCTGCAGCTCCGCCACCGACAACTCCTCCTCCCGCAGCAACCGCAATAGGCGCATCCGCGTCGGATCCGACAAAGCCCGCAAGGATTTCAAAATCGACGTCACGCCAAAAGCAATGCACCACGTCCACCCGCCCGTCGAGTTCTCATGGGGACCTCACGCGTCCCGCTTGCGAGCGGCGGCTTCCCCGCCGCTGGCAAAAAGACGTTGACCACACAAAACCCATCAATATATCTCAATACCTTCATAAGTTTATTTTCAACACCCTCTCCCAACCCATCCATCCCATGCCACGCAGCTATATTTTCTCATCCGAATCCGTCGGCGAAGGCCATCCCGACAAGGTCGCCGACACGATCTCCGATGCCATCCTCGACGCCTGCCTCAGCCAGGATCCAAACTCCCGCGTCGCCTGCGAGACCTTCGTGAAGAGCAACGTGGTCGTCGTCGGCGGCGAGATCACCACGACCGCCAAGCTCGACTACGAATCCATCATCCGCGAGGCCGTTCGCGGCATCGGCTACACCCACAGCGACGACGTTTTCCACGCGGACACCCTTTTCATCACCAACCTCCTCACCGCCCAATCCCCCGACATCGGGCAGGGCGTCGATGCCAAGAAGGCCAAGGGCAAAAAGACCGCCGAGCAAGGGGCCGGCGACCAGGGTCTCATGTTTGGATTCGCCTGTGACGAGACGAAGGAACTCATGCCCGCCCCGGTCATGTTCGCCCACCGCCTCGGCCGCGAACTCACTCGCGTCCGTAAGTCCGGTAAGGTCAAATGGCTTCGCCCCGACGCGAAAAGCCAGGTCTCCGTCGTTTACGAAGACGGCAAACCGGTCCGCATCGCCAACGTCGTCATCTCGACCCAACACGCCGAGGGCACCAAGCACGCCGACATCGAGAAATTCTGCATCGAGAAGATCATCAAAAAGGTTCTGCCGAAGAAAATGATCACCGCCGAAACGGAGTTTCTCATCAATCCGACGGGACGCTTCGTGATCGGCGGCCCGCAGGGCGACTCCGGCCTCACCGGGCGCAAGATCATCGTCGATACCTACGGCGGCATGGGCCGTCACGGCGGCGGAGCATTTTCTGGTAAGGATCCGTCAAAAGTCGACCGGAGCGCCGCCTACATGGGTCGCTACGTTGCGAAGAACGTCGTCGCCGCCGGTCTCGCCTCGAAATGCGAAGTCCAATTCGCCTACGCGATCGGGCATCCGCAACCGGTCAGCGTTCACATCGACACGTTCGGCACCAACACCGTTGCCGAGGAGCTCATCGAGAAAGCCGTGAAAAATGTCTTCAGCTTCAAGCCCGCCGACATCGTCAAGACCCTCGACCTCCTCCGCCCAATCTACAGCAAGAGCACAAATTACGGCCACTTCGGCAAGGAAGACCTCGATCTGCCGTGGGAAGCCACCGATAAGGCCGACGCCCTCAAGAAGGCCGCCAAATAACTACGCATCCACCCCGTGGAAAACGACGTATCAACATAACAACATCTATTCATATGAGCACATCGACTGAGACACCCAGCAAACTCGACTACAAAGTCGCCGATATCACTCTCGCGGAATTCGGCCGCAAGGAAATCGCCATCGCCGAGCACGAGATGCCCGGACTCATGGCGACCCGTCGCAAGTATGCCGCTGAGAAGCCACTCGACGGCGTCCGCATCATGGGCAGCCTGCACATGACCATTCAGACCGCCGTCCTCATCGAGACGCTCAACGACCTGGGCGCCGACGTCCGCTGGTGTTCCTGCAACATTTTCTCGACCCAGGATCACGCTGCCGCCGCCATCGCCGCCGCCGGGATCCCGGTATTCGCTTGGAAGGGCGAAAGCCTCGAAGAATACTGGGAGTGCACGCTCAAGGCCCTCACCTGGCCCGACGGTTCCGGACCGGAAATGATCGTCGACGACGGTGGCGACGCCACGCTGCTCATCCACAAGGGTGCCGACCTCGAAGAAGGTGACTCCACCTGGGTCAACGCTCCCGCCGGTTCCACCGAAGAGGCCGTCATCAAGGCCCTCCTCAAGCGGATCAACGCCGAGGATCCGCTCAAATGGACCACCTACCTCAAGGCTTGGAAGGGTGTCTCCGAAGAGACCACGACCGGCGTTCATCGCCTCTACGAGATGCACGCCGCCGGCAAGCTCCGCGTTCCGGCCATCAACGTGAATGACTCCGTCACCAAGTCGAAGTTCGACAACCTCTACGGCTGCCGCGAGTCCCTTGTCGACGGCATCAAGCGGGCCACCGACGTGATGATTTCCGGTAAAGTCGGTGTTGTCCTCGGCTACGGCGACGTCGGCAAAGGCTGCGCCCAGGCCCTCCGCGCCCAGGGTGCCCAGGTCGTCGTCACCGAGATCGATCCCATCTGCGCCCTCCAGGCCGCAATGGAAGGTTTCCGCGTCCTCACCATCGAAGACACGCTCGGTTGGGGCGACATCTACGTCACCACGACCGGCAACAAGGACATCATCCGCCTCGAGCACCTGACCAAAATGAAGGATCAGGCAATCGTCTGTAACATCGGTCACTTCGACAACGAGATCCAAGTCGACGCGCTCAACGCCGCCAAGGGCATCCAACGCCTCGAGATCAAGCCACAGGTCGACCAGTACACGATGGAAGACGGACGCCAGCTCTACATGCTCGCCGAAGGCCGCCTCGTGAACCTCGGCTGCGCCACCGGCCACCCGAGCTTCGTGATGTCCAACAGCTTCACCAACCAGACGTTGGCCCAGATCGACCTCTGGCGGAATCGCGAGACCAACAAGCCGGGCGTGACTGTCCTCAGCAAGCAGCTCGACGAAGAAGTCGCCCGCCTGCATTTGGAAAAGATCGGCGCCAAGCTCACCAAGCTCACCGGCGAACAGGCGACCTACATCGGCGTCAAAGTCGAAGGCCCCTACAAGCCCGAGACCTACCGCTACTAAAACGAACGTTCCTCAACTCAAAAGGCCCGCAGGAAACCCCCGCGGGCCTTTTCTTTTCCCCTAGCAGCCTGTCGGACTTGCCGACACTGATAAAGAAAGAGGGATGGGAGCGAGATATGTGAACGTGGATCACGACACGCCATTGTTACTGCCGCCGGATGTTCGGGAGTGGGTTCCAGAAGGGCATTTGGTTCATTTCATCATGGACGCGGTTGCGCAATTGGATGTGAGCAAGGCGCGGGTCAACGAACGGGGGACCGGGGACAAGCAGTATCCGCCGTCGATGATGCTGGGAGGGTTGATTTACAGCTACGCGACGGGAGTGTTTTCGAGTCGGGGCATTGAGCGCAGCACCTACGAGAACGTGGCGATGAGACTGTTGTGCGCGGACACGCACCCCGATCACGACACGTGGTGCACGTTTCGGCGGGCCAACGCGGAGTTGTTGAGTTCGAGCTTCGGGCAGGTGCTGGAGTTGGCGGCAGGTTGCGGGGTTCTCAAAGTCGGAGCGATCACGGTAGCCATCGATGGGACGAAGGTGCTGGCCAACGCCAGCAAACATGCGGCGGTGAGTTACGGACGGGTCGAGACGAAGATGCAGGAGTGCGATTTGGAGATCGCTGAGCTTTTGGCCAAGGCCGAGAAGGCGGATTCGACGCCGCTCGAGGATGGATTGAGCATCCCGGAGGAGATCACTCGTCGGCAGCAACGCAAGGCGAAGCTGGCCCAGGCACGAGCCGAGATGGAAGTGCGAGCCTACGCGCGAGCGCAAGTCCAGCAGCCTGAATACGAAGCGAAGGTCGCCGCACGAGCAGCGGCGCGAGAAGCTGGGAAAAAGCCTCGCGGCAAGGAGCCCCAGCCTCCAAGTGAAAAGCCTACGGCCAAGGACCAGTATAACTTTACCGACCCGGCGAGCCGCATCATGAAGACCCACGGAGACGGCTTCCAGCAAAGCTACAACGCGCAGGCCGCCGTGGAGGTCGAGAGTCGGCTCATGGTCGGA
This sequence comes from uncultured Verrucomicrobiae bacterium, assembly GCA_963832325.1. GTDB lineage: Bacteria > Verrucomicrobiota > Verrucomicrobiia > Chthoniobacterales > JAATET01 > CAVVKW01. Next base: position 224,551 of record CAWHTR010000002.1, on the reverse strand, counting down.
GCGCGAGTCTCCACCGCCCCCAACGACAAGGAACAACTCCTGCCCGACCTGGCCGCCATCGCGCCGGAAGCCGGGCCCGTGGCCGAGGCACTCATCGACAGCGGATTCGTCAGTGAAGCAGCCGTCACCGCAGTCGAAACCAATGCTGGGGGCACGCCCACCGGCCTGCGGGTTCTGGCGGCGCTCAAACGCCAAAAGCATGGCCGCAGCGTCAGCCAACTCGAGAAAAAGGCCGACCCGCCCCCGCCAGCCGCCGACGCCCCCTTCACCGAACACCTGGCCCACCGCGTGGCTACCAAAGCCGGAGCAAAGCGTTACAAATTACGACAACAAACCGTGGAACCCGTTTTTGGCATCATCAAGCAAACCCTCGGCTTCCGGCGCTTCTCCTTGCGAGGAGAAGCCAAAGTCTCCCTCGAATGGAACCTCGTTGGCCTGGCCTACAACCTCAAACGACTCTTCCACGTCGGAACTCCCCTGAGAATAGCCTAAAAGCAGCCCTGCCCAACGGCCACCCGACCTCGACTCCCCTCCATCGATGCCAGTGCTCCGCTCATTCTCAATCAAGACCAATTCTCGCTCCAAAAAACTCCCGCATCTTCCCAAAACCCAAAATTCCCCCATCCTCTCTCACTCGCTAACCCCGACAGGCTGCTAGCTCAACGCAACTCGCCCCCGCAATTGTCCGACCATTGCGAATCTGGTCAAACGATCGTTCCGAAACTCTCCTTGTAAAAACGCCGTCACCACCCTAACGTCCCTCCCCGCGTCGTTCCCCGGACGACCAAAGCCCGCGCACTTAGCTCAGCGGTAGAGCGCTTGCTTCACACGCAAGATGTCACAGGTTCGATCCCTGTAGTGCGCATTTCCTCCCAACTCGCGACAGAACGCGACAAGGGACGCCAGAAGCCCCCTTAGACCCTCACTTTCAGAGGGTTGCGATAAGCTCCCATCCGCAGAACCTGCGACAGGAGGCGACACCTTGCGACCCTCTGCGTCTGAATCGTGTGTGCGTATGAGTGTGCTTTTTGTGTGTACCTCCTCGAACCCGCCGAAGTGAGGCAGCGCGAGAATTGCCGCCTCGGTCGGGAGGAGCGCGGCATCGGTGTAGGTCTTCATCGTCAAATCGATGCTGCCATGCCGCATGACTTCCATCGCCGTCCTGGGGGCAATGTCCGGTTGCGATACGAGCAAGGTGCCGAGCGTATGACGGAGGGAATGAAAATCGATCCGTTCAACGGGATCGAAGGCAATCCCCGCACGCTGCAAATCGTCCTTCATGACCTTGGGGAGCGGCAGCATACCCGCAAAAACACAATCCTTCGGCCCGGTCAGCGGTTGCCGCTCCTTGACTCGCTTGAAAGCGCGGACCGCCGCAGGGTGCACAGTGCGGATTGAGCCCTTCCGGTTTTTCGTTGTCGCGGCGCGCAATTTTACGAACGGCTTTTCTCGATCAAGTTCGAGGTCCCCCCATTGAAGGAGCGACATTTCCTTTCGACGGAGGTCGACGGAGGCCAAGATAGATCGCCGTCAGATAAACGTCCGAGCGAGGTCCAGCAACCGCCAGCAGCCGTTCGATTTCCTCACAACTCAACGCTCGTCGGTCGAAAGTCTCGTTGTCGGATCGTGGAAGACGTTCGACATACCGAAATGGATTTTCAGCCAGACATCGGCGATTTTTGAAGAGCCAGTCCGCGAAGCCGGAAGCGGTGTCCTGATACTCATTAAGCGTCTTGTTGCAGATGCTCGTCTGCGCGATTCGCCATTCGGTGAAAGATTCCCCGGTGATGTCAGCCGCCCGCTTCCAACCGCATTCTTTTATCAGACGCTCGAGCTTGTTCCGAAGCTGCTTCGTGTACTGCAGCGAACGTCCTAGTCGCTCGCGGTCGGCAACGAACCCAGCAACGTGCTCCCCGAGTGAAGCCGACGCCGCTTTCTCCCTCGCCTCAGGAACAGCCAGCCCGAATTTCTCGCGTTGTTTGCGGGTCACAATCTCCCGCAATTTCGATTCGGCGACCTGCTTGTCAGGCGTCCCGAGAGCAACGGTGATCGTGCGCCCCTCGCCGTCTAACTTGTACCGTCCGCTCCAACAGCGAGCAACGGCAACCTTTCCACCGCTCTTCCTTCTGTGCTTGAAAACGTAGTTCGTCATTTCGCACGAAGAGCTTTGAGACGTTCGATGTAGTCGGCCAAATCAGATTCGGCGAAGAAACTCCCCCGCCCCTGTTTGATTGGGGGCGGAAGCTCGCCAGCGCAAACCAACCTCTCCACTTTGCGCCGTGAAATTCCAAGGATATCCGCAGACCGCTTAATCGGGATCAGTTGCTCAATCATAGCTCGTTGCTATTGCCCTCCTGAATCTTCCTTTTCACCTCCTCAACGTGATCGGCCAATTCCTCCAGATCAGGTGTTCTTCCAAAAAGCGGAGTTGGGGGTCTCAAATCGAGGTGATAGCCCGTCCTTTTACGCTTCGTTGGAAGATTTGCGACATGCCAGCCCAACCTCATGAATGCGAAAGCTGAAAATCCCCCTTTGCAAAGCTCCTCTAATATCGCAGTAACAAATTCGGAAGTGCTTGAGAACCCAAAGTTATCTGCAACCTCAGAAACGTATTCAGCATCCTCCTTCGTAACATAGCCTGAAACCCGCGTATCGCGTTTCTTGAAAGGGCTTTTCGGACGCCCCCGCTTTGATTCTTTCTCGCTCATTCGCAAGAAAAGTATTCATTGGACCACAAAAGTCAATGTTTTATTGGACCAGTATTTTCTGCATCTACATATATTTGAGCAGAGCGGTAACCAATTCGTCGGCATTCGTCGATGGACAGCAGTGGCAGAGTTCATCATCCGCCCCTTTCTCATGATGCTGTCGAATCTGCGCTGCATTTTTTAGAGCGACCGAAATATTCGGCAACAGAAGTGTGAAGAGACCCCGCATTCCCTTCTCATATTTGACGCCTCGATGCCCGCCCAAGATCCCGGGTAGTTTTTTGCGAGATTCGAACTTAGAACTTTCAGTAAAATGCATCAAGAACCACACCTCAATGCATTCGTTCGAGAAACAAACTTCAATTCCGTTCGCCTTGGCTTTTCGGAAAGCATTGTCGTAATTGTCCTTCGGAAATGAGTCTCTATCCATCACAACCCAAGTGATGTCCCGCTTGCCCGTAAATCCGTGCCTATCCCTGTAAGATATCGCCTCTTCTACAAGCGAAATTGTATTGAATCCCGTTCCTACAGGAACGACAGTTGCGGAGGTAAGACGAAAGTCGTTGAAGTACGCAGGCGCTGACTTCCCATCCTCACAAATCATGAGAAATCGCGGCTTTACCTCGCGAGTATTTTCCCCACGCCCGGCTTTCCTTCGCCGCGATGGGCTATAGAACTTGCTTCGGCTCATAAGCGAAAATATGCTCAAAATTTCCTAGATACGGAATGCCGCCGTATCTACCTTGAATGTAGTCTTTTTCGAAAGAAGCATCATTTCTAATCTTCTTTTCTTGATCGGTCCTGTATTCGACTAAGGAATACAAATCAGTAGCTCCGTTGTGGCGCTTCTCCGCGAACCAGATCTGATCTCTCCGAAAGTTCCCGTACTCTAGCAAATTTGTATCATGAGTTGCGATAATCAACTGCGCGCCAGATGTATTCTTCTCAGAATTGAATAATCTGACTAATTGCTTTGTTAAAAGGGGATGAAGATGCGAATCGAACTCATCAACTACGAGACAAATTCCCATTTTAATTGCTATCAGCGCCTGTCCACCGAGACCAAATAGCTTTTGAGTTCCCAACGATTCGTTTTCAAATAGGTCAAACAATTCCTCAGATTCCGCACAACTAGGACCATTGAATTTTTTATGCGCAGTGCTAATTCTATAGTTTTCTTTGAAAATCGAACTCACCTCTTTTTGCGATTCGGAGAGGCCGGGGAGCATTCGCCGGCCCACGAGGGGATCAGTGGTCTTTTCACATAAAAGTCGAATATCTCCAACTCCAGCACTCTGAAGCAACTTTTCGACTTCACCAAGAAAACCTTCGTTTTCTGAAGAAAACCAAGCTGTCAGCCCCCAGAGGTGATCTTGAAGTCCTGACTCAAGCGGCAAAATTCTCAAGGATTTTTCGAGAACCTCCCGAGCGATCTTGCCATTGAATTCAGCAGATACCCTCAGGAACAAAGCGTCTTCGCGAGTCTTGCCCTGAAGTCCTGATCCTTCTTTGAAATTTTTGAGCCTGATTTCAATCCCCTCTCGAGAAAAAAGTTCTGACTCCCGACCCGTAGCGCCTCGACGGAATAGCCATTCGGCCGTGATAATGGTATTCTTAATGCAGAAGCCGTATCGGTAAATCACACCGTTAAACTCACTCACGCACTCGAAAAATGAAGGCTCATTTTCATTTTCTACGGAAAGCCTAAACGGTTCGACACTATATGGTTTATTCGATTCAGGACCAGTAGGAGAAGCGTTCATGATCTGCCTAAACGCACTAAACGCCTTAATTAGGTTCGTCTTTCCGCTGCCGTTTGCCCCGTAAATCACAGCGCTTTTCAACAACCTCTTACCATTCCGAACAGAAACGCACTCAGCCTCATGTTCACGGATCGAAGCGGCTTGAAAATTTATTGTGACCTCTTCCTTGATTGAAAAGTAATTCGCTACTGAAAACGAGATAATCATTTCTTCGAAACTACCGCCATTCGACCAAAAATACAGCATTTTGCGTGAGAATCTCTCACATACCCACGAAATGACCCTCTATTCCTATCGTTTCCCTGCCTCAGCAGCCAGTGAATCTGCATATCAAGGCACAAGTTCCCTTCAAGCGAACCACACCCGCCGCGCTGCGCGCTGGCGGGTGTGGTGCCACCTTGGAGGAGCAACCTGGACGTCTTCCAGATCGGCCTAGCAGCCTGTCGGACTTGCCGACACTGATAAAGAAAGAGGGATGGGAGCGAGATATGTGAACGTGGATCACGACACGCCATTGTTACTGCCGCCGGATGTTCGGGAGTGGGTTCCAGAAGGGCATTTGGTTCATTTCATCATGGACGCGGTTGCGCAATTGGATGTGAGCAAGGCGCGGGTCAACGAACGGGGGACCGGGGACAAGCAGTATCCGCCGTCGATGATGCTGGGAGGGTTGATTTACAGCTACGCGACGGGAGTGTTTTCGAGTCGGGGCATTGAGCGCAGCACCTACGAGAACGTGGCGATGAGACTGTTGTGCGCGGACACGCACCCCGATCACGACACGTGGTGCACGTTTCGGCGGGCCAACGCGGAGTTGTTGAGTTCGAGCTTCGGGCAGGTGCTGGAGTTGGCGGCAGGTTGCGGGGTTCTCAAAGTCGGAGCGATCACGGTAGCCATCGATGGGACGAAGGTGCTGGCCAACGCCAGCAAACATGCGGCGGTGAGTTACGGACGGGTCGAGACGAAGATGCAGGAGTGCGATTTGGAGATCGCTGAGCTTTTGGCCAAGGCCGAGAAGGCGGATTCGACGCCGCTCGAGGATGGATTGAGCATCCCGGAGGAGATCACTCGTCGGCAGCAACGCAAGGCGAAGCTGGCCCAGGCACGAGCCGAGATGGAAGTGCGAGCCTACGCGCGAGCGCAAGTCCAGCAGCCTGAATACGAAGCGAAGGTCGCCGCACGAGCAGCGGCGCGAGAAGCTGGGAAAAAGCCTCGCGGCAAGGAGCCCCAGCCTCCAAGTGAAAAGCCTACGGCCAAGGACCAGTATAACTTTACCGACCCGGCGAGCCGCATCATGAAGACCCACGGAGACGGCTTCCAGCAAAGCTACAACGCGCAGGCCGCCGTGGAGGTCGAGAGTCGGCTCATGGTCGGAGCGCGAGTCTCCACCGCCCCCAACGACAAGGAACAACTCCTGCCCGACCTGGCCGCCATCGCGCCGGAAGCCGGGCCCGTGGCCGAGGCACTCATCGACAGCGGATTCGTCAGTGAAGCAGCCGTCACCGCAGTCGAAACCAATGCTGGGGGCACGCCCACCGGCCTGCGGGTTCTGGCGGCGCTCAAACGCCAAAAGCATGGCCGCAGCGTCAGCCAACTCAAGAAAAAGGCCGACCCGCCCCCGCCAGCCGCCGACGCCCCCTTCACCGAACACCTGGCCCACCGCGTGGCTACCAAAGCCGGAGCAAAGCGTTACAAATTACGACAACAAACCGTGGAACCCGTTTTTGGCATCATCAAGCAAACCCTCGGCTTCCGGCGCTTCTCCTTGCGAGGAGAAGCCAAAGTCTCCCTCGAATGGAACCTCGTTGGCCTGGCCTACAACCTCAAACGACTCTTCCACGTCGGAACTCCCCTGAGAATAGCCTAAAAGCAGCCCTGCCCAACGGCCACCCGACCTCGACTCCCCTCCATCGATGCCAGTGCTCCGCTCATTCTCAATCAAGACCAATTCTCGCTCCAAAAAACTCCCGCATCTTCCCAAAACCCAAAATTCCCCCATCCTCTCTCACTCGCTAACCCCGACAGGCTGCTAGCAGGTAGCGGTAGTCGAGTTGTGACTCCGTGCCGGAATGCCATTTGATGACGTGGCAGGAGTTCACGCTAATCGCCCGGTCTTCCTCGAGAGTAGCAAGCAAACGATCGTCCGTTCGCCGCATGAGAATCTTGGGTTCGGAGAAGAGCGAAGGAGATCTGGCAGCTGCCAACCACGGCCCGTAATTCACGAACTCTCTCGCAGGCTGCAGCGCATAACGGCTGACGTCGCCGCCACGATAAAGAGGAAGCCAACCGGGCGGGCAGGGTCCAACCGTCGAGAACGGTCGGTCCTTCATGACCTGCGCAGTTTGCGGCGGCTGGCCTTTGCCACGCTCATACATCTTCACTCCCGCTTTGACCGTGACCAGAGACGAAAGCGCCGGAACGCTTCCACTGATCTTCGCGAGCAGTGCCCGATCCTCCGGCTTGTTTCGAAAATCAATTTTGAAGAGCGGCTCGTTTCGGAAGTCGGCCAGCTTTCTCTGAAAATTCGAATCTCCAGCTGAGATCGAAACCCGCGCATCGGCGCGAGACGGCTGGTTTTCAAAGATGAACACCAAGGTGTCGACGACCGCTTGATGAAACGCCCACCCGGTCTGCCAGATGGTGCTGAGCGAGACCTCGTTCAGGAGCCACGATCGCAAGCCGTCGCAGTTTTCAAGATCGCACCATGTGTTAGGAACGATCATCCCAACCAAACCACCTTTGCTGGTCAAGTGACGCGTTTGCTCCATGAACAGACAATAGGTGTCGGGGAATTTGCGACTGTTCGGAAATTTTTGGGCGATGTATCCGGCGATCGTCTTCGAAATCTCCGCTCCATACGGCGGATTCCCAACGATGGCGTCGAAGCCGGGCGGGCGGGGGCGTTGGGGCTTGGGAGCGGCGGGGGCGGCAGCGGGTTTTTCCGATTCCTCGGGTGGAGCTTGGATGAGGCCTTCTTCGATCCAAGCGTCGAAGTCGGGGGTGGGTTCGCCGGTGCGGGCGGGGTCGGCGGGGTCATCCCACTGGCGGGGGAAGATCGCGGGGAAGGCGGCTTCGTAGTCCATGGGGTTGAGCGCGCGCTCTTCGTCGGTGGAGAAGGCGAACTGGCTGCGGAGGATGTCGGTGCCGATGAGCGAATTCCCGCAGCGGACGTTGGCGGCGAGGGAGGGCAGTAGGGCGCGCTGCTCGAAGTCGAGGCGGTATTGGTGGGCGGAGGTGGCGGTCTCGTCCTGGAGGAGGCGGAGGTAGAGGGAGAGCTGAGCGACCTCAACGGCCTGGGCGTCGATGTCGACGCCGAAGACGTTGTTGTCGAGGATGGCGCGGCGTTTTTCCAGCGTGAGGTGGAGGGAGCCGTCGGTGTGGCGCACGCAATCGGCGTGGGTGGCCTGCTTCGGGTAGGCGTTGTAGTAGGCGGCGTGGTGAGCGAGGAGGCACTCGTAGATGCCGAGGAGGAAGCTGCCGGAGCCGCAGGCGATGTCGGCGAAGCGGAGGCGGGCGACGGCCTCCGGCGGGCGTCCGGCGATGAGCTTGCCGACGGTGTGCTCGACGAGGTAGCGGACGATGTAATCCGGGGTGTAGTAGACGCCGCCGGCTTTGCGGACCTCGGGCTTTTGCTCGATGGAGGCGCGCTTGGCGGTGGCGCGGATGACGTTGCCCAGGAAGCGCTCGTAGATGCTGCCGAGGATGTGGATGGGGACGGTGGAGAAATCGTAGGCGCTGTTGCGGTGGCAGAGGGCCTCGCAGACGTCGGCGAAGGCGGTGGGGTCGGGAGCGAAGTCGGGGCGGTCGAGGAGCGGGTGGCGCTTGAAGACGATGCCGTTGTAGATGCCGTCGAGGCGGGCGCAAGCGGCGCGGAAGTCGGCCCAGGCCGTCCCCTTGGTGCCAAGGTGGCCGAGGATGTCGTGGGGCTCGATAAGGCGGTCTTCGAGGAAGCGGATGAAGACGAGGCGGTCGAGGGTGCGCTGGGTGATCTCGGTGAGGGTGGGGCCGTCGAGGGTGTCGTCGGCCTTCTTGAAGGCCTGGGCTAGGGTGAGGCGATGGGCGTCGAGCTCCTCGAGGAAGGCTTGGTCGAAGGGTTTGTCGCCGCCGGGGAAGAGGGCGAGCTGCTTGGCGCCGCCGCGGGGTCGCGGCAGGGCGGCGGCGAATTTTTCCAGACTCCCGGCGGCGACGGCTTCGCGGGAGAAGAGCCAGTAGATGCGGGCGAAGCGGTCGGCGTCGAGGTAGTCGGTGTAGTGGTAGGTGCCGCCGTCGGCGACGATGCGGTCGAGCGCGGTGCCGGGCTGGGCCTTGTAACGGGAGTCGAGGATGAGGAATTCCTCGAAGTCGGTGAGGACGGCGAGCGGCGTCTGGGCGCTGTAGCCGTAGCGGATGGCCTGGAAGCAATCGTCGGCGTTGCGGAGGTGGCGGGAGGGCTTCTTGGCCTCGACGAAGAACCGGGGGGTTTTGGTGTCGGGGGCGAGCGAGAAGGCGTAGTCGGCGCGCTTGCGGGCGGTGCCCTGCTGCTGACCGAGGCTCGACCTTGACCTCCTGCTCGTAGGGGTTCTTCTGGACGTCGTGGTTCACGTCCCAGCCGAGGGCGATGAAGAATTTGTCCAGGAAGTCCTTCCGCACCTCGGCCTCCTGATAAGCGGGCGCGAGGTATTGGGCCTCGTGGGCGGCGAAGTCCCGCGCAAGCTCGCATACGGCGGCGTGGGCGGTCTCGAAGGGGGTGGGCATCGGTTGAGTAGAAGGATGCCGGGCGGGTGGGGCGAGCGAAAAGACTTCGTCGCGACTGCGGGTGAACCATAGAAATCGAGCGCCCGCTCGTGAGGCGGCGGCTCGCACGGGGAGGAGCCGAATACAATCTCATCGACTGGCCGACGAAACGGGTCGGATCTTCAAGGTCACGCACGCCGATTCATTTGGGTCCGCCGAATGGGCGACACCCCCCATCAGCCGAGACCCCTTGGCGTTTTTAGCGTCCTTCGTGCGAACCCCCTCCCCGCATACCCACCCCGCTTCCCCCTCCACCATTGCAATTTCCCCCTTCGCGTCCCATAAACTCCCTCCGATAGTGAACGTCTCCGACCTCCGCGAAATCCTCCAATACGTCCCCCGCTTCCGCGAACGCACGTTCGTGATCGCCGTCGACGGAGACATCGCCGCGTCGCCAAATTTCGCCAACATTCTCGTCGACCTCGCCGTCCTGCGTTCGCTCAGCATCCGCTCCGTCGTCGTTCACGGCGCGGGCAAACAAATCACCGACCTCGCCGCCGCACGCGGGGTCGCGATTTCGAACGCCGATGGCACGGGCGTCACCGACGAGCCAACCCTCGCGCTCAGCGTCGAAGCCGCCATCGGTCTGACGAACAAGATCATGGAGGGCCTCTCCGCCGTCGACCTCCGCGCCGCTTACCTCAACGCCATCATCGCCCACCCGGCCGGCATCCTTCACGGCAAGGACCAGCTCTTCACCGGCAAGGTCGAGCGCGTCGACACGAAAGCCCTCAAACTCCTCCTCGAAGAAGGCATCGTCCCCGTCGTCCCCCCACTCGGATTCGACGGCGAAGGCCGCACCTACCGCGTCAATTCCGACTCTATCGCGGTCGAAATTTCCGAAGCCCTCCACGCCGCAAAGCTGATCTTCCTCACCACATCCGCCACCCTCGCCGACACGCCCTGGCTCCCCCACCAACTCTCCATCGGCGAGACGACCGACCTCGTCCGCAAACACCGCACCACCACGCCCCCCGCCCCCGCCGGTCTCCTTTCCAAACTCGAAAACGCCGCCCGCGCCTGCCGCCAGGGCATCTCCCGCGCTCATCTCCTCGACGGCACCGTCAACGAAGCCCTCCTCACCGAGATCTTCTCCCACGAGGGCTTCGGCACGATGGTCTACAGCAACGAATACCAGCAGATCCGCCGCATCTTCAAGAAAGACGTTCGCGGCATCATCTCCCTCATCCGCCAATCCGTGGATAACGAGGAACTCGTCCGCCGCACCCGCACCGACATCCTCGAGAATCTCGAGGATTACTGGGTCCTCGAGATCGACCGCCAGCTCGTCGCTTGCGCCGCGCTCCACGTCCATCCCACCGAAGCCTCGGGCGAACTCGCGTGCCTCTACGTCAGCAAGCACCACGAGAATCAGGGTTACGGGAAAAAATTGATGGCCTTCACCGAAACTCTCGCCCGCCAGAAGAAGCTCACCAGCCTCTTCGCCCTTTCGACCCAGGCCTACAGCTACCTTCAGCAAAAGGGCGGCTTCCTCGAGGCCCCCGCCGATATCCTCCCCGCCGACCGCCGCGCCCGCTACGACCTCAGCGGTCGCAACAGCAAAATCCTCGTCAAACGCCTCCCCCCCGCGCCGTAATTTCAACCGCCCACTCCCGCCTTGGCCATCCACACCAATTTCACCCTCCTCGACTGGGCCATTCTCATCGGCTACCTCGCCCTCACCACGTTTGTCGGCCACGCCATGCGCGGCAAACAGTCCACGATCAAGGATTTCTTCCTGGCCGGACGCTCGCTCCCCTGGCCGGCCGTCTGCGCGTCAATCATTGCCACCGAGATCAGCGCCCTCACGTTCATCGGCGTCCCCGGCATCGTCTTCGCGGCGACGGGTGATTTCACCTACCTCCAATGGGCCATCGGCTCGGTCGTTGCCCGCGTCATCGTCGGTGTCTGGCTCACCAAGATCTATTACGAACGCGAGATTTACAGTCCCTACGACTACATGGCCCATCGCCTCGGCCCCGGCGTCAAGGTCCTCACCACCGCCATGTTCACGCTCGGCACCATTCTCGGCCAGAGCGTCCGCGTCCTCGTCACCGCTTTAATTTTAAAAACCGTGACGCCCCTCGGCATGACGGAATCCATCCTCGCGATCACCGCCTTCGCCATCGCCTGGACGCTCATGGGCGGCATGACGACCGTCATCTGGACGGACGCGATGCAATTTGTCCTCTTCCTCCTCAGCGGCCTCCTCGCGCTCGGGTGGATGATCACCCACCTCGACGGCGGCTTCACCCAACTCACAACCGTCGCCGGCGAAGCCGGCAAGATGACGCTCTGGAACCTCTCCACCGATCCAGCCGCCCAATACACCCTCTGGGTCGCCATCATCGCGATGCCCTTTCAGAACCTCGCGGCCTTCGGCACGGATCAGCTCAACGCCCAGCGCATGTTCTGCTGCAAAAACGCCAGCGACGCCCGCAAAGCCATCATCTGCTCCTGCTTCTCCCAGGTCATCACCGTCCTCATGCTCCTCGTCGGCGCCGGCCTCTACGCCTGGTATCAGCAATACACGCCGACCCCCGCCGAGGCCGCCGCCTTCGCCGAAGACGCCGATAACGTCTTCCCGGTCTGGATCACCACCGTCCTCCCCCCCGGCTTGACGGGCCTCGTCCTCGCCGGTGCCTTCGCTGCCGCAATCTCCAGCCTCGACTCCGCCCTCGCCGCCCTCTCGCAAACGACCCTCTCCGTCCTCCACGGCGGCAAATCCCTCGAAGAAGGCGACACCAAACGTCTCCTCCGCGACTCCCGCATCGCCGTCATCATCTGGGGCCTCTTCCTCGCCGGCGCGGCCTTCGTCCTCTTCGCCATCAAAAACTACGGCAACATCGACATTCTCAGCCTCGCCTTCGGCATGGTGGCCTACACGTACGGCCCGATGCTCGGCATCCTCTTCCTCGCCCTCGTCCGCATCCCCGCCCGCATTCAGGGCCTCTGGCTCGGCGTCGGCCTGAGCCTCCTCCTCACCGCCTACGTCCGTCCGGACTTCTACCTCATCTTTCGCAGCTTCGGCTGGATGACCGCCGAAACCATGGCCGCCGTCCGCCCAGCGATTAGTTTCGTGTGGCTCTATCCGGTCACCTGTCTGCTCACCATTCTCTGCGGCTTGCTCATTCGACGCGCTCCCGCCCCCTCGCCAGCCCCCTAATCATCAGCATTCCCGACGCCGGAACCCGGCGAAATGCGATGAAACCAAGCTCTCGCTTTCGGCCTCCACCGCGCACCCCCACACCCGCTTACCCTCCGGCTAGGTCAAGCCATTTAGCGTCGAAATTGGCCGATAAATTAAGGCGATTCCGTCACTTTTTCCTTGAGGCAAAACCCCCCGATTTTTAGCCTCTCGGCGTTGTCCGGACGGGCAAGGAAGCCATTGTGAATAAGTTGTGAATTGTTCCTCTGTCTTCCTCACCATCTGTTCCACGCTGCTACTTAACCGATTCGAAAACCAAGTTCCCCACCCAACACCCAATTTTGCGTCGACCCAACCGAGATCCACTCATCATGCTCATTTACAACATCTTACGCAAAAGACTTGCCTTTCCCCTTCCGCTCGAATTAGCGTCCGCCCCCGTGAATTTTCCTGAACGTGACGGCATTGTAACAAGAAATCGGCCCAACCGGACGACGCGAATTTGCGTTTCCTAATTGTGCATAAGTCACTCATGAGCGGGGATTTTCAGCAACTTTGGGTCGCCATCGCGAGCGTCGTTTCCCAGCGCGTTAGCGAGGACGGTTTCAGCCGCTGGTTTAGTGACGTCGAGGTCACCAGCGACGATGGCGCGATCCTCTCCATCGCGGTCCCCAACCCCATTCACAAATTTTTCATCGAGAGCAATTACCTGACTCTTCTTCAGGGTGCCGTGGCCGAAGTCGTCGACGGCGACCGCGAAGTCCGGATCGTCGCCCGGCAGTCCGAGGACACCGACGCAATGCCGCCCGTCGCCGACGACGAAGAAGCCGGCCTCGCCGCCCGGCCTTCCCGAGCCGCCTCGGCCCGCGCCACCGCCGCCTCGGTCGCAACGCGCGGAATGAACCCACGCAATACCTTCCAGAATTTCGTCGTCGGCACGAATAACGACTTCGCCTACGCGGCCGCCCAGGCCGTCGCGCAGAACCCCGCCAAGACCTACAACCCACTTTTCATCTACGGCGGCAGCGGACTCGGGAAGACCCACCTCCTCCAAGCCATCGGTCACCACGTCCTCGCCGCCCGCAAGACGGCCAAAGTCTTCTACATTTCCAGCGAGCAGTTCGCCAACGAGTTCATCGACGGCATCCAACACGGCAGCCTCGTCAGCTTCCGTAAAAAATACCGGCAAGCCGATGTCCTCATGATCGACGACATCCAATTCCTCGGCGGTAAGGAGCGCTCGCAGGAGGAGTTTTTCCACACCTTCAACTCACTCCACGACGGCCACAAACAGATCATTCTCTCCAGCGATCGTCCCGCCAGCGAGATCGAGAAGCTCGAGCATCGTCTCGTCACCCGCTTCGAGTGGGGCATGACCGCAGAACTCCAGCCGCCGGAGATGGAGACCCGCATCGCCATTCTCAAAAGCAAGGCCGAGACCCTCAAGATCACCCTCGAGAGCTGGGTGTTCGAATTCCTCGCCGACCGCATCCGCAACAACGTCCGCCGCCTCGAAGGTGCCCTCATGCGCGTCGCCTCGTATTCGTCCCTCAGCGGTCGCCAGCTCAACCAGAACGACATCGAAAATCTCCTCCGCGACATCTTCCAGGAGCAGGCCCGCCGCGCGGTCTCGATCGACCAAATTCAGCGCAAAGTCGCCGAGCAATTCGATCTCCGACTCGCGGACATGACGTCCAAACGCCGCCTCGCCAGCATCGCCTTCCCGCGCCAGATCGCGATGTATCTCTCCCGAGAAATGACCACCTCCACGCTCGCCGACATCGGCGACAGCTTCGGCGGCAAGGATCACGGCACCGTCATCCACGCGGTGAAACTCATCAAAAAGAAGATCGAGACCGACGAGAAGATCCGCCACACCATCCGCTCCCTCGAAACCCAACTCTCCCGCTAACCGTCGCGAATCCCGGCCGCCGGGCGACTTTGTTTTGACACGACGCCACCCCCCCGGCTACACCCCATCTACGCCGCGCCGCGCTGGCGGAAGATTACCGATTCATGAAGTTCAGCGTCACCAAAGAAAGTCTCCTCGAGGGTTTGTCAAAAACCCAGAACGTCGTCAGCACCCGGACGACGCTTCCCGTTCTCTCCAACGTCCTGCTTGAAACGACGGAGACCGGCATCCGCCTCAGCACCACCGACATGGAGGTCGCCCTCCGCTGCGAGATCGAGGCCACCGTCGAGAAAGCCGGAGCCACCACCCTCCCCGCCCGCCGACTGCTCACCATCATCCGCGAACTCCCCGCCGACGAGATCCAGATCGAGACCGACGCTAAAAACATCTCCTCCATCCGCAGCGGCCAGAGCTTCTTCAAAATTTACGGCCTCGCCCGTGACGAATTCCCCGCCTTCCCGGAATCCAAGGAGTCGAAGACCGTCCGCATCAAACAGAGCGTCCTCAAAGACGGTCTCCGCAAGACCTCCTACGCGATCTCGATGGACGAGACCCGCTACGTTCTCAACGGCATCCTTTTCTCCTTCAAGGAGGGCATGCTCAAGCTCGTCGCCACCGACGGCCGCCGCCTCGCCATGTTCGAGGAGGCCATCGACGCCGAGATCGCCGGGACTCTCGAAACCGACTTCATCGTTCCCACGAAAGCCATCAACGAGCTCCAACGGCTCCTCGGCGGCGACTCCGACGTGATCCTCTCGGTCGGCGACAGCCTCGTCTCGTTCGAACTCAACGGTTCCCTCCTCGTCTCCAAACTCGTCGACGGCAACTACCCGAACTACAAACAGGTCATTCCGAACACCGAGGACGTGAAGGAAATCATCACCCTCGAGCGCGAGCCGTTCCACACCTGTGTCAAGCGCGTCTCACTCCTCAGCAGCGACAAAACCAGCTCGATCCGCCTCAATTTCACTAAGAACAACATCGAGGTCACCTCGAACACCCCCGAGGTCGGTGAAGCCAAGGAATCCATCGCCGTCGCCTACAAAGGCCGTGATTTCTCGATCGCTTTCAATCCGGAATACCTCATGGATCCCCTCAAAGCGCTCCCCAACGACGAGATCAAACTCCGCCTCATCGACGAGATGAGTCCCGGCGTCATCGAGATCGCCGGCGGCTTCCTCTACGTCCTCATGCCCATGCGCGTCAGCGCGTAAGGGCCATCTGGCGATCGCCGGAGATTCCACCCGCGATCCTCCGCGCTACCGATCACTTCGCCGAGGCAACCCGACCAGATCGTCCACGGCACTCGCCAACGCCGCCGCCCCATCCTCCACCAACAGCGACCGCGCCCGCTGCACCGCGTCGCGGACGTCCTCCGCCTCCAGGAGTCGTCCCAATTTTTCCGCGACCCGTGCCGGGGCGAACTGATCCGGGTAGAGAAAATCACCGACGCCGAGTGTCCGTAAACGCACCGCGTTGTCCGGCTGATCGTGCGACATCGGCATCACCAACTGCGGCACGCCGGCGGCCAACCCCTGAGCCGTCGTTCCAATCCCGCCATGATGCACCACCGCGGCAACCCGCGGCATCAGATCACTGAACGGCACGTAACTCCGCGCGATCGCTCGATCTCCCAGCGCAGGCGGCAGCTCGTCGGGATACCGGGTCACCAGGACCGCCCGCCGCCCCAGCCGCTCGCAGGCCGCCAATCCCGCCTCGAAGAACTTCCCCCCGAAAGCCATCGCCGACCCCGGCGTGAACAGCACCGGCGGCGACCCATTCTCGAGAAACTTCGACAGTTCCTCGTCCACCTCACCTTCCCCCGTCCGATCAAACAGCGGAAAACCCACGCAACTCATCCGGTCCGGCCAATCCACCTGCGGTTTCGCGAACCATTCCGGAAACATCCCCAGCACGCCATCCGGGGAATTCCACCACTCCGCCGCCAGATCACGCGGCGGCACCACACCTTCCTCCCGGCACACCCTGCCAACCGGACCCGCAGCTCCCCGATTGATCACCAACCGGACCAAGCCGCAAAATGCCGCTCTCCCCCACCGCGGCAACCGGCTGACAAACCCCAACCCCCGCGAGATCATCGGCGGCGCGTCGACGCTCAAAATCGCGCTCGGCTGCAAATGCACCGTGATGAGTGGACACCCGATCTTCTCCCTCACCAGCCGCGCACCGAATGCCGTGAGCGGGGAGAAAACCACCACTCTCCCCGCATCCCGCTCCACCTCCGCCCGAACCAGATCGTGCAGCAGCCGCGTCGCCAACCCTGCGTAACGAAAGACGAGCCGCGGTCCCGACCAGGCATCCCACACCCGCGGATCTCTGATCATTCGCTCAAAATCCTCATCCGTTCCCAACGCAACAAAGCGAAAACCCGCCGCCCGCACCGCGGCCTCGTGACGTGGACTCGCGATCACCGTCACCTCGACGCCTCTTCCCGCCAGCACTCCACCCAGCCAAACAAAGGGCAACAGATCACCCGAACTCCCGATCGGCGTCAAAACGGCTCGTTCCATCATCACCCAACCCTACGCTTCTCGAGAGCAGCCTGACAGGTTCCCCTCACCTTTCGGCCTTCAGCAGACTCACCCCCAATCCACCGGCCAGCGCCAAGCCAAAGCCAATCCACTGCGAAGCCATCGGCACTTCGCCCAGAACCGCCCAGGCCAGAAAGAGCGTCGTCATCGGCCCAATGGTCGAGATGACTGCAAACCGCTGCGCGCCCGCCCGCCGCAGCCCGGTGCTCAACAAAACGGACGGAAGTACGGTCCCCAACACCGCCAACACGAGTCCCTCGACGTAAACGGGCGCGGGCAGCGTGAGCAACGCCGACACGTCCATCGTAATCGCCGCGTGCAGCAGAACGAATCCACACGAAAACCCCACCGTGATTCCGGTGAAGCGCATCGTCCCGATCCGCTGAATCATTCCACCGCTCAGCAGGATGAAAACGGCGTACGTCAGTGCACTCAAAAAAATCAGCGCGGCTCCGAGTTCCACGTTCCTGTTGCCGACCGCACTCCGCAACTCCCCGGCGTAAGCGGTCGCGATCCCGATCCACGAGATTCCCGCCGCGATCCAGACTCCGCGCGGCACGTGTTTTTTCAGAAACAGCACCGAGAAAATGAGGAGCAAGGTCGGGTACGTGTAGAGAACGATCCGCTCCAACGCGACGCTTACGAACTGAAGCCCCGTGAAGTTCACGAGCGACGAAACGTAGTAGCCAACGAATCCCAACCCCGCCAACCGCAGCCAATCCCCCGCCGCCAGCGGGGCGACCCCTCGCGAAGCCAATGCGGCGATCACCACGAAGAACGGCAGCGCCATTCCCATTCGCAGCGTGAGAATCGTCAGCGCATCAACCCCGTGGGTGTAGGCCAGCTTCACGACCACACCTTTCGAACAAAACAGGATCGAACTCGCCGCGACGATGGCGAACGTCAGCAGCCCGCTCGAACGGGATTCGGGAAACGCGATGGATGATGGATGGGCCATAAAAACGAAAAAACCCGCAGAGAAAATTTTCTCGGCGGGTCACGGGTGAGAGGTTGAAGCGGTCGATCAGCGAGCGTTCACACGGCCATCCGGAGCCAGTCCGAGAGGACGGCTAATCCAGAGAATCCACGTAATTCGCAGCGACATGTCGGGAAATCAATCGCCGCCCCGCGTTCGTCCCACAAGCGAAAAAAATCGCGCCGCGCGCCAATCAACCCGGCAACGCCAAGCCCCAGCGACCCGCGACCCCCTTCAAATCCTCGTTCAACGCCCATTGGTCCGCCGTCACCTCGCCTTCGAACGCGGAACTCGCGCCCTTGAGTTTCATGCATCCCGTGTTGTCCCCAATCTCCTCGATCAGCTCCAGATCCTCGGCAGTCAGCCGGACGTCCGGGATGCCCGCAAGCTCCGCCACCTTCCGCGAGATCGTCTTCGCATCCTCACCTGGCTCCTGAATCAACGTCGGGGCCACGCATTCCACCGCTGGCTGTTGGAGATCCCACACGCACGCCAGCTGCAGCATCGTGAGACCATACCGCTCAGCGACGGGACGCAGGCGCTCGATTTTCTCGTTTCCTGCCTCGACCCAACCCGCCGGACGAAACGTCCGGTGATCGCGCGGCGCGAAATCATGATTCGGCTTCACGTCGTCGTGGAAGAGTCCGCCGTAATCCACGACCCGCGTCAGGATTTTCGTCCCGGTCTTCTCCGCGGCGTCCAAACACAGACTTCCCGGCCACGGCTCCAGCGGATTGAGAATCACCATCGCCCAGTCGATCAATTCCTGAAAACGCTCGAGGCAAAGGATCAGATCCAACGTGAATCCATTCGCCGGCCCGGGCGCGACGCCGAGCCGTGCGGTCAGCCCGGCTTCCTTGAGGCTCGCCATCCCCTCCCAGACCTCGGCGCTGGTGTAACCGACCGAATCCGGGTTGTGCAGCAGGAGCAGGTCGAACTGATCGATCCCGCAGCGACCCAGCGACTTCTCGGTCGCCGTGCGGAGGTAATCGGCGTACGTCCCCCGCTGTCGAAGAGCCTCGTTCGTGAATCTCGGGAACCCCTTCGACCCCTCCCTTTCGCCATCGTAAAAATCGTGACCGACCGCTCCCACGACGCAGTAATTCTCGCGCGGCAATCCCGCCAACGCTCGGCCCAGCAGCGTGTCCGCCTCCCCGGCACCATAAACATCCGCGGTGATAAATGTCCTCAACCCCGCGTCGTAGGCCTCGCGGACAAGTGCCATGTAGCGCTCGTCGTCGAGCGGCACCCCGTAGTGCATGAAGCGTCCGCCGCTCCACATTCCAAAAGCTGATTTTGTGAGTTGCATGAGCCGGTCAGTATCCGGTCAAGCCGCCCCCGCCGCAAGTGCAGCCGGGCATTTCCTTCACCCTCCCAACAATTCCTTCATCCGGGCGAAACTGCTCTCGAAGCCCGCGTCATCCAACGGCTCGTTGACGATGTCCTCGAAATTCCGACGCTCGACGCCCGGTCCCTCCAGCTCCTCCAAAAAACGGCTCGGTTCACAGAAAACCGGCGCCCCCCAGCGCATCCGATTGCGACAATGCGTGATCGTGAGCGACGTCATCGCCCGGGTCACTCCCACGTAAAACAACCGCCGTTCCTCGTCCACCGTGTCCTCCGCCTTCGAACGCTCGTGCGGCAAAAGGCCCTCCTCCGCGCCGATCAGCGTGACGTGCGGGAATTCCAAGCCCTTCGCGGCGTGCAGCGTGATGAGCGTCACGCCATCGCTCTCGTCGGCCTTCTTCTCCTGCCGATCCCGGTCGAGCGTCACCTCATCCAAAAACCCGCGCAAACCGCCCTTCGCCCGCTTCTGGTAGTCCTGCAAGCTGATCAAAAATTCCCGCACGTTCGACTCGCGCTTGTCGGCTTCGGTCGGCGTCTTGCACGACCGCCGCAGAT
Source organism: uncultured Verrucomicrobiae bacterium (assembly GCA_963832325.1). Classification (GTDB taxonomy): domain Bacteria; phylum Verrucomicrobiota; class Verrucomicrobiia; order Chthoniobacterales; family JAATET01; genus CAVVKW01. The sequence goes on along the minus strand of CAWHTR010000002.1, from coordinate 204,817 downwards.
CGTCGAAGTATCCCGATTCGTCGAGCAGCCGCTGCACGATGGCGGCCGCGTCCTCGCCCGGCGTCTGGATCTCGATCCTCGCCGCCGCGATGGTCTCGGCGAATTCCCGCACCTTGTTCGATGCCCGCGTCGGCACGTAGGCGAGAAATTCCGCACTCATCATCTCGTCAAAAAGACTGCGCTCGTTGCCGATGCTCCGCTCGAGCGCGAGGTCGACCGTCGTCGCGCCGATCCCGCGAGGCGGCGTGTTGATGATGCGCAGCAATGCCTGATCGTCGCCCGAATTGATCAACACGGTCATCGTCGCCATCACGTCCTTCACTTCGCGCCGGTCATAGAAACTCTTTCCACCGACCACCCGATACGGGATCCGCAATCGCCGCAGATTCTCCTCGAAACCGCGCGACTGCGCGTTCATCCGGTAGAGAATCGCGAAGCTCTCCCACGGCACGCCCTCGGCGTGCTGCCGCGCCGCGATCTCGTTCACGATGAACTCCGCCTCCTCCTTGTCGTCCGGCACGGCGATGATCTGGACCGATTCTCCCCCCTCGCGCGGACTCCAGAGATTCTTGCCTCGGCGCCGCGTGTTGTTCGCGATCACCCGGTTGGCCGCTTGGAGGATCTCGTTCGTGCTGCGGTAATTTTGCTCGAGCTTGACGACGGTTGGATCGGGAAAATGTCGCTCGAACTCCAGGATGTTCGTCACCTCCGCACCGCGCCACCCGTAGATGCTCTGGTCATCATCGCCGACCACGCAGACGTCCGCCGGATCGCCCGCCGCCAACATCGAGACAAGGTCGAGCTGGAGCTTGTTGGTGTCCTGAAACTCATCGACGAGCAGGTGCCGATACAACGAGCGCCACCGCTCCCGCACCTCCGGAAAATCGCCCAACAACTTCACCGCGTTCACGAGCAAATCGTCAAAATCCATCGCGTTCTGCGCCCGCAGATCGTTCTCGTAACGCCGGTAAACCGCGCCGACCACGGTCTCTTCATCCGGCGGCGGCGCCCAGCCGTTGTTCTTTGCTTTGCTGATCGCGGCCCTCGCCGCCCCCGGCTCCAGCGACTCGCCCTCCGCGCAGACGCGGTTGATGATTTTTTTGACCAGACTCTGCTGATCCCCGTCGTCGAAAATCGAAAAGTTCTTTTTGTACCCGAGGTGTTCCGCGTCGGTCCGCAGAATCCGCATGCAGAGCGAATGGAACGTCGAAATCGAGATCGCCGCCCCCGCTTCCGGATCGACCAACCCCATCGCCCGCTCCCGCATCTCCCGCGCGGCCTTGTTGGTGAACGTCACCGCCAGGATCGACGAGGGGTTCGCCCCCTGCGCCACCAACCAGGCGATCCGCGACGTGATGACCCGCGTCTTCCCCGTCCCGGCCCCAGCCAGGATCAACAACGGCCCGCCGGTGTGACTCACCGCCGCCCGCTGCTCGTCATTCAGATCCCAAAGGCGAAAACGACTCACCGCCACTCCTCCGCCAGCCGCTCCAGCACCGCCGGATACAACGCGTGCTCGGCGACCTGAATCCGCGCGTGCAGCGACTCCGCCGTGTCGTCCGGCAGCACCGCCACCTCCGCCCGCCCGAGGATGTCGCCCGTGTCCACGCCGCTGTCCACGTAGTGCACCGTGCAGCCGGATTTCTTTGCTCCGGCCTCGACCGCCTGCCGCCAGGCCTCCAGCCCGCGATATTCCGGCAGCAGCGACGGATGGATGTTCACGATCCGCCGCGGGAAGGCCTCGAGCAGCGGTGCCTTCACCACCCGCATGTAACCGGCGAGCACCACGAGATCGACGTCCGCAGCTCCCAGCCGCTCGACCAACTCCGCCTCGGTCTCAGGCGAGAGCCGGGTCCGGTACCGACTTTCGCCCAGCACGAAATTCTCGATGCCAGCCGCTTCCGCCAAATCCAAAATCCCCGCCCCCGCCACGTCCGACCCGACGATCACCACCTCGGCGGTCAATTCTTCCGCTCGGATCGCCCGCAGAATCGCGGCAAAATTCGAACCTTTTCCGCTCCCCAATACTCCCAAACGCAACCGCTTCATCGTCCCGCCGATCATGCACGTCCGCCGCGCCCGCGCAAGTCGGGGACGGGATCTTCCATCCAGTGCCGATCAGCGCGACAGATTCGAATCCCGCCGCCGCTTGAGCACCGCCCGAACGACCCGGCCGCTCGTTCTCGCCGATCGCGCGGGCGATAGAGCGCACTCCCTCACGCGATACACCGACCAACCGGATTCCCGCAGCTTGCGCGTCACCGTTCGGTCCCGACGAACATTTCTGGCGAGCTTTTCCTTCCAAAAATCAGTTCGCGTTTTGGGGCTCCGAGTGTGACGCGGGCAGCGGTGCCAAAAAAACCCGTCGACGAAGACCGCCACCCGTTGCTGTGGAAAAACGAAGTGGGGCCGTCCGAAGACCGGCCACTTCCGTCGTCAGCCCGTCGGTCCGGCGTCTTCGAACAGCGCGATCATCCGAAGCTCCGTGGATCGATTCCCGCCGCTTCGCACCCTCGCCATGATTTCGAGGCGGCGGCGCGGCGACACGGTGTCCACGTCTAAGGATACGTTTCGATGGCGTTCTCGAAAGCCGTCCTCTTGCCAAACAGAGTGATTCTATTGGCAAAGCTCGTGGCCTGCCAGTCCGGCCCCAACACCGTCGCGAGCTGTTTGACGAGGCTCCAAGCCGTCCGATCCTCCGGTCTGATCTCGCGCTCGGCATCCGCCGACGCACCAGGCAAAATGGCCTTGTCGTGCCGAAAGGTGAATGGCAGCAGCCGCTTCAAGTGGGCGACCAGATCGGAAACCATCAAAACCGCCGGAAGGCCATCGACCGTCAGTTCGTGATTGACCGGAAACGTCACGTCGAACGCGTTCGGCTTGCTGTCGTCACGCTTGCCGCCAGTATCCTTCGGCCCAAAACCCATGCCGTTCCACGCGCATTGCCCGACCGCTTTAAGGCTGTCGATCAAGAGCTTCTCGTTCGCCGACGTGCTCCAGTTTTTGTGCAAAAGAATCGCTTTGAAGCCAATTTCGCCCATCGGGATCCCGCTCCGTCCAGCGAGCTTGTTGAGATGTTGAGTCAGCCGTTCGGGCAGCTTGTCCGCCTTCCCGACATACATCGAGTGGGTTCCCCAACAGATCGTGTAAACGCCCCGTTTCGTCCCACTCTCGACGCAAGTCCGACGAACCCGGTCCAAATTTTCCAGATTCAAACCGGTGGGTTCATTTTCGCCGATCAGCTCCTGAAGTCCCCGCGTGACGGCGGCGGGGAGGTCAAAATCGTAGTATTCGATCATCGTGCGGCGTTCATAGCCGGGTCGAGTGATCAACAAGCTCAAGCGATTCGCGAACACTGCTGAGAACGACTTTGCCCAGGTCCACCGGGACGGCGTTCCCCAGCTGCCGCATGTTCTCGGACCAGGAGCCTTCGAAGACGTATTCATCCGGGAACGCCTGGAGCCGACACGACTCGCGCACCGTGAAATAGCGAACATCGCCGTTCGGATAGCGGACCATGTTTTCACCGCCCGGAACGCCGTGATCCCCCGCTTTCAAGGTTTTGGCCGGTTCATCGAGCGGACTTCCCGTGTGGCCAGGATAGGATTTCGCCCCCGGCTGCTGAACGTGGTTTGAGATCCGCCGCCGCACGGGGTCATCGACCGGATCACCCAGATCGGAAATCACGTCCCGCACGGTCCGCCACGGTTGGGTCCCGCAGGATTCGCGGAACAGTGGCGAATTTTGGAAAAGTTTTTCCATTCCGCGCGGCGCGACGGGACGCTGGCGGGTTGGCACGCCGTGCCGCCTCCAGTAGTCGCCCGTCTCCCACTGCGACCTTTGCAACGCTTTCTGAGAATGCGTCGGCGCGGGGAAAGACCACGGGGCGTGGATGTCGGACCGGAAACCAACGATGAACACCCGCTCGCGGCGTTGCGCGACGCCGTAATTCGCAGCATTCAACAACCGCCAGACCACCCGGTATTGCAACCCGGCGTCTCCGCCTCGCGTCTTGATTCTCTCCAGCCTCGACAGATGATCGGTCCAATTCTCGCTCTTCCGCGCAATCTCCCCCGGGAAAGCCAACTGCAATTCAATGTAGTTGAAATACTTCGCAAACGACTCGCGAAGCAGACCTTTCACATTCTCGAAGACGAATGCTTTGGGCTCAATCTCCCGGACCGCGCGGGCCGCCTCGGGAAACAAATTGCGCCCGTCCCGCATGGCGCCGTGTTTGCCGCCAATCGAAAACGGCTGGCACGGTGGCCCCCCCGAAACGAGATCCACGAGACCATTCCAGACCTTGAAATCCTCCCGGTGAACGTCGCCTTCGATCAGGGGCCAATCCCGGACTACCTCGTAACCGCGACGCTGATTGGCGCGAATCGTTTCGCACGCGTCGTGATTGTATTCCAGAACGACATCGTGCTCGAAACCCGCTTTCGAAGCGGCCAAAGCCAACCCACCCGCACCGGCGAAAAGTTCGACGCAGCGCGGCGCCTTGCGACCGTTCGCGGAGGGTTCAATCTCAGAAACGATGTCGCCGCTTCGTTCTTCGGATGGTTCAGAACGCCAGCCTTCCACGTGAGGAGTCCGCTGACCAGGGGACCTTCTCAAATAGAGGGGAACGGATCGGAGGTTTGGCGGGTGACCTTTCATCGTTGAGTTTCGCGGAACAATTTCCCTCCGCTCAATTTGCCAGACTCTCCCGTTCTGTCGAGCGTTCGACACCGCGACGTTCGCTTCAATCTCACGCCCAGGATTTCTGTCACGAACGCGGCTGCGGCGTTATTGGTCGAACCGACCTTTCCCGATTGCGCCGCCCGCCCGAATCAGCCGAAAATCCCCCCGTGCTCTCCGCCGAAAAGCTCAAGGACCTCAACGCCGCAATCGAACACTTCGATGGCGGGACCCTCGAACGCGGCTTCGACTACTTTGACAACGGCCGCATCGAAGACATCGAGATCAAGGCGACAATCCTCCGCTGCCTCTCCGTTGGCACTGGTCTCTACGACACCGAGTGGCGCTATCGCGGCGGCAAATGGAGGAATGAATGCTCCTGCCCCGTCGGCGAGAATTGCAAGCACGCCGCCGCCCTCGCGATGGCCGCCCTCGGTGAATCCACCGACGCCGCTCCGCCCAGTCCCCCCGTCGACGAAGCCGCCGCCCAGCGCCTTCGCCACGAGCAATCCGTCCACGAGTGGGAGCAAAAACTCGCCCGCTCCGTGCCCCCGATCAGCCCCACCCGGGTTCCGTCCGCCGTGCGCCTGCGCCTGCGGCTCGACCTCCCGCACGTCCGCTTCGACGCCAGCGCCGATGGCGTCCATTGGCGGCAGGTCACCTCCCCGGAAGTCAAAGCCATCGCCGACGACCGCTCGTCCCGCACCTTCCTCGAGCGCGACGCCGCCACATCCACCCTGCTCGAACTCGCCATTCGCCTCTCCGGCCGGGCCTACGCCTTCTACCGCTCCAACTACGCGCTCAAGATCGAACGCGGCGAGGACGCCGCCTTCCTCGCCGCCGCCCTCGCCCATCCCCTCACGCGCGAAGCCGTCGTGACCGCCGACGGCCTCCCCGTGCCCATCCACGCCGAAGCCCTCCGCTGGCACTTCGCCCCCAGCGAAGCCCAACCCGGGACCCACCTCGCCGCCCGCCTCGTCGCCCCGGACGGCACCTCCGCCCAGGGCGGCGTCATCCTCCCCGGCACACCCCCCGGCCTCCTCGCCGTCGACGGATTCCATCCCCTTCCACCGCCCATCGACCGCGACACGTCCTACCAGACGGTCACAATGCCCCGCGAGGTTCTCAGCCGCCAGCCCCGCGCCGCCGCCGCCTTCCTCGCCGCCGGAGCCCTGCTGCCCGCCGACCTCACGCCCCGCGTCCGCCGCGTCGCCCTGCAACCCCGCTTCGAGATTGAATTGGAGGGAAACCCGTCCTATCAGAATCTTCTGGTCAGACTCCTCGCCATCGTCGACGACCGGGGCCTCAGTTGGTGCGGCGGCAGCGGCTGGCGGCCCGACGGAAAAACCCTACCCGCCACCGACGCCGACGGCACCGTGCTCGACTATCACACGACGGACGCCGACCCCGCCGTTGCCCTCCTCGCCGGACTCGGCCTCGGATTTTTCCACGGCGAAAATTGCTGGGGCCGCCAATTTTCGAAGAAAATGACCCACGTCCTGCGCGAATGGGCCGAGACCCTGCCGCCCGGGCTCGACATCCGCGCCTCCCCCGAGCTGGCTCCCTTTTTCGCACCCGTCACCCGCGTCTCGTTCGACTTTCAGATCGAGGAAAAACCGAATTCGCCCGATTGGTTCGACCTCCGCGTCACCCTCTCCGCCAGCGAACTCGAACTCACCCCTGCCGAACTTCGCGAACTCGCCCGCTCCGGCGGCAAGCTCGTCCAGCTCAAATCCGGACGTTGGATCCGCGCCGAGATCACCAGCGATCCCGCGCTCGAAGAGACCGTCCGACGCCTCGGCCTCGCCACTCCCGACGCCCTGAACGGCGAGACCCTCACCTGTCACACCATCCAGCTCGCAGCCCAGCCAATCGACCACCTGCTCGACGAGCGGACCGCCGCCCGCCTCCGCGCCCGCGCCGACGCCATCACGGCCGTCCCACCGCCCCCCGTCCCACCCGATCTCCGGGCCGAACTCCGCCCCTATCAGCGCGAAGGTTTCGCCTTCCTCGCGTTCCTCGCCACCAACGGCTTCGGCGGCATCCTCGCCGACGACATGGGCCTCGGCAAAACCGTCCAAGGCCTCGCCTGGCTCCTCTGGCTCCGCTCACGCAAGGAAAATCCCGCCACCTTCCGCTCCCTCGTCATCTGTCCAAAATCCGTCGTTTTCAATTGGGCCACCGAGCGCGAACGCTTCGCTCCCACCCTGCCCGGGCAGCCGTTCATTCCCGCCGCCACCGCGACCGAAGCCCTCCCCGGCCTCACCGTCGCGAACTACGCCCAACTCCGCCTCAACGCCAGCTGGTTCACCGCCCAGACCTGGGACGCCGTCATCCTCGACGAAGGGCAGAATATCAAGACTCCCACCGCCGCCACCACCCGCACCGCCTGCTCCCTCACCGCCCAGCACCGCATCATCCTCACCGGCACCCCCGTCGAGAACCGCCCCCTCGACCTCTGGAGTCTCTTCCATTTCGTCCAGCCCGGACTCCTCGGAAGCCAGGCTTCCTTCAAACGCATCTACGAAGCCCCCCACGCCGCCGAGCCACTTGTCCGCCTCCAGGCCCGCGTTCGCCACTTCATGCTTCGCCGCACCAAGGCCCAAGTCGCCCCGGAACTTCCCGCCCGTATCGAAGAAGACCTCCAAGTCGAACTCGACGGCCCGCAAGCCGCCCTCTACCGGGCCGAACTCAAGCGCGCCCGCCAGCTCGCCCTCGGCATCGAGACCAAAGCGGACCTCGACAAGTCCCGCTTCAATGTCCTGCAATCTCTCCTCCGCCTTCGCCAAATTTGCTGCGACCCGCGCCTCGGGGCCTCCGGCAACGCCAGAGCCAAACCGGGCGCCAAGATCGAGCAACTCCTTGAGCAGATCGAACCCATCCTCAGCGAAGGTCACAAAGTCCTCGTCTTCTCACAGTTCGTCGAAATGCTCGGCTACATCGGCGAAGCGCTCACCGCCCACGGCATCGAGCACCTCCAGCTCACCGGCAAAACGAACGACCGCCAAGCCCTCGTCGACAAATTTCAATCGCCCGACTCGCCCCCCGTTTTTCTCCTTTCGCTCAAAGCCGCCGGAGCGGGCCTCAACCTCACCGCCGCCAGCTACGTCATTCTCTTCGACCCGTGGTGGAACCCCGCCGTCGAGGCCCAGGCCATCGACCGCACCCACCGCATCGGGCAGAACAAGACCGTCATCGCCTACCGCCTCATCGCCCGAGACACCATCGAAGAAAAAATCCGCGCTCTCCAGACGGCCAAAGCCGACGTTGCCAACGCCATCGTCCTCGAAGAATCCCTCGCCAAAGTCCTCGACGTCGATGCCCTCCGCTATCTCCTCGCCGAGTGACCTCTAACCCGCACCGCAGCCCGGGAGTCCCGCCTCGCACCCGGCCACCCCGGGCGATTCTCGAAAGACCGGCACCCCTCGCTTCCTGCTCGCCGAACCGCACCGACCCTGCAATCCTCCCCGCCCCATGGAAATGGAGTCCTACCTGCGCGACCGAATCCAGCGCGTCGACACCGCGCTGGATGGCTATCTCCCCGCCGCCCGGACCAAGCCGGCCACCATCCACGAAGCCATGCGCTACAGCCTCTTCGCCGGCGGCAAGCGCCTCCGCCCCATCCTCACACTGGCCGCCGCCGAGGCCTGCAACGGCGGGATCGATCCCGCCCTCCCCGCGGCCTGCGCCGTCGAGTGCGTCCACACCTACTCGCTCGTCCACGACGACCTCCCCTGCATGGATGACGACGACTTCCGCCGTGGCCGCCCGACCGCCCACAAGGTTTACGGCGATGGCCTCGCCGTCCTCGCAGGCGATGCTCTGCTCACCGTCGCCTTCGAGATCCTCACCCACACCACTCCCACGCCGCGCTATTCGACCGCCGATCAATTTCGCGAACTCACCGTCGCCGCCGGCAGTCGTCAGCTCATCGCGGGACAAGTCGCCGACCTCGAGGGCGAGGGCCAGGATTCGACCAAAGCCGACCTCCGTTTCATCCACGAACGCAAAACTGCCGCGATGATCGAGGTCAGCCTGCGCCTCGGCGCGATGTCTGCCAACGCCACCCCGGCCAAGCTCGCCGCCCTCACGACCTTCGGGAAAAGCCTCGGCCTCGCCTTCCAGGTAATCGACGACATCCTCGACGTCACCCAGACCAGTGAGCGCCTCGGCAAGAGCGCCGGCAAGGATCTCGCGTCGGGCAAGACGACGTATCCATCGGTCATCGGCCTGGACGCCTCCCGCAAGGAGGCCCACCGTCTCACCCGCGCCGCCCACCGATCGCTGGAAATTTTCGGAAAAAAGGCCGCCCCGCTCCGCGCGATCGCCGACCACCTCCTCGCCCGCGAGTTCTGACGCTCAGCTCAACGCCAACGCCAACGCCAGCGAGACGACGGAAAGCACCGTGCTCAACGCGATCGACCCCGCCGCGAGCGATTCGTCTCCGCGCATCTGTTTGGCCATGATGAATGCCGCCGCCGCCGTGGGACACGCTGCGAGCACGAGAAGGATCCGCATTTCCACGCCCACAATTCCCAACCAAATCCCCAGCGCGTAAGCGATCACGGGGCCGGCAAAGACCTTGATCACCGCCGACCCAATGATCGCCCGCCGATTCCCAATCAGCTGGAGCGACTGCAAAGACCCGCCGATGCACAGCAAGGCCACCGGCACCGCCGCTCCACCCAACGCCTGCAGCGACCGCCCGATAAATACCGGCACCGGCCACGCCGCGGCCATGAAAACCAACCCCACCAAGCACGCGATGATCAACGGATTCTTCGCCATCGACACGACCATCAGCACCACGCTGGACCGCCCGAGGCGATGATGGCTCGCCTGCAACGCCACCACCGCCAGCACGTTGTAGAGCGCCATGATCGGCGTGATCGCCAGAAAGATTGTCGCCATCGCCCGCTCCCGTTCCGGGTCCGCCAAATCCGCCAGCGCGTAAGTCAGAATCGGTAACCCCACGAACAACAGGTTCCCGCGAAAGGCACCTTGCACAAAAGTTCCGATCACCACCCCCGGCAGTCGCAGCACCCAGACCGCCACCGCCCAGCCCACCAACGCGACCAGAAACGTCGTCACCGTCAGCGCTCCGATCAGCACAACCGTGTCGTCCGCCGGCTCGTCCGCCGTGGCGATGCTCATGAAGATGAGACTCGGAAGCGCCAGGTAAAACACGAGCCGATTGAGGTCGACCATGAACTCCCGCCCCAGGAAGCGCCCCCGCGCCAACGCCGCCCCAAGGAGGAGCAACAGTAGAATGGGCGCGAGCGTTTCGACGATTTGCATGGAGGCGACGCGCTAGAGAACGAAAATACTCGCGGGTAAATCCATTCAATACGTCCCCTGGGTCACGCCAAGCTGAGGCTGCGCCCGAAGGTGCCTCCAAAGGTCTTCGCCGGTCGTCCGACCGTCCAAAAGCGCCCGGTAGGTCTCGATAATTCTCCGAGCCTCGTCGGCGCTTTCCTCCAGCAGTTCGACGCGGAAGTTCCGTAGTCCCGCCGCCATCAGCGGTTGGAAAAATTTAGCCCCGGTCTGTGCCTTCGCGTTGAAGAGCGTGTTCCGGCACCCGACATCCGCCCGCAACGGGTGCTCGACGCCGACCCGATCGCGGAGGTGAACCCGGTGGACATCGCAAGGCCGTCCGCAATTCGTGTGATCCGTTCCTTCCGACAGAAACGCCGCGAAGACGCAGTGCTCCATGTGAAACATCGGCATGTGCTGGTGGATCGTCAGCTCGAACCAATCCGGGTCCGCCGCCCCAAGCAGCGCCAACACCTGGCCAATCGTCAGATCGTAGGAGATCGTGAGACGCTCGAGTCCGTGGTCCTTGAAAACGCGGGCCGTCAGCGGGTTGGCAACGTTCAGCGAGAAATCGCCGATTCGACGGAGCGGACTCCGGCGAAAATACTCGATCGCGCCCACGTTCCGGATGAGCACTCCGTCCGGCTCGGCGTTTTCGATCACCTTGAAAAATCCCTGTTCGCCTGCCTTCTGAATCCGCGGCGTCGCGAGAAAAATCGGAGCCGATGACCCGGAATCCCGCACGAATGCGACCGCGTCCCGGTAACGCCGAATGTCCTCGAAATCGACGAGCACCAGGTCGGCGGCGGACGCCGCTTCGAGTTGCTCCATCGTCCGGCAGAGAACCGACAAGGAGGCAGCGCCGTCCCCCTTTCGGGAATCCTCGGACCCGAGCGCTTCCGGGATCTCGATCCGCGCTCCCGGTTGCCTGTCGGTCAGGCGATACACCAGCTCCCGGCGCAATCGGTTCAGCTCGCTGATCGGCACGATGACCGCACCCTCGATTTCGTTTTCGATCGCCCCGAGTGCGAACGGCGTTTCGTCCAATTTCCCCAGCTGTGCCGCCAGCCGCTCGGTCGTTAGCGGCTGATTCCGCGCCGCTTCCAACACCCGCGACGACTCGACCGTTACCTCGCCGACCGAGATTCGCAGCGGCTCGCCGACCCGCCCGCTCACTCGGAAGTCCACCGTCGGCTTCCGCCGCGACGGCAGGTGGCCCGCGAAGCTCGCCCGCAATTCCCGACCCAGCTCCGGGTCATCCGTTTTCCAGACCCGGTCCCCGATCGAGACACCCGCAAGGTCCGTCCGGCTCGGATCGAACTCCATCCGCCGCCCCGTCACCCGCACGATTCGCCCGCCGCTCTCCTTGTCGGTATTCCCACCGGTGTCGAAGACGATCCCGTCACCCACGCTCAGCGGGAGTTCTCCGTCGGCCTCGACCCACGACCGCCCGACTTTCGTCACCCGCCCGGCAAACGGCCCCCGCTTCTTCCCGAACCGCGCCGGCACCAACCGCTGATGATTCACCCCGTGCATCCAGCCGGAAAACAACCCGCGCGAAAACGTCATCTCCAGCCGATACCAGTCTCCCGCGGTCACCTCGTGCGACCGGGCGTCGATCGCCGCGTCGAGCGCCTTCCGGTAGACACTCGTCACCGCAGCAACGTATTCCGGGGTCTTCAGACGGCCCTCGATCTTGAAACTCCGGATCCCCAGCGCGACCAGGTTCGGGATTTCCGCCACCGCCGCCAAATCCTGCGGGGAAAGCAAATACCGCCGGTCGCCCAGATCACGAGTCGCCCCGTCGACGACCAACTCATACGGCATCCGGCACGCCTGAGCGCACTCACCCCGATTCGCGCTCCGCTGACCCAACGACTCGCTCGTGAGACACTGGCCCGAATACGCCACGCACAGCGCCCCGTGGACAAACACCTCCAAGGGCACCGCCGTCGCGTCAAATTTCCTGAACTCCCGCAACGACAACTCCCGCGCCAACACGATCTGCCGCACCCCCAGCTCCCGCGCAAACGCCACGCCCTCCGGCGATGTGATCGTCATCTGCGTCGACGCGTGCACCCGCAGCCGCGGCGTGATCTTCCGTGCCAGGTCGGCCAATCCGACGTCCTGAATGATCACCGCATCCACCCCGGCGTCCTCGAGCGACCGGAGCTGATCCGCCGCCGCCGCCACCTCGTCCGTGAAAACCAGCACGTTAAAGGTCACGTAAGCCTTCACCCCGTGGTTGTGCAGAAATGTCACCACCGCCGGAAGATCGTCGAAATTCTCCGCCCGCATCCGCGCGTTAAACGTCGGCATCCCAAAAAACACCGCGTCCGCCCCGTTCGCCACCGCCGCACGCACGCAGTCCCAGTCCCCGGCGGGCGCGAGCAATTCAGGCGGATTCATCATGGCACCACCAGAATCCGCGCAACCCGCCTTGTTGTCCACCTCCCCTCGCCGCTATTCTTCCCCGCCATGCCAGCAACACTCCAACCCACCGTCGTCAATCGCATCGGCGACGAACTCGCCATCGCCTGGACCGACGGGGCGGAAACGTATTTCGCCCTCGAACGCCTCCGCCGAGCCTGCCCCTGCGCAGCTTGCGGCGGCGAACCCGATGTCCTCGGTCGCGTCATCCGGCCCGATGTCGAATATTCACCCACCAGCTTCGACCTGGCGGGCTGGGACTTCGTCGGCGGCTACGGCCTCCAGCCCAGGTGGGGCGACGGCCACCGCACCGGCATCTACTCCTACGCCTACCTCCGCCGCCTCGCCTGACCGGCCCTCACGCAAACGGTGCCGCCACCAGCGGCGTCAGCAGAGCCAGATCCGCCCAGGCGCAAGTCCCGTCCGCTCCCAGCCGTCCCTCGACCCACGGCGCCGCCGCGAGTAACCCCGCCGAAATCAACAGCGACCCACCCGTGGCCGTAAAGCCTCCCACCACGAGAACGGGCAGCATCACCCCCACCACCGCACCCGCCACCACCAGCGAAGGCCGCGCCGCCTCGCCAAACCGCACCGCGATCGACGTTTCCCCCCGCGCCACGTCCCGCTCCCGCTCCAGCCGCGCAATCAGCAGACAATTCGCAAAACACACCACCGCAAAGCCGACCGCCTCCCAAAGCACCGTCCACGAAAATGCGTTCACCAGCGGCACCAACGCCGCCCCCCCCGCGAAGACAAGACTCACCACGATCTCCTTCAACCACCCCCGCCCAAACCGCTTTCCCGCCAACTGATTCCAGAAAAAATACCCCGCCACCAGCGCCGCCAGACCTCCCCCCACGGCCACCACCCGAACCGGCAGGTGCGTGACCACCAACCACGCCTCGATCATCCCCGCCACCCCGATCCCAACCATCAGCGCCCCCGCGTGCCGCTGACCGAACCGGTGCCGCGCCGCCGTCGTCGGCCCCACCGACAACCGAAACCCGTCCAACACCCGATCCCCCGCGTAGATCACCCACACCGCCAGAAACAGGGCCACCGATTCCGCTGGCCGCAACTGATAATCCGCCGTCCGCGCGAAGAGCCACTGCCACGCCACGGTAATCAGCGGCGCGTCTATATTCAGGACGTTCAGCCACAAATACCAAGGGATGCCGACCCGCTCCTTCATCACATCAAGCGGCCTCCGCCCCGCCTAGTTTGCTTGGTGCTTCGCTTTGCCTCTGCTAATTGCATCAAGATCGGGATGGCGGAATCGGTTCTTTTTGAACACTACGAAGTGCACCGGCGCAAGGATGGCTCGCTGTGGGAACTCGGGCGGGGCGCGATGGGGATCACCTATCGAGCCTTCGACACCAACCTTCGCTGCGACGTCGCGCTCAAGGTCATCAACGCCAATTCGCTCGCCAGCGACAACGCCCGCCAACGCTTCCTCCGCGAAGCTCGCGCGGCCGCCGCCATCCGCCACCCCAACGTCGCCACCGTCTATCACCTCGGCCAATCCGACGACGCCTTCTTCTACGCGATGGAATTCATCGACGGCGAGACGGTCGAAGACTTCATGCTCCGGGAGGAAAAAATCCCGCCTCTCCTCGCGCTCGACATCGTCGATCAGGTCGCGCGCGCCCTCTCCGCCGCCCACAAACGCGGCCTCATCCACCGCGACATCAAGCCCTCGAATCTCATGCTCACCCGCGATGACGAGGATGATCCCGACGACATCCGCGTCCGCGTGATCGACTTCGGACTCGCGAAAGCCGCCGACCGCGACTCCGGCTTCGACGCCGCGACCATCACGCAAGGCGGCTTCCTCGGCACCCCTCATTTCGCCAGCCCCGAGCAACTCGAAGAGGCCGAACTCGATGTCCGCTCCGACATCTACTCTCTCGGCGTCACGCTCTACTACCTCCTCGCCGGCAAGGCTCCCTTCAGCGGTTCCGTCGCCCAGGTGATGAGCCAGCACCTCCACCGCTCCGCCCCGCTCGCGCCCCTCGGAGATCAACCGACCGCCATCGTCGATCTCCTCCGGACCATGCTGGAAAAAGACCCCGCGCTCCGGCCGCAGACACCCGCCGATCTTCGCTCGCGGGTCGCCGCCTGCATCGCCGGCATCCGCGACGTCCGCCACCCCTCGATCCTCCGCGCACCCACGACCGAATGGACCGCCGCCCCGTCGATCCGGACGACCGTCTCCCGCGACGGCGCGCTTCCAGCCGCTGTGGCGATGACGATTCTCACCTCCATCGCCGGAGGACTCGAAGCCCTCCGCCGCGCGGGCCAACCCCCTCCGCCCATCGCGGCAGATCGTGTCAAACTACTCCCGCCCGGCACCCTCCAGCCCCAGTTCGAAGTCGGTGAATCCAGCGACGATCCCACCCGTAGCCTAGCCGCAATCGCCTACGAGATCCTCGCCGGCCATCCCGGCAACGAAACGTTCGAACCAATTCCCGACCTCCCCGCCGCCGCCAACCGCGTCCTCCGCCGGGCCCTCGATCCGAACAAGGGCTACCCGTTGCCCGTCGCTTTCGTTGCCGACCTCGGCGACGCCCTCGGCGACGCTTGCGGCGTCGTCAGCGCCCCCGCCGATCACGAAGTCACCATTCCCCCTCCCGGAGCGAGCACCCCCCGCATCGACCGGCTTCGAGCCGCTCGCGCCCCCCGCCGCCGCGTCCCCGCCTGGCTTGGAGCGATCACCGGCGTCGCCGGGCTGGCTCTCATCTACCTCATCTATTCACTCCAAAACCCTCCACCTACGCCGCCCGCCCCAGTCCCGACACCCCGCCCAACTCCACCCCCCATCCCCACGACCCCGACACCAAACCCGTTCATCTCCCCAACGCCGGCACCCTCGGCCACGCCCTCTGCGTCGGCCACGCCCGCCAATCCCGTCATCGAGCGCGCCCGCTCCCTCGCCGCCGCCAACCTCCCCGGCATCGCCCTCGACGTTCTCGCCCAAGCTTGGGAGCGCGACCGCACCGACGAGGAACTCCCCGCCGAAATGGAAACCCTCGCCGCCACCATCGGCTCCCAACCGCTCACCGACGAAGCCTTCGCCGCTCTCGAAGACCCCCTTCAACACGCCGCCGAAGCCCATTCCGAGTCCGCCCAACTCCTCCTCGCCGCCCACTACCGCGAAGCCGAGCCAGCTCTGTTTGTCAAATACGCCACGATGGCCGAAAATGACGGCAGCCCCGCCGGAGCACGCCTCATGGCCGAAGCTTACGAACAAGGCATCGGCGTCGATCCCGATCCCACCAAAGCCGCGGAATACCGTCGCCGCGCCGGCGATCCGCCCTCCGAACCACCCCGTTCCGCCGCTCGACCCTTGCCAACTCCCAAACAACCGGATACCCCCTAGGGTCCGCCCAAGCACCCGATTCGGCGCGGCAGTCAGACGCATGAACATTCACGAATACCAAGCGAGAGAACTTTTTGCCAAATACGGCGTAGCGACCCAACCCGGCGGCGTCGCTGCCACTCCCGAAGAAGCCGCCAAAGTGGCCGAAGAACTCGGCGGCGGCATCGTCGTCAAAGCCCAGATCCACGCAGGCGGCCGCGGCAAGGGCACTTTCAAAAGCGGCTACCAGGGTGGCGTCCACCTCTGCCAGACCCCGGACGAAGCCCGGGACATCGCTTCGAAGATGCTGGGCGAGGTCCTCGTCACCCACCAGACCGGCCCCGAGGGCAAGGAAGTGAGCAAAATCTTCGTCGGCGAAGCCGTCGACATCGAACGCGAACTCTACGTCGCCATCCTCCTCGACCGCGCCTCCTCGGCCCCCATCGTGATCGCCAGCACCGAAGGCGGCGTCGACATCGAGGCCGTCGCCGAGAACACTCCGGAGAAAATCCTCCGCCTCCCCGTCGATCCCTCACTCGGCCTGCTCGCCTACCAGACCCGCATCATCGCCTCTTCGCTCGGCCTCGAAGGCAAGCTCATCGGCCAGGCCTCGAAGCTCCTCACCAATCTCTACAAACTCTTCATCGGCTCCGACTGCTCGATGGTCGAAGTCAACCCGCTCGTCGTCACCAGCAAGGGCGAACTCCTCGCCCTCGACGCGAAGTTCAACTTCGACGACAACGCCCTCTACCGCCAACCCGCCGTCGTCGCCATGCGCGACGTGACCGAGGAAGATCCCCGCGAAGTGGAAGCGTCGAAATTCGGCCTCAACTACATCGGTCTCGACGGAAACATCGCCTGCCTCGTCAACGGCGCCGGCCTCGCGATGGCCACGATGGACATCATCCAATACGCCGGCGGCAGTCCGGCCAACTTCCTCGACGTCGGGGGTGGCGCGACCAAGGATCAAGTCGCCTCGGCTTTCCGCATCATTCTCGCCGATCCGAAGGTCGAGGGCATCCTCGTGAACATCTTCGGCGGCATCATGGACTGCGACATCATCGCCAACGGCATCGTCGAAGCCGCCCGCGAGACCGGACTCAGCCTCCCACTCGTCGTCCGCCTCGAAGGCAACAACGTCGCCGCCGGGAAAAAGACCCTTGATGCCAGCGGCCTCGCCCTCATCAGCGCCGACGACATTCTCGACGCGGCGAAGAAGATCGTCGCCGCCGTGAAAGACGCCTCCGTTCCGACATGAAGATCAACGAAATCGCCTTCTCCTGCTACCCAGTCACGGACGTCCCCCGCGCCAAAGCCTTCTACGAAGGTGTCCTTGGGTTGACCTGCTCGATGGATCACGAGATGGAAGGCGGTCACTGGGTCGAATACGACATCGGCCCCGGCACCCTCAGCATCGGCAAGACTCCCGATTGGAAACCATCCAGCGACGGCTGCTCGGTCGGTCTCGAAGTCGACGATTTCGAGTCCTCGATCTCCGAACTCAAGGCCGCGAACACGCCGTTTCAGGTGGAACCTTTCGAAACCCCCGTCTGCCACATGGCGATGGTCAAAGACCCCGACGGAAACATCATCATCATTCATAAACGCAAATCGAGCTAACTCATGGCCATCCTCGTCACTCCCGAAACCAAGGTCCTCGTCCAGGGCATCACCGGCAGCTTCGGCGCCCGCCACGCGCAGCTCAGCCTCGACTACGGCACGAAAATCACCGCCGGCGTCACCCCCGGCAAGGGCGGCCAGACGTTCTCCGACACCGTTCCGATCTTCGACACCGTCCGCGACGCAGTCGCCGAGACAGGCGCGACCGTTTCCGTCATCTTCGTCCCACCACCCTTCGCCGCCGACGCGATCTTCGAGGCAATGGACGCCGGTCTCGACCTCGCGATCTGCATCACCGAAGGCATCCCGGTCAATGACATGGTCCGCGTCAAACACGCGCTCAAGGACTCGAAAACCCGACTCATCGGCCCGAATTGCCCGGGCATCGTCACTCCCGGATCGGGAGAAAATTCCCACGGCGGCTGCCGTATCGGCATCGCCCCCGGCTACATCCACAAGCGCGGCAACGTCGGCGTCGTCTCCCGCTCGGGCACCCTCACCTACGAGGCCGTCTGGCAATTGACCACCCGCGGCCTCGGCCAGAGCACCTGCGTCGGGATCGGCGGCGACCCGGTCAACGGCACCTCCCACCGCGACGTCCTGGAAATGTTCAACGACGACCCCGAGACCGAAGCCATCATCATGATCGGCGAGATCGGCGGCACCGCCGAGGAAGAAGCTGCCGAGTGGGCCAAGGCGAACTGCAAGAAGCCGATCGCCGCCTTCATCGCCGGAGCCACCGCGCCCCCCGGTCGACGCATGGGTCACGCCGGAGCCATCGTCAGCGGTGGCAAAGGCACCGCCGCCGCCAAGATCGAAGCCCTCCGCGACGCCAACATCGCCGTCGCCGAAACTCCCGCCGACATGGCCGACACCCTCATCCGTCGGATGAAAAGCGCGTAGTCTTACCGCATCAGATACACCACCTGGGTCCCCGACCGCGCGATCGGCGGACTCAATTCACCAATCTTTTCGCGCCAGTACTCCGTCCGCCCCTCCTCTGTCACCAGAGCCACGCCGGCTCCTTCCCGCCAGAGATCCGCAAATTCTTCCACCGACACGTAACGATCTCGACCGGTCCCAAAGGTCCGCGTCAGGTAATCCTCTTCCGCGTCCTGCCCGATGAGCAACACGTTGTCACCGACGTAAAAGAGCAAACTGCTCCCCGTGTCGATACCGCCATCGTACGCAATCCGCGTCCCCCGGCCGGCGAGTTCCCGCAGGGTCGGCGCCATCTCTGCGACCGAGAAATATGGCGCAACCCGCGCGTATCCCGCCATCGCCCCGAAACTCAGACTCGCCGCTGCCAACATCACCGCCCGCAACGCGACCAGCCTCCTACCCCGCGCCAGAAGGACCGCCGCCAGCACCAGCGCCACCACGGCAAAACCGACGCTCAACCGTCCCAGGTGGGCGAGCGAAATCCACACCTCGCCATCCAACCCCGACACCGTCGTCCAAGCCGTCGACCGCTCCGCCACAGCGGCCGGATCCCCACTGCCACCAACCATCGGCAACACCACCAGCGCCCCTCCGCACACCACGCCAAGCGCCACGACCCCCGCCCAGGAAATCCCCCGGTCGATCACCGCCGCCACGGCCAACGCCAGAAGCCGGCCACGCCGCCATCGCGTAATAATCCTGCCGCTGCCCCGCCAGCAGGACCGGCCCAAACACCGCCAACACCCAAACCCCCAGTAACACCGCCCCCCGCGTCACCTCGGCATCCCCAAACCTCGCGACAACCGCTCCGAAGTCCCGGGATCTCGCGAGTGAAGTCGATTCCACCCGAGTATCGACCTGGCGGGTCCGCAACGCGTGGCGGAGCCATTCGGCGATGCCAACAACGGACCACGGAAACAGCCACGCGAGGTGCAGCAGGAGAAATTGAACCCTCGGCACGTTGGTGTAATTCGTCGCCGGAGCGGCGCTGCCCGCAACGTGTCCCCATTGTTCAACCCAGAAAAGATTCGCCAGCACGCCCGGGTAGCGCCTCTCGATGAACCAATACCACGGCACGTTGATCGCCAAAAAAATGACGCCCCCCAGCGGTGACGCCAGCCGCCACGCACCCCGTCGCCAGTCCGGCACCGCCAGGGCCGTCACCGCGACGATTGCCAACGGGAAGAGCAACCCGTGGAGTCCCTTGGTGAAAACGGCGAGTCCGGCCAGCAGCCAGAAGCCGACAATCCACCGCCGCACCCGCGTCTCTTCAATCATCCCGCGCAATCCGCAATAAACCGCCCACGCAATGAGGGCGCAGAAGACGGGTTCCGGCATGACGATGCGAGCCAGTGTCGCCGTGCCGAGAAACGTCAGCAGCACCACCCCAGCCACAAATCCCCGCCTCGCACCCCCCATCAATCCTCCGATGGCGAAAGCAGCCAGCACCCAGGCGGTCACACCAAGCGCGTTCGGCAAGCGGGCGGCAAATTCCGTGACGCCGAAGATCCGAAACGAACTCGCGATCATCCAATACAGCAACGGCGGCTTCACGAGGCGCGGGACACCATTGTTCTGGGGCACCAACCAATCCCCACCTTCGGCCATCACCCGGGCCGCGCCCGCGTACTGCCCGTCCGTTTCGTTGTAAAGCCCGCCCCAGCCTGCCGACTGAATCTGCAGCGCCGCGCAGAGCACCAGAAGAACGACCGCGAACCCCGCGGTGGCGGACCATTTCACTTGAGATCGAGCGCGAAATTGTCAGGAAACCCCTGCGGAAGCCGGATCGGACGGCCCTCGGGCATCCGCACCAAAGCCAGCGCCTGCCGGCACGTCACGAGACGCGCGTCGTCACTCGGACGCACAATCTCGAATTCACAAAAAAACCGAACCTTCGACGACTCGGCAATCCGACCGTCGATCCGCAACTTGTCTCCCAGCAAAGCTGGCCGCCGATAATCGATCTCGGTCCGGGTGACAACCGGGTGCACTTGAGTCCGCGCGATCTCCTCAAAGCTCATTCCCATTTGGATCGCGAGAAGCGTCCGCGTCGTTTCGATGAATCGAAGGTAATTGATATTGTTCACCACGCCGGCCGCGTCGGTGTCGAAATACATGACCTGGATCTCCGTGCTGATCCGCGTCTTTGGATTGTCGTCCATCCGATCGATTATGCGGGTCCCTTCGCCCAGCTGTCGACAGTAGAGGTGGCGGCAACCTCCTCGCCGGGACGGTCACCGACGGCGCAACTACCCGAACTCGACCGTTGACAACTCCCGAGAGCTCTGGAATGGTCCCCAACCCACAAAATCTCGAATCCCATGAAACGCACCTACCAACCATCCAAGCGCACGCGAAAGCAACAGTTCGGCTTCCGGGCTCGGATGGCGACCAAAGGCGGCCGCGCCATCCTCTCCCGCCGCCGTCAGAAGGGCCGCAAGCGTCTCCTTCCGAAGGGTGCCGAGCTCCACTTCAAGCGCCACACCGCTGCCTAATTCTCGTCCGCTTCGGTTCACCCGGGCGGCTCGATTGAATTTGAGCCACGAATTTTCCGCCGTGCGCGAGCGCGGCGAGACGACTCAGGGCCGTTACTTCCGGGTAACGGTCCTTCGCTTTCCGGGCGAGGACTTTGCCCCGCGCATTGGCTTCATCACGTCCCGCCGCGTGGGTCCCGCCGTCTCCCGAAACCGGGTCCGCCGCCAACTGCGGGAAATCTTCCGCCTTCTCCAACACGAGGTGGCCCGCGGAGTCTGGATCGTCGTTGTCGGCAAACGGGCCGCGACGGAAACCGACTTCGCGACACTGAGAGACGAATGGTTGCGTCTCGGCAGGCGGCTTTCTATTGTCCCCAAGCTCGAATGAAATCCCTGCTTTTGGCCCTCATCCACGGATACCGCTTGGCGATCGTCCCGGCGTTGCGGTTCATCGTGGGACCTGGCGGCTCGTGCCGCTACCAGCCGACTTGTTCGCGCTACGCCATCGAAGCTCTGGAGCTCCACGGAGCCTGGCGCGGTGGCTGGCTCGGACTCAAACGAATTTGCCGCTGCCACCCGTGGGGTGGCCTCGGCCACGACCCGGTGCCACCGGTCGCCCCCGTCGATCACCGCCCACTCCGGCAGGGCTAACCTCCTCTCTACCAAATGGATCGAAAAACTTGGGTCGCCATCGGCCTCGCCATTCTCGCCTTCGCTGGCTGGAACATCTATTACAACGCTACTTACGGCGACTACCTCAAACAGCAGGAAGCCGAACGCATCCGCCAGTCGCAGCAAGCCGCCGCCAACCCCACGCCGCCCCCGGCGACGACGACCCCCGGCGCTCCAATTCCCAACACCACCCTCCCCTCGACTGCCGCCGCGCCCACCCCCGTCGCACCGACATCCTCGATGTCCGCTCAACGCGAGACGGTGAGCGCAGGACCGGGCGCGGATTTTGAATTCAACAACGACCTTGGCGGCATCGACACCGCGATCCTTCTCCTTCACCTCGGGGAAAACCAGGAAGCCGTCGGGATCAACAGCAATCTCGCGGTCCCCATCGGCGCATTGGGTTTCGATCCCAGCCAGCCACTCGGCGGTTTCGCCATGCGGGTCGACCGCGCCAAGCGGCAGGTCGTTTTCACGAATCAGCAGCCCGACGGCTTAGAAATCACGAAAACCTTCACCGTCTCCGACGCCGACGCCGAAATCTACGACGAGGAAACCGCCGCCGATTCCGAAGCGCCGAAGAACGATCCCTACGTCGTCGATCTCGACGTCACCTTCCGCAACACCGGCACCTCACCGGTCGAGCGCGACGGCTACTTCGTGAGCACGGGCGGCTCTGAACCCATCCACGTGAAGGATCTTCCGACCTACACCCGCTTCGATTGGTCGAAAGACGGCAAGATGGAGAACATCGACGTCAACTGGTTCGGTGGCTCGAAGATCCCCCTCGTCGGTGTCTCGCTCCGCGATCCGGCCAACATTTACACCGACTCGGCGGAGGAGGTGCGCTGGGCCGCGGTGACGAGCCAGTATTTCTGCACGATCATCACCGCGAAGGGCGAGACGCTCGGTAAGACCGTCGCCGCCGAACGCTTTGCGATCCCGAACGTTGCTGGCACCACCATCTACGGGATGCGCGGCGCGCTCGGAATGCCGGGGTTCAAGCTCGCCGCCGGAGAAGCGACCAGCGCGCAATTCCAGATCTACGCCGGCCCGAAGGACCTCACTCGTCTCCGCACGCTGGGTGGCAATCAGGAAGAAGTCATGAACTTCGGCATGTTCGGATTCGTGAGCAAATTCCTGCTCTGGGCCATGAACCTCTTCCACGGCCTGTTCGACAGCTACGCCGCGTCGATCATCGTCCTCACACTCTGCATCAAATCCGCACTCTGGCCGCTTCAGAACAAGGCCACCCAGTCGATGAAGCGCATGTCGCTGCTCTCGCCGAAGATGACCGAGTTGCGCGAAAAGTACAAGGACGACCCCACGAAAATGAACACGGAGCTCATGGGGCTCTACAAAAAATACGGTGTCAATCCCTTCAGCGGGTGCCTTCCCATGCTCGTTCAGATCCCGATTTTCTTCGGGTTTTACTCGATGCTCGGATCGGCCATCGAGTTGCGCAACAGCTCGTTCCTCTGGATCCACGATCTTTCCCAGCCCGATACCGTGGGCCATTTCGTCGGATTTCCAATCAATCTTCTTCCGCTCCTGATGGCTGGCTCAATGGTGTGGCAGATGGCGATCACCCCGAAGACGGGCGACAAGAACCAGCAGCGGATGATGATGTTCATGCCGATCATCTTCGTCGTCTTTGCCTACAACTACGCTGCTGCCCTCTCGCTGTATTGGACAACGCAGAACATCTTTTCTATCTTCCAACTCTACCTCACGCGAAACCAACCGCTTCCAACCTTGGAACCGAAGGCGCCAGCGCCCAAAGCCGGCACCGCAGCTCCGAAAAAGAAAAAGCGCCAGAAACGATTTCTCCAATGATCCAAACACCCAAGGAAATCCTCGACACGATCCTGGGATACCTTGGCTTCGTGGTCGAAATCAAAGAGATGGAACGCGACGGCGCCCAAGTCCTCCAGGTTTACACTCAGGAGGCCGAGGCTCTGATCGGGCGCCAGGATCAAACGCTCGGCGACCTCCAGTTCATCGTGAACCGGATCCTTCACATCCAGCAGCCGGATTCACCCAAGATCGTCGTCGACGTCGAACACCATCGCGACATGCGGGACGACGCGCTTATCCACAAAGCCCAACAGCTCGCCGAAACCGTCCGCCAGGGAGGCCACGCCGTCCAGACCGAGCCCCTCAACTCCTACGATCGCCGGATCGTCCACAACGTCTTCGCCGACGACCCCGAAATCGAAACCTACAGCCCCCGCAGCTCCGACCGAGTCAAACGGATCACCATCCGCCGCCAGCGGCCTTCGAGCTAAACCCAACTCTTCCCACATGCGTTCCCTCCTCTGCCTTACCCTTGCCCTCACCCTCACGGGCTGCCTCGTGACCAAAGTCGGGGATTCCGGTGGGATGGGATCGATCACCATCCCCAACACCAACCGCCTCGCGGTCATCGATGCCGCGCAGAACGTCTTCCCCGAATACGGTTACAATGCCGGCCCGGCGGACTATCCAGAATCGATCTCTTTCGACAAACCGGCGGGTGTCGCCGGTCAGATCGCCTACGGATCTTATGATGACACGACAACCATGCGCGTCCGTCTCAAGCTGACAGAGATTCCCGGCACGGGAGACGTCCGCGTGAGTCCGACGGTCTACAGCGTGAGCAACGCCGGCGAAGCCGGATTTGCCGACGAAACCCGCCGATCCCAGCTTTTCGCCCTCGAGTTCAAGCCGATTCTCAACGAGATCAAGGCCCAGGCCGCCCAAGCCGGATCCCTCTGATCGACCGGGCCGGGCCGCGATCCCTCAATGCGGCCCTGGAGAGCCGGGTCGCGCCACACTCGGCTCGGCTACTCGTAACGAAGCGCCTGGATGGGATCGAGGCGGGAAGCCTGCATCGCCGGGTAAATGCCCGAAAGAACGCCCGCCACCGCCGCGAAGACGACACTCAGGATGATACTTCCCGCCGTCACGAAGGGAGGGCTATCGCTCGGAGCGAGGTAGCCAATGAGTGCGATCAATCCAAATCCGACGAACACCCCCAGCAAGCCACCCATGAGCGCGGTCGACACGCTTTCGATGATGATCTGAAGAAAGATGTCGCGCCCCCTGGCTCCAACCGCGCGGCGGATGCCAATCTCCCGAACCCGCTCCGAGATGCTGGCGAGCATGATGTTCGCGATCCCGATGCCCCCGACGAGGAGACTGATCCCGGCGATCAGGCCCCCACTCGTGCGGGTCGCCGAGATCTGCGCGTTCATGTTATCAAACCAGTCTTCGCGGGTATCGAAGCCAAAATCATCCACGTTCCGGTGCGTTTTGTTCAACGCTGAACGGACCTGGGCGAGAGCCGCTTCGAAAGTGTTCAAATCCCCAACCCGAAACGTCAGATCCTTGATCCGGACGGTATCGATGGAGTCCTCCGGAAATTTGCCCGATTGAAATTCGTAAAACATCGTCGTGATGGGGATGACGACCGCTTCGTTCTTCCACCGAAACGGGTCCCAACCCGATCTCCCCGCTCCTCGCGCCGCCCGGCGCGCCTCTTGTTCCTCGTCGTCCTTCTTATCCTTCTCGCGCTCGTAAAGCTGGAAGACGCCAATAACCTCGAACGGCGTCTGGCGAAGAAAAATCTGCTTTCCGATCGTCTGCTCAGGCGAAAGGTAGGGCCACATCTCGGCGGCAACCGACGCTCCGATCGCTACCGTGCGGGTGGCCCGCTCGACGTCGAGGTCGGAGATCGTCCGACCAAATGCCAGCTGCGTGTCGGTGGCCTCGACGTACTCCGGCCAGACTCCGCGCACCCGCGTGCGCATCAGATTCCCGCCGACGGAAACCGGCATGCCTTCGTCGAACTCAGGCGAAACGTAGGTCACCAACGGCGCCGAACGCCGGATCGCCTCGGCGTCCTGCAGAGTGCGCCCGGGCGATAGGTTCCAAAAATCCAGATTCTCGTCAGAAATTTCTTTGTCCACGACTTTCACCATCTCAATCCCGCCCATGTTCGCCATGAACTCGCGAGAACTCCGCTCGATCCCGTCCGTCAATGCCAACGTCGCGATCAGGCTGCTAACGCCAAGCACGATTCCAAGCATCGAGAGGAAACTCCGGAACTTGTGCGAAAATATCTCCCGCACCCCGGTTTCAACGGTGATCCAAAACATCATGCCGCCTTCTCCCCCTCGTGTTGAGGATTGTAGACGCGATGGACCACGCCGTCGCGGATCTCAATCACCCGGTCGGTGACGGCCGCGACGCTCGGATCGTGCGTCACCAAGACGACCGTGCGGCCCGACTCGTGGAGTTCCCGAAACATTCCGAGGATCATTTTACCAGTTGTGCTGTCGAGATTGCCGGTCGGTTCATCGCCGAACAGGATTTTCGGGTTGTTCACGAGCGCCCGCGCGATCGCGACGCGCTGGCACTGCCCGCCGCTCAACTGGGTCGGTCGGTTGCCTTTTCGTTCGCCGAGACCAACCCGCTCGACCAATTCCTCGGCCCGCGCCCGACGCTTTCGTTGACTGACACCGGCGTAGATCATTGGCATCGCGACGTTCTCGACGACATCCAGACGAGGGAGGAGATTGAACGACTGGAAGACAAATCCGATCTCGCGATTTCGAATCGTCGACAGTCGGTCGGAGGACGCCGCGACGATATCGTGGCCGCAGATTTCCATCCGCCCAGATGTCGGGGTGTCGAGGCACCCAAGTAGGTGCATAAGCGTCGATTTTCCGCTCCCGCTCGGACCCGTGATGGCAACAAACTCACCTTCCCGGATCTGCATCGTCACGCCTCCAAGGGCGTGAATCTCTTGGTCGCCCAGAACGTAGGTCTTCCGAACATCTTCGAGATCGACGAGGATGGCGGCCACTTTAAGAACTCGATTTCAGCAAGCGTGGATTGACGAGCAGGATCTCTTCGCCTTCTTCCAAGCCCGATGTGATCTCCGCGAACGAGAGGTTCGACAATCCGACGGTCACCTTCCGGCGGTCGGCAAGTTGACCCTGCTTCGACGATTTAACGTAGACGACGTTCTCATCATCTTCGCTGAAGACCGCAGCGATCGGCACGCTCACCGCCCCCTTGGCCTCGCCGATCGGGACCGTCATACTGACGGACATGCCGGGTTTGAGCCGACCTCCGTTATCGAGGATGAGCGCCTGGACCTGGAAGCCTTTGATGTTATTTTTGACCGTCGCGAGAGGAGCGACGAACTCCACCCGCGCTTGGATCTTCCGTGTGTCCGTGCCCTGCATTTCGATGGCCACATCCTGCTTGGGTTTCACCTTGCCTACGTCCATCTGATTCACGTGGGTGTCGATCAGGAGGCGGGAGAGATCCGCAAACGTCATGAGCAGGGTGCCGGAGTTCACGCTCGCCGCAGCGGTGACGACTTGGCCTTCGTTCACCGGAATGTTGAGAATCGTTCCGTCGGCCGGTGCAATGATGCGGGTCTTACTGAGACGGTCCTCGACGGAGCGCATCCGGCTCTCGGCCTTGAGCAACGAATTCTCGGAGATAAGCATGTCGGCCTCCAGGTTGGCGTAGACTTCTTTGCTGATGAGCTTCTCGTCGAACAGGGCCTTGGCCCGCTGGAAGTTGCCCCGATTCTTGTCCACCGACAGTTGAGCACCCGCGATCTCGGTCTCGGAGGCAGACTTCTCGGTGAGGAGGTCCGTGTCGTCAATGACCGCGAGCAGGTCGCCCTTTTTCACCTGCTGGCCGGTTTCCACGTCCAGAGACTTCACCTTGCCGCCGACCTCCGGCTTGACCTCGACTTGAAAGGCCGGAATGACTTCGCCGGACAGGAGAAGCTTCGACTCGATGTCGCGCCGCTCAGCCTGCGCGATCAAATCACTCGGCACCCCGGCGTCCGCCTCGAGCAGATCGCCCTGCAGAAATAACCACGCCGCACCGCCGACAACGCAGAGCACCGCCAGCACGAAAATGGTCAGCCCAACCTTTGATTTCTTTGCCATCCTTTAATTCAAGCGGTCGTAGAAGAGCGCGCAAGAAGCCGTGTAGCCATGCACGCAGTTTTTTCCGCCAATCGGGCCGATTTCGCCGTTGCCGAAAAAGCCCGCCGACGGGTGCGCGTGGAGCGTCTCCTGCACGAGGCCGGCGTCGTGGTTGGGTTGGTCAAAAAGATTGGTGCCCCGACCAAGGCAGCTGAAGACCAGCGACGCGACCGGAGTCTTCGGATGATGCGACGGGACGGCATTCAGCACCATTCGGAGATCGGCATCGGCAGCGTCGCCATCCCGCAGCTGATATTGCAGCGTCTGGCCAACCCGCGGAACCCCGCCAATGACGACCGCGCCGGAATTCGGATCCGCTCCGATAATGTTTCGGATCAGAAAATCACCCGAACGAAACTCGTCCACGTATTCATTGTTTGCCAATCCCGCGAAAAGATTGCCCTGCGCGTGCGAACGTTCGTTCTCCGAGAGGGACTCGAAGGCGGTCTCGAGCGCCTGATACGCCGGTCGCGAACCAAGGGAGAACACCACGTTGTCTTCGGCCTTTGTCACCGGCAACGCCTCGCCAATCGGCCGGCAACCCTGGCTAACCGCCGCGACAACCTCAATCGCCCCCGAGAATCCGACCACGACGGCACCGGAGACAAGCTGCGCGTTGTGAAATACGGCAATCTCCGCCTCGGATTCGCCGCCGCTGGCGATGCCTCCCACGACCGGCACATCGGGTGCGACGCCGCTCCATTCGCCTAACCATTGGTCCGCCGGGAATCCGTAGGGATTGCCGAACACGAGCCAGCCATTCATTCCCGCGGCGTCTTCGCGCCACGATTCCGGCCCGTCCGCCGCCTCCATCCGCTCGGTCGAAAGGTTGACGATCCGGACGCTCGATTCGGCGGAGCGCAGGCCCATGAGCACAAAACCCAGCGCATTCTCCTTTTCCGCTTCGCCAGAGATGAGCGTCGTCGCTGTGCAACCGACGACTTCGGCGACGTGACCGTCCACGCGGACGGTATCGATAAACTCATCGAGGTCGCTCAGATAATCGGGCGTCACGAACGCAAACACGACCGTCGCCGGACCGCCGAGACGCTCGCGCAACGAGACAGCTGCCGTCCGAACGGAGTCTGCTGAAAACGATCCTTCTACAAAAACGGAAAACGACGACGTCGGCATGGACCTCAGAGTTTCCCGTCATCCGGGCCCTGTCAACCTCCCGACCACGAAATCGACGCCCGCGACGAGTCCGACGACCGCGTTTACCCCGGAACCTGCATCTGCAGCGTCATGAAGATAGCCACAGCGAAGCCCAAAGCTCCGAGTAAGGCGAAGACCACGGCGACGGCTGCAATGGGGCCTTTGCTCTCGGCGAGTTTCGGGAAGGGCGAAGCGCTCACGAAACCGGGTGGGCGGGCGCTGCCCTCGCCAAGCGCGACGGTCGCCGGACCGGAATCCGGCAGCGGGGCGGAACCGGGAGCACCTTTTTCCCCTTCGTAAACGCACTCAATCTGTCCGAAGCGGACCTGGTCGCCAGACTTGAGGGTGGCTTCGGTCACTTGCTCTCCGTTGACGAACGTCCCGTTCGTCGAGCCGAGATCGGTGAGCTGGTGGGCGTTGCCGTCGTAAGTGATCTCGCCGTGGTGACTGGAGACCGAATCGTCTTCAATCTGAAGGTCATTGTCGGGCAATCGTCCGACGCTCACGCGGTCTTCAGCAAGGTCATGGCTGATTGGCGTGCCGTCAGGAAGGGTGATGCGGAGCTTGTTCATCGGATCAGGAGGATTGGCGGTATTCATCGACCGTTTTCGCGAACTGGTCAAAGAAATATCCGGCGTCACGCGGCCCGGGCGACGCCTCGGGGTGGTGCTGAACGCTGAAAACGGGGTGCGTCCGGTGCGCGATCCCGGCGACCGTGTTGTCGTTGAGGTTCACGTGCGTCACCTCGACATCGTCCGGGAGCGAATCCGGATCGATGGCGTACCCGTGGTTCTGCGACGTGATCGAGATCCTGCCCGTGCGGAGATCCTTCACGGGTTGGTTCGCCCCACGGTGCCCAAACTTGAGCTTGAAGGTCTTGCCGCCAAACGCGTAACCGAGCACCTGGTGGCCCAGACAAATCCCAAAAATCGGCACCTTCCCGATCAACTCGCGCGCCGTGTCGTGGGCGTAATCGAGCACCGCCGGATCGCCCGGGCCGTTCGATAGGAAAACGCCGTCGGGCTTCATCGCCAACACGTCGGCAGCGCTCGTGCGAGCCGGCACAACCTGCACGCCGAAACCCGCGCCCCGCAGGAGACGGAGGATGTTTTTCTTCATCCCAAAATCGTAGGCGACGATCCGTCGTTCGACGGGAACCGGCGGCTGGAAGACGTTGCCCATCTCGTCGGCATCGCCGATGCTCGCGGCGACTTCTTTGGCCTGGACCCAGCGGCGGCTTCGTTCGCCGTCGGCATCCCATTCGTAGGCCTCGGTCGGGGAGACCTCGGCGACGAAGTCGACCTCGGAATAATTCGCCGACCGCGCGCGCTCGATCGCCGCATCGTCGGACAGATCCTCGGTCGAAACGCAGGCCCGCATCGCACCTCGCGTCCGCAGGTGGCGGGTGAGCGCGCGCGTGTCGATCGACTCGATCCCGGGGATACCATTCTTCGCAAGCCAATCCTCCAGGCTCATCTGCGAACGCCAATTACTCGGAATCCGACTCAGCTCCTCGATCACAAAACCGCGCACGTGCGGTGTGTCGCTCTCCACGTCGAGGTCGTTCGACCCGTAGTTGCCGATTTGCGGAGCGGTCATCGCGACAATTTGTCCGCGATAAGACGGGTCGGTCAGGATCTCCTGGTAACCCGTCATGGCCGTGTTGAAACAGATCTCGCCAACGGATGTCGCCGTCGCGCCGAACGCATCCCCCCGAAAAACCCGCCCGTCCTCAAGTGCTAATACCGCTGACATAATCGTAATGATTTAGCGCGAGCTGGCCGGAGCGACAAGCCCGATGGCATCGGCGGCTCTTCACTGAGCGTTCGCTGCCCTTCAATCGACCACTCTACGCCATCGTCACCGCCGCGCGCTCATCGACGGCCGCGCTCTTCTCCAGGAAATAATCGTAGCCGCCCGGGTAAGCGAAGACCTGCCCGTCGTTCACGTGAAGCACCCGGTTGGCGAGCTGCCGGATGAAATGCACATCGTGCGAAATGAAGACGAGCGTGCCGTCGTAGTCCTGCAACGCGAGGATCAGCGATTCGACGGTGTGAATGTCCAGATGAGTCGTCGGCTCATCCATGAGGAGGAGATTCGGCGGATCGACGAGAAATTTAATCAGATTCAATCGGCTCTTCTCGCCACCACTCAGAACCGCCGTCTTCTTGTAGATCGCGTCCTTGCGAAACAGAAACGTCCCGAGAATCCCCCGCGCATCTTCCTCCCGGATGCCATTGCCAGCTTCGAGCACCTCTTCAAGAATCGTCTTGTCGGGATCGAGGGTGTCCGCTCGGTGCTGACTGAAGTAGCCGATTTTTGCGTTGTGACCTTCGTTGACCCGACCGCGCTGGGGCTTCAGGACGCCGGCCAACAACTTGAGCAAAGTCGACTTGCCGGCGCCATTGGGGCCAACCAGCACGGTCCGTTCACCGCGCTCCACGGAGAGATCGAGGTGCTCGTAAACGACGTGTTCGCCGTAAGCGAACCGCACACCTTCGAGCGAGATCGCCCGCTGACCTCCCCGCTCTGGCTGCGGTATCTGGAACTTGAACGGCTTCTTGGGCGGGAGCGGCTTCTCGACCAGCTCCATCCGCTCAAGCTCCTTCTGGCGGCTCTGGGCCTGGGCAGCCTTCGACGAGACGGATCGGAATTTATCAATGAATTCGGTGAGCGCCTTGATCTGCTTTTGCTGATTCTTGTAAGCGGCGATGTTGTTTTCGTAGTTCGCTTGGCGCTGTTCCAGAAAGGCGGTGTAGTTCGACTTGTAGGTGATGAGGCGCTGGTTCGAGATCTCGTAAACGGTCTGCGCCAGCTCGTCCATGAAGTAGCGGTCATGCGAGATCATGAGCACCGCGCCGGAGTAACCTTTGAGGTATTCCTGCAGCCAGATGAGTGAGTTCAAATCGAGATGGTTCGTCGGTTCGTCGAGCAGCAAGAGGTCGGGCTGCATCACGAGCAATCTCGCGAGGTGCGCTCGCATCACCCAACCACCGGAGAGTTCCTTCGCCTTCTTGTAGAACGTCGTGTCGTTGTATCCGAGACCCGCGAGGATGGATTTCGCCTTTGCCTCGACCTGCGGGTCGTTGAGTGCCTCAAACTGCATGTTGGCCTCATTGTATTCGGCGCTATCAACGTTGCCGTCCTGCTCGAACCCACGCAATTTCTTGTCCAGTGCATCGAGTTCACCCGCCCGACCGGTCGCGATGTCCATCACCGTCTCCTCCCCGACGGCTTCACCCTCCTGAGGCAGGTATCCGACCATCGTCCACTCGTCACGATCAACGACACCCGAATCCGGAGTGTCGTGTTTGAGGATGATCGAAAACAGCGTCGACTTCCCGGCTCCGTTTGGACCGACGAGCGCGACGCGCTCGCCATAATTTACCTGCATGGCGGCTTTCTCGAACAGAACGCGCCCCCCATGGCTCTTTTTCAGATCACGAATCGTCAGCATCGGCGCACCGTAGCAGAAGTTTCCCAGCCGGGAAACGGGCATGTGGAAGCGTTGCCTAAAAGGTCGGAGCGGACTCCTGGTCCTGTTCCGGACCTGGCCTCGCGCGGTCAGTTGGATCGAATGACGAGCCGTTTCGCCGTTGACAAGAGGTGCGAAACATTATTGACGCACCTTCCAGCCGCTCTTATTGACAACCTCTTATGAAGACTCAAACCGTTCGTGCCCTCGCTGCCGCGGCCGTCGCGTTCCTGACCGCGTCGACCCTCCCGGCGCAGCAGCTCGCCACCTACAAGTTCGATGGGAGTTTCGACGCAAGCAGCGTCGATCCTAGCATTACGGCAGGACCGTTCGGGAGTTCCGGATCGAAAGCCCAGGTCGGTATCGGGGACATGGAGGGAGAGAGATACGGTTACATTCTCCTGAGGGAGCGTTCGAAGAACTCGAATTCCAGCCGCGACAACAAGCAGTACGGCCAGTTCACCCTCACCAAGAAGTTCGGATTCCAGGCCCGCATTTTCAGCGTCAGCTTCAAAGCCGCCAGCGCCGGTCAATACAACGACGACAACAACGGTCTCGCCCTCCGCTGGAGCTTCGACGATTACAACACCGACCTCGGCAATGTAACCGTCAACAACGGCCCACTTGATTTTAAAACCTTCACGGTGACCTTCGATCAGCCCCCCGTCTTCGGGGATTCCGTCACCTTTCGGCTCTACGCCTACAGCACCCGGGAAGGGCAATCACTCCGCTTTCAGGACCTCATCGTCAACGGCGACATCATTCAGAATCCCCCAGACGTGGGTCCCCCGACGGTCACCGTCTTCGGACCGAAGCGGCGTGAGACCACGCTAATGCGCTTCACCATTTCGGGCACCGCTTCGGACGAGAATGGCGTGCAGGTTGTGCAGGTCGCTCCTCGCCGACGAGGCCCCTACCAAGCCGTCAACGGAACGACCAACTGGAGCTTTTCCACCCTCATCGCCCGCGGCAATACCCGGTTCTTCATTCGGGCGATCGATTTCGTCGGCCGCGTTTCCCGCCCGACCAAGACGGTCGTCCGCCGCCGGGGACCCAACACTCGCCCGACGCCGACGCCAACCCCGACGCCCCCACCGACACCCTTCCCGCAGCGCTAGACAATCGGGAGCGGGCGTGAATTTTCCCTTCGGTACGCTCGTTGCGCTGCTCGCCGGAGCAAGCCTGCTGGCCGCCGAACCGAGCCGGGAGATCTCGGACCGTCTCGGCGCGGTCCTCGTGACCGCCGATGGACGGCACCCGCAGGGTTCGCTCGCCGCCCACGTCCTCGCTTTTCTCGACACCGACCAGCGACCAATTCGACTCACGCTCGATTCCGGACTCCAGGCCGAGGTCGAACGCATTCTCAGCTCCGTCGAACGCGGTGCCGCGGTCGTCATCGATCCAGCGACCGGCGACATTCTGGCGATGGCGTCGGTCCCAACCTTCAAACCCGAAGACGGCGACCGTGCCGCCCTGGCCACCGCCGAACCCGACCCGCTCCGCAATCGGGCGATCACGCATTTCGCGCCGGGCGCGGCGTTTCTCCCCGTCACCGGACTGATCGGACTCTCACAAGGTCTCGCCGATCAGCGTTTCTCCTGCACCGGCGGGGTCACCTACGGGAACCACTACATGAAGTGTTGGATCGCCAATTCCGGCTCGCACGGTCCGCTCACGCTCACCGAGGCGCTGGCCGCTTCCTGCGGCCCGTTTTTCTTCCAATATGGCAACGCTGCGGGGATCGACGCGATCACCACCTTCGGTGCGAGACTGGGCTTCGGTCAGAAGACCGGCGTTCCGCTCCGCGGCGAATCCGCAGGCATCCTTCCAGGCCCTGCTTGGCTCGCGGCGAACCACCCGCGCGACACGTGGCGAGACGGCTACACCGCAAATGTCTCGATCGGCCAGGGCTTCAATCTCACTACCCCGCTCCAACTCGCAGCCGTCACCGCCACGATCGCAAACGGCGGCACCGTCCGCCCGCCCCGACTCGTCCTAACCGACGCCATCCCTCCCGGCGACAACATCATCGACGCCAAACTCACCCGCGAAGCCCTCGAACTCGTCCGGCGTGGCATGTGGGAGACGGTGAACGGCTCCGGCGGCGGCCAGCGCGCCCGCATCGACGGCATTGAGGTCGCTGGTCGCACCGGTACGGCCCAGAATCTCCTTCGCCTCCCAGACGGGCAGATCGTGAAGGACAACCACACCTGGTTCCTCGCGTTCGCCCCTTACGATCGCCCGCAATTCGCCGTCGTCGTCCTCGCCCAAGGCGCCAAATCGAGCGGGCAAGTCGCCGCGCCGCTCGCCCGGGAAATTCTTCAAGCCGCCCTCAAGCGAAGGTAGTCGGCAACACCCTGCTGCCTCCAGATGCCCATCGCGGCAGCACACCGCAACTTTGGCAGCCGGACCGGGTTTCAAACCTATCCAATGAAGTCCCTCCTCCATCTCACGTTCATTCTCCTCTGCACCACTTTCGCCAACGCCAAGCCGCAGCCCGTCAGCCTGCTCGACGGCCGACCGCCCCTGGCCGGAGGGCCGTTCAACAAACTCCCCGCCGAACTCCGTGAGCGCATCGAGACCGCGCAGCGAAATGCCATGGCCGAACCCGGCATCCGCGAAGCCCGGGAGAAACTTGCCCAGGAGGCCGCCGAACTGCGCGATCGCGTGCGCGATGCCATGTTCGAGATCGATCCCGGCCTCCGCGACGCGATCCGCGCAGAAATTCCAAAGGCCAAATTTGGCGACGAGACCAAGCGCCCGCCGGAAGGCATTGCGGGCCTCACCCCGGACGAACGCGAAGCCCTCCTCTCCGCTCGCGAAGCCGTAAAGAACCACCCGAACGTCGTCGCCACCCGCGAAACCCTGGAGCGGGCCAACACCCCCGAAGCGCGCCAATCGGCCGGAACTGCCTACCGGGCCGCCATGGCCGAAGCCCTCGACGAATAGGGAAGCCCCGGCACCGGGTTCGCCCTCCCCTCAGCGTTCAAACGCCGCCGTAGAACGCAGCAATCGCACCAACCACCTCACCAATTTCCTCCTCGCGCAACTCCGGGAAAATCGGCAAAGCGATCGTCTCCAGCGCCGCCCGCTCCGACTCCGGCAGGCTCCCCTCGCCGTAGCCGAGGTAAGCAAAGCACTCCTGGCGATGCAGCGGCACTGGATAATAGATCCCGTGACCGATCCCACTCGCCGCGAGGTGCCGTGACAAATCGTCGCGGCGCGGTGCCCGCAGCACGTATTGATGAAAAATGTGATCGCTCTCGACCCGCCCGCGGAAGGGCCGCTCCGGCAGCGCGAGCCGATCCCTCAGACCCGCAGCCGCGAACGCCTCGCCGTAGAGATCGGCATTGCGCCGCCTCTCAGCGTTCCACGTCGACACGTGCGGCAACTTCACCGACAGAATCGCCGCCTGCAACGAATCGAGGCGAAAATTTCCCCCGACCTCGCGGTGAAAATACCGCTCTTCCATCCCGTGGTTCCGGATCAGCCGCAGCCTCTCCGCGTCGCCCGCAGCCGCACAAGTCGACAACCCGGCGTCACCATATGCCCCCAGATTCTTCGCCGGGAAAAAACTAAAATACCCACTGTCCCCGATCGCACCCGCCTGCACCGTCCCCGACTCACCCGGATACTCCGCCCCGATCGCCTGCGCCGCATCCTCGACAATTTTCAGTCCATTCTCGTTCGCGATCCGCCGGATCGCATCCATCTCGCAGACCAATCCAAACAAATGCACCGGCACGATCGCGCGAATCCGATTCCCCCTCGGCGTCAATAATTCGCCGCCCTCACCCCGCCGCATTCCGACCAGCCCCTCCTCCAATTTAGCCGGATCAAGGTTGTAGGTCACCGGATCGATGTCGACAAAAACGGTCTCGATCCCCAGCCGATGCACGCACCCGACCGTCGCAAAAAAGGTGTAAGGCGTCGTGACAATCGCGTCCCCGGAACCCCAACCCTCCGCCATCAGGATCGCCAGCCAAGCGTCAGTCCCCGACGACATTCCGACCGCGTGCCCGCAACCGGTCGTCCCCACGAACTCCGCTTCGAGCTTCTCAACCTTCGGTCCGAGGATGAATGACTGCGACGCGACGACGGACTCGATCTCTGCCGAGACTTCGTCCTTGATCCGCGCGTGTTGCCGCGAAAGGTCGAGCAGGGGAACGGCCACCCCCGCCTTATCGGATGACGCCAAACTCCGCGCGACGATTCGCGGCCCAAGCTGCGTCACCGCCGCCCGCATCGGCCGGCATCTCTTCGCCGAAACTAACCGTCTGGATCCGCTGCCCGCTGATGCCCATGCCGATCAATGCCTCGCGCACAGCCTGCGCCCGCCGCTCGCCGAGTCCGCGGTTGTATTCCTCAGTGCCACGCTCATCCGTGAAGCCGGCGATGATGATGTCGCTCTGCATGCCCTGCATCGCCGACGCGACCGCGTCGAGAGTCGTGAACTCCGAATCCGCCACCTCGACACTGTCATAGCCGAAATAGACCGGCGGGAATTGACTTCGGTTCACGGTCGAGCCAAAGAAATTCGATCCCTCCACGCGATCCGGCAGCGGTGTCCCGGTTACGTAATCTCCGTCCACCCCAACGTAATCCCCGTCGGCACCGCCTTTGTTCGCGCAGGAAGTGAGACCGACCGCCACCGCGGTGGCGAGAACCAGTGAAAAAAATCGCTTCATGCCGCTATTGAAAACGCCGTTTGGGCCGAAAACTCAATGCTTATCCGTCCGGACCACTCTAATCCTTCCGGTCCTCGCCTGTCAGCGACCCCAGCCCCCGACGCTACCGCGACCACGTCGGCTCCGACACTTTTCCAAGTCCCGACACGATCTCGGTCGGACGACCACTCTGCGTGTCTAACAGGATGATGGACGATCCGGAGCTGTAGATCACGTGGCGCGAATTTGCCCCCCACTCCGGGTTCTCCCCGGAAGCCAGAACGCGCGAGCTACCCGACGCGAGGTCGACCATCGCGACAGAAAATCCACCCGTCCGGGCCGTGAAAGCGATCTTCTTCCCGTCCGGCGACCAGCTCGGTTCGGTGCAATACCCGTAACCAGCGTTGATTTTGCGCGCCTGACCGCCTCCGGCACCGATGCGATACAGCTGCGGACTCCCGCCCTCGTCCGAGGAATACACGATCTCGCTCCCGTTCGGCGACCACGACGGCGACGACTCGACGCCGCGCGTGCGCGTGAGCCGTTTGGCGCCGCCACCATTTGCCCCGACGACGTAGAAGCTCCGGATTGCCGTCCTTGCTGATCGAGCACGCGATCCGACCGCCGTCCGGCGAGAATGCCGCGCCGCTGTTCGTGCCGGGAAATTTGATGATCCGATTCCGCGAACCACTCCCAAGTTCCACGAGATAGATGTCCGCGTAGCCGCTCTGGTAGCCCGTGTAGGCGAGCTTCCGAGCATCCGGGCTGATGGCTGGCGCGACGCTGATGACGCCGTCCCGCGTGAGTTGCTTCACGTTCGCCCCGTCGTAATCTGCGGTGTAGATCTCCTTCTTCCCGGTCTTCGTTGCAACGAAGGCAATGGTCGACGTTGCGATCCCGGGGTTCCCGGTGATCGTTTCGACGATCTCGTCGGCAAACTGGTGCGCCCGCTCACGCGGCGTCCCGGAATACTTCCCACTCAACACGCTGGCGCCGCTTCGGTCTTTCACCGTCCCGCTCAACGACCCGTCCGAGGCCGATCCCGAGACAACGTAGGAGGCACCGCCCGGCGACGACATCGAAAACCATCCCGACAGCGACAGATCATTCTTGAGTACGGTTTCGACCGCAGACCCCTCGCCCCCGCCGATTGTCTCGACGGCCAAGCTCACCGCGTCGCTTTTTCGGACGGTGATGGTCGGAGTTTCCTCGGCGACGAGAGCGGGCAGAACCGCGCAGCCAAGGGCAAACGCAATCGAAAGAGAGAAAGGCCGGGAGATGTTCATTCGCTGGAACGGGCGGATTCAAGCCCTGCGTCGGTCGTCGCAAATCCCTCCCGCGTTTGCAATCCTCAAAGCGTCGTGACAAACCTGTCCCGCCTCGTGGACGAGTAAGCGCTTTGAAATTCGATCACCACGCCATTCCAGCAGCCGATTCTGCCGAACGCATTCGCCCCCTCCGGGACGCGGTGGTCTTCGCGGCCATCGCCGTTTTCCTGATCGCGCACGCGATTGTCTTCGCCGTGCTCATCCTGCGCGGTTCCGCGTTGTCCGACGAACACGAACGCGTGGAAGATCTCGCCGCCCGGGCTGCCAAGTCCATTGCCGCGCTCACCACCCAGGCATCCGATAGTGACAATCCCGACTGGGAACTATCGTCCATCCTTGCCCAGGAACAGTCCGTCTCCAGCGTGCGACTCTACTCTCTCGAAGGCGAGGAGACCCGCACCACCCAACGTCGCGGCAACAAGCTCGAAGAACCGATTCTCGCCCGTGTCCGCCTCGGACTGGACGAGGTCGAAGCCAAACTTCCCGATCTCTTTCGCACGCCCAATTCTCTCGTCGGCTACGCCCCCGTCCACGGAGCGCGGGGATCCATCGATCGCATCGTCGCGGTTGAAGTCGACCTTGCCCCGATCCGCTCGCACGTTGGCTGGCTGCTCCTGGGAGCCCTGGTTGCGATGATCGCCGCCGGCGGGGCCACCGCCGCGTTGGCGCGTCTCATCTACCGCGTTCGCTTCGCGGCGCGCGAACAGGCCATCAAGCTGGCTCAACTCCAAGCTGATGATCGGAAGACAGCGGACAGCATTGCGGAGTTCATCCGCCAAAATCCAACCCCCCATCTCGCCTTCGACGGCGACGAGTTCATCCAGGCAAACCTTGCCGCCGCTCGCGCGTTTGGCGCCGACTCGACGCAGGCCGTGCTCGCGACTCCACTCTGGCAATTCTGGCCCCTCCGCCAGCCCGACCAATCCATCTCCGCCGAGGCTTGGTCGGAACACGTTCATCGGGCGATCAACGATTCGTTCGCCCATTTCGAATGGACCTTCCGCCGCACCGACGGGTCCGCGCTCGAGATGGACGTCTTCCTGAGCCGGGCGACCTACGAGCAGCGCGAAGTCTTGCTCCTAGCCTGCTACGATCTTTCCCGTATCCGGGAGGCTCAGGCGCAACTCGTCGTCAGCGAACAACGCTTTCGCGACGTGAGCGACGCCGTCGGGGAATTCATCTGGGAAGTCGGTCTCGACGGTCGCTACACCTTCGTTTCCCACCGCGTTCAGGAGGTTCTCGGACGCTCTCCCGAGGACGTCCTCGGCCACCACCCCTTCGAGTGGCTACCTCCCGACGAACCCGCCCGGACAGCCCAACACTCCGACGAAATCGTCGCCCAGGCAAAGGCCTTCCGGAATTTCGAACACCGGATCCGTCGATCCGACGGCGAAATTCTTTGGGTTTCCGCCAGCGGCGTCCCCCGCTTCGATGGCGACGGCTCTCTCATCGGCTACCGAGGCGCGTCCCTGGACATCACCTCGCGTCGCCAATACGAGCAGGAGATTCTTCTTCAAAAAGATGCCGCCGAAGCCGCCGCGCAGACGAAGAGCGCCTTCCTCGCGATGATGAGTCACGAGATCCGCACTCCCCTCAACAGCGTCCTCGGTTTCGCCGATCTGATCCTCCAGACCCCCCTCGACGACCTCCAACGCGAATACCTCGATACCATTCAGCGCAGCGGCGACGCGCTCCTCATCCTGCTCAATGACATTCTCGATTTTTCGAAGATCGAATCCGGTCGCCTCGCCATCGAAGCGACCGCCACCGATATTCGCCGTTGCCTCGAAGACGTCGTCGACCTCTACCTCCCGATCAGTCACGCCCGGGATGTCGCCCTGACCACCGACGTCGCACCCGACGTCCCCCGGCACCTTCGGACCGACCCCGCCCGACTCCGCCAGATTCTCATCAACCTCATCGGAAATGCGGTCAAATTTACGCCCGCCGGACGCGTCACAATTCAGGTCACCACCGCAGAGTCCTCAGAAGAATCCCGGGTGCGCTTCGAGGTCACCGATACCGGGATCGGCATCAGCGAGGAAAAGATTCGCCACCTCTTCCAGCCATTTTCCCAAGCGGACACGTCGACGACACGGCGCTTCGGCGGCACCGGTCTCGGCCTGGCCATCAGTAAGCGCCTCGCCCTCCTGCTCAATGGCGACATCGGTGTCGCCGACTCGTCCGATGCGGGCAGCACATTCTTCCTGGAGATCCCCCTCGCGGTTCCGACCGCCGACGAGATCGCTTCCCTCACCCCCCCGACCAGCCCCCCTCAAAAAACGAACTCAGCCCGCCGTCCGCCCCTCAAGATCCTGGTCGTCGACGACAACCCGATCAACCGACGCCTCACGACCCAACTTCTCAAACTCCTCGGGGACGAAAGCGACGCGGTCTCCTCCGCGGAGGAATGCTTCGCCGCCATCGAGGAGACGCGCTACGACGCCATCCTCATGGACGTTCAGATGCCAAGTCTGGACGGCCTCGAAGCGACCCGGATGATCCGCGAACGCGAACGCTCGCGCGAAGTCCCGACGATTCCCATCGTCGCTCTCACCGCCGGCGCGATGTCCGACGACCGCGAAGCCTGCTTCGCCGCCGGGATGGATTTTTACCTCACCAAACCAATTCGCCGCGGCGCACTGGACGAGACCCTTCGCAAGATCAGCGCGAGCTCGTGATCAAGCGTCCAAACCGGCGTCTCCCAGCGCCTTCTGCGCCCGCTTCACGTCGCTCACGCTCAGAATGAGCAGTCCTTTTTTCGCCGTCGGCAGC
This sequence comes from uncultured Verrucomicrobiae bacterium, assembly GCA_963832325.1. GTDB lineage: Bacteria > Verrucomicrobiota > Verrucomicrobiia > Chthoniobacterales > JAATET01 > CAVVKW01. The sequence continues at coordinate 163,932 of CAWHTR010000002.1, read as the reverse complement.
GTCGCGAGGTAAGCGTATTCGATGTTGATTTTCTTCTTCGCCAGCACCTTCGCAATCGCCGACAGCCCGCCGGGCTTGTTCGACCCCTCCAGCATGAGAACGTCGCTCTCGACGACCAACGTCCCCCGCTCCTCAAACAAATGCAGCGCCCGCCGCGGATCGCTCAGCACCAACCGGATCACGGCGTAATCCGAAGCGTCGGCCACGCTCAACGCGTAGATGCTGATCCGCTCCGCCGCCAAAGCGTCACAGACGGCGGCGACAGTACCGGGTTCATTGTCGAGGAAGAGCGCGAGTTGTTCGACGATTTTCATAGGGATAACAGTTTCCAGCAGGTTAAACTCCGCTGCACCTCACGAGAATCCTAAAGATCGATCGTCTCCCCGATCGCCGGTAGCAACAGCGTCCGCCCCGCCTCACCGAACGTTTCGATGGCTTGGTTCCGATCAATCTTGATCGGCGGAAAGGTGTCGTAATGCACCCCCACGACCCGATCGCACCCGACGAACTCCGCCGCTCGTGCCGCGTCGGCCGCCCCCATCGTGAAATGATCACCGATCGGCAGCACCGCGAAGTCCAGTCGGAACTCATCGCCGATCAGCTTCATGTCCAAGGTGAGCGCCGTATCCCCGGCGTAATAAAATGTGCCGTCCTCCGCCGAAACCACAAATCCCCCCGGATTTCCCGCGTATTGCCCGTCCGGGAAACTACTGGAATGAATCGCCGTCGTGTATTTAACCCGACCAAAATCAAAATCCCCCGACCCACCGTGATTCATACCCCACGCCTCATCGACACCCTGCCGCTCGAGCCACTGCGCGATCTCGAAGTTCGTGATCACCGGCGCGCCCGTCCTTTTGGCGATGTCCACCGCGTCTGCCAAGTGGTCGACGTGCCCGTGCGTGATGAAAATAAAATCCGCGCCGACCGCCCCGGCGTCGATGCCCTTCGCCAGTTCGTTCGGCGTGATGAAAGGGTCGAAGAGCAGCGTGCGGCCGCCCGCGTAGACGGAGAAACAGGAGTGTCCGTAGTAAGTCAATTTCATTTGGTATTCGGATCGAAGCTCATAGCGAGTTTGCTCGCGCTTCCTTCGAAACTCCATTCCGAACGGACTTGGGACGCCGGATTTCCGGCGTTCCGCACCACCGTTTCGACAAATCAACCGGATCACCAACCCGAACCTCCGCCGGGTCGACCTGATACGACCAGACGGTGAACTTCGTCAAAATCGCACTCCCAAAAAATGTTCCAAACGCGCAATTCACCGCGTCGTATCCCGCGCAAATCCGGATGCGAGCCGTCCGCGGCCCGGCAAACCGCGCGTCGAAGACCTGCCACCTTCCCCCCATGAACACCTCGAAATAAGCGTGGAAATCCATCGGCGTCCCCGGATCCTCGCAGCCGATATCGGGCACGTATCCGCTCACGTATCGCGTCGGCAGATTGAACGTCCGGCACAGGGCCACGCCGGCGTGCGCCAGGTCCCGACACACTCCGTAACCCCGCTGAATCGTGTCCCACGCCGATGAATTTGCGCTGTAGGTCCCCGTCCGATACTCGATGTTTTCGTGCAACCACGAGCAGATTGCCCGGATGCGCCCCAACCCTTGCGGAAGGTGGCCGAATTTCTCCCAAGCAAAATCCAAGAGTTTGTCCGAGTCGCAATATCGCGTCGGCACGGTGTACCGCAAGATCGACGCTGGCAACAGGTGGGGCGGGTGCGGTTCATCCAGCCACAGGAAGTCCTCCCGCTCGGCCGGCACGTGCACCAGAGCGTCGTAGCGCATCACCGTCCGCCCGGGCTGCAGCACCAATCGGTAAACAATGTTCTCGTGATCGTCTTCGAACTCCGTCGCGTGAGGCTCGGGATCGAACGTGGCGCTCTCCTGCCGGATCGATTGAAACGGGTCCTGACGCGGCTTGAGCGTCACCAACGCCGGCGTCGCGGCCGTCGTCTCATAGACGATCTCGTAGCCGACCCGGACGGTCAGATCGAGGTCAACAACGGGCAGATCGGCGGTGATTTCCATGCGTAGATAGTCTAGAGTGAACTAGCATCGCGCGAGCCGGGTCAGTCGGTTGTGCCGCGCAATCTCTCCCCCACCCTCGATATTTTTTCCACCATGAGTTGGTTTCAGATTAATCACGAGACGATCTATCGCTACCGCGAACCCGTCCGCTTCGCCGAGCACCGCCTTGTCCTCCGTCCCCGCGAGGGCCACGACATCCACGTCGAAGAAATGCGTCTCACGGTCTCACCCGAATTCGAAATCGAATGGCGGCGCGACGTTTTCAGCAACTCCATCGCCATCGTTCACCTCCTCGAAGAGTCCGACGAACTCCTCATCCGCAGCGAGTGCGTCGTCCACCAGACCACCGATTTTCCCGCCGTCGATAGATCCCCGCCCCACGAGGCACCCTTCCCACTCCTCTTCGACGACCGCGAAACCATCGTCGCCGGAGCCTACCGCCAAACCACGTTCCCTGACGATGGGAGCGCCGTCCAGGATTGGGTTAAAACCATCGACCTCCCCCCGCGACCGGATGCCGACTCCGTGGTCGACACGTTCAACCGCGCCGTCCACGACAGCATCCGCTACAACCGCCGCGAAGCCCGCGGCGTCCAATCCCCCGGCGAGACCCTCGCGCTCGGCACGGGTTCCTGCCGCGACCTATCCGTGCTCCTCATGGAAGCCCTGCGCAGCCTCGGCTTTCCCGCCCGCTTCGCGAGCGGCTACCTTGACTGCCGCGCGTCCGAGGCCGGACGCGCCTCGACCCACGCCTGGGCTGAAGCGTACCTCCCCGAGACCGGCTGGATCGGCTTCGATCCGACCATCGGCGACCGCACCTCGAACCGTCACGTCGTCCTCGGCGTCAGCAACCATCCTCGTGGCGTCATGCCCATCACCGGCTCCTATTTCGGCGACCGCGACCAATTTCTGGAAATGATCGTCGCCGTGCAAGCAGAGCGCCTCACCGAACCTCCGATCCTCGTTGGCACGACCGAATGAACCCCACCGACCTCACCGCCGCCTGCGAGCGCCACCTACCAGCCACCATGGAACTCCTCGAGCGCCTCGTCGCGGTCAACAGCTTCACCACCAACCGCGAAGGCGTTCAGAAGACCGCCGACCTCACCGCCACCGCTTTCGCGCCCCTCGGGTTTGCAGCTGAATTCATCCCTCCAGCGAATCCCGCACACGGCCCCCACCTCGTGCTCCGTCGCCCCCACGCCCCCGCCTCGGCTCCCACCGTCGCCCTCATTTCACACCACGACACGGTCTTCCCTGAAGAAGAGGAGCGAAGCAATGACTTTGCCTGGCGGCGCGAGGGAAACCGCATCTATGGCCCTGGCACCAACGACATCAAAGGCGGCACCGCCGGGATTTTCCTCCTTCTTCACGCTCTTCAGAACACCGACGAAACGCTTTTCAGCGACACCAATTGGATCCTGCTCTTCAACGCGTGCGAAGAGGTTGACTCCCACGACTTCGGACAAGTCTGCCATCGCGTCCTCCCTCCCCATACGCTCGCGTGTCTCATCTTCGAAGCCGACGGTAGTTCACCGGACAGCGTCGATCTCGTCGCCGCGCGCAAAGGCCGATCAGCCGTCCGCATCGACGTCTCCGGCCACGCCGCCCACGCCGGAGGCGGCCACGCCTTCGGCGCGAACGCCATCGTCGAACTCGCCCGCGTCGTCGCCGAGGCCAGCGCTCTCACCGATTATTCCGCCAACCTCACGGTCAACGTCGGTCGTATCGAAGGCGGCACGGTCACCAACCGCGTTCCCCACTCTGCCCATGCCCGCCTCGAAATGCGCGCGTTCGAACCCGCCACCTACGAAAATGCCAAAGCCAGGCTCCTCGCCCTCGGCGGCACCGGTAAAATCGAGTCCCAGGACGGCTCCCACCGGAAGTGCGAAGTCACGGTGACCATCGAAGACGAGACGCAACCCTGGCCGACCAACCCTGGAACCAATTCGCTGATCGCAATCTGGACCGAAGCGGGTAAGCAGCTCGGCCGCGCGGTCCGCGCGGTTCCACGCGGCGGACTCAGCGATGGTAACGTTCTTTGGGAAAGCTTCCCGACCCTCGACGGATTGGGACCCAGTGGCGAGAACAGCCACTGCTCCGAACAAAGCGCCGACGGCACCAAGGAGCAGGAATGGGTCGATGCAGCCTCCTTCGTCCCGAAAACCGTCCTCAACGCGATCGCAACGGCAGATTTAATCCGATCAGCCGGTTGTTCTTAAAATCCGAGCGCGCCGGCCTTCGTTCCCGTGCGCCCCTTCCGGACAACTACCCGGTCCGTCCGCAGCAGTTCTTGAATTTCTTCCCGCTCCCACACGGGCAAGGGTCATTCCGCCCAACCCTCGGTTGCTCGCGCTTCGGCGACAGCTCCAGTTTCGGTCGCTCCGGCTGATTCTCTCCGTCCTCTTCGTCGCGGTTAGCCTGCTCGGCCGCGGAGCCACCCAGCGTCAGGTCACCCGACAACATCCCGTGGCGCAAACTCTGCGGTAGCGTTGATAACAATTTCTCGAACGCCTGCAGATTCGTCGTGCTCCGGAACAGATTGTTGAGCACCTCACCGCGGATGTTGTCCATCAACTCCGTGAACATCGCGTAACCGTCGTTCTTGTATTCCACGAGCGGATCTTTCTGGCCGAACGCCCGCAGCGAAACCGCCTCGCGCAACCCGTCCATCGCGTAAAGGTGCTCCTGCCAGAGCCGGTCGATCGCGTTGAGAATGATGTAGCGCTCCAGCCCCTTCAACGCGCCGGGCTCTTCGATCGCCGCCTTCTGTTCGTAAGCATGCTTGATCGTCTCGATCAAATACGCGGAATTTTCGTCGATGCTCCGACCGTCCAAACTCGCCTTATCCGCCGTTAACCCCAGCGGGAAGGTCTGGTTCAGCCACGTCAACAACCCGGCGTAATCCGCCTCGGTCTCCTGCTCACGCACTTCCAAGTGTTCCGCCACCTTCCTCGGCACAACCTCGTCGATCACCTCGTAGATCATCGATCGAGGGTCCTCGGTGTCCATGACCTCATTGCGGTAGCCGTAAACGACCTCGCGCTGCTGATTCATCACGTCGTCAAATTCGAGCGTGCGACGCCGGATCATGTAGTTGCGCTGCTCGACGCGCTTCTGCGCCGTCTCGACACTCTTGTTGAGCCAAGGATGCTCGAGTTCCTCACCCTCCTTCATCCCGAAGGTTTCCATGATCTTCGTCATCCGATCGCTCGCGCCGAAGTTGCGCATGAGGTCGTCTTCGAAGCTGACGTAAAACTTCGACAACCCCGGATCTCCCTGTCGCGCACAACGTCCGCGCAGCTGCCGGTCGATTCGCCGCGATTCGTGACGCTCAGTGCCGATCACGTAAAGTCCACCCGCGTCGGTGACCCCACTGCCAAGTTTGATGTCGGTGCCACGACCCGCCATGTTCGTCGAGATCGTCACCGATCCCGGCAGCCCCGCCCGTTGGACGATCTCGGCCTCCTGCAGGTGAAACTTCGCGTTGAGGACAGTGTGCGGAATTTTCTCCCGCTTGAGCATCCGGCTCATCAGCTCCGACGACTCGACGCTCGCCGTGCCGACCAGAACGGGCTGCGTGCGGGCGTGGGCGACTTTGATTTCTTCGATGACCGCGTTGTACTTCTCGCGCCGCGTTTTGAAAATGATGTCGTTGCTGTCGATCCGCGCCACCGGGCGATTCGTCGGAATCACGTTCACGGTCAACCCGTAGATGTCACTGAACTCGTTCGCCTCGGTCTCCGCCGTTCCGGTCATGCCCGCCAGCTTGTCGTAGAGCCGGAAGTAATTCTGAATCGTGATCGTCGCGAGCGTCTGGGTCTCGCGATCGATCTGCACGCCTTCCTTCGCTTCGACAGCTTGGTGGAGGCCGTCGCTCCATCGACGCCCCGACATCTTGCGGCCCGTGAAGGTGTCGACGATGATGACCTTGTTCTCCTCGACGACGTATTCGACGTCTTTTTCGTAGAGACAGTAGGCCTTGAGGAGCTGCGTGATGTTGTGAATTCGCTCGCTCTGCGCGTCGCAGAAAGCCTGCCGATTCGCCTTCTGCTCAGCCTTCTGCGCGTCGGTGAGCGAAGAATTTGTCTCGATGTCGGCGAATTCCGTGAGCAGATCCGGCAGCACGAAGGCGTCCGGGTCGTCGGGGTTGAGAAATGTCCGCCCCTGTTCAGTCAGATCCGCGTCGTGCTGGCGCTCATCAACCGTGAAAAACAGTTCTTCCTTCAGCTCGATCAGCTGCTCTTTCGTCGTGTTGTCCTGGAAAAAATACAACTCCGCCTTGTCGATCATCCGGCGGACCTCCGGATCCTCCATCGCACGATTCAATGGTTTGTTGCGGGGCTGCCCGAACTTCACTTTGAGCAACTGCCTCGCGCCGGCCTCGCGGTCTTCCTTTGTCCCCTTCGCGATCATCTCGCGACCCTCGGTCACCAACCGGCTGCAAAGCTGGGCCTGCCGTTTGACCAATTGATCCACCAGCGGCTTGAAGCGGTCGTACTGGTGCGTCGAGACCGTCGCCGGCCCGCTGATGATCAACGGCGTCCGCGCTTCGTCGATCAGAATGGAATCCACCTCATCCACAATCGCGAAGTAATGTCTGCGCTGAACCTGCTGGTCCCGACTCGAAGCCATGCCGTTGTCGCGCAGGTAATCGAAGCCGAATTGCGCGTTCGTTCCGTAGGTGATGTCGGCCTCGTATTGCTGGCGACGCACCGTTGGATTCTGATCCTCCTGAATGCAGCCCACCGTCAGGCCAAGAAATGTGTAGAGCTGCGCCATCCACTCGGAGTCGCGCAGCGCGAGGTAATCGTTCACCGTCACCACGTGAACCCCTCGTCCCGTCAGCGCGTTGAGATAAACGGGAGCCGTCGCCACGAGCGTCTTACCCTCGCCCGTCGCCATTTCCGCGATCCGACCCCGGTGCAGCACAATGCCGCCGACAAGCTGGACGTCGAAATGCACCATGTTCCAGGTGATCGGCTGCCCGCACGCCTCGAACTGCCGCCCGCAGAGCCGACGAGCGCCGTTCTTCGCGACCGCAAATGCCTCGGGCAGAATCTCGTCGAGCCGTCGCTGCAACTCATCGGAGTCCTCGATCCGGGATAGTTCCGCCTTCCAGTTCGCCGTCTTCTGTCGGAGTCCGTCGTCGGAAAGCGACTGATACTCGACCTCGAGTTCATTGATGCGGTCGACCAGCGGCTTCATGGCCTTAAGTTCCCGCGCGTTCTTCGAGCCGACGATGGCTTTGATGATCCAATTTAACATGCCAATGGGTGTCCGGCCTCATGCCCGGGAGAGGAAGAATCAAAGACGGAATCTCCTGATTGTAAATGGCAAATCCCGATGCGCCAGCCGACCCCCGCCCTTCCGACCTACCGTTGGATCATCGGACGCGAGATCTCCGTGAGCACCGATTCGGCATCCACCTCGACCTCCCGCTCCGACCCAAGAACTTCCAAGAGAATCCCGACGCGCTGCCTCGCCGGCATCACCCGCGTCACCACGGTGCGGATTCCCGCGTACAGGCCCGGCGACAATTTTGACCTCGTCCCCCGGCTGCACGACGTCCGGAATGACCACGATCTCCTCCTCGGTCGGCATGCTGTCCCGCACGGCCTGGATCACGTCCTCGGGCACGATGGCCGGGCAACCCCCGAACGAGAGAATCTTCGTCACTCCTCGCGACGACTGAATGTGGCGCATCTGCTCGACGTAACGAAATTTCGAAAAGACGTAGCCAGGGAACAACGCTTCCGTCACCCACATCGTTCCCTTTCCCCGCGACCGCTTGAACCGCACGAACGGACTGAACACCTCGACGCCCACGTCCGCCCGCAAGGTCTGCGCGGAGATTTTTTCCTGCTTAGGCCGCGTGCGGACGCAATACCACGCCAGCTCGTCCTCCTGCCCCTCGTCGGGGTGGTTCGTGGAATCTAACATCAGTCGGTCAACTTGCCCAACCCGCCTCCACTGGTCGAATCAAAAGCCCACCACCACTGGATCAATCAACCTCGCCCCTCCGGATTTCTGCGGCCATCCCGGGTTCGCCCGCCGACGGCCCCAGCGACGTTCCAAAAACGTCACACTTCCCGCCTCGCGAACATTTAGCCGACCAATAATTTGCAAAGGCAAAACCCGCCATGGCAGAATATCGAACCGGTTGGATCTCCGACGTGCATCTCGGCACCAAAGGCTGCAAGGCCGCCGCCCTTCTCGACTTCCTCCGCGACAACGAATTCGAGACGCTCTACCTCGTCGGCGACCTCATCGACATCTGGGCGCTCCGACGGGCCCGCTACTGGCCGCAGGATCACAGCGACGTCATCCAGAAGCTCCTCCGCAAGGGCCGCAAGGGAGCCGAGGTCATCTACATCATCGGCAACCACGACGAATTCCTCGGCGGCTTCCTCGGCAATTTCGCCAGCGTCGATCTCCGGAAAAATGCCGTCCACACCACCGCCGACGGCCGCCGTATCCTCGTCATCCACGGTCACGAACTCGACACGGTCGTTCAAAACATGGGCTGGCTCGCGCACGTCGGCGACCTCGGCTACCACGGACTCATGCGCCTCAACGGTGTCGTCAACTTCGTCCGCCGCCGCTTCGGACTCGGCTACTGGTCGCTCAGCAAATACGTCAAAGCCGAAGTGAAGAACGTCGTCAGCTTCATCGGCGATTTTGAGGAAGCCGTCGTTCGCTACGCCGCCGATTACGAAGTCGACGCCGTCCTCTGTGGCCACATCCACACGGCCGCCCTCAACGAGGATCAAGCTGTCCCCTACTACAACACCGGCGATTGGGTCGAGAGCTGCACCGCTCTGGTCGAACACCACGACGGCCGCATCGAACTCCTCCACCACGACTTCGAGACCGTCGTCCCAGCGACCAATCCTGGCGAACTCGTCACCGCCTGACCAAGCGGCCTGCCCACCAAACACGCGGGAGGACAAGACTTGGATCCAAGGCCCTCGAATCTTTGCGTCTCCAGCGGGTAAAACTCACAGGAAAGTCCGCACGTGCCCGTCGAGATAGAGCCGATTCGAACGCAGCTTCCCTCGAGGGCCGTGGACTGCCTCGAAGTCCGTGCAGATCGACGCGTATTGCGCCGGGATCGACCGCTCACCGTGCCGACCGTAGAGCTTCGGATTCGACACCAACTCGTCGTCGAGCGTCGGCTTCCAGAAGTAGCTCGTCCCTTCCTTCGCGAACCACTCCTTGTCCGACGGGCACTTGAGATTCCCCGCGGTCAGCCCAAATGGCCCCAGCGCCTCCATCATCGTCTGCGCCTCGGCCGCCTGCTCACCGTCATAGATCGGGTCACTCGGGTAGCCCTCGATCGTCGGCAGCCGGTTGTCGTTGTCTTGGGCGAAAAGCTGAACGACCACCCCGATCGACCGCAAATTGGCCGCGCAAGCCGTGCTCTTCGCCCGCTCCTGCATCCGCTGCAATCCTGGAACTAACAGCGTCGCCAGCATGCCGACGATGGCGACCACCACCACCAGCTCAATGAGTGTAAAACCGTGGCGGGACCGGATGTCAGAAGCGAGTCTTGTCATGATTCTTTGCGTTGAGCTTTGCGTTCGACGTAGCGGCGCGCCCGGTCGGCTTTTCGCTCGGCTCCGGCGCGGTCCTCGCGGAGGGTCCGGCGTTCGTCCATTCGCGCCAGCACCTCCGGTTTGCTGAAATGTTCCTCCATCGCGGCGCGACGTTGATCCTCCGGTAGATCCCGCACCCGCTGGAAAAAATCTCGAATCGACTCGTAAGTCTCTTTCGCCGCAGCCCGCTCAGCCTCTGGCAAGAGCGCGATCTGGGCCTGCATGCGTTCTTCGGCCCACTCCGGGTGCGCCTCTGGTCGCTCACGACGTGGCCGCTCCGCTGGCGGTGCGCTCGCCGCCGCCGGTTGGCCGCCGCCCTCCGTTGCCGTGCTCGCCTGCTGCGGACGCGCCCCGCCCCCTCCGGCCCATTCCCGATTCGACACCTTGAGCAGGAAAACCTCCTCGACCCGCCCGCCCCCAGCCTTCACCATTTTTGAAATCGCGCTCCCAGCCTCGCCACCCGCCGGCACCCGGACCACCGGGGGATTCCAACCGACCGGCAGGACCGTCGTCACCCCGGTCTTCTGCGCCGCTTGATCGAGGTAACTCGTCAGATCCCCCTCGTCCGCTGCGCTGACCGACCATTTGACCATCCGCGGATCCGGGATCGTCTCACTCTCCATGCCCATCCCCCAAGTCGGGTAGTTGTAGACGACAAATTCGTCGCTCCGCCCGTCCGCCGTTAGCACGTCGACGCCACTGCGCACCTCAGCCTTCCCGCTTCCGGACACGTAGGCCACCGACCAGCGCGCATCCGTCCGAGCCGCGAGGAAGTCGACCGCCTCGGCGACCGGAACCTTGTAGACGTTCATCGTGACTAACGTCTCCGGATCAAGATTCGTTGCGATTGTCACCCCGCCTTGCCGTTCGATCGAACGGATTACCTTAGCTAGAGATTCACCACTCACTTCAACGGTCACCAGCCCCCAACCCGCGATCCATTTCCAGACGAGAACCGACGCGACCACCGCCGCTACCCCGAGCAAAATCCGCAAGCGACTTGAATCCATACACGCTTAAACAAGCACCCTTTGAGAAAGTTGCAGCGATCCTTCACTGAAATTTTCACCCATCCCCGCGTGCTCAGATTCCCCCGATCCAAGAATCAAGCTTGAAATCAGAAAATCTCCGGCCATTAATCTCCCTTGAAAGAGGTGTTTTGTTCCGTGCCCCGCGACTCCCACATCTTCGCATCACTCACCTCGAGCCTTCGTCACGCTGTCGGAATGGTCTCGAGTTGGATGCGAAATGGGATCCCGCCCGTGCCGGTCATACTTACCGCGTCGCCCAAGCCATCCTGGTCGCAGACCACGGCTAGCCGACGCAAGACACCCGACAGCAAACCGCCGTCGCCTGGTGCCCCGGTCGGGGAAACGTTTTCCGTCACAGCGGAAATTCCCGCCGCGCGCCACCAGCGACAACACCTAAAACAACATGTCTACCAATTACGTTCCAGAAACCGACAACTCCTCCGAAAGCGACAGCTCACGTCGCGGCTCCCGCCGTGGCGGACGCTCGAACTCCGGTGGCAACAGCCGCCGCTCCTCGGGCGGTAACCGCAACTCCGGCAATCGCTCCGGCGGTGGTGGCGAATCCCGCACCCGCAAACCCGAACCCAAGCCCCAAGGCATCGTCGAAAAGATCGCGTCCTTCCTCGGCTTCGGTTCCAAAGAGCCACAATCCATCCCCGCCAGTCGCCCACCACGGTCCGCCGAAGAACTCGCCGCCACCGGCAGCGGCGGACGCCGCTCCGGCGGACGCGAACGCAGCGAACGTCCCGAGCGCTCTGAGCGCTCTGAGCGCGGAGGCGAACGCGCCCCCCGCGAACGCGAAAGCCGCAGCCGCGGCACCGGCATGCGCTCTCCCGAAATCGTCGAGGTCACCACACCTCGCCTCTACATCGGCAACCTCTCGTTCGACGCGGGCGAAAGCGACCTCTTCGAACTCTTCAACGGCGTCGGCGCCGTGCAGAACGTTGAGATCGTCACCAACCGCCAGACCGAGCGTCCCAAGGGATTTGCCTTCGTCCAGATGCAGTCCGTCGACGAAGCCAAGCGTGCCGTCTCCGAATTGCACGACCAGGAATTCCTCGGCCGTAAGCTCGTCGTGAGCGGAGCCAAGGCTTCCGAGCGTCGCGACGAACGCGTCCGCGAAGTCGCTCCTGTCGACGCCGAGGCCGATGCCAACACCAGTGACAGCCAGTCCGAAGACGAGACCACGGCTTAATCCCAACCCGCCACTTCCGGGTCGACCACTCTTCGTGGTCGGCCCGACCGGCGTCGGGAAGACCGCCTTCGCGGTCGCCCTTGCCGACCGCCTCGGAGCCGAAATCGTCGGCGCCGACGCCTTTCAGATCTACCGCGAGATCCCCCTTCTCACCGCGGCCCCGACCAACGCTCAACGCGCCGCGGTCCCCCACCACCTCGTCGGCACCATTCCGGTTGCCGACCCGTTCGACGCCGCCACCTACGCCCGCGCCGCCCGCACCGCGCTCGCCGACATCCACCGACGTGGAAAACGCGCCCTCATCGTCGGCGGAACCGGTCTCTACATCCGCGCGCTCACCACCGGCCTCGACCCCACGCCGCCCGTCGACCCCAGCCTCCGCGCCGAACTGAATTCACTCCCCCTCCCCGCCCTCCTCGCTCGCCTCCAGACCCACGACCCCTCCGCTGCCGCCCAGATCGACACCGCCAATCCCCGCCGCGTCCAGCGCGCCATCGAGATCTGCGAGACATCCGGCCGCCCTCTCGCCGACTTCCGCTCCACCGTCGTCGACAAACCGACCAACGGCATCCTCCTCACGCGCGACCGAACCGAACTCCTCGCGCGGATCGATGACAACGTGAACGCAATGTTTTCCGCCGACGTCGAATCCGAGATCCGCCAATTGGGTGCCGTCGGCCCGACCGCAGCCCGCACCCTCGGCCTACGCGAGATCCAGGCCGTCCTCTGCGGCCAATCGACTCGCCGCGAAGCCACCGACGCCATCGCGCTCGCGACCCGCCAATACGCCAAAAGGCAATTGACTTGGTTCCGCAACCAACTCAATTTCTGCCCGTTGGATTTGACAGCCCTTCCCCACCTCCGCGACGCGGTTGAGAGCGCCCGTCGGCTGCCCCCCCTGTCCCCTCAGGCATGATCGATTTCGCAGCTCCCGGCACCGAGAAGACCATCCTCGTCGGCCTCGAACAGCAGGGAGTCAGCCATTGGGACCTCGAGGATTCGCTCGCGGAACTCGAGCAACTCGCCGCCACCGCCGGAGCCGAAGTCGTCGACACCTTCGTCCAGAAACTCGATAAGCCCACCGCCCCCTACTACATCGGCAAGGGCAAAGCCGAAGAAGTCCGCGTCGCCTGCCGCGGCAAACACGCCAACTCCGTCATCTTCGACGACGAACTCTCCCCCGCCCAGGGTCGCAACCTCGAGAAACTCACGTCCCGCAAAGTCCTCGACCGCACCCAACTCATTCTCGACATCTTCGCCAAACGCGCTCGCACCAAGGAAGGCCGCCTCCAGATCGAACTCGCCCAGTTGAGCTACCTCCTCCCGCGCCTCACCCGCATGTGGACCCACCTCTCCCGCCAGAACGGCGGCATCGGCACCCGCGGGCCGGGCGAAACCCAGCTCGAAGTCGACCGCCGTCGCATTCAGGACCGCATCAGCCGCCTCGAACGCGATCTTCGCGAGGTGCGGAAAAATCGAACCGTCCAGCGCGAAGGCCGCCTCCGCCACCATTGGCCCGTCTGCGCACTCATCGGCTACACCAACGCCGGGAAATCCTCTCTCCTCAATCGCCTCACCGGCTCCCACGTTCTCGCCGAAAACAAACTCTTCGCGACCCTCGACCCGACGACCCGACAGTTCGTCCTCCCGAACAACCAGAAGACACTCCTCACCGACACGGTCGGCTTCATCCGGAAACTCCCAACCACCGTCATCGAATCGTTCAAGGCGACGCTTGAGGAGGTCGCCCACGCCGACATCCTTCTCCATGTCGTCGACGTCAGCCACCCGCACTTCCACGAACAGATGGCCGCCGTCGACGCCACCCTCGCCGAACTCAACGCCCAGGGAAAACAGACGGTCCTCATCTTCAACAAGATCGATCAGGTCCGGGAAACGGCGATCGTCGAAAACGCCCTCGATCACCACCCCGGCAGCGTTGCCATCTCGACCCGAACCGGCGAAGGCATCGAGATCTTTCTCGACGAACTCATCATCCGCCTCGCCGCCTGGCGCTTGAAGGCCGAGTTCCACATCCCCGCCTCGGCCTCGGCCGCCGTCGCCGAACTCCACCGCGTCGGCCACGTCCTCAGCACCCGCTACGAAGGCAATACCATCATCGTCCGAGCCCACATCCCCCCCGAACTCAAAAGCCGCTTCGCCGAATTCGAACCCGTTTCAGTCTGATCTTTTGAACAGAAAGCGGCACCGATCACCAAGGATACCGGGAGGATTGGAATGAAATCCTCCGCCGACTCAGCCGTGGCCCGAGCGCACCGCGCCACCCGCCTCGGCGGCATGGAGCTTCTCGAACGCTTCCTCCCGCGCGTTCCCGATTACGCCGACCGTCGCAACTACGATCTCGGCCCCACCGACCGCACGAACGTTTCCCGCCTCTCCCCCTACCTCACCACCCGGCTCCTCACCCAGAAAGACGTCCTCGACGCCGTCCTCGCCCACCACTCCGCCGACGCGATCCAGAGCTTCATCCACCAGGTTTGCTGGCGCACCTACTTCAAAGGCTGGCTCGAGATGCACCCCACCGTCTGGTCCGACTGGCTCGCCGATTGCGCGTCCCTCGCCGACTCCCCAGCCGCCGACCGCGCCGCTCAAGCCACCGCCACCCCGACCGGCATCGCGTGCTTCGACGCCTGGGCCACCGAGCTCATCGAGACCGGTTGGCTCCACAACCACGCCCGCATGTGGTTCGCCAGCATCTGGATCTTCACGCTCGGCCTCCCGTGGCAGCTGGGAGCGAAATTTTTCTTCACCCACCTCCTCGACGCCGATCCCGCCAGTAACACCCTCTCGTGGCGCTGGGTCGCCGGCCTTCAGACGAAGGGAAAACACTACCTCGCCCGCCGCGACAACATCGCCAAATTCACCGAGGGCCGCTTCCCCGACCCGACCGAACTCAACGAAGACGCCGCCCCGCTCGCCGACGATCGCGAATACCCCCTCCAACCCCTCGACCTCCCCGATCCCAACAACCTTCCGACCACCGGTCGCATCGGCGTGCTCCTCCACGGCGAAGACTGTTCGTTCGAACTCACCCTCTCCCCCGCCGTCCAACCCGTCGCCCTCGCCGTCGGTTGGCCCTTTGGATTCAATCAGCTCACCGGCTGGTCGCCGACCGTCACGGAATTCCGCAAGGAAGCCCTCAACGACGCCACCGAGCGCTCCATCCGCCGATGGAATTGCTCCCACGCCGACCTCTCCGCAGCAACGAATTGGCAGCAGGCCGTCACCGAATGGGCCGCCGCCGAACGCCTCGATGCCATCATCACGCCAGCCCTCACCGTCGGCCCCTGGCGTGACTTCCTCCGCCCGCGCCTGGCGGAAGTCAACGTCCCGGTCCACGAGATCACCCGCGACTGGGACCGCGCCCTCTGGCCCCACGCGACCAACGGTTTCTTCCCCTTCCGCAAACACATTCCACGAACGCTTGAACTTTATACCTAAGCCTAAAGACGACAGATCTTCGACGCCCGGGTTCTCTCCGGGCTTCCTCTTCCCAAGCCACCTCCCTATTTTCCCCGTCCAGACGTTGATTCGAACAGTTCCCGCGCAGTTATCTTGATCGCGTGTGGTGTGTTCGGGGAGTTCAAGACAGACACCACCCACTCATTGAAGAGCGCAACGATCTCGTCACCAGTCGTCGCAGCGACCCTCATGACCTCACCTTTGAGATCATCGAACGTCGTCACGCTAAGCGATCCCTTCACCACCAAATCAATCATCGTTTCTCGATCACCCCGAGCGTCCTCGTGTGCTACAAAGATGATCTCAACCGCCCACTCCGCAAGATCGGCGATGCCTTCCCACTCATCCAACCGCGCCGGAAGGTTCAACCGCAGCGTTCGAAGATGCTCGGCAACGTACACATCCGTCAGGCGGCCAGCGTGCGACTCGACAGCGTGGCAGACCCTTCGCCCGGCGTCTTGGAAATCACAGTCCCCGAGCTTCCGCGACGACGAGTTCGTCGCGTTGACGGCATCGCCCATGCCGCGAGACCGCCAAGCTTTATCCCGATGGATCACCCCCGCCAAAAAGTCCGTCACTCGCTGCTCGATAATCCCCCTCGTTCCAGTTGGCACCTCGGCAACTTTTGTCAAAAAGCGCTCCACCTGCGCAAGATCTTCACAACGAGGAAGAACGATTGCGTCCGGTGTCTTGATCTCGATGAATCGAATCAAACCTCGCCGGATCGAACCCGATAGCTGCTTCCGGGCTGGGTAAGCTAGCGAGGACAGCCCGAGGACGACCGTCACCAATGCTATCGCCTGCTCCCGCGTGTCCTCACGGGATTCGGCCCAGTCGGTCGTGAGCCGGTCGACCGCCTTGAAGTTGTTCAACATTGGATTTCCACCCGGAGCCAACTCGTTGGGAAAAACCGCGAAGATCTTGTTCGCCACGGCACCACGCGGTTTGAAAACATAGATAAACTCGGCTGGGTGATCGTAAAAATGGTCCACCGTCGCGACGTAAAACAAGATCTGAAGATAGGGGATGAAAGAATCCTCCGCCTTCGGGTTGAAGAGGCGAGCCAGAGCTTTCGAGAATTCCGATGGTAAGCCGTAAGTTTCGCATTGTTTTCCCAGAAGGACTGCGACGGTCTTGAGATCACTATCACCAAATTCTTTGGTCGCTGCCACCCGATCAGTGCCCAACATGGAAACGACGCTCGAATTTGCCAACTCGTTTGGGATTTTGAAATAATTGAGAATCGTCTGCACTGCCCTCCACGTCACCAACCCACGAGAGTTGGAGGGATCCAGAATCGTGGCGATTTTCGCTGGAGAATTCGCGAATTCTCGTCCCAGCAAGAGTATCAAAGGCAATTGTGAGAGAATGATGGCCGCGTCTCGGCGAGTCGCAGCATGCTTACCCTCGAGTCGGCGAATTAGTTCAACGTAGGCCAAATAAGGAGCCTTGGGCGCCTGATTAGCCCAGCTCGCCGGCGCCAACAATGGACGAAGTTCGGTTGGAAACGGATCGGTTGAAAAATCGGCGTCTAGCCAACATTCGAATAGTGAACCAGATCGCATCGCCGCTTCTTCGGCTTCGAGACCTGCAACTTCCATCGCAGCAAGACACGCAGCTAGCCCCGACTCAAACTCAGCCGTGGTGAGTGGTAAAATTGAGAGACTAGTCAACATGGCCAGCCAGCCCCCCGAGAATTTCACTGAGATCCTCGTGACTCAGATTCAGAAGCCTGCCCCCACTTCAAAAATTCGCAGACGCTTGTTGCTTGTTTGCCATTCTCCACCTTGGAGACGTAGGTTTGATCCCTTCGAAGGATGATTGCCAAATATTCCTGCGAAAGCGCAAGATCGCGGCGTCTAGCGGCTAGAACTTCTCCGAGTTTCTCATCAAAATTCACGTACGGCACCTCCGGTATTCTCTCAAAGACGGCTGCAATATACGTTGACAAATTTTGAGTTCATGCTAAATAAGCATAATGAATTGTGTGTCGCTATACACCGGTTGTGGCGGTCTCGATTTTGGGTTTAGAGATGCTGGTTTCAACACAATCTGGGCCAACGACATTGATCCTTTCGCGTTGGAGACTTACCGCAACGAGCTTTTGCGCCGAGAATCTTCGATCCCGCAAATCGTTTGTGGAGACATTGCTCGAGCTGACCTTCCCTCTCGGGGCGCAGCTGATGTCGTGATGGGCGGGCCTCCCTGTCAGGGTTTTTCGGTTGCGGGACGAATGGACCCGAACGATCCGCGAAGCCGCCAGGTTTGGGAATTCTTTCGAATCGTAGAGACGTTGAACCCCGCAGCGTTCGTCATGGAAAACGTCAAAGCCCTCGCTGCAAATCGTCGCTGGGCGGGAACAATTCAAGCCCTCGAGGCCAAGGGCGAAAGTCTAGGCTATAAATGCCGCACCATGCTTCTCAATGCCGCCGACTTTGGAGTCCCGCAGATGCGTGAGAGAATGTTTCTCGTCGGAATCAAGGACCGGAAGATGCCAAAGCCGATTCCAGCAACGAGAAGGCGTTCCGTTCGCGAAGCGTTGGCGGATCTACCTGAATTTGGGACACCCGGGAACAATTCCCTTTGTCACGCGAAGGTCACCGCAGCGAAGGTCCCGATTATGCGAAAAAGTCCTTTCGCTGGAATGCTTTTCAACGGGCAGGGCCGACCAGTCGATCTCGACGCGCCCGCGCTGACTCTTCCGGCCTCAATGGGAGGCAATCGAACTCCTGTCATCGACCAGCAATCGTTAATCGACGGCTCCGAGCCTTGGGTGGTCGGGTATCATGCTCACCTCACAGCCGGCGGAGTTCCGGTTGCGAAGATTCCTGAACGTCTGCGCCGGCTCACCGTCGAAGAGGCGGCGTGTCTGCAAGGCTTCCCACCGGGGATGATTTTCTCCGGGAGCCAATGCACAAAATTTCGCCAGATCGGAAATTCCGTTCCTCCAGCTCTTGCCGCGGCAGTCGCCAGACAGCTGAAACAGGCTCTTGGAGGCTACTCAGGTTTCGAGGAATGGAACGGCGATCAGAAATGCTGGATTGCTGAACCGCAGGCCGCCTGATCCAAACCAACACGGTGCCTATTGCCTCATCCAAGATGGACACCGGCGAGGAGTGGGGACGGTAGGTTTCACCCTCACTTATCGATTGCTGCACCGCCTACCGGCACCGAAGGCGCCCACTTCAACCACGCACCTTTCGGTTTTTCATACAGGGGAAACCGACTTCCGTTCCCCACCCGCTCACCGAGATCATCGTCATTCGGCGTCGCGAACGCGACGCCCCCCAGCGTGAGCGTCGTCAAGGGCGTCGGATCGACCTTCAAATACAAAAACCCGAGCGAGGCCTTCAATCCACCCAGGTCCCAAAACCGAGTGTTCGTCCGCACCAACGGCGCGTAACGCGGCTCGATCTCGACGACAAGATCGACCCGACCCGCCTCGGGCGATAGCGCCTTGCGGATGACCTTCCCGACCGTCACACCCCGGTAGAGAACAGGTGCGTTCGGACTGATCTTCGAAGTCTTCGCCACCAGCACGATCTCCAGCCCCGCGTCGGCAACGACCTGCAGTTCCTCCACCGCCTCCTCGGCGACCTCCATCGACTGCGCGACAAAGTCCTCGGCGGGCTCGTCTCCCGTCCCCGGCACGCAATCGATGTAAACTCCGCTCACCAACGTCTCCAGACCACTGACCCCCTCCAACGATACCTCCGGCCTCACCAGCGTGAACACGCTCCCCTGCCTCCGCAGCATCGAATATCCGGACTCGAACCTCGCAACCACTCTCACCCCCTCCAAACCAACATCCACCGACTCAACCAAACCAACCGGCAACCCGCGGAAGCGCAATTGCGTCTGTCCAGCCACGATCCCCTGGCCGTCCACAAACGAGATCCTGATCGGCTGAGACACCGCGCGCGCCGCGGCCTCCGTCGCGTGGAGAGGAAACGCCGCGCCGTCCGCCGCGGCTCCGGTCGGCTCGGCGAAAACGTCGTATTCTATTGACCCTTGCACCAACGTCTCCAGGCCATTGACGGACACTTGCAATCCCCCCGGCCCCACGCCGAGCGAGACCGCTGGCGACGCCCAGAAGCGCGAATTTTCCCGCACCGACGACGCCGATTCAGACTCGATCACCAACTTCAATTCGGCCATCCCGTTCTCCGCCAGATTCTTCCCGATGACCCGACCGACCACAACGCCCCTTCTCATCACCGGCGTTCCCACCCCCAGGGCATCGATTCGTTTCGCCGAGACCGTCACCTCCAGGCCTTGGTCGCTCGTGGGGAGCGTCAGCCAATTTGATCCCGGCGTTTTCCCCGCGAACTCCCCCGCGAACTCCTCCCCATCCCCGGGTTCGCACGCGATGTAATTTCCGTTCAGCAGCGTGTCCAATCCGGTCACCCCCTCCAGCGTCACCCTCGCTCTAACCAAGGTAAATTTCGCTCCCTCGCTCCGAAACCGCTCAAACCCCGGCTCCATGTGCGCCACGACGTCGACCATCCCGGTCTCCAGGTTCAACTTCGCCGACTCCACGATCCCGATCGTGACGTCGAGGTAACGCAGCTCCGTCTCCCCCGCGACCAATCCCAACCCGCTGTCGAACGTGATTCGAATCGGCGGCGAGGTCGCCCGGGCCGCCGCCTTACTCGCGAACAAGTCAAATTCCGCCGAGTCCTTGACGTCCTCTCCCCGGTCTCCAAACGAATCAAATTCGATCCCCCCCTGCAGCAGCGCCGCCAGATTTGGCACCTCCAGACTCACTCCCGCTGCTCCCGTCTTCAGCGAAGCCAGCGGCATCTGCCAAAAACGGGAATTTCGCCCGACTAGGTTACTGTATTCCTCCCCGACCACAATCTCGATCGAAGGATGACCCGACTCGTCGAGCTTCGCCTCGTTCACCGCCCCGACCGCGACCCCCCGGTGAAAAACCGGCGCGCCTCGCACGATCCTCGGCATCGTGTCGGGTCGCAAACTCAAAACCACCGAAGGCGCCTCGAGGGGTTCGATCGGCTGCTGGCTCAATCCTTCAAAGTGCGTCGCCAGCTCGCCTCCACCCAACCGCGCCTGCAACGAGTTCCCCTGAATGATCGATTCCAAACCCGTCAATTGCACCAGCGAGATCACCGGCTTATCGATCCAAAAAATCGTTCCCGAACGCGCCAGCTCCTTCGCAAACGCCTTCAACCTCACCGTCACCCTCACCCCACCGAGATTCGGCTGCAACTCGACGTTCGTGATCCTCCCAGCCTGCGCCCCCCGGTAGATCAACACCGATTTCCCAGCCTGCAAGCCCGGCGCCGCTTCAAAATCGATCGTGATCTCCGGACCTTGGCTGCTCCAATTCGACCAGAAAAGCCACCCCGCCACCGCCACCGCGAGCACCGGAAAAATCCACGCCACTGAGATCCGCCAGCGACCTCCGCGCACGACTTCCCCGTGATCTTCAGTGTCGGGGGTAGGTTTGTCGCTTTCCATCAGGTCGCCTCAGCCCCGACGTTCTGCCAGATCAAATCCGTTTCGTAAATAGCCGCCGCCGTCAGCGTCACCACCAGCACCGCCGCGAAAAAGAACGCTCCCGGCCCCGCCACCACGCTCGCGAGAATCCCCAATTGCCCCACGCCCACCAGAATCGACAGCAGAAACAAATCGATCATCGACCAGTTTCCGATCAGGTGCAGAAACCGCAGCAGCGTCGTCCGCTCGCGCCGCAGCTTCCCGCTCCCGTGCATCAACAGCAACCACGACATCCCCGCCAGTTTGCCAAAGGGAACCACGATGCTCGCCAGAAAGACGATCGCCGCCACCGGCGCCAACCCGGAGTGATACAGCTCCAGCACTCCGCCGATGATCGTCAGCACCTCGACCTGACCCGTCACCGTGATCGTCATGACCGGCAACACGTTGGCGGGCACGTAGAGCACAATTCCCGCCACCACCAACGCCGCCACCCGCTGCACGCGAATCGGATCGTCCGCCCTCACCGCAACACCGCCAACTTCTCGTCGACCGCCACCCGGTCAAACATCCCGACCACCACCATCGAACAAATCGACAGCAGGACGATCCACAACGATCCCCGCCGCCACTCCACCTCACCCAACAACTCCAAACGCACCACCGCCACGAGGATCCCCACCGCGTACACCATCACCAGATTCCAAGGAGCCAGCCGCTCGATCACCCTAGCGCACTGCTCCACCCCCACCCACCGCCGTCCGGCACAACAAGCCGCCGACAAGTAGGCCACCGCCGTCAGGTGCAGGAGCGGACCCACCACAGCCGCGAACAAAACCAGACCGGCCACCGGCCAATAACCCTGCCCCACCAGTCCCGCGATCCCAGTCACGATCTCATTCGACTGCCGATTTCCCGCGACGTTCAGCGTGAGGATCGGCTCGGCGTTTGCGAGCACCGCCAGGACCAGACCCGTCACCGCCAGCGCCAACATCGTTTGAAACATCGCGGGTCCACGACCGGACTTCACCCTTCCCCCGCACCGGCGACACCGCAAGGACTCCCCCCGGCCCAACGCCCGATCTCTTACCCCCGCACCGCAGTCCGGGCAGTCAAGCATGCGACGCGTTTGCTCCCGACGACCTCCCGCGCCGGACAGCATCGATGCCTCGAGACCGGTCGCCCCGCTCCCGCCGAAATCCTGGGAAGGACCGATCACACCCCCAACCTCGAAAACAACTGGTCCAACGGCAATTGGATCCCGATGTAAAACTCCCCGAAGTCCGCGTACTCCGCGCTCACCGGATCGAACCGCATCTCGTACACGATCGCCTTGATCTCGCTCGTCGTGTGCGCAAACAACGTCACCCCCCACTCCGCGTCATCCAAACCCGTCGACCCGGTGATCAACTGCCGAACCCGACCGGCGTAAGTCCGCCCAACCTTTGCGTGCCCGGCCATCAGCTTCTTCCGCGTCTCAAAATCCAACGCGTACCAATTCTGTCCCACCGCGCGCCTCTTCGCCATCGGGTAGAAACAAAACACCGGCCAATCCGCGAGGTTCGGCTCCAGCCGGTCGTTCGCGTATTTCTTCATGCGTTCACGGAATTCGACCAGCTTCGCGTCCGACTCCGGCGACCCGACTTTCAACCCGTCCTCGGCCTCCAGAGACGCCGCGTATTCCGCTTCGCTCGTCGTGTATTCACTCCGCTCCGTCATCGATAAATAACTGAACTCCGGTGTCAAAATCCCCGCCCCCAGCGACAAGGTCAACTGCTTCGAGATCCGATCCAAATCCTGCAGATCGGGACACACCAGCATGAATCCCAGGTCCGACCGCGGCGTCACCATGCTCAGCGTGAGCAACTGCGTCTCGTCCTCCGCCCGCACGTCCTTCACCAGATTTGCCAGATCCGTCTTCGCGACCAGCCGGTCCTCGTTGCTGAGCAGATCCCACGACCCGTAGTCGACCCGGTAGAAAATATGGAGAACGTGGCGGCCTTCAATCGGCAAAATCGGGGTGGTAGTGGAATCCATGAACCGACGAAAATCGGGCATTCCCCGGAAAAAACAATTGCAATCCCCCGCCCGGTTTCTAGTTTGCGACGTCCAAAAGGACAAACACCATGGCCGACGTAGAAAATAAATACTCCGACAACAAAGAAGGCGCGTTCTATTGCGACGACCAGTGCATCGACTGTGACCTCTGCCGCGAGACCGCTCCCGCGAATTTTACCCGGAACGACGACGGGGGCTATTCTTACGTTTACAAGCAGCCCGAAACCGACGAAGAACGCACCCTCTGCGCCGAGGCGATGGAAGGCTGCCCCGTCGAAGCCATCGGCAACGACGGCGCTTAGTCGTCCGGATTCGATGACCAAATCCCTCCACCGCCTGGTCCTCCAGGAATGGAGGGGGCTGCCGGAAAACGATCGACCCGACCGCACCGTCGCGGCCGCCGACGCCGTCCAGGCACTCATCAGTCGACTCGGCCTCACCGAACGCATCGACGAAGGCGAGATCCTCGCCGCTTGGCGCGAAGTCGTCGGCGAATTCATCGCCCAGCACTCCACCCCCGTCCGCCTCGTCGACGGCATCCTTCACGTTCAGGTTCTCCAGCCCAGCGTTCGCTACGAACTCGACCGGACTTGGCGCCCGGAAATTTTGAAAAAACTCCGCTCCAAATTCGGGGTCAAGACGGTCAAGGAACTCCGCTTCCGCACGTAGGACGTTTCACTCGTCGGGGCAAAACGACCATCGTCGAGCCAACCTCAGGGCATCCATCGCAAATTGCATGATTAGAAACGTCCTCCTCGACTGGTCCGGCACGTTGGCCGACGACCTCGGTCCCGTCATCGCAGCCACGAACGCCATCTTCCGCCAATACGGTCGCCGTGATCTCACCCGCGACGAGTTTCGCCACCACTTCCGCCTTCCGTTCTCCGGCTTCTATGCCGAACTCCTCCCCGAGGCGACGGCCGAGGGACTGGAGGAACTCTACGAACACCACTTCGCCGGCCTTCAGGACGACGTCCTCCTTCTCCCCGGCACCCTCGACTTTCTCGACTTCTGCCGCCGCACCGAACGCCGCACGTTCCTCCTCAGCACCATCAAGCCCTCCCATTTCGACACCCAGGCCACCCGCCTCGGCGTCCGCGACTCGTTCGAGCACGCTTACGTCGGGATCATGGACAAACGCGAAAAGATCCGCGAGATCCTCGCCATTCATTCCCTCGATCCGACCGAAACCATGTTCGTCGGCGATATGGTTCACGACATCGAAACCGCCCGCCACGGCGGCATCCTCGGCGTCGCCGTCACCACCGGCTTCGACACAGTGGAGAAACTGCTCCCCGCCAACCCAGCCGTCATCGTTGACAATCTCGCCTCCCTCCAACGTCTTCTGGGCGAATGAACCTCATCCCCGACACCATCGAGGTTCGCGGCCTCCGCGTCACCACGCACATCGGAGTTCCCGATGCCGAGCGCGCCAACCCGCAGACCCTCCTCATCGACCTCATTCTCACCCCCAGGACCTCGTTCGCCAACCTCGGCGACCGCATCGAAGCCACGGTCGACTACGCCGCCGTCGCAACCCGGATCGAGACCCTCGCCTCCGCCCGCCCGCGCCAACTCATCGAGACCCTCGCTCACGAAATCGCCCAAACCCTCCTCGTCGAATTCACCGTCGTCTCAGTCGACGTCACGATCCGCAAACACATTCTCCCCCACACGGAGCACGTGGCTGTCCGTTGCCACCGCTCACTCGAGGACCCAGTGCCCCGCTTTTCCGAGTAACTCCCAAGCCCGTCACCCACAGGCTTCAATGCCCCGCCACCACGATCTGCCCGAATCCTCCCGGCTCCGGTGCTGGGTTCCAAAATCTGCGTTCGAATTGTATTCTCCTTTGTTCCCACCATTTCCTTCTGCTCAAGATGTCGTTGTATTGAGAAACCCATGACCGATTCCCAAGCCATCACCTTCGAACCTCTCCCCATGGAACGCGTCTGGGGAGGCCGTCGTCTTGAGAGCACCCTCGGGAAAAAAATTCCGCCGAGTTCCCCTTTCGGCGAATCCTGGGAGGTCGTGGACCGCGCCGATGCTCAAAGCGTCGTTCATTCCGGACCTCACACCGGAGCCACTCTCCACGACCTCTGGACCCAGCACCGAGCCGAGATCTTCGGAGAAGCCTACGCCGCGCACCCGGCGCCGCGCTTTCCGATGCTCATCAAGATCCTCGACGCCCGCGAGCGACTGTCCGTCCAAGTTCACCCCCCGGCCCACTCCGCCGCCGCGCTGAACGGTGAACCTAAGACCGAAGCCTGGTATTTCCTCGACTGCCTTCCGGGTGCCTCGATCTACGCGGGCCTCAAGCGAGGCACCACCCGGCAAGCTTTCGATACCGCTCTCGCGAACGGGCAAATCGAGGACGTGATCTGCCGCAAACCCGTCAACTCCGGCGAAAGTATCTTCATCCCCAGCGGACGCCTGCACGCGATCGGGGAAGGTTGCCTCATCGTGGAAGTTCAGCAGAACAGCGACACCACCTACCGCGTCTTCGATTGGAATCGATCCGGCCTCGACGGGATGCCCCGCCAACTCCACCTCGAAGAATCCCTCGCCTCGATCGACTTCGAAGACTTCGAACCCGACCTCAATCCCGCCGACAGCGACATCATCGCCGTTTGCGAACATTTCGTGATCGAAAATTGGAAACTCGATGCGCCCCGCCGTGCGCTGGACGACGCCGCTTTCGCGATCTTCGCCGTCGTCGCCGGCGAAGTGTCGTGCGCGGGACAGGTCTTTTCGACCGGTTCGTTTTTCTTGGTTCCCGCCAACCTCCCTTCCACCTTGGTCGAACCCATCAACAATTCTGCCGCCTTGCTGCGGTCCACGTTGCCAATCATTGGCAGAAATCACTGAGCCGTCAGCAGAAAGCGCTTGACCGACCCCTGCCAAAATGAAATCTCATCGGCAAAACAAAACTATGAAACTCCCCATCCTCTCATCGCTCGTTGCCCTGGTCTCCATGGGTGTTTCGCAGGCCGGCTCCTTCGGTGGCCCGGGTCCCTTCTCCAATCTCTCACCGCTCCAGAGCGGGATCGACGGCAGTTACCAGGCAACCGCCCGCGGCGATAATCTGACCGGAATCATTCGCTTCGCCTACCAGGGCGGCGTGCAAACCCAGCTCCCCGGAGCTAACACCTACGTCTTCTTTGTAAACGGCAACGTCGTCACCGGAGGCACCACAGCTTCCATCACCGGCAAGGACCTCGCAGGCGTTCTCGGTGGGCAGGATTTCGTGGTCCCGACTAACGATCAGGGATCAACTGAACTCCCCCTCGTCTTCATCGTCCGCGGCAACCGTGCAAACGGATTCTTCGAAGGCAGTCTTGATCTTGAAGATCGTCTCTCCTCCTTCGGCGGCGATGGTGAGATCACTAGCGCTGCATCCGAGACCAACACCGTTATCTTCATTCCGGACTCTCAGGGCGGCCTCACCAGCATTATTCAAACGAACCAATTTGTCATTCCCAGCGGTTCGCTCGATCCTGACCCAAATGTCGTTCCGAATCCATTCACCTTTCAAGGGGTCCGCAATAGCGTGATCGCCCAAGGCGCGGGAGGGGGCACTTCGAGCAGCTCCACCAGCACCACGGGTAACAACTAGCGGAGACTTCTCTGCAGCAGCTAGTTTACCGGCCTTCTAGAAGCTCCACGGGGTTGACCCTCGTGGAGCTTCTCGCCGTTCTGGGCATTGTCGCCATCATCGCAACGCTCCTGGTTGGAGTGGCCAGCCGCATGCACGGCATCGGCGACCGGGCGAAATGCACCGCCAACCTCCGCGTTCTCTACATTGGTCTGGACTCGTACCTCAAGAACGTCGGGAACTGGCCACAACAACCGCACTTCGGCGTCAACCAAGAGGACGATTACGGCAAATGGTGGATCGACAAGCTCAAGCCCTACGACGTCCCCGATGCGGCGTGGAAATGTCCTGGCCTTACCCGTCTCGGATCCATCACCAAGGACGGCGGATCACCCCTCATCAGCTACTCGCCCACGATGTTCGACTCCAACCCGATTACCCCGCTCAAATGGTCGAACATGCCCTGGCTCGTCGAGATCGGGAATATCCATGGTAACGGAGGCTCTCATGATCTTTCCCGACGGCTCCGTTCGAGACCTCGACACCGTCATGGTCAACCAAGCCAGATGATCGAAGCGGCGACGGTGTCTTAATCGCTCACCCGACCGGCGATCAAAACGCGTCGGTTCGCCACGTCCCTCAGACACTTCCGGGCTTGATCGCCGGCACGCCTTTCAGGTCTTCGGGCACCGCGTCCGCCGCAAAGGTCTCCGGGGTCATTTGCACGAGTCCGACGAACGGACAGCCAAAGTCCGGCAAATTCCCCCCGCTCCGGTCCACGATGCTCCCGACGGCCACGACCACGCCGCCCTGGTCTCGGATGATGTCGACCGTTTCCTGCACCCGGCCCCCGCGCGTCACCACGTCCTCAGCGACGATCACACGCTCTCCTTCCGCGATGGTGAAGCCGCGCTTGAGCACCAGCCCACCTTCTCCATCCTTGTCGATGAAGATGTGCCGTCGCCCCAGCTGCCGCGCTACCTCCTGGCCGACAATAATTCCTCCGACCGCTGGCGAGACCACCGTCGGTGCCTCGTATTCGCGCAGCCGGTCCGCCAGCTCTCCGCAAACCCGCGATGCCACCGCCGTATCCTGCAAAAGCAACGCGCACTGGAAAAACTCCCGGCTGTGCAGCCCACTTCTGAGTAAAAAGTGGCCCTGCAGCAACGCCCCTGTCTGACGGAATAGGTCCAAGATTTCATTCATAATCGTTCAAGCCACCACTTCCGGCGGACTCACAAACCGCATCCCGGACTCTTGGCGGGTGAGAAATTCCTCCGCCAGCGCCAAGTAGGCCTCCGCACCCACCCCCTTCGGATCATGCTCAAAGATCGTTCGGCCAAAACTGGGTGCTTCGCCGAACCGCACCGATCGCGGGATCGCTACGTCGT
This sequence comes from uncultured Verrucomicrobiae bacterium, assembly GCA_963832325.1. Taxonomy (GTDB): domain Bacteria; phylum Verrucomicrobiota; class Verrucomicrobiia; order Chthoniobacterales; family JAATET01; genus CAVVKW01. The sequence continues at coordinate 136,094 of CAWHTR010000002.1, read as the reverse complement.
AGACCACTTCCTCGAAGTGTTCGCGCACGTCCCGCACCACCGCTTGATTCAAATTCGTCCGGGAGTCGTACATCGTCATCACCATCCCGGAAATCGCCAACCCCGGATTGGCCGCCTCGCGGATCTGGTTGATCACCATCATCAAAGTCGACAACCCCTCCAGGGCGTAATATTCCGCCTGGATCGGCATCAGAATCTCGTCCGCCGCCACCAACGCGTTCGTCATCACCAACCCGAGCGAGGGTGGGCAATCAAGGAACGCGTAGTCAAATCTCCCCGACGCCTTCAACCCCGCGAACACTTCCCGCAACTGCGTCATGTGCGACGCCGACCGCGCCACGACCATTTCCGCTCCCGCCAGGTCCAGGTCTGCGGGGATCGCCCACAGGTTCTCCATCCTCGTCGGCATCACCAATTCCTCGGCTGGTTTCTCTCCGGTTAGCGAATAATAGAGACTGCCATTCGACTCCTCCGCTACTCCCATCGAACTCGTTGCGTTTCCTTGCGAATCCAGATCGATCAGCAATATCCGCCTGCCCTTCGCCGCGAGCGCCGCCGCCAGATTGACCGTAGTCGTCGTCTTTCCGACACCCCCCTTCTGATTCGCAATCGCTATCGTCTTCATTTGTTTTCCGAATAATACGCAACCAGCCCCGCAACGATCCCGCGGGCATATTCCCGGTAGATACTCTCCTGCAGACGACCAGCCACCGCTTGTTTACCGGAAAAATCCCCAGCCTGCACGCGCGCGAATACTTCTTTGCTGTTCATCACGTAGGGCTCGACGTAGACCACCGGGCACTCGAACAGCCGGTTCGCCAGCAGGTTGCGTCCCCAGATGTACGGACTCGCTCCGACCTTCACCGCGTTTGATTCCTGGTAGACGTAGGGCGGGAGACCCGTCACGTCCGCCATCGAGGCCGCGATCGCCTCCGTGATCGCCAGTTCCTCTCGATACGCCCGCGACAATAACTTCACCAACATGTCAAAGCGCTGATCAGCGTATTCGAGTTCGTCTGCGCTGAAAGCGCCCGTCACCAAAAAATGCAGGTGGTTCTCGTCGACCAGTCTCGGCCTATCGGGGTTCCCCCAAGATTCCGCGTTGAAGTGCAGGCAGAGCACGAGATCCGGCTTCAACTTTTCGTTGACCAACCGCGCTCGCTCGCGAATTTCTGCCGCCCGGTAAAATAGCCGTTCCGCCTCAGTTTCCACGGCCGCTTTGCTCACCCTCGCGCCCCGCTCGACCAGCGCCGCCTTCGCCTCGCCCTTCAAGCGCGCGGGCCGAAGCGACGTGACGGGACCCAGTTTCGAGCGGGTCAGGAAAACCTTAGCCCCCAACCTCTCCAGTTCCGGCTTCAGCAACTCCGCTACGGCCAATGTCATGTTCCCCTCCATGACCGGCTTGGATTTGCCAATCTGAAACCAGCGCTCCTCCAGTTTTGCAAAATCCCCGCCCAGGTGACCCGGATCCAACCCAATCCGGACACCGAGCAAGGGTTTCCCTTCGGTCCGTGGACCCAACTGCGAGCGGCGACGCCACGTCCGCTCGATGGGCTGAACGTTCCGGCTGGACCCGGCAAAACGTAAGACGAACGGCTCACCACCCTTTTCAGTCCGGATCCAGGCCTTGTCGTCGTCGACCTCAATGACTTTCCTCCAAGCTCCTTTCGGCGCGTAGACTTCGTCGAGCAGATACAGAAAATCTTCCCGCGTGATCGATTGCTGATACTTGTTGAGTTCCGACCACTTCGGAGCCGGTGCCAGAGGGCTTAACTTCTCTGCGCGTGCGAAGACAACGAAAGCGAGGCCCAGAGCAAGGAGGGTCGGAAATAACTTCACTGCCTTCACGTTGCCCAAGCGCGACCGGACGCGATACCCTAAAATTTCAAAATGATCCGTATTCTTTTCCTCGGCGACATCGTCGGTGAACCGGGCCGCCAAGCGGTCATCAAACAGGTTCCTCTCCTCCGTCAGAACCGCCAGATCGATTTCGTCATCGTGAACGGGGAAAACGCCGCCCAGGGCCGCGGCATCACTCAAAAGATCGCCATCGACCTGCTTCGCTGTGGCGTGGCCGTCATCACCACCGGCGATCACGTTTGGGATCAAAAGGAACTCGCGGCCTGGATCCCGACGGAGCCTCGCCTCCTCCGCCCCGCCAATTATCCAGCAGGTGCCCCCGGTGCCGGGAGCGTTGTTCTCCAGACCGCGAAAGGCAAGGTCGCCGTCCTGAACCTTCAGGGCCGCACCTTCATGCCCAACACGCTCGAGAATCCCTTCCTCGTCGCGGACACCGAGATTGCCAAACTCTCGCAGGAAACCAAAGTGATCTTTGTCGACATGCACTGCGAGACCACCAGCGAGAAGGTCGCGATGGGTCGCCACCTCGACGGACGCGTCTCGGCCGTCGTCGGCACCCACACGCACGTCCAGACCGCCGACGAACGCATTTTCCCGGGGGGCACCGCCTTCATTTGCGACGCGGGAATGTGCGGCCCGGTCAATTCCGTGATCGGTCGGGACTACGAACCCGTTCTCCACCGCTTCAAGACGAATCTCCCCATTCCGTTTCCCATCGCGAAAGGACCCGTCCGCCTCTGCGGACTTCAAGTCGACGTCGACGAAACCTCCGGCCGCGCCCTGGCTCTCGAACGCGTGGCGATCCAGGAGTGATTGGACGTCAGGTCGAGAGGTCAGTTTCGACGGCGCCCTCCACCCGTCGACTCTTCGAGCGACCTGATTAATCCGAAACCTGTTTCTCTGATCCTTCTTCCCGTGAACGTTCCTTCGCTGCAGGCGCTTTTTGTCGACACGTCCGAGCGCCCGGCTTCCCGGCTTGTCCGCGCGGTGACGTTCCTCTTTCTGGCACTCGTCGTTGCCGCAGGTTGCACCGCGATCCTTCTTTCGACGCTGCGTGGCTCCGACGTCATCTGGGACTACCGAGTCCTCTTCTGGCGGGGCTTCGTTCTCACCGTCCAGATTTCGCTCGTCTCGCTCCTCATCAGTTCCGTCCTCGGACTTCTCCTCGCCCTCGCGAGGCGCTCGCCCATCCTCCTCCTCCGATCCCTCGCATCCCTCCACGTCGAACTCATCCGCGGCTCCCCCCTTCTCGTTCAGATCCTCTTCGGGTTCTACGTGATTGCCGATTCGCTAGATTTACCCAACGCCTACGTCATCAGCGGCAATTTCGAAATCACGACCCGCTTTCTTGTCGCTGTCCTCATTCTGTCAAACTTCAGCGCCGCCTACATTGCAGAAATGATCCGTGCCGGCATCGAGAGCGTGGGATCATCCCAACTCGATAGCGCCCGCGCCATCGGTCTCACGCCTACCCAGACCCTCCGCTTCGTCATCTTCCCGCAGGCCCTCCGTCAAACCCTTCCACCGCTCACCGGCCAATTCGCCACCCTCATCAAGGATTCATCCCTTCTCTCAATCATCGGTCTTCAAGAGTTCACCCATGCCGCCACGCAGATCAACTCCGCCACCTACAGCACCCTCGCGGCCTTCACGCCGCTCCTCTTCGGCTACCTCGCTCTCACGCTCTCCATCTCGCTGTCCGCCCGCTGGCTCGAACGCCGTTTTCACTATGACACTTGAATTCCACGACGTGTCCAAGTCCTTCGGTGGGCAGATCGTGATCGATCATCTCAGCGGTCGCTATGAATTCGACCACGTGCTCGCTTTCGTCGGTCCATCCGGAGGCGGCAAATCCACGCTCCTTCGACTGATCGCCGGACTCGCGGCTCCCGACTCCGGCACCATCCGCGTGAACGACGAGACGGTCCCAACCACCGAGTCCGCCCTCCGCGCCTACCGCTCCCGCATCGGCATCGTCTTCCAAGCCTACAACCTCTTTCCCCACCTCAGCGCTCTGGAAAATATCGTCCTCCCCCTCGTCCACGTTCACCACAAGTCTCCCGCCGTCGCCCGCCACACCGCCAACGCCATCCTCGAGCGCCTCCAGCTCGCTTCCCACGCAGCGAAACGTCCGGCCGAACTCTCCGGTGGTCAACGCCAACGCGTTGCCATCGCACGCGCCATCGCCATCGACGCCCAGTTCGTCATTCTCGACGAACCGACCTCGGCCCTCGACCCGGAAATGACCGGCGAAGTTCTCGATCTCATCGAAGAACTCCGCACCGACAATCGATCCCTGCTCCTCGTCTCCCACGAAATGGCCTTCGTTCGCCACGCCGCCGACCTCGTTGCCTTCGTTGCGGGCGGAACGATTGCCGAATCAGCCCCAGGCCCCACGTTCTTCGAGAATCCGCAGGGGGAGGCAACCCAACGATTCCTGCAGAGGGTTTTTCGATACTGACACCGCAGGTAAGGTTGATCCGTCCGTCCCAAAAATCGAACTTATCCACATTGTTATGGATTATTTTTTGGGATGGGTCCGATTTCTTAATAATCTTAATGGTGTGAATGACTCGGGAAAACTCTGTTCCCCGGCCTATCAGAGCCTGTTCCACGGTCGTTTTGGTGTGTGAATGGATTCCGATTCGACCCGAAGCCCGGGGCACAAGAGCGTTTCCGGGACCGATTGGACACAGTGATTCAGAATTGCTCCCGGTTTATTCACACGCCATTCACCGCGCCCATCACTTCACGTATTGAGCGACGATGAGCGTCGAGAAGCTCGTGCTGACGACCTTCTGTTGACCCTTCACAGCGCTGGCCGTTTTCCCCTTGCTCGCTTTGATGCCGATGATGCTGGCCTGACCGCCGGAGAGTGCTCCCGAAGCGGCGTAGGAACTACTTTTGAATTTACGAAGGCCAATGTTGACCCCCTCCTGGACGGTGATTTCCACCTGCACGTTGGAGCCGGAAAATGTCCCCGACACGTCAGCCCGCGAGGAAGCGAGACGGGTGGAGTTGGCAAATGACGAGCCGGGCGCGATCACCAGGCTTTGTGCGAAGACCACTTTTCCTCCGCGGATCGCTGACTCCGAAGATTCGACGCTGTCAGAGTCGGTGATTTTAAAAAGGTTCTCACCGGCGAAGGCGGCAGCCTGCTCGTTGGCATCACGGGCGTCACCGTATTGAATGACGGCGATGTCGAGTCGGCCGGCGGAGGCGCTTGACGGGAAAAATGCGGAGGCGACGAGTGTAAGGAGGCAAAGCGAGAGGGTTTTCATTGCGCAAAGGCTTTCCAGAAGGCTCCCAACCATGCAACAGAATTCCCGTGCAGTTTTCCCGGTATCCGCATGGCTTTGAAACGCGGGACGGGAATTCTTTTGACTGGGGAGAATGGACTCCCGACTCGGTGCCGCGGGCGCTTGTCGTTGCGATGCACGGTCTCGGCAGCCGGTTCGAGCACTTCGCTCCCTTGGCTGAGTGCCTGAGTCGCCACGGGGTTGCGTTGGCGGGATGGAACCTTCGGGGTCAGGGTCTCGATCCCGAAGTTCGGCGCCGGGGTGCTCGACTCGACGCCAATCAGCTCCTCCTCGATCTCGACGATTTCCTCGATCTCGTTTCGCGTGAGCATCCTGGGACCCCGATCTTTCTCGCGGGGGACAGCATGGGTGCGCAACTCGCGCTCGTCGCATCGGTGGATCTGGGGGATCGCGTGCGCGGGACGCTGCTCTACGTGCCGGTCGTCACTTTGAGACAACGAAATCCCCAATGGTTTCCCATTGTGCTCCGAACCCTCGGCGGTTTGTTGCCGTTCGTCCGGTTGAGTCCAAAATGGTTCGTCAATCGCGGACCGAATTCGATCCCGCTCTCCCGGTTACCGGAGCGGCAGCGTGAACTCAGCGAAGCCCCCTACCGCTTGCATCAGTTTTCGTTCCGTTTTTTGAGCGATATGGGTGAGTTGATTGATCGCTCGGCGGCAGCGGGTCCGAGGATCCGGATCCCAATAGCGGTTTTCTCCGCTGGAGTAGACTTGTTCATTACTACCGATCAAGTCACCCAATTCGTAGAGACGCTGAATCCCGCCAAAGCGGAGTTCTTTCAATACCCCGACGCTTACCACGACCTCCTTCACGATCCCGATCAACGCGCGGTGCTGCGCGACAGCCTGGCTTGGCTGGAATCGCGAATCGGCGAAGTTTAGCCGGTATCCGGTAGCTGGAACGAATCCCACCGACCGCTTGTCGACGCCTTCCCACCGCTGGGACGGAAACGATTCTCTACAACAGTAGCGGAGCCGGAGCGCGATAAACCGACCGGCCCCGGACGAACGTTTCGGCGACCGTCGAGGGGCCGCCCCGGTAGACCAGGAGCGTAATGATCTCTTCAGCGGTAAGATTGGCGTGCGGATTGCCCTGCCGTCCGTAGGGCAGAGCCTGGCAAAGATCCAACACCGCCAGATCGGCGTCCTTCCCAATCTCGATCGATCCGACGAGGTCCGCTTTGCCAAGCGCGTCCGCTCCGCCCAGCGTTGCCAGGTAAAAAAGTTCCGCCTCGCTGGGAACACGCGTTCCTTCTTCGAAAAACGAGCGAGCTTTCTGTCCCTCGATCGACGACCGCATGACCTGCCAAAGATTCAGTTCGGGTCCGCCGGCGACGTCGCTACCAAGTCCGATTCGCGCACCTGCATCGAGGAATCTGGCCAGGGGCATGATCCCGCTGTTCAGGAAAAAGTTCGAAGTCGGGCAGTGGGCGATCACCGATTCTGTCCGGATGAGCGACGCGAGTTCCGCGTCGGAAACGTGGATGCAATGCCCGAAGACCGACCGCTTTCCGAGCAATCCACACCGCTCGTAGACGCCCGTGTAATGCGGGTCGTTGGGGAAACGATCCCGGACGGCCGCGATTTCGCCGTGGTTCTCGGACAGGTGGGTTTGGACGAAGGTATCGTATTTCTTCGCCAATTCGGCAGCTCCCAGCATCATCTCGCTGCTACAAGTGACCGCAAAACGGGGGCTGAACGCGTATTCGAGACGACCGCCATCGTGTCCGTGCCATTTGCGGCAGAGACGCTCGCTTTGCTGGAGTGAGAGCGGGAGGATTTGGTCCGCGGGAAGAGCTCCGTAGCTCCCTTCGTCCATCATCACTTTCCCAAGAATGATGCGCTGGCCGCTCGCCGCGGCCGCTTCGAATGCCGCGTCGCAACTCTCCTCGTAGATCGTCGCGTAAAGCATCGCCGTGGTCGTGCCGTGGCGGGCGAGAGCCTCGAGAAACCGCGGTGCCTCCGCGCGGGCGGTCGCGGCGTTGAACTCGCGCTCGAGCGGGAAAACGTGTCTTTTAAGCCAGGGGAGGAGCGCGGCTTCCACCCGCGCGACGGCCGGATATTGCGGCAGATGGGCGTGAATGTCGATCAAGCCGGGGATGATGACCGCCTCGGGAGAATGGAGAAAATGGAGACCCTGAGCTTCCGGTGCCCGCCGGACTTCGCCGAACGGGCCGGCGAGAGCGATCCGTCCGTCTTCGATGATGATCGCACCGTCGCGAACGCCTCGAATGGTGCCGCGTTTCGGTGAATCAATGAGGTAGCCCCGCAGGCCCTTGATGGAATTCTTCGTCATGGTCGCTTAGCTGTGCGGCGGTGCGACGATCGGAAGGACCACGCGGAAGTTCGAACCGCTCCCTGGCGTACTCCGCACGCTCACGTGGCCACCGTGCGCCATGGCAACGTTCTTGACAATCGAAAGGCCGAGTCCTGTTCCGCCCGCGTCTCGCGACCGGTCCTTATGCACGCGGTAGAAGCGCTCGAAAATGTGCGGCTGATCTTCGTACGGAATTCCCGGGCCGTTGTCGGCAAAGTTGATTTCGATCTCACCGCCGCGCCGCCGGGCTGTCACCCGAATCTGGCCGTCAACGCGGGCGCCGTACTGGAGCGCATTAGCCAGGAGATTGACGAAGACCTGCTCGATGCGGGTCGGGTCCACGTCCGCAATCTCGGCTTCGGGTTCGTAGCTGTAGTCGACGGTGACACTCTGTGCGCGGATCCGGGCCTCGTGCTGATCGATGGCGCGAATGAGGATTTCCTTTAAATTGACGGTCCGCCGATCCATCTCGACGGCCCGATTTTCCATGCGCGAGATGGTCAATAGATCGTCGATCAGGAAATTGAGGCGCACGGCGTGTTTGTGCATGACCGCGAGGGAGCGCTCCGCCATCGCGCGGTCGTCGAGCGCACCGTCGAGCAACGTCTCGACGTAGCCGTTGATGATTGCCAGCGGGGTGCGGAATTCGTGCGAGACGTTGGCGACAAACTCCCTCCGCACGGCTTCGAGGGTCCGGACTTCGGTCACGTCGTTGAATACCACGAGTGCCCCGACGGGAGTTGAGCCGCCGGAGGGAAGCAGAGGAGCGACGTTCACGCGAAAGTATTGTTGCGGACGCCCGGCACCGGTGCGCGCATCGGTCTGGAATTCCAAGATCAACGGTCGGCATTCGGCGATCGCACGCTGAACTCCGGTCAGCAATCCGTGCTCGCGGAAGACCTCGATGAGCGTCCGGTTGATCGGCGATTGCGTGAGGTCAAACATGGAAAAGAGCGCGTCGTTTGCCAACCGGACCCGCAGACCTTGGTCGACGATCAGAATCCCCTCGACCATGCTGGAGAGGATTGAACGAAGTGAAAAAACTTCGTCCGCAAGCTGCCTTTGCTGCTCCCGCACCTGGTCCGAGATCCTTCCCAGATCAGTGGAAATCTCCCGGAAGATCTTGCCGGAAGATCGAATGATCGGAACGTTCGTCTCCTGCCCACGAACCGCCGCAATTGCCTCCCTGACGTCAGCAATTGGGCGCACCCACGATCTCCAAAACCACAGGACGCACGCCGCCAAAACCGCACCCGCTACGAGCGCCCATGCCACGAGCGTGATCAACGGTCCGCCGCGACGCTGAAACGATATCCCTCGCCCCGGACCGTTTCCAGGCGACTCGCGGCACCGCCGAGTTTCTCGCGGAGACGACGCATGTGCGTGTCGACGGTTCGCGTGTCGATTGCGTTTTGGTATCCCCAAACGTCGTAGAGAAGCGTCTCACGGGATTGCGTCCGGCCCCGTCGCTCGATGAGTAGAGTCAGCAATTTGAACTCGGTCGTCGTCAGGTCCAGCCGCTCACCGCTCAACCGAACTTCGAAGGCTCCCCGATCGACGGAGAAATCTCCAACCTCCACCAAGTCGGATTTTTCTGACGTCCGTAATCGGCGAAGCACGGCCTGCACCCGCAGCACCAGTTCCTTTGGGCTAAATGGTTTGGTGATGTAGTCATCGACCCCGAGTTCCAGTCCCTGCACCCGCTGCTCGGTCTCTCCTTTGGCCGTCAGCATGATCAACGGGATGGCCGCAGTTTCCTTGTCTTCCTTCAACGCACGACAAACGTTCTCCCCCGTCATCTCTGGCAGCATGAGGTCAAGGAGAACGACGTCGGGCCTTTGCTCGCGGGCAATCCGCAGACCTTCGATCCCGTCCAGCGCGATCAACACGCTAAATCCCGCACGGTTCAAGTTGTAGCGCAGGAGATCCACGACATCCTGTTCATCTTCAACTACGAGGACGGTATCAGCCATTCACCGGCCCTTCTATCCGATGCATCCCCTGCCCGCAAGCTCCCCAAAATGACGATTTTGTTGTGATCGCTTCAGCCCGAAAAAGTCGAAGCGTGAAAATGATTCGGGCCACGTCGCGGAAATCCAGAAAACAAAGAAAAACTGAACCGCGGTGGCCCGAATCGCTGCCTTAACCAGAATGTGAGACCACCTGTCCGCGACGGTGTTCAAAAAAAATAGCGATTTTGTCATTTTTTCACCGGGCTGCCTGAGTTACATGACCCCGTTGAATCTTCAGTCAGGAAACGCGTTGCATCATGTTTAAGAAAATTGGGGTCATGACTTCTGGAGGGGACTCTCCGGGGATGAATCCAGCTGTCCGGGCGGTCGTCCGCACCGCGGCCTCGCACGGCGTCAAAGTCGTCGGAATTCGGAATGGCTACGAGGGATTGTTCTCGGGCGATTTGGTCAGTCTCGACGACCGAGCGATGTCGGCGATTCTTGAGCGGGGGGGACCATTCTTCAATCGAGTCGGTGTAAGCAATTCTACACCCCGGAAGGCCGCGCCGAAGCTCTCGAAAACGTCAGTTCTTACGGCCTGGGGGGACTCATCGTGATCGGCGGGGATGGTTCGCTGACGGGTGCACGCGAACTTTCGCGCATGGGTCTCCCGACCATCGGGATCCCGGGCAGCATCGACAACGATCTCTACGGCACCGATATGAGTATCGGCGCCGACACGGCCGCCAACACGATCATGCAGATGATCGACAAGATCAAGGACACCGCTCGTTCGCACCGGCGTTGTTTCCTCGTAGAAGTGATGGGACGGAGTTCCGGGTATCTCGCGCTGACCACCGCGATCAGTGCGGGAGCGGAGGTGGCGGTGATCCCTGAATATCGTGTCAACGTTCCCCGCATTCTCGACGTCCTGCACGGGCGCTTCGAGTCGAGCCGCGACAACAGCATCATCGTTCTTGCCGAGGGCGTCTGTGAGGCCCACCAGTTCGAGCAACGGCTACGCGATGGCTCCGGGGACCGCGAGATGATCCAGGAGGTTCGCAAGACCGTTCTCGGCCACGTGCAGCGTGGCGGCATTCCAACGCACTTCGACCGTCTTCTCGCCAGTCGCATGGGCGAGCTGGCCGTCATCAGCCTCCTCCAAGGCGAAACTGGCTCCATGGTTGCCCTGCAGAAGAGCCGCGTGACGTTGGTCGATCTCAACGACGTGATCGGTCGAAAGAAGCACCCTGCGCCCGAGCTGATTCGCCTCGCCCGTCATCTGCAGATCGAATTCGGCGACGTCGTCGAACCAGCCTGAGGTTCCGCGACCCGTGTCCACCGATCCGCAGAGTTTCGGACTCCCGCACCGCGAACCCTTCGTTTTTGTCGACGAAGTCTTATCGATTGAAGCGGGCGAGTCTGCGCTTTGCGTCAAGACCTTCGCGCTGGAGACCGATTTCTTCCGGGGGCATTTTCCGGAAGATCCGATCGTCCCGGGAGTGATTTTAACGGAGGCGCTCGCTCAGACCGCGGGGATCGCTGGCGGTGCGAGTGACCCCGCAGCGCGCTATCTGTTGTCCGGCGTCCGCGTGATGAAATTTCCTTCGCCGGCCCGGCCCGGCGATCGCATCGAGCTGTCGGCGAAGAGGGTCGGCGGCATGGCAAACCTTCTGAATTTCGAAGTGGAGGCCCGCGTCGGATCAACGACCGTGGCGCAGGGACAGATCATTCTCAGCCGGCGATAACTCTCTCTGGGCCGTCGGAATTCCCGGGAAGGCGGCGCCGCCCCTTAAGTTCCGGCGTCGCCGTTCCCTGTTGGCGTCGCCTGGTCGGCTGTTGCCTCGTCTAGCAGCTCCGACAGACTTGCGATCCAACTCAGATTATCAGGATGTTCCGGGGAAGCCCCGATGATTGATAACATCGCCTGGAGAGCTTCTGATTTGTTGCCGATCGCGTACTGGTCTTTTGCCCGGAGCCAGCGCAATCGAGGGATTTGGTTGCGGTTGAAATCAGAATCCGGATCGTCCCGATTTCTTTCGCCCTGCACAGCTCGCTCCGACGCGATTTGAAGATCCCACGTTTCGATCAAACGCGGATCGTTGGCTTCTCTGAGAACTGGCCGGACCGTCTTGTCGAGGATGGATGAGATGTTCCCCGGCGTCATTTCCCAGTCGGTAAGTCCTGAGAACAGCGGACGGATGCGGTAAGCTTTGACGAAAGGCCCAGCTTCAATGGGTTCGTCCTGCAATTGCTTGATCCACTCCTTGAGCTGTTTGTACCCGTCTTTGTTCAGGCGAGCCTCGTCTGGGTTTGTTGTGATGACGTTGGTTTCGGCCGCCTCGTTCACGAAGGAGACGATGGCGGCGAGGTCTGGTTCCCCGTCCGGTTTCCTCGCTCTCTCGAGCGTTAGTTTCAGATACTTGAGGTGAAGTTGAGCGGCGGCCCGCAGGGCCGGATGACTCAGAACGTCCGAGTTGGCCTTCCGCCAATCTTGAAATTTAGAATTTGTTCCGTGATCGGTTCCGAATTTGTCGATTCGAACCGCGTCGACGTAGGCGCTGATTGCCGATTGGGGGGAGGCCGAGGCCGCGGCCAGCTCCGTCAATGACTTGTTCAGTGCAGTTGACTGGTTTGCGGCCTGCGTTTCACGAATGGCCAGCAGGGCTGCTCGGAGTTCTTCAAGATCTTTGGCCGTCGGGTCGGTCGGCGCAGCTGCCATCGGCGAGACCATCCAGAGAACAACGACTGTGAAATGAACGAAAGCTTTGGGGAGCATGACGTAAAGATGAGGACTTTTAGGTTTTTGTCGAGGATCGGACGCGGCTGGGATCTTGATCTCCCGTCAGGTTGGTATACGTAAAGGGTATGGAGACTCGTCAATTACGTTATTTTTTGGCGGTGTGCGACGAGGGGACCGTTTCGGCTGCGGCCGCGCGACTCGGTATGGCCCAGCCGCCACTTAGCTACCAAATCAAGAATCTTGAGCGTTCCTTGGGGCTTCGGCTCTTCGATCGCGTTCCGCGGGGGATGGTGCTCACGGCTGCGGGGTTTCAACTGTTGCCGGAAGCTCGGGAGATCATTCGGCGAAGTGCGGCCGCAGAATCGGCCTTGCGCGACGCTGGTGCGGGTCGGGTCGGTAGGATTGCGATCTCCGTAGCGGGAAGCGTTCGCTCGAAGCGGCTCAGCAAGCGATTGCGTGCGTTGATCAACAAGCACCGCGCCGTCCGCGTCTCCGTTGAGATCGCGTCTTCGCTGGGCGCCCCGCCGCCGGGCGATCTGGTGATCGCCGACGATCTTGACGCCGTCTATTTGGGAACGCGCCGCCTCTTCGAGTCGAGGGTGTTAGGCGTGGCGTTCGACCGTAAACATCGGTTGAGCGACCGGGTCTCGCTGGTCCCAGCCGATTTGGCCGGGGAAACGATTCTTCTTCAGTCGCCCGACCAGCCAACTCGAAGTGACCAGATCATCCGCGAGGGTCTCGTGGGGTCCGCCCATCGGTTCGACGTTCCCACGATCCATCGACCCGTCGACGATTGCCTGTGGCTAGCATCCTTGGGGCTTGGTCTTGCGGTCTGCACCCGCGAATCAGCAGAAGCGGGTGCCGCTCGGGTGGGCTGGGCGCCCCTTGTGCCAGCTCTAATTTCTCTCGATACGTTCGTCTTCGCCGATCCCGGTTGCCGTTCAGCTATTTTGCCGGTCTTGGTTGACCTCCTGTGTGATTGAGGGATCCGACTGGCACCTATCCCCTGGTTTAGCTGGGATTGGAATTGCTTCGGCGGTCACGCTCCAGCCAGATGGAAAGAAGCGACAGGTCGGCTGGCGTGACTCCGCTAATCCGACTGGCCTGGCCTAATGATCGGGGTTGGATTTCGATGAGTTTTTGGACCGCTTCTCGTCGTAGTCCGGCGATGGCACCGTAGGCAAAGTCGGGAGGAATGGCGTCTGTTTTTCTCTTATCGCTCCGCTCGATCTGCTCGCGCTGTCTTTTGATGTATCCAGCGTACTTTGTGTCGTTTTGAACCGTTTTCCAGACCTCTCCCGGGAAGGCGCGCGTGAGTTCCTCTGGTAATTGCGTCCAGTCGTTCTCCGGCCGTTTTAACCAATTCTCCAGTGTGATTGCTTCGATCCGCGTCCGGTTGAGGGTTTGCTCCAACGCGATACAGTTGGAAGTTTTGTTCTCGAACGCCGCCGCCCGTTCTTGGGTTAGAAGTCCGTATTCGGCAGCTTTGGCGGTCAGTCGGCGATCAGCATTGTCTTGACGAAGCAGGAGGCGATGTTCGGCTCGGCTCGTGAACATTCGGTAGGGTTCGGGGGTGCCCTGGGTCACGAGGTCGTCAATGAGAACCCCGATGTACGCTTCCGATCGGTCCAAAATGAAGGGTGGTCGGTTTTGAATCGTGGCGGCAGCGTTGATTCCTGCAATGAGTCCTTGAGCAGCCGCTTCCTCGTAGCCGGATGTCCCGTTAATTTGGCCGGCGAAATACAGCCCGGGGTGGAGTTTCGTTTCCAGGGTAGGGTGAAGTTGGGTGGGCGGGCAATAGTCGTATTCGACGGCGTAACCGGGGCGAAGAATCTCGGCGTTTTCAAGGCCTCGGACGCTTCGGATGAATTCGTACTGAACGGAGTAGGGCAAACTGGTCGAGATGCCATTCACATAGAACTCGTCAGAGTCCCGTCCCTCGGGTTCAAGATACAGCTGGTGACTCGATTTATCAGCAAACCGGACTACCTTGTCTTCAATTGATGGGCAGTAGCGTGGTCCAACTCCGGCGATTCCGCCGCTGGACATCGGCGAGAGGTGGAGGTTTCGACGGATGATGTCGTGCGTCGACTCGTTAGTTTGAGTCATCCAGCAAGACATTTGTTCCACGTGGAACGTCTCCCCGGTCCAGTGATTGAGCGTGAACATCTCGGTGTTGCCGCGGGCGAAGGGTATGAAGCTAAACCGCTGGGGCACCGGATCGCCGTCCTGGCGCTCAAACTGAGAGAAGTCGAGGCTGCCGCCCAGGAGTCGACAGGGCGTCCCGGTTTTGAAGCGTCCCGTCTCGAAACCCAGCTCTCGAAGGGAATCGCTGAAAGTCGAGACCGAGTCTCCCATTCGCCCGCCAGTCTGATTCGTCATTCCGACGTGGAGGAGACCACGCATGAAGGTTCCGGTTGTCACGATGGTTGACTTGCCGGTGAACTCGACTCCGATGGAAGTGAGGACCCCGGAAATTCGGCCGCCCGTACGTCGGAGCCCATTCACGTTTGCTTGCTTGACGTCAAGGTTCGGGTGGCGCTCGAGGAGGTGCTTTAAGCGAAATTGATAGGCCTTCTTATCGCACTGCGCTCGGGGAGCTTGGACGCTTGGACCTTTGGTCGCGTTCAGGAGTCGGAACTGTATCGCCGTGGCGTCGGTGTTCTGTCCCATCAAGCCGCCGAGGGCGTCGATTTCTCGAACAATGTGTCCCTTGGCTAGCCCGCCGATGGCGGGATTACATGACATCTGGCCGATCGTGTCGGCGTTTTGCGTCAGCATCAAGACCGAGGCTCCCATTCGTGCGGCAGCCGCACCTGCCTCGACGCCCGCGTGGCCTGCGCCGATTACGATGACGTCATACTCCTTTGGAAAGAGAAAATCACTCATGACAAAACGTTCCACGTGGAACAATCACACTCGATCTAGAATTCCTGTCGCTGCACGGGGGAGGAGTTCTTCCAAAGAAAATTCCGCACGTGGGCCATCAAGCGTACCAAGAACAACCCTTAAATCAGGACAAAACTCGGCCAGGACCTGCCGGCAAGCGCCGCACGGACTCACGGGCTGATTGGTGTCTGCGACGATGACAATCCGTTCAAAGTCCCTTTCGCCCGCCGCGACGGCGGACCCCACGGCGACGCGCTCCGCGCAAATGGTTAAGCCAAAGCTAAGATTCTCGACGTTCGTTCCACAAAAGACTCGCCCGGAGCGGGTGAGAAGCGCTGCACCGACGAAAAACTTCGAATAAGGAGCGTAGGCGTTCTCTCTCGCGCCCAGGGCTTGTCTCATTAGATCGTCGTCCGTCATATAAACAAAATTCTCAGTTCCGATTAGTTACCTTATTGGGTGACGTCTTCGCTTTCCTGGCGGACCGGTATTCAAACGAGCATGCCGAGTCATTGATAGCGACCTCACTTGCACTCCGCCCCTTTAGTTGATTAGTTCCCCACAGGATGAAATCCAAACCCAAAACCGTAGAGGCTTCGCCGGTGAAAGCGGTCATCGAAGAACTTGAAAGTCTCCGAGCCAGCTCGCGGGCAGCGATAGAAGCCTACGCTGCGCGCCTTGATACGGAGATCGAAGAAGTCCGCACGAAGATCGAGGGTGACCAGAATCGTAAAAAAATCGCTCCAGCGAAGCTTCGCGACCTCCGCGACATGCTGACCGTCCTCCGAAAGTTCTCCATCAGCCCCGAGAAAGGACGCCGTAAGGATCTCAAGAAACTTGATTCGCTCGTCGGCGATCTCACCATGCTCACCGAGAAATGGTGAGCGCGTGACAGTCGCGGTAGCTGAGCGTCGTTGACGGTCGTAGCCTGACGACGCGAGCGATACCCTTGCGCGGGCAGGAAAGCGTTCGGATTTTCACCATTGCCAAGGTTGGTGGCCTTGTGGAGTATTTCCGAAGGATACGCGAGGCCCGCCCGGCACGGCTCACGCGTATTGATCCCTGACCACCGAACAATTTTTCTGAACCACGCATGACCGAGTCCGAAGTCGAATCCGAAGTCAGTCCGATTGACTACGCCTCCGCGAAGATCAACTCCTCGCTCTCGAAAGAGGAAAAGATCGGCTTCCTTCGTGACATGTTCCGGATCCGCAGCTTCGAGCGGATGGCGCTGAAGAACTATAACGAGGGCAAGATGGGAGGTTTCCTCCATCTTTACATCGGTCAGGAGTCGGTCGCGGTGGGCGCCGCTTCCCTGCTCGGCGAGCACGATCACCTCATCACGGCCTACCGGGATCACGGGCACGCCCTCGCCGTTGGCATGTCGATGGACGAGTGCATGGCCGAGCTTTTCGGCAAGATCACGGGCTGCTCGAAGGGTAAGGGGGGGTCGATGCACTTTTTCGCACCGGATAAGAATTATTGGGGTGGTCACGGTATCGTCGCTGGCCAGACGCCGCTAGGTCTCGGCCTCGCTTACGCCATCAAGTACCGGGAACTCCGCGGTTGCTGCCTTTGCTTCTTGGGCGATGGAGCCATCAATCAAGGTGTCTATCACGAATCGCTCAACATGGCCGCGCTTTGGGATCTCCCGGTCATCTACATCATCGAGAACAATCGCTATTCGATGGGAACCAGCCTGGAGCGGTCTTCTGCCATCAAGAATTGCCTGGCCGAGCGCGCCGAAGCCTACGGGATCGTCTGGGATATCGCGAACGGTGAGGACCTCTACGAACTCCGGGCCAAGATCCAGATCGCCGTCGACCGGGCACACGCCGAAAGTCGGCCGACCGTTCTCGAAGTCGACACTTATCGCTATTACGGGCACTCGGTTGCCGACGCGAAGCACAAGGGCGGCTACCGTTCCGCCGACGAAATTGATCAATACAAGGAAGCTCACGACCCGATCCAACTCTGGCGCAATCGTCTCATCGAGGAGGGTCACATCACCGACGAGGAAGCCGACGCCCTGGACAAAGCGTCCCGCAAGGAAGCAATGGCCGCGGTGAAGTTCGCGGAGAAGAGCGATTTCCCGACCCTGGAGAACCTCTTTGAGGACGTTTACTACGAGGTCGACCACGGGACCGAAGCCGGCAAGACGGGTCGCCATTTCTTCAACGATTAGCGGCTAGCGCTTCCATTTTCGACACCTCGACCGCCCGCCCGTTTGCCATGCCAGAAATCGAATACCGCGACGCCCTGAACCAAGCCTTCGCCGAAGAACTCGAGCGCGACGAAAATGTCGTTCTTATCGGCGAGGAAGTTGCCGAATACGACGGAGCCTATAAGGTGACCCGCGGACTTTGGGAGAAATTCGGCAGCAAGCGCGTCGTCGATACACCCATCAGCGAAGCGGCGTTCATTGGCATGGGCGTTGGGGCCAGCATGCTCGGGATCCGCCCGGTGATGGAACTCATGTTCTGGAGCTTCTCGACGGTCGCTTGGGATCAAATCGTCAACAATGCGGCGCAGGTCCGCTACATGAGCGGCGGCCTCATCAATTGCCCGATCGTGATCCGCGGTCCAGCCAACGCCGGCACGAACGTCGGCGCGACCCATTCCCACACTCCGGAGAACTGGCTCGCCGGCGTCCCCGGTCTCAAAGTCGTGTGTGCCGCGACGGCTTACGACGCGAAGGGACTCATGAAGACCGCGATTCGCGACAACGACCCGGTCATGTTCATGGAAAACACGGTCCTCTACGGCAACAAGGGCGAGGTCCCGGAGGAGGAATATCTCATTCCGCTCGGCGTGGCCGACCGCAAGCGTGAAGGTTCCGACCTGTCCTTCATCGGTCATGGCAGATCGATTCTCACCGCCCTTGCCGCCGCCGAGCGGCTCGCTTCGGACCACGGCATCCAGGCCGACGTCATCGATCTTCGGTCGCTGCGGCCGCTCGACGAACAAGCAATCCTCGATTCCGTCACCAAGACGCACCGGGTCGTTCTCGTCGACGAGAACAAACCGTTCTGCGGCACCTCCGCCCAGATCGCCACGATGATTCAGGAAAAGATCTTCGATGAACTCGACGCTCCGATCCGCCGGGTCTGCACCCTCGACGCCCCGGCCATCTACAGCATGCCCGTCGAGGAACAGCAGATCCCGACCATCGAACGAATGGTTGAGAAAGCCCTTTCGATTCTGTGATTTGCCGGAACGCCGAGCTTGGACAAACTCACCGCGATCAACCCTAGACCGCCAGCCCTTCGACCCTCCGACTTCAGACTCCTCTTCTTATGCCCGTAATTAACATGCCCAAATTGAGCGACACGATGACCGAGGGAACCCTCGTCAAGTGGCTCAAGAACGAAGGCGACGCCGTGGAAATGGGCGACATCCTCGCCGAAGTCGAAACGGACAAGGCCACCATGGAAATGGAGGCGTTCGACGAAGGAACCCTCGCCGAGATCTTCGTCAAGGAAGGTGAGAAGGTTAAGATCGGCGACAAGATTGCCCGCATCGCTTCGGAGGAGGATGAGGAAGACTCCGCCGACGGCGACGCCGACGACGAAGACGGAACCGGCGAGAAGACCGAAGATTCCAAGAATCAGGAAAAATCCGAGGATTCGAAGGCGAAAAAATCCGAACCCAAGGCCGACCAGAGCGACCGCGAATACTCGGGCAAGTCTCCCAAGGGAGCCGAACCCGAGGCCGCGAAAACTGAGAAAAAGAAGACTGAAGGCCGCGTGAAGGCTTCGCCCCTGGCGAAGAAGATCGCCGCCGACGAAGGGATCGATCTCGCGGAAGTCACCGGCTCCGGCCCCGGCGGACGCATCGTCGCCAAGGATGTCGACGACCACGCCAAGCAAGGTCCGTCCTCCACGAGTGGTGCAGGAACTTCGCCTTCAGCCCCCGCCGCTGCCGCCATCAAACCTGAATCCACGGGTGGCGGAGAGCAGCGAGTCGAACTCTCCGGCATGCGCCGGGTCATCGCCGAACGCCTCCTCGCGAGCAAGACGCAGATCCCACATTTCTACCTCGCGATCGAAGTCGACGCCGGTCCACTCATGCGTCTGCGCAAGGAAGTCAACACCGCCAACGAGGCTGCAGATCTGCCCAAGACCACGGTTAACGATTTCATTCTACTCGCCGTCGCTCACGCGACCGCGCAGAACCCGAAGGTCAACGCAGCCTGGGGCGGCGACCACGTCATGCAATACGATAGCGTCAACGTCGCCGTCGCGGTCGCCGTTGACGATGGCCTGATCACGCCCGTCATTCGCGGAGCGGACAAGCTATCCCTCCGGGAGATCAGCGCCGCCGTGAAGGATCTCGCTGGCAAGGCGCGCAACAAGAAACTCAAGCCGGAGGACTACTCGGGCGGCACCGTTACGGTCTCCAACCTCGGCAGCTACGGCATCGAGCAGTTCTACGCGATCGTGAATCCGCCG
Source organism: uncultured Verrucomicrobiae bacterium (assembly GCA_963832325.1). Taxonomy (GTDB): domain Bacteria; phylum Verrucomicrobiota; class Verrucomicrobiia; order Chthoniobacterales; family JAATET01; genus CAVVKW01. The sequence goes on along the minus strand of CAWHTR010000002.1, from coordinate 116,563 downwards.
CAGGCCGCCATCCTCGCCGTCGGAGCCATCGTCAAGAAGCCCGTCGTCAACGCGAAAGACGAGATCGTGGTGGGTCAACGCATGACGATTTCCCTCTCCGGTGATCACCGCGTCGTTGACGGAGCGGTTGGGGCCGAGTTCATGACGTCCCTCCGCAGGTTGGTCGAGAACCCGGCGCTGATGTTGTTCTAACTTCCGGGCCTCCCCCGATTTAGCGAGCTTGCCCTCAACGGATCCACCGTCGCGACCAAGCCATCCACTCAAAAGCGAGCGCCGCCAGCGCGAACACGACCAACCATTTCCAAGGAGCCATCCCGATTCGCATCACGGTGCTGGATTCGCCTTCCGTGGAGGAAGCTCCTCGCACGTCGGATTCATCGCCTCCCGCGGGATTGATCGCGAGCCACCGACCTTCGCCAGCCGGATGGAAGTCGGCTTTGTCATACTCCCCGATCAGCTCGCCGGCGCCCGAGAGAACGACCTCACCGGCTCGGCCAACCGGAGGTTCTTCGATCCCCGCCAGCCAATGCACCGTATTCGCGATCAACAAGGGAAACGCGATCCGCAGCGGGAGATCCGAGTCTTCCACCCGAAATCCAAACACCGCCGTCCGCGTCGCGCCGTCATCGCGTGTCGCAATTAATGCGTCGTCCACTGAACTGGCCACGGGGGTCAATCCCGTGACCACCGCACTCTCCCTGATCGTCACCCCATCGAGCGAAAGTCCAGCCACGAGCGGACTCTCGGTCTGGACGTCGGTGATGACCGGATTCGCAACTTCTCCCGCCGCCGGCTGAGACCACGGGCTTCTGCCAACGAAGAAAAAATTTCCCGCCGCGGCGCGCTCCGACGTCATCCCTTCCGGGAGGTAATCGTCGAAGACGACCGCATCAAAAGACGAGGCCATCGCGTCGCGCCAGACTTCGGGAGACAGGAGTTCGAACGCGATCTCCGGATCCGAACTCAGCGCGTTCTCCAGAAACCAATTGCCGGAACTCACCAGGAGCACCCTCGGCTTGTCGCCGATGGGAACCACCGCCCGGGCGATGTCATCCGCCGCGAGACCATCTTCTCCGACCAGTGTCGCCGTCAGCCAGCCCCTCGCGGAATCAAGTTCGGAGGCAGCAAAGGCGCGTGTCGTTTCGAAGCTTCCACCAGCCTCCAATCGGATTGGAATCACATCCAGCAACCGATCGTCGACGCGGATTTCCAAATTGCGGACGACCATTTCGGCGGAGAAATTCCGAACCCGGACGAACATCGCCCGCGATTGTCCGCCGTCGGGCAGGGTCCGGGTGGAAAAATCAGTCACCGCCACGTTGTCCAGGGACTCGCCGACCGCAATGACCTCGACCCCGTCGAGTACGGTCGGCCGATCGGTCACGAATACGATCCTTCCCGGTCGGGCTCCCAACGTGCTCCTCGCGAGGGCGATCGCGTCGTCGATCTCGCCGCCACCGTCCGAGGGTTGCATCCGTTCGACGAACTCGGCCAGCTGACTCGCATCCGCCGCCAATGGCGAGACGAACCCGGCGGTGGAAAGTATCGCAACCGGGTGGCGCTCGCCCGCTCGCATCGCGATCTCACCGGCAACCGCCCGCGCCCGCTCGAAGGCCGTCGACCCGTTCGCCCCCCGGGCGGACATCCGCAGCCGGGTGTCGACGACGACGACGGTCGGTTCCGGCTTCCCCAACGAGAAAAACTCCGGCCGAGCCAGTGCCAACAAAATCAGCAGGAAAATAAAGAGATTGAGCAACAGGGAACGCCAGCCGCGCACCCGCCCCAGCGCCATCCGACTGGGAGCCGGGACCGGCGACGTCCGCCAACGCAGGATCGAAGGCACCACGACTCGCCGACGTCGCTGCCGCAACATGTAGAGTCCTACGATGACGGGCACCAACGCGCCGAACCAAGCCGCCCACGGGAAAAGGAAGCTCATCGCCGCAGCGCCCCCGAGCGCTCCAATTCCACCAGCATCACGCCAGGCTCCACCGAGCAGGACGCGGCGTGGTAGGCAAGACCCTCCCGGCGGCACCACTGCCGGAGACCCTCGGCGAATTCGTCGGTCACGACCCGCTCGTCGGTCCCACCGACCGCCAGCTCGACGCCCGTCTCCGCGTCGACGACCAGCAAATCACCCTCCAACTCCCGCCCATCTTCGGCTGGATCGAAGACCCTCACCACCGCCACGTCGCAGCCGCGATGCAGCAATCGCTTCACCGCCCGTTCGTAACCCGCGGGGTCGAGGAAATCGCTGATCACCACGGCGACCGCCCGCCTCCGCAATTTCCCGGCGGCTTCTCGCAAGCTGGCGTCCAGGTCCGTGCGACCCCGGGATGCGACCGCCCCGTCGAGGAACGCGAGCACGTCATGAAATTTCGCCCGCCCCCGCAGTGGACCCAGGCTCGATCCCAAGGATTCGCCGAAAAATCCGACCTTCACCTCGTGCTGTCCCGCCAGTGCGACGTAAGCGAATGCCCCCGCCAGGAGCCGTGCCTGATCCCAACGCGACCGGCCGCCGCCTTCCACCGGGCACCGCATCGATTCGCTCGCGTCGACGAGGATCTCCACCGAGATCGCTTCTTCATCGTGAAAGAGCTTCACGAACAATCGGTCCAAACGCGCGTAGGCGCTCCAGTCCAGCGACCGCGGATCGTCGCCGGGCGTGTAGTTCCGATGTTCGGCAAATTCCAGACTCGACCCCGAGCGTCTCGACCGAAGTTCCGCCCGGTGCCGCCCATCGACCGCCCGCCGTGGCGAGAACCGCAGGCGCTCCAAGGCCCGCAGAAATTCCGCCGTGAAGAGTCGCGCCATCGCTCAGAACTAGCACGCCGGGCAGCGCGGTGGGAAGCGAAGCGAACAGCGGACCCAGGAGAACGGAAGGCACCCACCGCGTTTGCCGACCCCGCGTCAACTCACGCCTGCGGACCCTCGACTTCGACCGCGTTCACGCCGCCCTTGGGCTGGTAGTCCGGCGTGAGCCGGTCGGGGCGGACGAAGATCTCGTATTCCTTGAACACGCCGACCAACACGTAATTCATTCGCACGTGGTCGCGAACCGGCGCGGCCCAGTTCTTGAAGCGCGAGTACTCGGTCTGATTAACGGCGTGGTCGGTGATCACGATCACCGCCGGTCGCTTTTCGCGGATGTCCCGAATCGCTTGCGCGATCCACTTGGATTCCGATTCCACCGACGCATTGTCGTTGTAGAGATTGCGGAGGTACGAACGCCGGTTCGTCATGAAATTGATGGTCGGCGAATACGGGAACGTCACCACCCAGTCGTCCGGTCGCGAGTGGATCGAGACCGCTTCGTAGATCGCGGCGACCCGCTCCTGCTCCCGACGTTTCAGCCAAACGCGAACGCCGTTGTCGGCGATCAATTCATGGGAACGCTTGCGGCTCGCCGCGATCGTCCCGGCGGATTCCTTGGGGAACGAGTGGTAGAAATAGATGCCCTCCCCGAGCAAACAAAGCCCCACGAAAGCCCAGCACGGAACCCTCAGAGTCCAGGACGATCCCGCCAAACGCACCGCGTGCCAACTCGCGCAAACCAAGGCGACCAGGAACGGGCACATGAACTCACTGAGATGCGGCGTGTCGGGGCGGAAGAAAAAATACTGCGGGAAGAGCGTGAGAGCGACGCCCAGGGTGACCAGGCAAGTGAGCGACCCCGCTCGTCGCTCGCGGTCCCGCGCGACGATCGCCCAGAGGAGCCCGCCGCTGGCAACGACGAAAATTATTGCGCTGATCGCCAGTGGCAAATGCAGCGCGATGATGAAAGCCGCATCGTAAAACGATTCCTGTTCAAACAACGCTCCGAGGGATTCGCGCGGCCGGGTCACGTCCCCGTCCGGATTCGGCTGATCGGCCACCCGCCGCCAATCGGAAGCGGAATCAATCACCACCGGTTCCGCCACCGCGAGCACGTCCTTCTCAAACTGATACCGGAGCCGACTTACCTCGGTCGGGTACTGTCCGAGGAACTCCGCGCCAAATCCCCGCCGCTCGGCGTCCAAATAAACCGGCAGATGCGTCGCGAGGACTCCCGCCACCAGGATCGCGGCTGCCGCGACCGCCGCCATCAATCGACGACGGAATTCCCCCCGGACCCCGAGCGGATAAAGCACCACCAACCCCGCCGCGATCACACTCATGAAAAGTCCGAGGTCGACCCGGACGAGCAAAGTCAGCCCCAATCCCAGCCCGGCCAGCGTCCACCACACCCACCGCCAGATCGGGGAACGTCCCACGCGGGGTTCGAGCACGAACGCCTGGAGAAAAAGATAACCATTCAGCAGCGGCAGAAAGCCCATGTAGTTCCGAAACAACATCCCCGGAATCAGCACGATGAGAAGTCCCGTTCCGACCGCCAGCCAACCCTGCCCCGTCACCCGGCGTATCGTCAGAAACGCGACCACCCCCATCGCGAGGCAAATCGCGAAGAAGTAAATCCGCAGAGCAACGTAATCCGGTCCGACCACGCGAAACAGCCACGCAATGGGATAAAACCACATCACGTTGTATCCGAGGAACGTGTCGACGATGGGCAGCGCTCCCTCGTTCAAGCGCATCGCGATCACCCCCGCCGTCCCGCCCTCGCCGCCGAGGTTCAGGTCGGAGCGGTAGTATTGGCCGTAGTAGAAGAGCGCGAATGCCAGCAGAACGAGAGGTCCGAGACGACGCAGCCACGGGTCGGTTCGCGAAGCAATTGAGCGGATATCCAAAGCGCAACCACCGAACGCGTTTCGCCGCCGCCATTCAAACGAAAACGGCGAAAGTCGCCCCCGCGCTCAGCCCTTGATTTCGCGAGAATACGGTGAAAATCTTTCCGTAACCCCTGCAGATCGCGACGCATCGCTCCGGCGGCCGCGTGCGTAATCACATTTACCAAATATGAAGACACTCACCATCGCGCAGCAAGTCGCCGCCCGCACGTACCCACCCTTCAGCCTCTCGGGTCTCATCGAAGGCACCTTCAAGCCGCGTCCCGGACAGCGCATCTGCATTCTCATCGACCTCGATGATCCGAAAGACGTCGTTGATTTTAAATTCCTCGAAAACCCCGACCTCTCCATCCAACGCAACGCCTACCAGCACTTCCACCTCGGCCTCCAACACGGCGTTCTCGACGAACTCAAACTCAAAGGCGGCGAATTCATCGCCTACCGAAATGTCGGCGGCAGCAATCTCGACCTGCCCGACTACGCCATCGACTCGACCGGGAAGGAATACTCGTTCAAGCGGGACATCTACCCCGGCTTCGACATCATTCTTTGCATTTCGACGTGGTCCGCGACCGCGCCGCTCACGGCCTCCGCGAAGATCCACGGCTTCCGAGGTGCCACGCTGCACGGCCTGAATCAGACCATCCTCACGACCGGACTCGCCGTCGACTACGACGAAGTCAGCGCGAACGGCGAGAAACTGCGGCTCGGAATGACCCGCGCCGATTGGGTCGAAATTGATTTCGCCTACGACGACGAGACGTATTCGCTCCACCTTCAACTCGACGGCCAGGAGGCGCAGAAGAGCCACGGCCTCTGCCGTGACGAGGTGCCGGACGTGGCGAACCTTCCCGCCGGCGAGATCTACTACGTGCCGGTCAGCGCGAGCGGACGGTTCCCGATGAAATACGAGGACGGCACCATCGCGATCCAGCACGTCTCCGACGGCCGCGTTCAACGCGCGGAGTTTGTGAAGGGAAATTCCCAGACCGTCGACGCGCACAACGAGAAGCTGAAGAGCGATCCCGTCACCGGAGAGATCGGCGAACTCGGCTTCGGCACCCAGATTCTTCCCGTCTCCGGGCGCGACATTCAGGACGAAAAAATCCTCGGCACCATCCACGTCGCCACGGGCCGGAGTGATCATCTCGGCGGTCACCTCACACCGGACAAGTTCGTCGACGCGGGCAACGCCACTCACGACGACATCCTCTTCGCGCCGCACAAGACGCCGGAGATCGAAGTGACGCAAGCGCGCATGCACCGCGACGGGGAGACGACCGTGCTCATCGAGAGCTTCGAGCCGTCGGATTACCTCTACGGACTCATCGCTTAATTTGTCGCTCTACGAGTCACCCAAGCTCCTCGCCGAGTACCTGCTCTTTCACTACGGCGACGCCGACGCGGTGCTGGGCACGATGCCCGGGCCGCGCGACGCAGTCGGATTCGCCCAGCGCCTCGTGGGAGAGCTGCTCGATCCGACGTCGCTGCCCGTGAATGCGGCGGCGCTCGACGTGGGTTGCGCCGTCGGCGGATCGACGTTCGAACTCACCCGGTTCTGCGCCCGCGTGCACGGGATCGATTTTTCGAACGCTTTCATCTCCGCAGCGCAAACGCTCGCCGACGGGGGACGGTTGGATTTTCGCAAGGTGATCGAGGGCGGTATCTTCGAGAACGAAACTGCCCGGGTGCCGGTCGGCTGCGATGCGAGTCGGGCGAAATTCACCGTCGGCGACGCGGGGGATCTCGACCCGGATCTCGGCGGCTTCGACGTCGTGCTGGCGGCGAATCTGATCTGTCGACTGCCCGCGCCGGAAAATTTTCTGGCCCGGTTGCCCGCTCTCGTTCGTCCCGGCGGCCAGCTCCTTCTCACGACGCCGTTCACCTGGATGAGCGACTACACCCCGCCGGAGCGTTGGATCGGTGCGACGCCGGCGACGGGTCCGAGTTTTGAAGCTCTGCAATCCATCCTCGCCCCGACTTTCGATCTGAAACATCGTGTCGACATCCCGTTCCTGATCCGTGAGCACTCCCGCAAATTCCAATACACCGTCGCCCTTGGCAGCCGCTGGACCCGGCGTTGATTGGGAAGCGCGCTACCAATCCCACGACACACCTTGGGAGAAGGGATTCGCCGCCCCGCCGCTCGTGGAGTGGTTGGGAAAGAACTCTCTCTCCGGCAAAGTGCTCGTGCCGGGATGCGGCACGGGTCATGACGTGCGCGCGATTGCTCGCTCCGGCGTCGAGACGGTGATCGGGCTCGATATCGCCCCGAGTGCCATCAATTACGCCGAGGACCAACCGCGCGTCAGCGGCGAACGCTACCGGCTGGCGAACTTCCTGGCGCTTCCGCCCGAGCTGGTCGGGGCCTTCGATTGGGTCTTCGAACACACGTGCTTCTGCGCGATTCATCCGAGCCTCCGGTCCACCTACGTTCGCGCGGCCGCGGCCTCCCTCGTGCCGCGTGGGCGCCTGCTCGCGATCTTCTACCTCGACGTCGGTGACCGGGACGGCGGCCCCCCTTTTGGCACCACGAAAGCGGAACTCGACGAGCTGTTCGGACCGACTTTCGAGATGCTCGAGGAGTACGTTCCCAACCACTCATACGAAGGTCGTGAAGGGTGCGAACTCGTGCGCGTCCTCCAGCTGCGCTGATTGCCCGACGGTGGAGATCTCCCGCTTGAACCGATCTTTTATCCCGTCGAGTCGCCGGTTTGCCGGGGTTGCCAATCCCCGTTCCCCCGTCTATACCGACCTCACTCCGCCACTCGGAAATTGTGAGTCTGGAGCTATCAGCCGCCCGTGAAATTCAGCGCCATGACCTTCAACATGCAGTTCGGCCAGGCTTGGGACCCGGACGAACCGCTCCGAGCTTCCCGTCCGGCTCGAAGACACCATCGCGTTCCTCCAGGACAACCCGCACGACATCTATCTGCTCCAGGAGGTCGAGCGCGCCCTCCCCGGCGGCGAGCAAGTCGATCCACCGCCAAATTTCACGCGGATCGCCGAAGCGCTCGATAGCTACCACTCGGTTTTCGCTTACCCCCCGGTCAATCCCGACGAACTCCCCTTCGGCATCGCGCTCGCCATTTTTTCCCGCAGCCCCTTGGTCGATTTCCAAACCATCGAACTCCCCGCCGCGCCCATCACGTTCGAATTCGAGGGTCGCACGCGCTGTCCCTCTCACCGCCAGCTGATTACCGCCAAGACCAGGATCGCCGGACAGTCGGTTCAGCTCGTCAACACGCACCTCCAGGCGTTTTTCATGATCGGGTCCACCAGCACCGAGTACCCAGGCCAACGCGACCGGGTCGACGCCGCCCTTCGTGCGAGCGAAGGACCCACCCTGTGCGGCGGGGATTTCAACTGCGCACCGACCGAGCATCTCGTCGAGCAATACCGTGCCGCCGGCTACGAAACCGCGCAGAACTCGCAGATCACGTGGCGTCACCAACCGTTCGTTACCGACCATCTCTTCTTCAACTCCGGCCTCCGCGTCACCCGATCCGAGGTCATCCCGACCGTCTGCTCCGACCATCACGCGGTGTCCGCCGATTTCCGTTTCGACCTCTCCTGAGCCTGCCGTGCGTCTGATTTCCTGGAACGTTAATGGCCTCCGCGCCGTCCTCAAAAAGGATTTTCTCGGCTTCGTCGAACGATCTGGTGCCGACGTCATTTGTCTGCAGGAAATCAAAGCCCGCCCCGATCAGGTCGCCGAAGTCGTCTGGCCGGACGGCTACCAACTTCACTGGAATCCCGCCGACAAACCCGGATATTCCGGCACCGCCATTTTCACCAAGATCCGCCCGTTCAACGTCGCCAAGGGGATCGACCTCCCCGAGCACGACGCCGAGGGCCGCGTGCTCACGCTCGAATTTCCCGATCATTATCTAGTTAACGTTTACACGCCAAATTCCAAGCGAGGCCTCCTCCGCCTCGACTACCGCACGACCGCTTGGGAGCCGGCGTTTCGCGCCTACCTCCAGCGCCTCGACACGGCGAAACCCGTCATCGTCTGCGGCGATCTCAACGTCGCCCACCGCGAGATCGACATCGCCAACCCGCGGAGCAACGTCAAGAACGCCGGCTTCACCCCCGAGGAGCGCGCTTGCATGGACGATCTCCTGGCCGCCGGGTTCATCGACACCTTCCGCGCCCTGCACCCCGACGCCGCTCAACAATACACCTGGTGGAGCTACCTGAACCAGGCCCGCTCCCGGAACGTCGGCTGGCGCATCGACTATTTCCTCATCTCGGAGCGCCTTCGCTCCCGCCTGAAAACGGCAACCATCCATCCCGACGTCGCTGGCAGCGACCATTGCCCCGTCGCCATCGAGCTCACTCGGTGACCAGCGCCATCCCTGGCGCGCCGCCCCCGGTTGATTGACGCCAACCGGATCCCCGCGGCAGGCGTAAAATTTCCGCAAATGCGGTTTCCGCTTACGGTTGCCCTTCCAATCGTCCGCCCGTAAGCTCCCCGCTCCTCGCAACCAATCCAAATGACTGCAATCACCACCACCTTCGGAACTCTGCTAATTCTTCTCGGCCTCGGCGGCTATCTAGGCACCGGCGCTGAGCATCCCACCGCCCTCATCCCGGCGGGCGTCGGGATGGTCCTGATCATCTGCGCCGCTCTCGCTCGTCTCGGAGGCATCATGAACTTGATCTTCGCCCACGTCGCCGTCCTCCTCGGACTCCTCGGCGGGATCGGCGGACTGGCCATGTCGATCCCCAAGCTCATCTCCGGCGAAGAACTTCTCCGCCCGCTCGCCATTTACATGCAACTCGGCATGGGCATCATTCTCACTATTTACGTCGTCTTCTGCGTCCGGTCGTTCATCGCTGCCCGCAAAGCCCGGACCGCTACCGCTTCCTAATTACCTCATGAAAAAACCCCACCACTCCCTGGCCGGCAACGCCGCCTACTCCGCCATCGTCCCGATCATCGTCGTTCTGGCGTTCCTTCTCTTCATCGTCGCCGGCGCGTTCGTCGTCGTCCAGGCCGGTCACGTCGGCGTCGTCAAGCGTCTCGGCGCCGTCCAGCCGAACTCGCTCCCCGAAGGCCTCCATTTCAAGCGACCTTTCATGGACGACATCGAACAAATTGACATCCGCCTCATGCCGACGAACGCGAAATCCACCGCCGCGTCCCGCGACCTCCAGACGGTTTCGACCGAGGTCAACGTCACGTATTCCGTCAACGGTGAACTCGCCCCCCTCATGTTCCAACGCATCGGCGACACCCGCAAAGTCTCCGCTGCCCTCGTCGAACCCGCCATTCAGGAATCCGTCAAAGCCGTCACCGCGAAATACACCGCCGAAGAACTCGTCACGAAACGCGCCGAAGTGAAGAACGCCATCCAGGCAGCCATCGAGGAATTCATCGCGAAAACGCTCGCCGACAAAGACATTCAAAACGGCGTGACCCTTGCCAACGTCGCGATCACCGATTTCGTCTTCAGCGAAGAATTCAATAAGGCGATCGAATCCAAGGTCAAAGCCGAGCAGGAAGCCCTCCGCGCGAAGAACGAGAAACTCATGCGCGTCACGCAGGCCGAAGCCAGCGAAGCCGAGGTCAAGCTCGCCGCCGACGCGAGGGCCTACTCGACGAAGGTCGAATCCGAGGCCCGCGCCGAAGCGATCCGGATCGAGGCCGCCGCCCTCCGCGACAATCCGGCCATCATCGAACTCCGCTCGGTCGAAGCCTGGGACGGAGCACTTCCGAAGATCTCGGGTTCCGGCGCGGTCCCATTCCTCAACATCGATTCGATGGGGACGGACGAGCCTGCCTCCCAGCCCAAACCCACCCAAAGCAGCTCCTTCCTCAGATAGACCAACTGGGAGCGCAGGCTTCCAGCCTGCCGTCCCGGGCTTCCAGCCCGGGACACACGCGTAGGATAAGAGCCGGACGGGCGAACAATCTCTGCATGCAAACCCTCGGCCGCCCAGCCTGGGAAGCCCGCCAAACCGCCCATCACGCCCGGGTCGACGCGTGGATTACCCCGCACCTCGCCCGCACCAGCCGCGGCGAAAAGCATCCGGTTCACGACTTCCTTTTCGACTACTACCACCACCGCCCCTCCCACCTTCGGCGCTGGCACCCCGGCCTCGGCTTCGCCCTCGAGGGAGCCGCCGAATTTTCCGACCTGCCATTCTACCGGACGACCCCCGGAGGCCTCACCACCGCCACCCCCAACGAACTCAATCCCAACCGTCGCGAAGCCGTCGTCTGGATCGCCAATCTCCTCCGATCCATCGAAGCCCGCCCGCCCTTCTACGGCTGCGCCGGCTTGCACGAATGGGCGATGGTCCACCGCTCGGATGATCTCCGTCACGCGGCCCACCCGCTCCGGCTCACCGCGGACGCCGTCGCCACCGTCGTCGAGTCGCATCCGATCCGCTGCACGCATTTCGACGCCTTCCGATTCTTCACCCCGGCAGCCCGCCCACTGAACCGCCTCCAACCCGCGCGGGACACCGTGCCCGATCTGGAACAAAGCGGCTGCCTCCACGTGAACATGGACCTCTACAAATGGGCGTTCAAACTCAGTCCGTTCACGCCCTCCGAACTCGTCGCCGACACGTTCGCCCTCGCCCGGGACATCCGCGAGATCGACATGCGCGCCAGCCCCTACGACTTGACGGCCCTCGGCTTCGATCCCATCCCCATCGAAACCCCCGCAGGCCGCGCAACCTACGAGACCCACCAACGCGACTTCAGCGCACGCGCAATCCCCTTCCGCCGCGCGCTCATCACCGTCTGCGAGCGAATCCAGACCCAGCTCACCGCGGCCTGACCCATCCGCGAAAGCGACTCAACCTCCCCGGAACATCTCGCCGATCAAGCCCGCGTATTTGTCGGTGATCACGTGCCGCTTCAGCTTCAGCGTGGCCGTCATCTCGTCGCCGATCTCAAACGCCTTCGGGACGAACCGCCACACCACCACCCGCTCGAACGGCTTGAATCCCGTCTCCCCGCAGACCAACCGCCGCACTTCCGCCATCACGATTTCCCGCGCCCGTTCATCGCCCAACAATTCCTCCATCGACTCCACGTCCACGCCCGCCGCGGCGAAGTTCCCCAGCGTGGGCACGATCAACGCGCCGAGACACTTCTCGTCCTGCCCGACGACAATGCACTGATCGATCAATTCGGACTGCATCAGCTTCCCTTCGATCGGCACCGGCTCCACGTTCTCCCCGCTCTGCAGCACGATGGTATCCTTCGACCGCCCCAGGATTTTGAGGCAATCGTTGAACGTCACCATCCCGATATCCCCGGTATTCAGCCAACCGTCCCGCAGCACGTGCGCGGTGTTTTCCGGGTCCTTGTAGTAACCCTTCATGATCTGTGGCCCGCTCGCGTGGATCCCCCCGCGCAGACCGCGGCCACCGCCCCGCCGCGACGGATCGGGGTAGAGCACCGCCCCGGTCTCGAGATCGACGATCCGAATTTTCGTCTCCGGGTAGGGCGCACCGACTGACCCGATCACCAGATTATCCCACGTTCGCACCGCGAGCACCGGCGTCGTCTCCGTGAGTCCGTAGCCTTCCAGCACCGGGATTCCGATGAAGTTAAAAAATTCATCCACGTGCCGCTGCAACGCTCCCCCCCGCTGATCGTGCCCCGAAATTCCCCGCCCACGATCGCCCGCACCTTCCGCAGCACGATCGGATCCAACACCCGGTGCGGGAGGGTGAACACCGCCAGGCCCACCGCGTGCCCCACCGCCGCGACCACCCACTCGCGCCCCGACCTCCCGGTCACGTCGAGCTGTTGGCCGACAAAAAATCGCTGCGCCCGGTGCACCCGTTCCGTGCTCGCCGTCGCCAGCCGGAAGAGCGCCCGTCGCAACGGCGGGGCCGCCGCGACGTTCGCCATGATCTTGAGGTAGAGACTCTCCCAGAGCCGCGGCGTCGAGACCATGATGTTTGGCTTCACCGTTTTGAGATCCGCCGCGATGTGCCGCAAGCTGGTGTAATAAGTGCAGACGCCCCAGCTCATCGCCAGGACCTCAAACACCCGTTCGTAGCTGTGCCAGATCGGCAAGATCGAGAGCGAGCGGTCGCCGACCCGAAACGCAAACGGGAGATTGCGAATCTGTGACACCATGTTCGCGTGCGTGAGCTGCACACCCTTCGGAGTTCCGGTCGTGCCGGACGTGTAAATGATCGTGAAAAGATCCTCCGCCTGGATGCCAGCGAGCCGCTCCTCCGCCCGCCGGTCTCCCCCCTCCCGCAGCCGCCGCCCGGTTGCCCGCACGTCCGCCAGATTCCGCGCCCCGTTCAACTCCGCCGCGCTTCCGTCCATCACGACCACCTCCCGCAACCGCGGCAAATCTCCCGCCCGCACCTTCGCCAGCATCGCCACGTTCTCGACGATCACGACTTCCACGTCCGCGTGGTCGAGGATGTATTGCACCTCGTCGACGGTGATGTCCGTCCCCCGCGGCACGTCCACCGCACCGGCGATCTGCACGGCGCAATCGCAGATCATCCATTCCAAGCGGTTGTCCGCGAGCAACCCCACGTGCTGGCGCGCTGCGACCCCCAGCTCGATCAGCCCGGTCGCCAGCTCGAGACCCGCCTCATAAAGCTCGGCGTAGCTGCACTTCAAAAAATCCCCATCCTCGCCCCGCGAAGCAAAGGCGGCCCGGTCTCCAAACGCGTCTGCCCCCTGCCGAAACAACTCGGCGACGTTCGGGGGAACGATCTGCCCGGCCACGGTGGCCTATCGGCGTTGCCGCGGCGGCCGTCCGCTTTCGCGGAAGGTGATGCGCGCTTTCGTCAGATCGTACGGAGAAAGCTCAATCGTCACGGCATCGCCGGGAACGATCCGGATGAAGTGCTTGCGCATCTTCCCCGAGATGTGAGCCAGAACGAGGTGACCGTTCGGCAGTTTCACACGAAACATCGTGCCGGGTAACACGTCGGTCACGACGCCTTGACTGGTAATTGCTTCCTCTTTTGCCATGCGGGAGCGGACTACTAATCGCAAACCGTTTCAAAATCAACCCACTTTACGAGTGAGGCTAAATTCCCCCCGCCCTCCGCGTGCCACGTCAACGCGGGTGCCTGCATCCGCCCGAGCGCGCAGATCCGCGACACCGGAAGCCCGGCGACGACCGTGGCCCCACCCTCCGTCACCGGCCAGATCCCGACCGCCGCGAGCCAATGCGCCACCGGGGCCATCGCCGATCCCAGATCCTCCGGCAGCGGTTTCACGAAAACAAAGCGGTTCAACGGCGACGTCGCGAACCACGGATCTTCTTCGTACACCACGGTCCAATCCGTTCCACCTTCGCTCGCCCACATCTGCGTTCGCACGTCGCCCGCCGACCGGAAGGCGTAACTCGCCCGCAGGTCCACGATCTCCGCCGCCTCCCCGATCCCCAGTTTCCGCCGGGGAGTGTGCGCGTTAAATGCCGCCAGCTCCCGGGCGAGATCCGCGCCGAAGCCCCGCGCCGTCAGGCCCTCCCTCTCGGCGACGTAGAGACAGTGGGGCGAAAGACACCCTTGCTGATCGAATAACGAGACGTCCCGCGCCGCCCGCGCCGCCGCCTCCCCGCCCGCATCGCCGAAGACGACCCCGAAGCTCACCCGGTGACCGTGGGCCTGAAACGGAACCCCGTTCGCCGTCCGCCGGCGAAATTCCGCCACTGTCTCGTCGGTCCCAAAAACCACCACCGCCCCGGCCTCCGGCAACCAATCCCCCGGGAGGACCTCCGTCATCTCGACCAGCCCGCGCAGCTCTTCCGGCAAGCCGTCGACGAACACCGCCACCTCCTTCAGCCCGCCCGTAGGCAGCTTCACCCGATTCCGCGCCCCGAGCAGCAACCCCCGGATGAGGCTTTGCAGCGCCCCGTGCGGCGTGTTCCCACTCACGACGTGCAGGATGACTTCCGGAGCCACGGCCTTCGCTCGGTGCGCACCGTATGCAGCGAACCCGTCCAGAATCTCCGCCGCCCCCAACTCCAGCCGGACGACTTCCAGTAGTCCATCCGCCGTCACCGCCCCCAGCAAATCCGCCACGGCACCCGCCGCCGTCGCGATCCCTTCCGCCCTTTCCTTCGTCGTCATCGGCGCGAGGCTACCGACTCCGGCGTCGCACTGGCGAGATCCCGCTTTGACGCCGATCCCTCTCACCCGCTAGAACTACCCGTCCCATGCAGGAGAACATCCACACCGAGTTCCATCGATTTCTGACTCCCGCCGACAAGGAGCGCCTGCTCGGTCAGCGCGGGGGCGTCTTCTGGATGGTCGGTCTTTCGGGTTCGGGGAAATCCACCATCGCCAATGCGGCGGAGCGAACCCTCCACGACGCCGGACGCTTCACCGTGATCCTCGACGGCGACAATCTCCGCAGTGGGTTGAATTCCAACCTCGGCTTCACCGACGACGACCGCCGCGAAAACATCCGCCGCACCGCCGAGGTCGCCCGACTCTTCGCCAGCGCCGGCGTCATCACCTTCGTCTCCCTCATCACGCCGCGCGCCGACTTCCGCGCCATGACCCGAGAAATCGTCGGCCCGACCTACCACGAGATTTACGTTCGCGCCTCCTTCGAATCCTGTGCCGCGCGCGACCCGAAAGGTCTCTACCAGAAGGCGGCCGCCGGGGGTGTCGCCAACTTCACGGGCAAGGACAGTTCCTTCGAGGAGCCGACCACCCCGGACCTCCTCCTCGACACCGAGGCGGACACCGCCGAAGCCTGCGCCGCGCGACTCGTCGACTTTGTCGGGGCGAAGGTCTGAATGGTCGGAAGGTTCGGTCACGCGCCTCGCGCCGCTTGGAGGGGGCAAGCTGACCTTCTACCTCACCTTTGACCTTTGACTTTTGACCTCCCGACTCTGAATATCCTCCGCTCTTTCCGATGCCCGACTATAATCTGAGCCATCTCGACCAACTCGAGGCCGAGGCCATTTTCATCCTCCGCGAGACCGCCGCGCAGTTCCGCAAGCCCGCCCTGCTCTTTTCCGGCGGCAAGGATTCCATCCTCATGGCGCACCTCGCCCACAAGGCCTTCTGGCCGGCGAAGCTGCCGTTTCCGCTCGTCCACGTCGACACGGGTCACAATTTCGAAGAGACGATGACCTACCGCGACGCCTACGTGGAACGCCTCGGCGCGGAACTCGTCGTCGGTTCCGTCCAGCAGTCCATCGACGAAGGCCGCGTCGTCGAGGAGAAGGGCATCAACGCATCCCGCAACAAACTCCAGACCGTCACCCTGCTCGATACCATCGAGACGAACCAATACGACGCCTGCCTCGGCGGCGGCCGGCGGGACGAGGAAAAGGCCCGCGCCAAGGAGCGCTTTTTCTCCCACCGTGACGAATTCGGCCAGTGGGACCCGAAGAATCAACGTCCCGAACTCTGGAATCTCTTCAACGGGCGCAAGAGCGAGGGCGAACACTTCCGCGTCTTTCCCTTGTCGAACTTCACCGAGATGGACGTCTGGCTCTACATTCAGCGCGAGGAGATCGACCTCCCGTCCCTCTATTTCTCGCACGAGCGCGACGTGTTCGTTCGCAACGGCACGATGCTGGCGGTCACCGACTTCCTCCAGCCGCAGGAGGGCGAACTCGTCGAGCGCAAGGTCGTCCGCTTTCGCACCATCGGCGACGCGACCTGCACCGGAGCCGTCGAATCCCACGCCGCCACCCTCGACGACATCATCGAAGAAGTCGCCGCCTCCCGGCAAACCGAACGCGGCACCCGCTCCGACGACAAACGCTCCGAAACCTCGATGGAAGACCGCAAACGGGAAGGTTATTTCTAGCCGCAAAGAGGCGCAAAAGGCTCAAAAGATGACCGATAAGGAGGTGTTCGCTCTTTGTGACAAGGTTCGCGAGACTTCGTTCTCGTTGCATCGCTTTTTACGTTTTGGACATCTGGAAAAGGTTTACGAGCGGGGAATGGAAAACCGCCTCAAGAAATCAGGTATCCAAGCCGCGTCTCAGTATGCCATCCCAGTCCGTGATGAAGACGGCACGCTTTTGGGAGATTTTTTCGCAGACTTATTCGTTGAGGAGATGCTGTTAGTTGAAATCAAGGCAGCCCGCAGTCTCGCAGCCGAGCACACCGCCCAAATCCTCGGCTACCTCAGAGCCACTGGCATCGAGCATGGTCTCTTGATCAACTTTGGAGCGCCCAAGTTGGAAGTAAAGAAATTCGCCCTATCAAAACCCTTTTGAGCTTTTTGCGCCTCTTCGCGGCTAAATAACCATGGACATTCTACGCTTCACTACCGCCGGATCCGTCGACGACGGCAAATCGACCCTCATTGGTCGCCTCCTCTACGATTCCAAGAGCATCTTCGAGGACCAAATGACCGCCATGGAGGAGAGTTCCAAGCGCCGCGGCGACGCCACCGTCAATCTCGCGCTCCTCACCGATGGCCTC
This sequence comes from uncultured Verrucomicrobiae bacterium, assembly GCA_963832325.1. Lineage (GTDB taxonomy): Bacteria > Verrucomicrobiota > Verrucomicrobiia > Chthoniobacterales > JAATET01 > CAVVKW01. The sequence goes on along the minus strand of CAWHTR010000002.1, from coordinate 99,434 downwards.
AAAGCCGAGCGCGAACAAGGCATCACCATCGACGTCGCCTACCGCTACTTCGCGACCCCGAAACGCAAGTTCATCATCGCCGATACCCCCGGCCACATTCAGTACACGCGCAACATGGTCACCGGCGCCTCGACGGCGAATCTGGCCATCATTCTCATCGACGCCCGCAAGGGCGTGATCGAGCAGACCAAGCGCCACTCGTTCATCGCCGATCTCCTCAAGATCCAGCACGTCGTCGTCTGCGTGAACAAGATGGACCTCGTCGACTACGACGAAGCCGTCTACACCCGGATCGTCGAGGATTACAAATCCTTCGCCTCGCGCCTCGACAGCCTCGTCGACATCACGACCATCCCGATCAGCGCGCTCAACGGCGACAACGTCGTCGATAAATCCACCACCATGCCGTGGTATCAGGGTCCCTCCCTCCTCTATTTCCTCGAGACCGTCTACGTTGGCGGCGAACACAACCACGTCGACGCCCGCTTCCCCGTCCAGTGGGTCATCCGCCCGCAGTCCAAGGAACATCACGACTACCGCGGTTACGCCGGACGCGTCGCCGGCGGCGTCTTCAAGCCCGGCGACGACGTCGTCTGCCTCCCCTCCGGCTTTGCGACCACGATCAAGGGCATTCATTCCGCCAACGGCGATCTCGACGAAGCCTTCGCTCCTCAGTCGACGACGCTCACCCTCGCCAACGAGATCGACATCTCCCGCGGCGACATGATCGCCAAGCCCAACAATCCGCCGAAGGTCTCCCAGGACATCGAAGCCATGATCTGCTGGTTCTCGCAGACCCCCATGCAGCTCCGGGGCAAATACCTCATCCGCCACACGACGCGCGAGACTCAAGCCATCGTCCGTGAGATCCGGTATCTCGTCGACATCAACACGCTCCACAAGGTCGAAGACGAGCGCACGTTCGAGATGAACGATATCGGCCGCATCTGCCTCCGCACGGCGTCCCCCCTCATTCACGACTCCTACCGCCGCAATCGCATCACCGGCTCGTTCGTTCTCATCAACCAACAAACGAACGAGACCGTCGCCGCCGGCATGATCGTCTAACGCCCGGCGATGATCGACGACCTCCTTCAGATTGCCCGTGCGGCGGGCGCGATCATTCTCTCCCACTACGGGAAACCGATTCCCGCCGAGAAAAAGGCCGACGATTCCCCGCTCACGCTCGCCGACCGCGCGTCACACGCCCACATCGTGAAAGCGCTCGAACTGTTGGCGCCGGAGATTCCAATCATTTCGGAGGAAGGGGAACACCCGGCCCACGCCGAGCGAGCCGGGTGGACCCGCTTCTGGCTCGTCGATCCGCTCGACGGAACCAAAGAATTCATCAAGCAAACGGGCGAATTCACCGTGAACATCGGTCTCATCGAGGACGGCGTTCCGACCGTCGGCGTCGTGTTCGCGCCAGCGACGGGCCTCCTGTATTGGGCCGCAGACGGGTCGGCCTGGAAGCAACTCGGCGACGCCGATGCCACGCCCATCAAGGGCGGGACCTACCGCGAAGGCGACAATCCCACTTTCGTGGCCAGCCGGGACCACGCGGGACCCGCCGTCCGCGAACTCGCCGACCGCTACCCGAACGCTGCCTTCCGCAGCATGGGGAGCTCGCTCAAGTTCTGCCTCGTCGCGGAAGGAGCGGCCGACATTTATCTCCGCGATGTTCCGACGATGGAATGGGACACCGCCGCCGCCCACGCCATCGTCCGCGCCGCCGGCGGCACCCTCCGCCAACTGGACGGTTCTCCGCAGATCTACAACAAGGCCGAACTACGAAACCCAGCGGTCGTCACCCTCCGCGCCGGAGCCGATCAATTGCTCGCGTAGGGGAAACACCGATTTGTCATTCGATGAAATTCTTTTCTTCCCATCAAAAGGGTGTCTGGTATTTCACTTGCTTGAGTTGAGCAAGAATGTCGTGTGCTCAACCTTGAAACGCGCATTGGAAAAATAATCAGTAAGCTGAGCCACGCGACCTTGACGAAACCAAAAATCTCTCTACTTATACATCTATTGCTATGAAAAAATTCGCCGCACTTCTTCTCGCCACGGCCGTTGCCGTCGCCTTCGTCCCGGCCACCGCTTCAGCGCAGAACAACGACAAAAAAAAGATCAATCGCTTCTTCAAAAAGCTCAAAAGCCTTGAGAATCGAGCCAGCCGACCAGGCAAGGTGAATCGGTTCTCCACGAAACTCGTGAAGCTCGATCCAGAACGGGCCAAGCGTTACTACCGGACGGCGGCTTTTAAATACACGCTGGTTCTTTTGGAGCGCCAGCTGGCTAAGCAGAAGCGAGTCTTTGATCGCGTTCTGAATCGCGCTGCGGCGCAGGGAACCATTTCCGCAGCTGCTCAAAGGCGCATCGAGCGCGCAATCGAGCGCGTCGAGGAGCGATTCGAGCCAACGCCGACGCCGACTCCGTACCAGGCGTCGACGAGCTTCTCCGAGTTCGGCCTCGTCTAGAGGTTTCGATCGCGCAGTGGGTTTCTGATAGGGGGCGGAAGAGAGAATCTTTTGCCCTTTATCGTTCCCTGTGACGGGTGGCTACCGGGGAACGTCCCACGCTGGCAGCCCGGGACACGGAAACACGGACTGACTTGACCAATTCGTAGCCCACTCTCACTCTCACCGCCTAATCCGTGCCGCGACCGCCATCCTTTCCCCAGCAGTATTTGGTCGACCACGGCTTGGTCCCCCTTTTCGCGACGATCCTCCTGTTTGGATTGAGTGGCTGCTCGGCCCCGATCCAGGAGCGGCGAATCCCTCTTGATTCAGGGGTGACTTCTGGTGACTTGAAAAACTACCGCCTCGGCCCGGGCGATATCGTCCGGGTTTTGGTTTTCCAGGAAGAGGACATGGCGTCCGAACAGCGGATCGGCCAGGACGGAACGATTAATTTTCCGCTCGTCGGGCGGGTCAAGATCGGCGGCCAGACGGTCGAGCAGGCCGGAGACTCCATCGCCGCGCGGTTAAAGGGCGACTACCTCGTGAACCCCCAAGTCACCGTCAGCATCATGGAATACTCGCCGCGGCGCTTCACGATCTTCGGACAGGTCAACGCCGCGGGTAGTTACGAGATCCCGTCCGAGGAGCGCGTGACCCTGCCAACGGCTGTCGCGATGGCGGGTGGCGATACCCGCATCGGGAACCTGCGCGGCGTCACCGTCACCCGGACGGATGCTGCCGGCATCACGGAGTACAAGGTCAACCTCCTCACTCCGGAAGGTCGCCAGTTCCTCGTCCGCGACCAGGATCTTATCACCGTTCCGGAAAGTTTGTTTTAAGCCGTGCATTCCGATCCCACCGAAACTGAGTCGTCTGGCGAGCGCGCGGGCTACCACGGTCCCGATTACGAAGCGGACGAGGGGATCTCGATTGATTTCGGCCGCATCCTCGCGACGCTGCGAAAATATTTCTGGGTTGTTCTTCTCTTCCTGATTGCAGGCGGCATCGCTGCCGTCACGTATCTTAACGTCGCAACTCCGATCTATCAGTCGTACGCACTGCTCAAGGTCGAGCAGCGCGTCCTCGATGCCGCTCCGACCTTGGGTTTCGGGACGACGGCTGGAATGGAGGACTTGCGCAGCTTGGAAATGTTGGGAACGATTCAGCGCGGGTTTCTGAGCCGATCTTTGATGGGACGGGTGGTGCAGAAGCTCGACCTTGTGGATCGTCCGGAGTTCTTTCGTCCGGGGACGCCCGCCGAGGATCGCACGGAGGATGACGCGATCGAGATCCTCATGGACGACGTTGGGGCCGATGTCGTGCGGGGAACCCGACTTCTCAACGTCACCTTCGACCACCCAAATGAGGGACTTGCTCAGGAGGTCGTGGCGACTCTCGTTCGGGAATACATCGCTCTCGATGGCGAGCAGCGGCTTAACAGTGCCGGCGCTAACCTTGCCTACCTGATGAACGAGAAGGATCGTCTCGAAGCCAACCTTCGAGATTCGGAGCAGAAGCTGGCGGAGTATTCGCAGAAGCTCGACAGCGTCTCCGTCGACAGCGAACTCAACATCATCGCCGGCCAACTCATAGAGTTGAACTCCCGCCTGACCGTGACGAAGGCGGATCGCCTCAAGCTGGAGAGCGATTTCGAACAGGTCAAGTCCGCCCGGGACGATCCCCAGGCTCTGCTGCAGATCGCCAGTGTCGCCCAGCTTCCCGAGATCCAGTCGCTCCGGAGCCAACTCAACGAATTGGAAGCCCAGATCAGCGCGCTCAAGCAACGCTACGGTTCGAGGAATCCGGCCCTCATCGAGCCATCGAGCCAGCAAGCGGCTCTGCAAGAAGCGCTCTACGCGGAGGCTCTCCGAGCCCCGCGGAGTTTGGAGCTAACCCTCCGCGCTGCTCTCCAGAATGAAGCCAGCCTCGAGCGCGAGACGAAAGCTCAGGAAAAGAAGACCCTCAACGTCAAGGATCTGGCGATTCAGTCGTCGATGTTGGAGCGGACAATCGAGGCCAATCGCATGGCCTACCAAGCCGTCCTGGAGCGTCTGAGTTCCGAGTCCTCCCAAGCCCGCAGTCAGCCGGTCTTCCTCCAGACCGTCGACCCAGCCTCGCCCGCGTATCAGATCAAGCCGAGGGTGCTCGTCGTGGTGGCTTTGGCGGCATTCGGCTCGCTCGCTCTCGCCGGCGGGGTGATTTTCTTGATTGCGCTGCTCGATACTTCGCTGAAATCCGTCGACGAGGCCGAACGACTTCTCGCCTTACCGGTCCTCGCCGCCATCCCGGAGATGGCGAATTCCCAGGCGAACCGTGGCAGGAAGAAGTCTTCCGCCAAGTCCGGTGCTCCGCTCCAAAGCGAGCTGCGATTGGCATTGCTGGAGGATTCCCATTCGACCGTTAGTGAGGCGTTCCGGACTCTCCGGGCGTCCATGCAGATGCTCGAGGGGACTCAGCGGCGAATCTTGATCACGAGCGCCGTGCCGGGGGAGGGCAAGTCATTCTGTTCCGCGAACGCAGCCCTCGCTCTCGCGCAGCAGGATGCGAAGGTCATTCTGATCGATGCCGATCTGCGCAAACCCACCTTGGAGAGTCGCCTGTTCGGTAGCGAGGGGGCGCTCGGCTTGGCCGATTACTTGATTGGGCGGGCGGAGTTCGACGAGATCGTCCGCGAGACCGAAGTTCCCGGGCTGTCGGTTATCACCGCCGGTCGTCGCTATTCGAATCCTGCGGAACTCCTCGGACGCCGCGAACGAGTCGAAGAACTTCTCAAGTCTTCTGAGCGACGCTTCGACCGCGTGGTCGTCGATTCCGCGCCGGTCTTAGCGGTCAGCGACACCCTCGGTCTCGCCCCGCACTTCACCGCCATCGCGCTGGTCATCCGCTCGCACAAAACCCCTCGCCGTTACGTCCAGCGTGCGCTCGATCTCCTGGCCCGCAGCGGCCGTCCGGCCAACGGTGTCGCCCTGAATCTGGTTCCTTTGAAGGCCAACCTGTACAGCTACTACAACTACGGTGGGAAGCAGGGGCAGACTTACGGTGATCGACCGATCAAGTCCACCCAACCAGCCTAGCCCGAGTTCCGCAGTTGGGTAAGGTTAAGAAAAAAGTTTACAGAGTGACGAGCTGAGGGGCGGCGGCGATTTACAGAGTAGGGTCGAGGCGAAGGCCGATGTAGTGGAGAAGAGGCCATTGCGGGGCGGTCAGGGTGCGGAGAAGCTATGGCATGTTTCTGCGCAAGAACCGTAAGCGATCCGGCGGGGAGTATTACGAGTATTGGACGTTGTGCGAGACGGTTCGAACGGAGCGGGGACCGCGCCAGCGGGTGGTCGCCAGCTTGGGGAAGCTGAGCGAAGAGGATCTGTCGGCGGGCTGGGAAGACATCGAAGCGTTGCTGGAAGGGAGATCGCCGAGTCCGCGACAGGGTCGGTTGGGAGAGAAGTCTCAAAACCGAAATGGAAAGCGGGGCGAAGCTCGACCGCGATGGGAGTTGGCGGATTTGAGCCAGTTGAGCGTGGAGCGGGTCCGGGAGTTTGGGCGGGTGTATCTGGCGTTGGCGCTGTGGCGGCGCCTGGGTCTGCACGAGCTATTGGGCGAGCTTATGGAGGGCGGGCGTGAAAGCATCCCGTGGTCGGAAGTCGCCGCAGTGCTCACGGCGGGGAAGTTCTGCGGAGTGGCCTCGGAGCTGAGTTTGGCCCAGGAGTGGTATGGCCGCACGGCCATGGAGGATCTTACCGGGATCGACGCGCAACTCATCAACGACGACCGCCTTTACCGGGGCCTGGACGCCCTCGGCGCGCACAAGGATCGGCTTTGCGAGCACCTGATGGAACGCTACCGGGATTGGTTCGGCGTGCGGTTCGAGTTTTTGCTCTACGACGTGACGAGCACGTATTTTGAAGGCGCGGTCCCGGGCAACGAGCAAGCCGCCCGCGGTTACAGTCGGGATAATCGCAGCGACTGCAAGCAGGTCTGCATCGGTCTGGTCTGCACGCCCGAAGGTCTGCCGCTGAATTTCGAAATCTTCCGCGGCAACCGCACCGACGTGACCACGGTCGAGGAGATCGTGAGCAAAATGGAAGACCGTTTCGGCCAGGCCGATCGCATCTGGGTCATGGACCGCGGCATGGTCAGCGAGAAGAACATCGACTTCCTGCGAGCCCGCAAAGCGCACTACATCGTCGGCACACCGAAAGCCTCGCTGCGGCACTTTCAAGTCGAACTCGCCGAGCAGGAGAACTGGGTCGACGTCCAGGACGAGCTCCAGGCCCGCCTGGTCGAGCACCCCGACGGCCAGGGCGACGAGCGTTACGTCCTCTGCCGCTCTCAGGCCCGATCGGCCAAAGAACGTGCCATGCTCGAGCGCCAGATGGACGCGCTCACCCGCGAACTTTGCAAGATCGATACCGCCTTGGGCAAACGCGCCGTCGCGCCCAGCGATCAGGAAAAGCTCGGTCGCCGCATCGGCCGCTGGCTCGGACGCTACCCCGCCGCCGCCCGGCTCGTGGATGTCCTCGTCGAAAAAGACAAGACGGGCCACGCCATCAGCCTGCGCCTGAGTTGCCCGGTCGAGTCAGGCACCCACGCCGATCTGGCCCGCGGAGCCTACCTGCTACGAACCAATTGCACTGAAACCGACCCAGCCAAGCTCTGGCGCTGGTATATCCAATTGACCCAAGCCGAAGCCGCCTTCCGCACCGTCAAAAGCGACATCGGACTGCGACCCATTTACCACCACAAAACCGAGCGAGTTCAAGCCCACCTGCTCGTCTGCTTCCTGAGTCTGGCCCTCTGGCGTTCGCTGGAAATGTGGATGCTCGGCAAAGGACTCGGCAGTAGCGCCCGCGTGCTCATCAACGCCGTGGCCACTATCCGCTCCATGGACGTCATCGTCCCCGTGCGCCGCGGCGATCAGACCCTCCCGCTGCGCGTGCGAACCGTCTCCAAACCCGATCCCGACGTCGCCATGCTCCTGGCCCACCTCGGTCTCCAACTCCCCAAACGTTCCAAAATTATCGAAAATGTAGTGGAGAAAATCCCTTGAAAATCCCCACCGATCCCCATCCCTACAGCATTCGCTTCCTCCAACTGCGGAACTCGGGCTAGGAGATCCGCCAATCCGGGCGGCATCGACTGCGGGTGCTCCGTTCTTTGGGCGCTGCCGGGCCTTGTCTTTCGCACCGGGCCGACGGATTGACGTCAAACTCCCGGCCTCATTCAGCCGACTTGCGCTCACTACTCGGCACCAGCAAGCTCCAGCCGAGTGCCATCCAGAGCAGGAAATAAAACTGGAGCGAGGCGATCTGCATCGGAAAATCAACGATGGCGTGGAGCGCCGTCAGGATGATCGCGACGGAGGCACCGACCGCGACGATGGGCGATCGCGCGTCCGGTAACGCTTCCCACGCCAGCCGAAGGTGTTCGGTCCAACTGTAGGCGTACTCGTCCCTTCGCCGGGGAAGTCCCGGGTCTCGACCGAGGGCCAACCGCGCTAGAGCGACGGAGGGAATCAGGAAAAGCCAAGCCCAGAACGCCGTGCCCGCGTAGCCCCACTCGGTCACGGTTTGCAGGTAATCCTGGTGGGCAACCCAGAACGGCGTCGTTCGCATGATCGGGTCGTGGCCGACGTAATCCCAATAAACCACCTTGAAATTCCCAGGACCAAACCCGAGCCAGCTCGCATCCGGGAGCATCTGAACGAAATAGCCGTAGGCGACTACACGTCCATCCCGCGACGCGTCCGACGCCATCAAGGATTCCCAGCGTTCTTTGGGCAGCGCGTAGATCAGGGACGTCACGATGACGGCGAGGGGAATCACGCAGGCGAGCACGGTCGCCGGGGAGATCCGGAAGGCCGCCGACCCGCTCCGGCGATACGCTTGCACACCGAGAAGCCCGGCGAACAGGATCGCCCCGACGGCACCAAGAAAGTTGCCGGCTTTCGAGACGTTCAGAAACAGAGACGCGAACACGATTGCGGCGGCGCCCAGCCAGAGCGTCCAGCCTCTGGCGCGATCCGCCGAGATTAAGTGAGCGGCGACCGCCGCGAGGAGGGGCCACGACAGATTCAGGTAAGAAGCCGCGTTCCCCCAGTAACGAAACCCAGCAAACGCCAACGGGACTCGGGGCGATAACTCACTGGAAAGCTGAAACGGCCCGCCGACGGTCCGCTGCAACGCGAAGAACAGGACCATGCCCAGTGCCGAGACAGCCCACGTGAGGATGAGCGCTCGCGTCCATCGCCTCGACGAGAAGAGATCCAACGCGACCAGGAAGACGCCCAGCAGGGCGGAGGTCCGGATCATCGCCGCCACTGCGAGTTCGAAATCGATCGCCCCGAAGATCAGCCATTTGTCGTAGTAGGCGGGATAATCAAATCGATCTTCCAAAAGAACCCCAACCCACGCCAGCCCCGTCGACAGTCCGCCGACCACCAAAACGCCGACGACACCGGGATAAACCGAGAGCGGGAGGCGAGGCAGCCGGCGCGAGCAGATCAAGCCCACCAGCCAGACCACGAAGGTAACGCCTGCCCATTGGTTGAAGCGGGTGATTCCCGATTCGCGCGTCAGGCCATAATCCGCCGAAGCCAGAACGATGGCCCCGAGCAGGAGGGTCCGCGCCGCCGTGATGCAATACCTTCCAGCTTGATCAAACATCTCGCCGACGAGAATCGGTGAGGGGACGCGCAGAACAAGTGAAAAGCCAACCGGAGTGGATTTACGGCTCGGTGCCCATCCCGGAAGACCTTGCGATCCGCGCGCGTTTCAAGTAATTTTTTGACCACGCTCGCGACACCGCCCTGAGCGCCCCTCGCATGACCACCGAACCCGTAAAAACGCCGTCCAGGAAGCGCCGACGGAGCGTCCTATCACGTGCCAAGGCGTTCTTCTCGAAACTCAGTCTGCTGAACAAGCTGGCCCTGCTCTTCATCGTTCTCGCGATTCCCCTGGGCTACGGAAGCCTGCTCCTCCTCAAACCCGTTTATCGAGTTTGGAAGGCCAATAACGCCCTCCGGATCGCCGAGATCTCCATCGGGAACGGGGACGTCAAAGCGGCCTCGCTGGCGTTCCGAACGGCGATCCGCTCCCGACCCAAGGATCCCAAGATCTGGCGAAGCGTCGCCACCTTCCTCGACGAGATCGAGTCTCCGGAGTCGTTCAGTGTCTGGAGTCAAGCGGTTCAGCTGGATCCCAGCGACGTCGACGCCCAATTCTCACTGCTCGAAGCCGGCATCCGCTTGGGCCGAATCGAGAAGGCGCAGCAGACTCTGTCCGAACTTCCCGCTTCCGTCCGCGACAGCGTGCGTTTCCACCGCGCGGCCGCCTCCGTCGCTTTAGCCGGTAATGATCGGGACGAAGCGGAGAAACAACTCCTCGCTCTGCTCGAGCAGGACCCCGATTCAGCGCAGGCTCGCTGGGACCTCATCCGCGTCCGCGCCGTCAGTCCGGATCTCGCGGTGCGAACGGAGGCGCAGAGTGACATGCAGACTCTCGCGGAGGGTGATGGCGAGTTTGCAACCGAAGCCCGCCGTCAACTGGTTCGATTTGCCCTGGCTTCTCAAGATTTTTACACGGCCAATCGCACTGCGGAAAAACTCGTCGAGTCACCCGACGTGGCGGCCGAAGACTGGGTTCTCTTTCTCGATACCGAATTTGCGTCCCAGAGTTTCACGCTGCCTGGTTCGATCTCCGGCATTCTCGATTTTGCGGAGACTACCCCCGCCGCGACTCCGGCGGTCGTGAACTACCTTGCCGCCCGCGGGATGAGCGACCGCCTGACGACTTGGTTCGAGTCTCTTCCCGAGGACGTGAGCAAACAGGCACCGGTCCAATCGGCTTGGTTTGATCTCGCGCTCAAGGGAGGCGATTGGGCGAAGGCATTCGCCATTCTGCGGGGAGAGCAATCTCCCCATCCATTCTCAGCGGAACTCACCGACGTCTCCGAGACCGCCCTCGGCGACTTTCGAAGGGGGGCCTCCGGTGCTCTTCCGGAGTGGAAGCGGGCAATCTTTCTGGCGGAGAGTAACCCCGCCGCCGCCTACGTGCTGGCGCGATTGGCTGACACCGCAGGCTGGCGGGAGGGATATTCTCTTGCGTTGTGGGCTTTGGCTTCCTCAATGGGCAATCGGCCCGAAATCTGGTCGGAAGTTCTGAAAGTCGAACTGGCTTCCCGGAATTCGACCGGCATCCTGCGTGCCCTGGCGGGAGCCGTGCGGGCCGATCCGGACAACCGCCGGCTGCGTAACGATTGGATTCTCATGAATCTCTTGCTGGAACAAGGCGACCTCGAGGAATTGCTCAAGCTGGCTCGCGACAACGCGGATTTCGATCCCGCCAATTCGTTTTATGTCACCACTTATGGTCTGGCGTTGGCGCTCAGTGACGAGTCATCCGCAGCGGTCGAAGTGATCTCTCGCATCCCCGAGGCGGAACAACGCCAGCCGGAGAAGGCCCTCTACGTCGGCGCGATTCTCGCGTCGGACGGCCAGACGGAAGCCGCCAAACCGTTCCTCGAGCAAGCGGCCGCCGCGACGTCCAAATTCCTGCCGGAGGAACGTGCGATGTACGATCGATCCAAGGCGATTGCCTCGGGTGAGATCTCCCGCGAGGAGGAACTCGAACGAATCACCGCCCGCAACGAAATGTCGCCGGAGGAGGCAGCGGAATTCACCGCCACCCTCCGCAGCCAGGGTGTGGCGGCCGACGGCGGGTCCGACGCGGTCACCGAGACGCTCCGGCAAACCGCCGCCGACGAACGGCGGTCGCCGGATGAGATCCGCGAAATCCTTCAGAACATCCGGTCCAGTGCCCCGGCTCAAGGCGAAGAATCGGCCGCGGAGTAGACCGGCGTTCACTCGCGGCGAACGGCCCGAGACGACCTGCTAGGCCATGTCCGTCGCGTCCATCCGACTCCCCGGCCGATGAAGGTTGTCCTCTGGAGTCGATCGTTCCGCCACGAATCAGGCTGGTCCTTTGTGCGGAGCACCGCCGAACCGCAGCCACATCGGGAAGACGATTGATCGCAAACGGCCCGCCCCGCTCCACGCGTGGTGGCAATCCGCCATCTTGTTCAGTTTTTCTTGAACGATAGACGGGGCCTGACAATGTTTCCTAACTTGAGTTTGAAAAAACTCCCAGTCAGTTGCCTTTCGACGGGTGTCGGGTATCGCCACCACGGGCGGCAGCTTCTCGAGATTTATCGGGGTAACCTCAATTCACTGGAATGGTGGAAGCGTTAACCACCCGCTCCTGCGTCTTGGAGGCCTCGCCAGCCGGGGACGGACTGTCGGACTTTCAATCAGAGTGCGTGGCCATTTTTTCCCAGGCGGCCCGCGCGGTGGCCCTTCCGCGGTCCGTCGGTCAGATCTACGGCTTACTCTACGCGACGAACCGCCCACTCCCCCTGGATGCCGTCGTCCAGTCTCTCCGCATCAGCAAGGGATCGGCCAGCCAGGGACTGCGGTGGCTTCGCGATCTGGGTGCGATCAAGGTGGCGAGCGTCGAGGGAGATCGACGGGACCATTTCGTGGCGGAGATCGAGCTGAGGCGGCTCGCCACCGGCTTCCTCCGGGGAACGGTCGAGCCGCACCTCAAGAACGGGGGAGGGCACCTCGCTCGTCTTGATCAAGCCAAGGACCGCCTGCCCGTCGGCCCGGACCGCTCGTTCGCTTCGAACCGCCTCACGAAGCTCCGCCGCTGGCACAAATTCGCCCGCCAGGTTCTCCCGCTGGTCGTGAAAGCCACGGAGAGGTTTTGACGCGGGGGGAGGGGGTTCGGATTTCAAATTTCAAAGTCGAAAGTCCAAAGTCGAAGAGTCGTTAGCGAATCGCTGGTGCGATTGGGGAAAAAAAGTGTAATCCTCCCTAACCACCCGACCTTCAGACCTTCAGACCTTCAGGCCTTCCGACCGCTCGACCTTCCGACCTTCCGACCTTCAGACCTTTAGACCTTTAGACCTTTAGACCTTTAGACCTTTAGACCTTCAGACCTTCAGACCTTCCGACCTTTTATGAAAACAGCAATGATCACCGGGATTACCGGTCAAGACGGTTCCTACCTCGCCGAGCAGCTGCTCGCGAAGGGCTATGAAGTCCACGGGATGATTCGCCGCTCCAGCAGTTTCAACACCGAGCGGATCGACCACCTCTACCGCGATCCCGAGATTCTCGACGAGAAGCTTTTCCTCCACCACGGCGACCTCACCGATTCGTCAAATCTCAACCGTCTGCTTGAGAAGATCGGCCCGGACGAGATCTACAACCTCGGCGCGCAGAGCCACGTGAAGGTTTCGTTCGAAGTCCCGGAGTACACCGCGGAAGTCGACGGCATCGGCACGCTCCGCTTCCTCGACGCCATCAAAGAGGTGGGTCTCAAGGATAAGGTCCGCTTTTACCAGGCCTCCACCAGCGAACTCTACGGTCTGGTGCAGGAGGTCCCGCAGACCGAGAAGACGCCGTTCTACCCCCGGTCGCCCTACGGCGTCGCCAAGCTTTACGGCTATTGGATCATCGTCAACTACCGTGAATCCTACGGCATCCACGCGTCGAACGGGATTTTGTTTAATCACGAGTCGCCGCGTCGCGGGGAGACGTTTGTGACCCGCAAAATCACGCGGGCCGCGGGCCGAATTAAGGAAGGCCTGGAAGACTGCCTGCTCATGGGTAACATCGATTCGCAGCGCGACTGGGGCTACGCGCCCGAATACACCGACGCCATGTGGCGAATCCTCCAGCTGGACAAACCTGGCGATTACGTCGCCGCGACGAACGAAATGCACACCGTCCGCGAGTTCATCGACGAGACGTTCAAGCACCTCGACATGGAACTTGAGTTCCGCGGTAAAGGCGTGGACGAGGTCGGCGTCGAGAAATCAACCGGTCGCACGCTTCTGCGCATCGATCCACGCTACTTCCGACCCGCCGAGGTCGAACTGCTCATCGGAGATTACACCAAGGCCAAGGAAACCTTCGGCTGGGAACCGAAAACGAAATTCACCGAACTGGTGAAGATCATGGCCGACGCCGACTGGAAGCTCGCGCAGAAAGAGCGAAGGAATGGGTGAGTCGGAAGGTCCAAGGTCGAAGAGTCAGGTCAGAATCGCTGGTGCGATTGAAGCTGGGGAGCACCCGCGTCCCCGCGTCTGAGATGCGGCGTCCCACCGCCATCCCTACGGCCCCTCAAAAAAATCGCACCAGCGATTCAATCCCGACCATTCCGACCTTCCGACCCTAGAACATCCCATGCAACCCCCTGACGCAGTAACCGATCCGACACCCGCCACACCCGGAGCGACTTCAAAAACGATCGCCTTTCCGGAATGGGCCCCCTTTGCGATCATCGCGCTGATCTGGCTCCCGGCGTTGATGCGGTTCAGCGTCGAGTGGTCGATCAACCCTCAATACTATTACGGTTGGTCAGTTCCGTTGCTTTCGGCGTATTTAATTTACGATCGTTGGCTGGCCCGGCCGAACCCGGTCCCGCCCGCGCGGATCCTGGTGCCGGCGATCCTCATCATCCTGTGCGCCCTGCCGCAGTTACCCTTGCGGTTAGTGGGCGAGGCCAATACCGATTGGCGGTTGGTGTCGTGGATCATGGGATTGAACGCCTTGGCGATCGGCCTCGCGATCCTCTACATCCAGGGCGGTTGGCGCTGGCTGGGCTTCTTCGTTCTCCCGATCCTTTTTTTACTGACGGCCGTTCCCTGGCCCTCCGGTGCCGAGAAGCTGCTCGTTCAGGGCCTGATGCGCGTGAACGCCGAAATCGCCGCCAACCTCGTTGGTTTCGTCGGCATCCCGGCGGTGGCCCAGGGAAACGTGATCGAGGTGCCGACGGGGGTGTTGGGCGTCAACGAAGCGTGCAGTGGGATTCGGTCCCTGCAGTCGACTCTCATGGCGGCGATCTTCCTCGGTATCCTCTACCGCCGGTCAGTTCCGGGATTAATCGGACTCGTCGTCGTCGGCTCACTCATCGCGTTCGTCTGCAACGTCGTTCGGACGACGTTCCTGACGTATCAGGGTGCGGTCAACGGGATCACCGCCGTCGACGAGTGGCACGACACCGCTGGCTTCGTCATTCTGGGCGTCGTCCTTGTGTGTCTCTGGGGGATGAGTCAATGGCTCGAGCGCTCGGAGCGGCGCGCGAGCGCAGCGAGCAGACGTGAGGCGAAAGACGAGGGGGCTTAGTTGTTGAGTTTTTAGGTTTTTGGGTTTTGAAGTTCCCGCAGCGCTTTCGCGAGAGAAAAGCATCAATATCCATCCCATCGAAAATACGTAAATCCATGGGATTGAAAGTTGGGCAACGGCTGCAATGGGAGCAGGTGTCCGCTCTGGAGTGTCGTATCTCCGCAATTGAACCGCACGGCGATGGTCCACTTTCTGTATTGGGATATGCCGCAAGGATTCGGGAGAATTCCGGACGTTCGACCGACGATTAAATGAAAGAGTTGCGAGCGGCCGAGATGCAATAACCCCTGTGGATTGTTGACACCTGCATTGTCCTCGATGCGTTCGAGAATGATCCTGAGTTCGGGAGAAAATCGGCGAGCCTGCTTGAAAAGCTCTGGGGCGAAGGGCTCTGCATCTGCCCTGTAACCAGGGTCGAGCTGTCTCCCGCCTTTCAAGGCGATCTCTCGGAGCAGAAAAATTCCTCTCGCTTGCCCGCATCTCGTTTTCCGCGAATTGGTCAGTTTTGGATACCGAAACGGCCCATCAGGCGTGGAATGATTATGTCCACCTACGCCGTCGCGAGACCACACCAAGACGTCCGATCGCGGACATCCTGATCGGGGCATTTGCTTCAAATCGAAAAGGCTTGGTGACTCGGAACGCCAAAGACTTTCGACCTTGGTATCCCAAACTTGCCATCCAAGAGTCCGGCGCATCCTCCGGGTAGCTAATAACCAGTAACTAGAAACTGTATCTCGGCCCTCCGCGCCTCTGCGGGATAAAAGTATCAATACAGGGACTCGCGCGGAGACGCAGAGGCGCGGAGGTTGATACAAATGCGGATGAGGAAAAGTCGAATAATAAAAAAAGACGAAATCTCAGGAAGGTGAATCCTCGACAGAGTCCTTTCTGCGTCTCAGCGCCTCCGTGGGAGATTCACTCAGAGGTGAGTCCGCGACGCTCGCCAGTCCGAGCGAAGCATGGTAAAGGGTCGAAGCAATGAATGGGGATCCGGAGATAAATGATCTGCTCAGGCGTCGCGAAGAGCTACAGCTCAGCCGTTCGAAATAACTAGTAGCCAACAACCACAACTGTCAACCGGATCTCAGCGCCTCAGCGCGACTAATTGTATTATGCAACAAAAGGGTGAGGCTCGCGCGAGCCGAGCTTGCGAGACCGCCTGTAAGGCAACGCGCAAAGACGCGAAGGAGAGCCTACTCCCGGTGTCGCGGTCTTGGTTAGAGTCTTTCACTGGCAACCTCCTCCGCAGTTTCCTTCATGCCTTCATGGTAAAATTCGAAGAGACGACGGTCGAGCGGAGAGGGCGATTAAGCTGGATCGCTCCCACGGCCGCAACGGAACTCTTGGGATGGACGGCAAATCCCGGGCACGCTGAGTCATCTATTTCAATTTTCCACCAACCATGCGTGACGAAACTGGTCTCCGGAAGCTCGAGGCATTTCTCCGGGAGCTCGGGAATGCGGTGACGAGCCCGGGCCGGATCTATCTCTCGGGTGGAGGAACCGCCGTGTTGCACGGTTGGCGAAGGATGACGATTGACGTTGATTTGAAGGCCGACCCCGAGCCGAACGGACTCTTTGAAGCGATCGCGAGGCTGAAAGACAGTCTGAGTTTGAACGTCGAACTCGCTTCGCCGGAAGATTTCATTCCCCGGCTTCCGGGATGGGAAGACCGAAGTCTTTTCATCGCGCGTCACGGGAAGATCGATTTCTTCCATTACGATCTGTATTCGCAAGCGCTGTCCAAGCTTGAGCGCTCTCACGCCCGGGACGAGCTGGACGTGAGGGCGATGGTTGATCGCGGCCTCGTTGACAAATCGCGTCTCTGGGAGTTGTTTGAAGTGATCGAGTCGGGCTTCCTGCGCTATCCTGCCATTGACGGTGCCGGTTTCCGAACGCGCGTCGCTGATTTTTGCCGATGATAATTCTGTCCGAAGATCTTGAGAGACTTCCTGGGTGGGATTTGATCCGCCCGGGCCTCGCCGACGCGAAGGCAGAGCGAATCTCGCCGGAAGCCTGTCTGGTTTGGATCGCTGCTCCTCGTTTGCGCGCGGCCGGTTTATTGCCTGAATCCCAGGTTCCCATCATTGATCCGGAGCGGACCCTCTATGGATTACTGCGCGCCCAAGGTGGGGATGCCTATCCGGCCTACCAAAGCCTGCTCCGTCGTCTATCGAAGTTCGTGCGCGCACTCGGGTCAGTGTGAGTCTCACGCGAGCCGTTTATGAAACTGATAGGTTGAGGCTCGCGCGAGCCGAGCTTGCGAGACCGCCTGTTAGGCAACGCGCGGAGGAGAATTCGCTTTTGCTCTCGCCGTCTTGCTTTGAGTCTTTCACTGGCAGCCTCCTCCGCAGTTTCCTTCATGCCTTCATGGTGAATCCCCTCTCCGCGCCTCAGCGCCTCTGCGGGAGCAAAGTATCAATACAGGGACTCGCGCGAGCCGAGCTATCTCCAATAACCAACAACCAATAACTATCAACTGCACCCCCCTCTCTGCGTCTCAGCGCCTCTGCGCGATTAATTGTATTATGCAACAAAAGGGTGAGGCTCGCGCGAGTCGAGCTTGCGAGACCGCCTGTAAGGCAACGCCCAGAGGCGCGGAGGAGAGTTCGCTTCTGGTTTCACCGGAATTTCCCACCTTTCCAGAGAGAACCACGATGTTTCGGTCATGGGAGAAAACGGAGGGTTCCCTGTCGAGCGACTGCGCTTGGCAGCCACCGGATTACGGGATCAATTTGGAATCAAGCAACTCTCGGTCTTTGGCTCCCGTCGACGTGGTGAAGCGCAGGCGGAAAGCGATCTCGACCTGTTCGTTGAGTTCGACCGGCCAATCGGCATGATTGCCTTTAATCAATTGGAATCCGAGTTGAGCGAACTCACCGGATGCCGCGTCGACCTGGTGATGCGCTCAGCCCTCAAACCCAGTCTCGGAGCTAGGATTCTCGCGGAGGCGATTCCGGTTCCAATTCCGTGACGGAGAGGGATCATCGAGATTACCTCAAAGACATTCTTGCGCAATCACTCGAACCCTCAGTCGAGCGGATTGACCCACTTCAGCCCGGGGAATCGTGCAAAATCGGTGTCTGTCGAGTTCAGAGTGTATCCGGTCTCGATTGCCAGAGCAGCCAAATGAGCATCGGTCGTGAGATTGCCCCCAAGCTCGATCGCGATGAGTAGCGAACTCAGAGTTCGGAAATGGTTGGTTGCCGGGTTGAGGACAAACACGTGAGGTTGGTCCAGCCACTCCTGAACCCGTTCGGCTGCCGCAGTCGGAGAAAGTGGTTTCGGGAAAATTCGGGGCTGGGTCGTGATTCGGACGAATCCCAGAATGACAACCCACGGCAACGCGATTCCTTCGGTCCCATTTAGGCAGCCTTCCCACCATACCCGAGCCGGATCGTGGGATGGGGCGCTCACGTTATGTGCGTAAACGAGAAGATTGATATCCGGCAGAATCATTTCCCTAATGCCTTTGCGGAATACTCAGCGGACTCGAGTTCATCGTTGAGTTGATTCAGACGATTCCAATCGAGTCCCGGACTCACACCAAAGTCATGCGTTCGGACAACCACCTTCCGCCTTGGCACGCTTGAAGAGTCGGCGTTCAAACCCCGGCGAATCGCGGAATTGACGACCTTCTTGAATGACGTTCCAGTGACTGCCGATTGTTTCTGCAGAATCACCGCCAAATCATCTTCCAACGTAAGGGTCGTTCGCATGAAAGCATCATGGCATCATCAAAAGTGATGTCAATGCATCAAATGATGGTTGAAGGGTTGAAAAGCTGAAAGATTGAGTGGTCAAGAGGGGTAGGTTTGCCTCCGGAGAAAAGTATCAGCATCAATACAGGGACTCGCGCGGAGGCGCAGAGAATGATGGGTTTCAAGCGAAGAGCGCTTAACCTACAAAGCAACTGTTCCCAATAACCAACAACAAATAACTATCACCTGTATCTCAGCCCTCCGCGCCTCTGCGCCTCTGCGGGATAAAAGTATCAGCATCAATACAGGAACTCGCGCAACCGAAGGCTCGGGGGAGCCGAAGATGGACGGAAAGCCCGAAGGGTGACCGAGCCGGGTTGCGAGGGAATCAAAGGCGCAGAGACGCAGAGAATGAAAATAGTGATGGATTTCGCACGGTACCTGCACGAAGAGCTACTGATCAGCTGTTTCCAATAACAAAAACTCAATAACTATCACCTGTATCTCAGCCCTCTGCGCCTCCGCGCCTCAGCGGGATAAAAGTATCAATACAGGGACTCGCGCAACCGAAGGCTCGGGGGAGCCGAAGATAGACGGAAAGCCCGAAGGGTGACCGAGCCGGGTTGCGAGGGAATCAAAGACGCGCGAGGCGCAGAGAATGAAGATGGTGATCGGTTTCACTCGAGGCGAGCTGCTTCCACGGCTCGATACGCTCGACCTCCGAGGTGAATTGGCTTAAAAGTACCTGATGCATCCGGCGATTCAGCAGATTTTGCAGAAGCGATCAGGATCGGTTGCGAGCCTTTGTTCTGAGCTTTCGGTGGAAAGGCTGGGGATCTTCGGATCGGCCTGCGGAGGGACATTCGACCCGAACGAAAGCGACTTGGATTTCCTGGTTGATTTTAAGAATGCCGATGGCCCGGGAATCGCGGACCGCTATTTCTCGCTGGTCGAAGGCCTGGAGAGCATTTTCGGTCGAGAGGCGGATGTGATCACGCGCCGATCAATCAGGAATCCCGTCTTTCGCCGGGTGACTGAGGAGACCGAGACGCTCCTATATGAAGCGTGAAACTGAAAAGCTCTTGATTGATATCCAGATCGCTTTGAGAGATTTGGAGGATTTCACGGCAGGAGTCGATTTGGCGGGATATCGAGCCGACGCCATGCGAAGAGCTGCCGTTGAGCGGAAATTCGAGATTGTCGGAGAGGCTTGCAATGGCTTGAAGGCCGAGGATTCCGGGACATTCGACAGGATTTCTTACGCGGTTCAGATCATTGGATTCCGCAACCGTTTGATCCACGGCTACGATTCGGTCGACGATGCGATCGTCTGGGACGTCATTCAGACCAGACTTCCTCTCCTCAAGGCTGAGGTCGGCGACTTGCTAGCGAGCGACGGGTGAGTAGCTGGTGGCTGGTGGCGCGTTAGATTTGCCTCTCTACCCGTAACCCGCTACCCGTAACTCATCGCCATTCCCTCCGCGCCTTGCGCTTCAGCGGGAAGCGGGGGGAGTTGTTAGTTGTTAGTTGGGTGATGGACATGACGAAACTACATGATATGTTTTTCGTATGATTGAATCGACATTGACCGAACGGGGACAGGTATCCATTCCGGCGAAAATACGTAAATCCATGGGGTTGAAAGCTGGGCAACGGCTGCAATGGGAGCAGGTGTCCGCTCTGGAGTGCCGTATCTCCGCAATTGAACCGCACGGCGATGGTCCACTTTCTGTATTGGGGTATGCCGCAAGGATTCGGGAGAGTTCCGGACGTTCGACTGACGATTGGATGAAAGAGTTGCGAGCGGGCGAGATGCGATAACCCATGTGGATTGTTGACACCTGCATTGTCCTCGATGTGTTCGAGGATGATCCCGAGTTTGGGAGAAAATCGGCGAGCCTGCTTGAAAAGCTCTGTGGCGAAGGACTCGGCATCTGCCCCGTAACCATGGTCGAGCTGTCTCCCGCCTTTCAAGGCGATCTCTCGGAGCAGAAAAAATTTCTCTCGCTTGCCCGCATCTCGTTTTCCGCGAATTGGTCAGTTTTGGATACCGAAACGGCCCATCAGGCGTGGAATGATTACGTTCACCTACGGCGTCGCGAGGTCACACCAAGACGTCCGATCGCGGACATCCTAATCGGGGCATTTGCTTCCAATCGAAAAGGTTTGGTGACTAGGAACGCCAAAGACTTTCGACCTTGGTATCCCAAACTTGCAATCCAGGAGTCCGGCGCGTCCTCCGGGTAAGCAAGTAACGGGTGACCAGTAACGGGTGACGAGTAACCAGTAACCAGTGACCAGTGACCAGTGACCAGTGACCAGTGACCCCTCTGCGTCTCCGCGCCTCTGCGTGAGAAAAGCGTCAGTATCAATACAGGAACTCGCGCGAGCCGAGCTTGCGAGACCGCCTGCAAGGCAACGTGTGAACACGCGAAGGGATCCCGGTTGGCTGCTTCCAATAACCGATAGCGAGCGACTGGTGGCGAGTAGCGAGTAACCCGTAACCCGCTACCCGTAACTCATCGCCATTCCCTCCGCGCCTCAGCGGGAGAAATTCCGAATCATGCAACTGATAGGGTGAGGCTCGCGCCCAATCAGCACGGTCGCTCAATAAAAACGAGTGGTTCGTCAACCAGAAGCGGCAACCGACGACCTCTGATTGACGATTTCCGATCCCCGACGAAGATCCCCAGAAAATCGATCCCGATCTCCGCATACTTCGCGTTGCCAACCGGGAGCGTCCATCGTAGCTCTTTGAATATGCAGACCGTTGATTTCCAGGATCAATTCGCCGGTCCATGCCGGCGGCATCTGGTGAAACGATTGCAACTCTTCGGATCAGTTTCGCGGGGACAGGGTACACCTGGGAGCGATTTGGACCTCCTGGTCCAGTTTCACGAAATGTCCGCCGCGGATTACTCGAGTCATTATTTTGCTCTACTCCATGAGATCGAGGACAAATTGGATCGGCGCATTGACTTGCTGACACCGGCCGGGCTCAAGCGACGGTCGCTCAAGGATAATATCGAGAAAGAGGCGATTCTTTTGTATGAGGATTGAAGTCCGCGAGAATCTCGAAGCGATCATCGAGCACGGGAGTCAAATTGAGGAGTTCGTCTCAGAACTGACCTTTGAGACATACGCGAATGATCCCAAGACTCGACTGGCGGTTGAACGAGCGTTTGAAATCATTGGGGAAGCCCTCAATCGAATTGCCAAAATGGAGCCTGAGGTTCTGGAACACATTACGGACCATCGAAAGATCATCTCATTTCGGAATATTCTGGCCCATTGCTATGACAGCGTAGAAGACAAGATCGTCTGGGGAATCGTCGAGGACGCGCTGCCGCAGCTCATGGATCAGGTCCGCTGCCTCCTTCCGGAAGGACCAGCCTGACAGCCGGCTGCGAGCCACTCTCCGATACTGACGCGTTCGCTGCCCTTTGCCACCGACATCTGACCACCGAAGCACTGGCCTCCTCCGTAGTTTCCTTCATGCCTTCATGCCTTCATGGTGAATCTCCTCCCTGCGCCTCTGCGGTTGCTGGCCTGGCCGTTGCTGCGCATCCGTTGCAGCTGCGGGATAAAAGTATCAGTATCAATCCAGGAACTCGCGCGGAGGCGCAGAGACGCAGAGGGTGGTGAAGGGGCCTTGAAAAATGACGGAGAATGAGATCGGAACGAAGGTTCTGGAGGTATCGATTGAAATCCACAGGGAGCTGGGTCCCGGGCTTCTTGAAACGGTTTACGAAGTGGTCCTGGCAAAGGAACTGTCTTCACGCGGCCTGATGGTGCAACGCCAGGTGCCGGTGCCAATCCTGTTTCGCGGAACTCGGTTTGATGAAGGTTTCCGCGCTGATCTGATTATTAACGAGCGCGTTCTTCTGGAACTTAAATCTGTCGAAAAGGTAATCCCTGCCCACAAGAAGCAAGTGCAGACCTACCTGCGGCTCACTGGTATCAAGCTGGGTTATCTTTTGAATTTTGGTGAGTCTGTTCTGAAAAGCGGGATCACGCGCTGCGTTAATGGCCTCGAATCATGAATTCCCTCCGCGCCTCCGCGCCTCAGCGCCTCAGCGGGATAAACGTATCAGTATCAATTCAGGAACTCGCGCAGAGGCGCAGAGACGCAGAGGTTGATTCAAATGCGGATAAAGAAGCTGAATCTTTAAAAGAATTCCCTCTGCGCCTCCGCGCCTCTGCGGGATAATCACTCAGAACCTCAGAACGCCCCTCCCTCCCATGAAAAAACCACTCCTCATTTTAGCAGTCATCGTCATCGGTTGGTTCGTCTTGTCCGAGGCTGCGACCGAGGGTTGGTACCGTTGGCACGAGATGCGGGCCGAGAAGTCGCCCGAGTGGACGGTCACCTGGCCGGATGAACCCGAGTCCGACTGGAAGGTGCAGGATTTCACGGAGTTTCCGACCTCGGATCAGGTGCAGGAAGTTCTGCGCTACGACGAAATGCGAGGTGCGCGCTGGATCGATCCCGCGTCCCGTGTCGCGTGGAGCGTGAATTTCATCGAATGGGAGCCGGATAAGGATCTCAACGGCATCAATGCCGTTCACAACCCGACGATTTGTCTGCCGAGCGCGGGAATGGAGTTGGTGAAGGCCCTGGGCCGAAAGATGGTCGACGTCGGCGGTGAGTCGGTGCCGTTCCAGTGTTTTCTCTTCGAAACCCAAGGCCGGGAGCTCTACGTTTTTTCGTCCGCCAATCAGGAACTGAAAATGGAAACCGCGAACTTTTCCGACTCGAACCTCGGCATGCGCGTCAGTCGGCTCGAGCCGATGGAAGCCGGCAACCGCCAGGGACCCGGGCAGGTCATGCACGTTTACCTGATGGGGCCGCGCAGCTTCGACGAGGCGCTGGCCGAGCTGAAAGCCGGCTTGGAGAAGCTCGTGGACGCGGAGCCGGCCGGGAAGAGTGCGTAGGGGGGGGATTTTGGATTCGCTGAAATACTGACTTCCGACTTCCGACTTCTGAAACACCGAAACACAGGCTCATCGACCACCCTAGTGGGAAGTTGTCACAATCCGGCGCTTGCACCCGTGCTCAGAAACTTCACACTGCATTCAGAAACGAAACAGGCCCCGGTGCACACTCACCGGGACCTGCCATGCCTCTTGGACAAGACCGCGCTGCTACGCGGCCTGTTCCATTGGCGACTGCGTCGTGGCGGCCAGTTTACCTTTCCGGGTCAGGCCGCTGCGACGTTCATTTTTCGGCGTGTAGCCGAGCGCTCGGTAGAGCGCTCCGTTGGCTCCGTGCGTGGAATCCGCACGAACCGCGTCGACGACGGCCAGCATGGTCTTGCGGCTCGTGGTATCCGCCACATTCCGCCGGGCAATTGCTGCCGAGCGAAGGGCGTCGAGCGAATCGACACTGGCACGTTCGTCAAACGACGGGGCCACCTCGGACTTGAAGTCCGCCAGCGTCATGCCAGCGAACGTCGCCTCCGGGGCCACTTCCGTCCACGCGATTTGAAACCGCTGGATTCGTTTAATGATGTTTTCAGTCATAGTTTATCACCTCCTTTCTCCGTTGCCGGAATTTACCGCTCCCGGAGAAAAAGCCAGCATCCCGACCGCGCGGCCCAGTGTGGAACCAGACGATCGATTGCGAATGCGACTTTCCCCCGAAAATCAGAATCCTGAAACCGTGTGATGGTTCTTTGGATTGATCGCAAGGTGCCTTCAGTTCGTGTGGGAGGTCAAGTGTAAACAACGAGACATCCACAATGGAGAGCGTTCCTTGGCGTGATAGGGCGACAAGAGCCACAATATATTGTGGTGAAAAGTGGGGTGGAATGGGGTCTATTGGGGTTGGCGCGGGCGATCGTGGGTCATGTGGCTCGGATCGTGAAGCGCAACTGAAAGAGAAAAAATGTGAAACGGGACCACGATACACCCCAAGGATTCGGAGTCGATGGGCCATCCGCACGGGTCCGGACGTGATCCCGACTCGTTCGGGCAACGTCCCGGCCGCTTCGGACAACGATCCAATGGCGTGGGATGGCATCCCAACCGGTAGGGACGGCATCCCGACGACACCGGACGGCATCCGCAGTCGTTCGGACGCCATCCCAAGTGCTTCGGACGTTGACCCGCGTTGTTTGAGAAGCTGATCACCGAGCCACCGGCCCTTGAAACCAAGCACGGAGGTCGCGGAGGGAGATCAGAACAATGTTCGGAGGTCAGAAATCGCCCCGTCCCTTCCTCCGTATCCTTCATGCTCTTCATGGTGAAAAGCATTCGGTAACACAGCCCAATCAATTTTATGAAAGTCATTATCCTCTGCGGTGGAAAAGGCACGCGTCTGCGTGAAGAAACGGAATTTCGGCCCAAGCCGATGGTGCCGATCGGGAACCGCCCGATCTTGTGGCACATCATGAAAACCTACGCCCACTACGGGCACCGGGAATTTATCCTGTGCCTTGGATACAAGGGCGAAATCATCAAAGATTACTTCCGCAACTACCTCTGGAATACGTGCGACACCACGATGTATCTCGGGCGGAACCCAGCGGTCCAGTTTCACAACCGCCACGACGAGGAGGATTGGAGCGTGACGCTGGCCGACACGGGCGAAAATTCGATGACCGCCTTCCGTGTGCGTCAGGTTGAGCGCTACCTCGGCAATGATGAAGAATTCCTGCTCACCTATGGCGACGGAGTTGGTGCCGTCGATATCCCGGCGAGCATCGAGCACCACCGCAAATGTGGGAAGGCTTGCACGATGACCGCAGTGCATCCACCCGGCCGGTTCGGCGAACTCGGGATTGATGCCGATAGCACCGTTCATGGCTTCAACGAGAAACCTCAGACGGAGGGTGGTTACATCAATGGCGGCTACATGGTCTGCACCCGGGATTTGTTCAAATATCTGCCGGACGATCCGGGGATGATGCTCGAGCAGGAGCCGATGAAGAATCTGACCGCTGATGGCCAACTCGCGGCATTTCAGCACGAGGGATTCTGGCAGCCGATGGATACGTTCCAGGAGTTCACGTTGCTCAACAAGATGTGGGATAACGGAACTGCACCATGGAAAATTTGGTGATAGCGCTGCGGCGCGTTGGTGGTTGCTCGTTGTTGGTTCTTGGTTGATTCGTGGGGACGCTCCATTCGTTTGAGGATCTTGAATGCTACCGAGCTGCGGGGGCGTTTCGAATAGCGATCTCCGAATTTTGTCGCGGCCTGCCAAGAAGTGAAGAGCGCCTCTTGAAGGATCAAATCATCCGCGCGTCTCGCTCGGTCACCGCCAACATAGCCGAGGGCTTTGGCCGTCACCACCATCAGGAGAATCTCCAGTATTGTCGGCAAGCCCGAGGTTCGCTCTCAGAGTGCCTCGATCACTTGAACTGTGCTTTTGATGAAGACCTTATCAATAAGCCCCGTTACGATGAATTGCGGTACCTTGCAGCAAGCTACGCTTCCAATTCTTAACGGATACATCGCCTACCTGCAAAAGGCGGCGAAAGCGAAATGAGCGACCAACAACCAACAACTAACAACGAACAACCTTTCCACGGAACCTACCGTGGAAAGAAAGTCCTCGTCACCGGTCATACGGGATTCAAGGGAAGTTGGCTGACGCGCTGGTTGCTGGACCTCGGCGCTGAGGTGGCTGGTTATGCGCTCGATCCACAGCCGCACGAGACCCTATTTCACGCAATCGATCTCAGCCCCTTGCTTGCTCAAGATGTGCGGGGGGATTTGCAAGATCTCGATGGTGTTGCCGCGATGGTCGCCGACTTTCAGCCGGATTTTGTTTTCCATCTCGCGGCTCAGCCGCTCGTTCGGCTTTCCTACGACATTCCGGTTGAGACCTTTGCGACCAATGTCCTTGGGACCGCGCATCTGCTCGAGGCTGTGCGGCGAGCTGATCACCCCTGCAGCGTGGTGATGATCACGACCGATAAGTGCTACGAGAACCGTGAGTGGCTCCACGCTTATCGGGAAGAGGATCCGATGGGTGGCCATGATCCTTACAGCGCATCGAAGGGATGTGCGGAATTGGTAGTAGCTTCCTACCGGAATTCGTTTTTTGAGAACGGCGACGGTGAGGCACGGATTCGCGTCGCCTCGGCCCGGGCGGGAAACGTGATTGGTGGAGGTGACTGGGCCGCCGACCGGATCGTTCCCGATTGTTTCCGCGCCATTCGCTCCGGTAGCACAATTCCGGTGCGGAACAAGATTGCCACCCGTCCCTGGCAACACGTTCTCGAGCCTCTTTCCGGGTATCTTTGGCTGGGGGTCGCGCTGGATCAACCGGACCGCTTGGGCTACTCGGATGGGCAAGTGTTTCGGTCGGCGTTCAATTTTGGGCCGAATCTCACGAGCAATCGGACTGTCGCCGAGCTTGTCAGTGAGTTGCTGAAGCACACGGGCGGCGATTGGGCGGATTGTTCTGATCCGAGCACCTGCCACGAAGCGTCGAAATTGAACCTGTCGATCGACAAAGCCTTTCACCTTCTGGGGTGGCAGCCGACGTGGGATTTCGAGACGACCCTTGCCGAGACCGCTTCGTGGTATCTGTGCGAGTCCGCGGGAGAGGATGCTTCCGCTCTTTGCGATCGGCAGATTTACGATTACACTGAGACCGCGCGCAACAAAAGACTGGCCTGGGCCGCGTCAGAACAGCCACTCGCCGGGTGACTGCCTGGATCCTGCGGGATCAGAAATCGATATTTTAATAGAACCAAGTTTCCATGACCTACCGCATTAATGCTCATTTTGAATCAGGCTCCATTGTGTTGGACGAGCCGCTACCGACCGACTTGGGGCCTGCGCGTATCGTCGTGGAGATCTCGGAGGCGGTCGGCACCACCCCGGAGGAACTCGCCCAAAGCGAGAGCGGGTTCGCCCGGATGGTTCTGATGGATTCAGCCGAGGACATTTGGGAAAATGACTGATTCCTTTAGCGGCGGAATTTTCCGCGTAGCCTTTCCATTCACGGATGCGGATAAGTTCAAACGGCGTCCTGCGCTGGCCTTGAGCGAACCGGATCGGTATGGGGATATTCGCTGGGCGTTTGTCACGACGAAAGCTCACCCGGAGACGAACTCGATCCCGCTCACCGACGATTTGGTCGAGACGCCGCTTCCGCGTGAGAGTCATCTCGTGCCCGACAAAATTTTCACGATTCACAAAGATCGGATCGATCATTTTTACACCCGAGTGACAAATGACTTTCGCGCGATATTGGCGCGTCGTCAGACACTGGCGACTGCCCGCAGTTTCTCGACACTGAAGCACGCAGCTCAGCGTCCCGGGCTGGATGCAGCCCGCGCGCCATTTGTGGCGGGCGAATCCGTTGTTCCCTACGCGGGCCGCGTCTTCACCGAAGACGAAGTCGAGGCGGCCGTTAGCTCGACGCTCGACTTCTGGTTGACCCTTGGTCCGGAAGGTGAGGCGTTTGAAAAGGAACTGGCAGCTCTCCTCGGCGTGAAGCACTGCCTGCTGGTGAATTCCGGCTCTTCGGCGAACCTCGTCGCGATCTCGGCGCTCACGACCCACAAGCTGCCCGATCACAAACGGATCTTTCCCGGTGACGAGGTGATCACGGTCGCCGCTGGATTTCCGACCACCGTGGCTCCGATTCTCCAGGTCGGCGCGGTCCCGGTCTTCATCGACAATGATCCGGTCACCGGAAACGCCCGGGTAGATCAGTTGGAAGCCGCTTACGTCGCCGGGAAGACGAAAGCCGTGATGATGGCCCACACGCTGGGCAATCCCTTCGACATCGGTGCTGTCCTCGACTTTTGCCACAAGCACGACCTCTGGCTGATCGAAGACAACTGCGACGCGCTGGGTTGCACCTACTCGATGCCCGTGAAGCGGCACAACTCTCGGCCTCGACCATTTGCTCAAGATTGCCGAGGCGGGAACGAATCCCCTCATCCGCTTCGAATCTCCCAACCAACAACCAACAACCAACAACCAACAACTCTCACCGCTCCCACCGGGGCGTGGGGAGACCTCAGCACCCAATCATTCTACCCGCCCCATCACCTTACGATGGGCGAGGGCGGCGCGGTGAGCATCATCCGCCGACCGGGGCTCAAGACCTACGCCGAGAGCTTCCGCGACTGGGGCCGGGATTGCTGGTGCCCCAGCGGCGTGGATAATACCTGCGGGAAGCGCTTCGGCTGGAACCTCGGCGAGCTGCCACCCGGCTACGACCACAAATACACCTACAGCCACCTCGGCTATAACTTGAAGCCCCTCGATCCCCAGGCGGCCATCGGTCGGCAGCAACTCAAAAAGCTCCCCGCCTTCATCGAAGCGCGCAAGCAGAACTGGGAAATCCTCCGCCGCGGCCTCGCGGATCTGAACGATGTCTTCGAGTTCAACCTTCCGACGCACGCCAGCGCCTGGCGGAGCGTTGATCGTTCAGGGCATCTGGAGCCTTCGGAACAACCATCAACCATCAACCATCAACCATCAACCTTCCAATGGGACTCTTCCCATTGCCACGTCGATCCCAGCTGGTTCGGCTTTATGATCCGCGTCCGGCCAACTGCGCCATTCTCCCACACAGATCTCGGGAGGCACCTCGACGAGAAAAAGATCGGGAACCGCATGCTCTTCGGCGGCAACTTGCTTCGGCAACCCGCGTTCGTTCAACTCCGTAAAGACCGCCCTGACGCTTTCCGGCTGCATGGCCTTTCGGCAACCAGCAACCAAGAACTCACAACGGAAAAGCTCGCCGAGCTTTTCCCTGGCGCGGATGAGATCATGAATTCCGCGATCTTCCTTGGCACGTATCCGGGGCTCACCCCCGCGATGCTGGAGTATGAAATTGAGATAATTAAGAGTTTTGTGAAGAGTTTCTGATTCTCGCGCTGAGACGCAGAGGCGCGGGGAGAGGGTGAGGCTCGCGCGGAGGCGCAAAGACGCTGGGTGAAACTTACTTCTGCTGTCGCCGCTTCTTTCCCGCTTAGTGTTTCAGATTTCATCCTTCACTATACGTTCCTCCCTCCGCGTCTCGGCGCGAGAACCTGCTCGTGAATCCAAAATGAAACTTTTCGTCACCGGAGGGACCGGGTTCATCGGTTCGCACTTTTTGAATGCAGCGCTTTCAGCGGGGCATCACGTGGTTGCGCTCCGTCGCTCGTCTAATTCACGGCCACGAATTCCACTAATAAAAGAACCGGAGTGGATCAATAAAACCATGGGACAGGTTTCGGCCTTGGACTTTTCCGATTGCGATGTCCTCGTCCATTTAGCGGCAACCGGAGTTGATCTCAAAGCATCCTGGGATGAGTGCTTTGAAGTAAACGTTTCGCAAAGCCTGCGTCTGTGGATTCAAGCGGCAGATGCAGGTATTAGAAATTTTGTGATCTGCGGCTCCTGTTTCGAGTATGGCAAGAGTGGTGAGCGATACGAGTTCATCCCGACAGATGCACCACTTGAGCCGACAGGTGGCTATCATGCATCGAAGGCCGCTGCATCAATGGCAGCCTTGGCGCTGGCTTATGAAAGAGAGCTTTCTCTCAAGATTCTCCGCCCCTTTCACGTTTTCGGTGAAGGCGAAAATGAGAAAAGGTTTTGGCCATCTCTTCGGGCCGCGGCAATGTCTGGTCACGACTTTAACATGACTGAAGGGGCCCAAGTTCGAGACTTTATTTATGTATCAGACGTGGCGGAAACTTTCCTAGAAGTGGCAAGAAGCTCATTCGTTCTTGAGACCCCCGTGATTCGGAATCTTGGAAGCGGGAAACCTTCCCCCCTCGTGGACTTCGCCCGTAAGTGGTGGAAATCCTGGGGCGCAAAAGGCGAACTTCTCATCGGTACAATCGCATACCGGAAGCACGAGGTAATGAGATATGTTCCTTTAGTAGATTAGATGAGTCGCCTTCTGGATGTAATGAGCCGCGGAGCCATTAGAGCTGACGTTACGATTGCTGGGGTTGGATGGTTCGCCCGAATTGCTTCTGCTGGGTCCGGCTTGCTCACATTCCGTGAACTCTTTGCCGCCATTGGTGCCGAAGGCGTAGCTGCAATAGGGATCATTCAAATGATCGGCGGTTGGATCGGACTACTCGAAATTGGCACAGGGTTTGTATCGCAGAACTACCTTTCGAAGTGCCGAGCGTTCGGCTTACCAGGAGGGCGGACAGTGGCGAAAATCCTAATTCGCCCCATATACGCTATTGCAATAGCCGCTATCGTATCGTCGGCTTCACGGTCAACTTGGGTAAATTTTATAATTGAAGGAAATGCGGCTTCCGCACTTCGTGATCAGCCAGCGGCTCTAGTGACGGCAGTGGTGATCATGCTTGTAGGTGCGGTAGGTATCCCGGCGCAGAGGCTCATGTTTGCTGAAGGCAATGGAGTTTTCGCAAACCTCGTTCCTGCCGGTGCGAGTGTAGTGACATTGGTCTGGGTGTTCACTTTAGGAATTTTGGGTAGCAGTCGGTTGCAAGACTATATTTACGCCACTCTTCTGCCAATAAACTTAACGCTAGTAGCAATCGTCCTCCATCGAATTGTGAGAGGAGGTCGGGGTAGGGAAAATGGAACGCAGATTGAAATGCCGCCTTGGGAAAGTCATCGAGACTTTACATGCTTCAATGTCGCATCTACTTTAGTCTTAAAAATAGATGTTTTTATCTTAAGTCGAGTTTTGAGTGCTGAACAACTATCTATTTATATTGCTGTCCAGAAGTTATTCTCGTTGATATTCCTTGGTCCCCAGTCCTTATTAGCAACGGCGCATTCACGGTTTGCAGTGTTTTTTGCGAAAAAGGATTGGAGGAGTATAAAGCGATTAGCGCTGCAGTACAGTTTGGTGCCAAATGTGATTATTATTGGATGCACGGTGTGCGCCATAGCATTTGATCGCGAAATTGCTCGTCTAATCTCTTCTGATGTGCTCTCCAGTCTCGGTTGGGCGACTTTAAGTTTGGCTGGGATGTATTACGCTTTACGATTGTGGACAGACACTTGGGCGACGGTCCTTTTGGCTGCTGATCGCCCAAAAGTTATGCTTCTTGTCTGCTTAATTCAGGGGTTCATTACGATTCCCATCATATATTTCTGTGCGTTGCAGTGGTCTACACCTGGGGGATACGCGGGATTAATTGTTAGTTTTAGCGTAACTACTGTTTGGAGTTTGCCATTGGCGGTATCCCGGATAATGCCGAGGGATGTAAAATGAAACTCTCGATTTGTATCCCAGCTTTCGAGCGCCGAGATGAGCTCAATGAATTAATAGAATCTATTTTAGTCTCGGCAAAGTATGCACTTGGAAGCTGGACTTCGATCGAGGTAATTATTTCTGATAATGCTAGTGCGCCACCGCTAGAGAGCCCGCGTTCAACTGAAAGTGTGACATTCAAACTTGTTCGTCAAGAAGAGCCAATTGAGCCCGCTCGGAATTTTATTTCGGCTATCGCTGCAGCGAGCGGAGAATATTGTTGGTTGATGGGTAGTGATGATATAGTGCAGTCAAACGCATTGAGATCTATTGAATTGGCGATCAGTGAGCACACTAAATCCGACGTTTGGGTTTTTGACCGGTTTGAAGGGTATTCCGGTGGTCGAGTTGTCGAGAGAAAGTGGTTTCGTGAGACGATACGTGATCATGAGTGGGATCTAAGTTGCGACACGGAAATGTCGAAATGGTTAAGTGAATGTTTATGCCTAGGAGGTGCGTTCGCTTTTCTCAGCTCCTTGGTTTTCCGACGATCCGAAATATCGATTGATTTGATTCCTGAAGAAATTTATTCAACAGCATATAGTCATTCTTATGTTCTATTCAGGGCGCGGCCTTGTATTGCGTGCGGCCTGCCTCCGATTGTATCGGCCCGAATGGGAAACGATTCGTTTTCTGGGCAAAGTGCTTTCGGAAGAAATTTGATCGATGTAGATGGATACTCGTTAATTGTTAAGCTTTGTCAGCTTCCCGTTGAGGTGATCGCTCAAATGGAGTGTCTGTTGGTAAGAGAATTCGTTCGGTATTCGCCATCACTTCGAATCACTCTGTATTTGGTAATATATTCTTCAAAACACGACAGAGGGCGATTGCGAATTTGGCTGTCGAAGCGGAAGGGAGTGAGTTGCGTGGTTATAATGATGCTGTTCTTGCCGGAGTTCATCATCCTGAGTTTTCGGTTTTTAGCGCGAGCACGAAAGTATCCTTGTGTTAGAGGGGTCCTGAATAAGTGAATAGGATAGAATTGGGGATTGATAGTCCGGCCGTTTGCTTTCGAATGACCATGGAATGTCTGCCAAGTAGCCCCGCATTTGACGCGGGAGATGCGATTGCGTGTCATGGCTCCTTTGGACTGGCTTCTGCCATGTGTTGGAATAGGATTTGTTACCATGTGCGTTGTGCTGGGAAATCAATTATAGCCGGCCAAAGAAGAGCCAGATTCCATAGTTTGATTAAATCCTTGCCTTCGACGGACGAATTCCCGCAGGGTGGTCGAGCATTTAAGCCTCATTCGTGTAATGCGTGTGAGATTGACTTGGGTTCGACGGAAGCTAGTTGGGCGAGTGGAAAGCCGTGAATGCGAATGTCAGTTTCTCGCGATGGGTCTGCTGGATGATTTCAGCGGCTTTTGTTTCCATTCTGTTTGTCTTCCCTCAGTTTCCGATCCAAGTCCGACTGCTAGTGCCTCTTTTCGGGTTGATTCTGGTCCTCGATCCGAAAGTTGTCCTATCGCGATGGTCCATAATCGTTGCGATTTACTCGGCCTACGTTGGGCTCGTCGGACTTCTGGTCGTAGCCTTCACCGGGGATGGTAGCTATGGGCAGGCTCTGTATGTTATTCGTTCATATATAATCGCATGCCTTGTGATTTGCTTTATTCGTTCGATCAGCCTGCGTGGGTTAATCATTTTTAACTGCGGCTGGTTGTTTGCGGAATTCGTAGGCGTGCTCGTCGATTTGTACCGGGGCCCGTCTGGGAAAAGTTGCCATTCCCGATTTTTAGTGATGCGTACATCCCCCTTCTAATGGGACGCACCTATGGCGATCGAGTGGGTGGTTTCACTTTTGAAGCCGGAGTCGTTGGGGGAATGACCGCCTACTTTATTATACTAAATGTAGCGATTTTGGCTGTCGCGCTGAGTGACCGGCGTTACAATCCCGGCCGCTTTTGGCTTGCGGTTTGTTCCGGAAGCGTTGCCATCGGCTTGGCAACTATGTTTTTAGCCAAAACAAAGTCGAGTCTCGTCATGATTGTTGCGGCGGCAGCCGGGTATTTTGTTTCTGTCTGGCTCTTAAATGAGAGACGAGTTTCCAAGCAAAGAGTGTTATCTATCCTCATCGTAGGAGGTATGCTTTTGGGGGGATTCTTTGCATGGCCGGTTTTGAAGGATACAGACTCTGGCGATTATCTTAGAAGGGAATTTGAGAACATCAGTCTGCTATTGAATTACGGATTTGATTCCAAAAGTGGAGCCGGGTTAAATACCCGGATCGAAAGCGCCAGACTTGCTATGTATGGGATGTTTTTCCATCCGACCGGAGTTGGTTATACCAATGGCGCAGTTTATACCCGGGAAGCGTTGGACGCGATAGTGCCGACGCCGGAGATGTTGCTGATGTATGCGAGTGAGCGATACATGGGGTTCAAGGGGTATATCTTTAACATCATGGGATACGGTGGAGTTTTTGGAATGATTGCGCTGGTTTTCATGTTACGTGAAGCGTATCGATCAATTGCTAGGAGCGCAGTGCCGGGTGCTCGGAGTGTTTCCATAGCGTTGGTCGTCGCTCTCGTTGCGCTTGGCTTAACCGTAGAGTTGCTGCCCTATGTCGAGATGGTTGTCTTTTCTTCAGCGCTCGCCTATGCGTGGCAAAGCCAAGCGTTGATCTATTCAAGCAGGCAACAAGCACGAAAGCAGCGTCGCGTCATATCGGCTGAGCCGGGTAGAATGAATGTGGTGCCGTAGCCTCGAATTTTCAGGAATGAAAACGTTAATTTTTATTCACGCGCGGAGGTTCCTTGATAAAAACAGTGGTCTTGCGTCTCGAACGGCGCTGATGCTCTCCGTCCTTGAAAGGCAAACGGAGTATTCGGAAAGGATCCTCGTAAGTCCCGCCGAGTCGCCTGAGAACGAGGCTCTTCTAAAAGAAAGAGGGTGGAAGAGATTGCACCCATCCCGATACTTGGATTGGAAGAATTCGATGCGAGGGCGTATCAGTCTTTTCATGTGGCGGGGTTTTAATTTTTTAGGCGCGAGGTGGCTGCAGAGCTGTCGGACCCGACTTGTTACGATTTGTGGCGGGGCAGATCTTTGTATTGGCGGCAATGTCGCGGCGCTGCTACGCGCAAAGGCTGGTGCGACAATTTGGCTGGCAAGGTGCGATCTGACTCCGATTCTAGTGAATGCAAGATCAGATCAGTCTGTTTTTCTTGATGCGAACGATTCTGTTGCCAACCTGACGAGATGCTACGATTCAATCATTCGAGGGCGCCAAATTGCCGGGCTTCTCCCGGCTGAGGTTGTCAGAACTTATCGAAAAGGAGGAGTCCCGGCTAGTGTCGGGGTGTTGTGGGGTCCTCGCGATATCGTTGGAGGACTTCGGGTTCTTCGATAAGGCAGTGCCCGGGCGCGTCTTGCTCGAGGAAACTTGCATCTCGCCGCCGCCAGCGTTTAGCAAGGGCAAGGTCTCGCCGGAATGGGATGTGGGATATATCGGAGGCCGCCATAAGGGCCTCTCGGGGGAGTCGGGCATCTTCTTGAGATCGCAAGGGATGAGACGCTATCCGACAAGCGCTTTGCTGTCGCCGGCGCGATCTGCGAAGATCTCTTGGGATATACGATTCCCGCAAACGTTAGACTGCTCGGAAGAGTTCCTGATGCAGTCGAGTTTCTCCGCTCCTGTCGCCAGGTTCTTTTTTGGTCTGACGGAGAAACCGGAACAAGCGTCAAGTTCCAGGAAGCCGTTGTCTCTGGAACAATTGTGCTGGCAAACGCCCAAGCTGCCCGTTGGTCGGTGGCGATACCCGGGCGACATTACCATCTCTGCAAGGACTTGTCTGAGGCGCGCGACAGAATTCTTGATCCCAAGGAATGCTCCGGGGCGGAATTGCGCGAACGGGTAAGTCTTGATCGATTGAGTCAGAGGATTTCCGTGTTTCTTAAAATGAGTATGTCTCGAGGCCTAAAGTTGCGACCGGCCGAAAAGGTGGAGGCTATCAAGCTTCAGTCTATGAATAGATGACCTGTAACTCTGGCTCAGGGCAGGACCTGATTCAATATATCCCGGCGATATCCGATTTGGAGCGCAAGTAACAGCTTTATTACAGGTGAGAGTGGTGCGCGCGACATCATCGCCAATCAATATGGCAGCATCGTTCCCACGCGCCATCCAAGAAACTAAACGGGGCCTTCGAGAAATATTCTGTATGAGTCCTCCGAAGCCTGCTCAATGCAAATCATCGAGAAAGCCTAAGAGAAAAAGGCCGGTCTTCTCGGTGGAACATGCAACTCCGACCTGCTTAGAGGGAAAAGCGATATGACCAGCAAGCTTCTTATCATAACTGTCGTTCATAATAGACCTGACATCACCGAAGAGTTTTGCCGGCAGGTGAGTGCATCGAACCTCAAGGTAGAGGTATTATTAGTCGATGACGGTTCGACAGATGATACGGTTCAGCGAGTTCTCCGCATTCTTGGGCCAAGCTGTCACGTTCTGACAGGTGATGGGAAGCAATTTTGGGGAGGAGGTTTGGCTATGGCTCACGAATGGCTCAAATGTAATCCAGCCATGGTCTTCGATTACATTGGCATTATGAATGACGACACGTTCTTTGGGCCGGATTTCTTCGGAGGGATCGTGGCCGAACTCAAATGCGTTGCAGCCCAAAACGGTTGTTTGCGCACATTTGATCAACAGGACTAACGGAATTGAGTATGTGGGTTTCGCGATCAGCTGGTTTCCATATAGAATGAAGGAAACGCAAGATTTTACAAAGGCGATGGCCGTACCAACCCGGGCCATTTTCTTTCGATACGACGATTGCATTCGCTGCGACGGAGTTAATGGGGCGAGATATCCCCATTACTTGTCCGATATCGATTATACATACCGTCTTTGGAAGAAAGGTTACAAATTCACGTCGGGGCCGGGATTGACGATCGGTTTTCCAGATAGTCTTGTGCAGAGATCAGAAAAGTCGAGACGGGTGCGCCCGGGTTGGAGGGAATTTCTTTCAATCAAGAATCCGAGAAACCCATACTACCATTTACGATTTGTCATTGATCACGCTCCGCTTGGAACTCGCTGTTTCAACATTTTGCTAATCATCTCAAAGGCAATGTGTCGATTTTTTCTTCGACGAATATAGAGGCATAGTTCTAAAATGAACTTTTAGTCTCCCGAAGTCTACCAATGCAACTTGACGATTCCGGGGGAGCTTTATAAGCTTCGCCAAAAACGTTTCTATTCGGCCGCAGAGAGAGTAACTAATTGTTTAATAAATGAAGGTATTTCAGACAGTGCGATAAATATATATTATGAAGGTATCAAGAATAGGGAAACAAGTTGGCAGGTTGCTTGGCTTCGATATTAGCCGACGTCGAAAGGGTTCGGAACATCTGCGGATGGGCATTGAGGAGTCATATGCACTGATTTCGCGTCTTGGTTTCAAACCCTCTACGATCATCGATGTGGGTGTCGCGTCGGGGACGCCCGAATTGTACGAAGCTTTTCAGGATTCGTGTTTTCTGTTGGTAGAGCCACTCGTTCAGTTTGAATCCGCCTTACAAGCCATTCTGAAGCAATACAAGGGTTCATACGTTTTGGCGGCCGCGGGGGCGAAATCTGGAGAGACCAGCTTCAACGTTCATGAGAATCATTTGTCGGGCTCTTCGCTATTTAAGGAATCAATGGGAAGTGAAGCTGACGGCGTTCAAATCAAGGTCCCTGTCGTAGCGATCGATGATCTAGTTCAAGAAAAAAAACTGTGTGGTCCGTTTCTCATCAAAGTGGATGCGCAAGGGGCCGAGTTGGCAGCACTCGACGGAGCAACGCAGGCCCTTGAGCAAGCCGAGGTAGTTGTATTGGAGGCGTCTATGTTTAAATTTATGATCGGAGCCCCGGAGCTTTTTGAAGTGATCTCATATATGAAACAAAGGAACTATGTTGCCTATGATATTATTCTCGGTTGGAACCGCCCGCTCGATAATGCTCTTGGACAGATAGATATTGTCTTCGTTAAAGAGAATGGATTCTTCAGGGCTAATCACTCATTCTCTAGCGTAGAGCAGATGGAATCAATCTTTTGTTAATTCAAATTGTTTTAAAAGAGCCTGCGAAAAATCAGAAATTCACGCGCAATGATGGATTTGCAATCAGTATTGGAACCGATTCCGTTGTGCTGCCAAAAGGAAAAATTATTTGAGTAGAGATTTGTCCTTCTCGCGCAATGTAGCGACAATCAGTGATCGGTGGTTCTATCTGCCCGCAAGGTTGATCCGTATCAAGCGGGCTGTCACAACTTCTTCTAGAGATGACGTCATGACTCTGCATAATTCAGAATCGATTCTAACACCAAGCTTAACGCGTTCACGGTCTTTGGTTAACCGAGGGTTTGAAGGAGTTGATTAGTAGCGTTGTTTGTTGGCGGAGTAAACTTTTGCAACGTTCGCGTATTCGCGCAGGAAAAAATAGCGATGTTTAAGAAAAGCTCGGATATTCCAGTCCTCGTGTTGGGGTTTAATCGTCCGAAACTCCTGCGAGAAGTTTTAGATAGGTTGCAAGAAATTGGAACGGCGCGAGTGTATATCGCGCTAGACGGACCTAGGAACAACGCTGAGTCTGTTTTGGTCGATGAATGCAGGAGCGCCTGTGAAGCTATCGATTGGGCGGTAAGTGCCTCCTATCGATTTCGCAGTAGGAACCTTGGGCTCCAACGAGCCGTAGAGGATGCTATTACCTGGTTTTTCTCTCACGAACGTATGGGAATTATCCTTGAAGACGATGTTAGGGTTTCAGCCTCATTTTTCGAATTCGTTCGGCTAGTCGACGGTAGTTGCGCCAATGATCCTTCAGTAATGCAGATCAGTTCTGCGGTGATGCTTCGGGAGTCGCGCTCCTTTGGGTGCCCGTTTATGACCAAATACGTTTCGTGCTGGGGTTGGGCGACCTGGGCGGATCGTTGGGACTATTACAATGAGGAGATTATTGTCGAAAACAGAGTATTCGGATTATGGCGCGATTTGAGATGGTGTGGGAAAAGTTTTAGGTTGCGAGCGGCGCTATATTTGATGCTGACTCTTGCTCATCAAAGAAAGTGTTCGACATGGGCAATGCGTTGGTCATTAACCATTTGGAGAAGAAATGGATTCGCGGTCGCCCCTCCGGTCAATTTGGCCCAGAATGTTGGTTGCGGACCCGGCGCTACTCACTCTTCGAAGGAGTCTCGCTTCGTCGGCTTGTCGTTTGACGAGAGTCATTTGATCGACAATGTTAAGTTAGAAGACGTTTCGGAGGACCGTGATGAGCAATTGTTCGAAATGGCATATCGCTATACCTCAGTTTCCAAAATCCTAAGAATGTTTATCTCGGTTTTTATTCCGGAGGCTCTCTTTTATAAGATCCGACAGTTGGTAAGATGATGATCTCAATCGTCAATTTGGGTGTGGGCATTGATTTTTAACATTGAAGATTGAGTGATGGAACGACGGATTATTAATGTAACAAATTCGTTTTCGCCTTTGGCTGGAGGCTTGACAACTGCAGTTAGGGAGTTGTCGAAAATGTTCATGCGCCTAGGAGTAGACGTAAATGTCGTTACGTGTGATGCGAGTAGCGGTCTAGAGGAATTCGGTGTGAATGCGTTTCGCAGGTCTTTTCCCGCGAGGTATTCTTTTTCGCAGCGAGCTGCCGCATACATTAACGGCGTCGAGCCTCGCGGGTCTATATGTCTGATGCACGGTGTTTGGGCGGGCATTTACCATCAAGCGGCATCAATATGTAGATCCCGCGGGATTCCGTACGCTATTTGTCCGCATGGTTCCTTGGATCCGTTTGATCTGCAGAAGGGGAGATTGGTGAAACGTATTTTGGGTCCGGCCGTTATCAGGAAATATTTGGATGGGGCCGCGGGAGTCGTGTGTTCAGCGTCCAAGGAGCGCGAGGTATTAGAAACGTATGGGGCCATGGTGCAGCGTTTTGTAGTTCCGTGGCCGGTTTCCGAGGTTGCGCCGTTCGCCGACGTCACGCGACAGTGTTCGAGGCGTGCTCTAGGGATAGAAGAGGCAGAATTTGTCGTCCTCTTTATGTCGAGAATTAACTATAAAAAAGGGCTCGATTGGGTGATTGACGGTTTTGAGCAGGCAAGCAAGATTTGTCCCGGGCTGCGTCTGCTAATAGCGGGTGCTGGTGAACATAGGTTTGAGCGAATAATTAGGGAGAAAGCAGGTGCGAAAATGGGTGTGAAGATTGATTTTCTCGGACATCTGGAAGGTCGTGAGAAGGCCAACGCACTGTCGGCGGCAGATCTTTTTGCGCTCGTTTCTGACAATGAAAACTTTGGTTTTTCAGTGATTGAAGCGCTTGACGCAAGTTTGCCGTGTTTGATCAGCAAAGAGGTCTACATCTGGAGCGAGCTAGTCGGCGGTGGAGCTTCTTGGGTTTGCGAGCGGGATGCCCGCTCTGTCGCCCAAGGAATTCTAGAGGTTCGATCAGAATTGGCTAATCGAGGCGAAGAGATTAAGGCCGCGGCGATGCGAACTGCGGCGCGTTTCCGGCCAGAGATGCTTACTCAACGCTATCGGGATCTGCTGGAGCTTTTGGTGTCTTCTTGACGCGACTAGGTTTGTGCATTTGTGACGGGGCGGCGGGGGAAGTTTCGAATTGCCGTTTTCGGTGCAGTGCAGTTCAATCCGAATTAGCTCTCAGAATTGATTAAATTCAAGTCAGTCGTGTCAAGCCTAACATCCCTACGTATCCGTAAGATTGCAACAGCGGTTTTGCATCCTGCTTGTTGGCGGCCGCTCGCCCTTGGCGTCGCGCCGACGGTGGATCATCTGTCGGTGCTCCAGCGGCTTGAGATTGACCTAATTTTGGATGTCGGCGCGAATCGCGGTCAGTTTTCCCTCGCTTGCCGCATTGCCAGGCCTGGCGTCCCCATTGTTTCGTTCGAGCCGATTCCTGGTGAGGCGGAGATCTTCCGAAAAGTTCATGGGAATTGGCCAGGCGTGCGGCTCAAGGAAGTGGCTCTTGGGCCGGAGGATGGCGAGGCGATTCTTCACGTGAGTCGCCGCGCAGACAGCTCGTCATTGCTGCCGATCGGGCGGGCGCAGCGGGAAATATTTTCCGGCACGGATGAGGCGGGCACGCTCACCGTCCCGGTTCGGAGGTTGGATGGGTATTTGATTGAGCTCGGGGACTTTTCGAAAGGTCTGCTCAAGCTCGATGTTCAGGGCTTTGAACTCAAGGTCCTTGAGGGCGCAACGGAGACGTTGGCCCGCTGCGCCTACGTGTATGCGGAATGCTCGGCGCGGGAGCTCTACGAGGGACAGGCGCTCTACGTGGAGGTCGCGGGATTTCTCGCTGACCGTGGGTTTCGCGAGATCTCGCGTCACAATGAAATGCTCATTGAAGGAGATCTCGTTCAGGCAGATTTCCTTTTCGGTAGATAGTGTGTGAGTAGTTCCCTGAGCGATCCGTTCATTCGTTTGTTGTCAGTCCGCAAGATTAATCGCCATAAGTGTAATTGGTCTCACCGCACCGCATGGGTCCACTTGAAGTCATCAGCTCAAGGTTATTTGAGAGTTACGTTTCGAGCCAAAGCCCTCGTTTAGAGTGAGTAAAATCTACCTACATTCGCATCTGTTTTACCCGGACGAGTTGGCGGGTGCGGCATTGTTTACAGACCTTGCTTTGTATCTCAAGGAGCAGGGTCATGACGTGCGAGTGCTGTGCACCTTCTCGTATTATCCGGCCTGGAAACTGCGGGCAGAGGATGTCGGTGTGGCATCGCGTGACGAGGTTTGGAATGGGATTCCAGTGCAGCGACTCGCGATGTATGTTCCGGCCCAGCCGACCGGATCCAAACGTCTGCTTTCGGATCTGAGCTTTCTTTTGTCCATTCTGCGACGAGGGAAGTTCAGGGAGTGGACTCCGGACGTGATCCTGGCGGCTTCGCCGATGTTTTCCCAATGCCTGGCCCAACGGTTTATTTATCTCGGGAAGCGAATCCCGCGGATGATCGTTGTGCAGGATTTCGTCGTGGATGCGGCCTTGGAACTGGGAATACTGAAGGTGCCGTTTATCGGAACACCGCTGCGATTGCTCGAGCGGTGGACCTATCGCTCGGCAACGACGCTTTCGACCATCAGTGATCGAATGCTCGGCAAACTACGGGAGATTGTCGGCGAGGGTCGGAGATTGCGGATGATTCCGAATTGGATTCATCAAAGTCTGGCGGACGAGGTGGGACGTCAGACGCGGGCGACCGATTGGGAGCGGTCGGGGGTATTGCTTTACAGCGGAAATCTCGGGATCAAGCAGGGTCTGCCGCATTTCCTCGAGTCCTTCATGGCGGCGAAGGCGAATTGGACGATGCAGATCCGGGGCGGCGGGATTCAGTTGGATCAGCTGCGGGCCTCGATCGAAGGCAACGAGCACATCGAGTTTGGCGGAGTGCGGTCGGAGGCGGATTACGTGACGGCTCTCATGTCGTGCGCGGCGTGTCTGGTGACGCAGATGCCCGGGGTCGGAGCGAATTTTCTGCCGAGCAAACTCTTGCCGGCGCTCGCGGCCGGGACCCCGGTGCTTGCGGTGTGCGAGGCGGATAGCCCGCTGGGTCTCGAAGTCGGGCGCGGTGGTTTCGGCGAGATCGTGGAACCGGGCGACGTTGAGGCTTTACGCGAAGTGCTCGACCGATGGGAGCGTCAACCGGCCACCCTAGTCGAGCTGGGAGCACGGGCGGTGGAGTGGGCTGAGAATTATCGAAGGGATCGAATCCTGGCGATGTATGAGAGCGAATTGTTGCGGCTGGCTGGAGAGGGCGGAAATACGAATACGGGTTCTCGCGCGGAGGCGCAGAGGCGCGGAGGTGCCCGCAACTCGTAACCCGCAACTCGTCACTCGTAACCCGCTAAGGGTTGCCCCTTTTTACACCTGACGATGCGTTTCCTTTTAGTTGTCGTTGGCGCTGTCCTCGTCGGGCTGATTGTCTATTTCTCGATTCGTCCCTCTCCACACCTCGGAGAGATCGACTGGCTGCCGACGGTTCTGACGAAGTGGGCCGACGGGCGGGGTGGCGAGGATGTGCGGACGGCGGTGCCGTTTCTGCTGCTCGGCGGGGTGACGGGGTTCTTGTCGCGGTCTGGGCGGCGCGTGATCGTTTCGGCGGTGGTGCTCGTTGCCTTGGTGCTCCTGGTCGAAGGTGCGCAGTATTTTGTTCCCAGCCGCACGGCCTCGATCCAAGACGTGGGGTGGGGCGCGCTCGGCGGATTCGTCGGATTGTCTCTCGGGTGTTTGCTGCGGAAACTTGGCGGGTGCGTTAAGCCGTTGAAGACGAGTGAAGTTTAGCCGCAAACAGGCGCAAAAGGCTCAAAAAGTAATTCGGTATACCAATGCGAGCTCGCGCAGAGGCGCAGAGACGCAGAGTTGGGAAGTCAAGTGTCCAGAGTCGAGAGCACCGGAGCCGTGGGACGGCTCGGGGCAGACTGGAGCAAAGCGACGGCCCGCAGGGCGACATGAGCGGGAGCGAATCGAGATCGGTGGTGGCCGATCGAGATAGACTGGTCCGTCAGTCGGGCCAGCCCGGAAGGGGTGCCGGATCCAGAAGGGAATGGCATCAACGAGTCTATCGAGGGGCTCCAATAACCAACAACTATCAACCAACAACTATCAACCAATAACCAATAGCCAATAACCAGTGGCGAGTGTTGAGTGGCTGGTGGCTTGTAGCGAGTCTGTGAGGGGGACTGGATTGACGGCGAATTGTCCGCAGTCTTGCGATTTTGCGAAAATCAGAGGATAGGATGGGTGCATGAAAACGTTGACGCTCAAGATCCCGGATGCCCTCGTGGTTCAGCAGGCGATTTCTTTGGAAGAATTGTCCAAGGAAGCGCAGAGAGAAATCGCCTTCCATTATTTTTGCACGGGGCGGCTGAGTTCGGGACAGGCGGCTCGCATGGCGGGAATGAATCGTGCGGACTTTCTTCTCGCGGCGGGCTGCCGTGGAATGCCCGTTACCGATTTGGACTCCGACGACCTCGCGCGGGAATTGGCGGTCGCGACGACGGAGTGAGGAATGATCGGTGCCAGGGAGTGCGTGATCGCAGATGCGGGGCCGATCATCGCGCTTAGCCTGATCGGTCGGCTGGGACTACTGCGCGAACTTTACGGTGCCACCATCACTACGGATGCCGTATTTCGTGAGGTCA
The DNA here is from genome assembly GCA_963832325.1 of uncultured Verrucomicrobiae bacterium. Taxonomy (GTDB): domain Bacteria; phylum Verrucomicrobiota; class Verrucomicrobiia; order Chthoniobacterales; family JAATET01; genus CAVVKW01. Next base: position 55,714 of record CAWHTR010000002.1, on the reverse strand, counting down.
GCGAATCGACAGACAAGCCGGTGAGCGACGCGATTCACGCTCACCCGTGGATTCAAGTCGTAGAAGATCCTCCTTTGCCGGATGTCTGGCTGGGGACGGTGCTGGATTTTGGTGAAGCGAGCATCATTGCGCTGGCTCTACAGATGCCCCACGCTCGTCTGCTCATCGATGAGCGCAAAGGAAGGCGGTTGGCGCACGAAGTGTATCATCTCCCGATGATTGGAACGGGTGGGGTGCTTGTTCGTGCGAAGTCGCGGGGTTTGATCCCAGCGGTCCGTCCATTATTGCTGGCCCTGCAAGCGGAAGGCTATCATTTGCGCAGCGGATTGATCGATGCGCTTTCCCGCGCTGCCGGGGAATAGGGAGCGGGGACGTCGAGTGGCGGGGGAGTGAAAGCTGAAAGTTGGGCCTCGAGCCGCCGGGAACCGAGATCGCGGGGAGAGATTGAGATAGACTGAAACAAAGTGACAGCCGCAAAGCGGTGACGGGCTGGGCGAGCCCGGAATCAACGGCTGAGGCAGACTGCATCGGCTCTGCAGTGCAGTCCGAAGGGCCGAACTGCGGGAGCAGTGCGGGCAACTGGGAACAACCGAGTCAACAACTGAAAGTCGAGCGTCGAGAGCTGAACGCTGGCGACCTGCGACCTTCCGACCTTCCGACCTTTTTGCGGCTGAATTTTTAAGAAATGAGTGAATCAATTATTTTCGGCGGCGAAGGCTTCATCGGGAGGCATGTGGCCGAGCGGTTGCTCGGTGGTGGCGAGTCGGTCGTATCGGTGGATCTGGCGGAGTCGGATCGGCCGCAGGGTGCGGCGCGGAGGTTTGTTCGAGGTGATGTCCGGGATGGGAGTGGCGCGTGGCGCTTGGATTGCCGCGAGTCTGTGAGGGGAACTGCTCCATCACCCGCCACCAGTGACCCGCTACCCGCTACGATTTATAACTTCGCTGCCGTCCACCGGACGCCGGGGCATCCGAAGCGCGAGTATTTCGAGACGAACCTGCTTGGCGCGGAGAACGTGTGTGCGTTTGCGCGGGAACACGATGTGCGGACGATTGTTTTTACGAGTTCGATTGCGCCCTACGGGGCGTCGGAGCCGCTCAAGACGGAGGACACGCTGCCGCTGCCGAACACGGCCTACGGGATCTCGAAGCTGGTGGCGGAGCACATTCATCGGACCTGGCAGGCGGAGCGGTCGGACGAACGGCGGCTCGTCATCGTGCGGCCGGGGGTCGTCTTCGGCGCTGGCGAGGGAGGCAATGTCACGCGGTTGGCGGGGGCGATGGCGAAGAAGCGGTTCGTGTATCCGGGGCGGAAGAACACGATCAAAGCCTGCATCTACGTGAAGGATCTCGCCCGGCTGTTGATTGAAATGGCGGCCCGACCCGAGCCGGGTGTGTTTCTCTACAACCTGACTTATCAGCCCGCCCCGACGATCGAGGAGATTTGTGGAGCGATCTCGCAAGTGACCGGTGCGCCGCTGCCGAGCCTGGTCGTGCCGGGCGCAGCGCTGCGAGCGGTCGCGGCGGCGCTGACCCCGCTCCAAGGTCTCGGTGGCGGGTTTCACCCGGATCGGGTCAAGAAGCTCATGATCTCCAACAATATCTCCGGGAAACGGCTGGTGGAGGATGGGTATGAGCTGCAGTTCACGCTCGAAGAAGCCCTGCGCGATTGGTGGACCGATTGCGGAGAGAAGACGCTGGCTTAGCCGCAATATGGCGCAAGAAGCTAAATAGGGAATTCGAATACCAATGCGGGACTCGCGCGGAGACGCAGAGGCGCGGAGGTTGATACAAATGCGAATGAGGAAAAGTTGAAGAACAAAAGCGGACGGAATCTAAGGAAGGTGAATCTTCGAAAGAATCCTCTCCGCGTCTCAGCGCCTCTGCGGGATAAAAGTATCAATACAGGGACTCGCGCAACCGAAGGCTCGGGGGAGCCGAAAGTAGACGATAAGCCCGAAGGGTGACCGAGCCGGGTCGCGAGGGAATCAAAGGCGCAGAGGCGCAGAGAATGGAGCCGACGGGAGTCGAGCGACATAGCCCACCGATAGGTGGCCCGCAGGGCTGTTGAGCGGGAGCGAAATCGGCAACGGGGAACGACCGAGTCAACATGCGCAAGAAGCTCGAGAAGGTAATCCGCAGCATAAATACAGGGACTCGCGCGGAGGCGCAGAGACGCAGAGATTGATACAAATGAGAATGATGAAGAGCGCATTCAGGTTATTTGAAGCGCATTCCGAATAACCGAAACGAATTTTTAAAAGAATTCCCTCAGCGCCTCAGCGCCTCTGCGGGATAAAAGTATCAATACAGGGGCTCGCGCAACCGAAGGCTCGGGGGAGCCGAAAGTAGACGATAAGCCCGAAGGGTGACCGAGCCGGGTCGCGAGGGAATCAAAGGCGCAGAGGCGCAGAGATTGGAGCCGACGGGAGTCGAGCGACATCGCCCACCGATAGGTGGCCCGCAGGGCTGTTGAGCGGGAGCGAAATCGGCAACGGGGAACGACCGAGTCAACATGCGCAGAAGCTCAAGAAGGTAATTCGTAATACCAATGCGGGAACTCGCGCGGAGGCGCAGAGGCGCAGAGATTGATACAAATGCGGATGGGTTTCACGCAAAGAGCGCTAAACCTACAAATCAGCTGCTCCCAATAACCAAAAACGATCACCTGTATTTCAGGATCTCCGCGCCTTCGCGCCTCTGCGGGAGAAAAGTATCAATCCAGGAACTCGCGCAGGGGCGCAGAGTGGGTGGTGACGGGCTGGGCAAGCCCGAAATCAACGCGGGAGTCAACTTCGGCGTTTGGTCGGCGTTTGGAAAACGCCGCTCCTTGGCATTACCAATAACCATGACCGAAGGTCCTGAAGGCGGGAGAGCTTGTGCTCTTCCGCCTTTTTTTGTGCCTTTCGGTTTGCTGCGGGGCTAGGATGGTGGGATGGAGCGGTCGGTCGAAGACAATGCCCGGAAGTGGGTGGCGCAATGGGGATCTGCGGCGGTGGCGCTTGAGGAGGTGCGAACCGCTGAGTTGCGCGCCTTGGATGATGAGGCGGCCGTGCTGGCGTTTTCACGGGTGGCTCCTTCCAGCTTCACCCCGTTGTCCTCGAGTGGACTTGTCGTGCAGCAGGAAATATTCCTGCGAGGTCGCTGATGACTCCATTGCTGGAGAGCGCTCAAGCCCTTGGGCGATATCTCGACGAGGCAGGGTTCCTTTATTGCGTGATCGGTGGGCTGGCGGTGCAGCGCTGGGGGGAGCCACGTTTTACCCAGGATATCGACATTACCCTGCTGACCGGGTTCGGCGAGGAGGAGCAATTTGTGGATCGCCTGCTGGGCCGCTACCGGCCCCGGATTGGAAATGCCAGGGACTTCGCTCTCGCGAACCGGGTTTTGCTCGTTTCCGACGAATCGGGGGTTCCCATTGATATTGCCTTGGGTGCGATGCCGTTTGAAGAACGTGCGATCTCTCGCGCGACGAAGTGGAGGCTTGAAGCTGGCCGCGGGGTATTAACTTGTTCTGCGGAAGATCTTCTGGTGCACAAGGCTTTCGCTTCGCGTGACCGCGATTGGCTGGATGTCGATGGGATCATGCGACGCCAGAAGTCGATCGACTGGAATCTGGTCTTCGAGGAATTGACGCCACTCGCCGAATTGAAAGAAGCGCCGGAAATCGTGGCCCGGCTGCGCAAAATTGCCGGAAGTCTCTGAAGTCGAGGGTTCCGAAATCGAAAATCGGAAATCGCGGGTCGGTGGATGGCGCGTTGGATTTGCCCCGCAACCCGCTACCCGTAACTCATCGCCGTTCCCTCCGCGCCGCTGCGGGAGAAAAGTATCGATCCAGGAACTCGCGCGAGCCGAGCTTGCGAGACAGCCTGCAAGGCAACGCGCAGAGGGGGGATTTCATCATGAAGGCATGGAGGGAGCTTCGGAGGTTTTTAGGTTTTTAAGCTTTTAGGTTGCTGAGTTCCACTCTCGTCTCGAAACACCGAAACACTGGGTTTCCGGGGTTCGCCCTCGACTCTCGGCTACTGGCAACAGGACCGAACCAAGATCATCGGTTTGACTGTATACCGCCACTGTTCCAAGTTATCAAAAAACGATGAAGGCAAACTTCACTTTTTGGCAAGAGGCTGACGGAAAATATTTGGGATACTTGAACGACTATCCAGATCACTGGACTCAGGGCGACGACATGCAAGATCTTAGAGAACAACTTGTTGATCTCCTTTCGACTTTCTCTTCCGAGAGCTTGCCCGGGATTCGAAGAGAGTCGGAAGCTTGAAGATCGCTTGAAACGCCGAGATGTGATTACGAAAATCGAATCGGCTGGCTGTCTTCTTTTGCGGCACGGTTCCCGTCATGACATTATCACAACCCAGCGTCAGGGGTCTCTCAACCGGTTCCACGTCACCGAGAAATTAACGAGATCCTTGCGAAGAAGATCATCAGAGATCTGACGAAATCTGAGTAGACGTAGCCCGCAGGGCGACACGCTCGGGGCACGAGGTGAGGTGAGCGGGAGCGAACCGAATCAAAGCGGGAGTCGATTCAATGAGGGACTCGCGCTGAGGCGCAGAGGCACAGAGATTGATGCAAATGCGGATGGGTTTCACGCAAAGAGCGCTAAATCTTCAGATCAGCTATTTCCGATAACCAATAACGATCACCTGTATTTCAGGATCTCCGCGCCTCTGCGCCTCCGCGGGACAAAAGCATCAATACAGGGACTCGCGCAGAGCGGGGGGGAGAGGGTCTGCGGTCGGCGGCAGTTCGCCCGTCGTCCTCGGCGCGCCAGCCGTTATGCTGGGACAAAAATGGTCCGATCCGGCCAGTGCTTGACCAATCGCGCGTCTCGCGTTGCGAGTTTGCACCCGGCTTCCGTCGCGATTTGAACGAGGTAATTGTCCTGAATCTCTCGATGACGACCGGCAGAAGTGATGAATTCTTCCCGGGGCGGATTTGACACAACCCACCCGGGTGCGGGTGCTGAGACGAATCTTTGAAGCATTGTCCACGCTTGGAGTGCGGTGAGTGGAGCCTGATTCATGACATCTGGGTTCATCGAAAGCCGCAGATAAGCGAGTCGGACCTCCGCACAAGTGGCCAGGCCCGCTCTGCGCTGATCGACGATCCAATGCCGGAACGCGAGATGGTGCGGGTGGGCTTCCGTGATCGCGCCGAAGACGATGTTGGCATCGAGCAGGAACTTCACAAAATTTCGTCGAGTGCTTGATCGATGGATTTTTGGTCGATGAGTTCCTCCGGGCGGGTTCGCCGAACGGTTGGAAAGTCCGAATCGAGATCCAACGCTCGGGCGCTCGAATCGGATTCGCCCCCGAATTTTGCTCGCACGGCTTCTGCGACAAGAAGCGAGAGGGGGGCCCTCCCGCGCCCGCCCCGGCGAGCGGATTCGTGGCGCAAGGTGGCACTCACATCTGGAGGCAAATCCAGGGTCGTTCGCATGATTATGCTTTTATGGTATCATGGTGGCTATGTCAACGGACCGTTTCGCAGGTGGCGGGTTGCGCGTTGGATTTAACCCGCTACCCGCATCTCATCGCCATTCCCTCCGCGTCTTTGCGCCTCTGCGGGCTAAAAGTATCAATACAGGGACTCGCGCAGAGGCGCAGAGACGCAGAGATTGATACAAATGCGGATGAGGAAAAGTTGAAGAACAAAAACGGATGGAATCTGAGGAAGGTGAATCTTCGAAAGAATCCTCTCTGCGTCTCAGCGCCTCTGCGGGATAAAAGTATCAGTATCAATACAGGAACTCGCGCAACCCGAGCTTGCGAGACAGCCTGCAAGGCAACGCGAAGCGCGCCTTCGCGGCTCCGTCTTGACGAACAAGTAGGAAATCCTACAGTATCGGTATGAATGCCGTCCTCTCTGAAAAAGGTCAGATCACCATCCCGAAAAAACTCCGCGACGACCTCGGGTTGCTTCCCGGATCGGTTTTGAATTTTCGGGAAGAGGCTGGCTCCGTGATCATCCGAAAAGTCATGATGGAGGATCCCGTCGCGAGATGGCGAGGGAAAGGGCAGCTTCCGAAGGGCTGTTCGGTGGACGAATACCTCGACCTCACCCGCCGGGAGCCGTGAAGACCGCTCTGGATTCCAGTGTGGTTCTGGATATCCTCACGGACGATCCGCGTTGGGCAGGTGGCTCGGTGGCGGCCGTGCGAACCGCGATTGCCTCCGGGTCCCTCATCATCGGGGAATGCGCTCTGGCGGAAATCACCCCGGCACTGCCTGAAGGCGATGTGACGCATTTTCTTGCAGAGTGGAACATCCAGTTTGTGCCCTCGACCCAGGCATCCGCGCAGTCTGCCGGTGAAATGATGCGTCGATATCTGGGAAGGACCGCAGCTCCAAAGCGCGTGATGGCGGATTTTCTCATTGGATCCCACGCGGCTTGCCACGCGGGAAGGCTCCTTGCCCGGGATCGTGGATATTATCGCGACTACTTCGATGGCCTCACCATCGTTGATCCCTCGACGACTCCCTGAAAAGGCATTCCCTCTGCGCCTCTGCGGGGAAAAGTATCAATACAGGGACTCGCGCAGAGGCGCAGAGGCGCAGAGGATAAAAATGGTGATGGATTTCACGCGGCCCTCGAGCGAAGAGCGGCAGGTCTACAGATCAGCTGCTCCCAATACCTAATAACTATCACCTGTATTTCAGGATCTCCGCGCCTCAGCGCCTCTGCGGGATAAAAGCATCAGTATTAATACAGGAACTCGCGCAGAGGCGCAGAGGGGGGGCACTATAAAGGCCATGTCGGGAGCTTCGGAGGTCTTGGGGTTCCAAGTTTCTGGGTTTTTAGGTTTCTAAGTTTTTAGGTTACGGAGTTCCACTCTCGCCACTCGTTGCTCGACCCTCGTCTCTCGACACCGCTTTTCCTGAGTTTGACATCGAGATCTGGCCGTGGGAATTTCCCACTGTGGAGGCTGTGACGAAATTGGATTCGAGGAGGCGGGGGGTGTTTCCGGCTCCGTTTCAGCCGGGTGATATTCTGGTGAGGGATGTGCAGGACGCTGAGCGGGTGACATTTCGGCTCATCAAACCCGGGGAAGTGGAGTGTGTGGCGGTGACGACACGCGGAGGACGGACCATGTTGCCACCGACGCGGGCCGCTGCGGAGACGATCGCTGCTGCGATTCGAGCGGAACGCGATGCGAGGTAGTCGACTCTATTGGGATGCCTCGGCGCTGGTGGAAGCCTTGCAGTCGGATGGAGTGAGGGATCGACTGGAGGCAGCTGGCGGTTGGACGAGGCCGCATTCGCTGGCGGAGGTGTTTTCGACTCTCACCGGTGGTCGGCTGGGGTTTCGGTGCCAGCCGGACGATGCGTTCCGAATGATCCGCGAATTGACGGGTTCCGTCGCACTGGTCGAATTGGACGGGGAGGACACTCTTGCGGCCTTGTCTGTTTGTCAGGAATCGGGCGTGCGAGGTGGCTTGGTGCACGATTTCCTTCACGCGGCTGCTGCGGAAAAAGCGGGCGCTGAACAGATCCTGACGCTGAACAAGCGGGATTTTCTAAGCTTCGGATGCCGACTTCCGCTTGAATGTCCCTGAACGAACGAGGAGGCGACGTTGTCTCGGTGGCGGGAGCGGGTAACGGGTAGCGGGTTGTGGGGATGAGGAATACCGATGCGGGGCTCGCGCAGAGGCGCAGAGGCGCAGAGAATGAAGATGGTGATGGGTTTCACGCCAGGAGCGCTAAATCGACAGATCAGCTGCTCCCAATAACCAATAACTGAATTTCAGCCCTCCGCGTCTCAGCGCCTCTGCTGGATAAAAGCACCAATACAGGGACTCGCGCGAGCCGAGCTTGCGAGACAGCCTGCAAGGCAACGCGCGGAGGGAGGGGCATCTCTGATTTTCCCGGTTTGATCTTTCGTGGTGCCATAGGTATAGACGATCTATGACGACAACCCTTTTCTTGAATGGTCGGTCACAAGCCGTTCGGATTCCGAAAGAGCTGAGATTTGAAGGCCGGACGGTGAGTTTGCGGCGTCTGGGCGATGGTGTGCTGATTGAACCGGTCAAGGACGACTCCTGGCCTCCCGGATACTTCGATGCGATTCGGATTGATGACCCGGCGTTTGAGAGACCGGATCAGGGGGCGGTTCCCCCGATTCCTCGATTGGACGAATGATTTATCTGCTGGATACGAATTTTTGCATCGCTTGCCTGCGGGGTCATGATTTAGCGCGGCGCAAGTTGGCGGGAAATCGCCCCGACGACTGCGGAGTCTCGATGATCGCGCTCTACGAGCTGTATGCCGGTGTTTACCGCTGCAGCGATCCTTTGGGAGAATCGAAAAAGATCGAGGAGTTCCTCGCCCCGCTCCACCTGCTGTCATTCGATTGGGACGCAGCGCGGCGGTCGGCGTTTGTGCGATGCACGCTCGAGCGGGTCGGCAGACTGATCGGCCCTTATGATATTCAGCTTGCTGGACACGCGCTGTCCCTTGACGTGACGCTGGTCAGTCGGAACACCAAGGAATTTGCCCGGGTTCCCGGTCTCCGCGTCGAGAACTGGGAAGGGTAGCGAGGTCAGAGGTCGGACAGTTCCGCTGCGGTGGCTGGTGGTCTTTTGATTTTCCAAGTTTGATTTTTCATCGGGCCGTACACGATTTCCTCCACGCGGTTCAAAACTGCGACCGCTTTTGAAACGCGAACCGCGGATTGCACGGATAACACGGAGATTTTCTCCCGGGGTCGCGGATGATCCGAACCACACCGAACCAGAAGTCCGTGACGGGCCGTTGGCAAATCTTGCTGACGGTCCTTTTTTTGTGCCCGGAGGCGACGTGACGGGCCGGGGTTCTTCGTCAGAAGTCGAAGTCGAACTCCAGGCCGATGATGGAATTGGTGTAGGAGACGGAGGTCTGCGTGGATTGATTCTGGCGGTAGGTGTAAAAGAGCGAGACGGAGTAGTCGTCGTCGTGGAAGGCGTAGCGGAGACGGGGCTGGAAAACGATGATGTTGTCCTGGCGGTCGTCCCGGGATTCGAATTCGTATTCGTCGAATTGATAGCGGGCGAGGACTTCGACGAAGACGCGCTGGATGAAGCGTTGGGAGGCCTGGAGTTGGAAGCTGGTCGAGTTGACGACCTGGCCGGCGGAGAACGAGGAGGCGCTGACGCGGCGGGAGGCCGAGAAGTTCAGCGAGGTGGAATCGAAGGGGAGATACCGGGCGGAAAGCGCGAAAATGGGAGTGAGTTCGTTGGTGGTTTCCTGGCTTTCCTCCAATTCAAACGCGAAGGGGAAGGATGGGTCGCCGGTCTCGACGATGGACTGGGAGAACACGGTGGTTGTGGATTGACGGTTCTCGGCTCCGAGCGTGAGGCCGTAAGTGAGCTTCGACGTACCTTCGTAGCTGAGTTGGCCGGTGAGGGTCTGGAAGGTCTGGTAATCCCCGGTCTCAATGTCGACGTAGCCGACCGAACCCCCCAAAGTGATTTCGGTGCGGTCGGTGATTTGATAAAGCAGGTAAGATCCGAAGGTATAAACGTTGTTGCTGATGCCGAGTTCGCTGTCGTAGGCGGCGGCAGAGAGATCGGTCTGGAGTCCTGTCTTTCCCGAGAGTGCGTAGATGGTGGTTAAGTTCGCGCTCACGGTGGTGCGTTCGTTGCGGCGGCCGATTTCGTCGTCGGTGTCGGTCTGCTGGATGTAGCGGAAGCCGGGGAGGAAGGAAAAGCGACTGAGGTTGTAGCGGGTCCGGACGTTGAAGAACTGGTCCACGGTGTCGAGCTCCGTGTTGGTTGCGTAGCGCTGGAAGGTGGGGGCGTATTCGAGGAGGAAGAAGTTTTCCTCCTCCAGCTCGACGTCCCCGATGCCGATGACGATGGTGGGGGTGATGAGGGCGACGTAGTCGGACGTGGGATTGGTCTCGGAGGTGAGGATATTATCGTTGTAGGTGAAGCGGGTATTGAGGCCGAACCGGATGTCGGCTCCGAAGATCTGGAACTTGGCCCCCTCCATGCGGAAGAGCTGAATGCTCTCCGCGGCCGCCACGGAAGCGGTGCTTTCCTCGTCGGGAATGGGGTCGGTGAGCAGGGCGTCGGAATTTTCTCGGCTGATACCGGATTCATCCGCGAGTGGGTCGGGGTCCGCCGAGGGCGGGGAAGCCGGGCGGGTGAAAAAGTCGGGATCCAGTTCCTCCGGCGCCGGGCCGATCACGGGTTCGTCGTTCCTGGGATCCGGTAGCGGGTCGGTCGGGAGGGACGGGATCGGATCGACGGTCGGGTCCGTCGGATCGATGTCGGGTTCAGGTTGCTGGGGAGTCGGGCTTGTCGATGGGAGCGGGGCGGGTGGTGCTGGGTCTGGCTTCTGGAGGTCGTCCTCGAGAGAAATCGGGGCATTCTCCGACCTGGTGGTGAGAGACCAGTCGGGTTCCAGCGGAATCGCTTCGTTCTGGGCCGCGGCTGGGCCGCTGGCAATGCCAACCAGCAGGCTCGCAACCAGGAAAACCGACCGCGGATAGCTTGGTTTGATGGATGGGTGGTGATGCGGTCGGGAAACGACCAAAGCTGGAGATCGGTAAGACGGCATCGGGCCCTGCCTTCGAAAAATGAAGCCGCCGTAAGGGATTTGATGCATGGAGAACCGAAGGTATGGAAGCGGATTGAACGGTTGCGCCCGCGGCGGGCCGGGCGCCTTGGTATAGTTACGTCGGGCGTCGGCCTCAATACCGGACTACGGATTCTTTGCGCCGAGTCGGTGGAGGCGGGGGTTCCAAGTTTCCAAGTTTTTAAGTTTTGAGGTTCTTGGCTCTGCGGAGCGGCCCGCAGGGGCGACATTCCTGAGGTTCTGTGGTCGAAGGTCGGTGGGGTTTTCGGGATAGCGGGACTTTTGGCTGTGACCGGTGGCGATGCTTGCAGCAAGGTGGGCCGGTGAGGGCGGCTAACCCGAGTTCCGCAGTTGGAGGAAGCGAATGCTGTAGGGATGGGGATCGGTGGGGATTTTCAAGGGATTTTCTCCACTACATTTTCGATAATTTTGGAACGTTTGGGGAGTTGGAGACCGAGGTGGGCCAGGAGCATGGCGACGTCGGGATCGGGTTTGGAGACGGTTCGCACGCGCAGCGGGAGGGTCTGATCGCCGCGGCGCACGGGGACGATGACGTCCATGGAGCGGATAGTGGCCACGGCGTTGATGAGCACGCGGGCGCTACTGCCGAGTCCTTTGCCGAGCATCCACATTTCCAGCGAACGCCAGAGGGCCAGACTCAGGAAGCAGACGAGCAGGTGGGCTTGAACTCGCTCGGTTTTGTGGTGGTAAATGGGTCGCAGTCCGATGTCGCTTTTGACGGTGCGGAAGGCGGCTTCGGCTTGGGTCAATTGGATATACCAGCGCCAGAGCTTGGCTGGGTCGGTTTCAGTGCAATTGGTTCGTAGCAGGTAGGCTCCGCGGGCCAGATCGGCGTGGGTGCCTGACTCGACCGGGCAACTCAGGCGCAGGCTGATGGCGTGGCCCGTCTTGTCTTTTTCGACGAGGACATCCACGAGCCGGGCGGCGGCGGGGTAGCGTCCGAGCCAGCGGCCGATGCGGCGACCGAGCTTTTCCTGATCGCTGGGCGCGACGGCGCGTTTGCCCAAGGCGGTATCGATCTTGCAAAGTTCGCGGGTGAGCGCGTCCATCTGGCGCTCGAGCATGGCACGTTCTTTGGCCGATCGGGCCTGAGAGCGGCAGAGGACGTAACGCTCGTCGCCCTGGCCGTCGGGGTGCTCGACCAGGCGGGCCTGGAGCCCGTCCTGGACGTCGACCCAGTTCTCCTGCTCGGCGAGTTCGACTTGAAAGTGCCGCAGCGAGGCTTTCGGTGTGCCGACGATGTAGTGCGCTTTGCGGGCTCGCAGGAAGTCGATGTTCTTCTCGCTGACCATGCCGCGGTCCATGACCCAGATGCGATCGGCCTGGCCGAAACGGTCTTCCATTTTGCTCACGATCTCCTCGACCGTGGTCACGTCGGTGCGGTTGCCGCGGAAGATTTCGAAATTCAGCGGCAGACCTTCGGGCGTGCAGACCAGACCGATGCAGACCTGCTTGCAGTCGCTGCGATTATCCCGACTGTAACCGCGGGCGGCTTGCTCGTTGCCCGGGACCGCGCCTTCAAAATACGTGCTCGTCACGTCGTAGAGCAAAAACTCGAACCGCACGCCGAACCAATCCCGGTAGCGTTCCATCAGGTGCTCGCAAAGCCGATCCTTGTGCGCGCCGAGGGCGTCCAGGCCCCGGTAAAGGCGGTCGTCGTTGATGAGTTGCGCGTCGATCCCGGTAAGATCCTCCATGGCCGTGCGGCCATACCACTCCTGGGCCAAACTCAGCTCCGAGGCCACTCCGCAGAACTTCCCCGCCGTGAGCACTGCGGCGACTTCCGACCACGGGATGCTTTCACGCCCGCCCTCCATAAGCTCGCCCAATAGCTCGTGCAGACCCAGGCGCCGCCACAGCGCCAACGCCAGATACACCCGCCCAAACTCCCGGACCCGCTCCACGCTCAACTGGCTCAAATCCGCCAACTCCCATCGCGGTCGAGCTTCGCCCCGCTTTCCATTTCGGTTTTGAGACTTCTCTCCCAACCGACCCTGTCGCGGACTCGGCGATCTCCCTTCCAGCAACGCTTCGATGTCTTCCCAGCCCGCCGACAGATCCTCTTCGCTCAGCTTCCCCAAGCTGGCGACCACCCGCTGGCGCGGTCCCCGCTCCGTTCGAACCGTCTCGCACAACGTCCAATACTCGTAATACTCCCCGCCGGATCGCTTACGGTTCTTGCGCAGAAACATGCCATAGCTTCTCCGCACCCTGACCGCCCCGCAATGGCCTCTTCTCCACTACATCGGCCTTCGCCTCGACCCTACTCTGTAAATCGCCGCCGCCCCTCAGCTCGTCACTCTGTAAACTTTTTTCTTAACCTTACCCAACTGCGGAACTCGGGCTAATTGATTCCTTGAAAGCTAACGGCGAACAGTTGATCGGAAGGCTGGCTGCGGGCTTGACCGTGCTGGTGGGTCTCGCGCTCACGGTGGGATTTGGCGTCTCGGTATTTCTTGTCGATCACGCGACCCTCGACTCTCGGCACTCGACGTCTGATCTCCGAACACTCAGCTCCGGCTGGGGGCTGGACGCTATCGTTGCCCGGCACCTGCGGCCCGAGCAGCGGCCGACTTTTTTGCAACTTCTCGAGGAGACGCCGGTCCGCTATCTGCGCGAACGCAACCACGGGGACTCGCGGGACCCGGAGATTTGGCGTTCCGGGGAGTTCGGGGTTTACGCGGACCTGCGGGAGCGGGGATTCGAGGCGGTGGCGTTCGCGACGTTGCCGGGGCGTCCGGTGGCTGAGATCCCCGGGAATCAGCTGCGGGAGGATCTGCTGACCGTTTACGACGCGGCGCGGGAATTGGGGCGGCAAACGGGTGGGCTGGTCGCGGCTTGGGAACTGCCCAACGAACCGGACGTGCATTACGTCAAGGACCTGCCGGATCGATTCGCGGCGTATTCGAAGGCGATTTATCTCGGTTTGCGGGACGGGACGGCTGGACGCCGGGATCGACAGCCAGCCGTCCTGATGGGGGCGCTCGGGAATTTTCCGGGTCCGTGGTTGGATCGGGCGGCGGCGAACGGACTCTTCGACTACACGGATGCTCTCAACGTCCATTTTTACGGTCATGCCCGCGATCTGGGGGGCGCGATCCGGGCGCACCGGGAGTTTGCCGAATCCTGGACTCCGGATCGAACACTGCCGGTCTGGGTCACGGAGTGCGGGATCAACGCGGTGCCCTTCGACGACTTCGAAGAGGCACGGGGACGCGAGATCCAGCGGGCCTTCACGGTGGAAACGGCCCGGACGGCGCTGGAGGAGGATGTGGCGGTCTTCATGCCATTCGTGATGGCGTGGCGAACCAATCCGTTTTGGTCGCTGATCCGGGACTCGGGCGAGCCGTATCCGGCCTGGACGGCCTACGCGGATTTCACCCGCGAGAATCCGTTGCGGAGGAAAACGGCGGTGGCCCGGCCGGCGGAGCCGAATCGGATCGTCGTGCAGTGGCTGCCGGATAATTCGACGTGCATTCCGCACAAGGTGAGTGGGACGTATTGGTTTCGCGGAATCGCCGCTGATCCCGAGCCGATCCGGGGCAGCTGGTGGGTGTATAATTTCTCCGCGAGACCGGTCGTCGGGAGGTTGGAGGTCAGGGCGGGCGAGGGACGAGGGACGAATGGCGAGGGCGAGGGTGGTGGCTTGCGGGTAACGGGCGGGTGGGGTCAGATGCTGCGGGTCGGGGCGTTTTCGCGGGTGGAGATTCCGGTCGAGATCGGGGTTTCGTCGGGGGGCTACGTGCGGGAGCGGGTCACGGCCCGCTTCACTCCGGCGGTGCCGGGGGCGGGTTTGCGGGAATCCGTGGCGACCGTCGGGTTCGAGACGGTGCCGAATCGAACAACAGTGGGGAACGCGACGAGCTTGGTGGGGAGCCGTCCGGACCCGGATCGATTTGAATGGATCTGGGCACCCGAGCCGCCGGAAGACGTGCTCGGGGTCGGCCCGTGGCTGGTGATGAATCGGGTGGGGGCGGCGGAGGATTCGCGGCCGGTGGGGGGTGAGGAGTCGCGAGAGGGATCGCTGAGCCGAACGTCGGAATTCGTTGTCGACGGGGAGTCGAGCGATCCACGGCTGCCGCCGATGGCGGTCACCCGGGTGGACGGATTGCCGCTTTTGGAGAATGGCTTCTTGAGGCTGCGGTATCTCGGGGAAGATTCGCCGCCGGGGGGGATCCGGCTGGATTTGGTCGACGAGGACGGGCAGCGATTCAGCGTCGCGGAGGGTCTGGGCCGCAATCCCGTTCGTTCGAATCCCGAAATGGTGCTGCTGGCTTACGCGGATTTTCACCCTTACGCGTTCGGTCGTCTGACCGACCGACCGATCTTCCGGCCCGAGGCGATTCGCGAGGTTCAGTTGCGATTCTATCCCGTGCGGAGTCCGGCGACCTACCGCGTTCAGGTGGACGTCGTCGGGGGGACTCCGAGGGGTCCCTAAGTTTCTAGCAGCCTGTCGGACTTGCCGACACTGATAAAGAAAGAGGGATGGGAGCGAGATATGTGAACGTGGATCACGACACGCCATTGTTACTGCCGCCGGATGTTCGGGAGTGGGTTCCAGAAGGGCATTTGGTTCATTTCATCATGGACGCGGTTGCGCAATTGGATGTGAGCAAGGCGCGGGTCAACGAACGGGGGACCGGGGACAAGCAGTATCCGCCGTCGATGATGCTGGGAGGGTTGATTTACAGCTACGCGACGGGAGTGTTTTCGAGTCGGGGCATTGAGCGCAGCACCTACGAGAACGTGGCGATGAGACTGTTGTGCGCGGACACGCACCCCGATCACGACACGTGGTGCACGTTTCGGCGGGCCAACGCGGAGTTGTTGAGTTCGAGCTTCGGGCAGGTGCTGGAGTTGGCGGCAGGTTGCGGGGTTCTCAAAGTCGGAGCGATCACGGTAGCCATCGATGGGACGAAGGTGCTGGCCAACGCCAGCAAACATGCGGCGGTGAGTTACGGACGGGTCGAGACGAAGATGCAGGAGTGCGATTTGGAGATCGCTGAGCTCTTGGCCAAGGCCGAGAAGGCGGATTCGACGCCGCTCGAGGATGGATTGAGCATCCCGGAGGAGATCACTCGTCGGCAGCAACGCAAGGCGAAGCTGGCCCAGGCACGAGCCGAGATGGAAGTGCGAGCCTACGCGCGAGCGCAAGTCCAGCAGCCTGAATACGAAGCGAAGGTCGCCGCACGAGCAGCGGCGCGAGAAGCTGGGAAAAAGCCTCGCGGCAAGGAGCCCCAGCCTCCAAGTGAAAAGCCTACGGCCAAGGACCAGTATAACTTTACCGACCCGGCGAGCCGCATCATGAAGACCCACGGAGACGGCTTCCAGCAAAGCTACAACGCGCAGGCCGCCGTGGAGGTCGAGAGTCGGCTCATGGTCGGAGCGCGAGTCTCCACCGCCCCCAACGACAAGGAACAACTCCTGCCCGACCTGGCCGCCATCGCGCCGGAAGCCGGGCCCGTGGCCGAGGCACTCATCGACAGCGGATTCGTCAGTGAAGCAGCCGTCACCGCAGTCGAAACCAATGCTGGGGGCACGCCCACCGGCCTGCGGGTTCTGGCGGCGCTCAAACGCCAAAAGCATGGCCGCAGCGTCAGCCAACTCGAGAAAAAGGCCGACCCGCCCCCGCCAGCCGCCGACGCCCCCTTCACCGAACACCTGGCCCACCGCGTGGCTACCAAAGCCGGAGCAAAGCGTTACAAATTACGACAACAAACCGTGGAACCCGTTTTTGGCATCATCAAGCAAACCCTCGGCTTCCGGCGCTTCTCCTTGCGAGGAGAAGCCAAAGTCTCCCTCGAATGGAACCTCGTTGGCCTGGCCTACAACCTCAAACGACTCTTCCACGTCGGAACTCCCCTGAGAATAGCCTAAAAGCAGCCCTGCCCAACGGCCACCCGACCTCGACTCCCCTCCATCGATGCCAGTGCTCCGCTCATTCTCAATCAAGACCAATTCTCGCTCCAAAAAACTCCCGCATCTTCCCAAAACCCAAAATTCCCCCATCCTCTCTCACTCGCTAACCCCGACAGGCTGCTAGGTTTTTCGGCGAGAGCATTGGGGTGGTTTAGTAAGTTCGGTGGGTGGCGGTGGTGGGAAGGTTGGGTCTCCCGGCTTCATTGCACCAGCGATTCTGAACTCACGCTTTGACTTTCCGACCTGGGACGGCCTCAATGACCGATCGTTCATTCATGACATCCCTCGTTTCTATCGGTGATTGCGTGGCCGGCATGCAGTCCGCGGTGGCTGCGGAGTCGGTGGACGTGGTGGTGACCTCGCCGCCCTACAATCTTGGGATTCGCTACGGCAAATATTCGGACACTCGGGCCGAGGAGGAATATCTGGAGTGGTGCGGGCAATGGACGTCGGAGGTTGCGCGGGTGCTCGCGCCGAATGGGTCGTTCTTTTTGAATCTGGGATCGTCGCCGAAGCTACCGATGCTCCCGTTTCGGCTCCTGTTGCGGCTCGTGGACGGTGGGGGTTGGAGGCTGCAGAATACGTTTCATTGGATCAAGTCCATCGCGGTTCCTCTGGAGGGTGCCGAGCGAACGGTGGGACACTTCAAGCCGATCAATTCGCCGCGATTCGTGACCGATTGCCACGAACCGGTTTACCATTTGACCCGGTCCGGCGAGGTGCCGGTCGACCGGCGGGCGGTCGGCGTACCGTACGAGCACAAGTCGAACATCGCCCGCTGGGGGCACACGGGTGGGGAGGATCGGCGGTGTCGGGGGAACAATTGGTTGATCCCCTACGAGACGATCACCAGCCGCTCGAAGGATCGCCCGCACCCGGCTACGTTCCCGGTGGCGTTGCCGGAGCGCTGCATTCGGCTGCAGGGGAACTGCGCGGGGTTGACGGTGATGGATCCGTTTCTGGGGATCGGGAGTTCGTGGGTGGCGGCGAAGCGGTGCGGGGTGCGGCGATTCATTGGGTTTGAGCTGGAGGAGACGTTCGTCGAGGTCGCCCGGGAGCGGGTGGACGGGGCACCGGGCACGCCGGAGGGTTTCCGGCTCGAGGCGTAGGGCGAAGATTCAGAGAACGGTCCGAGGATCGTGGACCAAGCGGTCGGAGTACGCGCTCCGACCTTCGACCTTCCGACCGCATCAATACGCCGTCTTCGGCGGACGAACGACCTGCCAGGCGGTCTTGAGAATGATGAGGAGGTCGAGGATGGGGGACCATCGTTCGATGTATTCGATGTCGCATTGGACGCGGCGGCGGATGTCCTGATTGCTGCGGGCTTCGCCGCGGTAGCCGCGGATCTGGGCGAGTCCGGTGAGTCCGGGTTTGACGTAGGAGCGGACGTGGTAGGAGCGAAAGACGGCGGCGAATCGTTCGTCGTGTTTGAGCATGTGCGGGCGAGGACCCACGATGCTCATCTCGCCCCGGAGGACGTTGATGAACTGCGGGAATTCGTCGATGCTGGTGCGGCGGAGAACTTCTGCACCGCAGAAGACCCGAGGGTCCGAAGGGCACGCTTGCCGGGAGTGGTCGTCGTTATCGACGGTCATCGTTCGGAATTTGAGAATTTCAAAGGGTTGGTTGCCAATTCCGGTGCGGAGCTGGCGGAAAAGAAGCGGGCCAGGCGAGTTCCGGCGATGGATGAACGCGACGAAGAGAGCGAGGATCGGGAGGACGAGGAGGACGAGGGGGAGGGAAATGAGAACGTCGAGGAGGCGTTTCCCGAGGCGGCTGATTGGATCCTCAAGGGGTTCCTCGTGGAGGCTGACGAAGTCGAAACCGAAATGGTGAAAGTAGCGCAGGGAATGTTGGAACACTTCGGACAGCGAATTCACCGCCGAGAGGCGGGCGCCGGCGCTTTCGCAGGCTTCTAGGATGTGGTTGAGCTGCTTCTTGTCTTCCGGAATTTCCAGGAGCAGGACAGAATGGATGTCGTTGTTGCGGATAATCTCGTCAAGATGGTCGACCGTGCCGAGGACAGGAATATCACCGGAAGGCTCCTGCTTTTTATTCACGATCCCGACGATCCCGACGCCGTAGTTCTCGACGACTTTTAACCACCGAGCAATGTGGGAAACCCGGGCGGCGGGTCCAACGAGGAGCGTGCGGGTGAGGCGTCGGCCGGAGAAGAAGAATGCGCAGAGCCACCGGGGAACGAGTAGATTAACGACAATGAGCGATGCGCCCAGAATGGGGATGTAGGTGAGGAGGAAGAAGCGCGAGATGTTGGTATCCTTGGTGAGAAGCACCATGAACATGATCGCTCCGAAGACGTAAACAACCTGACGAACGGCCAACCGGAAGGACTGGAGGGCGTCGCGTGAGAGCAGATTGGTCGACGTCAGGTCGATGCCAAAGAGGTGAATGAGCAGCCCGAACAGCGCGATGAGCGAATAAGAAAAATAGCGCGTTGGATCGAGCTGCATGCCGAATAACTCGGTGAGCAGAAGGAAGTAGCCCCAGAACGAAACGACGAGCGCAAGGGACTGCGCCATGATGTAGGCGTTGAAAAGTCCTTTGGTGCGCGAGCGGATCATGGATTAGCGGCCCAGGGAGAGTTCAGCCAGTTGCTATGGTTTCATAGTGAACCAATAGTTTGAAACAATGAAGAACCATATTTTAACAAAGTTCTACCGCGAGGAAGTCTCGAGGTGGTCTCGGTGAAGGTTTTCCCAGTCCTTTGACGACCGCTCAGGAGCGGAAGTCGAATTGGGTCAGAAGGCGGACGCGGCGATGGCGTTTGCGATGACGGGCGGGCCGGAGGCGATCGGAGACTTGTTCACGCGCCGGCTCAGGTCGAGGGTAGCTAGGCTGCCCTCCCGGATCTCGGAGGCGGTGCCCAGGGAGTAGGTGGGGGTCAGCGCCCGGTTTCCCGGCCCTTGTCGAAGGTGATGATCTGCGCTTCGCCGGTCGCTTCGTCGTAGAATTTCCATTCACCGTCCATGAGGCCGTCGGTGTAGATCCCGTCGGAGTCGATTGTGCCGTTCTCGAAGAAGGAAGTCCACCGGCCGATGAGGGAACCCATCTCGTAGGAACCACTGGATTCGAGATTGCCGTTTTCGTGGTAGTAGCTCCAGGGACCATCTTCGAGGCCGTCGACGTAGGTGCCCTCGCTCTCCTTCTTTCCGTCTTCGTAGTAGGTCACGTAGGGACCGTCCTCGACGCCGTCCTTGAGGGCACCCACTTCTTCCTTGGTGCCGTCGTCGTAAACCGCGAAGACGGGGCCGGTGTAGCCGGTCTGGGTCCCGACCACGAGGAAGCGGTCATTCTCCTCGTCGTAATCGAGCGAGTACATGTCGATCGGCTCCGATGCGACCGGAGCCTCGTCGGAGTCGGTCTGTACCGTCGGTGAAGCGGCTGGAGTGGCTGGCTCGGTCGGGGACGGGGTGGCGGTCGCGGAGGCTGCCGGGGTGGGGGGAGCGGACGGAGGACTTGATTCGTCGCAACCGGTCGTCAGGAGGCCGAGAACGAGGGCCGCCACTGCGGCGGCGCAGGCGGCTAGGGATTGGTTCGGAACGCGATGAATTTCCACAGCCCGTTGCCAATAGGGAGTCGAGGCAGGAAGGTCAATTGTATTGGTGGGAGCGCCACCCTCCGCCGGCGCGACGGGCTGGCACCTCGCACCCGCGGCCCGCAGATTGCCCCGCGGGCCGGCTACCGGTGGACCGAGGCTACTTCCCGGCTCTGAGCTGGCGCTCGGCTTCGATCCAATCCGTCGCGGAATCGCCTTCCAAATTGTGCTGCTGGCGGTGTTCGCCGATGTAGTAGGCGCGAAGTCCGATGTCCTCGCTGGTGATGTGGGCGACGGGGAGCTTCTCCTTCCGGCCCTTGGAAGCTGGCTTGGTCTTCGCGGCGGCGGGAGGGGTCTTCGGAGGAGGGGTCGTCTTCGCTGCGGCGGTCCTGGTGGCGGGGGCACTGGTTTTGGCTGGCGCCGAGGCGGCCTTTGATTTTCCCTTACCAGCGGGAATCACGTCGACGACGGCATCTTTGACGGCGGCGATGGCGGCTTTAGCTTCGCTGATCTTTCGCGCAGCCGGACTCTTCTTCGCGGTCGCGGTCGGTTTCCCGTCAGTCTTTTTCGGCGCAGCTTTCGCTGATTTGGCGGCTTCGGTTTTCGTGGGCTTGGGCATGGTGGTGGAATTAGTTAGATCGGTGAACTGATTGCAAAATAAATTTTCAAAATCTGCTCGTGGTTCCTAGGTTGATTGGATGAGTGCTTTTTTGATTCGCTGGATGATCACGGCGGTTTCGGTAATGTGTGCGGCGGGTTTGATTCAAGGGATCGGATTCAGCGGAAATCTGGGGGTGCTGTTGGGGGCGTCGTTGTTGTTGGGAATCATCAATGCGTTGGTGAGGCCATTTCTCCTGCTGTTGAGTCTGCCGTTCATCATCGCGACGATGGGGTTGTTCATTTTCGTGGTGAACGCGTTGTTGCTCTTGTTCGTTTCAAAAGTGATTCCCGGATTTGTGGTCGAGGGATTTTGGTCGGCATTTTTCGGGGCGATCATCGTGAGTTTGGTGAGCTGGATCCTGAGTTCCTACTTCCGGACGAGTGACGGGAGGGTGCGGCTGATCACGCACCACGAGAAGGTGGCCCAGCGTCGGACGATGAAGCGGGCGGACGCGCACGTCGTGGAGGAGGAGTGAGGGAGTGGTCGAAAGGTCGCAGGTCCAACGTCAAAGCGGTGAATGCCAGGGTGGGTGAACGATGACTTATTGCCTGAGCCTGCTTTGCCGCGAGGGGATCGTCTTCCTCTCGGATTCGCGGACGAGCGCGGGGGTGGATAACATCACCGTGCACCCGAAAATGCGAATTTACCACCGTTCGGAGGACCGGGTGATCTGTATTTTGAGTTCGGGAAACTTGTCGCTGACGCAGTCGGTGGTTCAGTTGATCGAGCAGGACATCGGGGAGTGCGGGGCGGACGGGGCGCGCGGGTGCCTGTTGAATCAGGACAATCTCTTCGACACGGTGCGTTACCTCGGCGAGCAGATGCGGGTGGTGCGGAAGACGCCGGGGAGCTGGCTCGAGGAGGACGGGATTGCCTCGACGATGAGCTTCCTGGTAGGCGGGCAAATCGGGCGGCAGCCGCCGCAGATCTTTCGGGTTTATTCGCCAGGGAACGCGATCCACGCGAGTCGGGAGGCACCGTTCCTGCAGATCGGGGAGGCGAAGTACGGCAAGCCGATCTTGGATCGGGGATTCAACTTCGAGACCCCGCTCGCCGAGGCGGTGCGCTACGGGATTTTGTCCCTGGACGCGACGGCGAAGAGCAACGTGTCGGTTGGGACGCCGTTCGAGGTATTTTGTTACGGGGCCGGGAGCTTGACGGTCGGGAAACGGGCGGTGCTGCACGAGAACGATCCGTGGCTTTGTGAGACGCGCGAGCGGTGGCAGCGCGGGTTGGTTGATTTGATCCGGGAGATGCCGGATCTTCCGTTGCATGACGAGTGACGACGGGCGGCAGGCTTTGTTCCTGAGTGGAGGGACGCGGGTGAAGGTGTGCGGGGTGACCAACGCGGCGGACGCGGCGATGGTGGTCGGAGCGGGCGCGGACGCGGTGGGGATCAATCTTTTTGCGGGATCGAAGCGGTTCGTCGAGCTGGCGGCGGTGCGGGATTGGGTGGCGGAATTGCCCGTGACGCGGGTGGCCGTGGTCGTGAACGCCACGGCGGACGAATTGGCGGCGGTGCGCGAGGCCGGGTGTTTCGACGCGGTGCAGTATCACGGGGACGAGGCACCGGGGGATTGCGCGGCGGGTGGCGGGCGGTGGCTGCGGGCCGTGCGGGTGAAGGAATGGGCCTCGCTGGTGGCGGCTTTGGAATACGCGACGCCGTGGTTGTTGCTGGATGCGTTCAGCGCGGCGGGATACGGCGGGACCGGGGCGGGCGTGGATCTCGGGTTGGCGGGGGAGTTTGTGCGGATGGAGCGGGACCGGCGGGTGATCCTGGCTGGGGGCCTGCGTCCCGAGACGGTGGGCGCGGCGGTGCGGACGGTGCGTCCGCACGGTGTGGACGTGGCGAGTGGCGTCGAGGTGGTGGGCGACGCGCGGCGGAAGGATGCGGAGCGGGTGCGGGAGTTTGTCGCGGCGGCGAAGGCGGGGTGATTGGCCGCAAAGAGGTGCAAAAGGCTCAAGAGGGTGGGATCGTATTCTCACCTCCACGGGGTCGGATCTTGCGCTTTTTGCGCCTCTTTGCGCTGGAAGTTTTCGAGTCTGGAATTCCTCCCGGCGGCTGGGTTTAATGGCGGGTTATGAGTCGTAGTAAATTTGAGATTGCCGTTTTGGCGGGGGATGGGATTGGGCCGGAGATCATGGCGGCGGCCCGCGGGGTGCTGGACGCGGCGGCCGAGCGTTTTGATTTTGATCTGGAATTGACGGAGGCCAGAGTGGGCGGGGCCGCGATCGACGTGGACGGGAAGGCGCTGCCGGAGGAGACGTTGCGGGTGTGCGAGGCGGCGGACGCGATTCTTTTCGGCTCGGTCGGGGGGCCGAAGTGGGAGTCGTTGCCGGCGAACGAGCAGCCCGAGCGAGCGGCTCTGCTGCCGCTGCGGAAGCATTTCTCGTTGTTTGCCAATCTGCGGCCGGCGGTGTGTCTGCCGGCGCTGGCGCACGCCTCGCCGTTGCACCCGCGGTCGGTGGAAGGTGGGTTCGACGTGCTGTGCGTGCGGGAGCTGACCGGCGGCCTGTATTTCGGCGAGCCGAAGTATCTCAAGGAGGAAGGCGGGGAATTTTTTGCCGTCGATACGATGATTTACTGGGAGAGCGAGATCCGGCGGATCGCGAAGGTGGCTTTCGAGGCCGCGAAGTCGCGCGGAGGGCGGCTGACGTCGATCGACAAGGCGAACGTGCTGCAGAACGGCGTGCTTTGGCGGCGGGTGGTGACCGACGTGGCGCGGGATTACCCCGAGGTGACGCTGAGCCACCTCTACGTCGACAACGCGGCGATGCAGTTGGTGAAGAATCCGAAGAGTTTCGACGTGATTCTGGCCGAGAACATGTTCGGCGATATCCTGAGCGACGAGCTGGCGATGCTGACCGGATCGTTGGGGATGCTCCCGAGCGCGAGCCTGGGCGAGGCGCTCGAGGGCGCGACGGGGGGCGACCGGCGATTTGGAATGTACGAGCCGAGCGGCGGGACGGCACCGGACATCGCCGGACAGGGGATCGCGAATCCCATCGCGCAAATCCTTTCGGTCGCGATGATGCTCCGGCATTCGTTTGCGCACGAAGAGGCGGCGGCGGCCATCGAGGAGGCCGTGCGGTCGGTCATCGACGACGGTCTGCGGACGGCGGACATCTGGACCGAGGGAACGACGAAGGTCGGGACCGCGGAGATGGGTGCGGCGGTGGCGGGAAGCGTGGCGGGGTCGAAGGGCTGAAGTCGGAAGGTCCAGAGTGGCGGGTCACGTTGGATTGGTGATTGCGGATCGCCGCTCCTTGAGCGGCGTCGCGGGGGTTCCCCCCTCAATCGCACCAGCGATTCCAGCCTGACTTTTCCGACCTCGGACCTTCGACCCGCTGGTTTACCTTGACTGTTGGAAATGGGGGTTCCTAGTGTCGCGGTTCAAATGGGGTTTTCTCTTACGCCGACCGGTGACGCGGGGTCGGCGGCTCCAATTTCAATATCTAACTCTCTAATTATCAGATGTTTGACAAGCTTTTAGGATTTTTCTCCAACGACATCGGCATTGACCTCGGCACGGCCAACACCCTCGTTTACGTCAAAGACCACGGGATTGTCCTGCGCGAGCCCTCCGTGGTCGCGGTGCAGGCCGGCACGAACAAGGTGCTGGCGGTCGGCGAGGAGGCCAAGCGGATGTTGGGCCGGACGCCGGGAAACATCGTCGCGATTCGCCCGCTGAAAGATGGTGTGATCGCGGATTTCGAGGTGACCGAAGCGATGTTGCGGCACTTCATCAGCAAGGTTCACAATCGCCGCCGGATGGTGCGACCACGGGTCGTCATCGCCGTGCCGAGCGGGATCACCGAAGTCGAGAAACGTGCGGTCAAGGACTCGGCCACGCACGCCGGGGCGCGGGAGGTTTACCTCATCGAGGAGCCGATGGCCGCGGCGATCGGGACCGGATTGCCGGTGTTGGACGCGGCGGGTAACATGATCATCGATATCGGCGGCGGCACCACGGAAGTCGCGTTGATTTCCCTGTCGGGCATCGTCTTCAGCCGGAGTGTGCGGGTGGCGGGTGACGAGTTGGACGAGGCGATTTCCCAGTACATGAAGCGGGCCTACAACCTGATGATTGGCGAGCGGACGGCCGAAGACATCAAGATCAAGATCGGATCGGCCTACAAGCTGGAGAAGGAAGTGTCGATGGAAGTGAAGGGGCGCGATCTGGTTGCCGGGCTGCCGAAGACGATCACGATTACCTCTCAGGAAGTGCGCGAGGCGATGATGGAACCCATCTCGACCATCGTGGACAGCGTGCGGATCACGCTCGAGCGTTGTCCGCCGGAGTTGTCGGCCGATCTCGTTGACCGCGGCCTGGTGCTGGCGGGTGGTGGGGCGCTGTTGCGCGGGTTGGATCGGCTGTTGGCCGAGGAGACGGGTCTGCCGGTGCACGTGGCCGAGGATCCGCTGAGCGCGGTTGCCGAAGGGACCGGCAAGGCGCTCCAGGAGTTGAAATTGCTGCGCTCGATTGCTTCGACCGAACGGGTGCACACAGCGGTCAACCTCTGATCGGTGGTGGCTAAGGCGTCGACCGGGCCGGGGGCACTTCTCCGCGGCACTTCGCGACGGAGGATTGCGCCGTGAAGAAAGTCAACATCGCGCTGGCCGTGCTGGTGTTGCTCGTTGGTGGTGCGTTCATGGCGCTCACGACGGACGCGATGCAATCAATGCAATCGGCATATCTCGCGGTCGTCTCGCCATTTCTCAAGACCGGGAGCGCCGTTCAGGAAGGACTCGGCGCGATGGGTAAGGGCTTGAAGACGCTGGACGAACTCGAGGACGAAAACGCGACGCTCGCCCGCGAGAACAAAGAGCTGCGGGCGACGAACACGATCCTGCGTGACATGGAGACGGACAACAACCGGCTGCGGGCGGCGTTGGATTACCGCCAGCGGTCATTGTTCCGCCTGGTTGCTGCGCAGGTGATCTCCCGCGACGCGTCGACGTGGTGGCAGACGATCAAGATCAACCGTGGATTCGAGGACGGGGTCGAGGCCGAGCGGACCGTCATCACGGATCAGGGTCTGGTCGGCAAGACGATGACGGTTTCCAAAAACGAGGCGATCGTGCTGCTCGTGACCGATGAAAATTGCAAGGTCGGCGCCTACGTCGAAGGCAGCCGGGAGAAGGGGATCGTGAACGGCGAGCGGGTGCAGAGTTCGGCGGACGGGAGGCTGCAGATGAATTTCCTTTCGAAGAGCGCGAATCTGCAGCCGGACCAGAAGATTTACACGCAAGGGGTGGGGGCGGTTTTTCCGCCGGGGTTGCTGATTGGCGACGTGGTGCAGTTTGAGCCTCGGGAGTTGGATGGCCAGGCGATCGTGAAGCCAGCGGTGGATTTTTCGACGCTCGGCGACGTGTTCGTCATCGTGGGGACGCAGGAATGAAGGCCGCCATCCTCACGGCGAGTCTGCTGGCGGCGATCTTCGTGGCCCTGGTCTTGCAGGAGCTGATCCCACCGGTGGACATGTTTCTCGGGGCGAGGGTGTTGCTGGTGCCGGCCGTCTTCTGCTACGGCGCGCTGACGTTGCCCTTCCCGGCGATGCTGGGATTGGCGCTGTTCGCGGGGTTGCTGAGCGATCTGGCGAATCTCCAGGTGATTGGGGACTCGGTTGAAATCTCGGTCGGCTGGTCTATCCTCGTCTATGTCGCGATTGGATCGATTTGTCAGGGTTTGCGCCCGTTGGTTCTCCGGGGACATTGGGAGATTCACGCGGGCATGAGTGGGTTGTCGACATCGGTGATCCTCGCTATGCAGTTCTTTGCGATTTCTTTGCGCCGGTTTGACGCCGGAGGGTTCGTTTACAACGAGTCGGTGTTTTGGTGGATTTTGGGGCCGGGGGTGATTGCGCTGCTGCTGGCACCGATCCTGTATTTTTTGATTGGATTTGCGGCGGGTCGGGTCAAGATGCCGGGGCGGGCGGTGCGGGGGTATTGAGATGAAGAAAGGGACACCGATTTTCCGCGTTCTGACGTTGGCGTTCATCACGATTGCCTGTTTGAGCGCGATCGTGGCGCGGCTGTGGTGGGTGCAGATCGCGCGGGGCGATTATTACAAGGAGAAGGTGCAGGGTGGGTCGCGCGTCTCGGTGCGACTGCCCGCGGTGCGCGGCGAGATCATGGACCGCAACGGCGTGCCGCTCGTCGAGAACCGGAAGAGCTTCGAGATCGATTTCTACCTTCCCGATATCGTCCGGGCCTACCGGAAGGAGCACAACGGCAAGGCGCCGATCCACCCCGACAAGCTTCGGCTGACGGTGCGGGGCATGGCGGAGGAGCGCGATCAAATCGACATCGCCCAGATCGTGAACGAGACGATCATTCCGCGCCTCAAAGATCTCGACGTCGAGCAGAACTACAACGCCGAGCGGATGCAGGTGCATTACCGTAATGACACCCTGATCCCCTTCAATTACGCGCAGGATCTGGACTTCGACTCGATGGCGAAATTGCTCGAGAGTAATCTGGGACTGCCGGGCTTGAAGGCGGACGTGAAGCCCGTGCGGTTCTACCCGTACAAGTCGCTCGCGGCCCACATCCTCGGTTACGTCGGGGCGGAAACGGAGGTCGACAAGGAGGAGGCGGCGAAATTCAATTTTTACCAACCGGACGTCGTTGGAAGGGTTCAAATCGAGAAGGCGATGGACCAATATCTACGGGGCACGGCCGGGTCGCGCATCCTGCAGAAGGACGTGAAGGGCCAGATCCTCGAGGACAGCGAGGAACTCGTCGAGCCGGTCCAGGGCGACAACGTTTACCTCACCATCGACGCGAGGTTGCAGTACATCGTCGAAGACACACTCCGGGCGGCGGGTCGCGCGGCGGCGGTGGTCGTGGATCCCAACAACGGCGACATTCTGGCGATGGCGTCGGTGCCTTCGTTCGATCCAAACAATTTCATCCCATCCATCGCGCCCGACGATTGGGCGGTGTTGATCAACGACGAAACGTCCCCGCTGATGAATCGCGCCATCAACGGCTACGCGCCGGGATCGACTTACAAAGTCGTCACGTCGCTGGCGATGTTGCGGGCGGGGGTCGGCGACCGTCGGTTCACCTGCTCCGGGGGAGTGAGCTACGGAAATACTTACATGAAGTGCTGGATCTCTGGAAAAGGGTCGCACGGCACCCTCGGGCTCGAAGGCGCCATCAAAAACTCCTGCAACGCCTACTATTATCTCGGCGGCAACGTGGCGGGGATCGACGAGATCGTGGCCGTGGGTAACATGCTCGGATTGGGGCAGAGAAGCGGACTGCCGCTCTCGGGAGAAAGTCCGGGCATCCTCCCCGGCAAGGAGTGGCTCGCGCAGACTTATCCTCGAGATACCTGGCGCCCCGGCTACACGGCGAACGTGTCGATCGGGCAGGGATTCGTCCTCGCGTCGCCGTTGCAGATGGCGATGGTGACGGCTGCGGTCGCGAACGGCGGGACGGTCTACTTCCCGCGGATCGTGGACAAGGTCGTGTCTCAGGATGGAGCGGTCGTCATGCAGGAGCCGGCGCAAGTGCGTTCGGATCTGTTGACGGAAGGCGGGCTGACGCCGGAGGACATCGAGCACGTTCGCAAGGGGATGTGGCAGGTGGTGAACGAGTCCGGCGGCACGGCTCGAAGGGCACGATTGGAGAGGGCCGAAGTCGCGGGAAAAACGGGAACGGCTCAAAATTTGCGGAAAACGAAAACGGGTGCCGTCGTGAAGGACAACCACACGTGGTTCATCGCCTTCGCCCCATACGATGCGCCGAAGTACGCCGTGTGCGTGCTCGTGCAGGGCGCGAAGTCTGGTGGTGGCGTGGCGGGGCCGGTGGCGGCCCGTATTCTCGACGAAGCGTTGGCGCTGGACTCGGGTGAACTCGAGGTGAAACTGGAACCGTTGGAACCGGCGGTTGGAAATTTTGTTCAGATTGATGGGATCGACTTTGGTCGGGACATCCCGGCGGCGACGACCGGGGTGGCCGAGGAAGTGCCGACCGGGGACGGTCCGTCCCAGGTGAGCGAAAGTCCTTCACGGGCTCCCGAACCCACGATCCGAGCGGAACCCGATGACCAGGGCCGCGTGACCGAGCGCTCCGACGAGAGTCGGGGTCTCTTAGATGCTTTCTTCAATTCTGGTGGCGGAAATGAATCCAATTCGGGGGGCGACGCAACGCGCCGCGCTCCGAGAAATCCTTTCCGCCGTTGAAGATTCCCACCAACTCAACTTTTACCGACCCACTGAGGGCCGGAACCCATTTAGATGATCGATACTGTCAAACGCATGCTCGGCCTCGGCCGTAAACCCACCGGAACCAAACTCATCGTCAGTTGCGAGAAGCTCGAGAAACGAGTTGCTCTCCTCGAAAACAACCGGCTCGAAGAGTACACGATCGAACGCGAGACCGACCGGAACATCGTCGGTGGCATCTACAAGGGCAAAGTCCGCAACATCGAGCACGGCCTCAAAGCCATGTTCGTGGACATTGGATTCGAGAAGAACGCGTTCCTGCACTTCTGGGACGCGATCCCGGCGGCGCTCGACAGCGGAGTCGAGTCGGTTTCGCGCGAAGGATCGTCGAAGAGCGCGAAAGCTTCGAAGAAAGCCGCCGCTCCCGCGGAGCCGGAGGAAAGCGAGAGCGAGGATGGCGAAGGCGTGAAACCGGCCGGCGGTGGACGGAGGCGTGGCCGCAGCGGCAAAGGCAAGCCGAGTGGCGGCGGTCGCGGTGCCGGCAAGGGTGGCGGCAGTGGTGGCCAGGCGAAGATCACCGCCAAGGACATCCCGGACATTTATCCCGTCGGTGCCGAGGTGATGGTGCAGGTGAGCAAGGGGCCGATCAGCAACAAGGGGCCGCGCATCACGACAAACATCAGCATGCCTGGGCGCTACCTCGTCCTCATGCCGTTCAGCGCGGAGTGCGGAATCTCCCGTAAAATCGACGATCCGAAAGAGCGCGACCGCCTGCGTCAGATCCTGCGTGAACTCGATCTGCCGGACGGAATGGGCGTGATCATGCGGACGGCTGGTCAGGGTCAGCGCGCTCGGCATTTCGTTCGCGATCTGAGTCTGCTGCTCGAGCAGTGGGAGGCGATTGAGACGGGGATGAAGGAGAAACCGGCCCCCGCTGAGCTGTTCCGGGAGCCGGATCTTATCGACCGGACGGTGCGTGACTTTTTGACCGACGAAGTGGACGAAGTGCTGGTCGACGATCTGGTGGCGTTCGAGCGGATGGAGCTGCTGATCGAGCAGATCTCGAAGCGCGCGAAGAAGCGGGTGCATCACTACGGTGGGGCGCAGCCGATCTTCGATTTCTTCGGGGTTCAATCACAGATCGACTCGGCGTTTCAGCGGCAGGTTTGGCTGCCGTGCGGAGGGTACATCGTGATCGACGAGACGGAGGCGATGATCGCGATCGACGTGAATACGGGCCGCAACAAGGGCGCGAAGGACATGGACAAGAACCTCCTTACGACCAATCTGGAGGCGGCGGACGAGATCGCGCGTCAGCTCCGGTTGCGGAACATCGGCGGGTTGATCGTGGGTGATTTCATCGACATGAAGTCACGCAAGGACCAGAACGCGGTGTATCAGCGCGTGCGGGATCATTTGAAACGCGACAAGGCCCGGACGCACGTCCTCCCGATCTCGCAGCTTGGACTGATGGAGATGACCCGCCAACGGGCGCAGGAGAGTCTGGCGAGTTCGCAATACATGACCTGCACGCATTGCAATGGCCGCGGCATGATCAAGAGTCCGATGACGATGAGTGTCGAGATGCAGCGTGCGCTGCACACGGTGATGAAGCGGCACGTCGACGACGTGCACGAGATCAAGGTGATCGTTCATCCGATGCTGCTGCAGCGACTGCGCGAGGAAGACGAGGAACTGCTCATCGACATCGAGCGTCGCTACGCCGGTCGTCTATCGTTCCGGTCGGATCCGACGTTCCACCACGAGCATTTCGTGATCACGAACGGCGTGACGGGCGAGACGATGAAGTAGCGGGCGGTTTGGCGGGGCGGACGGCCGGTGCCGGCAGGCACCGGAGTCAGCCGCCGCTGAGCACCCCTCCCGCTTCGCTTCCTAGCTTGGCTGACGCCAGGTGAAGGTGGTGAGTTTCTCGATGTCGGGATGGAGGCTGAGGGCGACCGGGCAGGTCCGCGCGGCTTCCTCCAACGCGGTGCGCTGATCGGCCGTCGGGTCGATTGGAAGATCGAAGTCGACTTCGATCCGGGCGATCCGGCGCGGGGGGGCGGAGGTCATGTGCTTGCGGACGCGGAGGGTCGTTCCCTTGACGTCGAGGTCGTGCTGCCCGGCGACAATGGCCAGGATGGTCATCATGCACGATCCGAGGGAGGTGGCGCAGAGATCGGTGGGCGAGAACGCTTCGCCGAGGCCGTGATTGTCGGTCGGTGCATCGGTCTCGACGGTGGCTCCGGACGGTCCGTGAACGGCTTCGCAGTGGAGGTCGCCGGTGTAGCGGAGGGAGATTTCAATCATTTCTGAAAACCGGAGTTAATTCGAAGCGAGGTCGTCCTTCGCGGAAAGGATGTCTCCGGCTTGATCGAGAAACTCGTCCCGACCGAGAGATTTGCTCACTTCGAGGAGGCGTTTGCCGTCGGCATCCACGAGGACCATTGAGGGAATGAAGCCGTAATTACTGGCGGGAACGCCGGGGGCTTTTTTGTCGAAGTCGATGCCGGGCCAGGGCATGCGGTGATCCTTGAGGTAAGCGATCTCGTCGTCCCGGGATTTGTCGCTGGGGACGAGGACGATCTCGAAGGACGCGTCGCGTGCTTTCATTTTGCGGTAGAAACGAACCAGATCGGGGGTGAAGGCCACGCACGGGCCGCACCAGGATGCGGAGTAGTAAAACAGGTAGTGCTTCGGCGCGGTGCCGTCGGGATTGAGAACCGAGGCGGAATTACCGCGGTCGTCGAGAAGCTTGCCCTCGAGAGCGGCGGGGATCGCTGCGGTGGCAGGAGCGCCGGTGGCGGCGGTCGGCGCTTGGCTCTCGGCATCGATCCACTCGAGGTCGGCGTCGCTCAAAAAAGTGGTTTCAACGTATTGAGAGCGACCGTTGGGGAGAATGAGGGTCACGCGGCTACCTTCGAGCTTGTGGAACTTTGCCTCGATGGTGGCGGTGCCGTCCTTACTGGTCCAGGTGCGGGACTCGGAAGCGGCTTGCAGGGTGGCAACGGTCAGCGTGAAGCTGACGATCATGAGGATGCGAGCGATCATGGCGGGACTATTGCATCCGCGCCGTGGATTGCAAGCGGCGTCGGGTGTTTACCGGCCGCGTTTGCGGCCGCCGCTGCCGCCGAACTTGATCCCTTTGTGAGTGCGAACGCCTTTGGCTCCTTTGAGGACTTGGGTGACGCGGGCTTCGTCGAAGACGGCGGAGTATTTGTAGGTGAAGCTGGCGAGTTTCTTGCGCTCGACCTTCTGGTCGATGAATCGCTCGATGTCCTGCACGTGCGGGAGCTCTTCGGCGGTCATGATCGTGAAAGCGTCGCCCTCGGCCGAGGCGCGTCCGGTCCGGCCGATGCGGTGAACGTAGTCTTCCGGGTGCTGGGGGACGTCGTAATTGATGACGTGGGTGATGGTCGAGATGTCGATGCCGCGGGCGGCGATGTCGGTGGCCACCATGACCTCGTATTTACCGGATTTGAATCCGTCGAGGGCGTCGACGCGTTCGCCCTGGGAGCGATTTGAGTGGAGGACGGCGACGGTGTGTTTCTCGTCGACGAGGCGGCGGGCGATGCGATCGGCTCCGTCCTTTGTGCGTGAAAAGATGAGGACACTGTCGTAGTTCGTTTCTTCCAGGATCGCGAGGAGGAGGTCGAACTTCTGGTCGGCGGCGACGGGATAGATGGCGTGCGAAACGGTCTCGGCGGGGGAGCGGCGGGCGCCGATGGAGATTTTTTCCGGATCGCGGAGGCACCACTGCGAAAGGCCTTCGATCTCCGGCGGAATCGTGGCGGAGAAGAGGAGCGTCTGGCGTTCCTTCGGGCACTTCTCGATGATGCGGCGGACGTCCGGCAGGAAGCCCATGTCGAGCATGCGATCGACTTCGTCGAGGACGAGGTGTTCGATGCGGCTGAGGTCCACGTCGCCCTGGTTCATCAGGTCGAGGAGGCGGCCCGGGGTGGCGCAGAGGATGTCGCAGCCGCGTTGGAGATCTTCGCGCTGCTTGCCGTAGCCGACGCCGCCGTAGAGGACGGTGACTTCGAGGTGGGTAAAGAAGGCGAAATCCCGGAAGGCGTCGTCGACCTGGAGGGCGAGTTCGCGGGTGGGTTCGAGGATGAGGCAGCGGGGATAGCCCTTGGGGTCCCCGAGTTTGCTGAGAATGGGGAGGCCGAAAGCGGCGGTCTTGCCGGTGCCGGTCTGGGCGGAAGCAATCAGATCGCGACCTTCGAGGGCGACCGGGATGCCTTGGGCTTGAATCGGACTGGGATCGACGTAGCCGAGTCGCTGGACGCCGTGGAGGACTTGCTCGGGAAGTCCTAAGTTTTCGAATGACATAAATGGAACGGAAAGGTATCGGCCGGGCGGAGGGGGATGTCGAGGGGGGAGTTGCGGTGGATGGCCGTGGCCGACACGCCAAACGGTGGGACGGGCGGGGTGCGGCGGCGCGGGGAGTGAGGAGATTTTCTTACGGCCTGAAGGCGGACGACGGGCGATCTCTTCTCTGTATGAAATCGAGTGAACAAGACAAAGGTGAAGGAACTCTCAAGAAAGCCGAGGGATCCGTGAAGAAAGCCGTCGGTCAAGCGACGGACAACGAGCGTCTGGAAGCCGAGGGCCGCGCCGACAAGGCGGAAGGCTCGGTGCAGAAGAAGACCGGCGACGTGAAGAAAGTCTTCGATCAATAGATCGGCGACAGGCTGGGGTTCAAAAGCCCCAGCGATCAGCGGGCGGAGGCGTGATTCGCCTCCGCAGCGTTGAATCAAATGCCCGTCAGACGGACCTTGCCCGTGCCTTTGGTGATCTCGCCGATGGATTTCGAGCGGGTCCGTTTAGCGATGGCGGGGGCGTCCTCCGGACTGACGATGAGAACCATGCCGATCCCCATGTTGAAAACTTGGTGCATCTCGTCGGCGGGAACTTTGCCACCCTCGCCGATGAGGGTGAAGATGGGAGGGGTCTTCCAACTGGTCGTGTCGATGACGGCGTTGCACTTCTTCGGAAGCACGCGGGGGAGGTTATCGACGAGACCGCCGCCGGTGATGTGGGCGGCTGCTTTGAGCGCTCCTGCGGGGAGGCTGGCCATGAGGGGCTGGTAATTTTTGTGAACTTTCAGGAGTTCACTGGCGAGGGTGCCGGAGATGCCGTCGACCATTGATTCGGGCTTCAGCTTCAGCTGGCGGAAGAGGACGTCGCGAGCGAGGGAATAGCCGTTCGTGTGAAGTCCGTTGGACGGGAGGCCGAGGAGGACGTCGCCCGGGGCGACCTTTGAGCCGTCGAGCATCTTTGATCGATCGACGATGCCGACGACCGTGCCAGCGACATCGTATTCGCCGGGTTGATACATGCCGGGCATCTGGGCCGTTTCGCCGCCGATGAGGGCGCAGCCGCCATCGCGGCAGGCTCTCGCGAAGCCCCTGAGGATTTCGGAAAAAATGTTGGGGTCGAGGCTGGCGCTCGCGAGGTAGTCGAGAAAGAACAGCGGTTTGGCGCCGATGACGGCGATGTCATTGATGCAGTGATTGACGAGATCCTGCCCGATGGTGTCGTGGCGGCCGGTGAGGAAGGCGATCTTCAGCTTGGTGCCCACGCCATCGACGCTGGAGACGAGGACGGGTTCGGCCATTCCGGTGAGGTCGGGCTGGAAGAGACCGCCGAAGCCGCCGATTTTGCCGAGGACTTCCGGGCCGTGGGTGGAGCGAACCTGGCGCTGGATGCCGCGTTTGACTTGGTTGCCGAGGTCGACGTCGACGCCGGCGGTGGCGTAGGCTTTTTGAGATTTTTTAGCCATGAGGATCAGCCGAGCCGGTCGGCGAAGAGCGGAGCCTGGGCTTCCTCGGGATCGAGGAGGCGGGCGTGGTTGCGGCGCTTTTCCATGAAAAGCTTGTCGAAGGATTCGTCGTAGGGAAGCGGGTATTCGCCGTTGAAGCAGGCGATGCAAAAATTGGATTTCGGGAGACCGGTGGCGCGGACCATGCTGTCGACGTCGAGATAACCGATGCTGTCTGCACCGAGGTAGTCGCGGATTTCGTCGGTCGTCATCTGGTTAGCGATGAGCTTCTCGGGGTCCGGAAAATCGATGCCGTAGTAGCAGGCGTGTTTGTGAGGTGGGCAGGAGACGCGGAGGTGGACCTCCTTCGCACCGGCCTCGCGGAGATTGACGACGCGGGCGCGAGCGGTGGTGCCGCGGACGACGGAGTCGTCGACCACGATGACGCGTTTGCCCCGAACGGCTTCGCCGATGAGGTTCAATTTCACCCGGACGTTGAAATCCCGGATGAGCTGGCTGGGCTGGATGAACGTACGGCCGATGTAGTGATTGCGGACGAACGCGAGGTCGAAGGGGATGTTGAGTTCGTTGGCGAAACCGAGGGCGGCGTAGATGCCGGAGTCGGGAACGGGAACGACGATGTCCGCGTCGACGGGGTGGAGGCGGGCGAGTTCGCGGCCCATTTGCACGCGGACTTCTTTGACGTTCATGTCGTCGATGGTGCTGTCGGGGCGGGCGAAGTAGACGTATTCGAAGATGCAGAACGACTTCTTGGCGCGGCGGAAGGGCCACTCGGAGCGGATACCGTTCTCGTCGATGATGACAACTTCGCCGGGTTCGATCTCGCGAATGAATTCCGCGTGGATGAGGTCGAAGGCGCAGGTCTCGGACGAGAGGACGTAGGCGCCGTCGAGGAGGCCGAGGGAGAGGGGGCGGAAGCCGAACGGGTCGCGGACGCCGATGATCTCGTTCTCGCCCATGATGACCATGGAGAACGCACCTTCCAGGCGGCGCAGAGCGGCGATGGGGTTCACGTTTTTGGCCGGGCGGGCGAGGAGGTGGAGGACGATCTCGCTGTCGACGGTGGTCTGGAAGATCGAGCCCTCGCTCTCGAGTTCGAGCCGGAGCTGGGCGGCGTTGACGAGGTTGCCGTTGTGGGCGACGGCGAGCTGACCGCGGGCGGTGTCCACGACGAGAGGCTGGGCATTTTTGAGGTTGCTGGAGCCGGTGGTCGAGTAGCGGACGTGGCCAATGGCGCGGGTGCCGGCGATGGTCTCGAGGGCGTCGTTCTCGAAGACGCCGGACACGAGGCCCATGCCCTTGTGGGTGAGGAAGGGGGCGCCGCCGCCGGTGGTCGAGGCAATGCCAGCACTCTCCTGCCCGCGGTGCTGCAGGGCGAAGAGGCCGTAGTAGTTGAGGGTGGCGGCGTTCGGGTGATTGAAGACGGCGAAGACGCCGCATTCGTGACGGGGTTTGCCGTCGGCGGGGTCCTGGGCGTGAAGGTGGGTGTCGCTACTCATGGGTTGGCGGTGTCGTCCGCAGTGTCGGACGGGTCTTCGTCGCTTTCGTCGTCCGAGTCTTCTTTGTCCGTGTCAAATTCCGACGCGCCGGCGGGAGTGAATGTTTCGCTGCGACCGGCGATCCAGGAGGATTCGAGGCTTTGGTAGAGGGCTTCGAGTTGGGCCTTGGTTTCGAGCCGATACTCGATGGTGCCGGAGTGAGTGGTGGTTGGATATTCCTTGATGACCTTGGCCCAAATGGGGTCGCCGGGGATCACGCGGGTGGCGGCGGCCTGGGCGGCGGTGAGGGCGCGCTCGGCGGTCTGGCCGACGAGTCCGGGGACGTTGATTGGTTCGATGAAATAAAATCGGGGTTGGAAGACACCGGACGTGCTGACGTTGACCTCGAGCACGCGGGCGGCTCCGTCGAGGACGTATTCCTGGGTGCTGATGGCGTTGATCGAGTCGTGGGCGACCAGGAAGGTGCCGCCGGGAAGCTGCGCCTTCCAGTAGGTGATGGTGTCGTAGTTCGTGGGTTCGGGGGTGTCGTCGTCGCCGGCGGGTGTCGGGGAGGGGGTCGGTGTCGGGGTGCCCGGAAACTGAGCGCGGGCGGGTTGGCTCACGACCGCGAGGAAGCAGGCGGTCGGAAGCAGGAAACGACAGATCATGGTCAAATCAAAGGGACGGCAGGTCGCGGGACAGGCGGAGTTCGGGCTGACCGGCGGAATATAAACGCCACGACCAGGGTTGCCAGCTTTCCTTGCGCCAGTCGAAGACGAAGGGGTCCTTGAGCTCCTGCAGCCGGTTGAGAGCGACCTGCGCGAGGCCGGTGCCGTTACCCTGGAAGGTGAGGTTGACCGTGACGGTGGCGCGGGGTGAGTCGTCGCCGGTGAGCTCGATGCGCCAGTTCGAGGGGGTGATTTCGAGGAAGAAAAATTGGCTGAATCCTTGAGAGGCGAGTTCGATGATGGAGGATCGGTCGAGCTTCCACACGTCGACGTAATCGGGTGCAAGGGTGTCGCGGACCCGGTCCCAGTCGCGATTTTCGATCGCGTTCAGGAGTCGCTCGGTGGCTTTTTCGATTTGTCGACGGGGTTGGAATTGGTACACGCCATAGCCGCCGACGAGGAGGGCAAGGGCGGTGATGGCGAGGAGGAGGCGAGTGCGGGTCATATTTTGCGGAACGGGAAATCTACAGGAACCTTTCGGCGTCGGCCATCCAAACACGTGGCCCCCATCACTTTCCGGCGGGGGGGGCGGATCTGGCGGGGGGGCGGAGCAGAACGGAGGCGACCGGGGCGCGGGGATCTGCGTATATTGGGAGGATGATTCGATATCGACCGAACGTGGCGTTGATTTTGCGGCGAGCGGATGGGCGGGTGCTCATCGGGGAGCGGCTGGACGTGGCGGGGGCATGGCAATTCCCACAAGGAGGGGTGGATGCGGGGGAATCGCCGGAGACGGCGTTGAAGCGGGAGGTGTGGGAAGAGCTCGCTCTGGCGGCGAAGGATTACCGGGTGGTGGAGCGGAAGGGACCGTATCGTTACGAGTTCGGGGGGGGGCGGACGAAGCAGGGTTGTGGGGGGCAGGAGCAGACGTATTTCCTGGCGGAGTTGATCGGCGCTGGGCAGGGAATTTTAATAAACCCCGAGACGCCGGAGTTTCGGGAGGTGCGATGGATCGAAGCGGGAGAGTTCGACCTTGAGTGGGTGGCTCCGATGAAGCGCGGGGTGTACCGGGACGTGTTCCGGGATTTTTTTGGAATCGAACTTTGAACGTTTCGGGAAATTAATTGTCGCAGTGATGCAAATAAGTTTGACCAACGGCGTTGGATGAAGAGTCTGCCAGCGAAGATGATAACTTTGACGGCATTTACGGTGATGGCGAGCGCCCTGCTCGGATGCGTTTGGTGGGTTTGCCGGAACGACGAAGACGTTTCTTAATTTCGGGACTGCGAACAATCCGGGCGGGGATTGGGAACGTAGCACCAGAAGAGCTGATGCGCGATAATTGGAGAGTTTTCCGGTGGGATTTGGCAGGGTTGCCCGCCGACGTTGAGCCGACATTGGACCCCTTCACATTTCGGTTGGCGGAGCCGGAGGAGGAGATGGTCGTGTCGCGAACGGTGCTGACGGCATTTTCCCAGGATTTGGGTTGGACCGAAGATTCCCGGGTGTATTTGGAAGGTTTGGAGGAGAAATGCGAGACGGCTTTTTCGTCCGAGCCGCCGCTTTGCGTGGTCGTGCAACACGGGACGCGGATCATCGGTGCGTCGGTGCTGAGCGCGACGCCGGACGCGGTCAATCATCTGCTGACCGGGCCGTGCATCTTGCACGAGTATCGGAGTCGTGGGATTGGTTCTGTCCTGCTGCACGCGTCGCTGAAGCTCCTGCGCGATGCGGGATTGAGCGAGGCGCTCGGTCTCACGCCGACGGTGTCGCCGGCGGCGAAGTACGTCTATCCGAAGTTTGGCGGCGTGGCCGAGGCGCTGCGGAGCGAAGACGATCAGGTCGCCGCTTAGGGTCGACGAGCGCGCTGGTTAGCTAGCGGCGCGACCGAGGTCGGCGAGCGAGGTAATTTTTTCCAGAGCTTCGCGAATGGACGTGAGCTGGAGGCGAAGGATCTGCTGCACGGATTCTGGGAGCGGCGTGCCGATGGCGTCTTCGTAGGATTCGACGGCGTGTTCGTCGCCGCGTTGGCATTCGGCGAGAACGGCAGCGCGGTCGTTGGAACTGATCGCGTGGGTGAGGTTGATCCAACCACGGTGGAGCGTGCCCGCGACGGTGCTCGAGTCGGTTGGATCCCCGCCGAAACCGGTGGCAAGACCCTGGAGTTCTGACACGAAGGCATCGCGTTGGGAGCTGAAGGTCGAGAAGATCGCCGAGAGGTCGGCGTCTTCGACCGCGTCGGCGGAGAGGCGGTAGCCCTCGGACCCGTCCCGGGCGGTTTGAATGAGGTCGTCGAGGATCTTGAGCGTTTCGTCGTTGGTCATGGCAGGAGATCGTGGCTGGTCAGGCGGACGGACGTTTGCGGGGAGGTGGCGGGCGCGCGTTCGTGCTCGCCGTCGAAGGCGAGACCTGACTAGAAGCTCCGATGGAAAAGAAGAAATTTTCGGAACTTGGGTTATCGCCCGAGGTTCTGCGGGCGGTCGAGAAGATGGGATTCGAGGAGGCGTCTCCGATTCAGTCGGAGGCGATTCCGGTGTTGATGACGGGGCGGGACGTGGTGGGGCAGTCGCAGACGGGTTCGGGTAAGACGGCGGCTTTCGCGATACCGGTGATCGAGCGGGTGGATGCGGCCAACAAGGTGCCGCAGGCTTTGATCCTGTGTCCGACTCGTGAGTTGGCGGTGCAGGTGGCCGAGGAAGTGGCAAAGTTGGCCTCCGGGAAGCGTGGTGTGTCGGAGTTGCCGATCTACGGTGGTGCTTCGTACGACCGGCAGAATCGCGGGTTGCGTGATGGGGCTCAGATCATCATCGGAACGCCGGGCCGGGTGATGGACCACCTCGAGCGGGGGACGCTCAAGCTGGATCAGCTCTCGACGATGGTGTTGGACGAGGCGGACCGGATGTTGGACATGGGATTTCGCGACGACATCCAGACGATCCTCGATCAGACGCCGGCGGACCGGCAGACGGTGTTCTTCTCGGCGACGATGCCGCGGGCGATTCAGGAACTGGTCAAGCGCTACACGAATGACCCGGTGACGCTGAAGATCGAGTCCAAGGCGGCTTCGGCTCCGGCGATTGATCAGATTTATTACGAAGTGGATCGGCGGTCGAAGTTGGAGGCGTTGTGCCGGATCATCGATCTGGAGGACGTGAAGTGTTCGATCATTTTCTGCGCGACGAAGATGATGTGTGATCAGCTCACCGAGCACCTGACGGCGCGGGGTTACGTGGCGGACAAGCTGCACGGCGACATCACGCAGGTGGGACGCGAGCGGGTGATGAAGCGATTCCGCGAGCGGCGGGTGGAGTTTTTGGTGGCCACCGACGTGGCGGCGCGCGGGTTGGACGTGGATGACATCGAGGTCGTCTTCAACTACGACCTGCCGCACGACGGCGAGGATTACGTCCACCGGATCGGTCGGACGGGACGGGCCGGGCGGAGCGGGCGGGCGATCACGTTCGTCGCGGGG
This sequence comes from uncultured Verrucomicrobiae bacterium, assembly GCA_963832325.1. Lineage (GTDB taxonomy): Bacteria > Verrucomicrobiota > Verrucomicrobiia > Chthoniobacterales > JAATET01 > CAVVKW01. The sequence goes on along the minus strand of CAWHTR010000002.1, from coordinate 15,394 downwards.
CGCGAGGTGCGGAAGTTGGAGAGCATGATTCATTACACCGGCGGCCGGATTCGGCGCGAGCGGGTGCCGACGATCGAGCAATTGGAGGAGAAGCGGGCGAACGTGACGTTCGAGCAGCTGAAGGAGACTTTGGAAGGCGGGGATTTCCCCCGGCAGGACGATTTGATCGACCGGTTATTGGATCAGGGTCACACGCCGACGGACATCGCGAGTGCGCTGCTGCATCTGCTGATGAGCGAGCGGAAGGGAGCGGGTCCGACGGAGGAAATCCAGGAACGGGATTCGCGTGGGTCCAAGGATCGCGGCGACCGGGGTGGGCGCGATGATTTCCGCGAACGCGGTGACCGGGATTCGAGGCCGCCGCGGGATCGTGGGGGACGGGACCGGGCGAATCAGGAAGCGGAACCGGGGATGACGCGGTTGGTGTTCATGGCCGGAAAGCTGAGCAAGATGCGGCCGGCGGACATCGTGGGAATGATCACGGGTCAGACTCAGTTCGGGAAAGAGAAGATTGGTGCGATCGTGCTGTCGGACAAACACACGACGGTGGACGTCGCGGACGAGGCCGTTCAGGAAGTGATCGCGGAGTGCAACGGGCTGAAGTTCAAGGGGCGGAAGATGCCGGTCTTCGTGTCGAATTAGGGGACGGCGGGAGAATCGACTTCGCCGATTTGGGCGGGGTCGATTTTGTTGATGGGGGTGAGCCGGTAGGCTATTCGACGGCGTGGGTGACGGCGTTGAGAATCTTGAGTTGACGAGCCTCCAGGGCAGCTCCGAGGGGTCGGAGGGTGAGGGTGTAGAGGGTGCCGGTCGCGATGAGGATCAAGGGCGAACCGACGAGGCCGATCCAGGGTGCGGGTGTGCCGAGGGCCACCGTCAGGATGGTCTCGGCAATGAGCGGCGCGGCGACGGGGAGGAGGAGGATCGGAAGGATGAAGGTGAAGAGGACCAGGGCGACCATGACCTGGGGGGAGGTCTTGGTGGGTTTGAGGGTGCCGGGGACGATGTGGTAGGGAAGGAAGATGGAGGTCGCGTTGCCGGCGGTGAGGACGAGCAGGGTGGCCGCAGCTCCTTGGAAGAGGGCTTCCACCAAGGCGCTGATGGGGGTCCCCCAGACGGTGGCCAGGAGGCTGAGAAGGATGGTGATGAGCGAAAGGATCACCGGGAGAAGCGCGAGGTTTTTGCCGAGGAGTAAATCTCGCCCCGAAATCGGAGCGAGGACGTAGGAGCGGAAGCCGTCGCGATCGGCTCCGAATTGGTTGGCGTAGAGCTGGTTGACGATCATGAGCGCGAGGGTGATGCCGCCAAAGAGAGACCAAGGGCGGAGGGAATTGGGGAGGACGTCGGATTCCGGATGGAGAAAGAGGACGGCGAAGACGACGACCATCGCGACGGCGCTGCCGAGAGCCATCTTCAACTCCGGGGAGCGGGCGATGCAGCGGAGGGTGCTGGTGGCGACGGCGGCCACGTCGTCGGTCACGCCCGGAATGGATCGCTCGAGGAAGGCGAAAGAATCGGCGGCGGGGCGGCGGGTGGTTTTTTTTGAGCCATCGTTGGATCCGGCGTAGAAGCGGACCGTGGAGCGATAGGCCTGGTTGAATCCCAGGGCGGCGAGAAGAAAGAGGCCCCAGCCGGAGAGAACGGCGGGCAGCCAGTTGGCGTCGTTGGCGAGGGCGCGGGCGGAGAACCCGACCCAGAGCGGCGGGAGTAAGCGGTGCGCGGTGTCGAGGTTCGCGGAGAGGGCGGCGTCGCCGGTCCAACTGACCGGGGCGTCGGTGTCGCGGACGAGGTTGAAGTAGAGGTTCGGGGCCTGGGCGACGAGCATGACGCCGATGGTGACCCAGACGATGATCGCGCGTTTGCGGCGGGCATTGATCATGAGTGCGGAGAGCCAGCCGCGCAGGCAGTAGGTCCAGGCGGTGACGGCGAAGAGGAGACCGAAGGCGGGGAAGGCGATGAGGGGGAATTGCGGGCCGCGGGCGAAGGTGAGGCCGATGACGAGTCCGGCCATGGCGGGAGCGACGATGATGAGGCTGAGGGTAACGTGGGAGGCGAGGTAGTTGATGAGGAAAGCCTCGCGGAGGGAAACCGGGAGGTGCATGAGGCGTGGGAGGTCGACGATCTCGGAGCGCTGGAGTTCGCTGGCGATGCCGATGACCCAAAAGAAGAGAAACACCGCGACGACGACGTCCCAGACGAGCAGGAGCATGTCGGGGGAGGCCTTGGTGAGCGCGGTGGAGCCGACGAGGATGCCGGTGGCGAGCGACGAGAGGGCGGCGAGGGTGGCGCCGGCCCCGAGGAGGGTGGCGACGACGGCTCCGAAGCCGCTGTTGCGGGTCCATTGGTTGACGGCCAACCGCCAGCGGAGCCAGAGAATGGTGCGGAATTGGGCGGTGTCCATGGTGGGGACGGCGGGGGAGGTGAAGACGGTCCTGAGCTGAAGGTAAGAGTGGTTGCAGAGACTACAAACGGGAAGGGTGGTGCGGACAGGCCATTTCCGACATTCCGTGGACGTTACTCGTCGAGCCAGGAGAGGCGACCGAGGTCGGCGTCCTCGGTGCCAACGGCTTGGAGGAATCGATCTTCCAGGGATCCGGTGGCAGCGATGGTTTCCATCGTGGCTTCATAGACGAGTTGGCCGTGGGCGATGATGCCGACGGTGGTGCAGAGTTTTTCCACGATTTCGAGGACGTGGGAGGTGACGAAGACGGTGGCTCCGCGGGCGCAGGCGCGGCGGAGCATGTCGCGGAGGATGCGGGCGGAAACGGCGTCGACGCCTTCGAAGGGTTCGTCGAGGAAGAGGAGGTCGGGACGGGCGATGAGCGCGGCGGCGAGGGAGAGCTTTTTCTTCATGCCGTGGCTGTATTCGACGGTGAGCTTTCCCCGCTGGTGGTCGAGTTGCATGACGGCGAGGAGTTCTTCGCGGCGGGTGCGGATGGTGTCGTTGGGTAATTTGTGCATGCGGCCGACGAAGGTGAGGTATTCGCTCCCGGTGAGGTTGTCGAAGAGGGCGAGGTTCTCCGGGACGACACCGATGCGGGATTTGACGGCGCGCGCGGCGACCGGATCGGCGAGATCGTGGCCGAGGAGGGAGATGCTGCCGGCGGTGGGAGCGAGGAGGCCGGTGAGCATTTTGATGGTCGTGGATTTGCCCGCGCCGTTGGGGCCGAGGAACCCGTAGAAGGTGCCGGGTGCGACGGAGAGCGTGAGGGAGTCCACGGCGTTCATGCCGTCGAAAGCGCGGGTGAGGTTGTCGGTGGCGATTGCGGGTGACATGCGAGGAATACGAATACGATACAATGCGTGAGGAACAGAAGGACGCAAAGGACGCAAAGGGGTGAAGGCAATTCACTGAATATTCACCGGAGCTTCATCAGCGGTTCACGGGTGAGCGGAATCATTCCCGGATGAAAACGAACCGATTGCTGACTTCGCGCGAGTGGATCGCGTATTTCCGAAAGAACGCGTTGAGCGTGACGAGCGAGGATTTTAAACCGCCGGCGGAGAAGACGATGCCGACGACGGTCCGGCGGGCTTTGGCCGGTTCGCTGCCGGCGTGGCAGCTGGGGGAGACTTCGGACGGACGGCATCTGAGGGCGGCGGCGCGGCAATACGCGTCGGCGCACGAGGACCCGGAATTTCTGGAGGCGGTGAATCTATTTATCAGGGAGGAGCAGCGGCACGGGGCGGCGCTGGGGGAATGGCTGGACCGGGTGGGCATCCTGCGGAAGTCGCGGGATCTGGGCGACGGATTGTTTCGCGGGTGTCGGTACGCGATTCCGAATTACGCCGTGTGGGCGTCGGTGGTCGTGATGGTGGAGTCGATGGCGGAGATCTACTACGCGTCGGTGCGGCGGATCACGACGTGCCCGCGGTTGCGGTCGGATTGCGAACGGATCCTGCGGGAGGAGGTGCGGCACATTCAGTTTCAATGCGAGCATTTGGCGGTCGCGCGACGGGGTCTGCCGGGTTGGGTGCGGTGGGGGATCGGGAGGTTGGAGTTGGCCTTCTATCTGGTCGTCTGCGGGGCCGTGTGGGTGGGGCACGGGCGGGTGATGCGATTGGCGGGAGTGTCGCGGGGGGCATTTCTTGAGCTGGCGCTGGGAAAGTTCTGGTTTGCGCAGCGGTTGATTGAGCGGGGTGGGTGCGGGGATGGGGCGGCGAGCGGGGGTGGTGTTTGGGTCGGGGTTGATCGGTGGGGGTGATGCGCCTATTGGGTGGGGATGCGGATTTTTGTGGATTTCGAGATGTCGGAGCGGGCGGGGGCGGTTTTTCGGGAGGCGACCGCAGGGCACGAGGTGATCTCGGCGGAGAATCGTTCGACGTCGGTGCTGGCGGCGGGGGCGATTGATCCGAGGGTTGGCGATGCGGAGGTGGTCTTCGGTCAGCCAGATCCTGAGGCCCTGATGGCGTCGAATCAGTTGCGGTGGGTGCAGGTGAGTTCGGCGGGGATCACGCGGTACGACAACGCGGCGTTTCGGGGGGCGATGGGGAAAGCGGGCGTGGCCGTGACGAACAGCTCGGACGTTTACGCGGAGGCCTGCGCGGTGCACGTGCTGGGATTTCTGCTGGCGCAGGTGCGGGTGCTGCCGCGGGCGTTGGGGAATGGTTGCGAGAATGGGTCGGACGAATGGAATGGTCTGCGGGCGGATTGTGGCACGCTGCGGGCAGATCGGATTCTCGTCGTGGGATACGGCGCGATTGGGCGGAGGCTGGTCGAGCTGTTGCGGCCGTTTGGGGCGGAGGTCGTGGCGTTTCGGCGGCGGGCGCGGGGTGACGAGGGAGTGAGGGTGGTGGCAACGGACGAGGATGTGGAGGTGGAACTTGGCCGGGCGGATCACGTGGTGAACATCCTGCCGGCGAGCGCGGAAACGGGAGGATTCTTCGATGCGAAAAGGCTCGGCGCGATCAAGCGGGGGGCGGCGTTCTACAACATCGGACGAGGGACGACGGTGGATCAGGTGGCGCTCGAAGCGGCGCTGCGCTCGGGGGCGCTCGGTGCGGCTTGGCTGGACGTGACGGAGCCGGAGCCGTTGGACGGAGATCATCCACTTCGGTCGGTGGGAAATTGCCACATCACGCCGCACATTGCCGGTGGGCGGGGGGATGAGACGCTCGCTCTCGTCGAGCATTTCGCCGCGAACCTGCGGCGTTTCGTCGCGGGTGAGGCTCTGGCGAATCGGGTGATTTAGGGGGAGGTTCGGCTATTTTCGCTTGGGATCGGCGAAGCGGACGGCTCCGGTGCCGGGGCGCTTGGGGTTCATCGCCCGCTCTTCGGAGATCCAGCCTTGGTTGGCCGAGTAGGCGGAGATGGTGGCGGTGATCTCGCGAGCGGTGCGACGGAGATCGGCGGTGAGACCCGGGAGGAGGCCGACGCCGCCTCCGGCGATGGCTCCGCCGATGCCGAAGATGATGGGACCCGCGACGGTGAGGGGATTCGCGTTCAGGATGATGCCTGGCATGGCGTTGGAGCCGCCGCTGGTGCGGACGGCGAAGAGGGGGGTCGGTGGGTTGGTCGAAAGGTCGTAAACGTTGGCGGTGGCGACGACTTTGGTGCCACCGGCACCGAAGCCGATCCCGGCGCGGAGGACGCGGCTGCCTTGGTTGACCCGGTCGAACTCGCCCGTGATGAGCCAGGCCTTGCCGGTCGGGAGGTCGGCGTCGGCCTCGAGCGGGGCGGCTGGGGCGACGCTGCGGTCTAGTTTTTGGACCAGAAAATTGGTGAGCTTGGTGGTGATGTCCCGCTGGAAGGCGGCGAGCCGCTCGCCCTCGCGGTCGGCGCGGAGATTCGCGGCCGGCGCGGCGAAGTCGCGGACGTAGATTTTCGCCGGGAGTTCGGTGGGGGAGGCGGTCGGTTCGGCGTCGGTCTTGACGGCGGTGACGGAGGCGCAGCTGGCGAGGAGGGCGAGAAGCGGCAGGGTGGCGAGGAGGGCAAATCGGTCGATCACGGAGGAGAGATATACGAAAATGAGGAGGGTGGCGTGCAATGAATTTGTGCGGGGCGGGGATGGGCGCTAAATCTGGTGGATGAAGATATTGGTTGGAGCGATTCTGGCGGTCGCGGTATTTGCCGGCGGGTCGTTGTTCGCGAGGACGGTCGAAGGCGTGGACGTGCCGGAGTCGGTGGCGGTCCAGGGGAAGTCGCTTTCGCTGAACGGCACGGGGGTGCGGTCGGTGAAGTTGGCGTTCATTCCGATCAAGGTTTACGTCGCGGCGTTTTTTGCACCGGAAGCGCTAGCGACGGCGGACGCGGTGATGAACTCGGAGGGGCCGCTGGAGTTTCAATTTACGTTCCTGCGGTCGGCGAATCAGGGACAGGTCGACGACGGGTGGAACAAGCAGTTCGCCTTCAGCGTGACGGATTCCTACCCGGGGTTCGCGGACGATCAGGCAAAATTCGTCGGTTTGTTCGATCCGATTGGCGAGGGTGAGACGCAGCGGGTGGTGTTGGTGGGCGAAGAGACCATGGTTTACGACGTGGGGACTTACAAAGGGTCGGTGAAGGGACGGAATTTTCAGAAGGCGTTTCTGAGTTTGTTTTTCGGGTCGAAGCCGGCGGCGGCGGCTCTCAAGAGTGGGCTGTTGGGTCAATAAGGGATCGTGATGGTTTGGGTGAGGGGAATGCTTCTGGGGTTGCTGGCCATTGCGGTGGTCGGGTGCTCGGATCGGCGGGGTGAGATGGTTCGGGATTTCGTCGCGGCGAATCCGCCGGAGAACACCGTGCTGGTGGAGATCACGGGGGAGTTTCCGATCGAGGCGATTGGCGAGGGGAGATTTCGGACGAACGTGCCGGTGCGGTACCGGACGCTGCGGGAGACGGTGACGATTTTTGACGGGTTTGGGACGGAGGCGGGTGGGGCGTTGGCGTTGAGGCTGGACGCGGTGCGGGCGTGGGCTGTGGAGCGTTTGCCCGAGGGGGAAGCGCTGCGGACGGCGGTGGAGCGGACGTGGCAGCAGGCGAGGTATGGGTTCCTGTTAAAGCGGGTGGAGGTGCCGGTGGGAGCGGTGTTGCCGGCTTTGGTCTCGCTGGAAATGCGGCCAACGTTGGAGGGCGGTTGGGTGATCGAGGAGTCGGGGAATACGCTGGAGGTGGCGGGAGCGGCGGTGGTCCGGCCGGAGATCCCGGTGGAGGGCACGGACGGGGCGGCCCGGGCGGTGGCGGAAATGGCTTTGGTCGTGGACGGTCTGGAGACGATGCGGGCGGATTGGTTGGCGGAGTTCGAGCGGCGGGCGGTGGCGGCGGAAGGTGCGTTGAAGGAGCGGTTGGCGACGGGGCTGGCTTACGAGGGGACGGTCCGGGGGGCGGCGGCGCGGATGGTGGTGTCGCGCGGGGCGGATCGTGATGACGAGGTGATGACGGTGGTGACGACGGGCGGGACGCCGCGGGCGGCTGTGCGGTTTGTCGGCGGAGTCGAGCGGACGGAGGAGGGGGATGCCGTCTGGCGCGGGCGGCGGGTGGAAGTGATCTCGGAGGGGGAAGGGGAGCTGGACGGCGTTGCGGAGATGGAACTGCGGATTGATGGTGAGGGGCTGGCGGGGGACGGGGTGGAATTCCCGCTTGGGGAGACGGTGGATTTGATTCCCGAGATCTAGGGTGATGGAAATGGCGGCGGTCAACTTGCCGGAGGTTGCTATCGGGGTCGGGGAACGCTTACGGTTTTTGGGATGACCAGTTCTGAAATTCGGCAGTCGTATTTGGATTTTTTTGCCGCGAAGGGACATTCGGTGGTGCCGTCATCGAGCCTGATGCCGGATTCGCCGAATTTGCTCTTCACGAACGCGGGGATGAATCAATTCGTGCCGATCTTTCTGGGTCAGAAAGCGGCGGACGTGAGTCGGTGGGCGGGGGGCGTGCCGGGGCGGGACACGCGGGCGACGGATACGCAGAAATGCATCCGCGCGGGCGGGAAACACAACGATCTCGAGGATGTCGGGTTGGACACCTACCACCAGACGTTTTTCGAAATGTTGGGGAACTGGAGTTTCGGGGACTACTTCAAACGCGAGGCGATCGAGTGGGCCTGGGAGTTGGTGGTGGGAACGTGGAAGTTTCCGGCGGAGCGGATCTACGCGACGGTTTACGCTCCCGGGGAGGGAGATCCCAGTGAGTTCGATCAGGAAGCGTGGGACATCTGGGCGGATCTCTTTCGCGGCGTCGGACTTGATCCGGCGGTGCAGATCGTGAACGGGAACAAGGCGGATAATTTTTGGATGATGGGCGAGACCGGCCCGTGCGGACCCTGCTCGGAGCTGCACGTCGATCTGACGCTCGCCGGGGATACGCGGGGGTCGCTGGTGAACGCGGGGGACGCGCGGTGCATCGAGATCTGGAATCTGGTGTTCATCCAGTTCAACGCGAATCCGGATGGTTCGTTCGTGCCGCTGCCGGCGAAGCACGTGGACACGGGGATGGGGTTCGAGCGGGTGACGTCGATCATTCAGGGAACGAGGGGATTCACGGATTTTGCGAACGCGAAGATTTCGAATTACGAGACGGACATTTTCCGGCCGATCTTCGATGAGATCGAGGTGATGAGCGGGCGGAAATACGGCTCGACGTTGCCGGTGGCGGGTTCGGCGGGCGAGACCGAGCAGGAGCGGGCGGACGTGGCGTTCCGCGTGATTGCGGATCACATCCGGACGTTGACGTTTTCGATTGCGGACGGGATTCAGCCCGGGAACTCGGATCGGAATTACGTCCTGCGACGGATTTTGCGGCGGGCCGTGAAGTACGGGCGGGAGTTGGGGTTTCACGCGCCATTTTTCTACAAATTGTCGGACGTGCTGGCGCGTTCGATGGGGGACGTCTTTCCGGAATTGCGGCGGCAGCAGGGCCACGTTCGCGAGGTCCTGCACATGGAGGAGGAGGCTTTCAACCGGACGTTGGATCGCGGGATTGCGATGTTCGAGGGGGAGGCGGAGCGATTGGGGGCGAGCGGGGAGATTTCGGGAGAGTTTGCGTTCAAGTTGTACGACGAACAGGGTTTTCCGTTGGATCTGACGGAATTGATGGCGCGGGAGCGGGGGTTGACCGTGGACACGGCGGGATTCGAGACGTTGATGGAAGCGCAGCGGGCGCGGGCGCGGGCGGCTCAGAAGAAGGAAGTGATCAGTCTGTCGAGTTTTGACGGGTCGGGGGTGACGCGGTTCGAGGGATTCGATGCCACGGAGATGGACGCGGAGGTGCTGGACGTCGTGGCGGTGAAGGAGCGGACGGCGGTGGTCCTGGATGGCACGGTGTGCTACGCGGAGATGGGTGGTCAGGTCGGGGACTGGGGTTTGATCTCGCACGGGGCGGCGAGTTGGTCCGTGGCGGACGTCCGGAAGGCTGGCGCGACGTTTCTGCATTTTATCGAGGGCGAGGATGCGCCGGAGGTCGGGTCGAGGGTGTCGGTGGTGATCGATTGCGAGCGGCGGGCCGCGGTGGCGCGGCACCACTCGGTAACCCACTTGCTCCATTGGGCAATCCACGAAGTGGTGAGCCGGGAGGCATCACAGAAAGGATCCTACGTGGGGGCGGAGAAGCTGACGTTTGATTTCAACGGTGCCGCGCTGAGCGATCAGCAAGTGCGCGACGTCGAGCGGCTGGTGAACGAGCGGATTCTCGAGAACGAGACCGTGAGTTGGACGGAGGTGCGGCACGCGGACGTGGCGGGGCGGGGGGACATCATGCAATTCTTTGGGGACAAATACGGCGATGTCGTGCGAGTCGTTCAGATCGGCGGGGAGGCGGGGGAGTTGAACGGGTACTCGATGGAACTCTGCGGCGGGACGCACGTGCGGGCGACCGGTGAGATCGGGCCGTTTCGGATCCTGGCCGAATCGGCGATCGCGGCTGGGGTGCGTCGGATCGAGGCGGTGGCGGGGTTCGTCGCGTTGGATTACGCGACGGCAGATGCCGGTCGGCTGGGAACGTTGGCGTCGATGGTGAGTGCGCCGGTCGTTGAGCTGGAGAAGAAGCTGGAGGCGACGCTGGCTCGTCAGAAGGATTTGGAGCGGCAAGTCGCGGCGTTGCGGCAGAAGCAGGCGGCGGCGGCGGCGATCGAGCTGCTGGAAAAGGTGCGGAGTGCCGGGCTGCGGGCGCCCGCGATCATCGAGGAGATCGAGGGAGCTTCGGGGGATGAATTGCAGGCGATGGCGGATTCGCTGAAGGGGCGGTTCGAAGGCGTGGTCGTTTTGGTCGGGGCGTTGGACGGGACTGTGGCATTGGTCGCGACGGTGTCGGCTGAGTTCGTGAAGACCGTGCGGGCGGGCGATGTGATCAAGGCGATCGCGCCGGTCGTCGGCGGGAAGGGTGGCGGACGGCCGGAGGCGGCCCGGGGGGGCGGAAAGGACGTCTCGGGCGTGGCCGGGGCCATCGCGGAAGCCGAGCGGTTACTAGTGGGGTAGGGTTCGGCTCGCTGGCGCATTGCCGAGCGCGGCACCGGGAGGGTGCCGCTCGCACGCGGGACGCGTGCGGTCCTCCATTCTATTTCAGGGCGGCCCAGACTCGGTGGACGTCGTCGTCGCTTTCGAGGTTCTCCAGGAATTCGGCGGCTTCGGAGCTCTGTTCGTCGGAGAGTTCGGGAAATTGCTTGGGGACGTAGCCGAGTTCGCTGGTGACGACCGTCCAGCCGTGGTCGGCCAGCCATTTCGAGGCTTCAGCCGTGGCGGTTCGTTCCGTGATGAACCGGGCTCCGGCGGCGTCGGCCGGGATGTCGTCGTTCTCGTCGGCGGTGAGGGGTTCCACCTCATCGGCGCCGGCTTCGATCGCGGCTTCCTCGCGGTCGATGGTGGTGTCCGGATGGTGGGCTTCGACCAGGCCGACGTGTTCGAAGAGGAATTTGTTGCTGCCGGGCGTGCCGAGCTGGCCCTGCTTGAAGAGGACCCGGATCTCGGGAGCGGTTCGGTTCATGTTGTCGGTAAGGACCTCGACGATGACCGGGACTTTGTGGGGCGCGTAGCCCTCGAAGACGACGTGCTCGAGGACGAGCTTGTCCTCGCCGATGCCGGCTCCCTTGTTGATGGCGCGTTCGATGGCGTCGCGGGTGACGCTTTGTTTGCGGGCCTTTTCGATCACGGCGAAGAGGCGGGCATTCGCGTCGGGATCGGGGCCGCCGCTCTTGGCTGCGACCATGATTTCTTTGACGAGTTTGCCGACGGCTTGGCCTTTTTTCAGGTGCGCGACTTCTTTCTTAGCGTGGAGCCACTGTCTGCCCATGGGTGGTGTGATTGGTGAGAGGTGAGTCTTGGATGGTGGAATACCCGTGGCGCGACCGTTTTGGAAGGGACGCGAGCCGGGAAGGTGTGATAGACGTTTTTACCATGAGTGAAAAACGTTTCCGTGCGGGTGTCCTTTTTGGTGAAGAAGTGAAAGAGCTGCTCGACGTGGCGAAAGCGGAGAAATTCGCGCTGCCGGCGGTCAATTGCATCGGAACGAGTTCGGTGAACGCCGCGCTCGCGGCGGGTCGCGAGGTCAATTCGCCGATGATGATCCAGTTCTCGAACGGCGGGGCGCAATTTTTCATTGGGAAGAGCATCAAGGGGGACAATCAGCTCGGTCCGGTGCTCGGCGGCATCGCGGGAGCGACCTACGTCGACCAGGCTGCGAAGGCCTACGGCGTGCCCGTTATTTTAAATACCGATCACTGCGCGAAGAAGCTGCTTCCCTGGATCGACGGGCTGCTCGACGCGAGCGAGAAGGCCTTCGCGGGCACGGGCCAGCCTCTGTACAGCTCGCACATGCTCGATCTCTCCGAGGAGCCTCTGGAGGAAAATGTGGAGACCTGTTGCCGCTATCTGGAGCGGATGGCGAAGATGGGCATGACCCTCGAAATCGAACTCGGCGTGACCGGTGGCGAGGAGGATGGGGTCGACAACTCCGACGTCGACGAGTCGCGGCTCTACACGCAGCCGGAGGAAGTCGCTGCCATGTACGAAGCGCTCAGCAAGGTGAGTCCGAACTTCACGGTCGCGGCGGCGTTTGGCAACGTGCACGGCGTCTATAAACCCGGGAACGTGAAGCTGAAGCCGACGATTCTCAAAGACTCGCAGGATCACATCGAAGCGAAATTTGGGACCGGGCCGAAGCCCGTGAATTTCGTTTTCCACGGTGGATCGGGGTCGTCGCGGGAGGAGATTCGCGAGGCCATCGGCTACGGCGCGATCAAGATGAACCTCGACACGGATCTCCAGTGGGCGTTCTGGGATGGGATTCGCGAGTACGAGGCCGCGAACCACGAGTATCTGCAGGGCCAGATCGGCAATCCGAAAGGCCCCGACGCGCCGAACAAGAAGCAATACGATCCGCGGATCTGGCTCGGCGCGGCGGAATCGGCGTTCACGAAGCGACTGCTCGTCTCGTTCGAAGATTTGGATTGTATCGGACGGAACGGGTAAGGGTTCGCCCCTGCTGTCGGGGGTGGTGTCCGGTCCTGATGCGAACGATTGCGAGCTGGAAGCCAGGGGTCCCCGGGGTTAGCGTCCGACATCATGATTGATTCCATTGTCGAGACTCTGGGCGCGGACGCGGATTCGCTGCTTCAACACAGCTGCGGGACCGTTTCCAAGGACCTGCTCCACCTGCCGGGTGGTGACTGGGTGGATCGCATTTTCTCGCTGACGGACCGGAATCAGCGTGTCCTCAATAACCTCAATTGGATTCTGACGTCGGGCCGATTGGCTGGAACGGGATACGTTTCCATTTTGCCCGTTGATCAGGGGATCGAGCATTCGGCTGGTGCGAGCTTCGCGAAGAATCCGCTCTATTTCGATCCGGAGAACATCGTGAAGCTGGCTCTCGAAGGTGGTTGTAATTCGGTGGCCTCGACCTACGGGGTGCTGGGTGCGGTGGCGCGGCGGTACGCCCACAAGATTCCGTTCATCGTGAAGATCAATCACAACGAGTTGCTCACGTATCCAAATCAGTCGCAGGAGATTTTGTTCGGGACCATTGACCAGGCTTACGACATGGGTGCGGCGGCGGTCGGGGCGACAATTTATTTTGGATCGGAAGATGGGGCGCGGGAGATCACCGAGATCGCCGAGGCCTTCGCCCACGCTCATCAGCTGGGGATGGCGACGGTGCTCTGGTGTTACCTGCGCAACCCGGCGTTCAAGAGTGACAAGGATTACCATCTCTCGGCGGATCTCACCGGACAGGCCAATCACATCGGTAGCACGATCCAGGCGGACATCGTGAAACAGAAGCTTCCCGAGAACAATGGGGGCTACAAGGCGCTCAACTCGGGGGATTCCAGCTACGGCAAGTTGGACGAACGCATTTACACCGAGTTAACGACCGACCATCCCATCGATCTGTGCCGCTACCAGGTGGTGAATTCCTACATGGGACGGGCGGGGCTGATCAACAGCGGCGGGGCGTCGGGGGACGATGATTTCAAGCAGGCCGTGACTACCGCGGTCATCAACAAACGCGCGGGAGGGATGGGACTCATCACGGGACGGAAGGCGTTCCAACGACCGATGAACGAAGGAATCAAGATTCTCAACGCGGTGCAGGACGTCTATCTCTGTGATGGGGTGACGGTGGCTTAGGTAGCCGCCGCCAACGGCTCGGATGCGCCCCGGATCGGGTTAATCCGCGGCGAGACTGGCGGCCTTGGCGATGGCTCCCGCGACGAGGAGAGCTTCGGCGGGACTCATATCGCGGGCGTTCTCAACGTGCAGCGAGACAAACCCAGTGCTGGCGCTCGTGCTGATCAAAACGCGCGGGCTGTCGTTTTCCCCGCCGAAGGGAAGGACCGTAACGGTTCGACGACCGGTCGCGGCGTCGACTGATTTCTGAATCCAGGGTAGTTCTTCTTCGTTGCGGGCGATGACGTCGACGAAGCGAATCGGGTCGAAATCGACCGCGGACGTGCGGGCGAGGAGTTCGATGTTTTCGAGTGGGTTTTCCCCTCGCCCGAGGAAGGTGAGGCGGACTTCGTCCTGCTGCTCATTGTAGCGGACCTCGTAGCCGCCTTTCGGCGTGAGACCGCGAAGCGCGAATCGGTTCGCGAATTCGATTTGGAAAGACGGAACCCGTCGAGCGAGAGGGGTGACGAGAGGTTCGGAGACGTGAATGGCTGGTGCGGCGGAAAGTGTGGTCATGGCTAGATTGTGACGGTTTCGTAACATGGCACCGAAATTGATGCGAAGCTACGGAGAATTATGGGAGCTGGGGGAATGCGCACTACAGGGATCGAACCTGCTTCACGGATGTTGAGTGTTAACAGGTTGAATCGCTCGACACACTCATACGCACACACGACGCAAAAATCTATTCTGATTTGGCTCTCGTCGTAGCTGGTTGGCCGACTCTCCCAGACGCTCTCCGCGCTGGCATTTTGGCCATCGTCCGCAGCCACCAGCCCCGAGACTTGTCCCCAAATCCCGGAGGGAAGGTTGCGGCAGCTCGAGCCCCGAAGGGAAAGAGCTCGAGCGCTGGCGCCCAGCCAGAGCAACCGGTTTGTGGGCAAGTCGGTCGCAGTCCAAATCGCTCCCGCAAGAATTTGACCTTGAGCAATGAAGCCCGGGCCAAAACCAAAAAACCAAAAACAGAAAGGAAAACGACACCATGACATTCAACGCACTCATCATCGCGCACGAAGATTCCAGCTATGACGGCAAGAGAGGCCGGATCTCGCAGGAAACATTGACCTGCCTCGACGCAGATATGCCGGTGAAACTCAAAGACACCGTCGATTGCGTCTTCGCAACCGGGGCCATTCCGCAGGCTTCAACGCTGGTCGGAAAAACAGTGGCCTTCCTCGTGGAAGCCATCCGGCCCAGCAACACGCAGCGCATGCGCTTCATCGTCAAATCACTGGCTCCAGCCAAGAGCTGATCCACACGATGAGTTCAGGCCTGCTCTACCATCTGTCGTCCGTCCCTTGGGATTGGTTCGGCACGATGACATTTGGAATGCGGAAGGTTGCCATTGACCAATCGCAGCCCGATTTGCTCGAGCAGGGCAAGAAGTTCGAATTGAGGGGCACCCGCGTTCCACCCGTTGGTGTCCGTTACTCGATGTTTTATCAATGGCTCCGCCAGCAAGAGCACCACTGGCGGCAGAAAAGAACCCAATGGGTGCTACGACATGAAAAGGGCGAGCTGGGAGGCCGTCCACATTTTCACTTCCTCATTCGCGCTCTGCCTCCCGGCGCAAACACGAGTCACTTTCGCATGGCAGCGATGAATCGATGGGAATCCCTCGGTGGTGGCATGGCAAGAATTCGGCGGTTCGACAATCAAGAGTATGGAGGTGAAAAGGATGCTGTCTGCTACGTCCTGAAAAACCTCGGCGCGAATGCCTACGAACTCGCCAAATTCGAGCAAGACGAATCCGATTCGGTCCGGTTCTCTCCTTCACTGCTGGAGATGCTCACGGAACGGAGCTTGAAGATCACCGTCT
>CAWHTR010000001.1:0-773284 GCA_963832325.1 uncultured Verrucomicrobiae bacterium | reverse complement strand
AGCAGCCTGTCGGGGTTAGCGAGTGAGAGAGGATGGGGGAATTTTGGGTTTTGGGAAGATGCGGGAGTTTTTTGGAGCGAGAATTGGTCTTGATTGAGAATGAGCGGAGCACTGGCATCGATGGAGGGGAGTCGAGGTCGGGTGGCCGTTGGGCAGGGCTGCTTTTAGGCTATTCTCAGGGGAGTTCCGACGTGGAAGAGTCGTTTGAGGTTGTAGGCCAGGCCAACGAGGTTCCATTCGAGGGAGACTTTGGCTTCTCCTCGCAAGGAGAAGCGCCGGAAGCCGAGGGTTTGCTTGATGATGCCAAAAACGGGTTCCACGGTTTGTTGTCGTAATTTGTAACGCTTTGCTCCGGCTTTGGTAGCCACGCGGTGGGCCAGGTGTTCGGTGAAGGGGGCGTCGGCGGCTGGCGGGGGCGGGTCGGCCTTTTTCTCGAGTTGGCTGACGCTGCGGCCATGCTTTTGGCGTTTGAGCGCCGCCAGAACCCGCAGGCCGGTGGGCGTGCCCCCAGCATTGGTTTCGACTGCGGTGACGGCTGCTTCACTGACGAATCCGCTGTCGATGAGTGCCTCGGCCACGGGCCCGGCTTCCGGCGCGATGGCGGCCAGGTCGGGCAGGAGTTGTTCCTTGTCGTTGGGGGCGGTGGAGACTCGCGCTCCGACCATGAGCCGACTCTCGACCTCCACGGCGGCCTGCGCGTTGTAGCTTTGCTGGAAGCCGTCTCCGTGGGTCTTCATGATGCGGCTCGCCGGGTCGGTAAAGTTATACTGGTCCTTGGCCGTAGGCTTTTCACTTGGAGGCTGGGGCGCCTTGCCGCGAGGCTTTTTCCCAGCTTCTCGCGCCGCTGCTCGTGCGGCGACCTTCGCTTCGTATTCAGGCTGCTGGACTTGCGCTCGCGCGTAGGCTCGCACTTCCATCTCGGCTCGTGCCTGGGCCAGCTTCGCCTTGCGTTGCTGCCGACGAGTGATCTCCTCCGGGATGCTCAATCCATCCTCGAGCGGCGTCGAATCCGCCTTCTCGGCCTTGGCCAAAAGCTCAGCGATCTCCAAATCGCACTCCTGCATCTTCGTCTCGACCCGTCCGTAACTCACCGCCGCATGTTTGCTGGCGTTGGCCAGCACCTTCGTCCCATCGATGGCTACCGTGATCGCTCCGACTTTGAGAACCCCGCAACCTGCCGCCAACTCCAGCACCTGCCCGAAGCTCGAACTCAACAACTCCGCGTTGGCCCGCCGAAACGTGCACCACGTGTCGTGATCGGGGTGCGTGTCCGCGCACAACAGTCTCATCGCCACGTTCTCGTAGGTGCTGCGCTCAATGCCCCGACTCGAAAACACTCCCGTCGCGTAGCTGTAAATCAACCCTCCCAGCATCATCGACGGCGGATACTGCTTGTCCCCGGTCCCCCGTTCGTTGACCCGCGCCTTGCTCACATCCAATTGCGCAACCGCGTCCATGATGAAATGAACCAAATGCCCTTCTGGAACCCACTCCCGAACATCCGGCGGCAGTAACAATGGCGTGTCGTGATCCACGTTCACATATCTCGCTCCCATCCCTCTTTCTTTATCAGTGTCGGCAAGTCCGACAGGCTGCTAGGCCTCCTCAACTCACGACTTCTCCAGCGAATTTTCGAGATACAGAACCCTCAGATGGTGGGAAAAACTTTTGCCGAGGTCAAAGTCATCTACGTCGAGCGGCTTCCGAGTCGCCCAATCGACCACGCGAATTCCGGCGACAAGCGAAGACACGATCGCATGGTCCGCCTCGTCACCGCCATGCTCGACGCCAAGACGCACTTGGCCGCCGCGAAGACCGAGCGCGACGCCGACTACTATCGCGGCAAGTGCGACGCTCTCGACCGTGAGATCGATTCCCTCGTCTACGATCTCTACGACCTCACCGCCGCTGAGATCGCGTTGGTCGAAAGCGCTTCGTAGATCGGGCCTTCACCGCGCAACATCGCCGTTGCAGCTCGTTACCACGCCGGTGCAATGAGCCACCCTTTCGAGACAGCGAGCCATCCAAATTATTGGTAGTCCGTTGTCTCGCCCGCACGCGCCGACGTCTCGACGGTATCCCTCGTTGCATCGACCGAACGAGCCGTTGCACCGGCTTGGTGGCGTCCGGTCCCGCCCAAGTGAGCCATCCGCGCCTCATTTCAGGCCGTGAATCATCCCGGACTTGACAAAGGCATTGGTTATATTAAATCGGAAAACATTATGGCCAATAGCGAAAGAACCTTTGCGGATCGCCTCGGACGCGCCCGCACCCTGCACGGAGCGATCAAGGGGTTTAAGCCCCCTTCAAACCCGCCGACGCGACCCTTGCCCCGCCCGCCTTCAAGACCTTCGTCGACGAGGTCGAAGCCGCCAACGTGACCCTCGACGACAAGCGCGGGTCCTTCGCCGACGCCGTGCGCGAGCGCGTCGCCCTCGTCAAAGAGGTCAAGGTGCGCGCCCAGCGCGTCGCCAGTTACGTGAAGAGCAACGCCGCGTGGGGCCAAGCGCTGGGACGCGATGAAGCCCACCTACGACAAGCTCCGGGGCTACCGCGCCGCCGCCGTCAAGCCGCCGGCCGATGACTCCAAGGACGAAAAGAAGAAGGCCAAAGTCGGGCAGCAGAGTTTCGCCGACATCGAAGGTCTCTTCGCGAAGCTGATCAAAGCCCTCGAAAAAGTCCCCGGCTACGCCCCACCCGCCGACGAATTGACCCTTCCCGAGCTCGGTGCCCTCGCCGCCGACTTCGGCGACAAGAACGAGATGCTCGCGTCCCTGGGCCCGAGCCTCGGCGTCCTCGTCCGCGAGCGCCAGGCGCTTTAC
Source organism: uncultured Verrucomicrobiae bacterium (assembly GCA_963832325.1). GTDB lineage: Bacteria > Verrucomicrobiota > Verrucomicrobiia > Chthoniobacterales > JAATET01 > CAVVKW01. Next base: position 770,462 of record CAWHTR010000001.1, on the reverse strand, counting down.
GAATCGCTCTCCGACAAGGCCCAATCCATCAAAGCCGCCGTCTCCGCCCAATACGGCCCGACGACCCCCGAATACGGCGCGATCAAAGGTCTGAAGTTCTAAGGGCGTCGGCGGGCATGGGATTGTTGAGGATACCTTACGCGGACCGTCTTTGGCTGTCACGCGAGCCGGAGTATCGAATGGGTGCGCATCGCGTGATCGTGAAGGTGCCGTCGGGCCGGAGCGAAACTGGCTACGTGCTCAACGAAAGCCTGTTCCTGTCGGACGCTCTTGAAAGAACGCTGTCGACCTCGTTCAACGCAGACAATCTGCTCAGATATTGGCTGACCGCGGTCGAGGCGGACGAGCAAACCAAGAGGGCACCCACCTTTGGAGAACGAGTCGCGATCGCGAATCTCATCCCAAGGTCTTTCGAAAGTCTGGAGGGCGTCCGCCGCGTCACCGCGGCGAATAGTAGGGAATACTCTCTTTCGGCTAAATCCGCCGATTACCTGGAGAACCGGTCCGGTGCGGCTAAGGAATCCCCCGTCACGGAAAGTGCCGTGGGCGAGCAGTTTCGAAGGTTCAGCGCCTTCTCCAATGATCGTCGCGTCACGGCAAGCGGCGGCTTGGAGAAGGGCACTTTTGGAACGACGGCTGCGGACGCCGACGCTCACGTCCGCACCGGGATGGACGCCGTCCATCGTTACGCCCTCCCGAACAAGTCGTCGGCGATATATCGATTTTTCATCCTGCCGCCCGGAGCGACGCGTCTTCAGCTGGGCATCGCGCAACCGGCCTACGGCGAGCCGGGAGGGGGGGTCGAAGTGATCTTTGTCGATGGCACGCCCGCGAACACGGTGTATGGTCCAGACGAGATACCGGAGCGCTGAGATGAACGTGGACCTAGACGAAGATTGGCAAAAGAAGCTGGCGAAGATGCCGGAGACCGGGATGGGATATCAGCTCGTCGACGTGGTCTTGCGAGGTGGCCGGGTGCTCCGAGAGTTGATGGTCTTCAACGGACAGGCGTGCCAGACGGACGAGTCCTTCCGGTCCGCCGATGTGGTGGACGTCCGGCTGCATCGAGGCTTGTGATGACCTTCCTTGAAACGAGGGTGAAATTCGACTTTCGTGCCATTGGCTTCCAGCCGATCATCCCAATCACCTCATGAAAGACCAAAAAGTAGCCGTCATCGGCGGAACGTCCGGGATGGGACTCGCCATCGCCAAACTCGCCGCCTCTCGCGGCGCTCACGTCACCATCGGCAGCCGCTCGGCGGATAAGGTGCAAAGCGCCGCCGCCGAGCTGGGCGTGGCGGGCCACGCCATCGACACGACGGACGAGGACTCCGTGCGGGCGTTCTTCGCCGCCGTCGGGACGCTCGACCACCTCGTCGTGTCGGGCAGTTCCACGAAGACGGGCACGCTCGCCGACCTGCCGCTCGCTGACGCGGAAGCCACCTTCCGCAGTAAGTTCTTCGGTCCGTATCTCTGCGCCAAGCACGCGAAGCTCGATCCCACCGGTTCGATCACGCTCTTCTCCGGCATTCTCTCTCGCCGCCCCGGGCACAACGACTCGATCCTCGGGCCGGTGAACGCGGCGGTGGAGGCGCTCGGCCGCGCGCTCGCCCGCGACCTTGCCCCCGTGCGCGTGAACACGATCTCGCCCGGCATGACTCGCGGCACGAGCGCCTACCTCGGCATGCCGGAGGCGGCGCGCGAAGGCATGTATGCCAGCATCGCCGAAGCGCTCCCGGTCGGCAAAGTCGGCACGCCGGAGGACCTCGCCGAAGCGACGCTCAGCCTGATGACGAACCCGTTCATCACCGGGGTCACCCTCGACGTCGACGGCGGCGGTGTGCTCGTGTGACCGACTCTGCGGCGGTCGGCGCGCGTAGTCCCGCCTACGCGGGTTCGCGGACGATCTTCCCGTCGCGAAAGAGGATGAGCGGGAGGTTGTGTCTTCATTTGGATAAGAGCTTTCTCAGGTCACCGTTGCGTTCGTCGTTGGAATTCGTCAGCAGGATCGCCGGCAGCTCCCGGGCGTCCCAGACGAACCAGCGATCCGCGAGAGCCGCGTAATCAGTCACGAAATGCTCCAGGCTCCGTTTGAAAATCCCCGGGCGATCTCGTCGGCGTTCAGAAACCGGAGCCACTTCACCTCCTTCGGCAGAAACTCGCGAGCGAACGTCGCCCTCCCCGCTCCGTTGCAGCCTGCGATGAGATAGATCGAGGGAGGCTTCGCCGACATGGTTTACAGAATAGCGATTGTTCGCCAGCGCCGGAAGCCTGCGAAGGGGCGAAGCTCGGGCTCACGTCGCGGAGCCGCGGTATTGGGTGGAGCGGCGGAGGCGTTGGTGGCGGGCGAAGTTGAGGGCGGTGTCGCTGTGGCAGACGAAGATGAGGGTGTCGCCGGTCTGGATGAGAGTGGATGAAACCTCCGAAGAGATTGAGGACCGAGGGTCCAGCCGGCGAGGAGGTACCGCTCACGCCGATGACGAGCGGAGCGGACAGAGCATTTCATCGAACGCGGCGGGGCGGTCGGTCAGGTGGTGCGGAGGGGGGCGAGGCGGGATTCGATGAGCTCGCGCAGGTGGGCGGGGTCTTCGAGGGCACCGAGGGTGCCGAGGGGGCCGGCGGGGACGACTTCGCAGCGCGGGATGGCGGTGCGGAGGGTCTCGGCAAACTCGCTGGCGAAGCGGTCGGGATGGTCGGGCCAAATCACGCAGACCGGCTGGGTTACCTGGGTGAGCCGGGCGCGAGTTTCGTAGAGGATTCGGCCACGCATGAAGGCCACGATGGCGTGCTCGGCACCGTACTGGCCGGCGCAGGTCGTGAGCATGTCGGCGACGTCGTCGGCAATGAATGCGGGGTTGGCGAAGCCGACTTTGGTGAGCCAGGTCCGGATGAAGGGCCGGCGAGCGAAGTAGTTTTTGTAAACGAAGGTGTTGAGTCCGGGGATACAGGCGAGGGTGCTGATACCCATCGGAAGGCGGTGGAGCGTGACGTCGAGGCCGACCGGAGCGTAGAGGATCAAGTGGCGGAGCAGTTCCGGGTGCTGGACGGCAAGTTTGAGGGCGATGGCGGAGGTGATGCCGGAGGCAACGAGAATGGGCCGGCGACCGGGGGTGAGAGTGCGAATCAGATCCGCGAGGGCAAGCGAGTGTCCGTCGGTGTCAAGGCCGGGGGTGGGGCGTTCGGATTCGCCGAAGCCGATCAGGTCGGGGGCGATGACGGTGTGCCTGGCGGCGAAGTCCGGGTAGACGCGAGACCACTCGAAGGAAGAGGCACCCGGATAGATCCCGTGGAGGAAGATGATCGGTTCGCCCGAGCCGGAGGTGTGGTAAACGAACTCGCCGACGGCGGTCTGAACGACCCTGGTGGCGAAGATGGCGGGGGAGATTGTCTCCGGGATCGGTTGCCGCATGGCTCGCTGCATCCGGTAGCGGACCGCGAGCACGATGGTGCCGAGGAGGCCGACGCCGAGACCGACGCCGAGGGCTGGTTTCTTTTTGAATGGATTCCGCAATTTAGGCACGAGTGATCGCCAGTGCGGGTCGCGAGCGCAAGTGGGAATGCGTCCGACCTGAATTCTTCGTCCTCATTTGATCTCCTTGGCTCATTTTTGTTCCGGTGGAACGCGATTAACGGGTGGGATCGTGTTAGAACGATGAATCGGATGGACGATGCCTTTGAGATACTTGGACTGGAGCGGCGGCCGTGGTTGGAAGAAGGCGAGGTGCGGCGGGCCTACCAGGCCAAGGCACGGGAACTGCATCCGGATGGACCGAGGGGGGACGAAGTTGCGTTCGTGAAACTGGGAGAAGCCTTTGGGGTGGTGGGCAACGTCGGGAAGCGATTGCGGGCGCTGGCGGACGGGGTGACTGGCGACGATCGCCGGCCGACGGACCCGGATCTTTTTCTGGAGGTGGGTGGCATTTTGCAGCGGAGCCGGGTGCTGCAGGTGCGGCTCGGGGAAGCGGTTGGTCACTTGGATCGGGCGCTGTTGGCGAGGGATCTGCGGAGTGCGTTGCGGGAATTGGATGGGGCGGCGGAGCGGGTCGCTGAGCGGTTGGGCCAGGTGCGGAGTCGGGTGGGAGAAGTGGATGAGCAGTGGCCGGAGGCGGAACGCGCGGAGTTGCTGGAACTCGCGTCTCGTTGGGAGCGGTTGTCGGCTTGGAAACGGGAACTCGGCGAGCTGCGGGTTCTGCTCGGGGGGAGCTGAGAGAATGGCTTTGGGGAAGATTTCGACACAAAAAAGCCGCCCGACTCGGGCGGCTTTTTCGGTTTTGACTTGGTTCGTTGGGACTAGCGGCGTTGGCGGCGGATGACCACGCGCGTCTGCTGCGAGACGTTTCCGGCGGCGTCGACCGCGATGAAGCGGACCGGGTTATTGCCCGGGCGCAGGCGAACATTCCGTCCGAAGCGGGTGTTGCTCGTGAGGAAGGAGAAGTCGTCGCCGCGCGTCCGACTGAGGACTTGGGCGACCCCGCTGTTGTCGTCGAAGGCGACGCCGCGGACGCGGAATCTCGTGTTGTCGGATGAGACAATGGTGACGGGTCTGATGCGGTTGATCGACACCGTTGGAGGAGTGATGTCGGGACCGATCGACGTCGGCGGGTTCAGTCCGATGGCGAAGCCACCCACGGGGGTGAATCCACTCGGGAAGGTCCCGATGGCGGGGCTGAGTGCCCCGGTCTGGAGATCAACCGTGTGGAGGGTGTAGATGCCGGTTTCACCGATGCTGGCCGTCACGTAGCCGATGTTGAATCCGCTGACGGAGAGGATTTCGAAGCCGACGTTGAACCCGACATCCGCACCGAGAGGACCGACGGGAGTCGATGTCCCGTCGTTGGCCGCGGGTGAGGTGAGGAGACGGTTGGCAAACGTGTCGACGTAGTAGAGACGGGTGGGAGTCGGGACGGCCCCCATCCGAGTCGTTTCACTGTTGGTGTAGGAGGCAGCGGTTACGCCCTGGACCACGGTGCCGTCGATGTTGATGCTTCCATCGACACTGGCGACCGTGGTGGCTCCTGCTGCCGGTGCGTTGTTGAGTCGGAGATTCTGGCCGGTGTTGTCGACGAGACGAATACGGGCGCTGTTGTCCGTTTGCAGCGTGGTCGGGTTGAAATCAAACCCGTAGATCAGCGTGCTGGTGAGCGAGAAGCTGCCCGGGGTGGTGCCGGCGTTTGGAATCGGTTCTCCGATCGCGGTCGGCAGGCCGGTTGTCACGTCGACGAGCGAAAGCTGCGAGGTCGTTTGTCCGACGAAGAACGAGTAGAGGCTGAGAGTGCCCGGGAAGAAGTCGAGGCCGTTGGAGTAGTTTCCGGTGGCACCGATTGGCGTCACGTCGGCGGGATTGCCGAGCGGAAAGGAGAAGAGCTGCCCGTTGACGTTGTAGCCGAAGCCGACCGCGCTGGTCGGTGGGGCAATCTCGGGGAAGTCGACGATCGCAAATCCGTTGACCGGAGTGAAGCCCGCGGGGAACGATCCGAGCGGAGGACTGACGGCACCGTTTGTCAGGTCGACCGTGGCCAGTTGGTAGGAGGATCCGCCGTCGACGCTCGTGACGACGTAGGCGAAATTTGATCCACCACCCGCGGCGACGTTGCCGTCGGGGGAATAGATTTCCATGCCGACAACGGAATCGATGTCGATGCCGAGGGGGCCGACGGACTGGATGGTGCCCGCGTTGGGACTGTCTGAGATGGCGAGGACGTCGGAGGCGGCGTCGAGGTAGTAGAGCATGGTGCCCGCGACGGCCGTCCCGGCGCGTTCGGTGTCGGAATTGGTGTAGGCAGCGGCTCCGATCGAGATCGTGCCCGACGTGCCGTCCGTGTAGGCGATCGAACCATCGACAATCGAGACGGTGCCGGTCGAAGAATTGAAGCGATAATTGTTTCCATTCGCATCGACGAGGCGGAAGCGGCTGCTGCCGTCGCCTTGGAGGGTGACGGGGTTGAAATTGAATCCGTAGCCCGGTGCTGCGGGGTCGATCGCGTAGGCCGCGCCGTTGTCCGCCAGGCCAGCGTTGAGAATGGCGGGTCCAACCGGAGTACGGACACCGGTGCCCGGATTGACCACGAAGATCTGCGTCGTGGTGGCGGTAATGTCTGCCGTGTAGATCAGCGAAGAGCCGGGGCGGACGTCGATGCCTCGGGTGTTGGCGCCGGCAGTCGCGGAGCCGATGGGCACAACGGCGGATGGATTGGTCAGGTCGAAGCTGAAGAGTTGACCGGTGGCGTTGTAGGCGTAGCCGTAGGGTCGGGCATCAGCCTGGCGGGTCGCCGCGAAGGCGAGCGTCGCCGCGGCGAGGGTGAGCAAGGAAGTTCTTAGAATCATGATTTGTTTTGGTTTGGGGTTGGAGAGGTTGGTGGGCGCTGTGGTGCCGTCGACGCGCGGTTGTTCGTTGCCTGGATCACTCCCAGATGAATTTTTTTTCATTTTTTTTCCAAAGCGGGATGCCTGGGAATGGGCGCGTGGTTCCTTGAAGTGATTTTGGTTTGGTGAGAGGGATGGCGGGGTGATTGCAGGAATTGATTTAGGGACGACGAATTCGTTGGTGGGGGTGATGGATTCGGGGTTTCCCGCGTTGTTGGCGGACGCGGAGGGAAAGCGGCTGACGCCTTCGGCGGTGTATTTCGCGGAGGATGGATCGACTCTGGTGGGTCGGGAGGCGCTGCGGATGCGGGGGACGGCGACGGATCGAGTGGTCACTTCGGTGAAGCGGTTGATTGGGTCGCGTGGTGGGGAGACGGATTGGTCTGGCTTGGGTTACCGGGTCGAGGCGGGCGAGGGTGGGGCGGCGCGGGTCCGGATCGGAGACCGGCACGTGTCTCCGGAGGCGGTCTCGGCGCGGACGTTGCGGTATTTGAAAGAGGTGGTGCTGGCGGCGCTGGGGGAAGAGGTGCAGCGGGCGGTGATCACGGTGCCGGCGTATTTCAATGACGCGCAGAGGGCGGCGACGAAGCGGGCCGGGGAGCTGGCGGGTTGGACGGTGGAGCGGATTCTCAGTGAGCCGACGGCGGCGGCGCTGGCCTACGGGTTGGACAAGTTGGGGGAACGGTCGAAGGTGGCGGTGTTCGATTTGGGAGGCGGGACGTTTGACGTGTCGGTGCTGGAGCTGGCGGATGGGGTGTTTCAGGTGATGGCGACCGATGGCGACACGCGGTTGGGTGGGGATGACATCGACGGGGCGGTGGCGGATTGGATCGAGGGGCAATTGGAGTTGGACGGTGGCGATCCGGGACTCCGGGCGCGGCTTCTCGAGGCGGCGGAAGGGGCGAAGCGGGCGCTGTCCGAGGGGGAGTCCACCGTCATTCGGCTCCCGTTCTTGGGAGATGGGGGTGGGGTGGAACTGGAGTTGACGCGGGAGCGGTTGGAGAAGCTGGCGCGGCCCATCGTCGAGCGCACCCGGGCGCATTGTCGCCGGGTGCTGTCGGATGCGGGCGTGGCGGCTGGTGATTTGGACGAAGTGATTCTCGTCGGCGGTTCGACGCGAATGCCATTGGTGCGGTCGCTGGTGGCGGAGATTTTTGGGCGCGAGCCGAACTTGAGTCAGAATCCGGACGAGGCGGTGGCGATCGGCGCGGTCATCCAAGCGGGAATCCTGGAGGGTTCGGTGAAGGAAGTGACGTTGCTCGACGTGACGCCGTTATCGTTGGGAATCGAGACGTTTGGCGGATTGATGAACGTGATCATCGCGCGGAATACAACGATCCCGACCAAGCGGGGCGAGATGTTTACGAACGCCGTGTCGGATCAGCGCGAGATGCGAATCGCCGTGCTGCAGGGGGAGCGGGAGATGGCGCGGGATAACTGGCGGCTGGGTGACTTTGATTTGGAATTCACGGCCGCTCCGCGGGGGACGGCGCGGGTCGGGGTGCAGTTCGAGATCGACGCGGACGGGATTCTGCACGTGTTGGCGCGCGATGTGGCGACGGGGCGGGAGAAGGTGGTGGAGATCCGGAGTGCGGTCGACGTCTCGGACGACGCGGTGGGAGCGATGATCGGGGACTCGGTCGAGCACGCGTTCGAGGACATGAACGAGAGGATCTTCACGGAGACGAAGTTGAAGGCGGAGGAGATGCTGCCGGCGATCGATGCGGCGTTTGAGCAGCTGGGAGATCAGTTGCCGACGGAGGATCGGGTGCGAATCGAGGAACTGGTGGCGGAGGTGCGGGCGCTGATCGAGCGGAAAAATCTCAATGGGCTGAAGCGGAAGTTGGGCGAGCTGGACGACGCGACGCAGGAATTGGCGACGATCCTGATCGAGTCGTTGATGGGCGAGTGACGGGCGATTCGGTTGGCGCTGAAGAGAGCCAGGCCGAGCAGGATCAGGGCGAGGGCAGCCGGTTCCGGAACGACGGCGATGGTGGTGAAGATCAGGTTGTTGGCCGCGAGTGTCTGTTCCAAGAGCGGAAGCTCCCCGAAAGCCCCATTGTTCAATGCCGCCCGTTTGTCGTAGATTCCCTGGCCGCCGGTGGACCTGTTGGTGAAATCGGTATTAAATTTCTCCAGCGTGTCGAAACCGTCGATCACCCGACCAAAGACGGTGAATCCGCCGTTGGTAGCGTCGAGAGGGAGGTTGTCCGCGAGGTTGATGAACCATTGAGAGGTGGCCGAATCCGGGTCGTTGCCAATTTTTGCCATGGCGATAGTGCCCTTGGTGTTACTGAAACGAGGTTCGGTCGTGAATTCGTTCGCGATTGGCGCGTAGGTCGGGACGGCGTTGATCATGTTTCCCGCGAGCGTAAAACCACCGCTTTGGAGAACGAAGCCGTCATCCAGCCGATGCGAGAAGAGATTCTGGTAGCGGCCGTCGTTGAGGTAACGGAGGAAATTCGTGACGGTGATCGGCTTGGCGTCGTCTTCGAGTTCGAGCGTTATCGCGCCGACCGGGGTGGTGACCGAGATGATCGTGCCGGCTGAGGCTGTCGCGGCGAGTGCGACGCCGACGATTGCGAATAGGAGCAGGCGCGAGATTTTCAATTGCTTCGATGCAGGGAAGGGGGGAATTTCGGGGATGCCAACACCGTTTCAAGAAAAAGTTTACGAGGCGGCCCGGTGCATTCCGCGGGGGCGGGTGGTCAGCTACGCCGCGTTGGGTGACGCGATTGGGTGTCGTTCGCCGCGGGCGGTGGGGCAGGCGCTGCGGGCGAATCCGTACGCGCCGGAGGTGCCGTGCCATCGGGTGGTGGCGGCGAACCGGGGGCCGGGGGGATTTTTTGGGGACCGGGCGGGGGCGGCGATTGCGCGGAAGATCGATCTACTGAGGGCGGAGGGCGTGGAGTTTGACGCCGACGGCAGGGTGGCGGTGGGCGCGATGTTGGCCGCGGTCCCTTGACGGCGCTGGCGGGCGTTGGGTGGGCGAACGTGGCGGGCCGGGGGACTGAGCTGGGTGGGGAGATTGATCGCTTGGGGTGCGGTTGGTATTACAATTGGACGGAGGTGCCGTCGGTTGGCGGGGAGGGGATCTCCGCGGAGTTCGTGCCGATGATCTGGGGGGCGGCGCACGTGACGGATGAGGCTCTGGCCGCGGCGGGGAGGTCGGGGAGCGGGGTGCTCCTCGGTTTCAACGAGCCGGACAAGCGGTCGCAGGCGAATCTGGGAGTGGGCAAGGCGCTCAAGCTGTGGCCTCGGCTGGAGGCGACCGGGTTGCGGCTCGGGAGTCCGGCGGCGGCGGAGGCGCGGTGGCTGGAGCGGTTCATGGACGGGGTCGACGAGCGGAGACTCCGCGTGGATTTTATTTGTCTCCATTGGTATGGTGACGTCACGGAACCCGGGGCGGTGGAGGGGCTTCGCGGTTGGCTGATCGAGGCGTGGGAGCAGTATGGACGACCGATCTGGCTGACGGAATTCTCCGGGTCGACCGGTCGGTGGTTGGAGATTGCGAATCCGCCCGTGGATGTGGCGGCGAACGCGGCGTTTCTCCGGGAGGCGGTGCCGATGCTGCGAGAGTTGCCGTTTCTGGAGCGCTACGCGTGGTTCGAGTTGGCGTGGCGGCGGGCGCCGTGGGGGGCGGTTGCGTTGGTGGACCCGGGGAGGGGGGAGTGGACCGAGTTGGGCGTGGCGTGGGCTGAAATGCAGACGGCCCGCACTTGAGGTGCGGGCCGTTTGGGTGGGTTGGGTCGGCGGTTGGGGCCTTATTTGACCTCGATCAGCTCGACGTCGAAGATGAGAGTCTCGTCGGGGCCGATGGCTCCGCCGGCTCCGCGCTTCCCGTAGGCGAGTTCGGATGGGATGTAGAATCGGTATTTGGCCCCCTCTTTCATGAGCTGGACGCCTTCGGTCCAACCGGGGATCACGCCATTGAGGGGGAATTCGATCGACTCGCCGCGCTTGTAGGAGCTGTCGAATTCGTTGCCGTTGATCGTGGTGCCGCGGTAGTTGACCTCGACGGTGTCGGTGGCCTTCGGGCTTTTGCCGGTTCCTTCGGTGAGGACCTCGTACTGGAGGCCGGAGTCAGTGGTTTTGACTTCGGGGCGTTTGGCGTTTTCGGCGAGAAATTTCTGACCGTTTTCGAGGGCGGATTGTGCCATGAGACTTGTAGGGATGAGGGTGAGTGCGGCTAGGAGAATTCCCAGGGTGCGGATTTGCATAGGGTGGGGAGGGTAACGCCGGGTCGCGTGGATTGCAATTAGTCCGCTGCGAAAACGACGCAGACTGGCTTGGCGACGTTGGCGGTGTGATCGGTGGGCGAGAGTTGACCGGTCGACGGGTCGACGGCGAAAACTGCGAGGGTGTTATCGTTCTGACCGGCAGCGACGAGCCAGCGACCGGAGGGGTCGTAGGCAAAGTCGCGGGGAACGGTGACGCCTGCCGGGATGGATTCGATAATTTCGAGCGCGCCATCTTCCTTTTGCCGGTAGGTGATGAGCTCGTGATCGCCGCGGCTGGAAACGGTCAGGAATTTACCGGTTGGGTGAAACTTGACGGCCGCGAGGGAGATCTTTTCATCCGGTGCCTCGTGCGTGGGGATCGTTGCGCCGGGCGTGAATTGACCGGTGGCGGGATTCACGTCGAAGGTTGAGAGGCTGAGGCCCATTTCATTGGCGACGACGGCCGAGGTGCCGTCCGGGCTGAGAGCAAGGTGGCGGGGACCGGAACCGGGCGGGACGGTGGCGGGATCTTCGGCGACAAGCTCGCCATCGTCGGTGAGGCGGAAACGCCAGATGTGGTCGGTGCCTAGGTCGCAGGCGACGACGATGTCGCCGATGGAATAAATACTGTGAGCGTGGGGCGATTTCTGTCGTTTGACGTTCGGCCCGCTGCCTTCGAATTGGGCGAAGCCGGAGCGGTCGCTGAGCGAGCCGTCGGCGTTTACCGGGAAGGCGGCGATGGAACCTGACCCGTAATCGGCGGCGAAGACCCATTTCCCGGACGGGTGGACCGAGACGAAGCACGCTCCTTTGCCGCCGGTCGGCTGTTCATTGAGCCGAGTGAGCTGGCCATCCTCGCCGACGGTGAATGCCGCCACCACGCTCTCGCCGCTTTCGCTGGCCGCGTAGAGCGTCCCGCCGTCGGGAGAAAGTGCGAGGTAGCTCGGGTTCTCGGCCTCGCCCGCGAGTTCGGGCGGACTGATCGCTCCGGTGTCGAGATCGAGGGTCGCGGTGTAAATACCGCGGCTGCCTTCTTCTCCGGTGTAGGTTCCGATGAAAAAGCGGGAGGATTCGGCGGTGGCGAGATGGGTCATGGCGAGGACGAGTGCAAGGGAGGCAAGCCGCATTCCCAGATCCCTAGCGGAAACGACGGGCTACATCAACCGTCCGCCGGTCACGGCGATGACCTCGCCGGTCACGTAGCTCGAATCCTTGGTTGCGAGGAGAACGTACGTGGGGGCGAGCTGGCGGGTTGACCCGCCCGGCCAATGGGGGTGGACGCCCCAAATTTCTCGACGGCGTCTTCGGGCATGGTGGCGGGGATGAGTGGGGTCCAGATCGGACCAGGTGCAACGGCGTTGACTCGGACCCCCTTGTCGATGGCGAGATCCGCGAGTCCGCGGGTGAAGGTGATGATCGCGCCCTTGCTGGTGGCGTAAGCGAGGAGGGGTCCGCTCGGGTCCTGAGCCTGGATCGAGGCCGTGTTGATGATGGTGCCGCCCGGCTTCAAGTGTTCGAGCGCTGCCTTGCAAAGGTTGAACATTCCAAAAACGTTGACCCGGAACGTGGTTTCAAACTCGGCGGTGTCGAATTCGTCGATGTTGTCTTGCGTGCGTTGGTGGGCGGCGTTGTTGACGAGGACGTCGATGCCATCGAATTCGTCGACGCAGCGGGCGACGAGATTTCGACAATGCTCGGGATCGCCGATGTCGCCGGGCACGAGAACGGCGTCACAGCCGGCCTCGCGGACCCATTTGGCAGTCTCTTTGGCGTCCTCTTCCTCGTTGAGGTAGGAGATAAGAATGTTCGCGCCTTCGCGGGCGAAAGCGATCGCGACGGCGCGACCGATGCCGCTGTCGGCCCCCGTGATGAGCGCGGTGAGTCCGGCCATTTTCCCGGAGCCGAAGTAGGTGGTCTCGCCGTGGTCGGCGCGGGGCGACATCGCGGCGTCGGTGCCCGGGGGCTTCTGGGACTGGGCGGGGTAAGGGGGTTGGGGATACTGGTCGCGGGGGTCGATGAGGTTCGGATCGTCGGGCATGCCGATGGATCGCCGGAGGGAGGGCGGGTGGGTGTAGAAGGGGGGAAATATTTTTTCAGATGAGGGCCGCCAGATCTTCGGGGGTGAAATTCGCGAGCGCGTCGTCGGCGTCGACGGTGCCTTCGAGGAGTTCGCGTTTCTTTTTTTGCAGGCTGAGGACGCGTTCTTCGACCGTGTCGCGGGCGATGAGTTTGATCGAAGTGACCACCTTGCGTTGGCCGATGCGGTGAGCGCGGTCGGTGGCCTGAGCTTCGACGGCGGGGTTCCACCAGGGGTCGAAATGGATGACCGTGTCGGCGGCGGTGAGGTTGAGGCCGACGCCGCCGGCTTTGAGGCTGATGAGAAAAACGGGGATGTCGTCGTTCTCCTGAAAACGGTCGACGACGGCCTCGCGGTTTTTCGTGGAACCGTCGAGGCGGCAGAACGTGATGCCATTTTCCTCCAGGGCGGTGCCGATGCGGTCGAGCATGCCGGTGAATTGGCTGAACACGAGGGTGCGGTGGCCGCCGTCGATGGATTCGTCGAGGAGCTCGAGGAGGGCGGTGAGCTTGGCGGAGGATTGGTCGGTGGGGAGTTCGCCGCCGAGGAGACGGAGGTCGCAGCAGGCCTGGCGGAGGCGGAGGAGGGCCGTGAGTGCCTTCATGCGGGAGGCTCCGCCCTGGTCCTTGGCGAGAGCGTCGATTTGGTCACGGGCACTGCGTTGGAGCTGGGTGTAGGCAGCTTTCTGTTTGTCGGTGAGGTCGACTTCGATGACCTGCTCGATCTTGTCGGGGAGGTCGTCGAGGATCTCCGCTTTGCGACGGCGAAGGAGGTAGGGGTGGATGCGGCGTTGGAGGCGGGTCCAAAGTGCGCCGCGTTCGCCGTTGAGAAGGGGATTCTCGTAGCGTTCCTGGAAGTCCTTGCGGCTGCCGAGGTAGCCGGGGAGGAGAAACTCGTAGAGTGACCAGAGATCGCGGATCGAGTTCTCGATCGGGGTGCCGGTGAGGATGAAGCGGCTGCGGGCGGGGAGGGCGTTGGCGGCTTTGGCGTTCTGACTGTCGGGGTTCTTGATGTGCTGGGCTTCGTCGAGAATGACGGCGGCGAATTCGATCCCGGCGTAGTGTTCGAGGTCGCGGCGGAGCAGGGCGTAACTCGTGACGATGAGACGGTGGCGCGGAATGTCGGCGAAACGTTTTTTCCGATCCGGACCGTCGATGGTGAGGACGGGGAGGTTGGGGAGAAAATTGCGGGCCTCGCGTTTCCAGTTCCAGACCAGCGACGACGGGCAGACCACGAGGGTCGGGCCATCGAGTTGCTCGATCATGGCGAGGGCCTGGATCGTCTTGCCGAGGCCCATTTCGTCGGCGAGGAGGGCACCGCTGTTGGTCTGAGCTTTTCCAAGGAGCCAACGCGCGCCGTCGATCTGATAGGGGCGGAGGGTGGCCTCGAGCGAGCCGAGTTGGGTGGTTGCGGCGGTCTCGGGGGTGGCGGTTTGGGTCCAATCGGCGATGGAGCGCTCGACGAATCCGCGGTGGACGGCGGGGATGCGGTAGCCGCCACGCTGTTGCTGGGGATCGACGTCGCGAAGGAGGGCTTCGAGATCGGCGGCGAGCGCGCCGTCGGGGACGGCGATCTTACCGTTCTTGAGCTTGAGGTGGCTTTGGCCGCCCTGGAGCAGACGGGTGAGGTCGGCTTGCGAAAGGACGGCTTCGCTCCCGGCGGTGTGGTGGACGTGGAGGTCGAGGAAGCCGTCGGGGGCTTCGCGGAGTGCGAAGCGGGGTTCGATGCGGACGAAGTCGCGGGTGACGTTCTGAAAGCGTTCGCCCTCGGTGACGGTCCACGATTGTTTCAGCTTCGGAAGCTCGGCGGCGAAGAAGCGGATGGCGTCCTGTTCGCCTTGGATCACGGCTTTACCTTTGACTTCGCGAAAGCCCGCTTCGACGAGGCGGGCGAGGGCTGCGCCCTCGGCAGCGGGGTTGCTCGCGCCGGGTCGCTGGTAGGTGAACGAGACGTTGGCTTCGAGGTGGCGGAGGGAGCCTTCGACGGTGAGGTTGACGGTGGGGCGCTCGGTCGTGGTCGACGCGGCGGCGGGGCGCGTCTCGATTCCGGTCTCGTGGGCGGAGGCACGGGCGGCGCGGGGTTTGATCACCTGGAGACCGACCGCGATGGAGTGAGCGCAGATGAGGCCGCGGACGCGCGAGTCGCGGCAGGGGCAGAGGTTGTCGACGTCGATGCGGTTGTTGAACTTGAGACCGGCCAGGAAGTCCTTCCCGCCTTCGGAGATCCGGCCCTTGAGGAGAGGTGGCTCGTAGGTGGCCTCGGTCACGCGCCCGAGCTCGTGGATCTCGCGAGCTTGCTTCCAAATCTGCCAGCCGCCCATGCCCATGAGGGATTTCTCGGTCAGGTCGATGGTCGGGGCTTTGGGAAGCGGTGGCACGGGACCAATAGAACGCGAAAGAGCGAATTATTCCAGAACCGCCGACGATCGGAAATTGCTCGATCGGATGATGATGTTTAGGTTGTTTCCCATGTTGACTTCGCTCCCCGCTAGCAGATTGGTGCCGCTTCTGATCGCTGCGCTCGCGGCGGCGGGGGCGAGTCTTCCGGTTGCCGAAGCCGGAGAGCTGAACGTCAAAAGCAAGTCGTCCGTGCTGCGGAATTACCGTCAATTCCTGCGCACGGCGAAGGTCGCGCCGCAGTGGCGCGGTTCGGTCGAGGCGGGAATCCCCGGTGGGACCTCGAGCCGCTACCAGGCGGCGACGCTGCGGGCGGTGAATTTCTATCGTGCCATGGCTGGAGTCGGGTCGGTGACGTTTCGCGAGGATTGGAACCTGAAGGCCGCGGCTGCAGCGCTGATGATGGCCGGCGAAAATTCGCTCAGTCACACTCCGTCGCTGAGTTGGAGGTTCTACACACCGGACGGAGCGGAGGCGGCGGGTAATTCCAATTTGGCGCTTGGAAATACCGGGCCACTCGCGGTTGCCGCGTACATCGAGGACAGTGGCGACAACAACGAACGGGCCGGGCATCGGCGTTGGATCCTGTATCCGGTTTTGACCGAAATGGGGTCGGGTAACGCCTACACGAGCGGGAATTTTGGGGCGAATGCCCTCTGGGTTGTTCCAGACAGCAGTCGCGTGAGTTCCCGAAAGCCACGGGATCGTTACGTCGCGTGGCCGCCTCCCGGGAACGTGCCGAATACGCTCGTTCACCCCCGGTTTTCGTTCTCAATGGAAGCCGCTGACTTTCGGCAGGCAAAGGTGAGCGTGAGGGAGGGGAAAAAGCGCGTCCGGGCGCAAATCATCAATCGAGAGTCGGGGACCGGCAGTCCGGGCATCGTCTTCGAGCCAGAGCTTCGCTTCCGTGAGAACCCCTTCTTCTCCGGCCAGCTCGACGACAATTCGCACTATCTCATGGAGGACCGTCAGCCGAGGCTCATTTCGATCAAAGTCACCAATGTCCGGGACTTGGCGACGGGCCGGGAGCGAAAATTTTCGTATCGAGTCAAGGTGTTTGCGGCGAAGATTGGCGAGTGAATTTCTTGAAGTTCCTCGTGCTTCCGCTGCTTTCGATGTTGGTCGTTGCCTGCGCGACCGCACCGCCGTCGTCGACGGCGCGGATCGTGGGCGAGGTGACGACCGAGACACCGCTGACCTTGCCCGAGGGTTCCCGGGTGAGGTTGTTGCTCGTCGACGCGCGGGCGACGGAGAGCCGGCCCGAACCGATGGCAGAAGCGTCGTTCGCCGCTCCGGCGCGATTCCCGATCGCCTTTGAACTCCCCTACGAAGCGGCGCGGATCGAGCCGGCGGGGGATTATCGCCTCATCGCGCAGGTCACGCATCACGACGCGGTCTGGTATTCCAACGTGTTGCGCCCGAGGCGGGTGCTCGCGCCGGACTCCCCGACCGAAGGCGTCCAAGTCGCCGTGCGCAAAGATGGGGTTTTGCGGTGAGTTTCGCTTCTTCGGTCGTTAGAGCCTACTTCGATAACTTCGCGAGGATGGCGTTGAGAGTGGCACTCGGGCGCATGGCCTCACCCGCGAGGGTATCGTCTGGCTTGAAGTAACCACCGATGTCGACGGGCTGTCCCTGGACGGCGGCGAGTTCGGCGACGATGGTCGACTCGGCATCGGCCAGCGCCGTCGCGATGGGCGCGAAGACGGCTTGAAGGTCGGCATCCTCACTCTGGGTGGCGAGCGCTTCGGCCCAGTAGAGGGCGAGGTAAAAGTGGCTCCCGCGATTGTCGATCCCGCCGACTTTGCGGGCGGGGGATTTGTCGTTGGCGAGGAACTTGCCGGTCGCCGCGTCGAGCGCCTTGGCGAGGACTTTGGCGCGGGGGTTGTCGAAGGTCGTGGCGAGGTGTTCGAGTGAAACGGCGAGGGCGAGGAATTCGCCAAGGGAATCCCAGCGGAGGTAGTTCTCCTCCACAAATTGCTGGACGTGCTTCGGCGCGGAGCCGCCCGCACCGGTTTCGAACAATCCGCCGCCGTTCATGAGCGGGACGATTGAGAGCATCTTCGCGCTGGTGCCGAGTTCGAGGATCGGGAAGAGGTCGGTCAGGTAGTCGCGGAGGACGTTCCCGGTGACCGAGATCGTGTCCTCTCCGCGCTTCAGGCGCTCGAGACTGAACTTCGTCGCCTCGGCTGGAGCGAGGATTTGGATGTCGAGACCGGCCGTGTCGTGAGTCGCCAGTGCGGATTCGACCTTCTTGATGATCTCAGCGTCGTGGGCGCGGTTTTCGTCGAGCCAGAAGATGGCGGGGACGCCCGTGGCGCGGGCGCGGTTGACGGCGAGTTTGACCCAATCCTGAACCGGAGCGTCTTTCGTCTGGCAGGCCCGCCAGATGTCGCCGGGTTCGACCGTGTGCTCGAGGAGCGTGTTGCCCTCGAGATCCACGACGCGAATGGTGCCCTGGCCGGGAGCCTCGAAGGTCTTGTCGTGGGAGCCGTATTCCTCGGCTTTCTGCGCCATCAGGCCGACGTTCGGCACGCTGCCCATCGTCTTGGGATCGAAGGCTCCGTTCTCGCGGCAGAAGTCGATGGTCGCCTGGTAGACGCCCGCGTAGCTACTGTCGGGGATGACGGCGAGAGTGTCCTGCTGATCCCCGGCGGCATTCCACATCTGGCCGGAGGTCCGGATCATCGCGGGCATCGAGGCGTCGACGATGACGTCGCTGGTGACGTGGAGGTTGGTGATGCCCTTGTCGCTGTTGACCATCGCGATGGCGGGGCCATTGGCGTAGGCGGCCTGGATGTCAGCTTCGATGTTGGCGCGTTGTTCGGCCGGAAGGGTCTGAATTTTCGCGACGAGGTCGCCGAAGCCGTTGTTGAGGTCGACGCCGAGATCGGCGAGGACGTCGGCGTGTTTGGCGAGGAGATCCTTGAAGAAAACGCGGACCGCGTGTCCAAAGATGATCGGGTCGGAGACCTTCATCATGGTCGCCTTCAAGTGGAGCGAGAAAAGAACGCCGCGCTCCTTCGCCTCGGCGATCTGGGAGGCGAGGAAGTCTACGAGCGCAGCTTTTCGCATGACCGTCGCGTCGAGGACCTCGCCCGCGAGTAGCGGGGTCTTCTCCTTGAGGACGGTCGTCGTGCCGTCGGCGGCGACGAATTCGATGCGAGCCGTCGTGGCGGCGGGAAGGGTCAGCGATTTTTCGTTCGAGAAAAAATCGTCCGAATCCATGGTGCCGACGCTCGTCTTCGAATCTTGAGACCAAGCACCCATGCGGTGGGGATTCTGGCGCGCGTATTCCTTGACGGCTTTCGGCGCGCGTCGGTCGGAATTTCCTTCGCGGAGGACGGGATTGACCGCGCTGCCCTTCACGCGATCGTAGCGGAGGCGCGCTTCCCTCTGGGCCTCGGTGGACGGTTCGGCGGGATAGTCGGGGAGCGCGTAGCCTTTGGCCTGCAGCTCGGCGACGGCGGCTTTGAGCTGGGAAACCGACGCGCTGATGTTCGGAAGCTTGATGATGTTCGCATCCGGCTGGGTGGCGAGCTGGCCGAGCTCGGCGAGTGCGTCGGCGATTTTTTGATCGTCGGAGAGCACTTCGGGGAAGCTGGCAATGATGCGGCCAGCGAGCGAAATGTCGCGCCATTCCACACTGACGCCAGCTGGCGCGGTGAAGGCTTCGACGATCGGAAGCAGGGAGTAGGTGGCGAGCGCGGGGGCTTCGTCGGTTTTGGTGTAAATGATGGTTGGCGTAGGCATGATGCGAGGAGGCGACAATTCGCCGGTCGCAGAGGATGCCAAAGCCACCGAGCTGCGTCAAACGCACTTCCGACTTCCCCGGGGCAGCTATTTTGGGCACCCTTCCCTTTTGTCCCCATGAGCCAGAACATCGAATCTCACCTCGTCGAAAAGCGCGTCTTCAAACCCTCCAAGGCCTTTGCCAAAACCGCCCACGTCGGCAGCATGGCGGAATACAAGCGCCTCTACGATGAGTCGATCGCGAAGCCGGACAAATTCTGGGCCGCGCAAGCGAAGGAACTCCACTGGCAGAAGAAGTGGAAAAAGGTGCTCGATTGGAAATGTCCCGACGCGAAGTGGTTTGTCGGTGGGAAGATCAACGCGGCGGAGAATTGCCTCGACCGTCATCTCGACGGTCCGCGCCGGAACAAGGCGGCGATCATTTGGGAGGGTGAACCCGGCGAGAAGCGGACACTGACGTATCACCAGTTGCACCGTGAAGTTTGCAAATTCGCCAACGTCCTCATCCGCAACAAGGTCAAGCGCGGGGATCGGGTCATCATCTACATGCCCCTCATTCCCGAAGCGGTGATCGCGATGCTGGCCTGCGCGCGGATCGGAGCGGTTCACTCGGTGATCTTCGGCGGATTCAGTTCCGAGAGCATCAAGGACCGCATTCACGATTGCGGAGCGAAGATCGTGATCACCGCCGACGGAGGTTACCGGCGCGGACAAACCGTGACTCTCAAGCAGAACGTCGACAACGCGCTCAAGGGCAACAAAAGCGTCCGCCGGGTAATCGTTTTCCGCCGCACGAATACGCCCACCCACATCGAGGAGGGACGCGACGTCTGGTGGCATCGGGAGATGGAATACGTCGACGCGAATTGCCCGGCGGAGGGCTTCGACAGCGAGAACCCCCTTTTCATCCTCTACACGAGCGGTTCGACCGGTAAGCCGAAGGGCATCCTGCACACCACCGGCGGTTATCTCACGGGGACGACGGTTTCGACGAAATACGTCTTCGATTTGAAAGAAGAAGACGTCTTCTGGTGCACGGCTGACGTGGGCTGGATCACGGGCCACAGTTATCTCGTCTACGGGCCACTCGCCAACGGTGCGACTTGTCTGCTCTACGAGGGTGCGCCGAATTGGCCGGAGCCGGATCGCTTCTGGCAGCTCGTCGCGGAGTATGGCGTGACCATTCTCTACACCGCACCGACGGCGATCCGTGCGTTCATCAAGTGGGGCGACGAATGGCCCGCCAAACATGATCTATCGACCCTTCGCCTCCTCGGAACGGTCGGCGAGCCGATCAATCCGGAGGCTTGGATGTGGTATCACGAGAAAATCGGCGGCGGTCGCTGTCCGATCGTCGACACGTGGTGGCAGACTGAAACCGGTGGGCACATGATCACTCCACTCCCCGGAGCGACATCGCTGAAACCCGGCACGGCGACGCTTCCGTTCTTCGGCGTGGACGCGGCGATCGTCGACGACGACGGAAACGAGGTCGGCGCGAACCAGGGCGGAAAGCTCGTGATCCGCAAACCGTGGCCGTCGATGCTGCGCGGGATCTACGGGGCGAAGGGTCGCTACAAAAAAACCTACTGGAGCGACGTGGCGGGCTGTTACTTCACGGGCGACGGCGCGAGGCGCGACAAGGATGGATATTTCTGGATCGTCGGCCGGATCGACGACGTGCTCAACGTGGCAGGCCACCGCCTCGGCACGGCGGAGGTCGAGAGCGCGCTCGTTTCCCACGATGCCGTCGCGGAGGCGGCGGTCGTCGGTCGACCGGACGAAATCAAGGGCCAGGGCATTGTGGCTTTCATCACGCTGAAGGGCGGACAACGCCCGACGAAGGTGCTCAAGGAGGCCCTGCGCAAACACGTCGGCGAGATCATCGGCCCCATCGCGAAGCCGGACGAAGTGCGCTTCGCCGAGGCTCTGCCGAAGACGCGAAGCGGAAAAATCATGCGCCGCGTGCTCAAGCAGCTCGCCGCCGGCGACGACGTGACCGGTGACACGACGACGATGGAAGACTTTAGCGTGCTCGCGAAGTTGAGTGCGACGGACGAGTAGAGGTTTGCCTCGTGCAGAGCCGTAGGGGAAAGGAGGGAACGGGAAAGCGCAGCTTTCTCCAGCCCCGAATTGTCATGTTAAGCGAAGCATCTCTGGCTTCTCACCATCGCAGCGCCCAATGCAGTGTGAACTAGAGACTGCTTCATTCGCTCTCCGGATGACGAAAATCTGAAAATAATTCCCTGATCCGCGCGAACCGAACATGGGGGCGCGAAGAACGCTTTCCGATCGAGACAAAAAACGGCGGAGCCGTAGGAGTTTCTGAACGATCAGGCTGCGAAGACCAACTGGCTCTCGAGTGCTTGGTGCACGCGGAGGTTGGCCTTGCGATCCAGATCCGTGAGAAACTGATTCTTCGTTCGAAGAAAGCGCTCGAATGCGCCGGCATCGTCCTGGCAAAGCTCACTGATCGTCTTCGGAGTCTGGTCGGATTTCTTGATGTTCATACTTCGCTCGCTTGACTGAAAAATTCTTTTAAAGCTCCGTCACCATAGCTGACAAGTCTGTTGTCGCTACGATCTTTTTCCGCGATCAGGAGTGGATCTACCATTTCTGAATGCGGGGACCAGCGATTCCAAAACAACATCACCTCGTCGAATTCGTCGAAGTAGGCGGGAAAAGCGCGGGCAAACTTTCGGTGCGAATCCACCAGATGGTCGGGGTGCGCGAAGCGACGGGTGAGCTTCGCCCGGCCCATGGCTTTCGCCACCGCGGCCTCGATGGGACTTCCCACTCCCACGAGAATCAATCGGTAGCCTTGAGCTTTCGCCGTTCTGATTCGCACCAACGACGCCTCGAGATCGGACATCGACGAGTCCCACATGAAGGACCGCCCCGTCCGGACCAGTCTTTCGAAGAGTCGCTCGGATAGATTTCTGGCCTCGGATTGCACCACGGAACTCGCCCGGCCATCGCCGATCCTCCGAATGATCTCGAACTCTGGCAGGTAAAGTTTGACCGCGTCGACCCCTGCTACCGTCTTGGCCGGCAGCGGGAGAAACGGTTCCCGACCAGTCATCGAGAGCACCGTTGTCTTGCCAGCACCGTATCCCCCGCCAACGAAGACGATCACCCGATCTTCCTGCTCCAATCCGCGAGCCGCCAGGAGTCGGATCAAAGCATCCTGATACTCGGATCGAACGACGTGGTCCCCCGAGGGAACGAGGCGGTTTTGCAAAGCGGTGCGCAGAAACTGATCGAAGAAATCGAAATACGTCAGCGAGTCGACCCAAAGGTTCCCGGCGGTCGCTTCGAGAATCGGGTCGTCGTCGGCGAGCATCGACGGCAGCGTCAATCGATCCATCCGCGCCTCCGACCACCACCAATCCCAATATTCCTGGCATTCCTCGAAGTGCAGCGCCAGCAGGGACAACCCAAACCGTTCGCCCGCTTTCAGGGCCTCGAAGATCGGCGACATCCCGTTAGGTCAATTTGGCCTCGATCCAATCCCAGCGCCGGTCCTTCACCATCACGAAGAGACAACGGCCTCCGCTGCAGCTCTGCCCAGAGATCACCGAGCTTCCGGTCGTCCTCGGCGTCCTTCCAGCGATCCCCGCCCTTGTATTCGACGACGAGAGTGCGGCTGTCCGGCAGGCGACACAAGAAGTCCGGATGAAATTTGCCCGTTGCTCTTGGCAGAAAAAAAGGCTCCGGTCGGCTTGTTGACCAGGTTTCGCACCCAGAACTGGATTTCCCCTTTCTGCGCGGCCCGGTCCAGCCAAAGCGCGCACTCGCGCTCCTCGTCGCTGTCGAACGCACCGACCCGCGGGTAGTAATGAGCGGCGAAATCCCGCGCGCTCGGATCGTCTCGACTGGGCGAGTAGGCGTCGGGGTGAAATTCGAACTCGAATTCCGATCCGACCGTCACGCGCTCGCCCACACCTTTGGTGAAGAAGAATTCCTGGTAAGCCTCCCGGACGGCCTGCTTCCGAAGGTCGGCGATCTTCCGCTCCAGAAGACTGCGCAGGGCGAATTTTTGCCGATTGGCGAGAACGAGGTCGGTCCTCTTCACGGCTCCCGAGAGGAACGCCGCGACGAAGGCCCGCAGGCTCGCAGCGGTGATGTAGGTCTCGCGGACGTTGCGGCAGAGCCACGCCCCTAGTTTCGCCTCGGTCAGATGATCCGGCACGTAGCTCAGCTCGAGGTCGCGCGCGAGGTCCGGCAGAAATTTGAATCGCACCCGGCCCTCGTCGACGTCGATCTCTCCGCCTTCGGTGATTCGATCGTTCGAGCGCAGCCACGTCATCTCGTCTTCGGTCGGGTCGGCCTGGTAGACCGGCAGTTCCCACGGGTAATCGAGCACCTCGGGATTGTCGAAGAGCTGCAGCTCCCCGTGGACCCGCACGCCCAGCCGCGGCACTTGGAAGTCTATCCCCCGCTCGCTCGGCGTCCGGAAGACCTCGATCGCCTCGGTCCGGCTCTTCACCGCCGCCACGCCCACCGCTTCCCGCGACTCGTCCCACACGACGATCCGCGCGATGGCTTCGTCTTCGTCCGGCTTGATGGGTTCATTGATCGTGAGCGTCTGCGCCTTCCGGTCCCACTTGACTTTCTTCTTGAGCGCGGACGTCAGCTTCGACAGGTCGGGCTTCTCTGGCAGCGACACGATGACAGGCCTCATCTCCACGCGGCGGAAGGGCGTGATGTCGAGCCGCGCCTGCTCTTCGTTCGAGGCTGCGACGAACTGCCACGCGTCCGCCTGGTTGAATCCCGCGCCCTCCACCAGCCGGTCCCGCAGCGCCTTCGCCGTCTCGCCGAAATCCTTCGACGCGACGAACGCGTAGGACCGATTCAGCTCCGGAGTCGCCCGCGGCTCGGCGTCGGGTTGCCGCAGGATGCGCCCCAGCAATTGCTCGACGCGCGTCTCGCTCCGCATCTCCGCCACGCTCGCCAGCACGTAGGCGAAGGAGCAATCCCAACCTTCCGCCAGCGCCTGCTGCGTGATGATGTAGCGGATCGGGCACATCTCCGCGAAGAGGTCGATCTCCGCCAGCTCCCGCGTCTCACCCGTCGCCACCGCGATCTCGCTCTCCGGGATGTGGTGATTGCGGATCAGCTCTGCCTTGATCACTTCCGCGTGGAGCGTGTCGCGATCCTTGCTGCGCGGCTGTGACTGAATGAGCACGAGCGGACGCAGGTAGGCGGCACCGCCCGCGCGCTCCCGGTCGGCGAGCGTCTGGAGTTGGGCGCGTTTGTCGATCGCGTAGGCCAGCACCTTCTGCCAGTCGGGCTCGGCCTCCAGCATGATCGGCAGCTTGATCATCGACTCCACCTTGAGGTCCGCCGCCGACACGCTGTGCAGGACGTTGCTGGGGGTCACCTCGAGGTCCGGGGTCGCCGTGAGTTCCATGATCCCCGACGGGCGGAATCTTGCCAGCATTTCGAATTGCAACCCCGTCCGCGCGTTGTGCGCCTCGTCCACGATCACGAAGGGCCGCCGCAGCCGCAGCACGTTGGCGAAGGAATACGGCACCGTGTCCTCGGGTCCGCGCAGGAGATTGTCCCGTTGCTCCGGCGTGATCCCGCGGAAGTGGTCCATGAGCGCCCCGCCGCCCTCGTAGACCTTCAGCCGGCCCATGTCCTGTTGGCGAAAGGATTGCGCCGTCGCCACGATCAGCACCGTCGACGTGTCGTAGGTCGGCGGCGTGAGCGTCTTCGCCTCGTCCAGGTCGACGACGGTGACCGGTCCGGCCTCCAGGAGGTCGGCGTGGTAGGGATGCTCGAGGTCGCGGAAGGCCAGCAACGTCTGGTCGCGGATCGCGCTCGACGGGACCAGCCAGAGGATGACGCCGTGGTCGTTCTCCAGCAGGCGACGGTTCACCAACGCCACGCTGCGCGCGCCGAGCCGCGTCTTGCCACCACCGGTCGGCACTCGAAGGCAGAAATACGGCATCCCCTCGTCGAATCCCGCGAGCGGACGGTAGTGTCCGACCTCCCCCCAGAGCGCATACATCGTGTCGTGGTAGGCCTTCCGCGCGTCCCCGGTTTCGCGGCACGCGCGGAGATACGCCTCCACGCTCGCGAGCAGATCGTCCTGATAACGCTTTGGAGTGAACGGTTTCATCCGACGTGGAGATCGTAGGGCGTCTGCTTGAACGTGATCCCCTCGGCGACCAGCCGCGGACGGCCCAGCCGGCACGCCGCCGCGTAGATCACCTTCGGCCCCGCGTGCTTCGGCAGCTCGGCCAGCACCGGCGCGGTGAGGACATTACCGCCCCCCACCGACCGGTCCCCGAGGATCCCGTTGAAGAGCAGATACACCGCGCGCCCGTCGTGCGTCCCCAGCAACGGCGACCGCCGCCGTCCCCGCGTGAGTGGCCGCCCCGTCTCCTTGAAGAACACGAACTCCGCCAGCTCGCCGAACCGCACGTCTTCCCGGATCGCGCCCACCTCGTCGAAGAGGGGCTTGCCCAGCTTCACGTATTGAAACCCTCCGCCCAACCCCGCGACCGCCTCGCCCTTCGTGTTGTCATAACCCCGCGCCACCCGCCGCACCCGCTCCGCCGTGATCCCCCGCGCGATCCCCTCATCGATCTCGCACAAAACGAACCGCCGATCCCCCCCGTCCCGCGCGTTGAGATCCAACACCGCGTGCCCCGTCGTCCCGCTGCCCGCGAAGGAGTCGAGAACGAGGTCGCCGGGGTTGGTGGCGATCTGGAGGATGCGGCGGATCAACCGCGAAGGTTTCGGCGTCGAGAACGGCGTCCGCGATTGAAATAACTGTTGGAGTTCCTTCTGGGCTTCGTCCGTGTGCCCAGACTCCTCGTGGTCCCACCAGGTATTCGGCACGATCTGCGCCGCATCTTTTAGGAATTGCTTGAACGCCGGCGCACCATTGCCCGACTTACCGAAATAGGCGAGTCCTCCGGCAACCAACTCAAGCCATTGCTCTTCGGTGCGGGACCAGCACCGGCCGGGCGGAGGGTAGCGAAGATCGCCCGTGAGCGTCTTGATCGGATAGCTCCAGGTTCTCCCGAACGTTCGGCGCATCCCAGGGGATGGCCCGCCACGGTCCCCGCTCGTCACCGTCGTCCTTGTATTGGCTGGTCTGCTTCTCGCTGCGAGGCAACCGATTCCTCGTCCCCTTCCAGCGATCTGGATTGGGCGAATAGACGGCGATGAAGTTGTGCGAGACCGAAAAGCTGGCGTCGTTGGATCGAGAATACCGGCTTTGCCAAACGATGTTGGCAACAAAACATCGGCGGCCGAACACCTCATCCATCAGCAACCGCAGCGACGCCACTTCGTTGTCGTCGATGGAAATGAAGATCGCGCCATCTTCCCGCAGAAATTGCCGGAGCAGGACGAGGCGGGGATACATCATGCAGAGCCATTTGTCGTGGCGGGAGAGATCCTCCGCTTCCTTGCCGACGACCTGGCCGAGCCACTGGCGGATCTCGGGGCTGTTGACCGCGTCATTGTAGACCCAGCCCTCGTTGCCGGTGTTGTAGGGCGGGTCGATGTAGATGCACTTCACCTGCCCGGCGTAGCGGGGGAGCAGCGCCTTGAGTGCTTCGAGATTGTCGCCCTGGACGATCAGGTTCTCGGTCTCGCCCGCCGCAGGAGCGCAGGAAAGCGAGGGCACTTCTTCCAGCAACCGGAAAGGAACCTCTGCGTGGTGGCGGACGACCGCCGCCTTCCCGATCCAATCAAGCGTCGGCACGAGCTGGGAGGATGAGGGTGAATCGGACGGCAAACATCGAGGAACCCGACTGCATAGCGACTCCGGCACGCCCTGACCAACCAATCCCGTAAATCCTGTAAATCCTGTCTAGTTGGCTCAACCTGTCCGCACTCCAACCCGTCCCCGTCCGGAAGTCGCAAGCCCGCCCGCGCCTACCAACCTCAGAAACGTAAAACGGGCCGCACCTCGCGGTGCGGCCCGTAAAATCGATTAAACGATCGGAGGCGCTTACTTGTTGACGCGCTCTTCGATGTATTTGTTCACGTCACCGACGGTCTGGAGCTTCTCCGCGTCTTCGTCGGGGACTTCGACGTTGAATTCTTCTTCGAAAGCCATGACGAGTTCGACGGTGTCGAGGGAGTCGGCACCGAGGTCTTCGATGAACGAAGCGGACGGGGTGACCTGTTCGGGGGTGACGCCGAGTTGCTCGACGATGATATCTTTAACTTTTTCTTCGATGGATTTTTCGGACATTTGCTTGGGTTTGGTTAGTGCGGTGGGGTAGCAGATAGGATCGACTCCCCGCTTTGACAACATTTATTTGTTGGCAGGGCAGAAAACGCGTTCTGCAAATCCGGTCAAGCGAATTTCCACCAATGAAAACAACGATCTTCCAAAAATCCACCATCATCGACGCTCCCATCGAGGCCGTTTACGCCTTTCACGAGAACCCACACAATCTCACGAAGATCAGCCCCTCGTCCCTGAAGGTGCGGCGGATCGACGCGAACTCCGAGGCGGTCGCCGGTGAGACGTTCCGCGTCGAGGCCTCGCAATTTTTCGTGCCGATCAAATGGGAGGGTGTCTGGGACCGAGCGGAGCACCCGAACGCGCTCTGGGACCGGGCCCTCAAGTCGCCCTTCGCGAGTTTCCGGCATCAGCATAACTTCGAGTCGCTCGACATCGGAAGGCGCACGCGGATGACCGACCGGGTGGAATACGCGCTGCCCGGCGGCGCAATCGGACGGTTGCTGTCTGAGACGGTGATCCGAGTGGTCTTCGGAATGACGTTTGCGGCGCGGCACCGGGCGACGCGCAACTATTTCGCCGGGTCGGTCATGCCCGACCCGATCCCGTCAACCCTGAACCGGCTCGGTGGTTGGCTCGCTGCTGGAGCCCTCGTCGGTGGTTTGTTGGCCTTCTTCTCCCGCGGTCGGCGTCGGCGGTAGGTTCCGCTTGCCCGTCGGGGTGACGGTCGTCGTGCGGGTGAAATCGGGGTTGCCCACCAGCGAGGCCTCGATCACGTAAGTCTCGCCGGGCACCATCTCGCGGGTCGCGATTTTTTCCTGATATTCGATGCGCTCGTCGGGATTGATCATCACGACTCCCGCCTGCTCGGCGAAGGCGCGGTCGTCGGACCAGCGCTCGATCACCTCGCCGGCGGGATTTTTGACAACGATTTCGATTCGCTGAGCGCTGGGAAATTCCAGACGAAGCAACTTGCTCGTTTTGTTGTAAACGGTGAAATCGACCGCAACCTCGCGACGGTCATCGAGCGAGAACTCAGCGGGGTCGACGACGAGTTTACTTCCCGTATCCTTCTTCTCGCCAGGGAGCGTGACCGACGCAAACATCTCGGTGAAAAATCCGGTAAAGGTCTCGCCCGCGCTGCGCTCCGAACCTTTGTTTTGCGGGAAGGAAGCCTGGGCACCTTTCTCCCGCTGGTCGCGTTTGGGTCCGCCTTGAGCATCGGTATCGCGAACGATGAAGAATGGGCTTTCTTCTTCCGGAATCACAGGGACGACCGATTGCTGATTCTGCGCGGACGCCGTGAGCGAAGTGATCGCCAGCGCGAGGAAGGAAAAATAACGGCACCGCATGGTCGCTATCGGTTATCGCAGAGTGCGGGCGGTTGCAAATCCTATCCTCGTGGGCTACACCGCCGCATGCACCGATTGTCCCTGCTCCTCGTCGCGATCTCCTGTCTCGCGCTCACCGCTGGAGCGAAGAAACAAAATGCCGTCTCTCTCCGCGTCCACCCCGAAGGCGGCACCGAAGGGGGGCAATTTTCCAAGCCCATCGAGCTGATCAGCCCGAAAAAAGTGGTCAACATGGCAACGATGCCTTTGCTCAACGAGGCGGACGTCGTTTCGGCCTACACGTTTCCCGATCCCAATGGCACCGGTACCTACGGCGCGTATTTCAAACTCGAGCCCCACGGTGCGAAACTCCTCGAACAGCAGACGCTCTCGAAGCGCGGCACTTACCTGATCGTTTTCTACAATGGTCGCCACGTGACCGACCTCTACATCGACCGCCCGGTGCAGGACGGTCTCTTCGTCATCCCCGCCGGCCTCACGCCAATGGAGGCGGACCTGCTGAAATACGATTTTCCCGTCATCGGAAACGAAGGCGAGAAGCTCCCGAAGCGTCCTAAAATCAAGAAGGAGAAAAAGCCTGAGCCGACTCCGAAGGAAGCATGAGATTCCCGTTCGCTCTGCTTTCTGCCGTCAGTCTGCCCGGTCCGGTTTTCGCCGCCGGGTTGTTACTGGACTTCCCGACCGCCAACCACGAATTGGTCGATCGGCAGCCTCAGGAATTTTACCAATACGTCGACCGTACCTTCGGCGGTAAGGCGACTCAGCCGTGGGAGGGAGGCCAATACGGATTCGTCCGCGACCCGCGAAACATCGGCGGGACCACCGTCTACACCCGCCACCACGAAGGGATCGACATCAAGCCGCTGCGCCGCGACCCAGCCGGCAATCCCCTCGACCCCATTCTCGCTGCGGCCGCCGGGACCGTCGTCTACGCTAGTCGCGCGCCCGGTGGATCAAATTACGGTCGCTACGTCGTCCTCGAACACGTTGCCGATGGGGCGAAATACTACACGCTCTACGCCCACCTCGCGTCCGTCACCGTCGACGACGGTGAGCGCGTCGCGCAAGGCCAGCAGCTCGGCATCATGGGCTACTCCGGCAGCGGTCTGGATCGCACGCGCGCCCACGTCCATTTCGAATTCGCCCTCATGATGTCGGAAAATTTCGACGGCTGGCACCATGAGGTCTACCGAGGCGACGCGAACCCACACGGGAATTTCAACGGTCAAAACTTAGCCGGTTTGAACCCTGCGGAATTGCTCCTCGCCGTCCGTGAGAATCCAACGACGTTCGATCTCACGAGCTATCTCCGCGACCAACCCATCTACTTCAAAGTCGCGATCCCGGCCTCGGCAAATTTCAACCTTCATCGCCGCTACCCGTGGATGCTCGAAGGAGCCAATCCGACCCCCCCGACTTGGGTTGTCTCCTTCACGCAATATGGTGTGCCCGTCCGCGTGGAACCTTACGCGGTGGCGGTCGCCGAGCCGAAAGTCCTCTTCGTCCGGGACTCGCGCATCCCGTATTCCCGAGCGACAAAGAACATCATCACCGGGTCAGCCGGCAACCCCGTCCTCTCCGATTCCGGCCAGAGCCTCGTTGCGTTGCTCACCCAACCGCCATTCGACCCGAAATGAAATCCTCCGGCTCCTTTCTCGTTGTCGCCATCGTCGTTATCGCCGTCATCTTTGGCGCCGCGACTTGGTGGCGTTATTCCGCCGACAACCCAACCTCGACGAACGCCACGCTCTCGCGCCTGGACGGTCAGTGGGTCGTTGAGGCGAAATTCCCCGATGAGCGGGAACTCAACTTTGGAATCGGGACTGGCGCCATCGTGACGAGCGCGAGCTTCCCGGACCTCCGAATGACCGGACAGGTTGAAACCATCCGCGAAGACGATTCGGTCGTCATCGTCCTCGCTCACGCGCCGCCCGATGATGCGCCCGCCACCGCGGTTCCGGCGGAAGTCACCATCGACGCCGTGACCTCGCCCCAGTGAACCGCTTTCGCACGCTTTGGCCCTGGCTGGCGGCGGCCCTCGGCGGCACGCTGCTTGCGCTCACGCTCCCGCCATTCGATCAGGCTTGGCTCTGCTGGATCGCGCTCATTCCTCTCATCGTCGCCGTGTGGTTCGGCCCGCGTCCGGCCCGTCGCGTGGGGCTGCAAGCCTTCGCGCTCGGTTATTTGTTCGGGCTTTTCTTCTTCGTGATCGCCTTCAATTGGTTGACGAACGTCACGACGGGCGGGTGGATATTGGTGTCGTTCTACTTCGCGCTTTATCCCGCCTGCTGGACCACCTTCATCGCGTCGATCGGACGTCCCGTCGCAACCCTGGCACCGGGCGAAGTTTCTCCCTGGTTGGATTCCTTCCGTAATCTTCGCGTGACCATCGCGGCGGCAGCCGCGTGGGTCGGGCTGGAGTGGATCCGCGGCGTGCTCTTCACCGGTTGGGGCTGGAATAACCTCGGCACGGCCCTCCACGAACAAACCGCGCTCATCCAGATCGCCGACATCACCGGAGTCGGCGGAGTCTCTTTTCTCATCGTCGCGGCAAACGTCATGGCCGTCATCACCGTCCGTCGACTCACGCTCGAAGTCGGTCGGACGAAGCTGCGCCCGCATTACGACTTTACGCTGACCGTTGCGTTGATCGCCGCCGCTTTCGCCTACGGCGTGCATCATTATTACGCCGCTGTCCCCGGTGAGAAGGTCACGGTGAAAATCGCCGCCGTGCAGGCGAACATCCCGCAGCACCAGAAGTGGGACGAGGAATTCGAGCGCCAGATCCTCGATACCTATTTGCGTCTCACCGACGTCGCCGTCCTCGGCCAACCGAATCTGCTCATTTGGCCGGAAGCCGCCACGCCACGCCCGCTACTGCTCGACGAGGAAATGAAAACGATGGCGACCGGAATTGTGGAAAAATTCCACGGCGATTTTCTCGTCGGCACCATTCACTACGACCACGTCGGGGGCTACAATTCCGCCGTCGCCCTCGCGCCCTCCGGTGCGGTCCAGCTTTACTACAAGATCCACCTCGTCCCCTTCGGCGAATACGTCCCGTTCCGCCATTCCTTCCCGCTCTTTGCGTGGATCGTTGGGGACCTCGTCCGGAGCGATTTCACCGCTGGCACCGAGCCGGTGGTGTTCACGCTGAGGACGTGGCCGGTCAAAGTCGCGCCGCTCATTTGCTTCGAGGACACCGTCGGCGAACTCACGCGCCAGTTTGCCATTCGTGGTGCCGAGCTACTCGTCACCATCACCAATGACGGGTGGTTTCGCGAGAGTGCCGGTTCGCGGCAACACCTCGCCAACGCCGTGTTCCGCGCCGTCGAGACGAAGCTACCGCTCGTTCGCGCGGCCAATACCGGGGTGACCTGTTTCATCGACCGGCTCGGGCGCATCACCAGCATTCTCTCCGATCCCGAGACGGGCAGCACGTTCGTCGAAGGCGTTCTCACCGGCGAAATCGACGTTCCGATCAGCCCGCCGCTCACGTTTTACTCCCGTTACGGCGAACTTTTTTCCATCCTCTGTCTCGTCGGCACGATTCTGTCGCTCAAAACGCGCCTCGTCCGCCACCGAAAACCTCTTGCTCGTCTTTCGCCAACCGATCCGCAATAGTCCGCCCGATGAAAGCTCTCGTCACCGTCCTACCCAAACCCACCGTCCTTGATCCGCAGGGAGCCGCCCTCGTGCCAGCCATGGAGCACCTCGGCCTCAGCGGCGTCGGTCGCGTCCGCGTCGGCCGCATCATCGAGATCGACCTCGGTGCCGCCGACGAATCCAAGCTCCACGAGATCGCCCGCGACCTCCTTTCGAATCCCGTGATCGAGGACTACACGCTCGAAATCATCAGCTGACGCGGATCGATGAAGTTAGCTGTCCTCCAATTTCCGGGCTCGAACTGCGATCAGGATTGCCTCCGGGCGATCCCCACGGTTGAGGGCCTCACCGCCGACCTCCTTTGGCACAAGGAGACCAGCCTTGGCGACGCCGATGCGATCATCGTTCCGGGCGGCTTTTCCTACGGCGACTACCTCCGCTGCGGGGCCATCGCGCAGTTCTCGCCGATCATGGCCGCGGTCAAAAAACACGCTGAAGCGGGTGGCCTCGTCGTCGGGATCTGCAACGGCTTCCAGATCCTTTGCGAGACCGGCCTGCTCCCCGGCGCTCTCGTCCGCAACCGCGACCTGCATTTCATCTGCGAGCACGTCCACGTCCGCTGCGAGCTGCTCGATACGCCATTCACCAAGACGTGCAAGACCGGCCAGGTCCTCCGGCTCCCCATCGCGCACGGCGAGGGCTGCTATTTCGCCGACGAGGCGACCCTCGATGAACTCGATCACCGCGGACAAGTCGTTCTCCGCTACTCCGATGAGCGCGGGCGCACGACCGAAGCGTCGAATCCAAACGGCTCCCGCCGCAACATTGCGGGAATCACGAACGAGGCCCGAAACGTCTTCGGCCTCATGCCCCACCCGGAGCGAGCCTGCGACGAAACCCTCGGCAGCACCGACGGCCGCAATTTCTTCGAATCCTTGCTTCAATGAGACTCTCACGCGGAAACGCGAAGGTGCCGGCCATCCAGATTATTCAAAACCCTGCGTCTCTGCGCCTCGGCGCGAGAAAAATGTCATGACCGACCCCGCCATCACCCCCGAGATCATCGCCAAGCACGGCATCACGCCAGAAGAGTACGAGCGCATCGAAAAAATTCTCGGGCGCTCTCCCAACTTCACCGAACTCGGCGTCTTTTCCGTCATGTGGAGCGAGCATTGCTCCTACAAAAACTCCAAGCTCGAGCTGAAAAAGTTCCCTACCACCGGCGACCGCGTCCTCGTGAAAGCGGGCGAGGAAAACGCCGGGGTCATCGACATCGGCGACGGCTGGGCCATCGCGTTCAAGATGGAGAGCCACAACCACCCCAGCGCCGTCGAACCCTTCCAAGGTGCCGCCACCGGCGTCGGAGGCATCATCCGCGACATCTTCACGATGGGCGCGCGCCCCGTCTTCTCGATGAACTCCCTTCGCTTCGGCAGCATCCAAGGCGACACGCCCGAAGCAAAAACCAACCGACGCCTTTTTGCGGGAGTCATCAGCGGCATCGCGCACTACGGGAATTGTATCGGCATTCCGACCGTCGGCGGAGAGATCTACTTCGACGACAGCTACGCCGGCAACCCGCTCGTCAACGTCTTCAATCTCGGCGTCCTCCGCCACGACCAGATCGCGCGGGGCGGCGCGGTTGGGATCGGCAACCCCGTTTTCTACGTGGGTGCGGAAACCGGACGGGACGGCCTCGCCGGAGCGGCCTTTGCCTCTCGCGAACTCACCGAAGAATCCAAGCTGGACCGCCCCGCCGTCCAGGTCGGCGATCCCTTCCGCGAGAAGCTTCTCCTCGAAGCCTGTTTGGAACTCCTCGCCAGCGGGTGCGTCGCCGGGATTCAGGACATGGGTGCCGCTGGACTCACCTGCTCGACCTGCGAGACCGCCAGTCGCGGCGGCACCGGCGTCGAGATCGACCTCGACCTCGTTCCCAAGCGCGAGACCGGGATGACGCCCTACGAGATCCTTCTCAGCGAGAGCCAGGAACGCATGCTCGTGATCGTCAACAAGGGTGAAGAGCAGACCGTCCGCGACATTTTCGAAAAGTGGGATCTCCCCTACGCCCAGGTTGGCGAGGTGAAGGACGATGGCATGATGCGCGTCAAGGTCGGCACCGAAACGGTCGTCGAAATTCCCGCCCGCCAACTCGCTGACGAAGCTCCGCTTTACTCCCGCGAGGCACGCGATGGCACTCCCGATCACTCCGGTTTCGCCGCGGAATTCCGGACGCTTTCGGAGCAATCCACGAGTTCTCCGATCGACGCCCTTCCCGCCCTCCTCGCTGATCCCAGCATCGCCAGCAAGCGTTGGGTCTGGCGGCAATACGACCACATGGTCCGCCTCGGCGCGACCGTGCTGCCCGGCTCCGACGCCTCCGTCTTCCACGTCCGCGAGTGCGACAAGATTCTCGCCGCCTCCACCGACTGCAACGCGGTCTACTGCCGTCAGAACCCCCGCGAAGGTGCCCGCATCGCCATCGCCGAAGCCGCCCGCAATCTCGCTTGCTCCGGCGCGGTTCCACTCGCCGTCACCGACAACCTAAACTTCGGCAACCCCCACAAACCCGAAAATTTCTTCCAGCTCCGCGAAGCCGTCGAGGGCCTGACCGAAGGCTGCCACGCTTTCAACGTCCCCGTCACCGGCGGCAACGTCAGCCTCTACAACGAAAGCCCCGCCGGCTCCATCGACCCCACGCCTACCGTCGGCATGGTCGGCCTCATCGCCGATCCCGCCCACGTCACGACGCAGGGATTCAAGAGCGTTGGCGATGTCATCATTCTCCTCGGAGACCTTGTCGAGGGCGCTCCCGCCCAAGGGATGGGCGCCAGTCATTTTCTCAAAGTCATCCACGGCAAAAAAATGGGACCGCCGCCCGCGATGGATTACGCGAAAGAACTCGCTCTTCACGACGCCCTCCGCACCCTCATCTCCAAGGGTCTCGTCCGCAGTGCGCACGATTGCAGCGAAGGCGGTCTCGCCGTTGCCGTGGCGGAATGCTGCCTGGGCGCGACTGCCGCGCCACTTGGGGCGTCGCTCCAACTGACCACGGACTTGTCGTCACTCGTTGCCCTTTTCAATGAATCGCAGAGCCGAGTGATCATCTCGGTGTCGAAGGAAAACGCCCCCGAAGTCCTCGCTTCTGCGGGCGTTCCGGCTCAGGAAATTGGCACGGTCACCGCGTTGGATACCTTGGAAATCACCATCGGCGACTCGCCTCAAGTCTGGCCGCTTGGCGACCTGCACCACGCTTGGGCCGATAAGATCGGCGACCTGATGGCGCAGTGATTAGAATAGACGGGTTTCGATCTCCTTCAGTGGCTTCCTCGTCGCGGACGTCTCGAAAGGCCAAGCGGCGGAATAAAGTTTTTGGATTATTGCTAATCCATAATCGTTTCTGAAGATTCGTGATCGAAATTGGAGTTCCGTCGGCTTGATCAGGGATCCACCGAAACTCGGGAATTGGCAGACGGGCAGCCCCGATACCGCGCTCGATCCACGCCGGCTGCTCGGAAACGGGAATGATTTCACCTGAAATTTTGAGGGATGACCAAGTTGTGGTATTAGGTCCGGTTCTCAGATCATCAGGTGATCTGGCATTACCGAAACCCACCCGACGAAAATTATGAGTTCCACTTCCTTCGAGCGTCGTTTCTTCCTGGGCCGGGCCGTTGGCCTCGCCGGTCTGCTTGGGGCGCTGGCTACCACCACGGGGCGGACTCAAGCTCTCGTCGAGGTGTCGATCTCGCCGGCCGGCGCTTCCAATTTTGAATACGTCCAGATCACCAACGTTTCGGGCAACCTGATTGGTGACACGCAGTTCGGCCTGCTCCTTTCAGGGTTCGGCGCGAACGGGCTGGACTCCGACGATGCCGACGCGGGATCCGGCGGTTTCAGCGGGAGCATATTGGTCGCGGACAACGCCGCATTTTTCGATCTGAGTGCGAATCAGACTGATCTCGTCGTCGCAGGCACGTCGGTCCAATTGATCGGTGGCAACGGGGGGAACCAGACCAACGACAAATCGTCGAACAACGCGGGCGCGGGAGGTGCCGCCGGGGACCTCACCGCCACCAACGACGGAAACGTGGCGTTGCAGGGAATCTACGGAGCCGGCGGCACCATTCTGGAATACCAGAGTTTGGGTGGAGCCGGCGGATCGGTGGCTTCCACGGGCACCAACTCGGCCGGGCAGCCCGAGTTCAACGGCGGCAAGGGTGGGCAGGGTGGCAACGGCGGGAACATCACCGTGACGAATTCGTCCGACCTGACCCCGATCGGGGGAGTAGGTCTGGGCAACGAGTTGGGAATCCACGCGATCAGCCGAGGCGGTGATTCGGGTGCGGGGCAGACCGGTGGGATCGGTGGAAGCTCGGGTCAGATCATCGTGAATCAGAGCGGAACTTTGGGGATCAACTGGACTTCCCAAATCCCGTCCGGCAGCGCACCGGGACAAATCTACGGCATCCTGGCGGAGTCGTTTGGCGGCAAGGGCTCGAGTTCCTACCTGAAGAGCACGAACGGGAGCAACGGCGGGAGCAGCGGCGGATTCTTCGTGACCGTCGGGGCGGGGAGCAATCTGACCGTGATGGGCAGTGGCAACATCGGCGGGGCGGTCGTGGGCGGTATCAGTCGCGGGGGCCTGGGTGGCGATTCCTACGAGGGCGAGGAGGGCGCGGATTCCTTCGGTGGCACGGGCGGCTTCGCGGGAGCGGGCAGCTTTTCGACCATCGACGGGGGCGTCAGCTCGATGCCATCCGGCTCGGTCGTCGTGGTCACGGACGCCGTCGTGACGGCGGTGGGTGACTCGATCAGCGGCCTTTCCGCCGTGCACGAGGGAGGGAATGGGGGGTCCGGGGCCAACGAACAGCAGCACAGCAATGGCGGCACGGGAGGATCCACGGCGGAAATCAACGTGGTGGTCGAGACCGCCACGGCGACCACGTCGATCAGCGCGAACGGCAGCGACGCGGCGGCCATTTTCGTCCGAAATTAGGCGGGCAGCGGGGGGTCCGGGCAAATGTTCAGCGAGCTGGCTGGCGGGGAGGCGGGCAACGGCGCTTCGGGGGGCACGGCTGGGAACGTGAACGTGAACGTCTCGGGCAATTCGACGATTGTTTCCCAGGGAAGCACGCGCGCACCCGGCATCGTCGCTGTCTCCGGCGGAGGGTCCGGGGGATCGGGCGGTGAGCTGAGCAGCGGCACCAGCGGGGGAGGCGCCGGGCTGGCTGGAGCCGGTGGCGTCGGCGGATCCGTCGGAGTCAATCTCAGTGACGCGGCTTCCATCGCGACCTCTGGGTCCAACAGTCCGGCTATCTTCGCGCAAAGTTTCGGTGGCGCGGGCGGAGCGGGGGGCGAAGCTCAGCTCCGACATCGCGGGCAACGCGCCCAACGGCGGCAATGGCGGCAACGCCGGGGAGGTGTCGGTGGTGCTTTTTGCCGGGACCCGCGCGACGACGACCGGGGATAACTCGAGCGTGCTCGTGGGACAGTGCGTCAGCGGCGCCGGCGGGGCGGGTGGCGCGAGGGAAACGGGCTTCGTCGGGGGTGCGGGTGCGGGTGGAAACGGTGGGTCCACCGGACTGCTGAACATGTCGAACAACGGAACGATCCAATCTTCCGGCGACAATTCGCACGGGTTCCTGGCTCAACAGATCAGCGGCGTGGGCGGCGTGGGTGGTGCGGCATCCGTTGTGATCTACAGTTCGGGCGGGAACGGGGCGGCGAGCGGGGCGCTGGGGACGACGCAAGTCAGCAACGCCGGCAGCATCACCACCTCCGGCACGAATTCCCACGGCATCCTCGCGCAGTCGGTCGCGGGCGGAGGCGGGGCCGGTGGGAGTTCGCAACTCGGATTCGTTTCGCTCGGAGGGACCAATCCGGTCGCTTCCAACGCCGGGTTTGTCACCGCGGCCAACAGCGCGGTGA
The DNA here is from genome assembly GCA_963832325.1 of uncultured Verrucomicrobiae bacterium. Taxonomy (GTDB): domain Bacteria; phylum Verrucomicrobiota; class Verrucomicrobiia; order Chthoniobacterales; family JAATET01; genus CAVVKW01. Next base: position 732,555 of record CAWHTR010000001.1, on the reverse strand, counting down.
TTGCGACCACCGGCGACGGTTCGCACGGCGCATTGCTCCAGTCCCTCGGGGGTGGCGGTGGGGACGGTGGCACCAGCGCCGGTCTCATCGGCATCGGCGGCTCCGGGGGCGGCGGCGGAGTGGGCGGAGCGGTGACGGCCAACTTCACCGAGGGCAATACGGTGAGCACCCAGGGGGACATGGCGTTCGGACTGTTCGCCCAATCCGTTGGCGGCGGCGGCGGCAACGGCGGCAACGCCTCGGTGGCCACGGCTGGCGTGGCGCTCGTGATCGGCGGCACGGGCGGCAGCGGCGGCAACGGCGGCTCCGTCGATCTGACGAGTGCCGGGAACATCACGACGAGCGGCACGAAGGCAATCGGCGTCCTGGGACAATCGATCGGCGGCGGCGGGGGCAATGGTGGGGCGGCCTACGCGCTGGACGTGAGCCTGGAGGTGAGTGCTGCGGCGGCCTTCGGCGGCAGCGGCGGCGGGGGCGGCAACGGCGACGACGTCACCATCAACCTGAACGGCGGCACCATTTCCACCGGCCGATTCACGCCCCCGAACACACCGACGAATCTCCTGCCGGTAGACGCCTTCGGCGTCGTCGCGCAATCCATCGGCAAGGGCGGCGGCAATGGCGGCTCGGCCACGGCGGGCGCGATCGCGATCGGACTCCCGGAGCCACCGGACGGGTTGAACGTGACCGCCGCCACCTCGATCGCGATTGGTGGGTCCGGTGGGGGCGGCGGGGACGGTGGCGGCGTCACGGTGAACTTCAACCCCGGAACGAACCTGATCACCCAGGGCCAGGGTTCGCACGGCATCCTCGCGCAGTCGGTCGGCGGCGGCGGCGGCAACGGTGGCGACTCCTCGGCGTCGAGTGCCACGATCAACTACAAGCTCGCCGCGAGCCAACTGCAGACCTCCACGTTCGGCATTCAGGTCGACGTGGCGAGCGGCGGGAGCGGCGGCGTGGCGTCCGATGGCGGCTCGGTGAACGCGGTCGTCGGCGACACCAACGATGGCCCGCCGGCGTCCATCGTGACTTACGGGGATTTTTCCAACGGACTCACCGCTCAATCCGTCGGGGGCGGCGGCGGGAACGCCGGAATCGGGAGCGGCAACACCCAGTCCTTCGGCACCAAAATCAGCCAGAAAACCGTGCTCGCCCTTGGATCCACCGGTGGGGCGGGCGGCGACGGGGGCACCGTCGGAATCACCACGGAATCGAACGGCACCATCCTCACCTACGGCGACGGGTCGCACGGGATCCTCGCCCAGAGCATCGGCGGCGGCGGCGGAAGCTCGCAGGGAGGCACGGTGAGCTTGGGAGTGGGTTTCCCGCTCCAGACGCCAACCGGCCCGATCACTCCCAAGCTCAATGTCAGCCTGAATTTCACGTTGGGCGCAACCGGCGGCACCGGTGGAAACGGGGGTTCCAGCGTCGAAGTGACCCACAACGGCGCGATTCGGACGCAGGGCAACGATTCTGTCGGCATCCTCCTTCAGAACATCGGTGGCGGCGGTGGCGTCGCGGGTTCCTCCGGGGCGGAGGCTTCGGCCGACAACCCCCTCGTTCCGCCCCTGCCCGGGGTCGCCACCGCGGTGCGAAAGTTTCAAGCCGCGTACGTGAACGGCCCCACGATCACGGTCCCCTTCAGCCCGGACTTCTCGCTCGGCCTCGGCGCCGACACCGGCGGGAGTTCCGGCTCCGGGGGCGGCGCGACCCTCGATCTCGACGGGTCGATCACCACCCAGGGCGACTGGTCGCAGGGCGCGCTCGTCCAGTCCATCGGCGGTGGTGGTGGGAAGGTGGGGAGTGCCGCCTACACCGGCTCGGGTGCCGTGGCGGACCTCAACCTATTGCTGGGAAGCGCCAACGCCAGCGGGAATAATTCGGGAGGGCAGGTGACGCTGACGTCGTCCACCGGCAACATCGCCACGGCGGGTTACTCCTCTTTCGGAGTCCTCTTGCAAAGTATCGGTGGCGGCGGCGGTCTCGCTGCCGACGGCTCGGATGCCGCCAACGGCGGGGATCCCTCCACCCCCGGCAACGTCTTCGTCGGAAATGACGGCGTCAATAACGGGAACGGGGGCGCCGTCACGCTCAATGCGGGCACGCTCACCGTGGCCACCACCGGCGAGGCCGCGCACGGCATCGTGCTCCAGAGCATCGGTGGCGGCGGCGGCGTCGGGGGAGCCGGGAATCGATTTGGCGACCCCACCGAGAGCAATCTGCAGACCCGCGTCGGCGACTTCTCCGCCGCCAACTCGGGCACCGGGGGAACCGTCGCCATCCTGGGCACGAACGTCGTCGTTCGAACGAACGCCGACTACGCCTACGGAGTCCTGGCTCAAAGCATCGGCGGGAGCGGCGGCCTCGCCAGTGTGCGCGGACCCTCGTCGTCGGTCGTCGGGGGGTCGTTCGGCGAGAACCTGAACGGCGGGGTGGTGAACCTGACGCTGGGCGGCGGGAGTTACGTCGAAACCCAGGGCGACGGAGCCCACGGCCTCGTCGCGCAATCGATCTCGGGCGGCGGCGGCATCGGCGGCTACGCCCCCGGGGGCGACACCATCTCCGTCACCAAGATTCCGAACGACCTCGACGGCTTCGGCGGCAGCGGCGCCGTCACCATCGTTCTCGACGGCGACGGTCAGATCTTCACCAACGGCGACGGGGCGCACGGCATCGTCGCCCAGAGCATCGGTGGCGGCGGGGGGATCGTCCCGGTCGCCGGTGGGGCGACTTACTTCGGTTCGACCAACTCGGCCGGAACCGCTTCGGCGGGGAATCAGGTCAGCGTCACGGTGGATGGTTCGGTGAACACCTTTGGTGACAACAGCGTCGGAGTGTTTGCCCAGAGCACTTCGGCAAACGAGGTGGGCGGCGAGATCGATGTCGTCGTGAATGGCTTCCTCGGGACCCTCGGCTTCGAGACGAATCCGCCGGCCATCTGGGTCGACGGCGGCAACTCCGATAACGCCATCACCATCGGGGAATTTGCCATCGTCCAATCCATCTCCGCGATCCTCTACACGGGCGCGTATGCGCCGACCATCGACAACCAAGGCGGACTCTACGGCAGCATCAGCACGGCGGACACGGCGGGCGGCGTCGGCCAACTCAACAACCTGGCGAGCGGCACTTGGTTTTCCGGTGGAACTTCGGACGTGGACGTTTTCAACGACGGGACCATCGAGATCGGACGTCAGCGGGAGCCGGGGCGGTTCGATACCGCCGTCATCCGGGGCGATCTCACCCAATCCGAAGGCGGTCGCCTCGTCGTCGACGTCGATTTCCTGAATGCTCGGGCCGACTCGTTGACCATCACCGGCGACGCCCGCTTGGACGGAACGGTGATTCCGGTCTCGGCCGGCCCGTTCACCAGCCAGGAAGTGAGGTTTGCCCAGGTCGAAGGCGACGTCACGGGGACCCTGCGGGTGGACGACGACCGCTTCGACGACAATTCCCTCTTCTTCGACTACGGGGTGACCCGCCGGGACGGCGACCTCTTCCTTTCGCTCCACTCGGATTTTGCGAACCTAGCTGTCGGCGATCTGTCGCCGAACCAAAGTTCGGTCGCCGGCTACCTCGACTCGGTCTACGCGGAGAACCGGGATCGCGGGATGGCCGAGTTCTTCGAAACGCTCGACCGCGCCACCCGCAGCAACCCGGAGGCCGCCCGTCGCTACCTTGATGAATTTTCGCCCGGCGCGACGCTCGGCTTCGGCGCCCGCGGACTCGCCACCGCCCTGTCATTTCAGGACGCCGCGTTGAATGGCCCGGTCTTCGAGGGGAACACCGCCCGGCCCGCCGAGACCTCGTCGAGCTACTTCCGCACCTACGGCCGATCCGCCACCGAGAGCGTCCCCGGCGGTTTCTCCGACTTCACCCAGAACAACACGACCTACCAAGTGGGAGGCCAATGGGAGGTGGCGCCCGATTGGTTTCTCGGGGGCGCGGTGGCCTATCAATACGATTGGCTCAATGGCGACAACGGCACCGTCTCCGGCGACGGACACAGCGGCCTCGCGGCCATCACCCTCAAACACGAGCGCGACGCTTGGCTCTTCTCGGGAGCGATCAGCGGCAGCGCGGGGTGGTTCGAAACCGAGCGCTCCGTCAGCCTCCCCGGCTATCAGGCGGACATCGAAGGCGATCCCAATGTGCAAACCGTGAGTGGCGCGCTTCGTGCCGCCTACACCTTTGCGTTCGACTCATTCTACGTGCGCCCAATGCTCACCCTGAGCACGACTTACGTGCGGTCGGGCGGTTACACGGAAAGTGGCGGCGGCCCGCTGGATCTCGAGGTCCGCGAGAACGAGGAGGTCACTTTCATCGCCAGTCCCGGCTTCGAAACGGGCCTCCGAACCGACTTTCGCAACGGAATGGTCCTCCGATCGTTTCTCGTCGGCCGAGTGAACATTTCCTCCAACGACGACTGGACGCAGGACGCCCGTTTCGCTGAGGCCCCGGCCGCCGCGGGCGAGTTCGGCACCACGATTCCCATCGATCGCTTCTCCGGTCGGGTCACGGCGGGCTGGCAACTGCAAACCAGCGAGCGAACCAGCGTTTCCGTTCAATACGAGGGAGAGTATTCGGGCAACGTCATCAGCAACGGCGGCGCAGTGGGGTTCAAGGTGCAGTTCTGATGCTTCAGCCCAAGCGCTCCAACTCAGAATTTCCGACGTTGGCGATTGACCGACCTTTGCTACGCTTCGCCTCATGAACTCGCCCCTCGCTGGTCAGCCTGCCCCCGCCTCGATTCTCACGAACGTCCCGCGCCTCCTGACGGCATACTTTGCCGAAGCTCCGGATCCGGCGGTTCCGGGGGAATTGGTGACCTTCGGGACGTCCGGGCACCGGGGCACCGCGACGAAACGGACCTTCAACGAGGACCACATTCACGCGACGACCCAGGCGATCTGCGAACACCGTGCCGCCGCCGGCATCGATGGTCCGCTTTTTCTCGGGATGGACACGCACCCGCTTTCCGAAGCGGCGCACGCGAGCGCGCTCGAGGTCCTGGCCGCCAATGGTGTGACCGTTTTCATCGATGCGGCGGGCGGCTACGTTCCGACGCCAGCCATCTCACACGCCATTCTGACCTACAACCAAGGACGTCGTTCCGGCCTCGCGGATGGCATTGTCATCACGCCGTCCCACAACCCCCCCGGCGATGGAGGCTTTAAATACAATCCCCCCAACGGCGGCCCCGCCGACACGGACATCACCGGTTCCGTGCAGGATCGGGCGAACCAGTTGCTGGCGGATGGTCTGAAGGGAGTGGCGCGGTTCCCGTTTGCCAAAGCGATGGCGGCGGAGACGACGCGAGAGTTTGATTTCGTCGACAACTACGTCAGCGACCTCGGTGCGGTGATCGACATGGAAGCCATCCGAGAGGCTGGGTTGAAGATCGGCGTGGATTGTCTGGGGAATTCATCGGTCGCCTATTGGGAACCCATAGCGGAAAAGTATGGGTTGGACCTCACGATTCAAAATAGTGACGTTGATCCGACGTTTCGCTTCATGAGCGTGGATTGGGACGGCAAGATCCGGATGGATTGTTCGTCGCCCTACGCGATGGCGGGCCTGATCGGATTGAAGGATAAATTTGACATCGCCTTCGCGAACGACACCGACGCGGACCGGCACGGCATCGTGACGCCGAGTGCCGGGTTGCTGAATCCGAACCATTTCCTCGCGGTCGCGATCTCCTACCTCTTCGCGAATCGCCCGGGTTGGCCGGCGGACGCGGGTGTGGGCAAGACGGTGGTGAGCAGCTCGATGATTGATCGCGTGGCGGCGAAGCTGGGCCGTCCGCTGAGAGAGGTACCGGTCGGGTTCAAGTGGTTTGTCGACGGCCTGTTCGACGGGAGCCTTGGATTTGGCGGCGAGGAGAGCGCGGGGGCTTCGTTCCTGCGGCGAGACGGGAGTGTCTGGACGACGGACAAGGACGGGCCGATCCTCGGCTTGCTGGCGGCGGAGATTACCGCGAAGACCGGACGTGATCCGGGCGAGCACTACGCGGATCTAACCGACGAATTCGGTGCGCCGGTCTACGAACGCATCGACGCTCCGGCGGACGCGGCGCAGAAGAAAATTTTAAAAAATCTCACGCCTGACCAAGTTCCGGCCAAAGAACTGGCGGGCGAGCCGATCACCCGCATGCTGACCGAAGCGCCCGGCAATGGCGCCGCCATCGGCGGGTTGAAGGTCGAGACAGAATCCGGCTGGTTCGCAGCGCGGCCGTCGGGGACGGAGGAAGTCTACAAAATCTACGGCGAGAGTTTCCGAGACGCGGATCACCTCAAACGGATTCAATCCGAGGCGCAGCAAATTCTTTCGGCGGCGTTCACCGCTAATTAATTCCTCAAGTCTGATATGAGCAAACACCACGAAAAGGTCGTTTTCTTCTTCGATGTCGACAACACGTTGCTCGACAACGACAAGGTCACCGCCGACTTGCGAAAGTATCTGGATCACTTTGGTGGAGAGGTCTGTGATCGCTATTGGGAGATCTTTGAGGAGTTAAGGGCTGAGCAGGGCTACGCGGATTATCTTCAGACGCTCCAGCGATATCGCCTGGAAGAATTGCACGACGCACGGCTGCTGCGGATGTCGTCGTATCTGGTGGATTACCCGTTTGCCAATCGGCTCTACCCTGGCTCTCTGGATGCGATTGAGCACGCGCAGTCTTTTGGGTCCGCCGTCGTGCTCTCCGATGGGGATGCGGTTTTTCAACCCCGGAAGGTTGAGCGCTCAGGGATCTTCGAAGCGGTGCGCCGGAGCGTGATCATCCTGATCCACAAGGAACAGAATCTTGATTACGTCGAGTCGGTGCACCCGGCGGATCATTACGTGATGGTCGATGACAAGCTGCGCATTCTTACGGCGATGAAAGAAAGTTGGGGCGACCGTCTGACGACCGTCTTCGTGAAGCAGGGCCACTACGCGTTGGAGCCGGGGGTGGAGGAGAAATTTCCGGCCGCCGACCTCACGCTTGGGCGGATCGGCGAGTTCGTGGATCACGATTTCTCCCATTTGGTGGCGTAGGGAGGAGCCGCGTGCGGTCTTCGGAAACTCGCCGCCTTGCGGGTGGGTTGGCCAAGCTGCCGATTATCTGCAATTGATGATGGGATGAAGCGAGTGGCGGTGATTGGGGCGGGATTGGCGGGTCTGGCTGCCGCGGGGCGATTGGTCGAGGGGGGCAAAGAGGTCGTGGTTTTTGAGAAATCGCGGAGTTTCGGAGGGCGGTGCGCCTCGCGGCTTTGGGAGGGTTGCGTGTTCGACCACGGGGCGCAATTTTTCACGGTGCGGGATGAAGGTTTTCGCTCCGTTGTCGCTGAGCTGGGTGACAAGGTGCGGGCGATTGACGTGCCGGTCGTCGATGGGGATGGCGCGGTGGTCGGCCCGGACGGGGATCGGTGGTATCACGTGGACGGAAACAATCGTCTGGGGCGAGCGCTGGCGGCGGGCCTGGACGTGCGGCGGGAGTCGCTCGTCGAGCGGGTAAGCGAGTCGGGAGATGGCTGGGAGGTGGCGGGAGAATGGTTTGACGCCGTGGTGAGCTGCGCACCTTGGCCGCAGACGGCGGCGCTGTTGGGTCGTGAGGCGGGAGCGCAATCCTACGAGCGCAACCTGACGGCGGCATTTCTTTATGACGGCGAATGGGTCGGGCGGAGTCGGGAGATTTACGCGGTGAGCGATCGGAGCGGGGCCGCGCTGGCCTGGTCGGCTTGCGAGAATCACAAGGTCGGACGGGTGCCGGACGGTCGCCTGGTGTTCGTCGTGCAGGCGGCGGCGGATTTCAGCGAAGCCAATTGGGAGGCGGACCGTGCCGATTGGGCGAAGCTTTTGCGCAACGAATTGGAGGAGCGGTGGGGGTTGGGTGCGGGCGGGTTCCGGGCGGAGTTCACGCACCGTTGGGGTTTCTCCCGGCGGGTCGGCGCGGTCGACGTGGGGGAGCTGCCGCGGGGATTTTTCGTGGGTGGCGATTCCGTGGCGGATTCGCGGGTGGAAGCCGTTTGGCTGAGCGGACGCCGGGTGGCCGAAGCTGCGTTGGCGTGAAGCGCGTCAGGAGGCAGGTTCGACGTTGACCCGCATGTCGAGGAGTTCCATCGGCCCGAACTGAGTCGTGAGGGCGACGTCGGCGGCGTCGCGACCGTAGGCGATCGTGATGCGATTGCCCTTCGGCCGGTCCTGAGTGGCGTCGAAGACGAACCAGCGTTGGCCGACGTAGGCTTCGAACCAGGCGTGGAGATCCATCGGCTTCAGCTCGTGGAGATACCCGACGACCATGCGGGCGGGGATGTTGATGGCGCGGCAGAGGGCGATGCCGAGGTGCGCGAGATCGCGGCAGACGCCGACTTTCTGGTTGGCCGTCTCGAGGGCGGAGGTCGACGCGTTGCTGGTGCCGTATTCGTAGCGAACTTCCTGGCGGATCCAGGCGCGGATTGCCTCAACCTGCTGGTAGCCGGGCGTGATGTGGCCGGTGATGGACGCGGCAAGATTGCCGAGGAAGTCGGCCTGGCAGTAGCGGCTGGGGAGCAGGAATTGGAGGAGGGGGTCGGGGATGAGGGAGACGGGGACAAACTCCGCATCCGGGTCGACATCGATGTCGTCCGGCGAGTCGACGACGCAGCTGGCGGTGATCGAAAACGGGCCCGGTGGAATCGTGGCCCGCTGGCAGAGATTGCCGAAGCCGTCGGTGTATTCGATCATCTGAATCTCCGGGCTGAGTTCATATTCTTCGCTGGTGACCCACTGGCCGTAACCGCTGCGCGGTTTGAGCATGAAGATGGCGGGCACCTCGGCGTTGGCGTGGAAAGCGAGATGGGCGTTGGCGTGGAGTTTCATCGGAGAAAGGCTACGGATGTTGGTCGTGGGCCGGGCGGAACTATTTGTGGAAAATTCCACCCGGACTGCTTTGTTCTCTCCGTTATGATGAAAATGAAAACACAAATTCTCTCACTCACGGCGATCATCCTTTCGGCGGCGGCCGCTGTTGCCGGCTCTTATCCGGATATCAGCATGGACGAACTCCAGCGGGCCATCGCGGACAAGGATGTGACGGTTGTCGATGTCAACGGGACGGATTCTTACAAGGAAGGGCACATTCCGACCGCGATCGACTACATGGCCGTGAAGGGCGAGTTTGCGGCGAGTTTGCCGGCGGATAAGGATGCTCTCATCGTCGCGTATTGCGGCAGCCCGGAGTGCGGGGCCTACGCGCGGGCGGCCAAGGCGGCGACGGACCTCGGCTACACCAACGTGAAGCATTTCAGCCCGGGTATTTCCGGTTGGAAGTCGTCTGGTGCGCCGACCGAAGCGGCTGAGTGAGCGAAGTCGACTGACTTCTCGCAACGAAAAAGCCCGGCAGACCCGCCGGGCTTTTTCTTTTGGCTGACTGGATGCTAGACTTCGAATCGTGTTGGAGGAGCGTTTGGCTGCGTTTGCGGATCGGTTTCTGGTGATTCCCGACGTTCGGGAGAGGTTGGCCGCCGTCGTGGGCCGGCGGGTGCGCTTGGAGGGACTACGGGAAGGGGAGCGGGCGGACGAGTCGTTGGTTCCGGGCTGCGTGTCGCGGGTGTGGTTGGCCGGTGAGGTGGTGAGAGGCGTCTGCCGATTGCGGACGGCCGGGGAGGCGCAGATTGTCGGGGGGCTGGCTTCGGCGTTGGCGGAAGTTTGCGACGGGGTCGGGGCGGTGGAGGTCGCGGGAGGTGAGATTGATCTGCTGGAGCGGCTCGGATTCGACCGGTTGCTTTCGCCCACACGGATGAGCGGACTCGGCCGGGTCCGCGGGCGGATTCAGCAGATTGCGGAGGCGCGGTGAGGCTTTTTGACGCGCACAATCACCTGCAGGATCCGGCCCTGGCGGGACGGCTGGGCGAGGTCGAGAGATTGGTCCGGGAGGGCGGGGTGGTCGGGATGGTGGTGAACGGCACTGAGGAGGGGGATTGGGAGGACGTCGCGCGGCTGGCGGCGCGGTTCGAATGGGTGCGCCCGAGCTACGGCTTGCATCCGTGGCGGGTAAACGGGCGGTCGGCCGATTGGCGGGAGCGGCTGACGGAGCGGCTTGATGGGGGCGGGGCCTTGGGCGAGATCGGTCTGGATCGCTGGAAGGAAACGGAGAACTTCGGGGAGCAGGTCGAAGTTTTCCGATGGCAATTCGCGGAGGGAGTGCGGCGGGATCTGCCGATTACGGTGCATTGCCTGCGAGCTTGGGGGCCGCTGATGGAGGCTTTGCGAGAACTGCCTCGGTCGGAGCGCGGCTTCCTGGTTCACGCGTTTGGTGGGTCGTCGGAGATTGGGCGCGAATTGACGAATCTGGGAGCGTATTTTTCGTTTTCGGGATCGTTCCTCGCGCAAAAGCGATCCGCGAAGGCGGAAGTCTTTTTGGAACTTCCACTGGATCGTCTGCTCGTCGAGACGGACGCGCCGTCGATGCCCTTGCCACCGGAGTTGGATCGGTATGGCGATGGGGTGACCAATCATCCGGGGAATCTGATCGTTGCCTACGAGGGATTGGCGAAGGTGCGTTCGATACCCGTGAGGGATCTCGCCGAGTTGGTGGAGGCGAACTTCCAGCGGATGTTTGGGTGAGCGGGATGCGGCGTCGCGGGACCTCAGGCTACGCTGGGATCGGCGATAATTTTGAGGGCTTCGCCTGCCGCGAAGAGACCAAAGGTGCCGGTCACGTGGGCCGCGGCTCCGAAGCCGGTGGCGCAGTCCATTTCGAGATTGCTTCCGGGTTCCTCCTCCAAGCGGACGGTGCCGTCGGACCAGGGGTAGCGGGGGGATTCCGGTGAGAAAATGGCGGGGACCCGGTAGACATTTCCCTCGCCTGCTTCCCAACCGTGATCCCGACGGAGCTTGCGGCGGACGAGTCGGAGAAGGTCGTCTTTCCCGGTGAAACCCAGGTCGGCGACGGTGACGAGAGTGGGATCAAGTTTGCCGCCGGCGGCTCCAACGGTGATCGACGAAATCGAGCGGCGGCGACATTCGTCGAGAATCAGAGCCTTGGTCGACATGCGATCGGTGGCGTCGATCACGACGTCAAAGTCGCGGTCGAGCAGATCGCTGGCGGTTGCCGGGGTCAGAAATTGTTCGACGGCGTGGGCCTGGCAGCCGGGATGAATGTCGGCGATGCGGTTGGCCAGGACGGCGACCTTGGGGTGACCGACGGTCGACGTGAGGGCGGGGAGTTGACGATTGACGTTGGTGAGACAGACGTCGTCGAGGTCGATGAGCGTGATCTCGCCGATGGCGCTGCGGGCGAGGGCTTCGGCCGTCCAGGAACCAACACCGCCGAGGCCAATGACGGCGACGTGCGCGGAGGCGAAGCGGCGAACGACGGGTTCCCCGTACAGTCGGGCGAGGCTGGTGAAACGAGGGTCTGGCGGGATGGGCGAGTCTGACATCCGTTCCCTAGGGTGCGGCCGCGCGGGGGGGGCGAAGCGCATCGTCGATGGCTTGCCAAACCTGAGTCTGGAGGCCGAGGGCCCATTCGCGTTTGATGAGGGCGGAATCCGCTGCGGCGCGGAGTTGCTCGATGGATTGGTCGAGATCGGTTTGGTCGGCTGCGTCGAGCGTGATGCCCAGAGCCTCGCGGGCGGATTCGGCGGCCCCGAACAGTCGAGCTGTGGAAGCGGCATTTCCTTCGATGAGAAGAACGTCGCCAAGCACCTTCATCACGTAGGGAAGCGCCCAACGATTCCCGAGGTGGCGGGCGATTTCGACCCATTCTTCGAGGGCGCGCCGGGCGGCCGCCGTGTCTCCCTCGGCCACGCAGGCTCGAGCGACGCCCCAAAGGTTGTAGCCAACGATCCAGCTGTCTCCGAGAGCACGAAACAGGGCGAGGCTCTCCTCCTTGAGTCGCCGTGAGGTCACCGCGTCGCCGCGATCGGAAGCGATCGTTCCCAGACCGCTCAGCGAAATACCAACGAGGAGGAGATTGCCGGTCTCGGTGCCGATTTGGTAGGAGGCTGTGAACCGGGCGTCGGCGGCATCGAGGTCGCCGGCGCTCCGTTCCATGAAGCCGAGAAATGCACGGTTGAGGGCCGACTGAACGGTGTCGCCGCATTTTTCGTAGAGGTCGCCGGCGCAGGAGTAGAGTTGGCTGGCGTCGGCGGTGCGGTCCTGGCACCACGCGATCCGGCCCGCTCCGGACAGGGCGGCGGCACGGGGGAGGCCGGGCTCGTGGGCGCCGGGTGCAGCGAGGACGCGGTCGAAAATTTTCCGGGCCTCGACGAGATTCCCGCGAATCTCGAAGTAGCGGACGAGTGATCCGGCGAGAACGAGGGCTTTGCCGGCATTCGCGGGAGTCCGGACTGCCCAGTCGAAGGCGAGCCGGAAGTTCCCTCGCTCGGTGTCGACGCGTTCGAGCCAGATGGCGACATCGGGGCCCTGCAGACCAGGTTGGGCCTCCTTCGCGAGATCGAGGAAGTAATCGAGGTGACGGTTTTGGAGCGACTCGGACTCGCCGGATTCCTTCAATTTCTCCTGAGCGTATTGCCAAACCGATTCGATCATCGTGTAGCGGTCGCCAAATTCCGGATGGGATTCCACGGCGAGCAGGCTCTTGTCGACGAGCTGCTGGAGGAGGTCGATGGCGTCGAAGGCGTCCACGCCGTCGCCGGTGCAAACGGCCTCGATCCCCTCGATGGTGCGCCCACCGCCGAAGGCCCCGAGTCGGCGGAAGAGGACGCGCTCGGGATCGGAGAGCAGGTCGTAGCTCCAATCGATAAGCGCGCGGAGCGTTTGCTGGTGGGGCAGGACGGAGCGATTGCCGCCGGTGAGGAGACGGAAGCGGTCGTCGAGGCGGGTGGCAATTTGTTCCGGCGAAAGGACGCGAGCGCGGGCGGCGGCGAGTTCGATGGCGAGCGGGATACCGTCCAACCGCCAGCAGATCTGCGCGATCGCGGGCGCATTACCTTCGTTGACGACGAAGCCTGGTTTGGCGGATGCGGCCCGGTCAATGAAGAGTCGGACGGCTTCGAATTGCGAGACCTTGGCGACGACGTCGGGCACCTGGAAGAGGTCGCGGGCTGGATTGAGGACCGTGAGGGGAGGGACGGCCCAGGTGCGCTCGCCGGAAATGCCGAGCGGTGTGCGACTGGTGGCGAGGATGCGGAGGTCGGGGCAGGCGGCGAGGAGTGAGGTGGAGAGCGCCGCGCATTCGGCGAGGAGATGTTCGCAATTGTCGAGGATGAGGAGAAGGGCTCGTTTCTCCAGGAAGCGGATGAGGGTTTGGCGCAGGGGAATCTCGACTTCTTCGCGGACGCCAAGTGCTCCGGCGACCGTCTCCAACGTGCGCTGGGGGTCGGAGAGGGTGGCGAGTTCCACGAAGAAAACGCCGTCCGGGTGATCGTCAAAGACCTGGGCGGCGACCTGGAGTGAGAGGCGGGTCTTACCCGTTCCGCCGGTGCCGGTGAGCGTGAGGAGGCGGGATCGTTCGAGGAGGCGGCGGACTTCTGCCACGTGCTTCTCGCGGCCGACGAAGGTGCTCAGGTTCGTCGGGAGATTGGTTGGCGTGGCGATGAGCGTCCGGAGTGGGGGAAAGGCTTCGCGGTGGCCGCTGATGAGGAGTTGGAAGAGGTGTTCGGGCCGATCGAGGTCACGCAGGCGGTGCTCACCAAGGTCTCGAAGGGCGACGTCGCCGCCGAGTTGGTCGCGAACGAGTTCCTCGACCGGGAGCGTGAGGAGCGTCTGCTCGCCGTGGGCACCAGCGAGGATTCGGGACACCCGGTTGAGCGCATCGCCGAAATAATCGTTGTCGCGGAGTTCGGCGGCTCCGACGTGGAGGGCCATCCGGACATGCAGCGGCCCGGTCTTTTCCCACGGCTCGGAGTCCAACGCGGCCTGGGCATCGGCCGCCGCGTGGAGGGCGTCGATCGCCGTGTCGAATGCAACGCAAAATGCATCGCCGACGGTCTTAAAAACAAACCCGGAGTGCGCCGCAATGGCGGTTCGCATGATGTCGTCGTGCCGTGCGAGCGAATGGCGCATCGCGACGGGAAAGCGTTCCCAAAGGCGCGAGCTGCCTTCGATATCGGTGAACAGGAAAGTGATGGTCCCGGTGGGCAGCGGCATCGGCGAGAAAAGTAACCGAGGTTTATTGCCGTGCCAATGGGAATGCAACGACCCGACCGGGTGGCGACGCCCCCAGAAAAGCGTCGCTGTCGGACGCTACTTCGCGGCGGTGACGAGAACCTCCTCGTACGAATCGACAATGGCAGTAACTTCGAATCTCCCCGCGGCGTTGGCCGCGGCTTCGCGGAAGCTGGCCAGTCGAATCGGGTCGCCAATGAGTGCACGGAGAGCCGTCCCCAGGGCGTCCGGATTTGGAGCGGCGACTGAGCCGTTCGTGCCGTCCTCAATGACGTCGGCAACGCCGGGAATGTCCGTGGAGACGATGGCTAATCCGTGGTTGAGAGCTTCAATGGCCACCATCGGCAGGCCCTCGCTGTGGGATGTCATCAGAAGAATATCGGAGGCACTCATGGTGTCGGCTACGGCGGAAGAATCGAGCCACCCGCGAACCCTGACGCGATCCTCGAGACGAAGTTCCTGGATGGTCGTCACCAAGTCTGGTCGGAGCGGACCATCGCCGATGATTTCCAGGGACCAAGGCAGGTCGCGGAGGAGGGCGAGGGATTTTACGGCGAGAACGGGGTTCTTTTGTTCGCTGAGGCGGCCGACCCAGAGAATGCGGACGGGGTTGTGAACCTCGATCGTGGGCCGCGGGGCGAGGCGGATCCCGTTTGGGATGACGGTGGGTCGGCGGTGGTAGGCGTGCTCGGCCAGGTTGGCTACGAAGGTGCTGACTGCCGTGATCGCGGCGGCGCGTTTCCAGATGGGAACCGTGAACGGTTGGACGAATCGAAAGAGTCCGGTGGTCTGTTGCGGGACTCCTCCCGGAACATCACCGAGGTGAGCAGTGAGGACGTAGGGGATCCCGGTGAAAACGTGGGCGACGAGAGCCAGCGCTCCGGTGGGAACGGCGAAGTGGGCGTGGATGACGTCCGGTTTCCACTCGCGGATGTGCTGGAGGGTTGGAAGGAAGCTGGTGACGAGAAAGAGGGCCATCTCGGGAACGGTGCAGGTGTCCCTTTTCTTCCGAAATGATTCGGAACGGAAAATCTCGACGCCGTCGGTGCTCTCGCGTTTGGGAAGGTCCGTGAGACCGGCGGTCTGGACGCGGACTTCGTGGCCGCGCGCAGCGAGGCCGGCGTTGATTTGCGCTGCCGCTCGGCCGCCGCCGCCTCCAACCGGTGGGTATTCGTAATTGAGGCAGAGGATCCGGAGAAGGGTCCGATCTTCGGTTTCCGATGTTCGATTCCTCATGACCGTCGACGCCATTGCTCGAAGGCGTATTGGCACCAGAGGAAGAGGCGTTCGTCGGATTGGCCGGCGCGGTGGGCGGCGGCGCGCGCGCTGACGAAGGGATGGGTGGAGGTCGGGGCGAGGCGACCCGTTTTCAGCCAGGCACCGATCGGGGAGCCGAAGCCCTTTTTCTTGCGGTGGACGATCCCCGAAGGGAGGACGCGGGAGGCGGCGAGTTTGAGGAGGTGTTTCGTGGTGTTGCCGCGGAGCTTGTAGTGGTTGGGGAGGCGACGGGCGAAGTTCGCAACCTCGATGTCGAGAAGGGGAGCTCGGACTTCGAGCGAGTTCAGCATGCTCGCGCGGTCGACCTTGGCGAGGATTCCGTCGGCTAGATAAAGGCGGGTGTAGAATTGCAGCGTGCGGTCGACGACATCGCCCGACGCGGCAGCTTCCCAAGCGGCGATGGCTTCGGAGTAGAGATCCTCGGGATCAACGGGCTGGTCGAGGAACTCCGCGATGTCGCGAGGTTCGAGAGCGCCAAGCCAGACGGGGTTCCAGAGGGACGCCGGATGAGTCAGGCCTCGGAGCGTGCGTTTGATTTTGAAATCGAGGCTGACGTTGGCGTGGCTCGTGGGAAGGAAGGCCGCAAGGTGACGGATGGCGGCGTGGACCGGGCGAGGGATGGCTTTTGCGTAGAGTTCGGCTTTGCGCAGGGCGAGGAATGGGTCGTAGCCGGCGAAAAGCTCGTCGCCGCCATCGCCACCGAGCGCGACGGTGACGTGACGGCGGGTGAATCGAGAGAGGAGCCAGGTCGGGAGAAGCGAGCTGTCGCCCTGCGGCTGGTCGAGTTGGGCGAAGATTGCCGGGAGGAAGTCGAGGGCTTTATCGAGATCGAGAGTCTCCGTGAGGTGGTCGGTGCCGAGGATTTGAGCGACCTCGTTAGCGAAAGGGAGTTCGTCGAACGAAGGTTCGGTGAAGCCGATGGAGAACGTTCGGAGCTGGTTGGCGGGAACGTGCCGGGTCGCGAGGGCGGTGACCAGGGACGAATCGACGCCACCGCTGAGGAAGACGCCGAGCGGGACGTCGGCCATGAGTCGGCGTTGAACGGCGGAGTCGATCAGCGAGAGGAGCTCGTCGGCGAGCTGGTCGTCGCTGCGGTTTGGTTCGGTGGGTTCGAGGAGGTACTCCCAGTAGCGGGCGACGATTGGAGTGGCGGCGCGGAGATCGAAGGTGAGGTTGTGGCCGGCTGGCAGCTGTTGGACGCCCTCAAGGATGGTGTGCGGACTCGGAACGAGGGCGTGGGCGAAGAATTTCTGAAGCGAGCGAGTGGAGACGGTTGTGGGACAGGCTGGGTGGGCGCAAAGAGCGGTCAGCTCGGAGGCGAAGGCGAAGGTGCCGTTGCGGTGAAACCAGAAGAGCGGTTTCTTGCCGAAGCGGTCGCGACTGAGCAAGAGGCGGTTTCTGTCGCGGTCGTGGATCGCGAAGGCCCACATTCCGTTCAATTCGTCAACGAAATGGTCGCCCCACTCGCGGTAGGCGTGGAGAAGGACTTCGGTGTCCGAATGGTCGGTTTGGAAAACGCGACCGCAGGCTTTCAGGCGGTCGCGGAGTTCGGTGTGGTTGTAGATCTCGCCGTTGAAGACAACGCCGACCTGGGAGTCGGCGGTCCACATCGGCTGAGCGCCTCCGGCGAGGTCGACGATGGAGAGGCGACGGTGGCCCAGATGGACGCCGGTCTTTTCGTCAACCCAATGGCCGTCGGCGTCCGGTCCGCGGTGGGCGATGGAATCCGTCATCGCCACGAGATCTCGGCGATCCCCGGAACCGAAAAATCCTGCCAGTCCACACATGCATGGGAATCTGGCAGGATGTCCGGTCGGCTGGAAGCCGATCGTTGCAGTGTCGCGGTCTACTTCTTGATGATGACGGCTTTGACCTGGCGGGAGCGGCCTGCGGCACCGATGGCGCGGAGTTTGACCACGTTGCGCCCATCTTCGAGACGCTCGGTGCGGATCCGGAAGCGGACGGGGCTGCCCTTCACGCGCTGGAAGCGAGCGTTGTCGGTCCGAATCTCCAAGAGCGCCGCGTTGAAGGCGGTGCCACGGATGACAACCCGATTCCGATCGGTCTGAATTTTTGAGCGGCCTTTGACGAGGACAGCGGGGCGGTCCGCTTCGGACTCGTCGGTGATGCTGCGCGAGTTTCCTGACAGCCTGGCCTGCCGTCCATTCGCGGAAATCGAGGTCGACCGCGACGATGCGACGGTCGCTGGAACCGACACGAGCGGAGACGATCCGCCGGACGCGGAAGCGGATGAACCGCGGGGCGAAGGCACCGAGCGGGAGGTAGCTGCGGTTGGGAAGGTGAGGACGTGGGTGTCGCTGTCGGACACTTGTTCGGCACCACCAATCGTCTCGGCCTCAACCGTAGCGGTGTTGGTGAGCGTTCCGGCGGCGATTTCGGCGGCGGTTGGGAAGTATTTCGCGGTGAAGGTCGTTGAGTCCGATTCACCGACCTCGAGGGTGATCGGGCCGCCGGTTACGGTGACCATTGGGTCCGAGACGATGACGTTCTCGAGCGCAACGTCGCCGGTGTTTTCGACTTCAAACGTGTAGATCACGCAGGCTGGTATGTCGGAGCCGACTGGGAGGGGCACGCTGCCCAGGAAGTGGAAGTTATGGACTTCGAAGCCGTTGATGCTGCGGAAATTGCCGCCGATGATGGCGCGTCCATCGATGGATCCGGCGTTGAAGTCGCCGTTGGCCAACGGAGCCAGAACGGAGCCGAGGTGGGCGAAGTTGGTCGTGCGAAGCTCGGTGGCGTCGACGTAGTTAAAGAGCACGTGTTCCAGGTCGACGCCGGTGAGATGCATGCCGGTGTTGGCGATGTCGACCGGACCCCCGGTCACGTTGATCAGAACGGTCGATCCGGCCGGAGCCGTGAGGTTGATTGAGCTTCCGGTGCGGCTCCACTCGGCGGCGGAGACGTTGAAAACGTTGAGGTCGGCGTCGTTTCCGACGAGGTCGGCGCGGTAGGGGAGGCTGAGGTCCTTCTCGACGACGCCGCGGTCGGCGAGAGCGGCGAGGAGGCTGCTGCGGGTGATGAATTCGGCCCGGAGATCCGCGAACGTGGTGCCGGAGCCGTCGTCCGGAACGTTGCCGCTGGCGTCGAAGGTGACGGGGTTGACCGAGCGGAGGGAATTGCCATTCGTGGGTTCGCGAACGGGGCCGCTTCGCGTGCCGCCGACGACAATGTTGCCATTGACTCCGAAGTTTCCGTCGGCGAGATCGCCGGCGATGATGAAGCGGTCGACGGAGCCGCCCGTTACCTGAGGAATTGGATGTCCTTTCACGACGTAACCGACGGCGTAACCGCCGTTGATAGTTGCGTTGCCACCGATGGCGAAGGTGCCATCGACATCGCCGTTCTCGGCCGTCACGTTGCCGAAGACGAGGGCGTTGAAGTTGTGGGCGAGCCCAAAGATATCGTTGGCGACGATGGGAGCCGGGACGGCGGGAACGAACGTGCCGGTCTTGGTGAGTTTGATCGCTGGGTTTGTCGTCACTTCGTTGAAGACCACTCCGGTGTAGGCGATGAGATCGATCCCACCAGCGCCGGTGTTGCTGGAGCTGTTGAGCGGGAACGTCGTTGGATCCGTGAGGTTCTGGGTGCCCGTGCCGGTGACGTCGCCGGCGAAGAGCGAGTAACCGTAGATGGTGGTTCCGGCCGCGATGCCGAGACCATTGTCGGCGACTGTTCCAACAACGGCAACGGTCACTCCGCCAACGGCTTGGCTGGTGACTTTGGCCGACGGATGGGTCGCGGGTGCGCCTTGGTTGGAGACTTTGTTTCGGGTGACGACCCAGTTGGTGCTTGAGGGAACGAGATCGGTGGTGCCGTAGTTGCCGTAGGCGGTGCCGGCGCCAAATTTGATCAGCGGTCCGTAGGCTGTCGGGCGGCCGGCGGCGTCCACGGCGGTGATGGCGGCGATGCCGAAAGGATCGTGGCTGTTGGTGGTGCCGCGTTCGAAGACACTGAAGGCGAGTGCGGTGGTGGCGGTGAGACCGTCTTCAAAAACGACGTCCAGACGTTCGATGTTATTGTTGTTGCCGCTGCCGTTGCCCGTGTTGCCAAAGAAATTGTCGGCCCCGACGTTGACGTTGTTTGAGTTGAAGGCGATCTGCTCATCACCAAGGTAGGGAGCGGCGAGGTTATAAGTGTTGCCGCTGACGGAGGTTTGCCGGGTGTAGATGATGTTGTTCCAATTCGCCGCGTTTCCAGTGAAGGCGGGATTTGTAACCCGCACGAGCGTCGTGGTGATCTGCCCCGGATAGACGAGGGGTTTGTAAGTGCCGGTTGGAGTCGTGTAGGAGAGGATTTCGTTGTTCTGACCGCCGTAGTTGAGCGTGAAATTCTGTCCGGAATTGAAATCCGAGGACTCGGCTCCCGTAATTGTCTGGGCCGATGCCGTGCCCGCGGAGATCTGCAGATTGACGCCGCTGATGTTGGAGGTATTCGCGATGCCCGCTTCGGTGACGGGCAGCGGCGCGACGATTGTCGTGATCAGCGAGAGAATGGGGATGAGTTTTTTCAAAATGTCGTGGTGGTAATTCGGTTTCGGGCAATCTCGAAACGGCTGCTAGCGCTCGGAACGTGAGGCTACGGGCCGCAGGTGTCAATTATTGAACACCGAAGATACAGTTCTCCGAAATTCGTCCTTTGCCCGGATTTGAACCTCAGTCGGAGTGGATTCCGTTGGGGGAGGACGGGCGTCGTCCGAGTTACAGGAACGAACTCACGTCGCTCAGGTCGCTTTGTCCGGTCCGAAGGTCGCAGAGGATCGGAACGTTGGCGATACGGTCCAGGATGGAGCGATTGGTTTGGGCGGCGATGTCGGTCGATTCGAGCGGGTGGTTAAAAACGAGTCCGGCGCAGGTGAGGCCGAACTGGGCGATGCTTGCGAGGGTGAGGAGGGTGTGGTTGAGCGCGCCCAGTTTGTTTTCGACGACCACGATCACGGGAATGCCCATGTCTTTGGCGAGGTGGCCCATCGTGTAATCGACGAGGATCGGGGTTTGCCAGCCGCCGGCTCCTTCGACGATGACGACCTCGTGGGCCTCGCAGAGGCGGCGGTAGGAGGCGAGGATTTCGGCCACGTCGATGGTTCGGTTTTCCTCGATCGCAGCGGTGAGGGGGGAAACGGGGGTCTCGAAGTAGATGGGATTGAGGTCGGAAAGCGAAACGTCGTTCCCGGAGGCCGCGAGAAGGATGCCGGTGTCTTCGTTCGATCCGCAGGCGATGGGTTTCATTCCAACCGCGTCCTTCCCGGCTTCACGGAGGGAGCGGATGAGGAGTGAAGTGAAGTAGGTCTTACCGACGTTGGTGTCGGTGCCGGTGACAAAGTAGTTCATTCAGGATCTTCGGTCGGCGTCACTCGAGCGGTCGCCAGTGACTTCGAGGAAGACCTTCTCGAGGGATCGCTGAGGGTGGCGGGTTTCCAGGAGTGTCGCCGTGGAGTTGGACTCTCGAATGAGCGATTCGATGCGGGCGGCGAGGGCGGGGTCCGCGTTTTCAACGATGAATTGGGTCTGGTTGTCGACGGAGACGAGTTCATCGAGGGGGCCGAGGCGAACCATTTGGCCGCGGGCCATGATGCCAACGCGATCGCAGACGTCCTGGACCTGCTCGAGGAGGTGGGAGGTGAGGAGGATGGTGGTGCCGCGTTCTTTGAGGGTGAGGATGAGGTCGCGGATTTGGCGGGAACCGGCGGGATCGACGCCAGCGGTCGGTTCGTCGAGGACGACAAGTCGGGGATTCTGAATGATGGCCTGGGCGAGGCCGATGCGCTGGAGCATGCCCTTCGAGTAGCCGCCGACGCGGCGGTCGCTGGCGGATTGAAGGCCGACGAGGTCGAGGAGTTCGTCCGAGCGGTCTTTGAGGGCTTTACCCTGGAGGCCGCAGAGTTTGCCGTAGAATGCAAGGGTCTCGGCACCGGTGAGGAATTTGTAAAAATAGGGATTCTCGGGGAGGAAGCCGACTTCGGAGCGAGCGGCGAAGGTGCCGCTTTCGTGGCCGAAGACCTTGGCGGTCCCGGAGGAGGGTGTGGCCAGGCCGAGGAGCATCTTGAGCGTGGTGCTCTTCCCGGAGCCGTTGGGGCCGAGGAGACCGAAGACTTCGCCTTCGGCGATGTCGAGCGTGAGATCACGGACGGCGACGAGGCGCTCGCGGCGAAGCGGCACCGGGTAGTGTTTGGTGAGGGAGTCGAGGGCGACGGCGGGGGTGCTCATAACTTGGCTTTAGGTCAGGTTTAGCAGGATTTTGAAAATTGGGAATGGTTCGAACCCGGTGGTCGCCGGGTAACGGTGAGATCGTCCGGACGATTCGTTTCGTTTCGGCGGGAATATCAGGCCGTAATCTGGAAGCCCCGGAGGTTTTCGTCGGGAGCGACGGGGGTGGTGGTTGCGTTTTGGATGTGGCCGGCCAGGGCGCTTTCGCGGATGGAGGTGAGGAATTCTTCGAGTTCGTCCGCCTCGTCGGCTTGCGCGTGGAGTTCGACGCGACCATCAGGAAGGTTTCGGATCGTGCCGGTGAGGTCGAAGCCGGTGGCGAGATTTTTGACGGTGTAGCGGAAGCCGACGCCTTGGACGCGGCCTTCGTAGTGGGTGAGGCTGGCGTGCATGGTCAGTGGAGTCAGGTTCGGATCTGGCCGGAGCCGCGGATCTGGTAGCGGTAGGTGGTCAATTCTTCGAGGGCCATGGGACCGCGGGCGTGGAGCTTGTCGGTGCTGATGCCAATCTCGGCCCCGAAGCCAAATTCCTCGCCGTCGGTGAAACGGGTGGACGCGTTGTGGTAGACGGTGGCGCTGTCGACTTCGTTGAGAAAGCGTTCGGCGGCGGTCTCGTCGGTCGTGATGATGGCGTCGCTGTGGTGGCTACCGTAGAGATTGACGTGGTCGATGGCGGCTTCGAGGGAGGGGACGATTTTCACCGCGAGAATGAGGTCGAGGTATTCGGTGGTGTAGTTTTCCACCTCGGCGAGAGTTTCGTAATTGAGCGTAGTGAGCTGCGAGTGGGCGGGGCCTTCGGCGCGAAGTTCGACGCCTGCCGCGGCCAGAGCGGGGGTGGCCTGGGTGAGGAACCGAGTCGCAATCTTCTCGTGAATGAGGAGGGTTTCCAAAGCGTTGCAGACGCCGGGGCGCTGGGTTTTCGCGTTGAGAACGATGCTTTCGGCCATGGGGAGGTCAGCCATTTCGTCGACGAAAACGTGGCAGACGCCATCGTAGTGTTTGATGACGGGCATGCGCGCGTGGGTGACAACGTTCTCGATGAGACCGTGGCCGCCGCGGGGGACGATGACGTCGATGCAGTCGTCCATTTGGCACATGAGGCGAACGGCGTCGCGGTCGGTCACGGGGATGAGCTGGATGCTGTGGTCGGGAAGCCCGGCGCGGCTTCCACCGGTCTGGAGGGCGTCGGCGATGGCGAGGTTTGACCGGAGGGATTCGCTGCCGCCGCGGAGGATGGTGGCATTGCCGGTTTTGATGCAAAGAACGGCGGCGTCGCTGGTGACGTTGGGGCGGGATTCGTAGATGATGCCAATCACCCCGATGGGCTTGCGTATTTTGCTGATTTGGAGGCCATTGGGGCGCGTCCAGTCGCGGAGGATTTCGTTGACGGGATCGGGAAGGGTGGCGACTTGGCGAATGCCGTCGGCGATGGCGGCGACACGGTCGGGGTCGAGACGGAGGCGGTCGACGGAGGCGCGGGTGAGGCCGGCGGCTTCGGCGTTCTGGACGTCCTGGGCGTTCTCGGCGGTGATGAGATCCGTGCGGGCGAGGAGTTCGTCGGCCATCGCGTGGAGGATGGCGTTCTTCGCGTCGGTGGGGAGATTCGCGAGGGCGCGAGAGGCGACGCGGGATTGGCGGCCGATCAGATGAATGAGGTCGGGAAGGTTCATTTCGATGGAATGCAGGTGACTCGAAACTTGCGCGTGACGGGGCTATTGGCAACCGGCGAGCGGTCGCAGCGTCACGGAAGGGGAGCGCACGGGAGGTCGAGGGCCTCGGCGACGGGGGGGCAGGTGACCTGGCCGCCCATGACGTTGATGCCGCCACGGAGGGCGGGAGTTTTTTCCAACGCACCCTCCAAGCCGAGGTCGGCGAGGGTCTGAATGTAGGTGTAGGTGACGTTCGTGAGGGCCTGGGTGGCGGTGCGGGCGTAGGCGCCGGGCATGTTGGCGACGCAGTAGTGGAGGACGTCTTCCTCGTAGTAGGTCGGGTTCTGGTGGGTCGTGGGGTGGGAGGTTTCGGCGCAGCCGCCCTGGTCGATGGCGATATCAACGAGGACTGAACCCGGTTTCATGGCGCGGAGCATTTCGCGATTGATCAGCTTGGGGGCGCGGGCGCCGGGGACGAGGACGGCACCGATCAGGAGGTCGCAGGTCGGGAGGAGGTCGGTGAGACTGGCTTCGCTGGAGAAGAGCGTGTGGGCGGTGTGCATCGTGATGTCGAGGAAGCGCATGCGCTCGAGGTCGACTTCGAGGATCGTGACGTCCGCCCCGAGACCCATCGCCATGCGGGCGGCATTGACGCCGGAGGTGCCGCCGCCGATGACGACGACTTTGCCGGGGAGGACGCCGGGGACGCCGCCGAGGAGGATGCCTTTGCCGCCGTGGTGTTTTGCCAAGTGGTGGCCGCCGACGATGACCGACATACGGCCGGCGATTTCAGACATGGGTTCGAGCAGGGGAAGGCGGCGGTTCACCTCGATCGTCTCGTAGGCGATGCAGGTCGAGCCGGTGCGCATGAGTGCCTCCGTGAGGGGGCGGTTGGCGGCAAGGTGGAGGTAGGTGAAGAGGAGTTGGCCGGAGCGAAGAAGGTCGTATTCGGCGGCGAGAGGCTCTTTGACCTTCACGATGAGTTCGGCGCGAGCGAAGACGTCAGCGTGTTCCGGAACGATCTCGGCGCCGGCTTTGGCGTATTCCTCGTCGAGGTATCCGCAGCCGGCACCGGCGTTGGTTTCGACCAGGACTTCGTGCCCGCGTTTGGTGAGTTGGTAGGCAGCGGCCGGGAGGAGCGCGACGCGATGTTCCTGTTCTTTGATTTCTTTCGGGACGCCGATGATCATGCGGTGAGTATTGGCATTGCCAACCGGAACGAAAGGAGAATGAAGAGGTGATGCGGTGGTTGGACAACGGGGGGGGGATCTGTCAGTTTCCTCCGCAAATCCCATGAATGTTCGCCTGCCATTCCTTTTGCTGTTCATTGCGGGGGCGGCGTCGACCGGTGTCTGGGCGCAGGACGGGGACTTCAGCGAGGGTGCCGAGGACCACATGCGCGAGGAGCTGGGGGTGAACGAAGTGACCGCGCCGGACATCCAGAAACTACTGCTGGACCTCGACGCGTTTCGTCCGATTCCGATGGAGATCGTCGAGCAGAATGACCGGCAGGCCGCTTTCCCGAATCGTTTCCAGACGGGGATGCACTTTGGGGCGTTGGTGGCGGACGGGTTCGTGATCGTCATTGCGCAGCGGTCACAGGACATCGAAGACATCGGTCGTGCGCTCATCCGGCAGTCACAAACTCTCGGTGTCGGCAACAGTCTGCTGACCAGGGCAAAGAGTCTGGTTGATCTCGGGCAGGCGGGAAATTGGATGGCGCTCCGGGAGGAATTGATCGCGACGCAGGCCGACATCGAGGCGTCGATGATGGCATTGCGCGACGAGGAAATGGCGCACGTGATCAGCTTCGGGGGTTGGCTCCGGGGGTTCCAATTGGCGGCCAACGCCACGGCGGCAAATTACACGCCGCCTCGCGCGGAGGGGCTGAAGCGGCCGGACGTGATCAATTATTTCATCGACCGACTTGAGACCTTGAACCCGCGTCTTCGCAAGACGGAGCTGGTGACGCAACTGACGGCGAAAATGAAGGTTCTGAAATCCGAAGTTGAGGCCATCGGGTCGAGGCCGCCGTCGCAATCCGAGGTCGAGCGCATGCGGGATCTGGCGAATGAGATGGAGGGTGCGGCGTTAGCGAGGGTTGATGACGCCGGGAACTTCCTCAACGCGAGCGAATGAGCGCGAAACGACACCGCGCGATCGGGTGCTTTCACAAGGCGAGTAACGAATTCCTCGCCGCGACTTATGAGCGTTTTCCGGAGTCCGCGAGTCCGCTTGGCTTGGACCAATTCGACTCCCGGCTCGGGGCCAACGCGCCGGGTGACTACCGCGCACAGAACGCTTTAACGGCGCGGGCGACCGCCGAGATCGAGGCGCTGCCGGAGGCGGTTTTTCGGGGTGACGATTACCTCGACCGACGGGGAATGCTGGCGGATCTGCGGACGAGCGCGGTGCTCGATGGTGAATTCGAACGTTGGCGCAAGAACCCTCAGATTCACGTCGACGCGGCAATCGGCTCAATTTTTGACCTCGTTGTTCGGAACGCCAAGGACCTCTCGAAAGCGCTGCCGGCGATCGAGTCGCGCTTGAATCAGATCCCGAAGTATCTGCGGAATGGTGCGAAGTGCCTGCGAGAGCCGGTGCCACTTTGGACGCAGCTCGCGACGAAATCCTGTGAAGGAGGGATCAATTTTCTGCGCGGATTGGAGGAGACGCTGCTGGCAGTGTCGCCTCACCAAGAGGGAACGAAGGATGGAATCTCGCGGGCGTCCGCCGCGTTGGAGAGCTACGCGAAAACCATCGTTCGAAAGCGTCCGGGGCCGGCTGGAGGATTCGCGGTCGGCCGTGACGCGCTTGCGGTGTTGGTGAGGGAACGGATGGGATTTGATCAATCCGTTGCCGAGATCGAGGCGGACGGATGGGAGCTGATCGCGCAGCTCCGGAGTGAACTCAAGGCGGAGGCCAAGCGTTGCGGTTACAAGGACGCGCGTTCCGCCATTGATGCCGCCGCGGCGAAATGGGCACCCGATCGTCCGCTCATCGATGAGTATCGGGCGACGACCGCGGCAATTCTCGAGCGGCTCCGGGACTTGGACGTTGTGACGCTGCCGAAGGGGGAATCGCTGGAGGTCCTGCCGGTGCCGGATTTTTTGCGGCACCATTTTCCGACTGCAGCCTACAACCAGCCGCCGGCCTTCTCGCGGCGGCAGGTGGGAATTTTCTGGGTCAACGATTTAAGCCTGACCGTCGACACGCCGGCCAAACGCGAGGCGGAGATTCGCCAGCACTTCGGGATTGAATTTACCGCGGCGCACGAGGCTTACCCAGGGCATCACCTCCAGTTTGCGATTCAGAACCGCCACAAAAGCAAGCTGCGGCGGCTTTTTGCGCACGCGATTTATTACGAAGGCTGGACGCTCTGGTGTGAAAAAATGTGCGTTGACGAAGGTCTGGTGACGCTGCCGGAAGCGAAGCTCATCCAACTCCACGATGCGCTCTGGCGGGCGCACCGGATCGTGGTTGATTGCGGGCTACACACTGGGAAATTGTCCTACGGGGGCGCGTGCAATTTGTTGATGGAAGGCGTTGGTTTCACCCGGCGTCGCGCGCAGGGAGACGTGAATTGGTACACGTCTTCGCCGACCGTTCCGATGAGCTACCTGCTGGGGCGTTTGGAGGTCGAGAGCCTTCACGCCCATTTCGTCGTCGGCGAAGGTTGGTCGCTCAAGCAGTTTAACGACTGGATCCTGAGTCATGGTGCCATTCCGTGGCGGTGGATCATGGATGCTCGAGTTCGGGGGTGAGCGCGGCTAGCGGTTGGCTAGGGGACGCCTCGTTCTGGCAAATCCGCGGAGAAACGGTCGCCACCGGATCATTTTCAAGTGGGTTCTAGACCGCTTCTTTCGAAAAAGAACGGGTTGACGACCGGATCGGAATCCGTATTCTGCCACTTGCGTGTAACGCGGGTGTAACTCAGTGGTAGAGTGCGACCTTGCCAAGGTCGATGTCGAGGGTTCGAACCCCTTCACCCGCTCCACTCCGATTGTTGGATGGAAGGGAATCGAACTGGGGCTGGCGTTACGAAGTGACTTGCGCGAAGCGTTCGATGGTTTCGGCGAGAGCTTCGGCGCGGATGGGTTTGCAGAGGTAATCGGTCATCCCAGCTTCCATGCAGTGTTTGCGGTCTTCGGGCATCGCGTTCGCCGTGAGCGCGATGATGGGGATGCTCATTCCGAGTTCGCGGATGCGGCGGGTGGCGGAAAGGCCGTCCATTTCCGGCATTTGAACGTCCATGAGGACCAGGTCGAACTCCCCGGTGCGCAGGGCGTCGACGCATTCGAGGCCGTTGGAGACGACGCTGGGTCGGTGGCCAAGTTTGATGAGAATTTTGTCGATGAGTTTGCGGTTGATGGCGTTGTCGTCCGCGACGAGGACGCGAGCCCGAGGCCGGGAGCTGGAGCGGTCGCTTCGAGGGGAGCGGCTTTCTGAGTGACCCGTTCGCCGGCGCGGTGGCTTGCCTGGAGCAGGACGTCGGCGAGTTCGCCGAGATGAATTGGCTTGGTCAGGCGGTAGATGGAGGAGTTTGCGGCGACAATCGTGTCGCGTTCGCTCACGAGGCTGGCGGGTGCCATGAGGATGACGGCTGACGTGCCGCCGCGGGGAGTCCGGCGGAGGCGCTCGGCGAGTCCGTGGCCGTCGATGTCAGGAAGGAAGCCATCGACGAGGGCAATGTCGAATCGCCGATGGTCTGCTGCGTAGATGGCCTCGCGACCGCTCCGACAACTTTCGACGTGGAGGCCCCAGCGGACGAGTTGGCCGAGGAGGAGCTGACGTTGAGCGGCATTTTTCTCGGCTAGGAGGACACGGAGGCCGCTAAGGCGATCGATCTGAGCGGTCACGGGGTCGGGAGTGGCCGTGGCTTCGTAGGGAGCTTCGAACCAGAACGTGGAGCCGGAGCCGGTCTGGCTCTCGACACCGATTTCGCCCTTCATGAGGTTGACGAGGCTTTTCGAAATGGCGAGACCGAGTCCGGTGCCACCAAATTTTCGAGTGACGGATTGATCCGCTTGGCTGAACGGCTTGAAAAGCCGAGACTGCTGCTCGGACGAGAGTCCGGGTCCGGTGTCGCGGACTTCGAAGCGAAGCGAGTGGGTGCCATCGGCGTCGCTCAGGGAGCGGACGTTTACGCAGACCTCTCCGTCGGAGGTGAATTTTACCGCGTTGCCGGCAAGGTTGAGGATGATCTGACGAAGCCGAGCGCGGTCGCCGATCACGGTGGCCGGGACTTCCGGCCCGATGTCCAGGAGGAGTTCGATCTCCTTGATGGCCGCGTTCTGCGCGAGAACGTCGAGAGCTTCTTCGAGGCAGGGGCGGATGGCGAAAGGTTTGCGTTCGAGACGGACGGAGGCGGCTTCCGTTTTGGAAAAGTCCAGAATGTCGTTGATGAGAAGGAGAAGGTTGTCGCCGCTCGACCGGATGGTGTCGATGTAGTCGCGTTGCTGGTCGGAGAGCCTGGATTCGAGGAGCAGGTTGGTGAATCCGATGATCGAGTTGAGCGGGGTGCGGACCTCGTGGCTGATGACGGCGAGGAATTCGCTCTTGGCGCGGTCGGCGGATTCGGCGGCATCGCGGGCGGTCACGAGGCGGCGCTCGAATTTCTTAGCGTCGGTGACGTCACTTTGGATCGCGACGAGGCGGGAGATGTTCCCCTCGTCATCACGCAGAGGTTGGATCTCGAGCTGGGCCGAATATTTCTCCCCATCCGCACGGACGAGTTCAACTTGCGCGACGTGCCCATCGCCGGCGCGGGCGGCGTCGAGGAGCTGATGGACGCCGTCGGCGGATTCCCCGCGGGTGAGCAGAGGAGCGATCAGTTGGCCGTCGGCGGTGGCATCGGAGTATCCGGTGAGGCGTTCGAACGCGCTGTTGGTCCAGCCGATCCGACCCTCGCTGTCGAGGAGGGAGACGCCGTCGTACGTGTGGCTGGCGATGAGGGCGAGCGCGGCGCGTTCTTCCTGTTCGAGTTTGCGCGTGGTGATGTCGAGGAGGACGCTGTCGGCGGCGGCGAATTCACCGCCGGATTCCGCGGGGGCAAGTGAGCCGCGCTCCTGGAACCACCGCCACGTCCCGTCCGCGTGCCGGGCGCGGAACTCGCCCTCGAAAATGGGATGATCCGGCGTGGCGTTCGCGACCATTCGGCGAATGCTTTGTTGATCGTCGGGATGAATGAGATCGATCCAGCCGTCGAGCGTGAGCGGCATGGCGGCGTTCTCGATACCAAGAAGGTGTTCGGTCTCGCCGTCCCAAAGCAGGACGTTGTCCGTAAAGCCGCGGTGGAGCACGATCTGCCCGAGTGCGCGGACGAGCGTCTCGTTGCGACGTCGGAGCCAGGAGTGGCTTTGCTCAGTCTCGGCTCCGGCGGTCATCGCCGCCACGTGCGCCGAGCGGATCGAGAAAAAAATGACGGACACGATTCCCGAGGCAAAAATGGCGAGCGCGCCGCCGGCTCGGGCCCAGGCTTGGACTTCGCCGAGCGAGTATTCCTGCTTGTTGACGTCGAGTTCGGCTTCGACGGCGGCGTTCCCACCTGCGATCGGGGCGGCTCCCGAGAGGAAGCTGCCGTAGGTCGTCGGATCGGTCTCGTCTTCTGAGGTCGCTGCCGAGGTTTGGATGGCGGCGTTGAGGATATCGGTCTCGCTCACCTCATCGCTCGGAAGCGGTCGACCGATTTCGAGGGGATCAACGGGTCGCGTGAGTCCGATCTCGCCCGCGACGGTCTCGGTATCCAGGACGACGGTGAGGGCGCCGCCGTCCCGGGTGACGCTGCGGATCCGCGCCAAGGCCGGAAAATTTTTGTGAAGGGCAACGAGCGGCGCGAGTGCGGATTTGTGTTGATCGGTCCACATGACGCGCGTTGCCGCAATTTCGTTGTGCGCGGCCGGATTGATCAGCAGCGCGGCGGCTCGGGCGATGTCTTCGGCGTCGGCTTGCATCCCGTCGAAGAGCAGGCGTTCGGCGATGCGGCTCGTGAGCAGTGAGCCAAACAAAGCGCACGTCGTTAACGCAACGAAGAGCAATACCGCTTCCTGCGTCGGTCGAATCGAGCTGCTGTTCGCCATCTGAGCATAAAGCTACACCATTCCGCCGCATTTAAGAACGTGAATCTTCTGGGCCGGTATTGGGATCGTTGGTTGGGCAGAGCGACTTGACAGCAGTCCGCCCCGGTCCTCAGGTTCGAACTCAGTGTCTATGAAGAAAAGAATTGCCCCTGCCGTGCTGGCGGCCCTCCTCAGCGTCGCCGCCTCCCATTCTCCGTTGGCCGCGCCGTCGGACGGTCTGTCCGCCGATCAAATCGCTAAGCTCAACGACGGGGAAATGATTATCTCCGAGAAAGAAGAGGAGGGCGGCCCTTGGCCGGAGATCACCGTGCTCACGAAGGTTGCCGCGCCATTGGCGACCTTGACCAAGCTCTTTCGTGACTACGAAGCAGCGCCGGATTACCAGCCGAACATCGTCGCGGCGGAGGTGGTCGATCAGCCGTCGGCGAACGTGGTCGACGTCAAATACACCTCGAAGATGCCGGTTGTCGGCGAGTCGAGTAATACCGTTCGTAACACGTTCACCGAGACGGCTGATTCGACGACGGTGAAGTGGACGCTGCTGGAATCGACCACGGCTGACGTCTCGGACGGGTCGATGGTCGTTGAGCCGTTCGAGAATGGAACCTTGCTCAAATACACGAACTACGTGCAGCCGAAGTCCAAGCTCGCGATACTGGCGCGCGGTGCCGCCGTCGGCGAAGTGAAGAAGACGGTGCGGCAGATCAAGGCCGAGGCCGAACGCCGAGCCGCAAAATCGTAGGAAGATTTATTGAGATTTACGTTGCGCCGCTTGCGCTCCTCGCTACTCTCCACGGTCCCATGCCAAAGTCCATAGCACGCAGTAAGACGAGAAAAGCGGTGGCGAAGCGGTTTAAAGTGACCGCTTCGGGCAAAATTTTGCGTTCGAAAGCGGGACGACGACATCTGTTGTCCTGCAAAACTGCCAAGCAGAAGCGCAATCTGGCGAAAGCCGGGATCGTCGCCGACGGAGACGTCGCGAAGGTCAAATTGAACCTACCGTTCTCGAACCGATAACCGGTTAAAATCAATCGATCCCACGGTCTTCCCGCGTGAGCGGGATAACGGAGCAGATGAGGCCCGGGATCCGAATATAAAAACAGTCCGCTCCACGGAGGTCCCGCTCGACGCGGGATTTTGACATCATGCCAAGAGCAACCAATGCTCCAGCCAGTCGCGCCCGCCGTAAGCGGGTCATCGTTGCATCCAAGGGATACCGTGGACGCCGTTCCAAACTCTTTCGTTACGCGAAGGACGCGCAAACCAAGGCCAAATACTGGGCCTATCGCGATCGCAAGACCCGGAAACGCACCTTCCGTGCGCTCTGGATTAACCGCGTCAACGCCGCGGTTCGCAATCAAGGCATCACCTACAGCCGCTTCATGGAAGGCCTCAAATTCGCGGGCATCGAGCTTGATCGCAAGGTTCTCGCCGACATGGCGGTGATGGAGGAAGCCACCTTCGCCGTGATCGTCAAGAAGGCGATCGCCGCCCTCGAAGACAAGAAGAAGGCCGCCTAAGTCTTTCCGCCCGTCGTGGGAATGGAAGACGAAATGGAGTCCCTCCGCGGCGAGGCAATCGCCGCGATTTCCGGCGTGCAGACGTCGGAGGATCTCGAGGCCGCCCGGGTGAAATACACCGGGCGCTCCGGTGCGCTCACGAAGCTGAGCGACGGCATGCGGACGGTCTCGAAGGAGGATAAACCGCGCATCGGCAAGGCTCTCAACGATCTTCGGACTGCGGTCGGGGCGGCGCTCGACGAGAAGCTCGCGGCGTTGACCGCCGAACGGGACGCCACTGCGCTGGCCGGAGTGGACACGACCTTGCCCGGCATCCTACCGGAGCTGGGTTCGATCCATCCGCTGACGACGTTGCAGGACCGGGCGATCCGGATTTTTCGACGCATGGGATTTTCCCTCGCGGACGGACCCGACATCGAGACCGAGTGGCATTGTTTCGACGCGCTGAACACGCCAGCCGACCATCCGGCGCGCAACGAGCAAGATACCTTTTTCCTGCCGGACGGGCGGGTTTTGAGAACGCACACGTCATCGGTTCAGGTCCGGACCATGGAGGCGCTGCCGCCGCCGATTCGCATCATCGCACCGGGTTCGGCCTACCGCCGGGACGAAGTTGACGCGACGCACCTGGCGCAGTTTACGCAGATGGAGGGCCTTTACGTTGCGGAGCGTGTGACGCTGGCGGACCTGAAGGGGACGTTGGAGTTTTTCTTCCGAGAGTTGCTGGGGCGGGAGACGACGATCCGGTTTCGCCCGCATTTTTTCCCGTTCACGGAGCCGAGCTACGAAATCGACATTCGTGCAACCGCGCTGGGTGGGAAGTGGATGGAACTCGCGGGTTGCGGGATGGTCGATCCCGCGGTGTTCGAACGGATTTGCGACAGTCGGAAGGACCGCATTTACGACCCGGAGACGGTCACGGGATTTGCCTTTGGCTTCGGCCTCGACCGCCTCGCAATGAACCTGACCGGCATCTCCGACATTCGGATGCTCGTCGAAAACGATCTTCGCTTTTTGAAGCAATTTTGAACGCTGAGGGCCGTCGCCGTCGTTGCCCACGGCGGCCGCGAACTTGGCAGCGCGGCGGCTTAATTTCCTGACCCATGAAAATTTCTGTTAATTGGCTTAAGGACCACGTGACTCTGCCGGAATCGGTGGATGAACTTGCTGATCGTCTCACGCTGGCCGGCTTGGAGGTCGAGTCGGTCGCGAAGAGTGGCGCGGATTTCCCAAACGTCGTCGTGGGGCAAATTCTTTCGTCCGATCCGCACCCGAACGCGGACCGATTGAGCGTGTGCCGGGTGGCGGACGGGAGCGAGCATCCGCGGCAAATCGTCTGCGGTGCGAAGAACTACCAAGTGAACGACAAAGTCCCGGTTGCATTGCCGGGCGCGGTCCTGCCGGGTGATTTCAAGATCAAGGTGGGAAAATTGCGGGGGGTGGAGAGCGAAGGAATGCTCTGCAGCGCGAAGGAACTTCGGCTCGCGGAAGACGCGGACGGATTGCTCATTTTGCCGACGGATGCTGTGGTCGGTGCCGCGATTGGGACGCTCTTTCCGGCTGATTCGGTGTTCGAGATCGAGATCACGCCAAACCGTCCTGACTGGCTGAGCCACGTCGGCGTCGCCCGGGAGATCGGGGCGCTGACTGGCGCGGCTTTAAAGCTGCCCGCAGCGCCGGACGTTCCGACGAAAGAAGATTCAGTGATCGCCAAGACGGCGGACGCGGAGATCTGTCCTTTTTACAGTTTGCGCCGAATCTCCGGTGTTCGCGTTGGACCAAGTCCCGATTGGCTTCGGCAGCGGCTGGTGGCCGTCGGGCTGCGGCCGATCAACAACGTTGTCGACGTCACGAACTACGTCATGTTTGAACTGGGTCAGCCGCTTCACGCGTTCGACGCGGCGAAAACGACCTCGACGCTGACGGCGCGAGCCGCGGAGGCGGGCGAGAGAATGAAGGCGCTCGACGGGGAGACCTACACGTTACGGGCGGGTGACGGGGTGATCGCGGACTCCAACGGAGTGGTGGCGATCGCGGGTGTGATGGGCGGGACCGAGTCGGGTGTGACCGAGTCGACGAACGACATTCTTCTCGAGAGTGCGTTTTTCGTGGCACCGCGAGTCCGGCGGACTTCGCGCGAATTGGGAATTTCCAGTGAATCGAGCTACCGCTTCGAGCGAGGCGTCGATCCGGCGGGCGTGCTCCGAGCCTCGGCGCGGGCGGCGGCGCTCATCGTCGAAGTCGCGGGGGGAACGGCCGACGAAAGTGTCGTCGTCGCGGGCAAATCCCCGTCGGCGTCGGTGCCGGTTCGCTTGCGATACGAGCGTTGTCGAAATTTGCTGGGATCGAAAATTTCGAACGCGGAAATCAATGCAGCGATCACGGCGCTTGGATTGGGAAGAGCTTCGGGCGACGAGACCGAGTCCACTTGGACCGTCCCATCGTTCCGCGGTGACGTTACGCGCGAGGTTGATCTCATCGAAGAGGTGATCCGGCTGACCGGCATCGACAAGCTCGAGGGAACCATCTCGGGTTCTCCGGCACCTTCGTCGGAGTCGGATCAAGCTTACGACGATTCGATGGAATTGCGGCACCGGCTGCGCGGCGAGGGCTTCAGCGAAGCCCGGACCGGAGCATTGGTAGCGGGAGAGGTTGACCCGGACCTCATCCGGCTGCGCAATCCCCTTGGCGAAGAGCAGGCGACCCTGCGTGGGAGCATGGTGGAGGCTCTGTTGGCGACAACGCACCGCAACCTGAACCACGGGGTGGAATCGATCCGGCTCTTCGAAATTGGGCGGGTGTTCTCGACCGGCGAGGAGGAAGAGCTTCGGAAAGTTGCGTTCGTGATGACCGGGCCTCGCTCGGCAGGGACGTGGCGGGATGGCGATCAGAAGGCGGTCGATCTCTACGATTTGAAGGGTGTGATCGAAGCGCTGGTTCCGGGGGTGACCTGGAATCCGATCGCGCATCCGTCGTTTGGGTTGGCGTTGGAGATGATCGTTGGTGGCTTCGTCGCGGGCATTGCCGGCCAGCTCACGCCGACGGCCGCGCGGGAGATCGACGCTCGTGACGCGGTGTTGGTTGCGGAGGTGCGACTCGATTGCCTGGAGGTCGCGGCGTCGCGGGCACCGACCGTGCGGCCGTTGCCGAAATTTCCCGCCATCTCGCGGGATTTCGCGGCGATCCTGCCGAGCGAGATCGAGTGGGATCGCGTGCAATCGTGCGTCCGGGGCGGTCGCGAAGAGCTGCTGGAATCGGTGCGGCTGTTCGACGTTTTCGCCGATGCGACCGGCGAGAAGCTGGGTGTGGGAAAGAAGTCTTTGGCCTTCTCCTTGACTTTCCGATCCCCCGAGCGAACGCTCACGACGGACGAAGTGAACGAAGTTTGCGACCGTCTGAAAACGCGTTTGCGCTCGGAATTGCCGATCGAATTTCGCGAATAGATCTTTCCGAGAATTTCCGCGATCCGGGCCGACCCCCGGACGCTTGATTTGCCCTGCTGTGTTCGCGACTACGCGTTTAACTCCCGGTCCGATGTTCAGCATTAGGGGGCTTGTCGGG
Source organism: uncultured Verrucomicrobiae bacterium (assembly GCA_963832325.1). Classification (GTDB taxonomy): domain Bacteria; phylum Verrucomicrobiota; class Verrucomicrobiia; order Chthoniobacterales; family JAATET01; genus CAVVKW01. Next base: position 697,148 of record CAWHTR010000001.1, on the reverse strand, counting down.
CGGAGCATATGTCCGGCCTTAGTTGGACTTCAGCGCTTCGTCCGTGGTTACCCGCCGTTTCCATGAGGGAACGGGATCAACGCCAAACGGCACGAGTGGGGCAATTTCTTCTCGGACATTTCACGCGGTCTTCATCGTCGCTTCATTTGACCCCGCGACCTTGCGGGCATGTTTCGGCGGTTCAAATTCATCCTGCGCGGAGATGCGGAACGTCTGGTCGACTGGACGACTGAACCCGGCTGGCGGTGGCCCGTCGCGTGCAGCGTGGTCATCGTCGCTGGCTGCGGGGTCTATGGATCGACGCTGGGGTTGTGGCGCGACGGGACGCAGTCGGTTTTTACGGCGATCAAGTTCCCGCTGCTGATTCTGCTGACCTGCGGCGGGAATGCGCTCCTGAACGGCCTGCTGGGTTTGGTGATTGGGAGCGGGTTGGGGTTCCGCCAGACGACGACGGCGATCCTCATGAGCTTTGCCATCGCGGCGATCGTGTTGGCCGCCTTCGCGCCGATCATGCTGTTCCTGCTTTGGAACACGCCGCCGCTCGTGGACGGGAATTCGACCGGCGGTCACAGCCTCACCTTGCTGGCCCACGTCGCGGTGATCGCGGTCGCGGGCGTCGTGGGTAATCGCTGTTTGTATGGCCTGTTGGTCAACGTCTGCGCGACGCGCGGTGCGGCCCGCCTCGTTCTCGCCGGCTGGCTGGCGGGCAATCTTCTCCTGGGCAGCCAACTCTCCTGGACTCTCCGGCCCTTCATTGGCAGCCCGAATTTGCCCGTGCAGTTCCTGCGGGAGGATCCGCTGCGGGGCAACTTCTTCGAATCCGTCGCCCGGGCGGCTCACCGACTCACCAACCTCAAACAACAACCATGAAATCAGAAAATCCATCTCCGCAGAACCAACCCGCCCCCGGTGACCACCGGTACGATCTCGAACCCATGGAGGTCGCGCCGCGCTCGATGAACGTCGTCGAGGCGTTGCTCAAGCGACCCGGGCGATTGCTGTTCGAGCTTTGCGGTCGCCGGGCGGGCGCGGTGCTCCTGGCATTGCTCTTGCCGACGACGCTCGGCTTGCTGATCTACGGTCTGGTCGCCGGGAGTCTCACGGGGGGCGAGCAACTCTGGATCGCGCCCACGAAGATCGTGGTTGGATCGGCGTTGGCGGCGCTCATTTGCCTGCCGAGTCTCTACATTTTTCTTTGCCTGAGTGGTGCGGACGTCGGTGGGGCGACGGTCGCGGGGATGCTCGCTGCGGCGGTGTGTTTGACCGCGTTGTTGTTGGTCGGATTTGCGCCGGTCGCCTGGGTATTCTCGCAATCGACGGACTCGATCGCGTTCATGGGCGGATTGCACCTCGTGTTCTGGCTTGTCGCGGTGATCTTCGGCCTGCGCCTACTTGGTGACGCCGGGCGGAGGGTCTGGGGCGGTGGGAACGGTGGACTCGGCGTGTGGATGATCATCTACATCGTGGTGTCGCTGCAGATGATGACCGCGCTACGCCCGATCATCGGGAGTGCCGACACGTTGCTGCCAACGGAAAAGCGTTTCTTCATGACGCACTGGGTCGAAACCCTGAACGGCGGACGGTAGGAAGGCGCAGGGGCGGAAGGTCGCTGGCGAGCGGGAGGTTGGTGGCACTCTGGTCGAAGCGGTGTTCCCGGCGAATTGCGCACTTGTGGGGCGGGCGGGATGGAGGCAGGTTGCGGGGCTTATGAGGAAATCGGGATGCGCGATTATCGTGCTGTTTTTGTTGCTATGTTTGAGCGTCTTCGTGAACGGCGCTTTGCTGCTGGGGCTGGGGGCGAGTTCGGCGTCGGGGATCGCGCTGGAGACGGAGCCGACTTCGTTCGACGAGAAGCTTTTGCTGCCGGGGAGTGGGGACGGGGGAGCCAAGATTGTGGTGATCCCGATGGATGGCGTGATCGCTTACGGATCGCCGGGGAGTCTGGGGGATTCGATGGTTGAAGATTTGAAAGCAGCGTTTCGGCAGGCGGCAAACGATCCGGAGGTCAAGGCCGTGGTGATGACGGTAGACTCGCCCGGTGGTGAAATCACCGCGTCGGACGTGATCTATCACGAAATCGAGAAGCTCAAATCGAAGAAACCCGTCGTGTATTTCATGAACAGTATCGGGGCATCCGGAGCCTACTACGCCGCCTGCGGAGCGAGCTGGGTGATGTGCAACGAGACGACTTTTACGGGGAGCATCGGCGTCATTATTTCGACGCTGAATTACAAGGATCTGTTCGGGAAAGTCGGGTTGGACGCCATCGTTTTCAAAAGCGGGAAGTTCAAGGATATGCTGAACGGGGCGCGGGAGGTGACGCCGGAGGAGGCGGCTTACGTGCAGGGCTTGGTGATGCAGAGCTACGATAAATTTGTGGGAATCGTGGCTGAGTCGCGGGGCTTGGACGAGGCGGGGCTGCGGGAGGGCGTGGCGGACGGGCGGATTCTGAGTGGTGAAGATGCCTTCGAGGCGAAGCTGGTGGATCAGCTGGGTTACATCGAGGACGCTTACGCGAAAGCGATGGAATTGGGCGCGGCACCGGGGGCGCGGATCGTGACCTACGAAAGGAATTATTCTTTCGGAAATTTTTTCAGGATGCTGGGTGAATCGCGTTGGGGTGGCGGGGCAACGGTCGAGGTCGATTTGCTCAAAGGGATGCCGGAGCTGCAACCTGGGCGGACCTACTTGCTGCCTTCGTTCTTTGCGCCGTAGGGGTGATGAATGGTTCAAATCCCGGACACGGCAACTGGAAGCTGCCGCTTTGAAGTGAGTTTGCTCGTTGGATTGTTAGCCGGTTCCGTATTGGGAGTTGGGGTTTGGGTTTGGTTGCTGCGGGCCTGGCCGGCGGAGGATGCTGGGGTGGTCGCCGGAGATTCCTACCGGATTGGAGACGGGATCTTTGTGGGAGGGATCTGCGTTTATTTTTTGATGATGATCGCAATTCCGACGCCGGAGGCGGAGCGGGCACCGATCAGCGGGGAGCTGTTTCAAGCGGTCATCACGTTTTGGTTGATGGTGCTCCTGATGGCGGTGGGCTTCCTGATTTATCGGGGGCAGAATCCGGTTCGATTGTTTGGTTTGAAGCCGGGGAACTGGCGGCGGTGCGCGTTGGTTGGGATCGCGGGGATCGCGGCAATTTTTCCGGTGATCCTGTTGATGCAGGAATGGCTCACGCGGTGGTTTCCGGAGGAGGTGGGGGACCGGACGGTGGAGTTTCTGAAAACGACGGCGACGCCGGGCGACTGGGTGGCTGTCGTGCTGATGGCCGCGGTGGTTGCGCCGTTGGCGGAGGAGTTTTTTTTCCGCGGTTATCTTTACGGGGTGCTGCGGCGGTACGGGGGTCGGTGGGCGGCGATCGGGGTGACGGCTCTCCTTTTTGCCGCGATCCACGGGAGTTTGGTTGGTTTCGCCCCGCTGGCGTTGCTGGGCGTGACGTTTGCACTCGCTTACGAACTGACGGGGAGCGTGTGGACGAGTGTTCTCATGCACGCGCTTTTCAATGGAACGACGCTGGCGATGCTGGCGTTCTTTCCGGGGTTGGATCTGTGACGGCGGGGGAATTGCCGGAGGATGAGCTGGTGGCGCGGCTGACGGCGGGACTCCGGATGAGACCGGGAGTGGTCGAGGGGCCGGGGGATGACTGCGCGGTGGTGCGGGCGTCGCGGGGATTGCAGCTGTTGAAGACAGATTGCGTGTTGGAGGATGTGCATTTTTTGGCTGCGGATGCGCCGGAGCGGGTGGGATGGAAGGCGTTGTGCCGGGCGATCAGTGACGTGGCGGCGTGCGGGGGTGAACCGGAGTCGGCGTTGGTGACGGTGGCGTTGCCGGCGGATCGGGAGGTCGCTTGGCTGGAGGGGCTCTACGCCGGAATCGGGCGGGCGGCGGATGCGTTCGGTGTATCGGTGGTCGGGGGTGAGACCGCGAGGTCGCCGGGTGGGGTGTTTGTTTCGGTGGCGCTGACCGGGCGGGTTGAGCCGGAGCGGCTGGCGCTGCGGAGCGGCGGGCGACCGGGGGATGCGATCTTCGTAACCGGACGGCTGGGGGGAAGCCTGCGTTCGGGGCGGCACCTGGATTTTGAGCCACGGGTGGCGGAGGCGCGGAGGCTGACCGGGAATTTTCGCGTGCGAGCGATGATGGATCTCAGCGACGGGCTGGGGAGCGATCTGCCACGGATGGCGCGAGCGAGTGGGGTGGGGTTTCGCGTGGATCGGGCGGCCATTCCTCGCTCTGAGGGCTGTTCGGTTGCGGAAGCGATCTCCGACGGGGAGGACTACGAGTTACTGTTCGCGGTGGCGGGGGAGGACGCTCGGCGGCTGGAGGAAGAATGGGTGACCGGGGGAGTGCCGGTCACGCGGATCGGACAGTTCGTGGTGGTTGGGGACGGAGACGAGTTGGTCCGGGGATTCGGCCATTTTGGGTGACGGAGGTTCTGGATGGAACTAGGCGGCGGGGATCATCTCGGGGATGGGGGCGTCTTCTTTTGCCGGGGGAATCAGTTCGGCGGGTTCGGGGGCGATTTCGGCGGCCGGATCGTAGTCAAAGCTCCACTGGGCCTCGACTTTCTTGCCGCCGGCGCGGCCCGCGACCTCGACGGTGTAGGTCTGGGGAACGAGGCGGATGGGCATTCTGTAGGTGATCAGTTGAGTGGTCGGATCGTAATTCGCATCGACGAGACCGAGGCTGCTGACGCGCATCTCAACGGTGTTCGGATCGAGGTCGCCGAGGGTGGCGAGGTTGGCTTTGAGTGTAGGTTGCTGGTCGGAGGTAGCGGTGCCGTGCATTGGGACGGTGATCATCGACGCCGCCGCGGGACCCGCCGTGGATTGGATGCCGGCGGTGCCGCCGCCAAATTTGAGAGCGTTCGTGAAGGTAAAGTCCTTGTCGCTTTGGACGATGTAGCGACCGATCGAGTGCTTCTCGGTATCGTGAAGCCCTTTCTGGCCGACGACGGTGAAGGACGCCTCGTAACCAGCTGCCTCCGCGGCGGCGCGCACGGTCTCGTTGTTGACTCCGTAAGGGTAGGCGAGGGTGGTCACGTTGATGCCGAGCTTCTCGCTGATCGTTCTCCTTGAGCCGGCGAGTTCGTCTTCGAGCCATTCCGGGTAGGCGAGGCCTCGGAGGTTTTTCGTGCTGGGCTTGGCGAGATTGGAATGAGAGACGGTGTGGCTGGCGATGTCGACGCCGGCGATTTTCATGGTGGTCAGTTCGTCCCAGGTGATGGCGCGGCCTCCGACGTCGATGTAATCCGTGTAGACGTAGAAGGTGAAGGGGTAGCCGAACTCCTTGAGGATGGGCCAGGCCAGGGTGTAGGTGTCGTCGTAGCCGTCGTCGATGGTGATGACGATGGAGCGTTCGGGGATGGATCTTTCACCGCGGCGCCAGGCGAGGAAATCGGCCATGGGGATGACGGGGATGTCGGCGTCCTTGATGGCCTGCATCTGGGCACGAAATTCTTCCGTGGTGATGGCCAGAGGATCGCGGGCGGGATCTTCGAAACGATGGTAGCCGAGGATGGAGACCTCGGCGGCGGTGTTGATCGGAGTCGGGGTGGGTTCGGGGGTGGGAGCCGGTGTTGGGGTGGCTTCGGGGGTGGGGGTCGGCGTGGCTTCGGGCGCGGCCGGCGGGGCGGGGTCGCAGGCGGACAAACTAACCGCACAGAAGGCGAGGATGAGGGGACGCGACCGCAGAAGATTCTTCATGGATAGGATGGGATTCTTTGAAGAGAAGTTACAAAGAGCGCTGAGAATACGGTGACGAGGAGAGCGTGAAGATTTAATCCGCGATGCCGACGGCTTTGAATTTGGCATCGACGTGGGTGAAGTGGCGTTCAATGGCGCAGGCATCGGCGACCTGGGCGGGGTTGAGGTGTTCGGCGACGCTGGGTTCTTCGGCCAGGGTTTGGGCGAGCGGGATTTTCTCGGACCAGGTGCGCATGGCGGCTCGCTGGACGGCTTCGTAGGCGGTCTTTCGCTCGAGGCCCGCTTCGGTGAGTTGCAGCAGCGCGGACTGGCTGGCGTAGAGGCCGAGGGTGAGGTCGAGGTTGCGCTGCATGTTCTCGGGGTAGACGAGGAGCTTTGCGACGAGGTTCGTCAGCTTGTGCAGCATGTAGTCCAGGAGGGTGCAACTATCGGGAAGGATGATGCGCTCGACGCTGGAGTGGGAGATGTCGCGCTCGTGCCAGAGGGCGACGTCCTCGAGGGCGGCTCCGGCGTTGTTGCGGATGACGCGGGCGAGGCCGGAGAGGCGTTCGCCGGTGATGGGATTGCGTTTGTGGGGCATGGCGGAAGAGCCTTTTTGACCGGCGGAAAAATATTCCTCCACTTCCAGAACTTCGGTGCGCTGAAGGTGTCGGAATTCGGTGGCCCAGCGGTCGATCGAGGAAGCGACGAGAGCGAGAGTGGTCATGAATTCTGCGTGGCGGTCGCGCTGGACGATCTGGGTGGAGATCGGCGCGGCGGTGAGGCCGAGCTTGTCCATGACGTAGGTCTCGACGCGGGGGTCGAGGTGAGCGTGGGTGCCGACGGCTCCGGCGATCTTCCCGACGCGCACGCGTTCCCGGGTCTGGCGGAGGCGCTCGGCGGCGCGGCCGAACTCGTCGTACATGAGGGCGAGTTTGAGGCCGAAGGTGATGGGTTCGGCGTGGATGCCGTGGCTGCGGCCCATCATGGGGGTGTATTTGTGTTCCTTGGCGCGGAGTGCGATGGCGGAGCGCAGAGCGTCGAGGTCGGCGAGCAGGCGGTCGATGGACTCCATCATCTGGACCGCGAGGGTGGTATCGAGGAGGTCGGAGGAAGTGAGGCCTTGGTGGACCCAGCGGGCTTCGGGGCCGATGTAGCTCGCGACGTTTTCGAGGAAAGCGATGACGTCGTGGTTGGTGCGCTTCTCGATTTCGAGGACTTCGGCGATGTCGAATTTACCGCGGGCGCGGATCGCTTCGGCGTCGGACTTGGGTATCTGGCCCAAGTCCGCCATGGCCTCGCAGGCGAGGGTCTCGATTTCGAGCCAGATCTCGAGTTTGCGCTGGTCGCTCCAGAGGGAGCGCATTTCGGGTAGGCTGTAGCGGTCGATCACTCTGGCGAGGTTAGTGATCGGGAGACGGATTTACAGGATTTTCAAGACTTCCGGAGCATCTGCGTTTCAGCGATCCTGATAAGAAGTGTCGGCGACGTCTTCCCTGCTGGGACGACGTCGAGAGAACCAAGTGCTGGCGACGTGTCGCTCAAGCGAGCCTGATGCGTTTGTTGCCGGTGGGGGATTCGATCTGAACCCGACCGGTTTCGATGAGGTCGGCAACGGCGGCGACGGTTTCGCCGTTATTCTTCGCGACCGAGGAAATGGCCTCGATGAGATCCGCGAGGGAGAGATGCATGTCGTTCAACTTGGCGTATGGGTTTTTCATGATGCAATTGGTTACGCACATGAGACGCGCTAAGGGGCAGTTTTGTTCAGTGAGAAACGCCTGAAACAGGGGTCAGGGAGGTGCCTGATGCGGTCGGGGGGAGGGGGGCTTGGTGAGGGGCGACGAGACCGGCGGACATGATGATCTTGGTGGCTTGCTCGAGGCTGAGGCCGCTGTCGATGACTTTGGTCGTGGGCGTGCAGACGACGAAGCCGGTCAGTGGGCTGGGCGAAGTGGGGACGAAAGCGGTGGTCATCTCGATGTCGGTGGTGGTTTCAACGAAATGGCCGGTGACGAAGGCGATCAGGTAGGAGCCTTCGGAGGGGTATTCCACGTAAGCGACGCGGGTGAACTGCTTGCTGCCGCTCATGTTCTTGAAGGCCTCGAGGGCTTGCTTCACGGCATTGTAAACGGGGGCGATGAGCGGAATCTTGGTCAGGATCTTTTCGAACGTGTCGATGACTTTCCGACCGAGGACGTTGGTCGCGAAGTAGCCGAGGAGAATGAGGAGGAAGAGTGTGCTGACGAAGCCGAGGCCGGGAATATCCTCCCAGCCAAAGCGTTTCCAGAGCGGACCCGAGATGCCGTCGATGAAGTTGTAAGCGATCTGGAGAACAAGGAAGGTGACGATGAGCGGAACGGCGACGAGGACACCCGTGAAAAGGCGGTTCCCGAGGTGTCGGAAAACACGCGCGATCCGGCTGATCTCTTCCTTGGTGGCGCTGGTGGTGGTGGTGTCGGCCATCGGAGAGAGCATCTTAATGGGGGATCAACTTGATCGCAACGACTCCAAGGACGCCGAGAACGAGTCCGGCGAGCATCGCGAGTTCGAAGTGCTTCTCAAGGAACGGCTTGATCCGGGGTCCGAAGCCGCGAATGAGTCCCGCGACGAGGAAGAAGCGGAAGCCGCGACCGATGATCGAGGCAATAATCAAAGCGGGGAGGGAGAATTCGAAGACGCCCGATGCGATGGTAAAGACCTTGTAAGGGATCGGGGTAATGGCGGCGATGAGGATGCCCCAGAAGCCGTATTCGTCGTAGAGGAGGCGCACTTTTTCCATCACTTCCTGACCGTGATAGAAATTCACGACCGGTTGTCCGACGCCTTCCCAGAGACCCCAACCGATGTACCAGCCGAAGATCCCGCCGAGGACGGAGGCGACGGTGCACCAGAGGGCGAAGGTGAGCCAGCGTCTGGGAGCGGCGAAGCACATCGCCATGAGGAGAATGTCGGGCGGAATCGGGAAGAAAGAGGATTCTGCGAAGGAGACGATGAAGAGGGCGGGGAGGGCGTAGGGGGTCTCCGCCCAATGGAGCGTCCAGTAGTAGAGCTTACGAAGAGGGTTCTTCGTGGTGGCGGCGAGGTCCATGGCCCGGGCGGGCGGTGGGATGACGGGTAGTTCGGCGCTCATGCGGATGGAAAAGAGAGCAGAAGTGATGCGGGGTCGCAAGGGAATGCGCGGAAGGAGGGAGTGCGATCTTCCGATTGGAAGGGCAGCTGAGCTGAAAGCCACCGTGCGAGGCTGGGAGTGTGCGCTCGCCACGCTTGGCTTTTCCGGGGGTAGGAGTTAGTCGTGTCCGCGATGTCGGTTTACTCGCGCACGCTGCGCTATTTTCGTCCGTTTGTGTGGCCGACCGTTGGGGGAACGGTGGCGATGCTCGTCGCGATCGGATTGAACGCGCTGAAGCCCTGGCCGATTCGCTACATTTTCGACGGAGTGCTGGACACGACGTCGAGTCCGGCCATTGAGCGGGCGCGGGCGCAGGTGGGAAGTTGGTTTGGCGAAGGAACGTCAGCGGTTTGGATCGTGTTCTGGTTGTGCGCGGTGCTGGTGGGGCTGAATTTGCTGAGTGGAATCGTCAACTTGGTTTCGAACTTTCTTTTTATCCGGACGGGATTGAAGGCGATGCTGGATCTGCGGGCGACCTTGTACGCGTGCCTGCAGTCGTTGCCGTTGCGGTTTCACGATGCGCGGCGGAGTTCGGATTCGTCGTTCCGGGTGGCGTACGATTCGCAGGCGATTCAAACCGTTTACAACAAAGGTTTCGCGACGGTGCTGAACTCGATCGTCACTTTGTTGACGATCGGGTCGATCATGTTCTGGGTGAACTGGCGGTTGACGCTGGCCTCGCTGGCGGTGCTGCCGTTTGTTTTCCTGGCGATCTTATACTACGCGGATCGCATTCGCCGGCAGTCGGCGGCGATTCAGGAACGGGAGAGCGACGTGCTGGCGGTGGCGCAGGAAGGGCTGAGTTCGATCCGGGTGGTGCACGCTTTCGGGCGGGAGAAGTATGAAGTGCGGCAATTTCTCGGGCACGCGACGCGGAGTCTGGAGGCAAATCTCAAGTTGAACGTGACGTCGGTGACGAGCGCGCTGGTGATCGGGACTTTAATGGCGATGGGGACGGCTCTCTTGTATTACGTTGGGTCGCGGGCGGTGCTGGACGAGGCGTTGACGATCGGGGAGCTGGTGACTTTCGCGGCGTATCTGGTGATGTTGTATCAGCCGTTGGAGCAGTTGAGTTACACGGCGTGGGCCTTGGAAGGCGCGGCGGCGGGGATGCAGCGGTGTTTTGAGGTGTTGGACCGGGAGCCGGAATCGAAGGATGCGGTCGAGGCGGTGCCGTTGCGACAGGTGGAGGGGGCGATTGCCTTCGAGGGGGTGCGGTTTGGATATTCGGATGAGTCGCGGGTGCTGGAGGGGATCGATCTGCAGATCGCGGCGGGTGAGAAGGTGGCGTTCGTCGGGGGAACGGGGGCGGGGAAAAGTACTTTGCTGAGCTTGGTGATGCGGTTCTACGAGCCGACGGCGGGGCGGGTGACGATTGACGGGCAGGACGTGCACGGGGTGACGCGGGATTCGCTGCGCGGGCAGATCGGCATGGTGCTTCAGGACACCCTGCTTTTTTCCAGCACGGTGCGTGAGAATATTGCCTACGGTCGGCCGGGCGCGACGAATGACGAAATCAGGGAGGCGGCGCGACGGGCGCAGGCGTTGGATTTTATCGAAAAATTACCGAACGGGTTTGATTCGCTGGTTGGTGAGCGGGGTGGGCATTTGAGTGTGGGCCAGCGCCAACGGATCGGGATCGCGCGCGCCTTTTTGAAGGATGCGCCGATCTTGCTGCTGGACGAACCGACGTCGGCGTTGGATCCGGCCACGGAGTTTGCGATCATGGGAACGATCGAAGATCTCATGGAGGGAAGGACGGCGCTCATCGTGACGCACCGGCTGGCGACGGTGCATCAATTTGGAAAAATTGCGGTGCTGAAAGACGGCCGGATCGTGGAATTTGGGGCCGGGCCGGACCTGCTGGCGCGGGGTGGGGCTTACGCGGAGCTCTGGTCGGCCGGGCAATATGACGGGTGACCGGGGGGCGGCCGCCGCGCGTTAGAGCCTGATGACTTCGGCCGACTGGATATCGGGGTCGGCGAGGAGGTGAGCGATGGTCGCTTCGTTGGGAGTGGTGTCGACGTTGAGAAGGGTGAGGGCGGTGCCGCCGACCGCGTCGCGACTCAGCGACATGCTGGCGATGTTGACGTCTTCCTTGCCGAGGAGGGTGCCGATGTGGCCGACGATGCCGGGGCGATCCTTGTTCTCGAGGAGGAGCACCGTGCCGACGGGTACGATCTCGACGAAGTGTCCGTTCACGGTGACGAGACGAGGTTTTGCTCCGTAGAGAGTGCCGCCGACCGTGGCTTTGTCGTCGCCACATTCAACGATGACCTCGATGAGGTCGGAGAATTCGCCCGCTTCACTGTGGCGGCTCTCGATGATTTTGAGGCCAAGGTTCTTCGCGATGGCTGGGGCGTTGACCTGGTTGACTTCGTCACCGCTGATGGGCTTGAGGTAGCCGGTGAGGACGGAGCGCGTCATTGAAGTGAGTTCCTGGTCGGCGATCTTTCCCGAGTAGCGGACGCGGAGGGTCTCCGGGCGTTTGGGGGCGATCTGCGAGGCGAAGCGACCGAGACGGTCGCAGAGGTCGATCCACGGACCAAGTGTGGCGAGGGTGCGGGCGTCGATGCTGGGCACGTTCACGGCGTTCCGGATCTCGCCTTCGAGCAGTGCGGCACGGATGGCCTGGGCGATCTCGATCCCGACGTTTTCCTGCGCTTCGGCGGTTGAGGCACCGAGGTGCGGCGTGAAGACCATGCCCGGCGTGTCGCGGAGAGGGAAGTCGGCGGGAGGGGCTCGATCTCGTAGACGTCGAGGGCGGCGCCGGAAATGACGCCCTGGTCGAGGGCGGTTTTGAGGGCTGTCTCGTCGATGAGGCCGCCGCGGGCGCAATTCACGATGCGGGCTTCCTTTTTGCACAAAGCAAGGCGACGAGCGTCGAGCATGTGCTTCGTCTCGTCGGTGAGCGGCATGTGCATCGTGATGAAGTCGGCCTGCGGCAGGAGGTCGTCGATGGTTTCGATCAAATCGACCTGAAGCGACCGGGCGCGGCTGGCGGAGAGGTAGGGATCGTAGGCGACGACCCGCATGCCAAAGGCGATGGCTCGGCGGGCGACTTCGGTGCCGATGCGGCCCATGCCTAGGATGCCAAGAGTCTTGCCGTAGAGTTCGACGCCTTCGAATTTCTTGCGGTCCCAGCGGCCGGCTTTGAGGGACGCGTCGGCCTCGGGGATGCGGCGAGCGAGGGAGACGATGAGCGAGAAGGCGAGTTCGGCGGTGGAGATCGTGTTGCCGCCGGGGGTGTTCATGACGATGACGCCATTCTGGGTGGCGACGTCGATGTCGACGTTATCGACACCGACACCGGCCCGTCCGACGACTTTCAGGTTGGTCGCGGCGGCGAGGACGTTGGCGTTGACCTTGGTCGCGCTGCGAACGACGAGGCCGGCAAATTCGGGAATGATCTTGAGAAGTTCGGCTTCCGGGAGACCGGTGGAAACGGTGACATTGAGGGCTCCGCCGGCGGCGAGTTCGTCGACTCCGCGCTGAGAGATGGCGTCGGCGACGAGGACTTTTGGTGTTTGCATGAGGGCGCGGAGGTTACGCGGGTGGGGGTGGGGAGGTCAACGGATCTGACGAGGGGATTGGGTCGAGTTGCCCTGACGCCTGAGGCCGGGGAGACGCTGAGGCTCGACGCCGAAGGAAAGTCGCTCGAGGAGAATGGCGTCCTCGAGTTTTTAGAAATTAATGCCGAGGGAGGCGGCGATGGTGTGGGCGGTGACGCTTCCGCCGCCGAAATCGGGGTGGTAAAAAGCGGTGGCGGCAATCCGGTCACCGAACGTGGCGGTTAACCCTGCGGCGGCGAGGAGGGTGTTGCGTGCCTGGTCGTCGCCGTCCACGTCGAAGCCGGGGCCGGATCCGCCGTCAAGGCTCGCATGGAGCACCGGGGCGTAGCCGAGGAATTCGTGCTGCCATTCCGCGCGAACTTCGGGGGTGAGGGTGACGGAGGGCGAGATCTGGGCGGTGTAGGCAACCCGGGCGCCGAGGCTGGAGCGGAGCGAATTGGCGGATTGGTCTTCGATGCGAGTGTCGAGCGTGTCGGCTCCGTCTTCGGCGAAGGCTCCGATTCCGAGGTAGGTGTATTGAAGAGAGGTGATCACACCCAGGGTCCAGGGGCCGACACGATAATCGTAGCCGCCACCGATGAGGGAGTGAAATTCTCCGCCTTCGGGACGGGAGCGGGCGGTGCGGTCAACGTCGCCGAAGTCGATGTCGCGGCGGACGCGATAGGAGTGGGTGGCACCGCTGACGAGGGAGTTGAGATAGAAGCCGCCCTGCTCATAGGTTCCGTAAAGCCCGAAGCGAGCGGAGTTCAAATCGAGGCCGGAGCCGTCGTCGAAGCGGGCGCGGGTGCCGCTGTAGCCGGAGAACACCCCGAAGGTCGCGGGGCCAAAGCGGCGGTCGATGCCGAGTGTGATCGTGCCGGTATCGAAGCGATAGTCCGGGAGGTCGGCGATGCCATTGGCTTTGGCAAAAGTCCCGCTGCCGGTGAGAAAGGCGCCCCACGGATTGTCGGGATGGGGGTCGAAGTTGAGGCTTTGTTTGGTTGCGACTTCCTTGTCGACAACGGCTTTTCCGCGATCGGCGACCTGGGAATCGGCAATGGGTTGGCCTTGAGCCTGAAATCCGCGCCGACCCGAACGGAGGGCGGCGAAGCGGTCAGTGAACAGGGCATCCTGCGCGTTGACCAAGGTGAAGGCGATGGTGGGAAGGGCGGTGTAGAGGCGAGGGGAGATCTCGTCGAAGGCAGCTCGGAGACCGGGATCGGAAAAGGTCCGAAGCTCGGTGATGACATCGGTGGCGTCACCAGATGGGGCGAGAGCCAGTCGGTCCAAAGCTCGGGCAACCGAGAGCTGATTTGAGGTATCCGCGGCACCGGCAAAGGCGGCGTTGGCAGGTGGCGTGGGGACGACGGGCGTGGTCGGCGAGACGGGCGGAAGGGGTCCGGTGGGCGTGATCGGGGTGATCGGCGACGGCGGCGCTCCGGGAGGAGCTGGGGGGCCGACGCGGACGAGGACAACGCGGCGGTCGCCGTAGCGAATCTGCAAATCGGAGGAGATGGGTTGTTCGACGGCTGCGAATTCGCCGGAGATCCCTTGTTTCGACGTGAGGATCACGAAGCGGTCGCCGGCTTGTGGGACGAAGCCGTTCAGCAAGGAGAGCGAGAGGGTTCCGTCGAGCGAGCTGCGTCCGCTGACGGCAAGCCGATCGTGGGAGGAGAGGGAGGCCAGGCGGGTGAGGAGCGTCCCGGAAGCGGTCTGCGTGAAATTTCCTGCCACTCGGAAGGTGCCGGGGACGGCGGACGAGGTGCCGACCAAACCGGAGTTGATCAGATTGCCAATGATCCGCCCCGTGCCGGAGAGTGCCCCGCCGCGGTCAACATTGACGGTGGGACTCCTGAGGGTTTCGTTGACGACAAGACTGCCGGTGAGCACGGCGGTGGAGCGTCCTACCGTGAGCGGGCGATCGACGACCCACGTTCCGCCATCGGTTTTGAAGAGGTAACCGGCGAGCTTGGTCTCGCCGCCGACGGCTTCGCTGTAGTCTGCGAGTCCGGTTCCGCTCAGGACGAGCTGGGAATTGCGGGAGGCACCGAGCTCCAAGTCGCCCGAGATCGTCGAACCCGTGAAAAGTTGGACGGAATTGCGGAAATCGTCGAGTTGGACGCTGCCGGAGATCGTTCCGCGGTTGAGGAGGTAAGCTGAGCCTCCGGTGACGCGGATCGCGGTGGGTGCGTCGATGATGCCAGTGGGGTTGTTGAAGACGAAAGCGGTCGAGCGGAAATCGACGCCGACGTTATCGCTGCGAATCTTGCTCGAGTTATCGAGTTCGCCTGGATCGACGAAGACGACGCCCGCTTGACCGCCCGAAATGAGGCCGGGTCGGATCTGGATTAAGTTGGACGGACCGGTAAAAGCGTAGCCTCGAATGCCCGCGTCGATGAAGGCGGCCGAGACGACCGTGCCGCCTCCGACGAAGGTCGGGCCAACGCCGGGTCCGACGGAGGAAACGCCACTGGAAAGGACGGTCGCCGGTTGTCGAGGTGGCGGCGATGGTGGATTGAACGGCTGCTGCGCGAGGGCTGCGGGAGCGATCAGAGCGACAAGGAGAAAAATGCGGTGGGCCTTTGCGCTCATGATTTGCAGAATCTCTTCGATTCTAAAAATGAGGCGAGGATTATTTCACGAAAAATCAGGACGGTTAGTAAGGTTGCGATGCTGGACCGCGAATTGACAAAGCGGGTAGGGAAGCGCTAAAAAAACCTCATGGCTGAAGGACGTGGTTCTGCTGGAAATGTGATCTCGGCGTTGGCGAGTTTCTTCATCCCGGGGTTGGGACAGTTGATTCAAGGGCGATTGGTGATGGCGCTGGTAATGTTTGTGTTGGCGGCGGCGCTTTGGGTGATCCTGATGGGTTGGATCATTCATCTCTGGTCAATTATCGACGCAGCGGCGTGGAAGCCGCGTTTGGGATAGTCGGAACACCGTCTTAGCACCGGATCCGAGCGGATCGGGATGGGTGACGGAACGGGCTGGAAGCTTGTGACCGTTGGGGTGTAACTTGGTTTCATGCTGAAGAACTACATCAACGGGAAGTTTGTGTCGGCTCGGGCGGGGGGGACTCGGGAGTATCTGAATCCGGCGGATAATTCGGTGCTGGGTACCGCGACGGACTCGGGGGTGGAGGACGTGGAGGCGGCCATCGACGCGGCGCGAGCGGCCTTTGATGGAGGGCCTTGGGCGGCCACGTCGGGGGCGGAGCGGGCGGCGTTCTTGTTCAAGCTGGCGGATCTGATCGACGGAGACGCGGAGGAATTCGTCCGGCGGGATACGCTCAATAACGGGAAGCCGCTGCGGGAGGCGCGGTACGACGTGGCGGACGCGGCGGGGTGTTTTCGGTATTACGCGGGGTTGGCGACGAAACCAAGCGGGCAGACGTTTGAGACGTCAGACGTGAACGTGCAGACGATCACCGTGCGCGAGCCGATCGGGGTCTGCGGGCAGATCATTCCGTGGAATTATCCGCTGCTCATGGCGGTGTGGAAGTTGGCGCCGGGGTTGGCGGCGGGGAATTGCTGCATTCTCAAGCCGTCGGAGCTGACGCCTTGGAGCGCGGTGCGGTTGTTTGAATTGATTGATGAGGTGGGATTCCCGCCCGGCGTCGTGAATTTGGTGTTGGGACCCGGAGACCCGGTCGGTGCGGCGTTGGCGGAGAGTCACCGGGTGGACAAGATTGCGTTTACGGGCGGGGGGATCACCGGGCGAAAAATCATGAAGGCGGCGGCGGGAAACCTGAAAAAAATCTCCCTCGAACTGGGCGGAAAGAGTCCGTGCGTGGTGTTCGCGGACGCAGATTTCGAGGTTGCGCTCGAGTATTCGATGTTCGCGATTTTTGCGGGCCAGGGTGAAGTTTGCAGTGCGGGTTCGCGGCTCTTGTTGGAGCGGAGTTGGGCGGACAAGTTCCTGCCGCGATTGGTAGAGGCTTGCGGTCGAATCGTGGTCGGGCCGGGATCGGACGAGGATACGGAGATGGGGCCGCTCATCTCGGAGGCACATCAGCGAAAGGTTCTGGATCTGATCGAGAGCGGAAAAACGGAGGCGGAACTGCTTTGCGGTGGTGGCGGTTATGACGATGACCGGGCGCGGGGGAATTTCGTGCAGCCGACGGTCTTCACGAACGCGAAGTCCGACGCGCGGGTGCTGCGGGAAGAAGTTTTTGGTCCCGTTTTGGTCGTGCAGTTGTTCGACACGGAGGAGGAGGCGTTGCGGCTGGCGAACGACACGGAGTTTGGTTTGGCGGGCGCGGTCTTCACGAGTGACGGAGCGAAGGCGCAGCGATTTATTCGCAAGCTCCGGGCGGGGATCACCTGGATCAATACGTATCACCCTACTTTCAACGAAGCGCCGTGGGGTGGTTACAAGCAGAGTGGGATCGGGCGGGAGCTTGGAACTTACGGTTATGATGCCTACACGGAGGTCAAGCAGATCAACACGAACCTCTCCCCCGGCCCGGTTGGATGGTTCAAGGGCGTGAGTGGCCCGCTCTCGTGAGGGGCGGGGATTAACGGGCCGCCCACACCCAGTCGGGACGGTTGACCGTTTCCGAGATCGAAGCGGCGTCGGCGCGGGTGACGGCGTTGTCGATTCCATTCCAGCCCAGACTGTAGAGATCGAAGGCGTCATCGCTCTCACGGACGTAGACGAAATGTCGGCCGCCGATCACGTCGCGCGGGAGTCGGTCGATGAATGTCGGGATCAATTCGCCGAGACGGAGAGGGAGGCTCCCATTTTTGAGTCGGAAGCGTTCGAGCGCGCAGGCGATGCGGGCTTGGTCGACGCGGCACTGGGCGAAAGCGGCGCGTCGGGCGGTGGCTCCGAACGCTGGCAGGGTGAGCACCGTCAATGGAGTGCGGATGAGTTCGAAGTCATCGCGCCGGATCGAGCTGATGCGGGCGTTCCAATCCGCGACGGCTTCCGGATCGACGGTGTCGTTTCGGATAACGTCGTCGAGATACTCCTGCGAAAGGGTGAGGTAGCGGGCGCGGTCGCGAGCATTCCAACCGCTCGGCCGCAGCGCCCAGAGGAAGTACGATAAAGTGCGGGTGCGAGCTTCGGCGACCACACTGGACATGTCGACGAAGGTGAAGAGAGCGGCTGCCCGGGATTCGAGTTGATCCGCCGAGGTTAGAAAGAGCACGCGCTCTCCGCGGATGCTCTCGGCGAATCGTCGGAGTGGTTGGAGCGTTGCCAGACGGTCACCGATGGCGTCCAGCTCGGCGTCCCGCCAAATCGCAGCGTCAATCCCGAGTTCAACAATGTCGACGGCTCGGAGTGTGATCGCCTGTTGCAACTGCGATGTCCCGAGCAGCGAAGGTTCGTTTGCCCGGACGGCCAGATCGGTGAGAAAAAGGAAATCGGGCAGCGCTTCGGCTGGCGAATCGCCGGAGAGTGTTGCGAGCGCGCGGACCCCGATTACTTCCGCCGCGCGTGAGAGAGGGGCAAGGAAGGGCATCGAGAGGTTCAACCCGCGATCCAACGTCGTGGGCCAGACCGATTCCGGGCGGTTGGCTGCTTCGCGCAGGGAGGCAAGCGCCGCCGCCATGGGGGCTAGACCATTCGTGACAATCGCCGAGGCTTCCCGCGAGGTGCCGGAAAAGCCCGCTTCGAATCGACGGGCAACGGTGACGATATCGAGGTCGGAACCTCGGTCCCCGGGCAACCGCAAGCCAGCCAGATCGGACGCGGCTACGGTCACCGGATCGGACGCGAAAATTGGAAGAAAAATCGGAGCCGCCGCCATGTTCCGCTCATCAGGGAGAGGCGGGGGACGAATATCTGCGGGCGTGAGTGGCTCACCCAGGGTGCGAAGCTTCCTCTGAGCCTGCTTCCACGCGAGCTGGCCAGAGATATTCTCAACCCCATAGAAAGCCGCGATAGCCAGGAAAGGCGAGAGCAGGACCGCGACGCACGACCAGATCACCACGCGACGCCACAGGCGGGTGGTGGGGTGGACGGGGGCACCACGTCTCATGGGGGAAAAGTAACGCAAATTGCCGAGGGTCGCGAACAGAAATAGGGTAAAGAATTTCTCCGAGATTTAAGGTGGCTAGGAAACAGCGGGACGCCGTAGGGTAGTCAGTCGATGAGCGGATCGGTTGAATTGCGGGGCGTCGGGAAACAATTTGGTGATTTCGTAGCGTTGCGGGACGTCGAT
This sequence comes from uncultured Verrucomicrobiae bacterium, assembly GCA_963832325.1. Taxonomy (GTDB): domain Bacteria; phylum Verrucomicrobiota; class Verrucomicrobiia; order Chthoniobacterales; family JAATET01; genus CAVVKW01. Next base: position 678,575 of record CAWHTR010000001.1, on the reverse strand, counting down.
TTTGAGATTCGCGCCGGCGAGTTCATGACGTTTCTTGGCCCGTCGGGATGTGGCAAGACAACGTGTCTGCGGCTAATCAGTGGCTTCGATACGCCCACGTCCGGCCGCGTTCTGATCGGCGGCGAGGATGTCACCGCTCAACCGCCTTATCGGCGTAACGTCAACCAAGTCTTCCAGAGTTACGCTCTGTTTCCGCACCTCAACATTTACGAGAACATCGCCTTCGGCCTCAAAATGAAGGGCGTGTCGCCGGCGGACATCAAACGGCGGGTCGACCGGGTCGTCGAAATGGTTTCGCTTGAGCAATTTGTTACCCGCAAACCGACCCAAATGTCCGGCGGGCAACGGCAACGGGTTGCTCTGGCGCGGGCGATCGTCTGCGAGCCGAAGGTTCTCCTGCTCGACGAACCCCTCTCGGCTCTCGACGCCAAGCTGAGGGGGCAGATGCAACGCGAACTCAAGCAGCTGCAGAAGACGCTGGGCATCACGTTCGTCTTCGTAACCCACGATCAGGAAGAGGCGCTCACGATGAGCGACCGGATTGCCGTGATCAACAAGGGCCGCGTCGAGCAGATCGGCAGCGTCGCCGAGATTTATTACCAGCCAGCGACGCGATTCGTCGCGGAATTCATCGGTGAGACCAATGTCGTTAGCGCAAGGATAACCGGACGGGATGGCGAGGTGATCCGCTGTGATGTCGAAGGTGGTCTGTCCATCGAGATCAACGCGAGCCAAGTCTTGGGAGCCGAGAGTGAGATCCTTCTCTCTCTTCGTCCTGAGAAAATTCGGCTCTTTCGCGAGCGGCCCGTCGGTACAAACGTTTTTCCCGCCAAAGTCTCGGTCGAGATTTTCAAGGGGGCGGTCGACGAATTAACGGTGCTGACCGCAGGAGGGTTGGAACTGGGGGCGCTCCTGGCGAACGACGGTAAGGAGGGATTGGACTTCCACGAAGGGGAGGACGTTTTCTGTCGAATCCAACCCGGCGACATCAGCGTCATCCGCGCTTGAGAGCAGGCGAGGGGACACATCCGGTGGATGAAGAGCGATCGGAGGGAGACAGCGCTCGTTCAAAAATGTTCAAAAATAATTTCAAAAACTATTGACGCCCCCGGCCGCCCCCATTACTCCATTGGCATGATCCATGCTGAATGGGCTGGCAATCATGCCCAACCAGCGTGACTGATCCGGGAGGACCTAAGTCCAACCAGATCGCTAAAACCAAAACAAAGAACAAAACAATCAATATGAAACTCGCTACCAAGTTTGCTGCAGTTTTCAGCACCGTCGCCGTCCTTTCGGGCAGCGCGCTCTTCGCCGGGGACATGAAGTCCTTCAAGGAAGAGAAAGTCGTCATCATCGAAGATGAGCCCACCCAGTGGTGGAACGCTGATCTGAGCACCGGCTGGGACAGCCTTTACATGTTCCGCGGTGTGAACCTCCTTCCTGGCTTTGAGAACTACGGTTCCAGCCTTTACTGGACCGATCTCAGCGTCACGTTCAACCTCTCCGAAAACGACTTCCTCACGCTCGGGACCTGGGTTGCCTTCGGCATCTCCGAGACCAGCTACAAAGAATTCGACGGGTATGCGGCCTACACGCACACCTTCGGCGACCTCGCGGTTAGCCTCGGATACACCTACTACCACATCCTCAGCGAAACTTTCGGTCTTTACTCGCACGAGTTGAGCATCGGAGCGGCTTACGCCATCGCTATCGGTCCGGTCACGGTGACTCCAGGAGTTAACTACTTCTTCAACGTCGGACCTAAGCCAGGTCAGCGTGGATTCGTCGAGCAGGCGGCCAGCTACCTCGAAGGTCGTGTTGACGTCGAGATCCCGATCTATCAGGACATCGTCGCTCTCACGCCTTGGGCTTCCTTCGGCACCAACTTCCGCTACAACCTGACGGAGCGCGGCGACACGCCGAACCCCTTCACCGGTGGTAACGACGCGCAGGTCGGCATCGCGATGCCAATCACGCTCAGCGAAGTGGTCAGCGTTGCTCCTTACGGTGCATTCAGCTACCAGTGGAACGATCTCATCGGCACCGAGCCAACCACCTTCTGGGGTGGCGGATCGGTTACCTTCTCCTTCTAAGAGAGAAGTCCGAAAGACTTAAAACGAGAGCCCTTCCGCTTCGGCGGAAGGGCTTTTCGTTTTACGCCCAGCTCGGAAATTCGGCCAAGATCAGATCGAGCGGTTGTCTGCCGGAACCAACGGATCGAGATTCTGCGTTTCGGGAGGTCCAGCAGCCTGCAACCACTTCGGGTGCTCCGACAAGACTCGGTTGACGCTGGATGGGTCGCTGGAAGTATCAGTCAACGATAGCGCCAGTCACCAATCGCCAGCCGCCGCCTGACGAAGTTCAGAGGGTGCGCAACGGCCCGATCACAAGCAGATCAAATTGCGCTTGTTGATCGGTGCGGCCGACCGTGCCGTTCGTCTTACCGATCTAGCCGGACGACCCGCTTATCGTCGGAACGAGTCCCGGCTTCGTTTCTGTCGTAGCCGTAGCCAGGGACGGACTGCTGGGTTGTGCACTTACAGGATGAGAGGCCGAGAATCGCCGAGAGAGCGAGAATGGCGGAAACAAAACTGCAGCGGCGTTCGTTCGTTTTCATAGGTGGGATTTCCCAACATCTGTAGCGGGTTCGGTTGCGGATTGGAATGGGAAGTGGCGCGGATGAGTGAATTGCGCTAGATAGGCCGGTAGGTGACGGAAAAAATCGAGGCTCTGGAAAAAATCTTGCGGCAGAACGCCCCGTTGGCCGTGGCGTATTCTGGCGGTGTAGACAGTGCTTGCCTGCTTGCCATGGCACGGCGCGTTCTTGGGGATGAAGTCATCGGAGCTATTGCTGATAGTCCCAGTCTGCCGCGGGCGTCCCTTTCAGCAGCGGTGGACGTGGCACGCAGTTTCGGCGTCGAAGTCGAGGTGATCCAGACCGATGAGATGGACAACCCTGACTACGCGAGTAACCCACTGAACCGCTGCTATTTCTGCAAAGCGGAATTATTTGCGAAGCTGGACGAATTGGCTCAATCGCGGGGATATCGGGCGATCGCCTACGGGGAAAACGCCGACGATTCTGCGGCTTTGCGTCCGGGATCGCGCGCGGCGGCAGAGTTTGCGGTGATCGCCCCTCTGCGAATGGCGGGCTTCACCAAGGCAGACGTGCGGACTTTGTCCCGGCAGCTGGGGTTGCCTACCGCCGACGCTCCGGCGCAGCCCTGTCTGAGCTCGAGGATACCCCACGGAACTCCCGTCACGCGGGAGGCGCTCGGGTTCGTCGAGCGCGGGGAAGCCTGCGTCCGCGCATTCGGCTTCCGGGTCTTTCGCGTGCGCTACGTCGATGGTCAGCCGCCGACTGCCCGGGTGCAGATTGCACCGGCGGAAATGGACCGCCTAGAATCGATTCAGGGTCAACTGGAGCGAGACCTCTTGGCCGTCGGTTTCCGGGGAGTTGAGTTCGACGCGGGTGGTTACGTCGGCATCGGGGCATGAGAGCAGCCCCGGTGGAGTTCCGCCGTCGAATCCGGGGCTCACAACGTTCACGCTATCGTGATGACGGTGCTTTCGCTTGCTGGCGCGATTGTGGTCTGGAACATGGCCTATTTTTTTTTCGTTCTCATCCTCTTGGGATTGACGACTGCAGTGCGGGGCGATGAGGGGCCAGCCATCCCTCCCTGGATCGCGGTCGCTGCTCTCGTTGGGGCGGCCGGTTTGCTTGTCTGGGGCTTGATTGATCGCTGGTTGCACCGCTACGAGCGGCTGAATGATCGGGCGATCATCGGGCCTCACGTGCTCGCGGACATCGCGCTGTTACCAGTCCGGCTGACGCTCGCGATCTGGGGTAATCTCGGAGCGATCCTGGTTCTGGGGCGGGGCGGGGTTCGGCGGTCGTGGGAGCTATTGAGTGCGATCTCGTCGGCAGGGAAGGCCCCTTTAAGCTCGCTAACGCTCGTTGAGCGAGACCCGGTCACGTTGCACCGGCAATTGCGTACGTTGCAGATGTTGGGTTGCATCAACCTAAACGCTGGCCGGGAAGACTGGTATTACACGGTCCGGGGTGAGCTGGACGGGAAGCTCAAGCGAAGGCTGGCGGGCTTGGAGACTTCGTGAAAGCGTCGGGACCAATGAACGGAAGAGAGTTTGGCCCGCGCACGTGGATAGAGGTCGACCGAGAAGCCTTGAGAGCGAACGCACGCCACGCCAAAGGATTGATTGGTGGCGACGCTGACGTCATGGCGGTCGTCAAAGCGAACGCCTATGGTCACGGAGTGGAGGTGGTTGTCTCGGCGTTGTGCGATCTGGTGCCGGCCTTCGCGGTAGCGAACTTGGTGGAGGCCTTCGAAGTGCGGGAACTGGCGGGTGAAGGGCCGGAGATTCTGTTGCTAAGTCCCTGTCTCCCCGACGAGAGGGAGGCGGTCCTTCGCGCTGGATTCATTCCTGTAATCTCCAGCGAAGAGGAGGCGTTGGCTTACGCCGAGATCGCGCGTTCGACGGTGTTCCGGGCCAGGATTCACTTGAAAGTTGACACCGGTATGGGGCGGATTGGGATCTGGCACGAGGAAGCGGAATCGGTCGTAAGAGCCGTCTCGGCGATTCCCGATTTGGACGTCCATAGCTTCTCGACGCACCTTCCATCGCCCGACGACGACGCGGAATACACGCAGAAGCAGCTGGCACTTTTCGGCCAGTTGGTGGGGAAGGTTCGCGATATCCTCCCCGCGGTGCGGATCCACGCGCTCAATAGCGCGGGCGTGCTCGGCTATTGCGATTACGCTTACGATTTCGTGCGAGTGGGTCTGATGCTTTACGGCTGCGCGCCAATGCCTCACCACCAATCTGCCCTCAGGCCCGTGATGACCTGGAAATCCAGGGTGGGGTTGGTCCGCGACGTTCCCGCGGGCAGAACGGTGAGTTACGGGCGGACGTTTGTGACGCCGAATGCGATGCGACTGGCGACGGTGGCGGTTGGATACGCGGATGGTTATCCTCGGAGCGCCTCGGGGTCGGGGGCTTGCGTGCTGATCGGAGGGCGGCGCTGCCCGATCGTCGGTCGAATCACGATGGACCAGATTGTCGTAGCATCGGAAGATGCCGAGCTGGATTCCGAGGTGGTTCTCATCGGCCAACAGGGAGACGAGCAAATTTACGTCGATGAGCTTGCGAAATGGTCTGGCACAATCGCGTGGGACATCTTCACGGGCGTCCGGGGGCGGACTTTCCGAAGCAGTGGGCGTTAGTTGAGGGTGTCCGGACGAGGTCGAGCTGGGTGGCCTGGAGGAAGGGAAATGTCGGTTCAACACCGGCGGCGGAGTCGGCTCAGTTACAGATCGTTACTTCGGCCTGACTGATATTGCTCACCAACCTGACGTGGGCTGTTCGTTGGCGCGATCAATTCCATGTAGCGCCCCTTTTTCTTTGAGGTGGCGGTTCTGGAGGACAGTTGCCTGCGGAACGTTGCTGGCGGGCGGTAGTTTCGCCAGTTTGGAGGGAACTGAGACATTGCCGCTATCGTCAGCGATCAGCCGGTAGAAGCGACGAAGGGGGACGATGGCAAACCCACGTTCGCCGGAGAATTCGCCAAGAAAATTTTCGTTGGGTCGACTCATGACGATCCGGTTGTTTTCAATCTGGGTTGGCTCCAGATCGGCGTAGGGTTCCGGCAGGAAGTCGAGTCGATTGGAACCGTAGATCCGGACGTTCGCTTCTTGATCGATGAAGTCGATCTGGGCCTGAACAGGGTTGACGATTCGAATCGCCCTGACGACGGGTTGAGCGGGTTTTGTCACCATGAAGGTCTGGGGCTGACTCCAATCGCTCCAGACCCCACCGCGGCGGAGGCGTGCACGGAAGTAGTGCTTACGACCGGGAGTTAGAAACGTCAGCTCGAGGGCTGAACCAATCTGCACCTGAGGAGCGAAATCGGTAAGGGTGTCGAAATTTGGTGGAACGATCAGGAAATTTTCGTCGTCGGAGACTTGCCACCAGAGTCGCTCCGCGGGACCGTCGATTCGGAATGTCGGGATGTGATCAACGAAAGTGGTGTCTGCCTGGACCGTCGGTGGGTCGATCGCCTCGAAATCAGCAACGGCGTGATTGAGTTGGAAGACGACGCGCACTTGTCCCGTCTCGCCGAGGGTGAGTTCGTTCTCGCCAGCGCGGAGGGAAGGAATGAACGCTGGGGTAACTTGGCAGATCAGCATCGCGCGGTCGCCAAGGGGGGGATCGATCTCAAAAACCGGAGCGTGACCGGGAGTCGCAATCGATTGAACTCCGGAATCTGAGAGCACCGAGAGAATCGGTAGAGGTGAGCGGATGGGGAGTCCGGCGGTTCGGCGGGCGGCAAGGTCGACGCTGAACTCCGCAACGCGGACTGAACTTAGAAGGATCTGATTGGCCGCGAGAATGGGAGTGTCGGCAATTACGGCGGCGGGTTGGCGATCTGGAAAGAAGGTGAGGGTCTCGCCCGGAAGAAATGTCCAATGGGTTGGAGCCGGATTACCCTTAGCTTTGTATTTTTTTCCTCGGTCCGGGGACGCGAACTCGAACCGTGCGGCGTTCTGCCAGGCGTGAGCTGCGGACCATTTTGATTGGCGACCGTAGATGCGGGTTCGGAGAACCAGGAAAGGATCGGCAAGGATGTCGGCTTCCGAAGCGACTGTCTGGTTGTCGAGGTGGAGGTAAAACGCGTTCTGGTCGCCGTCGAAAAGCTGCCACGAATTGCCGAGGTGATATTCCGCGACGGAGTGGCCGTTCACTTTCGCGAAGCGGGTCTCGATTCCTTGATCGGCGAGAAGGCGGCCAAGGGAGCGGGAGTCGTCCCCGCAAAAGGTCGCACCGATGGAGCGGATCACTTCGACAGGGTCCCGATTGGCGTCGAGGCCGGTGGTGCCATGGACGCGGTGACGCGTCCAGGCATCGTGGAGCGCGAAAGGGTTTGGAGGACTGGAGAGACCAAGGAAGTCGAGCGGGTCGGGAAGGCTGAGGTAGGGGCGGCCATTGACCCGCAGAACGGGCTCGGTCAATGGGGCAGCACCGATATTGGTGACGGCCACCCGGGTGACGACGTGGGCGGCCGGAGGCTCAGCGGGGAAGTAGCCCGATGGGTTGGCGAGGTGAGCGTCGTCGACCGGGAAGTCGAGAGTGAGCTGGGTTGTCGCGCCCGAGGTAACGTTTACCGAATATTCGGGCTGAAGGTCAGGTTCGGCGGAGGCGAGAGGGAGGGGTGCGAGGGCAGCAACGAACCACGTTATTCGTCGCAGGTGCATGCCTCTCACTCCTGCGTATTGTAGAAACTGATGGCGGTAACGAGGTCGACCGCGCGCTGGAGGACGGAGTCCCAAGTTTCCTGCTGGGTGCGCCCGGCGAGGCTGGCGTCGATCTCGGGATTGGTGTTGGCCACGAGAGCGGCTTCGTTCAGGTGAGGGCGCTCGCTTTCGAAGATGAACTGGCTGACGCCGCGCTCGCGGCTGAGGGCAAAAATTTCGGCCTGGGTGCGGGATGGGAGTGCGGCTGAGATGTCGGGTCTGACGCCGTCCGGGAAAATGGCTCCGGTCGCAGGGAGGACGACCTGAGCGATGGCCACGCGCAGGATTTTGCCGTCGCCGAGGGGGACGTTGGAAAATTCAACCGCTTCCCCGGCGGTAGTTTCGCCGACGATCATCGCGTGAGCATTCAGGCGGAGGGTGGCGGCAAGAGCTTCGGCGGCACCGGCGGTGTCGGCGTCAGTGAGGACAACGAGGACACCGTCGAAGGCGGGGGATTGGTTCGAGGTGAGAATCCGCTCCTGTTTGACGCTTGGCTTCTGGATCGAGAAAAGAATTTTTCCCTTGGGGGCAAAGCGACGGGCGAAGTCCGCAGCGATGTCGAAATCGCCGGATGGCGCGGTATCGCGGAGGTCGAGAATCACGGCGCGGAGTTTGTTACCGCCGAAGTTCTCGAGGGCGGAATCCATCTGGGTGAGCGATGCCTTGTCGAGCCCGCCGAGGCGGAGGTAGCCGATACGAGAGTCAAGGATCTCAGCCAGAAAATCACCGGGGGTCGATGCGCGGTTGGCGTTATCTTCCGACAGGACCATCGCTCCGGGTTCGAGGCGCCGAACGAGTCCTTCCAGCGTAGCGCGGCGAATGGATTTATCCTCAACCTTGGAAGGATCTAAAAAGTCGGAAGTGAGGGCGGAGATCGCTTGCTCGATCTGGGATTCGCTGAGTCCGTCGACCATTTCGCGAAGCGGCGGGGGGGGCGGCACGGGAGTTGGCGATGGGGTGGGTTCCGGCGTAGGGGTCGGACTGGCGTCGACGGGAAGCGGGGTGGCGACCGGGACGGGTTGAGCCGGCCGGACGTCCTGCGCGATGACGGTGGTGGCGGCAAGAAGAGGCCAAAGGAGGAGCAGGGCTTTTGTTTTCAAAGAAATCCAATGTCGTTTCGCCGCTGCACTTTATCAAAGCGAATCTGGTCCGCCGCAGCGTAGGCGGCTTTCCGGGCGGTCACGAGATCGGATCCTGAAGCGGTGACACCGAGAACGCGTCCTCCGGATGTAACGGTTTGGCCGCCTTCGGAGGCGGTGCCGGCGTGGAAGACGGTGATGTTCGAATCGGCGGTGACTTCGTCGAGGCCGAAGATCGTTTTACCTGTCTCGTAGGGGCCGGGGTAGCCGCCGGACGCGAGGACGACGCAGACGGAGGTGTCGTCGTTCCACGTTGGTGATTGGTCGGCGAGCGTGCCAGCGGGGCAGGCTTCGAGGAGGTCGAGGAGGTCACTGTCGAGGCGCCGCACCAGAACCTGCGTTTCCGGGTCGCCGAAGCGGCAGTTGAATTCGAGGACCTTCGGGCCGTCGGCCGTGAGCATGAGCCCAGGGAAAAGCATGCCGCGGAAGTCGATGCCGTCGGCGCGGAGGCCGGCGAGGAAACGGTCGAGGATCTGTTCGCGGATCTGCTTTTCGAGCTCGGGAGTGAGGGCCTGGGACGGCGAGACGGTGCCCATGCCGCCGGTGTTCGGGCCGAGGCCGCCGTCGTGGGCCTGCTTGTGGTCGCGGCAGTCGGGGAGAAGGGCATAGGTCGACCCGTCGAAGAGCGCGTGAATCGAACACTCGGTGCCATCGAGGAATTCCTCAATGATGACGCGCCGACCGGCTTCGCCGAAATGCCCGGCGTCCATCGCCCGGTAGAGAGCGTGGGCCGCTTCGGACGGATTCTCGGCAATCACAACGCCCTTGCCGAGGGCGAGGCCGTCGGCCTTGATGACGAGCGGATAGCGGGCGGCGCGACAGTGAAGATGGGCCTCGGCGCTGTCGGTGAACTCTTGGGCTGCGGCTGTCGGGATGCCGTGTCGGCGCATGAAGTCCTTGGCGAAGGCTTTCGATGATTCGAGACGGGCGGCAGAAGCGTTCGGGCCGAAGGCGGGGATTCCGGCAGCGTTGAGGTCGTCGGTGAGTCCTGCAGCGAGGGCGTCGTCGGGGCCGATCACCACCAGCCCGGCGGAGTGCTCGCGGGCGGCTGCCACGAGCGCGGCGTTTTCCGAAGCGGGGATGGCCAAGTTCGTGCCGAGCGTGGCAGTGCCGGCATTACCCGGTGCGATGAAAATTTTCTCGACGCGGGGAGACCGCGCGAGTTTCCAGGCCAGGGCGTGTTCACGGCCGCCAGAGCCGACAATGAGGACGTTCATTTGGTTTACGGAGCTTGGAAGAGCAGGACGGTCTGCTGGGCGGGGAGCGCCTCGCGCGAGAGGAGGGCGGCGTTGCCGTTGAGCGGGTAGACCGATGTGAAACCTGACGCGAACGTCCGGACCGCGGGAGAACTTCCCATAGGAACGATCACCCGGGGGCGGAGGCGGGCGACGATGTCGGTGCGCTCAGCCGAAGTGAGCGAGGTGCCGCTCACCGGTAGAAAAAGCACGTCGACCGTACCGATTTTCGCGGCGTCAGATTTCGAGAGAGCGCTGTCGATTTCTCCGAGGAAACAGAATTTCAATCCATCCATTGACCAGCGGTAGACGACGTTCATGCCCGCGATTTCCTGGACTTCCGGGTTGGTGAAGACGGGGACGCCGAGAATGCGCACACCGGATGAGGTGTTGGTGCCCATGCCGACACTGCCTCGATAGATGCTGGGGGTATTTGTCACGAGATCGATGTTGTTGACGTCGCTGTCCTCGTTGGTGACGAGGAGGATCTCGGGAGAGAGGCCGCTTGGCACCGAGAAGCTCGTGGAGCCGGGCGAAAAGGGATTCGTGAGAATGCTGATGCCGAGCGCGGATTTGATGCGGAAGCACTGGTAGCCATACCAGTCGACGCGAATCATCCGCTGGGCGGTCTCGGCGGGCTGATTGACGCCTCGGCTGAACAGGTTAACGCGATTCAACAGGCCGCAGCCGGTGAGAAGAACGGTGAGGGCGACGAAGAAAAGACAGCGAAACATGCGACTTCGGGAATAAGGGAAACCCGGGGGCTTATCAAGCGGGGTTCGCAGAACGTTGGTGGTCGATCCATCGCCAGGTGGCCGTGAGCGTCTCGGTGAGGGTGGCTGAATGAGCGGCGAGAAACGTTCTTTGGAACTCGGTGGAGTCGACGACCCAGCGGTCGTGGTAGAGTTCGCGGACGCGGTCGCGGGTGAGGGTGGGGATGGCGCGGCGGAAGGCGGGGATGGCGTCGACAATTTGGGAGACACCACGGAGAACGGGGTTGGGAAGCCGGATCATTCGCGGATGGCGATCGAGGGCGGCGCAGGCAGTGGTGATGAGATCGAGATCCGTGATGGGTGTGGGGGACGCGGTGTAAATTGGCCGTCCGGCCATCTGGTCCCAGGCGTCGGAGCGCAGTGCGGTGAGAACCGCGGTGTTGAAGTCGTCGACGGCAATCCAACTGTAAGTCTTCGGCCAGCGACCGGGTTTGATCTGAAATGACGCGGCAGCCATTTCGAAGAGCGGCAGCGTTGCGGCATCGCGGGGTCCGAGGATCATCGGAGGGCGCCAAACGGCGGTGGCGGGACGGCTCGCGAAGAGGAGGCGCTCCATTTCGAGTTTAGACTTCCCGTAGAGGGTGAGGGGAGAGTCTAGGTCGCCGATGAGGCGTTCGGATTGCCCCGCTGGCGTCGGTCCGCCGGCGCTTTGGCTGGAGAGGACAAGCAGTCGGGCGGTGGCCGGCAGGGCGGCCGCGAGGTCCAGCGTCGCGTCAACGTTAGTGGAAAAATACGTGGCGTGGTCGCGGGCAAAGGTGACACCCGCAGTGTGGACAGCGTGGTCGACGGGACCGATGGCGTTGAGATCTCCCCAGAGCGTTACGCGGATGCGATGATCAATGGGGGATATGCCGTCGGTCGCAAGTTGCGCCCGGAATTTTCCTTCGTCGCGAATGTGGACGACAATTTCGTCGTAGGCGTTGGCAGCCAGGGCGGAAAGGAGGAGATTGCGGCCGACGAAGCCGGTCGCGCCGGTGATGAGTAGCTTCAAATCGGGCGTCGGTAGAGGTGGTAGGTTTTGTTTCGCACGGCACCCATGAGTTCGATCACCGGGATGACTTCCTCGTTGTTGGACTCCACCCAGGAGCATTCGGCGATGTCGGCCTTCTTCTCGGTTCGCCTGACCATGTCGGCGCAGAGTAGAGCGGCGAGGCCGCGGTCGCGGTGGGCGGGATCGATGCCGAGAATGACCTGGCGAACGGAGCGCATCGGCTTCGTTTTGAGATGCCAGAGGATGGCGGGGAGCCGAAGCCAACGCGGAGTGCCGCGGGTGCGGCGGAGGATCTCGTGGAAATTTGGGAGCGTGAGCATGAAGGCGACCGGAACGCCATCGAGTTCTGCGAAGATGAGGAAATCGGGATCAGCAAAGGCTTTCAGGTCATCTGCCGAGGCGAGAAGATCGTCGGGCAAGATCGGGTAGAAGCCGCTGTTGCGGTCGAGGGTGACGTTGTAGAGCCGGTGCGTTAGGCGGAGTTCGTCGTCGAGACGGGCCATGTCGAAGGAGCGGATCGAGAGATTCTTTGAGCGCTCGCGAAGACGGTTGGCGACTCGGACGATGCGGTCGGGGAGACCGAGGTGGAGATCCAGTTGGTAGGCGTAGAGGGTGCGGTTGGCGGTGAAGCCGGCTGCCGTGAGCAGGGGTGCGTAATAGGCGGGATTCCACGGCATCGACACGCTGGCAGGGAGGTGGTTGCCTTCGACAAGGATTCCGCAATCGTCGTGAATGGTAGGATTGTAGGGGCCAAGGATTTCGTCGCACCCGAGGGTGCGGAGAGCGTCAGTCGCCGAATCCACGAGCGCGGCCGCAGTGGAGGGGTCATCCTCGCACGCGAAGAATCCGAAGAAGCCCGCGCGGTCGCCGTGAAATTCGTTGTGCGATCGATTGAGGATCGCGGCAATGCGGCCGACGGGATGGCCATTTCGATAGGCAAGGAAGCCGAGTATCCGCCCGTGGTGCGCGAAGGGGGACTTCGGCGAGATGAATTTAGCGACGCTACCCGGAAATGGCGGCGTGAATGCCGGATCCGTTCCGTGCAACCGCTCCGGCAGCGTCTCGAATGTCCGCCGATCCTTCGGCGTCTTGCAGGCTGAAATCGAAAACATTTCGGCGTCGTCCGGGTTCAGAGTAGGCGGGGTCGTCGAAGGTGCCAAGCTCACGGGCGAGCTTGGCAAAAATATCGAGCACGTGGTCGAGATCCTCGTCCGTGTGGGTGGCCATGAAGCTCGTGCGGACGATGGCTTCGCCGTAGCGGACGGCTGGGTAGATCGCGGGCGTGGCGAAGACACCTTCCTCGTAGAGCCGCTGGGTAAACTGAAATGCGCGGGCCTCGCTGCCGATAAGAATGGGGACGATGGGCGTCTGGGTGGTCCCGATTTTGAAGCCGATGCGCGTGAATCCCGCGTGCATTTTGCGGGTGTTCCGCCAAAGCGCGTCGATGCGCTCGGGTTCGGTCTGGAGGAGTTCGAGCGCTTTGATGACGCCGCCAACGACGGCGGGAGCCAGAGAGGCAGTGAAAATGAAGCACCGTGCCTTGTGTCGGAGATACTCCACAACTTCCCGAGAGCCGCCGACGAAACCGCCCATTGAGCCGAGCGATTTCGAGAAGGTGCCCATCACGAGATCGACCTCGTCGTTCAGGCCGAAGTGGTGGACCGTGCCGCGGCCAGCGGGGCCGAGGACTCCGAGTGCGTGCGCTTCATCGACGTAGGTGAACGCACCAAATTCCTTCGCGGTCTCGATGATCGGGGGGAGATCGGCGATGTCGCCTGACATGCTGAAAACGCCATCGAGAACCATCAATTTTCCCGATTCGGCGGGTAGTCGCTTCAGCCGGCTGCGGAGAGACTCGGCGGAATTGTGCCGGAAGGGCACGAGTTTCGCCGGAGCGAAGAGGCAGCCGTCGATGATGGAAGCGTGATTCTCGCGGTCGCAAAGGATGGAGTCGCCGTCTTCGGTCAAGGTTGCCAGCGCGCCTTGGTTGGCGAAGAAACCGGTCGAGAAAAGGAGGACCGACTCACGCTGAAGGAAGTCGGCAAGCTCTCCCTCAAGTTGTTCGTGGAGGGCGATGTTGCCGTTGAGGAGGCGTGATCCGGTGCAGCCGGCCCCAAATTTATGAAGCGCATCGCAGGATGCCTCGGCGACGCGCGGATCTTGGGCGAGGCCGAGGTAATTATTCGACCCGATCATGATCTTCCGTTCGCCGTTGCAGATCACGTGGTTGCCCTCGGTCTCATCGATGCGGCGGAAATAGGGGTAGAATCCCTGCGCACGTGCGTCCGCGGAGTCGCGATACTCCCGGCATTTTTGAGTTAAATCTCTGGCGACAGGCGGCATGATTCTTAGTTACGGCGAGCGGAGTCACCGGCTGGCATGAGATTACGAACCGAAAGGGGATGGGGTTTCAATCAAAAACGGGACCAACCTGAGGTCCGGTTACGTTCTATCCTCTCGTCTGCCCTGTTGGAGAATCCGCAGAGAAAGGAATGCCTTCCCGCATCACCAGTGGCCTTCGAACCGCTGCCCTAAGCGTCTATGAATATTGCAGGGGAATTGCAAGAAAGTGCTGGCTACGTGGCACGATGACGAAATCTCCGCTTGGCCAGCTACTCGCGATCTCGGGATTGGCCTCCCGCATTTGGCGCCCCGCAGGTTCGGAGCTCACCGCGCTGGGCTGGCTGGCGTTGGCTAGGACCTTCGTCCTGTCGATCTCTGCGGCTGTAGACGAGGACGGTGCTGCGATGATTGTCGCGTCACAATACTGAAATTTTTTGTGCCAAGCTCGAGATATGCAAAACCATCTCTCTATTTTGGAGCCGCTCTTCACATGCTTTGACGTGCACGCCGTGGACGGGGGCGGGGTGATTCTGGAGGAATCGTTCGGAAAATCGGATGCCCTGGTTGACTGGTATGCGTCCGACGACCTGCGGATCCGGGCTTCGCGTTTCGGCGCGGGTGAAGGACTGAGGACGTGAGATCGCGGCGCCGGCGAGAAGGCCGTTTAGTCGGGCGACCTGGAATTTAGTCCCTACTCGATGCTGGGAGGTTTGTGCGGACAAGTGACCGGCTACGAGTTCGCGGTCCTCGGATTCCTGAGTGAAATCGCCTTGGCGAAAAAATCGGGGCGACAGGATTCGAACTCGGAAGCTGTCGTTGATAGTCAAGATGTTACACTGAAGGACTCACAAGGAAACTCACAAGATCAGATTTCGTCGATGGATTGCGATCTTCGAACCGTCATTGGCGCGTGGGAGAAACTCCCAGCCGGCCTGAAAAGCGCCATCCTAGCCATTGTGGCTTCTGCGCAAACAGACGAGTGAACGATAGCTCTCCACGACTTACTCGACTTCAGAATTTCCCCGAAGTCGTTTCGCCTCCCTCGCTCGACAGGCGCGCTCTGCTTCGTCCAAGGCAAATCGTTCGAGGCGATCGAAGGAATGGACAATATAGAAAAAAGACACACACGCTGCTGGGAAGAGGAACAACGATACCGATGCTCCAATCTTTGCGGCGAAGGAACTCGTTGGAAAAATAGTGAGTCCGCCAAGCACTACGGCAGTGCATGTGAACAAAAGCACGAGATTGGTCAGCCGCATACCGCACTGACGTGCAATTCTTGCGAACACTTCCATTCGCTCGGGTTGGACATCCAGTTTGAGAACCAAATCGACGACTCGCGTTCGTAGATTATACGCTGTGACAGCGAATGCCGCCGACACGAATGCGAGCTTCTGTAGTCCGCTCAGAAAACTCTCCTGATCCGCCGCCGTCTGAGGCCAGAGAAACCAGCACGCGGTTCCACCAGCTACTGCCAGGATGATCGTTGCAGGGCCACGACCGAAACCGTCCTGCAATCTCTCCCGGATACTCATTTTAGGTTACCTTGCTGGCTTGGATCTGCTCCATCAACCATCTTGAGAGCTTGGTCATGGCATCGTCGCCGGAAATGTTCCCCAAAGGGCACTGAACCTCGACCGAATCGCTGATTGTCAGCTCGGAGCCCTTGATCTTGCTCTTTCCACTGAGCCGAATCGTCGTTTCGAGGCCCTCTTGTTTCCCCAAAGTATCGGCAAGGCTCCGGAGGACGGCAACTCCTTCCCGCTCGCTCCGGCTCCGGTAGCTGATATCTACCTCAACATCGATAGCGCCCGGATCAGCCTCCTGCTCCAATTTTTCTATGATTGAGTCGCTCAACCCCAAAGCGGAAAGGACGCCGAGAATCCGAGGGCTTGTCTCGATTCGCTGCACATAACGCTTCCGTTTTCGGGCCGGTTCTCCGGCGGCAGGCGGAATCTCGTCTCGCACCGTCGTGAAAAGCCGTTCTCCAAACTGAATGCCGCGAATTTTGTGATCCTTCAATTTTTCGATTGCTGATCGCGCCGGAATGTTCTTCAGGCTGATAAGTGCGTTTGGAATTTGACCTGCCTCGGATTGGATCAACCAAGTGAGAAACCCTTCGAATTTCGACGCGTTCAAAACAGTTGACTGGATGAAGCCAACGTGATTTTCGCGCACGGCGAAATAAAATGCCGTTTCTTGGAGATTGCGTCTCCGTCCTGAAGAGTCGTTTGGAACGACAACCTGTTGCCACGTCCTGCCGTCCGATTCAACGTCCACAAGAGGAATATGCCGGTCCTGCTCGTAGTAAACCAGTTCTCCGCAAATACAGCCGTTCTTGGTAGTCGAAGCAGTCAGTAGCTGGTTTTCGTTTCCAGAGACGCCCACCTTGCGTCGCCAAGGCTGCTTCAACGACTTCGTGGCTTCTCTGATCAACTGTTGTAGATTTTTCCCGTCGCTCGCGTCGCAATTCTGGCCGTCGGTCAAAATGCATTTGCGGTAGTGGACTGTTTTCGGTTTTTCGCTCATGCAGATTTCGGACTACGGCCAGCAAGCTACTGGGCCGTCGCCCGTGTGGCAATCCCACCGAATCCAATGAAGTTGCTCCCGAACGGGAGCAGGGCGCGCGGATCCTCACGGCAGATTCGCGGGCATGAAGCAGATCATTGCCTACGAAAACGACATTCGCCACGCCGACCGGCGGCACCCGGTTGACATTCTCGAACCGCTTCCGACCCGCGACGACGGCACTCAGCGAGTCTGCGAGGTGCTCCGGCGGACCTTCGGTTGGGTGGCCGAGGCTGACAGCATTGAACAAAAGGGACTCCGTGCTTCGATTGTTCTCCACTGCGTTCACTCCGATTTCGTCGGCGCGGAGACGCTCGAAGAACTTGGAACGATGGTCGGGTTCCCGCTGACAACCGTCGAGAATCTCGTTGCGGATTTCTGCCACACGGTCGGCTGGAAATGAACGCTTCATCCTTTCAGCTGGAAAGCGGGCACCCTCCCGGGACGCTGGGGATAAGCGACCTTCGTTCGATTCTTCTCACCGATGTGCTGGCCTGGCACGGGTTGGCGGTGAAGCCGGAGGGCGTGCGCTACCGGGCAAAAACGGAAACGCACAACATCGTTACGACGGGTCAACTGTGGTTCGACAACAAGACCGGAACGGGTGGGGCGGGAGCCATCGACCTGCAAATGCACCTCACCGGAGAGGATTTTTCCACTGCCTGCAAGACGCTCGCGGGGCAGTTCCGAGGTCATTCCAATGACGGAACAGGCGAGCGAGATGCTGGCGCTTCAGTTGATTCTATCCGTGAAAAGCGGATTCCGTTTGCCCAACTCATGGCCAAATACGCCGCCCGCGATGAACAGAATTGGCCGGTCGCGCGGGATTATCTGGTCGGCATGCGAGGGATCGAGCCAGTCCTCGTCGACGACCTACACGACGTCGGGTCGATCTACGCAAACGATCACCGCCCTAATCCGGCTCTCGTTTTCCTGCACCGAACGGACTGCGGTAAGGTGGTCGGTGCGAGCTTGCGAGATACGCGGCACGAATCCGCGTTCCGTCCGTGCCTGGGGGAAAAGCTCTTTGGCTGGTTCGCCGTGGGCAATGTCCGCGAGGCCGAGACGGTTGTGGCGGTCGAATCAGCTATTGATGCGCTGAGCTATCACACCCTTTTCGTGGGCCGGAACGAGCGAACAGCCGTCGTCAGTTGCAGCGGTTCGCACGTCCCCGAGGAGCTGATGTTTCAGGCCTATGACCGGCGTAAGAGCTTCGTGGTTGCGCTCGACAATGATGGCGCCGGAGAGCGCGGTTGGCAGCGGGCCTGGGACCAGACCGTGGATTGGACTGGGTTCAAAATCTCCTCCGCGTGCCCGCGCCTCAAGGACTGGAACGCGGACCTGATCGCATCCGTCGAATCCCTTGTTCCCGCGAAAATCAGAAATCATTCCTCCATCACCCCATGAAAGCCGACCCGCACATCACCATCATCGAAACGTATTTTTTCGGCTACATCGACCGCGGAATCGGCGCGGACGAAACCCCGCTCTACACCCGGACGTTCGACGGCAAGCCTTTGTCCACCGTCATCGCCCAGCAATTCGAACTCCCGCTGCATTACGCGGAAGCGGTCATTGACATGGCCCGGCACGAGGTCGCGCTATGAGCCGGGACATCTACCGGGTCATTACTGACCGATTCGTCGAGCAGTTGAAGCGCGGCACGGTGCCTTGGCAGAAGCCGTGGACGAGCAGCGTGCAGAACCTGATTTCCCGGAAGCCGTATCGCGGCATCAACGCGTTTCTCCTCGGTTCGACGGACCGCACCTCGCCGTTCTGGCTGACCTACAAGCAAGCCATCGACCTCGGAGGCCACGTTCGGAAGGGCGAGAAATCTCTGCCGGTCATCTACTACAAGCTCCTCGAAAAGCGCGACAAGGCCGGAAATGTCGTGCTCGGGGCCAACGGCCAGGCCGTCCGAATCCCGTTCGTGCGGTGGGCCAACGTCTTCAATCTCGATCAGACCGCTGGCATCGAAGCTCCTGCGATTGCGGCCCCAAAGCAGACCGGGCAACCGTTGGAGAAAGCCGAGTCTATCGTTGCGAATGCGCCTCTCTGCCCGATTCATCACGTCGGGTTCGCTGCGCTCTACTCGCCCCAAGACGACGTGATTCGACTGCCAGCTCCGGCAAATTTTCGCAGCCAGGAGGATTATTTTCATACCCTCTATCATGAGGCAATCCACGCGACTGGCTCAGCATCCCGGCTGAATCGCGAAGGGATTACGCAGCCCGTCAAGTTCGGATCGGAAACCTACAGTCGCGAGGAACTGATCGCCGAACTCGGGGCGTCCTTCCTCTCGAACGAGGCCGGAATCCTGAATCAGGTCCAGTTCGACAATTCGGCGGCCTACCTGAATTCCTGGATTCAGAAGCTCGAAAACGATCCGCGCATGATCATTTCAGCCGCCTCTCATGCCCAGCGAGGGGCGGATTTTGTTCTCGGCATCGAGCAGAAAGAAGCCGTCGAGCAGGGCCAAACGTCACCCGAGGGAATGCCGCTCACTTGGGCGCGGGGTCACGGAGTTGACACCCGGATGCCCGGATTTGCTCATCGGGATCCCGATGGTGACGGCGTTTCCACGCTCTTCGAGTGGAAGCAGGGAACGAGGCCGACGGATCGGATTTCCAGACCTCGCAAGCCGGGCGTGCGGCTATGATCGACCAACGCTGGACCCTTGCGCACCCGCGCCCGAACCGCGCCGACTTGCCGAAGCCGCTGACGGCATCGACAAATCCGCGCATCTTTTTCGCGACGAACGCGCTGGCCGCCCTCTGGAAGGAATCGTCGGCTTCGCTCGGCGGCCTCCTTCCAGCCGGCGGCCCGACTTGTAAAAGACCTGCTTTTGTCGCGGCATGGGCGCGGACTTCCGCATCGTTCGCGCGGGCTCATGGCCACGGCTTGGATCGGAGGGCTGCTCAAGTCCTCGGCCCGACCGTCCAATCCGAAGCCATCCGCCCGCGCACCTTTCCCGATTGGTCGGGATCGGTCCGCCCACTCGGTCCGTCCTCACGCTCGCTTGGGGCTCGGTTCCGGGCGGATCGAATCGGCGGACTCACCGTGATCCAGGTCGGATCCTCGCAGTCCCGACTGGATTCCCATTCTGCTCCCATCGGAGATTCGACCCCGATGCTCCCGTTCGCGTTCAACCCGGTGAACGCACCTCTGCACCTCGCCAAGTTGGATCTCATCAACTCGGTTCGTAGGTCAAAGGTAACACAGGATAGCGATTTCCGTTGGAAATCGCGGGTTCGGAAAAAACTCGGTTTTTCCTGCGTTCCTCCGGGCGTCAGGCGCCCTCCGGAAAGACTCGCTACCGCTCGCACCGTTTCCAAGCGTCAACCCGAAATACTTAACCCCGTTAACTAATATGGCTTACCAAAAGAAACCCGGCATCGTGCAGTTCCACGTGGATTGCACCGCCGAAGCCCATTCACGTTTTCTGGCCTTGCACGAAGCATTTCGGCTGCCGACGAAAGCCGCCACCTTCGAGGCGATCCTGCTTGCGGTTTCGATTAAAGACAAAATCGATCCGCAGATTCTCATCGGGATGAACGCGAAGCTCGACCGCGTGCTGGAGCAACTCGACGACGCGCTATGAAGGGCGGAATGATCTTCGCCCGAAAGACGACGTGGCGCTCGCGGCTCGATCTCGAATATCTCGACGAAACGTCTCAGCGGAAAATCTCCCAACGCCACGACAACGAGGAGAAGTCCAGCACGCGGCGGAAGCTGAAACAGTTTGGCGATTACGCCTCGAAAGAGTCACTCGGCCAGGTTCACGCTGGCGGATTTCTGCACTCGCTCATCATCGAAAATGCGGACGGCACGCGAACCGCGCCGTCGAAGCTCACAAACGCGGAGCGCAAGAAGCGCATCGCTGACGCGTGGTTTCAGCACCTCCGGAAAATTCCGACTTCATCGAACAATCCGGTGATCCAGCACCGATTGGTGTTTTCGATGTCGCGGGACTTCCATGACGAGCTGGTCGGCGCGGGACTCAGTCCCGACCGCGTGCTCCAATCCACGACGAAGAAGGTGATGGACAAGTTTGCCGGGCGATTTCATCCGGCGGATTCCATCGGCTACGCCTACGGTATTCACCACGACACGGATCATCTTCACGTTCACGTCGCGCTGTGTCCGCGCTCGCAGAAGGGCACGTATGTCGGTTGCAGCGTGTCGCGGTCATCGACCGGCGGACACAAGAACCAGA
Source organism: uncultured Verrucomicrobiae bacterium (assembly GCA_963832325.1). Taxonomy (GTDB): domain Bacteria; phylum Verrucomicrobiota; class Verrucomicrobiia; order Chthoniobacterales; family JAATET01; genus CAVVKW01. The sequence goes on along the minus strand of CAWHTR010000001.1, from coordinate 657,997 downwards.
TGGCCTACCTGCGATCTTGTTTCGAGTTGGAGAACAAACGCTGGACGGAAACGCTCGCCTCGCCGGAAAAAATGGACGAGCGGCTTTCCAGGCGGATCGACTCGGACAAACTCGTCTTCACGCCGAAGCTTACGCGGTTTCAGTTGGAGGCGCTGCGGAACTCGCAGACCGCCGAGGCGGTCCGGTTGCAGCAATCGTATCGGAGTATTCGCAATCTCGAAGCGGCCATCGCCGTCAAGCGGAAGTTCCTCGCGGCTCAGCGTGATGCGAGCCGGTTCTCGCGATTGTCCGGTCGGAGAAAATCCAAGCTCACCCGCACGGTGGAAAAACTCACCGGAGCCGTGGACCGGCGTTCGCTTCGCGAAATGCAGACGTTGCTTTTCAAGATCAAGCGCAACTACCGCGCCGCCCACCAACGCTATTCCAAACTCCACGGATTCCAAAGCTATGCCAATCGAAGCACCCTCGCACACGGCCATCGGCAGTCGGGCCAGCAACTCTGATTTCGTCCTTTGCCAGAACTTCGCCTTTCGTCCGGCCAACGTGGATGGATTCTCCCACCAAACTTTGGAGGACGGATCACTCGTGACCTTGGTCAATTTCAAATCTTTCACGCAGACGATTCCAGACTCGGAACGCCGACTGTTCGATTTCCTCGTGTCGAAACTCCAACCGAAGCCGGTCGATGAAGATCGTTGATTCCATCATCTTCGTCGGGTGCGTCGCCGGAGCGCTCGCGGGACACTTCCTGCTCACGCCGCCAGTGTCGTTTGGCGTCATTGGTCTCTGCGCAATCTTCGCGACGTGGAGTCTGCTTGCCGGCGAGAGTTCCGGCAAAGTGGTTCTCCGGCTGGGCGGCATCGCGTGGACGATGGAGGATTTCGTTCGCGGCTGGCTAATCACCGGGCGGACTGGCTCGGGCAAGACGCAATGCGCGATCAACGCGATCACGTTTCAGATTTTCCAGAACGTCAAAAACTGGGGTGGCATCTGCCTCGACCAGAAAGGTCTCTATTGGGAAATCCTCGTCAGGATGGCCGCGCATTTCGACCGCTCGGATGATCTGGTTTTGCTGCAAACCCGACCACCGGGCAAAGACGCGCTCTGGCGACCGCCGCACACGATCAACATCACGGGCAATCCCGACGTTCCAGCGTCCACGTATGCGAAAGTCATCGTTGACACGGCGGTATCGCTGACCGGCGGGCGAGGGGGGAACCCGTTCTTTCCGACCAAGGCGCAGCTCGCGATTCAGACGGCTTTTGAAATCCTTCGGCACATCGACGCGTATCCCACGATTCCGAACATCCATCGGATCCTGCTTAAACCGGAAGATGCCAACGCGGCTTTGGAAACCTTGATGAACAAGGGCGACGAGCGCTCCCATGAACTCGTCACGGCCTTGCGCAGCTACTTCGAGCAACCGGAGGAACAGCTGGGCGGTGTCCAAGGAACTCTCAGCACGTATCTGGAATTTTTCCTCAATCCGGAAATCGCCGAGGTCTTCTGCGCGAACCACCCGACGTTCTCGGTTTCGGAGATCGACGACGGAAAGATCGTCTGTCTCGCGATGCCGCAGAAGTTCCAGAGCGAACGGCTCTACATCAACACGATCCTCAAGCTCTCGTATTACTTCCACGCCTTGAGCCGGTTCGACAAACCTGCCGGCGAGCGAGAGAGCGACAATTTGATCATTCTTTTCGCCGACGAGGGCCAGGAGATCATCACCGGAGCCGAGTCGGCGTTCGCCGATCACCGGGCTGCGGGCGTGATCCGCGAAGCTCGCGCGACCATCGTGCTCGCGACCCAAGCCTACACGTCCCTGCTCGGCGCTCTCGATAAACGATATGCCGACGTGCTCATGCTCAATCTGAGCAACGAACTCATCTTCACCGCCGCGAATCATGATTCCGCGGTCATCGCATCGAAGAACATCGGCGAGCGCGAAGTCGTCGAGAAGTCGTGGGGATGGGCCGCCGGAAAGCGGTCCTACAACTACCAACGCCGGATCAAACCGTTCTTCGAGCCGTATCGGCTTCGGAAACTCCCAAAATTCAACGCCATCATCCGCCACTGCGAGAAACCATTCCGCAAACGGCTCATTCCGCCGATCAATCCGGACGGCACGCACCCCAAGTGGTTCACGTCGATTCGTCCCGACTACGCAGTCCGTCAGTGGATCAAAGAAAAGAAAATTCAACCCACATCAGACTCATGACCTCTCCCGCTCTCATTGAAAAACTGGACGGCCTCGAATCGCACCTCCGATCCAAGATCAAAGGTCAGGATCACGCCATTTCCCGCGTCTGTTCCGTTTTGGAGCGTGGCCAGCTTGGATTGCAACCGCCGGACAAGCCGCTCGGATCACTCTTGTTCCTCGGTCCGACCGGCGTTGGGAAGACGGAACTGACACTGGAATTTACCCGTTACCTTTACGGTGGCGATTCCGTCTTCCGATTCGATATGTCCGAGTTTCTTTACCTCGATGCGGTGAAGCTGCTCATCGGCGATGAGGCGGGCAATCCGGGTCGGCTGGGACGAGTCCTCTCCCAACATCCGCGGGGTGTCCTCCTATTTGACGAGATCGAAAAAGCCCATCGCCTGATCTGGGACTTGTTCCTCCAGATGACAGACGCCGCGCGCATCACGCTCAACGACCACAAAATCTATGACCTATCCGGGTATTACATCGTCTGCACGAGCAACGTCGGCTCACAGCAACTCCTCCGACCGACCCGGCTCCCGTTCACAACACTGGAACGGGCCGTTTTGGCGGAGCTACACCGCTCATTCCGACCGGAACTGATCGGGCGCTTCGACGAGAAAATCGTCTTTAAGCCGCTCTCCCCAGAAATCCAGCGCGAGATCGGTGCTCTCATCGTATCCGACGAGTTAGAAAGGTTTGGCCGGATGGGCATGGAGCTTGAGATGTCTGAAGATGCCTTTGAATTCCTCGTGCGAAGGGGTATTCACAAAAATTTGGGTGCGCGCCCCATGTGCAAAACAGTTCAGAAATATGTTGGCGACGCGATTCGGCGTGCGATTAAATCTAGCGGCAAACCTTCTGGCGTATCACGTGTCGAAATGGTGTGTGATAAGTTGGTAGTTGTTCCTTTGTAGGACGCCCCGCATCGGACCGTGGGTATCACTAGCGACTGCGATTCTCGCTTGGGCATTCAGTCCGTAACGTGCAAAGTGAGAGTCGTGATAGATAAAGAAACAATGACGTTCCAATAAGGAGTGTTGCGCGACCGATGGATAGCCACGTTTTGGCTACTGAAGGCTCGCCGCTTCCAAAGCACCCGCAATCGATCTCTAAGCCTCGGGCAACACCTTGAGCCAAGGCGAGGAAAAATATTATGCTTAAAATTAAGACTCCGAAAGACGCAGCACGCAGTTTGAATCCGATGAGGAGCATTCCGCCGAGAGCGACTTCCAAAACTGGAAGGCCGAGAGCCACAATATTGATTAGCCCATTTGGAAGCGCTTCGAATGTCGCAATGCTATCAGCGAAGGGAAGAGGAGAGATCATCTTCGTTATTCCGGCGTAGAGAAACACCCCAGACAGAATCAACCGAATAGCAACAAGGACAGGTTTCTTCATTTCGTTTTATTCATTGGTTAGCACTGGCAGCCCAGCCCTTTGCCATTCCGACCATCCACCGCGAAAGATTCCGATATTCGTATAACCGAGGGACTGTAGCCCCTTGAAGACTAGGGCGCTGTCTTCACATGAGGAATTTGAGCAGTAGAGTATTATTGGTTGGCTCTTGTTGGTTTCCAGTTGTTCACGATGAGTGAAATAGGCATTCTCGAAATCTTCACGCGGGAAGCTGATGGCATTTGGAATGCGTCCAAGTCGGTGGAAAATTTCGGGACGAGCATCGAATATCAACACGTCCCCAAGTTCAGAATGTCCTTTGATCTCATCGAGCGAGACATTCTCGTCCAAAATAACTTCTGTATTTGATTGAACAACGGGAGTTTCGGAAAGGCGGACGACGGCTTGGTCAATCCGATCCGTCTTCGACTTGTAAACCAATGGCAGGCTAGGCTTTCGCGCTTGATTGATAAAAAGGCCTACAATCGCGGCAATTGTCCCAATAACCGCGAGCGAGACAAGGTCTTGAGCGATAACCTCAAGTCGGGTTGGAGTATTGTTCATGGCTGGTTCAAATCTTCGGTCAGCATTTTCGGCCAATCTGGGAAGAAATCACCCATCCCGCTCTTCTGCCTGACTTGCGCGACCTGCATCCATGACTGGATTGCGGGCGATTGGCTGAAATCACCGAATGAAACGGTTACATTTGGAGATGCTATCGGCAATTGTTCAGGGAAATATCGTGGACTCAGAAGGATAAGGGCATCTGCCGTTTGAGCTGTCTTGAGCAGTTTCTCTTCCCCTCCACTTGGAAGTTCGGCACCTAGCACCAGCGTCTTTCCTTTGAGATCGTCCGGCATGAATTTTGAGTCGAAGACCAGTGAAATTCCGCTGTCAGACAAGTGGTCTGAGTTCTGTCGAAGTGTCTTTCCGTAGAGCGTTCCCATTGTCGTTTTGTCATAGAGGGCGACATAGGTCGGTGAGGGTTTCCCGAATACAACCTGAGTGGAGGAGCCGGAGGCAATAGAGCTTCCAGTGGCGAGTCCAAAAACTGATAGGCAGAGTAAGATTGTCATTCCGGCCGGCACGAGAACCCAAGTCCACGGAAACCATCGTCGCTTGGTCGTGCGATACGCGACAACTGCTGAAAGCAGAACTGCCGGGAGAATCCACAACCAGATTGATTCTGCGACCGCACTGAAGATGGAGGCCGTGAAGAACGCCAGCCAGACTCCGAAGGGAACGGAAAGCCATCTGTTCTGCCACGATGGGAGGCAAATCAGGAAAACAGCCAACCAGCCAAAGATGTAGAGCACTCTGAGTAGCCACCCAAACTCCACCAGCCATGTCAGGTGACTGTTGACGAGGTGCAGGTAGGTTTCGCCCCTGTCGATGGGTTGATACCACTGGACGAACGCATTGGCAGCGTTCCCGATTCCCCAGCCGTTGGGAGAATCGACAATCATTTGGGGAACGGCATTCCAAATGAGGAGGCGGTTGCTGATCGAACGATCCTCTGACGCGATACCTTGTCCATATCGGAGGTGGGCTTCAAAAAAGAACGCCGCGCCGATGATTGCCCAAAATCCGATCACTACGGCAATGAGACGGGTTCGCGACCACGGCATTTTCAGAAAGGCAAGTAGCGGGAGGCACCCGACGAGCAGGGCGGCCATTCCGCCCCGTGAGAACGTGTGAACCAGGCAAATTCCTAATCCAACGAAACCGGTCAAAGCAATCCAAAATCCCCACGGCTTTAGATAGGCCAAGATCCAGATGCCGACCATCAAAGTAGCGATCAGAGCGGCAGTAGTATTCGGATTCCCCAGTCCCCAATCCATTCTCCAGGTTCCGTTAAAAAAAATGTTCGTCATGGTTTCTGAGCGTTCCAAGCTTTGGCAAGTTCTTCAGTTGGCAGAGGAACTTGAAACCCCGATGGGACCATGCCCCGATCCTTCCAAGGAAACATCTCCTGATTGACCGCATCTCCAACGAATGGCGGGTTTTGGTAGCTCGGGGGCCACGGGCGGAAAGGATTCTCTTCCCATGCCCTTCTGACAGGGGAAAATGTATCGTCGAGTTCCGCTTGGAATGCTTCTTTGACGGACTTTTGGGATTGCGCCCATTCCAAAAATGCCTCTCCGACTCGCTCCGCGTAGGGGCTCCCTTGATGCCCTAACCCGATGATCGCTTTGTAGATCATGGGGTATCCAAGTTCTCGACATTCTCGGAAAAACCGCAGCGAACTTGGGTAGCCGTATTCCAGTTCGCCGGTTGTAAGACACCAGAGTGGTCGATTGGCGGAAGGCAGCGGCTTGTCAAACGTGCTCGGTATATGAATATACACTGCCTGAAACAATTCTGGGTGACGCAGAGCGATGGCGATTGAATATTGAGCAGCGGCTGAGTGACCGACCATCAATAGACCGTCGTCAGGAAACCCATATTTTCGAGATAAGTCCTTCACGGCACGAGCCCATGCGTCGGAAATATCCTCAAAATCATGATCGATTTTATCCTGCTCCGCTTCGGTCAGTTCGAACCAACTCTTGCTTCGATTTAGAACCCCTCCCGTAGAACCCCAACAGAGAATGACCAGCTTATGCTTCTCTGCAAATTTCAGAACCCAACTCAAATCATCATTCGGTTTCAGTGTCTGCAGACGCCGTTTGAGATCCCCGACACTATTGGCGAGAGCGCAGAGTGCCAGCACACCGTTTGCCTCGGTGGCATCTGTCATCCCAATTGGAGGACGCAGGAGGAGCGTGATTTTGGGTTGTTTTGGGTTTCTCGTCTTGATGACATATTCGACGACCGGATCCATCGCCTCTTTGCGCTCCACGTCTACAGGTGAATCAACCTGTTTTCGTTCGGGGAAATCGAAATCATAGTGCCGACCGTGGGGATGGACCTTCGCGACGGCAGCGTGCTTGTCGCCAAAGACGATTACCGCACTCCACCTTTTTTCAGCTAGGACTTTTGCAGGAACCTCAAAGTAGACTTCCTCATCTTTTCGTGCTTTGAACAGAGCGGGTAGCGCATATTTGTTTTTGCTTTTGCCCCGATCCACGGCTGAGGGCTTAGAACTCGATGCGATCTTCTCTCGATTTCCATCAAAAAAGTAGACGCGAGCATAAGTTGCGTCCGCGCGGGTGTCTTTGTTGGTTCGCAGTTTTACCGTCAGGCAAGGCAGAAATAGATTTTCCGTTTTACCCTCTTTATTTTTTACTTCTTTGTAGACTGCGGGGCCGCGCGACGGCTCTCGACTGAGGAACTTAATTTGGCCGATAGAGAAAAAGTCGGCAGCGCTGGCAGCGTGAAGCGTCGTCACAAATAGCACTCCGCAAACTGCGATCTTGGCAAATGGATTCATTGGTCGATCGGGTTAAGTTCTTTCCAACGCCGCAATAGCTGCTCATCGGGGAGCCAACCACTAAGCGAGGGCTCCTGTTTGGCCTTTTCAGCGGATAAAATAGCTGCAGTATCAATATCCACCCAAACGCCCGTACCAGTTGCATCCCCAATCAGCTTCTGCAGATAATCGCGTATGAACGCGATGGCTTTCGGGTCCGGGGTATGCGCGGAGCCTGCAACATTGAGCCACATCCACCGGTTCCCCATTGCTCTCCCTTGCTTGAAATTCATCAAAGCGCCCCCCAGACGCGGGTCAAGATCACCGCACGCCATGAGACCTGGAGGAAGGACGGTTTTTGCGTTGCCATCAAAATCAGATACGGGTGAGTAGGCACACCATGCAACGACGCGATCCGGTCGCCATTGGACGAAATGGGACACAAAGTCCGCACCGGCAGAGAATCCATAGATCACAATCGGGAGATCTTTTCCAAAGGCTTTTTGCACCGCATCGAGCAAGACCTGGCCTGAACCCTGGTCAGCCTTGTAATAAATGTCACCTTGATAGAATTTTTGAGGATCCGAAGCAAATGATGTCGCGAGAATGCCGAGGTCATTTCTCTCGGCGAAGGAAATCCAGTTCGCGTCGCGTGCGAGTGACTTGCCATTGCCATTCCAGCCAGGGCAGAGGACGAGAACACCTTTGGGGCGTGGCACTGTTCTTGTGAGATACACCTCAGCACGAGTCATCGCTGGCGGAACAGGAAATGAAAAATGCTCAGGCTGGGCTGACGCAACTGTGAGATGCCCGGTAGCCGCAAGCAGGAGAGGGATCAGCTGCCTATTCATGCTTTACGAGCGTGGCCGACAAACCAGACCGTCATGGCAAGGGTCAAAGCGATGTGAACCGAGAGAACCGTAAGCGAGACTGGATAGGGAGCAATGAAGGTCTCGGTTGATTCCCGAACCACGTCGTATTGCCGCGCGGTCTCAAACGTGCGGAGGTAGCCGCTCCAACCCCAATATGCGGCGATGAAAGGTCGACAAATCATGCTTAACCACTCGGGCAACGCGAGGGCCGCTCCCGAAAGGGGCAGCTGAAAGCCGACAAGATAGATCGAGAGCAGAGAAGCGCGTTCTGGCGAAGGCGAACCTGCCGAGATAGCCAAGCAGGTTGTCGCCATTGCCAGAGTAGTAGCGAAAAGAATTGCGATTTGTGCCAAGAGGTCACCTGGAAAGCCACAGACAGATTTAACGAAGATGACCATCCATACGGACTGAACCAGACTCAGTCCCGCAACTTGGATAAACTTCGTTCCCACGTAGGCCGTAGAGGATAAGCCGACTCTGAGTTCTTTTTGAAGAACGGCGCGTTCTTTGGCAATTTCACGCGCACCATTGTTGGCTCCCATCAGCGCGAGTAGAATGACCTGAAACATGGCGAGTCCGGACACCAGTGACGCGGTGGATATCGACTCGCGCAAATAGTGCAATTGCTCGTTAAGTTCCAGCAGCACATTGGTGTTCAACTCAAGGCCCAGGCTTCGGACCTGTGGAAGACCCTGAATCGCAAAAACTGCGACCACCAAGGGGAAGAGAATTGCAAGTACGACCTGGAGTAGAATCTGGGGCCGGTCTCTCAGGAAAAGCCCGATTTGGCGGTGAAGGATCGTCGGGAATTGTCTCCATCCAGATGGCGGAGCGGCCGTCCTAAGTTCCTGTGGTTCAGGAATTGATCCAGCGACTTCCAGGGGATCGGCTGAAACGACTTGGGCGGATTCGTAGGACTCCAGAACGTCCGCGAATGAATCGGCCTCATGAGTTGAGAGTAACGATTGGGGGCTACCATGAAACGCCAAGCCACCTTTGTGCAGGAAAACGACTGAATCACTGAGATCTAAGTGATAAGTGGCATGGGTGACCAAAACGATCGTTTTGGAAACCTTATGGGCCAGCTCCCGGAGCCATCGCATCATTTCGCGATCCGAGAATTCATCCAGTCCACTCGTCAACTCGTCGAGAAAAAGAAACGGCGGATCCCCAATCAGTTCTTCAGCTAGAGCAACCCGCCTCATTTGGCCTCCCGAGAGAGTTGAATAGGGCTGGTCAAGGACCGATGAGATTCTGCCCAGGTCAATAATGTGATTCAGCCAATTTGCCCGCGTTTCAATAGAAACCGAATTGGGGAGTCGAAGTTTGATCGCGATTTCAAGAATCTCTCTGACAGTTTGCTCAGAATGAAATGCACCAAATTGGGGCAGATACCCAATGGCAAGCGGAAGCGAGTCACTGAGCGTTTGGACGTCATGACCTCCCAAGAGGGTCCGGCCTGAAGTCGGAGGAAGCAGACCGGCCAGACACTTGATCAAGGTGCTCTTGCCGCACCCTGACGAGCCGATCACAGTCGTGAATGTTCTGGCCGGCAGTCGTAGTGAAATTGAATGCAGAAGAGACTTCGAGCCGATCTCGACTCCCAAATTTTCTACTACGACGCCGCCAGCTTCATCCATGGTTGGAGTTTGATTATTGAGCTGCCGTCAAAATTTGGTCGGACAAACGCTGAATTCCTGCATTCGCCATTTGGCTGGGTGGATACTTACGCTGCGCGATAACATACCATGTGAGGCTGTATCCCAGCTTATTCTCATTCTCCGCCTGAATCGCTTTGTTCAATGCGCTAACGAATTCTGCGCTTTTGCCAGAAAGATCAGCGCGAAGTTTGTTCAGCTTGGCATCGTCAGGGAGATCTTTCGACGCAGCTTCGATTGTTTCCCACGCACCAACGGAATCTCCATTAAGGACTAGGGTGTTGGCTTTTTCGATTGCGATCTCAGCATCCTTCACTTTAATCAAAGCCTCTTTCAATTGCTCCTGTCTTGCCTCGTCATCGCGCAGTGCTGGTGCGATGGCGACCTGCTTTTCGAAGATACCCCGGAAATCTTGGGCCTCGACCATTCGGTCGAATTCAACAAGAGTTTGCGTTTGAGCGTCCTGTGAATTGAAGAATGTGAATGCTTTATCCTGTAGGTCTGGGTTGGCTGGCCAGGCCTTTGCGGCCTCTTCGAACTCAGTCATGGCAACTTCGAGATTACCCTGTTGGGCGAAAAGCTTGGCTTTCCCAAGTCTAAGCTGACTTTCGAGTTTGGCTGCATTGACCAGCGCCATTGGCTTTGACGCATCAAAATCGGAAACCGAACCTTTCATTGTTTCGCTCAAAGTTTCCAATCCCGCAAAGTCCCTCGATTCAACCAGATTCTTCATCCGCTCAAGCTGTGAAAGAAAGTCAGCGACTTTCTGCTTTTTCTCGCGATCCAGCTTCAGGAGAGCAGGGTGATAGGCGCTCGCCAAAAACCCCTGAGCCAAACGATTGGTTGCTTCGACAAGTTCCCCACGTTCCATCTTGTATTCAAAAACATCGACTGTGCTGAAAACGGCACGAGAGCGCTCGAGGGATTCATTGACCTGAGTGGCCATCTCAACCGGATAGGTTCCTTCATCAAAGAGTCTTCGGTAGAAATCCGCCGCCAGAACCACATGCCCATACCAGCCTCCATCGAACAAATTGGTCACGTAGCCCGAAAACTCCGTCTTGACCTCCTCCAACAAGTTTTCGGCTTTGAGCTGGTTCAGCTTGATTTGCGCCCGTGATTCGAGCGAGGTGAGGTATTCGTCGGTCAGTTGAAGCTTTCCGAGGAGAGTGGTTGGGTCGGGTGGGGCCATGGCTTCCCCCTCAATCCCAGTTTGGTTGATCGACGGAACGCCTCCATTGTTTTGATTTTTGTCTTCTCGATCTTTCGGCATCCGCTGGGCGGTGCGAATCTCCTTTTCTTGAATCCGCTCCGACATCATGTCTGCGTTTCGACTGGAAACCTTGACGTCTTCCCGAAGCGACTCATTTCGGGATCGGATGCGTTCAGTAGTCCGTCCAGCATTCCAAATTGCCTCGATGCGATTGGCCAGTTCCCGGCTGATTCCCGCGTCAATCGTGCGGTATTCGCCCAACACGAATAGTTGCTTCCAAGCTTCAAAGGTGTCCCGATCCCTGAGCTTCTGTTCGATCTCCTTGACGGTGTCTGCGTAGTTAGAAAGTTCGGCGGTCGGAACAGGGGACACTCCAAGGTAAGTCTCGAACCGAGCCAATGTTTCTTCGTCGGCCAGGGGACCACCGCCAACAAGATCTGCGGCCGTCACCTTGTCCTTTAGCCTCTCACCGAGCTGATCAGCTTTCTCTCCAGCTGTGCCGTCCTGAGGTTTCTTGTCGTAGAAACCTTCAATTGCCGATGCTGCTGCCGAATCAAGTTGCTTCGAATCGGTACTGGGTTGCGTAGATACCGTAGGCTCATCCGAGGAGGAGGGAGAGTCCGACGGAGCCGGTGTTTGAGCGACGATAGACGATGCCCAAAATCCGATAAGGAGTATGGCGCTAATTCTTTTGGCAGGAAATTGCATGGATGAGTCCTCCGTCTTTGATTTCGATCTCTGCGAGATAATTCTGGCCCTTGGTGAAGTAGATGTTTCCTAAAGACTCTGGGATAAATACCGCGATTGGGTTGGAGCTTCCTTCCACAGTAAATGCCATCAGCCTTCCGACTCCCTCTTTCCATCCCAGATCGGCGTCCGCTCGAACGTCAGCTCGAAACCGCAGACCGTATAATGATTGAGGATTATCAAGATATTGACTGCCCGGGAAAACTTCCAGAGTTCGCAGCGGATCCGCAAAATTTTGGAACGCGTAGTAGCCAAGGATGGTCGATGCCACGATAGCGAGAAAAGTGCCTGCAACGATAAGATAGATCTTGTTTGGCCGTTTCCGAGTCTTCGGATCTGGGGTGGTTCTTTCGTTGTCGAACGGCGAGAGCGGTTCTGATCGTGGGTTGGTCATGAGTTGCAAGTTTGTTTCGAAAAATAACTGCCAAAGCACAAATGCTAGCGTGTGGCTCAACGGTCCGCCGTTCCGCGTTTGATGTGAGAAGTTGCTGAGAAACCACCTATGCCCAGACGCGCATGCACGGCGGTTTGAAGCTTGCCTCGACAAGAAATTCCGAATCGCCTGAAGATCTTCTCGACGTGTTTTTCGACTGTGCGAACAGAGATCCCTAGAATTTGCCGAATTTCGACGTTGGTGCAGCCCTGAGTAACAAGTTGAGCAACCTCAGCCTCACGAGGACTTAGTCCGAGAGACCGCAAATCCGCAGATTGATAGGCCTGACTCTCGACAAAACTTTTCTCCTTGGAGAACTGATCGAATGCGCTACTGACCATACTTCTCATCACTTGATTGCAAAAAGGCTTCCTCAAAAATCGAAATGCTCCAAGGTTGAGCGAATCGACTGCCGTCTCAAGCCTCGCACGGCCAGTAAGAATGATAATCTGTTGGTATGAACAGATCTCCTTGAGCCTCCGCATGACAGCAACTCCTGAAGTTTCTCCAAGTCCAAGATCGAGAATCACCACCGGAAAGGTATCTGAAGTTGCCGCATCAATTGCAGCGTCACCGCTTGTGAAGCCCGTAACCTCATAGGTGTCACTCACCAACAGCTTGAACAAGCCGGTGATTTCAGGGTCATCGTCTATGACCATCAAGCGTAGAATGTCATTTGAGACATGCACTCTACATTGTCAACACGAATTCGAGTGAGCTGTCGAGCAGACTCAGAGCATTCTCTGAATTTACGTATATACACGCAGCCACGGGTGTCCGGTTAAGGCGAGGCGGGGTATGTGGTAATGGCGCAACATGAATAATCTTCGATTGGAATTAGGTGTGACGCATTTGAATTTAGGAGGGATCTCGGGCAGGCTTCCGGGGCATAATTCAGGGCGCTACGTTCTTTCGCAGGTTCTCGATTTGGTTCATCGCCAGACGCTGGACCGTTGTGTTCAACGCTACAACGCCGAGGCGAAGGTGAGGCACTTTGGATGACGCCAGCGGTTGATCTGCATGGTGTTCGCGCAGTTGACGTGGCGGGAGGGGCTTCGCGACATCGAGACGAGTCTCAACGCGCGGCCCGAGGCGTTGTATCATCTCGGGTTTCGGGAGTCGGTGGCCCGCTCGATGCTGGCCGACGCCAATAGGGAGCGCGACTGGCGGCTCTCCATCTCGCCGCGAGCGCAGTAGGTCTCATTGTAGAGAGTCTGCGGGTCGCCTGTGAGACTGGTCACGACGAAGCGCAGATTGGCTCCTTGGGCACTGTGTTCGGCCTTGGCGATGACGCGCCGCTGCCGATCCCAGCTCTTGGCCGCGTAATCGATCCACCCAAAGTTGCGCTGCTTCTCTTTGGTTTGTTCGAAGCCCTCGGCGGCGTGGTCCCGGATTTGGAGGGTAAGTGCGAGCAGGCGCGAGTTTTTGGCCAGGCCGACGATGTAGTCCACCCCGTGACGATCACACCAACGCAGCATCTTCCAGCGGCAGAAGCCCGAGTCGCCTCGAAAGATGATCTTCACTTCGGGCCAATACTGCTCCCGCAGCCGGGTAACGAGCAACTTCAGGATCGCCCAGGCGTGCCGCGCGGCGTCGATATTGCTGGGCCGCAGATAGTACACCAGAAGTTGCTCGCCGAAAAAGACATACAACGGCAAAAAACACCAATCCCTGTAGTAACCGTGAAAAGCCCGCCCGTCCTGTAGCCCAAGGACCCGATCATCGGTGGCATCGAAGTCCAGGATCAGTTCCTCCGGAGCGCGCTCAAAGCTCTTCAAAAACTGCTCGACGATTACCCGGCTCATCGCCGACATTGACTCCTGATCCGCCCGGTTTTCCAGTTGGCACAACGTCGGAATGCTGGCCAGCGCATCACCACGTTCGATGACCGTCTGCGTTCGTCTAGCTGCCTCACTCCGTCGGCCCCAAATGGGGCGTTCTGGTGTGAAACGCTTCTACAGAAGAACTTTTACACCCCCCCAATCCGATCCGAATCTTGCCCTATTTTTGAGCAAGCTGTGTCTGGGATCTCGCGGTATTTCGATCAAGCGCGAGCCATATACGTGGTATTACGTAAATTGCAGAAGCTCCAAATATTTCTTCGACAGATGGGCTGGGCTCGCCTATCCCTCTCAGCGTTGCAAGCTAACCTTCCAATGTAGCTCGAAATCGATTTACCCAATCAATCTTTGATATCCCATGCAAATAGACATCTTGGGGAGCTAATCCTCCCAGAATTCGCTTTTGAAAGAACAGTGTAAGCCTCTCATTTTGTGAATGGCGATTTTTCGGATGCGGTCAGAGTAATGGATGATGCTCCATGTCCGACGCCGCCCCCGCCAAGTGGCTGAGTGTTTTACGCATACATCAGACCCATGCGCACCGTACCAGGAATTACGATCTCCAAAACCCACTGTATGTTCGTTGTATGCCTCTTACAGCGAAAATGTTCAAGCAAGTCGCTCGTCCTGCGACCCACGGGAATTCTCGGAATGCCTGTTCCGAACGCGCCACGTCCAAGAAGATTTTCCCAATATACTCGTAGCCGTGATTTTCGGTTCTCTTGCAAGCTTGCCGAGCGCAGCAGTAGCATGGGACTTTCTAGCGGCCAAGGAAACCTCTATCGGAATTTATTGGGCGGGCGCTCCCTATTTGGCCGATACTGCAAAGACCCCATCCGGTCAGTTGATTCCGATCTCGATCTTCCTCTTTTCAAACCCAAATGCATAAAACACGATTGTGAAAGGTTAGGTGCTGGAGTTATTCAAAATTTTCTACAACGAACATCGGGGGCGGGAACATCCCCTTGGTGCGTATCAAATTGAAACTTGCAAATCAATTTATCACTATTTAACAATATCATGTTAAAGACAATTGCAATACTTGCATTCTGCTCGCCTTTATTGCTATCCGTTCGAGCCACCGACAACGAGCCTCTCGTCCGAATTTTGGATGCATTGACGATGATGGCTACTTGGAAAAGGTGCTTTCTCTCGGAAAGTTGCCGCTAAATCATAATGACAACCTGTCAACTGCGCTGCCCGTCGTAGTTAAATTTAGCCCAGCAAGATTCGAGCAACAATCAAATTTTTTCGGACAAGGTTGGTCGCTTCCGGTGGTCTCTTCTCATATCGTTCAAAAAGCGGAAACAGAATTCGAGTTAACGAGTTTGACAGGCCAAAGGATCGGACTGAGCAGAACGACGCCGGACGGTAGTGCTATTTCACATCCTTCTGGGTGGGAGGGCGTCGTTGGCCATAATACAGTAGAAATAACAGATCCGGTTGGCTTTCAATACAAGTACGAAAAGGGTGCTCTTATCAGTTTCAAAACTACTTCAGGAAGGAAGGTGTTTGTGGACCGCTCTGCTCGAAACAGAATTCTTTTGATGGATTCCGCTAGTCGGAAAACTCTCTTGGCTGTGACTAAAAGTTCAGATGGTGAAACCCTTCAGCTTGACTTCGATAGTCGGCGATACACAGTGAAGCTTGGTCGTCGGCCAATTATTGTTGGTAGCGTAAGGCAAGCCAGCGTGAATCGTCTGGTTCCTGCTGTCGCAAGCATAAATGACGGCAATAATGCTCTGTATACGATAGATTACGGCTTCTCAGCGGGATTGGCCGAGATGGAGATATCAAATTCCGAGGGTATAAAAGAACAACTTGTCTGGAATCCCGCAAATAATATTCTTGTAAAGCAAAATGAGAATTCGTTTCTGGTTGTGGCAAACAAAGTCGGCGAATTGCCTACGATTAGCAGGATTACGGAAAACAAAAATATAACAGAGAAATTTCACCACGGACTAGATAAATCTTTCAGAAGCATTTCCGTAAACGGTGTTATCAAAACAACGACAACATTCACTTATGGCCTCGGATTTCAAAGCCCTAGAAAAGTGACGTCTGAGGTAGGCGGGAAGTCAATCGATCTCTATCGTTCTTCAATAGACGAGCTTGGGCGTTGTCTGAAGGAAACTTTCTTGGGCGAGGATGCAATTTTTACAGATGCTAGCTACCAGTATGAAACCGAAATTGATCAACATACGAAAAAGCTTTCGAATAACGGCGTAACTCAACAGGTGTGGAGTTACGAGAAAACGAAGCTTAAAAAAATTTTAACGCCTTTCTGGGTCCTAACAATGAAGGATGACGGCCGCTTGTCTTTCAGGAAAAATGAAGAAGAAGGTTCTTTTCAGTAACCCTAAACAAAACAAACAGAAAAATGAGAAAACTAAAATTAAAGTGGATTGGAGCAAGCTTGCTCGCAACAATTGGACTTCTAAGCATGGCTCAATCGCCGTTTGCTCAGTGCTACACGCAAGGATCGAATAGTACAAGCGGATCAACCACAAATACGTGCACGTCAGCCGGATTTCTAGACGGGGTGTTGCAGTGCAGCGGATCGGTTTCACAGACCGGAGGTGCGACTTGGCCGCAATGTAAGCCCGCGAGCAGGGGGGTGCTTAATTGCACGTCGCAACAACATACCGTGACGGTTAATTACCAAGCGGCGCAGTGTGTGCCCGACGCAGACAACAGAAATTGTGTGGCCGGACAATATACCTCTCCGCAACCATTATCTATTACAGGAAACGCAAACTTCGCAACGGGTGGACCTTGCCCGTCACCTACCCCAACCCCACCTCCGGGAGGTTAGGTTATCTTAACTAAGAAGAAGATCACGCATGATCGGGATCTTATCGTAACAGTCAGTTCATGCGCGTCTCTTAATAGCTTGCGATTGTTCTCCATGAAATCATACACTTTGTTTCTTAGGCGGCATTTTACTGCCGCAGCCATTTCTCTGACCGTCGCCTTGAATATAACGACTTTACCTGCGCAATCGTTAGAGGACCGATTGGAGTTAATAGAGTTCTCGATAAAATCATTTTTTGGGCGCGAGTATCAATGGGAAGTTGAAGAACGCATAGTGAATAACCGCTCAGCCATTGACGGGCGGATCAACGAACTGCGGAATACCATATCCGGCTTAGATAAAGCCTCTGAGACTTACGAGACTAGACTTAGTCAACTCGAAGGAGAGGTTGAGGCTTTCGGTGCAATCCCAGATGAGACCCTTCAAACATTCACCGTGAATGCTGCCTTGGTTGCCAATGACAAATGGAAAATCACTTACTCAAATTTCAATGGTAACGGTCAGCCGTATAAAGAATATATTGCAGATGGATCAGGTAGGGCATTTGAACTTTCATTCTTGGATTCAACCATCACTATTGCAGAAGATCCTATTCGGGTTCTGAGCGACGCATTGCGTGGGGTTGGAACGGTCCAAGCGTTTAACGCTCTAAATCCATTAAATGGTCTTAGTGGGGTAGAAGTAGTCGGTGACAACAGCGTTAAATTTGTGAATCGACATAACAATCTTTTCTCAAAAATCGTTATGAGTGATGACGGGCTGTTTCCGGTCGGATATGAAGAAATTTCGGGCAACGGGAAGCCGGTTATTCGTACCGAAGAGGAAGACTATGGATGGATATTTCGGATTTTCGACGCAATTACCGGTTCGATAATTCAAGATTCGCGGTGGGAATTAGTTGAAGATCGAATATCTTCGGAAGACTTAAGTGGGGAATCCGGCCTATCATTGCCAAAAGGATTCATGATTAAATTGCCTCGCCCGGACGGGACGTTTGAGATCATTCCTGTAGATGAATTTAGGCGCGAACAGGTAATTATTGAGTGATGAACAGATGAATTTAGGCACGAGCATGTAATTATTAAGTGATGAAAATGTGGCCAATGATTGCTGCCATTTTCGGTGTGGCCGTTGTGATTGTAGTGTCATGGTCAAATAGTGAGCGATCTGAGTTTCCGACAAAAATAAGCTATATCGATCTGGGAGCAATCGGTGTAGGGACAACCGTCGAGCGTCAAATTTTATATAGGAACGAATCAGAAATTCCTCAGAAGCTCCTTGGTATCCACAGCAGTTGCGGCTGCACGGTGGTGTCTTTCGACGGGAGTGCGGATGTGCAAGTGGGCGAAGAAGTGCCCGTCAATATTTCCGTTTCCAATCTGGACAGTGGAGGTCCGATGAAGGCAGAGGTAATTATTCAGATAGCAAGCGGGGTAGCCGAGGTCGTTCATTTGAAGGGCTACTATCTCAACAAAAAAGGATTGCATGCGCCGCAACGGTATATCTCTTTTGGAAGGATAGGATTAGAGGAAACAAGCAGGCGGCCGATACACTTACTTGGAACTCACCGCGCCCTCCAAGAAGTTAGTCTGAAAATGGAACAGAAAAGTCTGACTGCCTATTTTAATTACGGTGAGATACAAAAGACAGAATGGAATGGCGTATTTCAAAGGTCATATGATGTAGACTTGAAGAATTTGTCAGCCAACAACTCTGGTAAGCGGAGTTTTCAAATTGATGTTTTAGATAAATCAGGGGGTGAGCCTGTTTCTAGCATATTTTCCGAAGCGTATTTTCCGAATGCGGATTCACTTCCAACGATTTCGCTAAATCTTGGTAGGAGAAACGCTGGATCGGTAGCGAAAATTGAAATCGAGTTACCGAGTGGAAATCTGCGGCTCGATTCTGCTGATCCTGCGACTGTGTCTCTGCTCGACGTCGTTGACTCTGAAAATGGCGGCTCGTTAGCAAAACTCGTCTTTCAATTTCCAAATGGCATATCTGGTCTTATTCGAGGCAAGGCGCGTTTAGCGGAGAATTCTACAAGTGAGGCAGTCGGCTATGTAGATTGGATAGCGTTCATCGAATAGGTGATTCGATTCAGATCACTCTGCGGCTTCGAGATTCTCCCATCGTCAATCGCATCAGGAAGCGTCTTCTCAGGTGGAGAAACTCACATAACGTTTTTCCAAAAGTGATTCCTCCGGGATTAGTGAGGGTAACAGAGAGGGAAGAGATCGAGACGGCTGCAGAAGAAGAGGATTCGGGTTCGGTAGTTGAGGAAGTTGCGACAGCCGCGAGCGGAAGTTTAGATGGATTGGATCTTGGAGTTGAAGCCTTCAGCAACGGCGTTGGTGATTTGTAAGCGTCACCCGAAGCGCCAGTTGACGGGAAGGTCATAGATGTCGTAGCGGCGGGCTATGACACCTATGGATCAGGTGGCACGTTTGAGTGAAGGGGGACGGCGAGCAGCGGCCCAGGTTTCTGGGGTGATGCCCTTGATTTGCCAGTTGGTCATCGAAGGCAGTCTGGTGAGGACTTCGCGGAGGTAATCGAAAGGATTGATTGCGCGTTTTCGGCAGGACTCGATGATCGTGAACAGGATGGTCGAGCGTTGGCTAGCATCGGCGCTGCCGATGAAGAGCCAGTTCTTCTTGCCGATGGCGGTGGGGCGGATCGCGTTTTCAACGAGGTTGTTGTCGACCTCGACTCTGCCATCGTAGAGGTATTCTTGGAGATGCGGCCTGTGGGAGAGGGCGTAGTTAATGACCGTTCCCATGCCTCGAATTAGGCAGCAAGCGGCGGGCGCGCTTCCAGGCCAACAGAACGTTCTTGTTGCGCTGGACGATCGCGGCGCTTTGGTGGCTGCGAGTCGCGGCGCGCAGTTTGGCGCTAGTACCGGCGCGCTGGTCACGCAGGTGGGTGGGCTTCGATCCGGTAAATCGCTGGTTATCGACCCGCCAACCAACCAGTGCCGGCCTCCCGAAAGGGCTCACCAGCTCTCACGGTCAACAACTCGCTCTTCTCGGACAGGCTCTACGTAACGGATTAACGAATACGACATGTAAAAATACGTAATTTTTGTGATCCGAAAATCTACTTTTGACAACTTCCTCCTCATCACGGTTTCTATTCATAGCTATTCGCGAGTTACTCAAATAACGATGCTAGAAAACCAGATGCATTTAGCTAAATTTATTGTACTATGATCCAAATTACAATGATTGCTGCCGCTTGTTTATCCCTTGTTGCATACGCCTCATTTGGCGTTTTGACTTCATCGGATGAGAATAAGGGCGGTCTGTCCATTAAGGTTAATGAGGGAGGGGTGTCAGTTGGTGTAAACCGACCACGCGTTGCTCAAGCCGCGCTGACCTGTAGCCCCTCTCCCACGCCGGGCGGCTAGGTTCGGGATGGTTCGTATGGCAATCGGGAATTTTATTTCACTCCCTATTGACGGGATTGCAGAGTCTTGTGTTGAGATTGAAACAAAAGAAGCAACTAGTGTAGTGAGCGATTAGTTCGTTGAATAAAGAATATTTTCTGGGAGAGTGTGGAATGCCCACAGGACGCCAGCTACCGCCGTTGGTTTTGAATGCCGAAGAGAAGAGTAAATTGGAAATGATGGCTCGGCGCCCGAAAACCGATCAACGCACGGCCCAACGCTCCCGCATCGTGCTCGATTGTGCCACCGGGCTAAGCAACACTGCGGTGGCGGCCAAGCGCGGGGTGACGATCCAGACAGTGGGCAAGTGGAGCCAGCGCTTTTTGGATGGGCGGCTGGGAGCTTTGGGTGACGCGCCCCGCAGCGGCCAGCCCCGCAAGCTAACCGATTCCAAAGTCGAGGCCGTGATCACCCGTACGCTGGAGACCCGGCCCAAAAATGCTACGCACTGGAGCACCCGCACCATTGCCGAGGCCAGCGGCCTGAACCAAAACGCCATCGTGCGCATCTGGCGCGCCTTCGGGCTCAAGCCGCACCTCCAAGAGAACTTCAAGTTATCGACCGATCCGTTCTTCATTGAAAAAGTGCGCGACATCGTAGGCCTCTACTTGAACCCGCACGAGCAAACTCGCGCCGCGGTGCTCTGCATCGATCAAAAGAGCCAGGTGCAGGCCCTTGATCGCAGCCAGCCCGTGTTACCCATGCGCCCCGGACAAGCCGAACGGCACACCCACGATTACTACCGCCACGGGACCACCTCGCTCTTTGCCGCGCTTGATGTCGCCACGGGAAATGTCATCGGACAGTGTCAGAAACGTCTCCGGCAGCAGGAGTTCGTACGCTTCCTGGATCGGATCGAGAGCACCGTGCCCGCCGGGCTGGAGATCCATCTTGTGCTCGACAACTATGCCACGCATAAGACGCCGAAAGTGGCCGCTTGGTTCAAACGACGACCGCGCTACCACCTTCACTTCACGCCCAGCAGCGGTTCGTGGCTCAACCAGGTCGAGCGCTGGTTTGCCAAGATTACCCAACAACGCATCCGGCGTGGTGTGTTCAAAACACGTCGATCAGCTCATCTCCGCCATCGATGACTACATCGCCATCAACAACGAAAGCCCAAAGCCTTTCCTCTGGACCGCCTCCGCTGAGCTGATCCTCGACCGCGTTGGCTCCCTTTGTAAACGAACTACTCGATCACTACACTAGGATTTCGCGGCATTTCGATCAAGCGCGAACCATATACGTGGTATTGCGTAATTTGCAGAAGCTCCCAAAATTATTTTGACAGATGGGCTGGGTCAGCGCTTTCCTCTCAAACCTGTAGATCAACGTTCAAAGTAAATTCGGAATCGATTGAACCCATAACGGAATACTTATTATGTCCCAGAAATTAATCATGGTGGGTGCCTGTGTATCTATTGCGGCAATCACTACCTTTGCGAGCGTGAATGCGAAACAGGCAGAAAAAGTTGGCGCAAAGCCTTCATTCGACAGCTCAGACAGTTGGCCATTGTCGGAACGTCCAAATGTCGCCCAAGCTTCCCCAACGTGCGAGCCTACACCAGATCCTGGCGGGTGAAAATTCCAATTGATTTGAAGGTCGGGACAACACGTCGTCACTCCAATCTCTGCTCGCAGGGCATGATGCGAATCACAGATAACTGTTCTGCGTACATCGTCTGGAGGTAAGAAGATAATCATCTGATTCTTTGTGAGTCAAGTTGCTGCGAAATCGGAATAGCACCGATTCACCCATAGGATACTCGGAATCACTCGGAATCAATAAAGTTTACAGGATGTCTAATATTAGAAACAAAATCTTCAGCTCTGACAGTGACGCAGGTTGCGAGCAGGCCGACGAAGGTTTCGAGAACCTTCACGATTTACTGATCACTCCCCCGATCGAAACTGCCAATGGAAGTTTTTTTCGAAGAGCTAAGTATTTTCTCCTATCAACGACAATTTCAGCTATGCTGATTGGCACGGGCGCAGCCTGCGAATACTCATGGGTCCTTCCGAAAGGACCGATGCCCGGGGTTGATGAGCGTGGAGTTGCAATGTTCGCGTTGAACCTCGCAAACGTGAAACTTGCTAGCGGGACTGTAATCCCATTGACATTAAAGTTTCGGGCCGATGATCACCGGGCGGACCAGATAGCTGGGAGGGGTTGGATTGTATCCCTGCTGGAATCGCAAATAGTGCAAATTTCCGAAAACGAGTTTATGTTCGAAGAGCCTAATGGATGGCGGCGTACATTCGTTCGGAATAGCCCCAATTCAAGTATGCTTGTCGATCATGGTGGTTGGAGAGGTGAAATAAAAGGCGACCTCATAACCCTCACGGCCGACTGCGGTATCAGTGCGACATTTCAGAAAGGTAAGATTTCAACTCTTACGATTGGCAGCGATGAGTTAAAGTTTGAATATCAAGATGGACAGCTGATCGGAGTTACGCAGAATCAAAAGTATTTGATTCGAGTCGCACGCACATCACCGGATGAGACTGATCTACACATTGCCGAGGGTATAATCACTCTCAACAAAGGCGAGCGGCCTATAGTTTCGCGATCTGATCATATAAACGTCGTAAGTCGTTTGGATTCTTCGTTGATTCAGGTGAGTGGACTAACCAATCGCACAGAGATAGGCTACCCTATTGATGACATGTCTTACCCGGGAATCAGCATCAAACAGGATTTTGACGGCCCTCGAGACAGCCGATTCCTAGCAACGTGGAACCCTACGAGTGGTTGGCTTAAAACCTTGGACGATTGGTCTTACGCAATACAGGACACTTCGACCGAAGTCCAGATTGCCCGTAGCCTTGGAACCAACTCCAACGAGTATTGGAAACGTTCTAAAGATGGGACACAGATATCCATCAGTAAGTTGGGATTTCCGGTTCGGAAAATTACACGCTTTGGAAGCGGGCTGAATTACGGAAAGACTCGAAGCATCGAATATACGTATACAAACGGGACCGAGGAGGTTCGCCGTTTTAGTTATGACGAAAAGGGAGATTTGGCGCGTGTGATGATTTCCGCGCCCTCGCCTGTTGTCGGTGGTAGGGATGTGAGTTACGAGCGGGTAATTTCAAGCAAGCAGCGAAAAATCGTATCGAAATTTGCGGATGATCAGTTACAGAAAATAGAAAAATTAGATAAAGAGCAAAAACCATGATAAAAATACCAGTTTCTACACTTGCAGTTACTCTCATCTTCTCAGCGATTTCTGCCTACGGTGGCCCGTGCACGGTTACGACAACACCCACCGGCCCGAAAACGTACGGTCCAGTAGAAGAAAGGTATGTCAAAACAGAAACTGTCGAGCAGACGAACCTCGATTGTTTGAGCGGTATAGAGGTCTTCGAAGGTGAGTTGTGGGAGACGTATAAGCCTTATGAACAACCTATTGACATGACGTGGACCGATGCCGGTGAGACGGAGTGCCCGTGTCCAGAGGATGGGCCAGCAACTGAGGAAGGAAAAGAAATTATAGGAGACTATTTTAAAAACATAATATCGAAAGGTTGTAAGCCTACAGGGCCAATTGCATAATGTGGTATGGCTGAATTGACGTTAACGACCATCGCCCAGAACCAACAAGCAGCTATTGTCTCGGGAGGGGCGCGCAATTTTCGAGTTCCCGCTCTGTTTGTTGGTGAGGTGGTAAGTGTGGGTGCACGATTTTCTCGAGTACTGTTTTTGTTGGCCTGCTCTATTCTCGTTGTTCAGAACGCAGTTGCAGGAGAGGAGCAGCTATCCGGAGCAGGTGAGTTGCATGAAATCATTGAATCGGCTCAGGACGGCACACTGCGACTGCGACGACTCTTCTTTGATGAAACATCCAACTCGTTTGTTTTCGAAGAGGGGCAAACAGCGTCTGCCGATCCGCCAACAGGACCAGGTGCCTATATGAGCATTGATTCTGGATTCACCAGCATTAATGGGAGTTTCTTTTATTCGTTTGATTATTCGAAGGGGCAATGGAACGAGATCTTAATCAGCCCAGAGTTATTTACGTCGATTATCGAGTCCACAACTGATGCTTTAAGTGCTGTTCGTTCTCCGATATTCGGCACTGCGGTCTTAGAGGTTAGGTTAGCTAACGCAATTAAGAACGGAGCTGATGGCTTCGTGCTTTATTGTTCGGAATTGTTGGCTTACATCGAGGACCAGTTTGAGACGACTGGGGATGGGGATGGGTTGCTAGCTTTTTGGGATTATAGCCGCTCGATACAATACGAAGTCGCATTCAGCCACGGACGAGTGACAGCTGTCATTGGTCGCAACGACGGAGCTGTAGTCTATAAAGCGACAAGAAATTTCTCTGAGATACCGAAAATTTCACCAGATCAAATTGGTCATAAGATATCCAAATTAGATATTAATCAACAGTATCGGAAAATCAAAAAAGGACTGCTTGGATTTCGTTATGACTTGACAAGGGAGGCTATTGTCGTGGTCGAGGTCATAAAGGGATCTCTTGCGGAGAGTGTGGGTTTAATGGCTGGCGATAAAATCCGAAATATTAACGGGCTGAGAGCGGCTGATCCGCAGGGTGTGGAGGTGCTTTTAAATGAGGACACACTTGAATTTGATATTGAAAGGGGAGGTGAGGATTTTCTGATCGTTCTTGATCGACCGACGTATCTGGAATCTTTGTCTTTGCCGTTCGCAGAAATGACGGACTAAAAAGCACTATTCTTTGCCGGCTAAGGCAGAGTTGTGCGCTGGAGTTAAATAGGGTATGGCCGGAAAAAGGGGATCAAACAGTGAAAGAAGCAAACGGGTTAGAGAGTTGACGCATTAAGCGCGAAAAACGCAGCCATGCCCCAAATCGAGCGATTGTAATTTTGTTTAGCCGCAAAAAGAAGCTGTGCCGACGAAAAAAGTTATAGAGATTCCGGAGAAGCAACGTCGAGTCATTCCGCGAGTGTTGGGCTGCAAAGATACGCGCAGGAAGTGCAGTTGCTGGTGAGGATGGATCGGATTCTGAACGAGAGCGGGATCGAAGAGCTGTTTTTGAGAAGCGTCCTTGAAGAGTTGGAGTCCAATGAAGCCAAGCTGGAGGCGTCCGGCGAGAATGTCCTTGGAGGATGCGCAGCGGTGGAACGGTATCAGCGGCAGCGTCGATGGGCGCTGCGATGTACGATCCTCAAGAATGTTGCGGGAGGCAGCTACCGGCAGATGAGCAAGAGGCTGGCGCACAGTCCGCTTTATCGATGGTTTTGCCGGATGGATGATTTCGAGCTGGTGCGGATTCCGAGCAAAAGCACACTCAATGATAACGCCAACTGGTTACCGGTTGAGAAGATGAAGTTCCCCCGATTTAGTGGACAGGAAACGCGCAGACCTTTGAGAAAGGAACAGGAAGATGCTAAAGACACACGGGAACTATGATGAGAACTTCCGCCAAGAAGCTGTAAACATGCTGCTGAGCTGCGGGCGACGGGGGATTTCCCAGAGATCGTTAAAACTAGGTGGTGGCAGGAGTCGGGTTTATGGGGTTGGTTGAAGTTCTGGGCAAGCGGCATTTCGCAAACGGAGGCGATTGGAGCGGAGGACTCGGAGCGTAGCGGAGAGGCCGCAGCGGAGATCTGAAGTGGAGCCGAAAACGTGGACAGGGGAAGTTAGTCTGCTTTGGTTGTTAGGTTACTCAGTGAGTTTTCGTAGTTCAGGGGCAATTGGTAGTCGAGGGAGCTATGGACTCGGCGAGGATTGTAAAAAGTGTCGATGTAGTCGAAGAGCATCGCGGCGGCTTGGGCTCGGGTGGCCGGAGGACCTGCGTGATAGCATTCGGTTTTATGAGTGGATCAAAATGACTCCTTGGCAGCGTTGTCATAGCAGTTGGCGCGTCGGCTCATGCAGGGTGTGACCCCGTGGAAGTCGAGCAGGGAGCGGAAAGCCCCAGCGGCATACTGGCTGCCGCGGTCGGAATGGTAGAGTTGGGGACGCGTCCCCGAGAGCAGGACGGCGCGACTGAAGGCGCTTTCGACGAGGGTGCTTTCCATCGTCGATCCCGTTTTCCAGCCGACGATCCGACGAGAGGCGAGGTTCATTTCGGCCGTCAGATAATGCCAGCCCTCTCCGGTGGGCAGGTAGGTGATGTCAGCCACCGACGTCTGCTCGGGGGTGACCGATGTTGTGTCCGTCGTATCGGGCAACAGCCGATTAGGGGCAAGGGGATGAGGGTGGCGACTGTCGGTCGTGCGGGGTCGATAACGGCCCTTGCGCAAGGCACACCGCCCGCGTTGAGCCATCAAGCGCGAGATGCGCCGTCGCCCGCAGGCTTGCCCTTCTCGATCGAGAACGACCCGCAGCCGACGCGTTCCGTAGATGCGGCGGTTCTCGCGAATATCCCACGACTTCCTCGAAAAGCCCCGCCTGACTTGAAGCCGCCCGGAAACTCTCCAACTCGACCTCGCCATCGTCGACGCGACGCACCCGTGGTCGCTTCACACTTTCTTTCCCTCCGTCCAGATACACGCTGACGTGCTCCGAGCCGCCCCGTCGATACTCGCCCTCCGCCTTCGGGTGATACCTCTTGCCGCAGAGACTTTCCACCTCGCTGCTCATCATTTCCCACAGCGCCGCTCGAACTGAGCTGCGCATTAGCGCGTTGAAAACTTCGCGTGATTCCCTATCTCCGCCTTGCAGGAAGTCTTCTCTCAGTTTCTCTTCGTTCATGGTGGTGGCTGGTTCTTTTGGCTTTTACCCCTCCACGCTCTCGCGTAAGTGAACCTCCCACCACCTCTATTTTAACAACTCACGGGACACTTCCTGGCGGCGGACATTACACCGTAAACCGCGCGTAGATACGCAGAACTACGCAATTCGCAACGTTCGCGAGTTTCTTCTTTGACATATCGCCTACTCCGATGCATTTCACTCACTGTTATTTAATCACTATTCGACCCAACCTCGAGGTCGATCGAGCCATAGAAAGAAATAGATATGTTCCAGAAATTAATCTTCACTTGTGCCTGTTTTTTAATCGTGGCAGTGACAGTCTTCGCGAACGCTGTCACTACACCGTCAAAAAATGATGCCGCCGAGCCTTCATTCAACAGCTCGCAAAAATGGCAGCTGCCGGAGCGTCCAAACGTTGCGCAGGCAGCACCGACTTGCGAGCCATCGCCGACCCCTGGAGGTTGAGCAACATCTTGCTCAGACTGCTGTGACCATGAAGGGTTAAATTCACGAAATAGTAATAGATCTACCCTGATATTCTTTAGTGATTGCAGCTGATAAGTGTACTAACCGAGCGAGGGCAACATGAATTGCTTTCGACAGTTACATCGCGTGGGAGCAAAAGTCTGCAGGGTCACCACCTTCTCCCTATTAATCACACTGCTCTCAATTCTAATTCCGACACCTTCGCTTGCAACGGCTCAGTGCGGCATGATATTCCAACGTCCGCAGGGACCCATGCCGGGTGTTGATGATGTTGGTCGTGCCCTCAAAGCAATCCGCCTTGGCGAGCTAAAATTCGGAGACGCAGACAACGCCGAATCTTTTCCGATCTTCGCCAAATTCTCGCCGAAATATAAGAAGCCCCAACAATTGTTCGGAGTCTATTGGTTGATCCCTTTTTTCGAGTCAAATATCGTTCAGCTTGACGAGCTCAATTTTCTTGCAGAAATGCCAGATGGATGGACGCGGTCGTTCTATCGTGCAACCGCTGGCGAAACTATTCTTCGGGAGTCGGGAGGTTGGGTTGGAGAGATATCTGGGAAAACAATTGTTCTATCTGCGAGTTGCGGCTGGAAGATCACATATTATGAAGGGAACATCGCGTCAATTGATTCACCTAAAGGAAACCGCCTTTCGTATCGCTACAACGCTGACGAAATAGTAGGTATCTCTGAAGGCGGCACTCCATTAGTTCAACTGGAACGAGTTCACAAGCCTGAAGAAGAGCTAGAGATTTCAATCCGAGGAGCTACGCCAATTATTACATGTTCGTTCGTCGATAGTCCGCTAATCTCCGAAATTGGCAACCAGCGTGTCGTTGCCAATGTCGAGCGGAGCGTAGGGGTGATGGGTCCTATTCCCGGCGGACAGACGATCTCGATAAACTACAATCCGTCCGACCAATTGATTCCAACGGCGAAATTTTTTCTAGACGAAACAATTCAAGAAGCTTTTTCATGGGACCCAGGGACTTGCATGCTCATCGGATTGAATGATTGGAGATACGAGATCGTCCGAAATGATCGTTATGAAACCAGTGAGTTTAAACGCCAGAAGCCAGGCCGGGGTCTCGAGAGTTGGCTGAAAAGCACGAAATACGGCATTGAGATCGTGAACGATGGACAGGTGATTACTACTCGAAAATATTTCGTCAGCGGACCTGCTGGCGGGAAGGTCCGGTCGCTTATTCGATCAAATGGCGGGAAAGTAGAGAGCGAACTGCGCTTCTATTACGATGAGCGGGGACGCCTGGTTCGAAAATCAGACAATGGGATTGTGACGCAGTATCAAGATGGTCCTGAAAGTAATACCTCTTGGGCTATTTCTCCGACGGAAGCGGATTATGAAGCAAGGCTCCTAAATAAAATTAAAGTGTCGGACTCCGATTCCGACATTACAAATGTCTACAAAGCCTTGCGTGTTCTTTACGCGAGCCAAGGTCGGCCTAAGGCGACCATTGAGTCTCAACTCAGTGAATTGCTCTCTGAATATGGCAGTGCTCGATAGTAGTCCCTCTAAAACCGAAATGACAAATTGAGATTTCTGTTGAAAGAAATTCGGTTAATCAAATTTATGATGAAAACCAAAGCCTATCTCGCTACTTTTCTAATTGCAATAGCCGCTGGAAGCCCTGATGTTGATGCTTCTAATTGGCTGGAAGTGGATGGTCCAACTCCAACAGATGCCACTGCCCACTTTATTTACTCTAATTATGGGGGGTCGGGTTTAGGGGTAACCGTCTGGGGGACGTATGATGTTAAGATTCCCGCTGAGGGAACAGCGACGAGCTGTTGCGACGGACGGTGTTTTTGTGGTTCCGTATTGAAGATGATTTCGCAGGAAATAACGGCAACGATGTACATTGCGAAATTGCAGGAAGCTTATACGTTAAATGGCCAAGTCGGAGAGATCGCAAATATAACTCGACTGGAAGTAACGCAACACGAGTTTCGCCATGTTGAGATTCGCCATTCATTGAGTTTGGTGTTTAATCCTCACGTCGCGGCTGAGTATCCAACCATCACCACCGGTCAATACAGTTCCTCTGATTCCGCAAAGGATAAAGCGAAACATACTGCGCAACTATTCGATTCAGCGTGTAAAGTGGAGTTCGGTCCGCTTGCGAATACTCACAACATCAAGCTGGACCAGATCGAGGGTGCCGGAGTTTCTGGTGAAGGGGTGTGGCGGGTTGGTGCGTCGCCGTCGTATCAGTCAGAAATCATCGACAAAATTGAAGAATATGAGCCTTCGGCAGCTCCGGGTGAACCAAGTAGCGGTGACTGCAGCTAAATTAGACAAACAACTCAAATATGATTTCGACAAGAAAACTAAGTTGTATTCTTCTGGGGATTTTTGCCCTAACACTTCCGTCTGGGCGTACGGCAGAGCTTAAATTGCCTACAGATGAATTTGAAATGAGAAAGTTCCTCCTCGATATTTCAAATGGAGTGAAACTCCCGGAGAAAAACGGGAAGTATATGCTCCCTAAAGCATTTGAAGTGAGCGGCGCGGAGGTTAAATTCATAGAGTTTTCAGATGGGATCGCATCGTTGACGGACGAGTCTGGCAAGATCCGCTACGTCTTAGTGGAACCGATCGCCTCCCTAGACAGGTTGTTGAATGCAAAAACCATTGGTGAGATGCTCGAAAGGATATCGCTACCTGGCGAGGTTGACGTATTCAAGGCCGTCATGCCTCCGTCTCTCCTAGAACCTCAAGGAACAACGATGGACGCAATGTTAACTACGCTGCAGCTCAGCTTCGTCCGCGGAGACATCATCTATTTTTACTCCGCTGATATTCCACTAAAGCGAACAGCTTCGCCGGTATCTACCAACGACAAAGAGATTGGTGACAACGGGCCGCTTAATTTCGTTTTTTCTGGAAAGAATATGTTCGTTCCCACACCTCCAGATTAAATTGTATGGAGTCTATAAAGGCCAAGGTCTGTTTCCGCAAATGGCTTGGGGCGGTGCGACGTGCGGCGTGCGGCGTGCTTTACTGTCAGGGCGCTTCCTACGAATCGTTTGATCATTCTTAAACGTCAGAGTTTTCTATTCTGCTGGAGAAATGCCCGGCTTAGACTAGGCGGCAAAACACGCTCTGGGATGATGAAGTTGGTTCTGGGACAAACCGCAAATTGAGCCGGTAGATATATCTCTTGCCCAACGGAGCACATAGAGGGGATTTCCTAGACATTGCTAAAGCTAAGTAGAGCCTGTCCGGGAAGAGGGTAAAATACGGATGGCGTAGATCTTGCGATGCTTTAGCGACTGACGGCTAGGCGGATCAGATGATTTTTGTTTCGCAGGGCGGGTTGGCGGGGGGACGTTGGCCGATTTTGGGCGTGGGCGTCCCGGGCGGGCATCTTCAACGTAAGCTTCCCACGGAGCGCCAGTTGACAGGAAAGTCATAGATGTCATAGCGGCGGGCTATAACACCTATTGATCAGGCAGCACGCTTGAGTGAAGAGGTACGGGGAGTGGCGTCCCCAGCTTCTGGGGCGATGTCTTTGATCTGCCAGTTGGTCATTGATGGCAGTCTGGCGAGGACGTCGCGGAGGTAGTCGAAGGTATTGATGCCGCGTTTGCGGCAAATCTCGATGAGCGTGAACAGGATGGCTGAGCGTTGGCCAGCATCGGCGCTGCCGATGTAGAGCCAGTTCTTCTCACCGATGGCGGTGGGACGGATGGCATTTTCGACGAGGTTGTTGTCGATCTCAACTCTGCCATCGTGGAGGTATGCCTGGAGATGCGGCATCTGGGAGAGGGCGTAGTCAATGGCCGTTCCCATGCTCGATTTAGGCAGGGACCGGTGGGCTCGCTTCCAGGCCAACAGGACGTTCTTGATGAGTTGGACGATCGGGGCGCTTTGGTGGCTGCGAGTCGCGGCGCGTAGTTCGACGCTACTACTGGCGCGCTGGTCACGCAGTTGGGCTTCGATCCGGTAAAGGGCGGCAATCTGACGCAGGATCCATCCGGCTTGCTGCGGGGCGTGCTCGCGGGCTTCGTGGAAGCATCGTCGGGCGTGCGCCCAGCAGCCTACGAGTGCGATTTCGCCGGGGTGGGTTCTCGCAAAGGCGGGGTAACCGCAATCGCCAAACAGAGCCATCCGGCGATGATTAAACCCCGATTTGGATCAGAAAGCGGTGGAAGACGAGGAGGGCTCGGCACCGTGGGATGATAGTGAGATTCAACGTTACCCAGCAAGGTTCTTGGCCGCGCAAATAGTCTTCTGTAAAGGCGGTTCCTGATAATTACCAAAGGGTGGTTTTGGGTTGTCAGGTTGTTGTTTTATTGAGCGAGCTTGAGATAGGTTCTTCCGGTTTTCCAAGTCTCTGAGATTTGCTTGTCGCTGTTTTCAATGGGTAGCGGGACCAAGGTTGGTATCGCCCGGATGGAGCGACCGTCGATCCCCGACGCGACACCCTCACATTCACCAGCTAAGCGGTTTCGCCGAAGATTTCCTGTCGCCGGGAAAGCGACAGCGTTTCGCGGGTTGATTTACCCAATCCAAACAGTGAAGGACCTCTTTTTGGATGAGACGAGGCTGTGGGTGGTGACCAAACGGCTGGCGTCGTCGCCTAGAGTAGCTGTCCGCCGACCTTCAGTTGATCGCAACTCGGAAAATCCTCTCCATAGGGAAGATCATCCCCATACGGAATGACAATTCTGAAAGGTTCGGTGGATGCCGAGTCTCGACCAGGCATTTTCGGATTTCTTGAAGACCTTGCGCGGCAAGCGCACCTACGCCAGCCTTGCTGGCGAGTTGGGAATTGCGGAATCCACCTTGTATCGGCTCATCAACGGGCAACAGTCGGCGACCTTGCGATCGGTGGAAGCCATCATGCAGAGGCTCGAACTTTCGACGACCGATGTCTTCGGTAAGGATTATCGCCGCCGCGCTCGACCAGTTCGACGGAGATGAACCCGAGGGGCGAGGACCACAGTCGGTTTCGCGCTCCCGCGACGTTCTTTTCCCGGTCGAACCTCTTCTGGAAGCTTCAGATCGTCGGCTGGGCCGTCTTTCTCGTGGTTTCGTTGCCGTTGAAACGCTTCGTTTTCGACGACGCATCTGAATCCGTCGCGTTCATGACCTACCGCGACGGGCCGGCATTTCTCCTGACGCTCGTCTTCCGCTACGCCTACGCGACGATCTATCCGGCTCGATTGCCGTTCAGCTTGCTCTCCGTCGCTGTCGCTGGACTGTCTTTGGTGGGTGGGTTGGTCCTGACATTTTGGACGACCATCGTTTATCGGCTACTTGGCCTGCCGGGCTTTGACGTCCTCGACGAGCTGTCCATTTATCGGGTGCTCTACCTCTGCACGAGCATCTGTCTTTGCTGGAGCTTGCTCTATTTCGGAATTCGCCTCCTGCTTGATTCCGCCGAGAACGACGTGCGACTGGCGCGGGCGGAAACGCAGTGGCGGGATGCCGAATTGAAGATGCTCCGCGCGCAGATGAATCCACATTTCCTATTCAACGCGCTGACCGCGATCCGCACGGAGACGGGTCAACGCGCTCCGGACTTGAGCGCGTTGGTGCAGGCATTGGCGGACTATCTCAAATTCTCGCTGGTCCATAGCAATGATCCGACGATTCCGGTCGGGAAGGAGTTCGACGCAATGGTCGATTACCTTACCGTCGAGAAGGCCCGCTATCGTGATGACTTCGAATACGACTGCTTCATCGACGACAGCCTCCGACAGGTCCCGGTTCCCGGTGTTCTGCTCCAGCCGCTGATCGAGAACGCAATCAAATACGGACGTAAGACCTCCACTCCGCCTCTCCGAGTGGAATTACGCGTAAGTTCGTCGAGAGCCGATACGCTCGAAATTGAGGTCGTCAATTCGGGACGATGGGTCGAAGCGGGCGGCAATTCCAACTCAACGCTTGTCGGTCATCAGAATCTTCGGAGCCGACTGGCACTTTTGTATCCACAGAATCATGTCCTCGAAGTTCAACGCGGGGCGAGCGTTGTCACAGTGAGGGTCAGCATTCCCATTTCGTCATGAAGCCGCCGGTTATCCTTCGAGCCATCATTGTCGATGACGAGGAGCCGGCTCGACAGCTCCTCCGGCAACTTCTGGAAGCTCACCCCAGCGTGCAGATCATCGGCGAGGCGTATTCCGCGGCGTCGGCAATCGAGCTGTGCCGTGCCCTGCGCCCTGATGTCGTCTTTCTGGATGTTGAAATGCCCGACGGCGATGGTTTTTCGGTGCTGCCCAAGCTCGAACCGCTTCCAGCTGTGATCTTCGTCACCGCCTTCAACGAGTATGCTGTGAGAGCGTTCGAGATCAATGCGGTGGACTACGTCTTAAAGCCACCAAGCGCCAGGCGGTTGTCGGCGGCCATCCATCGCATTCTATTCGCGCCGAAAGCATCTGAGTTATCGCGATACGCCCCCACTGACCGAATTTTCCTCGAATCCGATGCCCAGATTCGAGTGGCATTCATTCCTGAGATTAGCGGGATCGAGGCCGAGGGGAACTACAGCCGGGTCCAACTCATCGACGGGTCATCCGTCATGATGCGCCGAGGATTGACGGAGTGGGAGGCCCGGCTCCCGACGAGTCTCTTCGTTCGCGTTGCTCGCTCTCTCATCGTAAATACCAACGCCGTTCGCCAAGTGAAGTGGGGCAAAAAAGACCAGCATCTGGTCGAGATCGCCGGATTTTCGGTGCCTTTGATTCTCGGGCGGCAGGCTGCGAAGCGGATCCGGCAGGCGATTCGCGACCCGAAGTTGCTGTGACGAGCGCGCTAAAATCACCGCTTCGTCACATTATAGGGCACGTTCGTCACAGATCACCTGACGGGGCAGCTTTGCGCGTCAATCGGTTTCTCAAACGCAAAAGCCATGAGAAATCGAAACGTCATCGGACCACAGGTCCGTCGCCTGCGCTGCCAGCGCGAATGGTCGCAAAACGACCTTGCCATCAAACTTCAGCTTCTCGGCATGGAGGACGTGACCCGCTGCAAGGTTTCGAAGATTGAAGCTCGGCTCGTCCGCGTGCCGGACGATGATTTGATCTACCTCGCACGGGCGCTTTCGGTCGGTGCCGAGGAGCTTTACCCGGACGTCATTCGCTGCGCGAAACGGCTCTACGACGCAATCTCGACGGCGAAGACCTCACGCTACGGGCTCCTTTTTCTCGGCTTGTTAAGTTGCTCCCAAACGGGAGCAGGTGCCGTCGATGTTGTTGCCAGTATCGCGGCCTTATGAACCTCATACTCGCACAAGCCTCGCTGGACGGCGCGCTCTCCGAAGGTCTCGGAATCATCGCAAAGTTCCTCTTCATCATCGCTGTCGTCGTGATCGCTCACGGCGGCTGGCAGGTCCGCAGTGGGAACGCCGACATGGGCAAGATGTCCATCGTTGGCGGATTGCTTCTCGGCCTCGCCGTCCTGATTGCCCAAGCCCTCTTTGAAGCGGGTGGAATGCCCACCATCGGACTCTGACATGACCCGAAACGTTATTTCCACCCACGCCGGCGACGATAGCGACGGCAAAATTTGGGGACTCGAAGGTGTGAACATCCTGTTCATGGTCGGCGGACTCGTTCTCAGCATCGGTCTCGTTCTGATGCTGACCCGGAATCACGCCGTGGCGTTCAGCGTCGCCGCGGGTTCGCTCCCGTTCCTCGTTGTCACCACCTACGTCCTGGGTCTCCGACAGGGGAGGCCCAAGTCCTACGACTCCGACCTTTTGGAAACCCTCTCCAACGGAACCGGCTGGATGCCGCCCACTCGTCAACCCATCAACCCGCTCTCGTCCCATGCAAGCTCCTAACGGCTGGTTCTCTCACGACCTCATTATTTGGAACGATCTTGACCGACGCGGATTCGTGACGAAGGGCTTCGTTCTCGACGTCCCCGATTTGCGGCACGCCAGCGAACACGCGCTCGACGCGTTCTATCAATCCGTTCGACAATTCCTGCACACCCTCGACGAATCGACGCGGGCGCAAATCCGCTGGTCGGTGGATTCCGACTACCGGGACGAATTGACCGCCTACAAAGCGGTCACCGATGAACGATGCGAGCCGGGATCGTGGGCGGCGATTTCCCGCAACGAGCGGTTCACGCGTTACTGGCGGGCCATGCAGACCGGACAGCTTCGCCGGGAAAAGCTCGTCCTGTTCCTATCGAAGCGGATCGCGACGAATCCGCCCACGACCGCGAGCAGGCCACAGCTGGACGAACACCACCGGCGGATTTTGACTCAATATCGCGAGGGCTTCGACCAGCACGGTCGCGTGATCGCGTCACTCCTCGAACCTCACGGTTGCCGCGTCGAGCCGATGTCCACCCAAGATCTGTTTCGCTACTACGCGACATTCTTCAACCCGTCGTATCTCCGGCGCGACAACTACGATCCCATCGGTCAGTTCCGCGAAGAGGAAACGATTCACCAAAACTGCTGGCACCAAGGCGTGCAGGCCGGGAAGACCTTCGGCTTCTTCGCGGACGGGTTCTATCACAACCTGATCGTCCTCAAACGCCGACCGCAACGCACGCGGCGCGGTCTGTTCTGGTCGCTAACCTCGCTGCCGTTTCTCGACTACGCCATCACGGTCAATCTTTATCGGCAAAACGTCCGGAAGGAAATCAGTCGGGCCGAACGATCACTGGAACGCGTGAGGGGAGACTATGCCGCCGAGGGCAAGCATTCGCTGCTGACGTCGAAGGCCGTCAAGGAGGAGCGAATCAGGAATCTTGCTCAGGGCGACGTGGTTCCGCTCCTCTACGATTACGTCGTTCACGTCTGGGATAGCACCGAGGCCGGATTGATTTCCAAGACACGGCAGATCGAGACCGCGTTCGGCCAGATGGAGGACGCTCAATGCTGGACCTCGAACCTGTCGTCGGCAGCCACCACGAAGAACGTCTGGTTTCAGACGTGGCCGGGCTGGGTCTGGGGCAAATACAACCCTCACGCCGACAGCGGCCTCGACGAATGGTTGGCGGACATGCTGCCATTCTCGTCCACTTTCACCGGGCACCTCGATGGGGCGGAGGCTCTCTACGACGGCAGTAATCGAAATCTGATTGGTGTCCGGAATTTCCTCTCCGGCACGCCGCAACTCGCCGTCCTCCTCGGCATGACGCGGGCCGGGAAATCCGCCTTCATGGCCGACCTCCTGTCGCAAACCGATCCCTATTACGACTTCACGCTCATCGTCGAGGAGGGGCTTTCCTACGGGATTTGGTCCGAGGCGCAGGGGCACGCCCCCATCGTCATTCAGCCGGACGGCGACCTGTGTCTGAACTACCTTGATACGCAGAGCGCGCCGCTGACGAACCTGCAAATCACGACGGCCGCCGCGTTGGTCGCGAAGATGGCCGGGAATCCCGCCGACGAGGACCGGCGCAATCTCCGACTCGCTCAGATCACCCAATACATCGAGCAGTTGTATTCCGACCGCTACGAAGAGTGGATTTCTGAGAATCCCTCGCGTTCCGAGCACGTCGCCCGTCACGCGATGGCGGCACTTGCTTACAAGCGGGCGCATCTCCCGGTTTCGGCCACGTTCCTCGAAGCGTGGACGGAGCTCATTCACACGGCCTCTGCGGACGAAAAACAATCGCTGACCGCCACGCCGACGGCGGGTGAAGT
The DNA here is from genome assembly GCA_963832325.1 of uncultured Verrucomicrobiae bacterium. Taxonomy (GTDB): domain Bacteria; phylum Verrucomicrobiota; class Verrucomicrobiia; order Chthoniobacterales; family JAATET01; genus CAVVKW01. Next base: position 621,203 of record CAWHTR010000001.1, on the reverse strand, counting down.
CTCCCGCTTCATGCAGTCGCCGGAGACCGAGCGTCTCGTTCGGAATACCGCATTTGCGTTCTTTCAAGCGGAGGACTTTCCGACCCACGACATGCTTCAGCAAATGATGCTGGTCGCACCGTTCCCGGAACACGACCGGACCGAGATCAATCACTTGGCAACTTTGCTCGCCCCGTGGAATGAGCAGCGGCTCGTCTGTGGGCATTCAAACCTCTCGATCACCGGAAAGCTGGCGCACTTCGATCTGACTTACATCCCGGAATCCAATCGCCAGTTGAAGGAACTCGCCGGATTCCTCATCGCGAACTACGGGCGTCAGCACATCATCACGCTGCCTCGCGGCAAACGGAAGCGGGTCATTTTCGAGGAAGTCTCACGAACACTCGATATTCCCGGCGGCGAACAGCTCGTTTCTGAATTCTACGCGCAGCTCTCCAAGTTCTCCACCTGGATCATCAGCATCGTCCAGCAATACAGCCGGTTCCAACAGTCGAGCATTCGCCCCATCGTCTTCGGCAACGCCAAACAGTTCTTCTTCACGCGGATGAATGACCGGCGCGACATCGAAGATGTCGCCAAGGACATTGATTTATCGGAGACGACGAAGGAGGCGGTTTCCCGCTATCCGCTGCCTGAGCATTTGCCGGATGCCAACAAGTATGCGGCGCTGACTTACTATCACTTGGACGTTCAGCAACCGCGTTGCGGGACGATCCATAACCGCGTCTCGCCGGAGATGCTCTTCTGTTCCTCTTCGACCGGAGAGGACTTCGATCAACGGAGCCGGGCGCTCCGCAACCACAAGGACATCGTGAGCGGGATTCTGGCCGAATCGGCCGCTTCCGTTCCCAAGCAATCCTAAATCTATGAAAAACCTGATTCGTCTCTTTGCTGGTAGGAAAATGAAATCCCTGTGCGGAGCGGTCGTGTGGTGCGCGGTCGTGACCGTGATCTTCCCGGCGTGTGCGTCGCGCAGTCAGTTCCAGAAGGGCTATGAGCGCGGCGCGTCCGACACCGTGAAGCGGCAGTATTGGATTTTGCAGGACATGCAAAAGCGCGAGGCGAAGCCACGTGATCGGCGCCTGTCGCTCTACCGGATGCCGATCACGCCCGATCCAAACGCGACGGTGAAGTCCGTTCCCTACGACATCACCATCCCCATCTACGAGTGAGCCACCTTCATTCTCCATCCAAACCCAAACCAACGACACCCATGAAAAAGACCGTTATCCTCACCGCATCTGCCGCCGTCATCGCCGTTCCGCACGCTCACGCCGTGCTCGGAATCGGCGATATCGTAAGTGCGCCCATCGCCGAGCAATCCCTCATCCAGAAAAACTTCTTCGATCAGCTCAAATACGCGTGGGAGCAAGCGCAATGGGCTGAAAAGTTGGGGACACTCCACAGCACGCTAACAACCGTCCAAGAGCACCTGGAGACCGCCAATCAGGTCAAACAGGCCATTGGCGACCCCGTTGCGGCCATCGCTCTGATCGATAACGGGCTCTTTTCCGGCTATCTGGAGGATTCGGGCATCGCTGACACGCTTGGAGAACTGGCGAACATCGCCCAGGAGGGCGCGGAAATTTCCGCGACAGTTGGCGAGTTGTTCGAGCCGATCAGTATAGACGGTTGGACGAACCTTGCCGACGACGCCAAGCGGTCTTTCGACGGGGTCGCTTCGTTGCGCGGTGACGATCCGATGAAGCGGTTCCGTGCGGTTCAGAACGCGTTCTCTCGCTACGAAGTCCTGCTCGGTCGCGCTCAGAACAAGCGGAAGGTTCTCAATCGGCAGATCGCCAAGCTCAACACCCAGCTCAAAGGCGCTGGCGACGATGCCGAAGTGCAAAAACTCGTGGGCTCGCTGGCCGCAGCCCAGACGGCGCTCGACGACCTCGACTATCTCACCGAGGCGGCGGAAGGCCAGGTGCAGACGCTCCACGTCCTCAATCAGAACCGGGCCGAGGCCGAGGAAGTTGCCGCCGAGGAGATCAGCCGGGAACGAAACCGCGACCTGGCCCGACTTGCCGCGGAGGCCGAGGCCGAACTGGAGCTTCCCGAGCTGGACGGACCGGATTTTACGCAGGCCAACCCGGATCTTCCGCCGGGATTCTGAGGAGGTTCGCAAAACATGAACCCAGCTCTCACCAATCTCTACGAGGCCGCGATGGAGATCCGAACGCTCCTCTTTCCCTTTGCCTTTGTCCTCTGCGTCATTGGCATCGGTGAAATGGGGTGGCGCGCCGGGTCGGACGTTCGCGCGATTCTTGGCGCTCTCCTCAAAACGATTCTGATTGTCGCTTTATTGGCAGGCTATCCCGCCGCGATGGAGGGCGGACAGAAGACGTTTGTCGAGATGCGAACGAAGTTTACCGACGCTCGCGATGCGAAATTTGTGCAAATCCTGCGATCCCGCATCGAGAATCAACCGTCCGATTCGTGGACAGAACTTGGAAAGATCGTTCCCGCTGCCATTGGCTATTTTTTCCAAGGCATTGGGCGGTTCATGTTGCTCGTGCTTCGGTTCTTTCAGGACTTCGCCATCGCGGGACTGATCGCCGTCTCTCCGATTCTGCTGGGATTTCTGTTTTTTTCCTACACGCAGTCGCTCGGAGTTCAGTTCGGCATCACGTCGCTGACGGTGCTCTTGTGGCACGTGGCCATTTGTCTGGTGGACATCGTGATCGTAGCCCTCAGCGACTTGCTGTTTGTCCCGATCACGATGGGTGGAATCGAGCAGGCATCCAGAAACGCCATCTTCGTCCAGAATTGGCTTCTGTTCCCATTCATCATGGCGTTTGCCGCCATCATCACGGTGTTCTTCTATCTGTGCGTTCCTTTCGTAGCCGGGGCGCTCATGAAGGGACTCAGCGGGACGAGCGCCGCCTTGCAGGCCGGAGCGCAAAGCACGCTGCAAACGGCTGGTTTGGCGGTCGGCGCGGGTCTCACGGCGGCGGGAGCCGCAGCCACGTTCGGCGGTTCCGCCGCCGTGCAAGGCGCGGTCGCCGGCACCCAGGCCGCGACCGGTGCCGCAGGTGCGATAGGGCGCATCGCCAACGACCTTGCGGGTGGATCATCTGGAGGCGGGTCGGACGTTCCCCCGCCGCCACCCATTCCATCGTCATCGCCGGAAAGTCAGAGCGTCGCAAACGCCGACAATCCGGCGATGGTCGCGCACCAGACCGCAGAGAACGCCTTTGCCGTCGTCGATAGCGATCGAGGCACTGTTTCCCATCATTCCGGAAACATTTCCACGGCCTACACCGCCCAATCGGCCTTCGACTCGCACGCGGCCAAGGCCCAACCGCTTCCGCCAAACTCACCCCTCGCCAACCAACACTCACGCTCATGAAATTGTCCGCTGTCACCTCCATCACGAATAACCTGATTGCTGCCAGATTCTGGATGGCGCTGGCGATTCTCGCCACGGGGGCCGCGGTCGCCGCGCCCTACCTGACGATCCGCGCCATGAAGGAAGACGAGAAAGTCGTTATTCTCGATCCGGGGGGAACGTTGATCTACGCGCCGTTGCTCGGATTCGAGGAGGCCGGGAAACTCCACGCCTACCATGTCCGGCTCGCGTGCCTGGCCCTGCTCCAGCGCAATCCCATCGGCCCCGATCTCCCGGACCTCATGAAGCGCCTTTACCTCGAAGAACCAGCCCGGCGAAAAGCCGCCGCGCTCTACAAGGCGCAGAACCCGGAATTCAAGAAGAAGCAGATTCACCAAAAGGTCGAAGTCACCAAGATCGACATTCTCGATACTCGGAAGGTGAAAGACGGAGCCAACCAGTCCTACGAAGCCGTCAGCGTCCGCGCGGCGGGCAATCTCGTCCGCACGGGGACGGTCAACGATCTCGAATTTCGCGAGCCGGTGAAATTCCAGATCGAATTTCTCCTCGTCCGCAATCCCGACCTCCTCGGCAACGGACGCCTCCCGCTCGTCGTGCAGGACTTCAAATACACTGAAAAACCGCTTTAGCCTCGCCTGCCCGGAAATACCATGGCTTACGCCCTCCGATGGCGAGTTACAAGCCAGCTTAGCTTAAACGTCAGTGATCCTCCCTTTTGGGTAGAAGACAATCTCATTCTGTTTCGAAAAGCTTCCGCGTTTAAAGCCGTCTACAAATCTAATGCACAATCCGCCGGGAAACTCTTTTGAATTATCAGCCTCCAACTGAAGGGACTGCCCCAAGCTACCCTGAAGGTCGGCCAGCAACTTGCGAGTATTCTGATTCAGAACATCCTGAATTCGATTTACATACTCCGCGAGACGCTCAAGAAATTGTACAGATAAAGAAATGCGAGCTTTGTTATTATCGTTCGCCGAAACAAAAATTCCGGCGATAAATTCGTGTTCCTCGACAACGAATTCCTCGGTACGTTTTTTTCCGGATAAACGCACCGAGGCACACAGGGCTCCTGAGAATGATGGATCAACCGGAACACCTATTCTTCCGAGGTGTCTAAGTGCCTCTTCTTTTACCTCTTGCGCAAAAATTTCATTGAGATTCGTTTGGACCTGAAAGTTTTCTGCGTTCTGTAATAGCGCAGCTTTAATCGTAGTCGTATCCTTCGGACTCCACTCAATCGGAATGAACGAAACTTTCTCTCTTTCTACATGACGAAGCAGGTGCTTAAAGCCATCTTCACTCGTTCCGAAAAGGGAGCTTTGACTCAACAAATCGGAGAGGTCGGGACTTCGCTGGAGCATCTTTCCTCTTACACACAAAATGTCATCACCTGGCTTACACCTCTGCAAATCACATGCTGGGGCAATGACCAGAATGCAGTCTTGATGCGGCAGAGCGTCTAGGACCTGAGGAATAATCGCTTCGGGCAATTGCGGATCCTTTTCGCCCACCGCATTCAGAAGAAACTTTGCGAATTTCGACACAATCGAACGTAGGCAAGTCGGTGGTGGTGGCGAAATCTGAGGTGCGGGAACCTTGCTGACTTTCACAGGGGTGCAAACGTCACCAAACTTTATCTTGCGTGCTTCGGAAGTTGATGGCGTGGGTGAGAATAGCACCTCAGAATAGAGGTCAAATAACACTGTTTTAGGGGTTAACATTCCCTGAAACGGGCGTCGTTGAATCTCCCCCACTTGGTCAGACACTCTAAGTAGTCGGTCCGATCTTCGGATCTTTGCAGCCAGAGCTTGAGACATCAACCAACTCAAATAATCACCCAAATGTTCGGAATCCTTCTCAAGGCGCATCGAGTTCAGGATTGTGAGATCTTCAATTTCGATTGATTCGATCTCACCGCGAAGGTCATCTGATGCTTTTCCAATCTGATGAGCGAAAGTATCTAAATAATTGGCCAGCTTTTGCAGATCAGCATAACGCGGAAGAAACTCCTCCAAGCAACCTTCAAGCCATGAGCGGGTCAGATGCTTCTTTGAAACTGGCCGAAAAAATGCCGATTTCATTTTCGTCACCTTGCGAAATCCCTCAAGCACCTCAATTGCTGGCAGGTCCGTCGACATTAACAAAACAAATCGAGCTTCTCTGTTCTCCCCCGTCTCTACGGGCCGCCCGAATAGGCCATCGTATTTCTTTATATCTTCGAGGATTTTTTCGGTCTGCGTCTGGTATAGGTAAAAATCAAGAAACACTAACTTGCAGGACTCTACATCGTCTATCGCGCTCTCAATATCGGGATGGCATCGAACATCGAGATGTACCTCGTCTCGGAGAAATTCGATCAGCGGTATAAGAGGGCGGATGTCAATGCGCTGACTCTCCATGACATGTTGAAAAATGGGATCTAAAATGCTCCAGCGAATTGGGTCACTCTCGTAAAGACCCCATGCCTTTTGTATCGCAAGGTCGTCCCGTTTGAGATCGACTGGACGCTCAAACGAGTCAAAACACCTACTTTTGACTTGCTTCCAGATCTCATTGTCTTGCTGACGCCGAAGGAGTGCCCAATGTTCGTCTTGGACTAACGCTAAATTCGCCTTAACAAAGCCGTCATCGATAAAGACTGCGGTCGGCGAGAAACGTCTGAGTTCGTCGAAGCCCATTTTTATACCTCCGCTTTAGAAAGATTCAAAACAAAAGAGTGATATACACCATCAGGAGAGATTGGGCCCAGCTCCAAGCTACCGTCGTTATACTCAGCCAACCGTCTTGAAATAAATAACCCTAACCCACGACCCGCCCCAGGAGGCTTTGTTGTTACAAATGCCTTAAAGATATCGGCAGCCATATCAGAAGGCACCCCCGGTCCGTTATCCGAGAATTTAATCGTGCCGTTTGAGGAATCCACAGCAACTGTGATCACGGGGCTAGTCTTCCGATCAAATCGGTGAGCGAGCCAGTAAAAGGAATTGCTAAACAAATTATCTAAAATTTGGAGAATCTGACCTTTCTCCACTTTTGCTTTGAATGGTTTGTTTGACGGGCTCTCAATCCGAAACTCCAATTTATGACGTTGGATCTTGTCACTATGCATGTCGCCAAGGAGCTTGACGAGCTCATGAATGTCCAAAACCTGCTTTCGCTGTCGGCCCGGAACACTGAGCAAATCAAGAACACGAATGCGTTTCTCCAATGTCTTCAGCTGTGCTTCCAATCCAGCTCTCGCCGATTCACTGCGCAAAGCATCACTTGATTTAAGTGAGTTTAATGCATCAAAAGTAACCCGACTTAATTCGTGAGCGATAAATTCGACCTGGAGCCCAACACCAGCCAAGTGAATATATTGCTCCAATTCTCCCTCTTGATCCTTGATTGTAGCTTTCGTTCGCTCCCACGCATCGCGTATCTCCCCGATCTGATATAAAATCTCATTAATCGGCTCCGTTTCTTGCGGCACGCGCTTTCGAAGCTTTTGGAGGCTCGTGACAGCAGCGAACTCAGAGGCATCAACTCGCTTTTCGAGTTTGGTAATCGTCTCGGGATTTTGCTTTTTGTCTTCTTTTACAGTTTCTTCAAAAAAGATCTTGCATTTCGTAATGAATACATGCCTTAAAAGTCGTTTTAGGACCTCTTTTTCCGGGCAATCACGAAAACCTTCTCGGTTTGTCTGATCGAGGAGAGCTGGGTTGCCCCGCTGAGATATTTGCAGACGTCCGATTATCTGCGCTCGGTTAAGTTTGAATGCCGAGCCGGAAAGCGCACTGCGATCTAAGTCCAGCCAGTCATCGTAAGGCGCCCCATAGGGATAGACCCTAAAGTTATTGCGGTAAACTAAGAGCCCGCCGCTCCAGTTCCGCACAAATGGTTCCAGCTGCGTCCATTGCGCGTTCTCTTCTCGTTGCATCCGGCCACGGTTGAACCAAAAAAACTTCATATCAAAGGGCCCTAGTCGAGGTAGCGCCGCAATTACTGAGTCATTATCTGCGAGCGGATCGCTTAGTTTGGCCTTTCGCCGCCCGGCAATGTCGGTTATGCAACTTGCAAGGTGTTCACTTCGCAGGTGCCAAGCACGAGACGTTTTGTAGTGCTTATAATTAATTTCAATAAAAAGCTCCAATCCATCGAGTGGATCTTCTGCATTCCAACTATCGACACGTCGAAAAGCTGCAACGCATTCGGCGTCAGCATGCTTCATCTTCGCCGAATCGAATTCAGGAAGAACAACGTCTTGCCCCTGCAACTGCACGCGCAAGAAATCCGCTATAAAATCAGACTCGAACGGATCTGATAGCTTCGCTAGATCAGTGGCTGCGAGCATCTTGATTTTTTGTTCCGTCCAATCCGATTGCAGGAACCTGATTGTCAAGGTCGTTCCGTGCTGACTTACGGGCTTCAATTTGCCTTGGACCGGCTCGTAATCTAGAGCCGACGCGTCTAAAGTCGGGTCATCGAAGATTTTTCTCCAGTCCAATTCAAGTTCACTGCATCGCGACTGTTTATCGCCAGTCGCAGTGTCCGGAAGGGTCTCTACCAATACATAGTGCCCAAGACGCATCGCTGCCAATCTTCCAATTCCCTTCTCACCCAATGCCGGCCGAGTATTCCCGCCATCTTGCCAATCCGGCGTATCACTGCGTACTTTCTCAAGAAGTCTCATCGGTGTGCCGACCGTGAGGTATCCGCTCTGGAGAATTTCTTTGGTCATCCCACTTCCGAAATCACTAATTCGGATAAAGTTACTTACAAAGTAGGCGTTCTTCAGCGAAATCATGCACTCATTTTGTGATTTGGGATTTCCATAGGCATTCGTGAATGCATCGCGATCTTCCTTCAATGCATCTGACTCAAGCCGCGATATAACTACCTCCGAGAATGCTTCAGCCGAAAATGGATCGCTGGCTGTACGATCCAACTCTGACAATAAATCCAGATAAGCCGAGTGTTGGAGAACGATTGAGAAGAAAACTTCAACCGACGGTGATTTTGCGTCGATTGCGTTCTTGATTAGCTCATAGAGCGCAACAGCATCGGAACTAATCAGCTCAGCTCCCAGCTCCAACAAGACGCGTGCTTTAAATTCTACGGGCATGATAGGCTGATTGCTGTAAATTTATTCGACATATAAAAATTGTAGAAAACATGGATGATGTTGTTATTGACCGCTACCAATTGTGACGCTGACGCATTATTTCGACTACAAATGTTTCGATTTCTGCGTCATCAATAAGCTGCGCGTGACCATCAACCACTGAAGCATTATAAAGATGAACCTTCGTCGGTGCAGGCTCGTAAACCTGGATAATTCGCCCCCACCTTTTCCGTCCATAAATTCCTTTCACAGCGAGCAAATCGTGCAGCCTGAGCGTGGCTCGTAAGCGTCCTCAAGCCCTCCGAGGACGGAAACGAGTGGTTGATCGGGGGCGTCTCTTTTCAAGCGAGCCTGTCGCGTCTCCCAGTTTGCGATGATGGCTGCGATGCGTTCGGGTTTTTCGAGATTTTCAAGCGATTCGTCCGAATTCCAGTAGAAAGGATTGTCGTTCGAAGTCAGTTCCTTCTCATAAGCCTTCGCTTTCTCGAATAAGTCGGGATGGGCTTCCTTGAGGCGAACCCATTCGATCTTTTGCTGATAAAAACAGAAATAACAGCCGGAACGCGTGCGGCCCCACTGCGTGTAAGTGGGCATTCCAACACCCGCGTCTTCGAGAATTTTGATAACGCCGCCGTAATCGATTCCATTTTCACGAAACGGAAAAACAGGCGTGATGTTTTCTTTGTGACTGATGTAACCCTCTCGGTCTTCATCGGCGCGAATCCCGACATAATTGAAGACAGGTTCATCGCCAATATAGTCCTCAAATGGTTTCAATTTGAGCATTCGAGTGCACCACCGGCGATGATTGGATGGTAAAATCCCGCCGAATACTGTAAGCCAGTGGTCGAAAGAGTAGGGGGCTGTAGTCCGAACGACCCGTTTACCCAAGAAGGATTCGAGACGAGACAAGTATTCCATCGTCTCGGCGAGTTCTTTGCCCGAATCGTGGAAAATGTATTCCATCTGAGGAATGCGGTCTCTCATGTAGATGGCAAGGGCAGCCGAATCCTTGCCCCCGGACAGGCTCAGAATATGACGCGGTTCGCTCATGAGGGGGACTCCTCTGAAAGCATCGCCATGAATTCCTCGGCCGCGGCCAACAGCCCGATGCGTTTATTTCGATTCAAGACCTCTGCAATCTCGCGTCGCATATCTGCAATCTCTATGGCCTGATCCGGATGGGTTTGGAAGACGCGCTCAACTTCCTGTCCGTCGAGACGAGTGACGGCCAAGCGCATATAACCATTCGAAGACACCGACCCTTTGCGTTGACGAATGATGGATTCGACACGCTGAAATCGGGTCACAAGCTGGTTCAACTCAATGTCAAAAATATCCTCGTCACGGTCAGCCCAACGTTCGGGAACCTTGTTAGCGACATAGCTTGCGATCGAATCGATGGATTCGGTTTCGCCAAGGCTTTCATCAATCAGACGGAAGCAGAATGCATTGAGCTTCGGCTCGCGAACATCGGCGAGAAGACCCGCGGCACGTTCTGCGAGCTGACAGCGCCACTGCTTGAATGGTCCAGTTAGCTGGAACAACGTTTGCAACCGGTCAGCAAGGCGGGCGCGAAGCGCAGGTAAGCTCAGTTTTAGCTCGTCGATGGACGCCTTCAATGTCGTCACAAAGGAGTCGATCCGTGTAGTATCCGCATGTTCCCCTGGAGCAAATGGCTCAAGTCCGCATGCGATGGGAAGGTCATGGAATATCAGGCGCACTGGCTCGCGTGCATCCATCAAGGCATCACGAACAGCGGTGGCATGTTGGGAAAGAGTTTTTGTTTTCCGAACGTATTCCGAGAGACCCGCTGCGAATCGGCACAGAGGCTGCACCACACTCAGAAGTTTTGCTGGCTCCGTCGCGTCTGCTGAATAGGCGAGCGCATCACAGATAGTCTTGAAAAGATCGGCGCGAACGCCTTCCACACGGCAAAATTGGACATCGAACCGCTCTGGCGCCTTGGCGAGACGTCGGAACATGTCGCCATTAACCTCGGCAACAAACGTGCCGGTTTCATAGTATGCGATCTCGTGTTGATGAATGGCTGTAACAATCGCTAGAAAAAGAGGGAGAACACCAAGGCGAATGCCAAACGGTTGTGCCGAGAGTTCTGTATAAATTTGCTGAATAGGAATTCGAGAATCAGGATTCCCGTAAAGCTTTTCACGGATGTATTCGAGCGCCGGGCGGACGTTACAAGGATCTGTTTCTTTTCCGGCCTCGGGGATTGCCAATGTCCAAGTCCCATCGACTTCAACGTGAATATTAGAGGCTTTGAGTGCCGATAAATACATCGATTTCTCGGGCGGCTTTTTGGTCGGCTCCATTCCAAAATCCACTGCATTGGGATGGAGAACGATGCGCTCAAGGAGACGCATGCGTGCTGCTGCCGCGGCGGAGCTGAGATAGTGCCGATTGAGAAGCTCATTCTTCAGACGCGGGGCCTTTTCTCCGAAAATATCGTCGCAGATATCCGACAATTTCTTCAGAAGGTCGCGTCCGGTGTGGATGTTTTTCTCTTCTTGCCCGCCGATAAACCATGTAAGGGTTGTGGTGGAAGACATGCGGTTGAGCCCCACGAACTCTTGAAGCTTGGCATCAAGCAGTCTCTCAGCATTTTGCCGTTGCACTTCGACTTCTTGGCGCGCATACGAATCATTTTTCAGATCCGGAGTATTTTCGATTATCCATGCCCAGCGTTGAGCCTCTAAAATGAAGGGGCGCAATTTTGCCAGTGGGCGGGGAACTGCAATCAATGCGATACGATTCTTAGGCAACGCTAGGCGTCTTATCTCGGAAAAGACGTTTTGACGATCCTCTTCATGTTCGCAGAGAGGCACGAAGATGTCTCCGTCAGCAACAATCTCGCTGGAAGCACCGACGCGTTCTGCCAAGGCATCGGGTGCGCAGTAATGAACGTTAAAAAAGCGTAGATTGCCTGACTCGATGTAATGGCGTCGAGCTACGATAGGTCGAGTTGCAAGATTTTCTGACAAAGCGGCCTCGATGCTAACGACCGATGGAATTTTCGCTTTTGCATCGTCCATCGCCCGGTCGATGTCCACACTCGTATAGGGCCAGAGGCAATAGCCTCGCTGCGCACCGCGGTAATAAACGCGCGTTTTCTTTGAGAGAAGCCCGAGCGCATCCAACACGAGTTGGCGTTTCGCTTCATGTCCGCCACCTACGGCCCAAGCGATTGCTTCAGACGATGGTCGAAGTTCATCGCTATTTATAAGGTTAAGCAATCCGATGGTTTTTAGGATTTCGACCTGAAGAGGGTCGTTGTCCATGTGGGCCTCGACGACTGACTCGATGACAGTCCACCTGCTGCGATAGCCTGTAACAGCTAGGCGGCCGCCCATATTTGCTCGAACGTAGTCGAAAAAATTATGGAGTCGGTAGCAGTCAGCTCCGTTGAGAGGTCTTGCCGCAAACTCGCGTAAGCCAAAAGGTTCGTAATTGAATATAAACGAAAACAAGGAACGTTCGTTTTGCCCGTAGCGGTGGGTGATTTTGCTGGCCACCGGGAGAAGGAATGGGTCAAGCGGGAAGAGAGGCAGCGCGTTGGCCTGCATCAAATTTTTGCCCACTGAATTCCCATACCAGCCCATCTCTAGGGCCTCATGCATTGATCGCTTTGCGAGCTTCTTGAGCGAGGCGGGAATCAGATCTATTCGAGTGCGAATCGAGGATGCAACAAGGGTGGCTACTTCATCGAGGGGTTGGCGGAATGTAATCTCCTCAAATCGTGCTGCGACCTTTTCCCACTCGCGGGCCGCCGACTGAGCCAGTTGGTCCGCATAGGCGTTGAAGCCCTGATGCAGTAAGCAGACGACATGGAACGGATACCGTCGGCTGCGAGTAGCGGTCTCCGCTAGACGCTGTAAAAGCATGACATCCTGTTGCTTTGGGTTTATCGCAGCATATTCCAAAAACTTGCCGACTTCATCCAAAATGAGGATCACGCCGTCGCCTTTTCCAGAAACAACGATTTTTTCGTTGGCAGCTTTGAGAAGACGGATCACTTCATCATCGGCCGGCGGTCGCTTCCCGGCACAGGCATTCTCAATCTCAACGTGCAGCGCGGACTTCGCTCCGCGGGTATAGAGTTCGTTGAATGCCACCTCGAGTCGGCGCAATATGGCGAGTCCCAATGGCATCCTAGAACCGACCACTAGAAGAGGAACGTTACGGGTTTTGAGGAGTTCCGGCGCGAATTCTTTGATGGAACGCTTGATGTCCCGGGGCAGCAGTTTTTCCTCGCCTGCCGCCTGAGCGAACAGAAGCGCGAAAGATGATTTTCCAGATCCGTAGTCTCCGGTGAGACGCCATGTCCGCTGACTGGAATCCAGAGTAAATCCTGCCGCAATGCGTTTAAGGCAGCCTACGGCGAAATCAGTGAGACAATAGCCTTCCAGCGCCTTTGGATCGTAAAAATCTTGGGACAGCTCCGTAGAGCGCTGGAACCGCGGCTGGAGGTTCAAGGTAGAGCAGATCGATGTGTCACGCATATGCAAGGGAAGGCTCTTGGGCAAAAATAGCAGAGAGGGGAGAGGCGGGCTTGGCAGGATTTATTACGACATTGGGAATAGAAGATGACTCGTTGAACGTGAACCGCCCGTCCGTGTCATGTCCGATCGCCTCAAGACGCTGTCTAATTCCGTCTTCGCTGATTTTCAAAATTTGGCCTAGGCTTCCATGTCCGTAGGCAATCATTTGGAACGGGATGGAGTTTTCTCCCTTTGCTTGCGCATCCCAATATCGCTCAAGACACCAAGCAAATAGCGCCGGGCGAATCTCAGGCTTTTCATCCACGCGAAAGGAGAAAGTCGGTTCGAGAGAGCGCCCCGGCGTCGTTGTCACCTCCGGCAGCAAAAGGCCTAATTCGACTAGGGGAGAATCCAGATTGTCCTCCTGAACGTCACCTTTCCGAGAACGGGTCGGCACATATGTATGAAGGAATACATCAAAATGCTGATTCAACGTGACATCAGAGAGTTCTTTCTTCTTGGACTCATCACCCTCAGAAAGCTTTTTAAGAGCGGCGAGAGCTCCGGATTTGGTCATCCGGGGATCATGCCATTTATTCAGGAGATAATCCCAAGCGGCAATAGGCGAGGGGTTTGTGGAAATCATCCAATGAACGAGCCAAAGCGTCTGTATGTCCTCCAAAAATGGATCATGGGCTTCGTCGAGAATCAGAGCGCGTCCGAGGGGCGTCACAGCAAGCCCCTTGTCGCCAGGGGAAACCATTCCGGTGGCCTCTACCCAGAAACGTGCAGCTTTGACCATGTTCTTTCCCAATCCCAGATCTACCATGGCTTGATCTTCGTTCGAGAAAGTATGCGGATTGGAAGCCACTGCCCGAACGCTCTTCGGCAACCAAGGGTAGCGAAATGGGAAGGTCTCGTGTCCGGAATATCTCATGAGTTGATGTTTTCCCGCAGATGCTCAGCACTCTCCGCGAGTAAGATAATGTTTATCCGCATGTGCAGAATCGGGGAAGGGGCAAAATTCGGGATTTTTCCAAAGATGCAGTGCGCATCATTGATTCACCCCTCAGAACGACGCAGCTAGGTATCGTGCTTTCGAGCGGACTAACCATTGGGCCGGTACTGGTCGAGGGGGGTAGAATACGAGGAATGCATCGCATCAAGATGGGAATGCGGTCATGTGGCAGGCCAGTGACCATGAGTGTCACTGGTGAACAAACGTGACGGAGTCGCGGTCAAACAATCGAAACACCTTCGGCAAACAGTTGGGCCAGAAGCTCCGCGTCGTCGTAAGCTGAGCCGACTTTTTTCGGGGAAAGTAGGCGGCCTTTCGTCGCGGCGTTGTCGAACAGCGCAACGCATAGCCCGGGATTCTGGCGGGTGGATTCGTAAAGGATTCCGTCGGCTCCTGCGGTCATCAAGGCGGCGGCCCAGGAGCGAGCTATGGCGTGGTCGGCGGAAAAACAGGCGGACGTTTTCGCGCCGACCGACCGCCGGGCGGCGGCGCTGGTCGCGTCGAAAATTCGTAGTCCGCCCGTCTTGAGATTCGCCGTGAATTCGTAGCGATCTTTCAAATCGGATTCGGCGACGGTGAGATCGTCCGGCACTCGGGAATTCAGGTCGCGGCCCAAACCGCTTTCCCAGAAACAGGCAATCCGATTGGCCCCGAGATAAAGAACCCGATGCGGCAGATCGGGGCCGCTGAATCGGGCGACGGTCTTGGTGAAGGCGAAAGGGTCGGGGCAGTTCTGGTGGCTGTTCCGCCACCACCGGGTCGGGACTTTCTCGGCCCACCGGATATTTTTGCCGGTGATTCGGCCCGGGCCGTTGGGCCTGCCGGGGTCGTTAGCTGATAGCGGCATCGGCGGCGGCCAGTAAATCCTCGGCGGCGGTGGAACCTCGGAGCAGTCGCGTCAGATACGACTCGCCGTCGAAATCCTTTCGTCCAGCCGTCAGGAACGCCAGTGCAGCCCAACCATCGGGAATGCGCTCGAGCAGTTGCGGAACCCACTCTCGCACGGTGCTTCCGTCGAACTGAAAAGCCGGAAAATATTCCCCTCTCCGATCGGCGAACGAGACGGCAAGAAGCTTCTTCTTTGCCTTGAGGTTGTGCACCGACTGGCGCGACGAGAGACCCAGGCTCTCGGCTGTTTCCTCGGTCGAGAGCAGTTGACCGGCGCGCTGTAGAATATCGGCTTGAGCCGCTGTGCCGCGCAGTTTGAGCGCCCCGCGCAGTCCTTTCAGATCACGAGCGGTCGCCGGGCGGACGTTCAGATACGACGCGAACACTTCCGCCATTTCTCCGACAGACAGATCGAATTTTGCCAGCAGCTGAAAAGCGGCCTGCTTCTCGAATTTCGGATCAACGGTGAGGGCTGTGGACATAATGGACGCATAACTGAATTAGGTCCAATCGTCAACGCGGGAATGTTGCTCCCAAACGGGAGCAGGGTTGCCGGAGCAGGGTGCGATTCTCACCAGCATGAAGCATCTAAAAACCCTCGGTCTCGCGATCGCTTTCCTCGGAAGCCTGACCGCCGGTCCGATCACCCAAAAGCCGCTTGATGAATTCATCATCTACGAAGTTCCGGTGGCCTTCGAATCGGGAACGACGACGGTCATGTTTCCCTCCGAGGTCTCCGGCCTCTACGCGAAATCCGTCGCGATTCAGGAACAAGAAAATGCGAACTTCCTGATCTCGTTCACGCCCGGAAATTTCTACTTCACGCTCCGGGCGTTGAAGTCCGACGCGGACGACCACTTGACGGTAATTTTCAACCGCAAGGCCTACGTCCTGCATTTGCAGGCGTCGGAGAAGCCGTTTTACAACGTCACCTTTTATCAGGATGAGCGGAACGGTCAGGATGGGGATCGGGTAGCCGTCGTCCCCGAGCGGTTGCTGTCGCTCATGGACAAGGCGAAGGCGTATCCGCTCTTCGTCGAGAATCATCCCGACGCGCTCGCGGGTGTGCTCCACGCAGCCCCGGAGATCACGAACTACTACGACGATTTCAAGGTTCATGTTCGGGACGTGTGGCGATTCGAGCAGGAAGACACGCTGATCTTTCGACTGGAATTGGAGAATACGTCCGATGCCGCGATCTACTACCAGCCGCAGGATTTGGCCGCTCGACTCGACGAGCGGATTTACACGCAATCGCTCGCGGACGCTTCCGGCGTCATGCCGCCGAAGTCCGTGACGCCCGCATTCTTCGCCATCACCGGCAACGGGGAGGGCGGACGCAACAACCTCGCGCCCGACAACCAATGGAACGTGCTCGTCGTCCGCGCCGCCGCCGCAACCCTCACTCCTGACTTCAAATGAACCTTCGCAAGCTTGTCACTGAACTCTTTCAGAAACCCACCGGTCGGTTGATCCTCTTCCTGTTGGCCGGGGCGTTGATTCTCGCGTTCGTCTTCTCGCGAAGCGGTCGCCGGTCGCCCGAGCCAGTCAATACTGCCGTCCCGGCGCAGGCGACTCAGGCCACCGGTTATTCGTTTCAGGAAAACATCCCGGAACCGGTAGCAGCCAAATCGGCCGAGCCGTCGCGGACGCCGACGAAAGAAGCGGTCGCACGACCTGCACCTACGCCCAAGGCACCGCCGCCCATTCCGCAAGCGATCTTCGCCACGAAGGAACCTGCGCGAAGCGAATTCTATCTCCCGTTCGGTCGTCTTCTCCGGTGCGAGTTGGTCAACACGGTGGACTCGACGAATATCGAGACGCCGATCATCGGATTGATCATCGAAGACGTTTGGCACGATGGCCGGTTGATCGTTCCAGCTGGAACGGAGGTTCACGGTGTCGCTCAAAAGAATGCCGCTCGTGAGCGCATCGGGTCCGAGCGGAAATGGGTTTTCGTCTTTCAGGATGGTCGGGAACTGCCGGTCTCCGGGACCGTGCTGGACTACGCCCCGGATGGCGACGACCCCGATGCATGGGAGGAGACGGATGGCTCCGCCGGATTGCGCGGCTACATGATTGCCTCCGACAAATACGCGGAAGCCAAGGCGGTTCTCGCGGCGATGATTTCTGCGGGTGCCGGAGCTTTTCCGGCCACGACGAACGTCATTTCCCCGCTCACCGGTGGAGTGACGCAGGCCCAGGACGGAGGACTGACCGACGCTGTGTCTGCTGGCGTCCAGGCCGGAGGGCAAATCTACGCGCAGCGGCTTTTGGAAAAGCTCGACCAGGACCCCTACTACGTCCGAGTTCCCGCCGGGACGCTCTTCTACCTCTACGTCACCCAGACCGTGGACCTCGACCAAGCCACGACCGGGCTTTCCGTCGCCAACTCAACCCCATCAGCCCAATGAAATCGCTCCTCATCGTATTGACCCTCTGCCTCTGCTCCGGCTGCGCCGCCACGCGTGATCCTCAACCGAACGACAAACCGACCACCGTGCATTCGTCTCCACCCTCCCGGAAAAAGACGGCCAAGGTTCGCACCGACGAGACGGTCAAAGCATACCCGGTCGGGCGATACACCGATCCGAATTACCCGAATGAAATGCACGAGCGGCATACCGTCTATCGACGGGAACAGGCTCCCGATTGGAACTACCTGCCGGACGAACCCTATTCGCTGCCGATGGGGCCGACCGTGGCGACTTCCAAACCATCGCCGTCCTATTACGTCAAGACGGACAACGAGCTGATGAACGCCCAGCAGCGCGCGTATGCCGAATCGCTCCGCGAACAGAACCGGGCGTTGAAAACGCGGATCGAATCCTTGCAGCAGGACGCAGAGAAAGTTCCGGAACTCAAGGAGGAGATCGAAAACTTGCAACGGCAGCTCGATGTGATGCCAGAGCCACCGCCAATTGCGCCCGTCGAACCGGACAGTCCCTCGGAACCGTGGGATGATTTTTCTCTCACCAAGCCGCTCCCGCCCGGCGAGGAACCGTTGCCGTCGATCTGACCGGTTCCGTTCCGCGATTTCGCCACGCCATTTCCTTCAACCCAAACCACACCATGAAAAACACCAGACCCGCCAACATCACAGTCGCCCTCGATGACGACACTTTTGCCACCTTCAAAGAGGCATCGGAGATCGTCGAGAAAGCCGGAATCCGCGTCCCGACCGGACAGCTCGTCCAGACGATGCTCAACGCCGAAATGCAGCGTCTCAGCGGACGCAAGATCGCCCAGCGCTTCCTCAAATCCCTGATTCAGCAAATCGGCGGCGGACGCAACAACCCGATTGAAGACGAGGACGACGAACAGATTCCCGACCTCAAACCCGCTATCGCCAGACCTTAAACCCTCAACCCGAGAATCCGTCAATCCGCCTGGCTACGGGTCCCAAACGCCGAGCAACAACATCCATCAAATATGGCCATCGCATCCGCAAAAAAGAAAACCGGCACCGCTCAGCAGTTCAAAATCAACCCCGAGATCAACGCCAAGCTCGATGCCTTCATGAAGGCCGAGCACGGCTTGGTCGAGTTCGTCAAGGAACTGCCTCGTGAGCAACTGGAAAGGAAGTTCCTGCTTCGTAAGATGCAGGATCAGGAACAGAAGCAGAACTACACGGCCAAGGTGAAGGCTTGGCTGGAAAATCCGGAACAGGCCGATCTCGTCAAGAGCATCAAGGCTACCATCAGCCCGAACATGACCCCGGACCGCCAACAGCAGGCCGTCGTCACCCAGGCGAAGAACTTCATCCGCAACCGCGGCGTCAAACTAGGGTGAACGGATCGCCAACGCCGGAAATCCGGTCGGTTCCATTCCGACCGGATTTCTCCACCCGTCTCGACCTACGACCCTTTACTGACTGCAAATCCGAGCATCCCATCGAAAAACCAAACTCCCATGACACCCACACTCTCTCAGGAAGAAGATCGTCTGATTGATTTCAAGGAAACGGCCCGGTTGCTCGGCGATATTTCCGAGCGTTCGGTGAGACGATTGATCGCGCGCGGTGATCTTCCGCAGCCCGTCAAAATTCTGAGCGCTCCGCGGCTGTATCATTCCGACGTTCGGGGCTACCTCGAACGTCTCCGAAACAAACGATTCGGCAAACGTCGATAGCTGCCGCTTTGCGTTTGTACGGATGGAGAGACGCTTGCGTCGTTTTGTGAATCGTTGTATGATTCACGGCGATATGAAAACTGCCACCGTTCGCGATTTGCGCACTCGTTTTCCCGTTGTTCAAGGTTGGCTTGCTGAAGGCGAACCCGTGGCAATTACCAAATCCGGTAAACGCGTTGCCATGCTGACGAAAGCTGGCCCGATTCCTGATGAATCTCCCCGTAGCGCTTTCGCGAAACGCTTCGGAAGCCCCCTTGGACCGTCCAGCCGGACGACGCATCTTGCGCAATCCTTGATCGAAGACCGGGGCCAATGACGTACTGTGATTCTTCATTTCTCGTCTCGCTCTACGTGGCGACGGACACGTTCAACCCGCTTGCTCGCCGGGAAGCGGCGCGATTCACCAGCCTGATACCCTACACGTTGCTGAATGAACTGGAATTCCTGAACTCGATCCGGCGAGGGGTCGGCGACGGGGCGATCGATCAGTCCGAGCACGACGGAATCGTTCGGGACATTGACCGGGACGAAGCGGACGGGTTGCTCGAACGGGCCTCCCTCAACCAGATCAAACTTCACGAGAAGGCGTTGGAACTCTCGAAAAAATACACGCCGACGCTCGCTTGCCGATCGCTCGACATTCTGCACGTCGCTTCTGCCCTCGTTCTTGGATCGAGGAGGTTCGCCAGCTTTGACATTCGGCAGCGGAAACTCGCCGAAACGGTTGGCTTGACGCTCGTGCCGTTGTCCATTCCGAAAACCAAACTCAATCCCTCCAAGACAAAATGATCCTGACAATCTTTCGCCCGAAACGAACGAAGAACGGAAAAACGCGGGTTTCCCGCAGTTATCGCGGTCGATACCGCCTCGACGATGCCCCCAAGATCGAGGACATCCCGCTTCACACGACCGACAAACGGGTTGCCCAGCAGCGACTCGAACAGATCGTTCGGGAAAAACAAATGGAGTCAGTGGGGCTCCTCGCTCCTCAGGGTCAGCGAGCCGCCGCGCTCATCCCGCTCGAAAAGCACCTTCAAGACTTCGCGTCTGATCTCGAAACCATCGGTCGGGACGCGCAATACGTCTACGATCTGAAAAGCCGAGTTATGCGGGTCATCGAAGAATGCGGATGGAAGACCATCAAGGATGTCTCGTCCGACTCCTTCGTGAAGTGGCGGGCCAGGCAAGCGCTGGCACCCAAAACGATCAACGAGTATCTGGCATCCGTTCGCACGCTGTTCAACTGGATGCAGAAACACGAGCGAATCGAACGGAATCCTTTGTTTCCCGTGCAGAAGGTCGAAAGCAATGGCAAGCAGAGTCGCCCGCGCCGCGCCTACACGCGCGACGAGATCATTCGGCTTCTCGAGGTCGCGGGGCCGCGCAGGGCGATTTATCTGACAGCCGTGCATACCGGATTGCGCCACAACGAACTCAAACAACTCGAAGTGGACGACCTGCATTTGGACGCGCAGCAACCGTTCGTGAACGTTCGGGCGTCCACGACGAAGAATCACAAGATGGCCGTGATCGCGCTGCATCCCGACGTCGTCGGGGAACTTCGAAAACTTCCGCTCGTGCCGGGCGAGAAGGTTTTCGCCACCGTGCCCAAGATCGACACCTTGAAGCGCGATCTCGAGCGCGCTGGAATTCCGCGCATCGACGCAAAAGGCCGGAGACTGGATTTCCATTCGCTGCGGCACACGCTCGGAACCAACCTCGCTCTCGCCGGAACGGCTCCGCGGGTGGCGATGGAGGCCATGCGTCATAGTGACATGCGGCTGACCACAAAAACCTACACCGATACAGGTCTGTTGCCCGTGTCCGACGCGATTACCAAGCTCCCATCTTTCCTTGTTCCGTTCACCGAAGACGGGCAGGCGGACTCACAAATAGACTCACAAGACTCACAAATAGACTCACAAAATTTGGTCCGGCGGGGGCCATGCGTGTCCACGATGGTCAACGGAATCGTTGT
Organism: uncultured Verrucomicrobiae bacterium; assembly: GCA_963832325.1. GTDB lineage: Bacteria > Verrucomicrobiota > Verrucomicrobiia > Chthoniobacterales > JAATET01 > CAVVKW01. Next base: position 600,233 of record CAWHTR010000001.1, on the reverse strand, counting down.
TGATGAGGATTTCCAAGGCGCTGGAAACCAGGGCTTTAGTCCCTCTCTGACCGCGCTGGTCACGGCCTGTCCGGACATCGTAAAAAAATCGGGGCGACAGGATTCGAACCTGCGACCTCATGGTCCCAAACCACGCGCTCTACCAAGCTGAGCCACGCCCCGTTTTTACTAGCGACCGAGGAAGATGCACGATCAGCCCCGGGAATGCAATGGGAATCCGCTACTGGACGTCCCGGATGTGGATCGAGTCGTAGCGATCATCGTCGGCGAGGATATCGCTGATGACGACGAGCCGGTAGCCGCTCTCGACGAGTCCGCGTTCCTTGAGGATCTTCTCAGCCTTCGCGACCGTGGCCTCGGGACGTTCTTCGAACTCCATCTGAATCGCCTCGGTCGCCCAATTGAGCGAGAGGCCACGAACGACATTCTCGTCCGGAGCGAATGCGTAGATCGCGGCACGCTCGGGGCGGAGGTGGCTGACGTGGTCGGCCATCTCGCCCCGGCGCGTGAAGACGACGATGGTCGCGTGTTCGAAGGAATTTGCGAGGACGATGGCGGATTTGACCAATTTCTGTCGGTGATCCGTGATGACGGCTTCGACGGCGTACCCGGCCCCGCCGCTGCGTTCGATGCGCTTGGCGACGCGGTCAAGGGCGGCGACGCAGGCTTGCGGATACTTGCCCATTGCCGTCTCGCCGCTCAGCATGATCGCGTCGGCCTGCTCGAAGACCGCGTTGGCGACGTCGGTGACTTCGGCGCGGGTCGGGAGGGGGTTTTCGATCATCGATTCCAACATGTGCGTTGCGACGATGACGGGGGTGCCGACTTCGAGGCAGCCCTTGACGATGCGGCGCTGGATGATCGGAAGTTCTTCCATCGGACATTCGACGCCGAGATCGCCGCGGGCGACCATGATGGCGTCGGCGGCGAGGATGATCTCGTCGATCACCTTGACGGCGTGCTGGTCCTCGATTTTTGCAATGGTCCGGGCCTTACATCCGGCTTCGTCCAGGACGCGGCGGAGTTCGATGATATCGGCGGCCTCTCGGCAGAAACTGAGGGCGACAAAATCGACGCCGATCTCGACGCCGAGTTTGATGTCGGCGAGATCCTTCTCGGTGAGGGGCGGGAGGTTGACCTTCACGCCGGGGAGGTTGATGTGGCGGCGGGAGCCGAGCACGCCCTTGGTGAGGACTTCGCAGCGCATGCGGGCGTCCTCCTTGGCAAGCACCTTGAGGTGGATGACTCCGTTATCGACCAAGACGGTGTCGCCGACGTTGATGTCGTTGATGAGGCCGTCGTAGTTGACGTCGACCGAGTAGTTCTCCTCGGAGCGCGCACCGCGGACGGTGAATTCGAGGATGTCGCCGACCTTCAGGTCGAGTTTTGCGTCGATGTCGCCGGTGCGAATGGCGGGTCCCTGGGTGTCGAGGAGGATGCCGGTATTGGTGCCGAGGTCGGCGGAGACTTCTCGGATGGTCTTGGCGATCTGGCGAACCCAGTCGTGCGTGGCGTGGCTCATATTGAGCCGGAAGATGTTGGCACCGGTTTCGATGAGAGTTCGCACCATTTCAGGCGAAGTCGAAGCGGGTCCCAGGGTGGCGATGATTTTGGTCTTGCGAAGCATTCCATTCAGAAAACGAAATGGGGCGCGGATTGCAAGATTGCTCACAGATTCAAAAGTCGAAACCTTGAACGTCGTAATCTGGTGCGACGGCGGATTTCGCCTCGTTTTCGGATTGCGCGGGCAGACCGGCGAAGCGCGTGCCGCTCGTAATCTACTCTGATCCGCGGTTGCGGGTGAGCCAGAGGGAGGCGAGAAAGAGGATGAGGAGAAGGGTGCCGAGGGCGGCTCCGAACGGTTGGTTGCCGGCGGAGGTGAACTGTTTCTGAATCGTCTCGCCGATGGTCGGATTGGTGCCGCCGCCCATGAGGGTCGTGATGGCGAACATGGCGATGGAGGGGACAAAAACAAGGAGGGTGCCGGCGACAATGCCGGGGCGGGTCAGGGGAATGATGACCTTTGAAAACGCCCGGACGGGGCCGGCGCCGAGGTCGTAAGCGGCTTCGATCATCGCGCCGTCGAGCCGCTCGACGCTCGTGTAGATCGGCAGAATCATGAAGGGTAGGTAGCTGTAAACGAGGCCGAGAACGACGGCAAAGGGGGTGTACATAAACCCGATGGGGGCAGTGGTGATCCCCGCGGTTTGAAGTGTGGCGTTGAGGAGGCCTTCGCTGCTGAGAATCGAGATCCACGCGTAGGTGCGGATGAGGAAACTGGTCCAGAAGGGGACCATCACAAGGGTCATGAGGAGATTCCGCCAACGGTCCGGGGCACGGCCGATGAAGTAGGCGGCCGGGTAGCCGACGGCCATACAGATCACCGTTGTGAGGAAGGCGTACCAGATTGAAACGAGGAGGATTCGCAGCCAGATCCAGTCGAAGGCGCGGAGGTAATTTTCCCAACTGAACTCGAAAACGATCCGCCCGAGGCCGTCCCGCTGCATGAAGCTGTAGAGGACGAGCATCCCGGTCGGGACGATCACGAAGAGAAGAAGCCACAGAAGAAGCGGCGCCATGAAAAGCCAAGCCCCCACTCCGGGCCGCCGCTCGAAAGCGGGGGCCGGGGCGGGGGCGGCTGGTGCGATTGCGGCCATCGGTCAGGAGCAATCGAATCGATTTGAGCCTAGGAGCGAAGGTAGATCACTGCACTTTGACGGTCGTGACCATTTCGTCGACGGCCGATGCCTGCGTGCCGATGTCCTCGAAGGTTTCCATGCGAGCGAGTTCTTCTTCGGTCGGGAAGGATGCGACGTTGCCGAGCTGTTCGGCGGTCATGTCCTTGCGCGCCGCTGCGTTTGGATTCAGGTAGGGGAATTCCTCCGAGATCATGAGGCTGATCGCCGGGCGCAGGATGAAGTTCATGAAGACTTCGGCATTCTTCGGGTGGGCTGCCGTCTTCGGGATGGCGAGGCTATCCACGAACAGATGTGCGCCTTCGGCGGGGAGGGTCCACGCGAATTTCTCCGGTGCTTCGTTGAGGAGGATCGCGCCTTCGCCGCTCCAGACGATGCCGAGGGCGACGTCGCCGTTGAGCAGAGCTGTCTTCGGGCTGTCGGAATCGTAGACTTTCACGAGCGGCAACCATTTCTCGAGGACGGTCTGGGCTTTGGCTAAATTCTCATCGCTGACTTCGTTGACGGGGATATCGAGAGATTCGAGCGCCCAGCTCGTGATCTCGCGGGCGTCGTCGAGGACGACAATCTTGCCGGCGTATTTTTCTTGGAAGACCTCGTCGTAACTGGTGACCGGGTCGGCGATGAGCTCCGTGTTGCGGATGATGCCAACGGTGCCGGCCATCCAGGGGATGGAGTATTTGTTACCCGGATCGAAGGGGAGGCTAGTGAACTCCGGAGCGATGTTCTTCGCGTTGGGGACGGCCTCTTTGTCGATGGGCCGGAGGAGATCAGCTTTGATGAGCGCTTCGACGGTGTATTCGCTTGGCTGGATGAGGTCATACTGACCACCGCCAGCGAGAAGCTTGGCGAGCATTTCCTCGTTGGAGGCATAGTTCTCCACGTTGACCTTGATGCCGGTCTGCTTTTGAAATTTGTCGATGACGGACTGGGGAACGTATTCCGACCAGCAGAAGAGGTTCAGAACCTTTTCCTCACCGGTGTCGTAGTCGTTCTTTGGTTTCTCGGTGGGTGTGGCGGCCGCAGTATCGGCGGCCGGCGTGGAGTCCGCGGCAGGCGTGGACTCGGGAGCCGCGGGGGTTTCAGCAGGCTTGTCGCAACCCGTGAGGGCAAACGAACCCGCGATGAGCGCGGTGAGAGCGAGGAGTTTGGATGTTTTTTTCATTTTTTGGTTCTGCTTCGGGTCAGTTGACTAAATAGGACGATGACGATGGTGGCCAGAATGAAGATGGCGCTCAGGGCATTGAGTTGCGGGTTGAGGCCCTTCTTGGCGAGTCCGTAGATCTTAAGTGGGAGGGTCTGGGAACCGACGCCAGACGTGAAGACCGAGACGATGTATTCGTCGAAGGACAGGGTAAATGACATGAGCGCTCCGGCGAAAATCGCCGGCATGAGGTAGGGAACGATCACCTTGAGAAAGGCTTGGATCGGAGTCGCGCCGAGGTCCATCGCAGCTTCTTCCAGGAAGGGATCAATGCCTTCGAGGCGGGCCTGCACTCCAACAAGAACAAACGGAAAACAGAAGGTGGTGTGCGCGATGATGAGCGTGAGATAGCCGCGGTCGACGTGAAGATTGACAAAAAGAATCAGCAGACTCACGCCCATGAGTACCTCCGGCATCACCATCGGGATGAAGACGAGCAGGTTCAGCGCGTTGCGGAACGGGAATCGGTACCGAAACATCAGCCAAGCACCGATCGTGCCGAGAGCAGTGGCTAGAACGGTCGTCGCGGAGGCAACGATCAGGCTGTTTTTGAATGCTTTGAGTAAGACGGCGTTGTCCAGCAACGCGGCGTACCAATGAGTTGTGAACCCCGTCCACCTAATGTTCAGACGCGATTCGTTGAACGAAAAAACGATGAGCAGGACGATCGGGATGTAGAGAAAAAGAAAGACCAGTCCCGTCCACCCGCCCAGGAGCCAATTCTGGACTTGCGGCCCGGTGGGTTTCCTCCACCGACCCGGTGCGCTTTGAACTTCCGCCGCCGCTTCCGCCATCGGACCAGACGATTAGCGGGTCGGAATCGCCACGTCGAGGGGGAATGCGTCGGCAGGAACTCCCCGTCGCTCCTGGCGGGAACGTAACGGAACTTGGTGCGTGGCTCCTCGCCCGCCAGGACGACGGGTAGGCCGTGGCTGCTACTGGCCGTCGTAACTGCCTTCGACGCGCTCGGCCACGTCGCGGTAGCCGTAATCGACTTCGTAGATCGACTTCATCGCTTCGATGGATTTCTCCTTGTTCCCCATGCGCTCGTAGAGGAGTCCGAGGTTGTAGGTGATTTCTTTTTTTGTCGCATCCATCGCGAGGAGTTCCCCCGCGGCTTCCTCGAGCGTTTTGGCGGCGAGGTCGAGCATGTTGCGCTCGACGAAGCATTTGCCGAGAAGATTCATCGCGCGGAGGCGGACGTTCGGATTCTGACGAGCTTTCTGAAGCTCCGGGACGGCGTCTTTATATTGGCCCGTCTTGACCAGGATCTCGGCCAATTCGAAGCGGAACATGAGATCCGTCGGGTTGCGCTCGACGCGCTTCCGAGCTTCGGCGAGGGACATCTCGGCGCGTTGACGCTTGATCTCCTCCAGTTCTTCCTGGTAGCGCGAAAGCTCGTCGCTGTCGGGGTTTGCTTTGATGAACGTCTCGTATTCCTCAATGCTGGTGTCGAGCTGCCTCACGCGAAGGTCGGCGGCCTTCCGCACGAAATTTGCGTCCGTGTTGTTCGTGAGTTCGGCCGCGTAGGTGAACCAAGTGACGGCGTTCTCAAGGTCGCCCTTCTGTTCGTAAAGTTCAGCAATTTTGCGCGAAGTATCGACGCTCTTGGGATCCTCCTCGTATCTCTGACCGAGCTCGGCGAGCTGCTGATCGATCATCTCGTCGCTGCGAACGACGCGACCCTTTTGTTCCAAAGACGTGGCGGCTTCCTTGTCACGGATGAGATCGCGGTAGGTCGCGTCCTTGTTTTCCCAACCGCCGCTCTTCATCGAATTGCGCGCGGCGGCGTCTTTGCCACCTTTCACCGCAACGAGATCAGCGGGATTGATGGTGGTAATTTCATTATAAACTTCGACCGCCTTGTCGGCTTGTTCGTACTGGACGTAGTGGCGAGCCAGCTCGTGCATGGCTTTGGTGTCCTTGGGATTGCCGTCGACGATGGTCTCGAGGGCGAACGCGGCGATCTCCGGCATCTCGGCGGCGATAGCGGCTTCGCGGAGAACTTGGTTCGCGGCGGCATTGTGCGGGTCTTCTGCGAGGACTTTTTCGACGGCATCCATCGCCTCAAGGGGGTCTTTTTTGATGAGGCCCTTGGCTTTGGAAGCTCCGCTGCCGCCCATGCTGAACATTGATTTCTTGGTCATCGCCGCTTTGCGGATCGCCGCTTTGCGAGCCAGGATGCGTCCGGGGAGAAAGTCCGGTTCCTGCTTGAGGAGGCTTTGCATGAGCTGAACCACGTAACCGTAGTTTTTGAGTTCCATGGCGCTCACGGCTTTGAGCCACGTGGGGCGGTGGGATTCGGGGAGGTCTTTTTCGGTCTTCACGGTATTTTGGGAAAGGTTGCCCGAACGGGCGTCGGGAAGCAATTTCGAACTCTCGTAGTGACGGTGTTTACAAGCCGGATTGCAGGGTGGACACGAGGGCTTCGAAGTTCCGCCTCATGCCGGCCGCAAAATCGGTCGGGCCATTGTCGTAGAGAACTACGAACAGAAAGGTGGCGACGATGAGGAGAAGAAATTTTACGAACAAGCGGGTGAGCATGAGTCAGGTGAGGAGACCGGGGGTGATGGAAAAACCCGCGCGCAACGTGTCTCCCGGGGCGATGCGTTGAATGCCGACTTTCTCTTCGAAAGGCCGCTGTGGTTTGCTATCGGGAAGGCCCCAGCACGGTTCGATGCAGATGAACGGGCCAAGGTCGCTCCAAATCGTGAGGTAGGGACAGCCGGTGTAGTCGCAGATGACCTCGCGTCCGGCTCGCTCGTCGCGGAGGGTGAACCTCGGATCAGGGACCCCCTCAAGGCCGAGGAGGAAGGAACCGGGAAGATCGTCCTTGGCGAAGGGCATGGGGCCTCCGCCGTAGGGGATGCGCTCCTCGTGGCCATCGAGGAAATTGTCGGGCGCCCGGTAGCGAACGTAGGTGCCGGGCGGGAAGATGACGTCCGCGTCGAGCACGGACGTGACCGCGAAGCCGGGGTGGAGGCCGAAGCTGACGTGGGCTTCGGTGGCGGGTTCCTCGTTGTGAAATTCGAACCCGACCCGCAGCGCGTCGCCGTCCAGACGGTAGGTGAGATCCAGCGCAACCCGGAGCGGGTAGGCATCCGGCGGCACGGCGTCGGCGGCCACGTGGTAGGTGATCGAGCCGCCTTCGGCGTCGAACGTGGGTGCGTCGAACGCGAAGCCGCGCAGAAAACCGTGGTTCCCGCCGCGGATCGTCGAGCCGCGGTAGGTGGAGCGCTCATCGACCAGCCGGTGGAGGTAGTATCCCATCACGGTCGCGTGATTCGCCCACCCGTCGGCGGGTTTGCCGGTCTCGCCGTCGCGGTGGAGGAATCCGACCCACGACCCGTCGGTAGCGCGACGCGCGAGGCTGATCATTTCGGCGCCGATGCGAGCGACCGAGATGCGGATGCCGGCGTCGGCGTTTTCCAAGACGTCGTAGGTCCCGGCAGCGTCGGATTCGACTTGGTGAGTGGCGGACATCGGCGGTCCATCGGCCTAGCAGGTGCGCCGGGGCGGCGTCAACGGCCGTGTCCCTTTTCGTCCGTAGCGTTGTCTGCTAGGCTCGGACTCATGCCCATCATCCCGGATGAATTCGTGCCCCGCCTCGCGCGCCTCGGCGTGCGGGAGGAGGATCTGCGCATTCTCATCGCGCGGGCCAGCGGACCCGGCGGGCAGCACGTCAATAAGGTGTCGACCGCGGTGACGATCTTCCATGATGCAAGTGGGACAAGCGCGGTGGCGAGCGATTCGCGTTCCCAATTGACGAACCGGTTTGTTGCGGTCGAACGGTTGCTTGAGAAGTTGGAGGCCCAGCGGGCGGCGGCGACTCAGGAGCGCCGGGCGGCGGCCTCGAAGCGTCGGGCGCAGCGCGGGAAGCGTCCGCCGGGGGTGAAGCGAAAGATGCTCGAAAACAAGCGCAAACGCGGTGAGACGAAGAAGCTACGCGGCCGTGTCGCAGAGTAGTCACTGATTTTTCATCGTGGCTCGTGTCATCGCCGCTTGAGAAAAGAAAGTCTGACGTCCCTTCGGCCACGTCAGTCCGGGATTGCCCATCCCGCATTGCGGGGTAACCGAAATGCCTTGCGGGCTCGGGACGCTCACGCCTTCTGGCCGAGCCAGACAGCCGTGAGGCCGGCGCGGCTCTTGACGCCGAATTTGCGGAAGACTTCGGTGATGTGTTGGTGGGTCGTGCCGACCGATCGTCCGATTTCGTCGGCGATTTGTTTTTCGCAGCGTTCGGTGAGGAGCAGTTGCGTGACGCGGCGCTGGGTCTCGGTGAGCGGGGCCCCAGCGATGACCAAGCCATAGCTGAGCGCGAGCAGACGGTGAAACCTCTTGATGCCGCGAAGCGCGTAGGCAGCGATGGCTTCCTCGGCGGCTGTGAAGTCGCGCGCCTCGCCGACCCGGTGGAAATTGAACATGGATTTGTAGTTCGCGTTCACCGGGAAGAACACGACGCACTGGTCGTGGATTCCTCGAGCGGCGTGGTGGCAGTTTTCTCACTACCCATCCGGAAAGTCGTACCCGTATCTATGACCGTATCCTCCGCGTCTCACGCACGATCGCCGATCTCGCCGAGCCCATCCAATACCGCACGCGGGACCGGAACCTCCGGCTTAAGTGCATTTGATTTGGGGATATTAAATACGGAAGCTTTTGACTTCGTGGACGGAAAGGGATTTCCTATCAAAAGAAAATTAATTGAATGAGTGCTCATTCCCCCTGTGCGCAAGTCCTCGTCCACATGCTTGAAAATCTGGGTGTCACCCATGTGTTCGGGGGGCGACCCCGACCAGCCCTTCGGTCGATCCATTGCAGCGGGCCCGGGCGCATCCTCGAAAATCCAACGTGCCGTCGAGATCCTCAATGCCAGCCGGAAGCCTGCGCTCCTGCTCGGCATGCAGGCCAGCGACCCACGCACCGCGAGGTCCGTGTTGGAATTCGTCGCCTCCAGCGGGATTCCCTATATTTCCACCTTCCAGGGCCCCGGCACCTGGGTGGGCGAATCCTGCGAGTCCCTTTTTGCGGGACGCTTTGGGCTTTTTAAAAACCAACCCGGTGACGCCTTGCTCGCGGAGAGCGATTGCGTGGTCACGATCGGCTACGAGCATTTGGAATTCGATCCCAGCATCTGGAATGCCGGCCTGAACCACCCGATCGTGGCAATCGATGCGATTCCCGCCCGGCAGGACCGGGATTTTCTGCCCTCCGCCGAGATCGTGGGGGACATCGGCGCGAGTCTGGATTTGCTCCGTGGACTCCTCAAACCTTCGATTGACCCCGCCTATCTCACCCTTGCTGGTCAGGACCGCGCGGGGTCAACATCACCGACGCTTCGCAGATCGCCGCGGCGCTCCAGGATGGACTTGCCTCCACGGTGCCGTTCTTTATTTCCATCCCGGTGGACTATTCGCACAACATCCAACTCATGGAGCAGGTCCACGGGAGCGCCTTAAACTGACCATGCCTGCGCCAGGATCGCCAAACACGGTTCCTCTGTCCTGCAACGTTCCGGCCGGTGTCCACGATGCCCTCCGCCAACGCTTGCGAATCAGTGGCGAGTCGCTCGACGAAGTCGTCTCCGCCTGCCTCGCCGAGGCGCTCGATGTCGCGCAACATTCGATTTTCCAGGTCTCGACCTCCGGGGCGCTCGTGCAAGGCGTTTACCAGGCCGCCACCACGATAGGCGACGTGCGCCGTCACGGGGATTTCGGACTCGGGACCTTTGTTGGGCTCGACGGGGAGGGAATCCTGCTCGACGGCGTGAGTTACCGCGCCGGGGCAGATGGAACCGTCTCCGAGGTGCCAGACTCGACGCCCGCCCCGTTCTGGGTGGCCACGAGATTCCACGCCGACCTCAGCGAGACGCTCACCGATATTCAGAGTTGGGACGACCTCTGCGCGCGCCTCACCGCGTTGCGCCCCTCCGAAAACCTTCTCGCCGCCATCCGCGTCGAGGGTGTTTTCGATTTCATTCATGTCCGCGTGGCCTGCAAGGCGGAAGCCGGAGCGAGTCTGGTCGAAGCCACTTCCCACCAGGCCGAGTTCAAGTTCGAATCGCTCGAGGGAACCCTCGTCGGCTTCTTCACACCCGCCTACGCGCGCACGATCAACGTGCCCGGTTATCACCTCCATCTCCTGAGCACGGACCGTCAACACGGCGGGCATGTCCTCGAGGTCCGCGCCAAATCCCTTCGTGTCGCGCTCCATTCGACCAACGATCTGCACGTCGTCCTTCCGGAAAACGCCGCGTTCCTCCACGCCGATCTCAACGGCGACCCCGCTGCCGCCCTCGCAACAGCCGAAGGCGCGCATCCGCGGTGAGGCGTCGGCGGCGGCCCCGCGCCTAAAGCCCCGAGCCTCCGACTGACTGCGGCAACCGCCCTAGTTTCGCACTGACTTCATAGAAGTCGGTCGACCAACACCATCGACCACTGAAAGTTCGCTCCGTTCCTACGACCTCATCCTCCAACCTCGGCGAGGCGATCCAACACCGTACGTTGGTTCGCAATCTTTGGCGCTAAGTCTTGTCAGCGCGAAACGCACCTTAGATTCGGCGATTGACGACGTTTATTCGCGGGTCGTGATCCGTGCTCACGGTTTCGGCACAGCCAGTAACATCCCTCGCCAGCTCTAGCGCAGCAATGCTCGGAGGAACGCTCGGACTTTTGGTGCGTAGGCATCCACGGCTGCCTGGGTATTCTTCGCGCGAAACAGGTCGTTGAATCCTTCCTGGGTCGCGGCGTCCCCTTCTTCCAATCGATGGAAGGCCTTCGTCCAGTCGGCGAACTCTCTTTGCGGGATCTCCTCCCGAAAAAGGCGAATCACGTCACAGTGACGCGGATCCCGGGAAATCATGCCGAACAGCTCGTCTACGTCACTTTGAAGACCCTCGATCACTTGGAGGAAATTCCCGCGGCTGTAGAACAATGCTCCGGTGATGCCGTGATAGCCATTCCATTTGCGGCTCACTTTCAGCAGGTCATCCAGATCCGCGACGGTGACCGGGATGGCTTCCGACCTCATATAGATGTTGTGATATATGACGAATTGAATCGGCTATCGGATGCTGGCCGAGTGAAAGAAATTAGGTCAAATATTAGAGATGCTCGAACAAATAATGAGGCTGAGTGACTGTCAGTAGATAAAAAGCGTGATTCCGATGGAAATGAGTTCACGATTAGCGTTCGCCCATTCAGCAATGCAAATCCACCATTCCGCGTTTATTCGCCAGAGAAAGCTGTGCTTAGATTGTGCTTAGAGAATGCACTCCGATGAGGCGGCGTTACGGAGGTGAGCCATTTGCGCGCCACGTTCCGCGTCCGGAGCGAAGTGCTTTTTCCCACCGGCTCGAAGGTTGATCTCTTATGAAATCCAAAAAATCATTCAGCGAAACTGAGGAGAAGGCGCGCACCGGCATCGAAGGCTTCGATGAAATCACGAATGGCGGTCTGCCCCTGGGCCGGGTGACGTTGCTGGAGGGTGGGCCGGGATCGGGGAAGACGGTCATGGCTTTGCAAACGCTGGTGAACGGAGCGCGCCTCGATGGCGAGCCAGGCATTTTCGTGGCGTTTGAAGAAAGCGCCGAGCGGATCGCGGCGAACGCGGGACAGTTCGGGTGGGACCTAGCCTCGTTGCAGAAGAAAAACCTCTTCATCCTCGATGCGCAGCCGCCGCATGACTTGTTCCAGTCGGGAAGTTTTGATTTGAGCGGAATGCTGGCCGCGCTCGAGGCAAAGGCGAATCAGATTCAGGCGAAGCGGATTGTTTTCGACGCGTTCGACGTCGTGCTTGCCATGCTCGGCGATCCGATCGCCGAGCGCCGCGAAGTCTACCGAGTGCACGACTGGCTGCTCGCTCACGAGTTCACGGCCATCATCACGTCGAAGACCGGCGGTCACGAGGTCTTTGGCGCGAAGGTGCCGGAGCTTGGATTCATGCAGTTTATGGTGGACTGCGCGGTGGTGCTCAATCACTGCGTTGTCCAGGGGGTTTCACAGCGGAACCTGCGCGTGGTCAAGTATCGGGGTTCTGCTTTTGCCGAGAACGAAGCGCCCTGCCTCATCGGCAGTACGGGTCTTGAGGTCGCGGGATCGCACGACTTGGGAGGCATGAACTCGGTGATGGCTCCCGTGACGACGGAGCGCATCTCGAGCGGCGTGTCGCGGCTCGATGTGATGCTCGGCGGCGGCTATTTCCGCGGTGCCAGCGTTCTCGTTACCGGCTTCCCCGGCACGGCGAAATCGACCTTGAGCGGGGCCTTCGCCGAAGCGGCTTGCGAGCGGGGGGAGCGGACGCTCTTCGTTAGCTACGACTCCGACGCGAGCGAGGTCGTCCGGAATCTGGCGTCGGTCAACATCCGGCTCCAGCGCTTCGTTAAATCGGGCCTTCTGCGGCTGGTTTCCGCGCGGACGGTTTCTTGCAGCGCGGAGATTCACTTGATGCAGGTCAAACGGCTGGCGCGCGAGCATAAGGCGAGCTGCCTCGTCATCGATCCGGTCTCGGCCTTCTGCAATGCCGGCAACGAAGTGACCGCCCACCGGGTGGCGGAGAGATTAGTGAATTGGACGAAGGTCTTTGGCATCACGATGCTCTGCACCAGTCTGCTGGACGATTCTGGCGAGCAGGCTGAGAGCACGCCCCTGCAGGTCTCGACCATCGCCGACACGTGGATTCATCTGAACTACCTGGTCCACGCGGGCGAACGGAACCGCGGCCTCTCGATCGTAAAATCACGCGGCACCTCCCATTCAAATCAAGTCCGCGAGTTGATCCTGAGCAGCGAGGGCGTCACGCTCGCCGACGCCTACACGGCCGGAGGCGAAGTGCTGATGGGCACTCTGCGCTGGGAGAAGGAGAACGCCGTGCGGGCCACGCATGACGAGAGTGAAGCGCTCAAGAAGCTGCGGAAGACCACGCTCGAGGCGGAGGAGGCTCTGCTCGAGGTCCGCCTGAAGGCGCTCCACCTCGAACTCGAGGTCAAGCGGGCGGAGAAGGCGGCGTTGAGCCGGTCCACCGCAGATCGCACCGACGAACTGGCCAGTGGGCACAGTCATCTCGGAGAACTGCGCGGGGTGGACGAAGTATGAGCACAGCGCCGTTTTTCAAGTTCCGTCTCTACGTCGCTGGGGACGGCCCGCATTCCACGCAGGCTCTCGCCAATCTTCGCGAGCCTCTGCGCTCAGGAATTGGTCGACCGTCACGAGATCGAGGTCGTGGACGTGCTCCTCGATCCGCAGCGGGCGCTGGAGGACCGGGTCATGCTCACCCCCCTGCTCGTGAAGCTGGCTCCCGAGCCGGTGCGAAGGATCGTGGGTAACCTCAGCCAGCGCGGCCTCTTTGTGGAGGCGCTTGGGTTGTCCGGGATTCCACTGCCATGAGTGCGGTGGAGGGCCCCCGGATGGAGAACGCGAGCGGGAGATTGCTTCCCTCGTGGAGATCCTCCAGGAGACCCAGCAGAAATTGCAGGACCTCGTCGGCGGGCTTGATTCCATCGTCCTGCCGGGAGGTCACTCCTATTTGCTGCAGGAAGCCCAGGAAAAGCTGAGGCAAAGTGAGGCGGCGCAACGCAGCTCGGCGGCGATCCAGACGTCCATCTTAAATGCTCTTCCCGCCCACATTGCCCTGATCGATCACCGGGGAGTGATCGTCTCGGTGAACGACGCCTGGGGCGCGTTCGGCAAAGGCGTTCGGCTGCAAGGGGCGGACGCGGCCATCGGGCAGAACTACCTGGACGTGTGCGATCAGGCGGAGGGAGCCTTCGTCGAGGAGGCTCGACTGGCTGCGGAAGGGATTCGGTCGGTCTTGAGCGGGCAGGCGAGGGATTTTTCCATGGATTATCCCTGTCACACCCCCACGGAGCAGAAGTGGTTCCAGCTGATCGTCAGCCCGATCGAGAGTGAGGGGCCGGGTGGGGCGGTGATCACGCACATGGACATCACCGAGCGCAAATTGGCCCGGGAACGTCTCGCCGCCAGTGAGGGCTTGCTCCGGCAGTTCGTGCAACACGCTCCGGTGGCAATCGCGATGTTGGACATGCAAATGCGTTACATGCAGACCAGCGATCGCTGGATCGAGGACTACCATCTCGAGAATCGGAAGATCATCGGCGAATCGCATTACGATATTTTCCCCGATGCTCCCGAACGGTGGAAGGCTATCCATCAGCGTGTCCTGGCTGGAGCTGTCGAACGCTGCGATGAGGACGCGTTTCCTCGGAGGGACGGCCCTACTACCGATTGGCTGCGCTGGGAGTTACGTCCCTGGCACAGCGCAAGCGGCGGGATCGGCGGTCTGATCATGTTCACTCAGATCATTACTGCGAAGAAGATTGCGGAGTTGGAGCGGAAGCAAAATGAGGAGAACTACCGGCAAACGGCCGTTCGTCTTGCCAAGATCCTGGACTCCTCGCTGGACGTGATTTGCACTTTTGACGCCGCTGGCTATTTCATTCAAGTCAGTGCGGCCTCCGAAAGAGTCTTCGGGTATCGACCCGAGGAGCTCCTTGGCACCCGTTTCATCGACAAGGTGCATCCCGAAGACGTGGCTAAAACGCTCGCGGTGGATAATGGAGTCATGACCGGCACCCCCGCCGTCAATTTTGAAAATCGCTACATTCGGAAGGATGGGACGATCGCGCACATCCTTTGGTCCGCTTGGTGGTCGGAGGCGGAACAAAGCAACTTCTGCGTCGCGCACAATATTACCGAAGCTCACGAGGCGGCGGTGGAGACCACCGAACTGGTCGAGCGGCTGAAACTCGCTACGCAGGCCAGTAAAGTGGGGATCTGGGATTGGAACATCGTGAATGGGACGATGACGTGGGACGAGCAGATGAATGCGCTCTACGGAGTGACCCAGGAAGGGGGCTCGCTGGGTATCGATCGGTGGCAAAGTCACCTTCATCCCGACGACGCGGAGCGGGCCAACGGGGAAATTGCCGAGGCGCTGCGGCCCGGCGGGCAACCATTCGATACCATCTTCCGGATCATCGTTCCCCAGACCGGGACGGTTCGACACATTCATGCTCAAAGTCGGGTCTTCCGCGATGAGCACGGGAACCCCGTGCGAATGTTGGGGACGAACTGGGACGTCAGCGAGCAGGTGGAGCGCGAGGATCAGCTCCGTCGAAACCTCGAGGAGGAGCGCAAGCTCCGGGAGCAGGCCAACGCGGGCGAGAAGGCCAAGAGCGAATTTCTGGCGGTGATGAGCCATGAGATTCGCACGCCGATGAACGGCGTGCTGGGCTTTGCCGATTTGCTCGCTCAGTCGCCGTCCCTCACTCCGGAGAATCGGGATCTTAGCAGAACGATCGTCAGCAGTGGAGAGGCCTTGTTACGCATTCTGGACGACGTCCTCGACTTTAGCCGCATCGAGGCCGGGCGCCTGACCATCGAAGAACGATCGTTTTCCCCCAAAGAAATCGTCGAGGGTATTCACTCGTTCTTCGAGAGATTGGTTCAGGAGAAGGGGTTGGAATTCATCGTGACCGTCGACGACGCGTTTTCCCCGACGGTCCGCGGCGATGCCGGCCGCATCCGCCAGATCCTCATCAACCTGATCGGCAACGCGCTGAAATTCACCCAGCAGGGATCGATCGAGCTCACAGCCTGCCTGCTGCGCTCGGAGGACGGTGGCGATCTGATGGAGTTCTGCGTGCGCGACACCGGAGAAGGGATCGCGCCCGATCGGGTGGATTCGGTTTTCGACGTTTTCACGCAGGCGGATTCCTCGACCTCCCGACGCCACGGCGGCACCGGTCTGGGTCTAACGATTTCGCGGCGGCTCGCGGAATTGATGGGAGGTCGTCTTGATTTGCACAGTCGGCTGGGGGAGGGCTCGTGTTTCACCCTGAAGCTTCCCTCCAATCGAGACAATCTACCGCCGGAAGCGGGCCTATCGGACGAATCGGCTCCGCTGGAAGTCGACGCTGGATTTGCCGCCCTTCATCCGCTGAGGATCCTCGTCGTGGATGATGACAAGGTGAACCTCAAGCTCATCGTCTCGATGCTCCGCAAGCTCGGCTATCATCCGCTGATCGCCCGCGATGGGCTGGAGGCTGTATCCATTTACGAGGACGAACGGCCCGACTGCGTGCTGATGGATATTCAAATGCCTCTGATGGACGGCACTGAAGCAACGCAAAAAATCCGCGCGAACGAAGAGGCTGGCGTAATTGCCCCCGCATACATCAGTGCGCTCACGGCCAACATCCTGCCCGAACATCGGCAATCCTGCTTCGACGCCGGGATGAATTCTTATTTGAATAAGCCGGTCAAGCTCCGGCTCGTGGCGTCCATGCTCGTCGACGCACATTATTTCCGACAGCACCATTCCCCTTAGAACGTCGCGGGATTACTTGGAGCGCTCGCGCTCCTTTGGCGACGCGCCCCGCAGTCTCGCTCGGTAGCGGCTTCATCCTCCGCCCAGCCACAGGGCCATATTGGCGCTGCGAATAGTGACATCAAATCCAATTCACCTTCCGTGGCGAATTGAGCCGCACATCGAGACGGTGTCAGCGGCGCAAACGATCTTTCACGACGCGACCGGAACTAACGCCGTCGAAGCGCCGCGCTCAGAAGGGGGCCGCGTGGGAATAAGCGGAAGATTTTGGCGGACAAACGGAAGCGCTCGGAAACCAAGGCGGGGCGGAAGAAAGTTTCGACATAAGATTCCCAACGCCGCAGCTGGATCACGTCGCGGGGGGTGGGACGGACGGCGGCTTGAGCTCGGCGATGACGCTGACCTCTGATTCACATCCAGGCCGGAGCGGTCCGGCTCCCGTTTCGCGGCGCAGGTCATTCGACCGTGACCACCAGGTTTCCCCGCTTGCGCCTCTCTTCTACCCTGCGGTGAGCTGAGACGATGTCTTTGAAGGCGTAAACGGATTCGATGGAGGGAAAAAATGCGCCCTCCTGGGTCAGGCGGACAATCTCCCGCAAATCCTCGATCCGCTCGTCTGCCGGGCCGACTGTGACTTGAATTCTCCGGGATCGCCCGGCCACGGGGGACCGGATCAGATCACCAAGCCCACAGGCGATGAGCGCGGCGCGTCCGCCCGAGCGGACCAGCGGAAGCGTCTCGGAGAGATTCAACGCCCCCACCGTCTCCAGCACCACGTCGAAATCCGCACCCCACGAGGCAACGTCGGTTGTCGTATAGTCGATCACGTTTTCCGCTCCGAGGGAACGGACGAAGTCGACGTTGGAACCACTGCAAACTCCGGTCACGCTGGCACCGATGTGTCGGCCGAACTGGACGGCGGCGGCTCCCACGCTCCCGGAAGCTCCCACGACCAACAGCCGTTCGCCCTTCTGAAGACCGGATTTTCGCAGAAAATGCATCGCCGTCGTCCCGCCGAACGGCAGGGCCGCAGCCGTGGTGAATTCCATGCCATCCGGCAAAACGACCACGTTCCCCGATTCCGCCATCACCTTGAATTGCGCGTGGCATCCCATCCGCTTGCCGTCGAATGCGACGACGCGGTTGCCCGGCTTGAAGCGGGTAACCCGAGCGCCGACCGACTCGATCTCTCCCGCGAGCTCAGAAGCCGAGAACTGGCTGGCGGGGTCTGCTGAAGCCGAAAATAGGCCGGGCGAGCAATGCAAAGCCCGCGGGCATTTGCAAACTCCGGATCCGCCAGTCGCCGGCGGTGACCGTCGTGGCCCGCACGCGGATCAGGATTTCGTTATCTCCCGGGACAGCCTTGGGGACGTCGTGAATTTCGAGAACTTCCGGCGGACCATAGCGGGTGCAGACGACAGCTTTCATTTGGAGAACGGGCACGTTGGTTCAAGAACAGGCGAAGAGACCGTTGTCAATAGACGCTCCGAAGAAACGAGTTTTGGTATACTATTGCTCGCTCCAAGCTTGGTTAGGGCAAGGCGATGGCAGTTTGTTCGAGACTGGAACGACGATGCACCGACTAATGCAAGGCCGCCGCACCACCGAGAGGTTCGGGATTCCATCCGGCCGATTGAGGCTGCGGGCGCGATCTCCCCTCGCACCCTTCTGCCCCGTTTATGAGAGCTATTTGGAAAGGATCTGTCGGCTTCGGTCTCGTGACCGTCCCGATCTCGCTTTATCCCGCGTTGCACCGGGAGGAAATTCGCTTCCGGCTGCTTCGAGGCAAGGACCTGAGCCCGGTGAACTATAAGCGCGTCGCCGCCGTGGACGGGAAGCAGGTGGATTGGGACGACATCGTGAAGGGCTACGAATACGAAAAGGGGAAATTCGTCATCCTCAAGGACGAGGATTTTGCCCGCGTCGACATCGAAGCCACGCAGACCGTCGACATCATCAACTTCGTCAATCTCGATGAGGTTAACCCCCTCCTTTTCAATAAGCCCTACTACATGCAGGCGGAGAAGACCGGACGGAAGGCCTACGTTCTCCTGCGCGACGCGTTGAAGAAGTCCAACCGCATCGCGATGGCCCGCGTCGTTATCAAGACCCGTCAGCACCTCGCCGCCGTCAAGCCGCAGGGCGACGGACTCATGCTCGAGCTCATGCATTTTCCCGATGAGCTCCGCGAGGTTTCCGAATTCGAGAGTCCGAAGAGTCAAAAACTCGCCGCTAATGAAATGAAGATGGCGCTTCAGCTCATCGACAGCATGACGGAGAAATGGAATCCGGACGATTACACCGACGACTACCGTAATTCGCTCCAGGAGCTCATCGACAAAAAGGTCGCGAGTGGCGGCAAGGAAATCCCCGAGGAGAAGAAGTCAGCCAAACGTCCGGCCAACGTGATCGATCTCGCCGCCGTCCTCCAGAAGAGCATCGAGGAGACCAACGCCAAGTCCGGGAAGGCGTCGAAGACACCTTCAAAATCGAAGTCGGCGCGGAAAAAGAAGCCTGCCGCCAAGAAGGCATCGACCAGATCTTCGTCGACGAAATCTCCCACCGCCAAGTCAAAGGCCCGCAAGAAGGCGGCCTGATCCCGCTCGATGTCGCTGAGCGAATACACGAAGAAGCGCGACTTCCGCAAAACGAGCGAACCTCGGGCTCGTCGCGCGAAGAGTGGGGGACACCGCTTCGTCATTCAGAAGCACGCGGCAACTAGGCTGCACTACGACTTTCGACTCCAGATCAATGACAGTCTGAAATCCTGGGCCGTGCCCAAGGGGCTTCCCATTAAGCACGGCGACAGGCGGCTCGCCGTCCACGTGGAAGACCATCCGTTGGATTACATCGACTTCGAAGGCACCATCCCCAAGGGCCAATACGGTGGCGGCACCGTGATGGTCTGGGATCGCGGCACGTTCGAGGCGCAAACCCCCACCGCCGAACTCACCAGAAAGGGCAAACTCCACTTTGTCCTCCACGGCGGGAAGCTCAGCGGCGAGTGGTATCTCGTTCGCCTGCGAGAGGGCGATCAATGGCTCATCATCCGCGGGGGCGACGATCATCCGCCCATTTCGGAAAAGCTCGACGACACCTCGGTTCTAACCGGTCGGAGCCTGAAACAGATCGCGGCAGCCGAAGAGCCAGTCGCCAAACGGAAACCGCAAAAATCCACGAAGTCCAAACCGGCTTCCGTCCCGGATTTCGTTAAACCCATGGCCGCCAAGCTTGCCGACGAGCCACCGGCCGGCGACTGGCTCTACGAGATCAAGTTCGACGGCTGGCGTGCCCTCGCCTTGAAGGGGGGAAAGGGCGGAGCGGAGACGCTTCTGCTGTCGCGCAACGAGAACGACCTGACCGACAAGTTCCCTGACATCGCTGGGGCCATTGGGACCCTGCCGGGACGGAGCGCAGTGATCGACGGCGAGATTGTCGCGCTCGACGCGGACGGACGGTCGTCCTTTCAGCTGCTCCAGTCCAGTGACGTCGGCGGCTCCGGCTCGGCGGTTTACTTCTACGCTTTCGATCTCCTCGAACTCGACGGCCGCGACTTCCGCCAGCAACCGCTCGAAAAACGCAAAGCCCGCCTCGAGAAATTGCTCGACGCCGCCCCAGAACCCCTGCGCTTCTCCCCCAGCCTCGGCGGTGACGCGGGTCGGATTCTGCCTCAAATCCGCCGACACCGGCTCGAGGGTCTCATCGGCAAACGCGCCGGATCGGCGTATGAATCCGGCCGACGGAGCGGCACCTGGATCAAGCTGAAGCTGCAGAACGAGCAGGAGTTCGTCATCGGCGGTTACACCGACCCCACCGGCGGCCGCCGCCACATTGGCGCGCTCATCGTGGGCTATTACGCGGGGAAAAAATTGCTCTGTGCCGGCAAGGTCGGCACCGGGTTCTCGGACATGATCCTGCGCGATCTCCACGCCGAGTTTTCGAAGATCGGAGCCGCCACCTGTCCCTTCGCCAACCTGCCGGAGCAAAGCGCCGGGCGTTGGCTCCAGGGCATCACCCCCGCCGTGATGAAGCGCTGCCACTGGATCAAACCCACCGTCGTCTGCCAGGTGAAATTCAACGAATGGACACGCGACGACCGCCTCCGCCAGCCCGTTTACCTGGGACTTCGTCGGGACAAATCCGCGCGCGACGTGGTGCGGGAAATTCCAACCGGACCGTGATGGACGGCACGCTGGACATCGACGGGACGGCGGTTCCCGTCACGAATCTCGACAAGGTGTTTTACCCGGAAACCGGGTTCACCAAGGGCGACGTGATCGATTACTACGTCCGCGTCTCGCCCGTCCTGTTGCCGCACCTCCGGGACCGCCCGATCAGTCTCAAGCGCTACCCCGACGGAGTGGATGGCCATTTTTTCTACGAAAAGCAGTGTCCCAGCCACGCGCCGAAATGGATTCGCACCCGCCGCGTCGCGAAATCCGACGGGGAAATCGACTACTGTGTGATCAACGATCTCCGATCCCTCGTCTGGGCGGCCAACCTTGCGAATCTGGAACTCCATACCTTCCAGCACCGCGGGCGGGCGCTCACGCGGCCGACGGCAGTCGTGTTCGATCTCGATCCTGGACCGCCCGCCGACATCCGCCAATGTTGCCAGGTCGCGCTTTGGATTCGGGAAATCCTCGGGAGCCTCGATCTCGAATCGTTTCCAAAAACCTCCGGCTCCAAGGGCCTGCAAATCGTCGTCCCGCTCAATACGCCCGTCACCTACACCCGCACGAAAGCCTTCGCTCGCGCGCTGGCCGAACTCCTTGAAGACCGCCATCCGACGAAGGTCGTCTCCCGCATGCCGAAGTCGCTCCGCGGCGGCAAGGTCTTCATTGATTGGAGCCAGAACGACGCGAAGAAAACCACCGTGACCGCCTACTCTCTCCGAGCGCGCGACGAGTCCACCGTCTCCACGCCCGTGACGTGGGATGAGGTCGCCGGTTCGATCAAACGCAAACGCCTCCTCGGGTTTACGGCCGCCGTGGTGCTCGCGCGAATCGCCAAATCCGGCGACCTCGCGGAAGCCGTCTTCACGCTCGAGCAGAAATTGCCCAGGATGGAATTACCGTCGTAGCGGCAGGGCGGGCCCCGCCCCAGATCAGGTGCTTCCGAGCGTCAGGACGTTGCCTTGGCGGCGGCTTCGGCGGCCAGCTCCGCCTCGAAGTCAGCCTCCGCTTTTGCCTTCTGCGCGGCTGCGTCCGCTCGGACGGCTTCTTCGGCGGCGGCCGCGTCTGCGGCCTGCTGAGCGGCGAGCGCGGCTGCCTTCTCCTCCTCGCGGGCTAGGCGCTTGTAGAGTTTCTTCTGCTCACGCTCGCGGCGTTTGTGGTCTTTGCTTGGTGTGAATGCCATTGGAAAATGATTTGGTGAGTGGTGACGCGAGGGGACCAAGTCCGGTCCGACTGCTGCATGAATTCGCTGCGCGTCCCGGAAAACTACGCCCGCGCGGGTCGTGCAGTTTAACGAATGCGTCAATCCCTTGCGGCTAAACATCCGCAACCACCGCAAAATGGCAAGGTTGCTGCGAAAATTCCGAAAAAAAACCGAACGCGAAGGACACGGCACCCGCGGTCTCGCCGGCTCGCTCATCCCGGCATCCTTCCCGCGATCCCGCCAGATCTCCATCGTGCATCGACTGACGGCTTCGCGTGAGCGATCAGCCCGGGACCCGGGAGCCCGGTTTCGGTCGAAATTTCCTCGGCGTTATTCGGCGGTTTTACCCGCGACGTGCCTCCGGATTGCGAAGGGGTCACCATTCCCCGCTCGCCCTCAACAATCTGGTCTTGGCGCTCGCTTTTCGAAATCGTCCAGTGTCATCTTTCCGGACCCCAGACCGCTTTTGCGCCTTTATTTAACAACACCTAATAACCGGATAAAACATGAGCACACCTGACCACGAAAAATTCATTCGCCGCGCCATCGCCATGTCGCGCCGGGCATCCATGGAATATTGCACCGGCGGCGTTTTCGGCGCGGTCCTCGTCAAGGACGGTGAGATCGTCTCCGAGGGCATGAACCGCGTGGTCGCCAGTCACGACCCGACTTGGCACGCCGAAATGGAGGCCATTCGCCTCGCCTGCATCACCCTGCAGAACTTCAAGCTCACGGGCTGCACGCTTTACACGTCGGCCGAACCCTGCCCGATGTGCATGGCGACGTGTTACTGGGCCGGGATCGACGAGGTTTACTACGCGGCGACGGTCGAGGACGCCTTCAAATACGGCAACTTTGACGACAGCCCGATCTACGCCCAGCTCGCGCTCCCGAAGGCGGAACGCTCGATCAAAATGACGCAGCTTCTGCAGTCCGAAGCCGTCGAGGTCTGGAAAGAATACCAAGCCAAGCCCGACAAGGTTCAATACTAGGTTACCGGTCGGGACCGGGTCGCCGCGCACTTCACGCGCGGTGCCCGGACTCGCCGTGCTCGAGCCACGTCACTTTCGTTCCGCCATGCCTGACCACGCCGTCTTGATCGCCACCGCGAAAGTTCACCCCGGCTCGGAGGAGGGCTTTGCGGCCTGGCAGGCCCGTCATTCGGCGACCATCTCGAAGTTCCCTGGGTTCATCGGCGTCGACGTGGTTCCACCGCCGGCGGGCCGGTCCGGGGAACCGTGGACGATCATCGCGAATTTCGACTCCGAGAGTTCGCTCGAGGCCTGGCAGCATTCGCCGGAACGCGGAGTCATGCTTGGCGAAGTCGCCCCGCTGCTCGACGGTGGAAATTTCGGCGAATCCGTCAGGACGGACGGTGCGGGCACCGAACCGGGCGGCGACGTGACCGAGGTCGTTTTTTCCAAAGTGAAGCCGGGCATGGCCGATCGGTATCGCGAGTGGGCCAGCCGCATCCAGGCCGCCCAGGCCCGGTATCCCGGATACCGCGGGATGTATCTCCAACCGCCCACCGGTGGGGGCGACGGTCATTGGACCTCGATCCTGCGCTACGACTCCGCCGAACACCTCGAGGCCTGGATGAAAGCACCGGAACGCAAGGCTCTGCTCGCCGAAACCAAGGACTTCATCGAAAGCGAGGAACTCATGCGCCTGGCCACCTCGTTCCCGGGCTGGGTGCCGCTCGACCCGCTCACCGGTGAGCCGCCGCCGAATTGGAAGGCCGCCCTGCTCGTTCTGCTCGGGCTTTTTCCCATCGTGATGCTGGAGATGCGGTTCCTCAACCTCGCGCAATTCGGCCTCCACGCTTCGCTCGCGACCCTGATCGGCAATGCCATCAGCGTCGGTCTCACCAGCTTCGTCACCATGCCGCTCTTCGTGAGGTGGTTCGAGTGGTGGCTCTTTCCGAAGGGCGACCGGAGCGCCACGGCCAAGGGTGTCGCCATCCTCTGCGTCCTGTTTGCGCTCGAGGTGATCGTCCTCTGGAAGCTGCTCCCCTGGTGATCCCGGAGACGGTGTCGACGGTCTTGATTTCTGAGGAATCGCACGCTCTTTTTTAATCCTCCGCGTCGGAAAGTCGTTTCGACCGACGATTTCAACAACGTCGCCGGCATCGTCGGTTAAGCATGCGTATCGGCTGGAATTGTGGCTTTTCGCTGATCCACTTTCCGCCCTCCGCTTCATCTCGGCCCAAGCCTTTCCCCGTCTGATCAGCCTCACGAGGACGACGATCACGGGGACGAGAACGGTATTGAGAATCAATCCTGCCCGGACCATTTATTTGGTCGGCTGATCAGGCTCGCGGCAAGGGCTCGGCGGGGAGGTCGAGAATCTCGGTTGCGGAGTGGGCTGGGGTCGGCCAGGAGGCGCCGCATCGCGGGCAAAGGTTGGAGTCTACGGGGCGGGGACGGTTGCATGTGGGACACGGATGGTCGGTGGGCCAGCGGGCGAGAAGGCGGAACGTGAGGAGACCAGCCGGTCCAAATGCGAGGACGAATGCAGCCCAGGCGGTGGCGCGGAGGGTGGTGAAACGTTTTCGTTTTGCCCAAAGAAAGGTCGCGGCGGCGAGTAGCAGTCCGAGGAGCGTGAGGGCTGAGAATTGGGTGGGTGAGAGGTGGCGTGGGAGGCCTGGGAAGAAAGATGGGGCCGCGGTGGAGACGTGGTCGTCGGGCGTGAGACGGGCGCGAAGTGCGAGGGCGGCGGTCGGGAGGAGGGGGGCGGTCGCGGCGGTGGCGTAGGCGCTCCAGTCGCGGCGGACGGGAGGCGCGGGCGGATTGTCGAGCTGGTAGGTGGCGAGGAGTTGGCCGGTCGGGGACAGTTCGTCGAGGAAGGTGGGTTGGCGCGATTCGTTGTCGTCGCCAGCGAGCCGCCGGAAGAAGGCGGTCTCGTAGAGGACGAAGTAGCGGGAGCGATCCTCAGTGGCGCTGACCGAAACGTGGCGCCAGGTGTTGATGTCGCGGGCGTAGGGCACCGTAAAAAGTGGTTTGCCGGTGGCAGTGGCGAATCGAATCGTTTCGTCGAGGCCGATGGCGGCGAAGCTGGGCGTCTCTTCGTCGGTGCGGACCTCGGCGATCCCGCGGATCTCCGCTGAGCCGACGTCGGCGACCGGGGTGAGGGTGCGTTCCTGGGGGTCGAAGTAGAAGACTTCGGAGCCGACCCAGTAGTAGAGCGGGGAATAAAATGGATAATTGCTGGGTGCCGGGAGGTCGGCGAACGGGACGGGGGTGGCGTCGGCGGGTTTGAAGCCTTCGCGGTCGCAAATGCCGACGAGGCGTCGGCTGAGTCGGTCGTAGCCGACGAAGTAATTGCGACCGGGGAGGAGAATCCATTGTTCAGGACCCTGGTTGCCGCTTCCCACCAGGCGGACGGATCGCATGACGGAGCGGGGGCGGTCGCGGATGATGGATTCAACCCAGTCGAGCGAGCGGGTAAGATCCCATGAAATGGGAGTGAATTGGAGCTGGCCGCGGAGGTCGGAGGAAACTTCGGGCGTGGGGTTGCCTTCGGTGTCGGTGACGATAATGCCGGAGTCGTAGGGACTTTTTCGGACGACGTAAACTTCGCCCGTCGGAGCGATGAGGAATCGCGTAAAGTCAGGGGTCGGTATTGGTTTTCCCCACGGAACCCAGTCGAGCGCGACGTTGAGGACGAGGAAAATCGTGTGGCTACCGAGGAGGACGATCACGAAGAGCGCGATTCGCGCAACGGTGGGGCGGCGGTCGGGTCGATGGGCATCGTGGAGCGCCCCGGCGGAAGCGATGAGCAGGAGGGCGGTCGCGAGAAGTGGCGTGAGGAAGGGGTTGGCGGAGGTCAGGTGGTGGACGAACAAGGCGACTCCGCCGAGAGCGATGACGCCCCGAAGACCGAGCCAGCGACCGGATTGGAGGCAGACGAGGAGGGTGAGCGCGTAAAAGGTGAAACCGAGAAAAAGGTCGCTGGCGGCGGGGAGGGCGAGGCCGGGCACGAAGGGGGCGGCGAATTGGCCGGGAGTGGCGGCGTAGGCGATGCTGGCGAGGAGGGGTGGGAGCGTGGCGAGGAGGTAGAGCAGGAGACCCGGGATGACTTTTCCAAGGAAGAGGTCGCGGCGGGGGACGGGGCGGTGGAGGACGGAGGCCCACTGGTCGGTGCGGTGCTCGGGGAGGATCTGCGCGATCGCGAGACCGACGCCGATGAGGGCGCAGCCGAAGGACGTGACGAGGAGAAAGACGGAGCTGCCGAGGGTGAAGTTGTCGTAAGTGTTGAGGGGCGTGTTGCGCCCGGAGGACAGCGCGTAGGCTTCGGCGAGGCCGAGAAGGAGCAGGGCGAGGAGGGCCCAGGGGAGGTTCTCGCGCAATTCTTTCCAGAGGGTGGCTTTCATGAGGCGGAGAGGGGTTCGAAGATTTCGGTTCCAGTGGTGGGGTTGCCGGGCCAGGTGGCTTGGCAATGCGGACAGGTGAGGTGGTCGACGCGGCGGCGACGGTCACAGGTCGGGCACCGGGCGGTGGCGGGCCAGTCGGCGGTGAGGCGAAAGGTGACGAGGCCGGCGACGTTGAAGGCGAGGGCGAAGGCGGTCCACGCGAGGGCTTGGCGGAGCGGAAGTTGGGCGCGGCGGGCCCAGAAGAAGGTCGCGACAGCGCAGAGGATCGAGAGAAGCGTGCAGCGGATGGCGACTGAGCGGGTGGTTTTCCAATCCCACCCGAGGCGGCGGTTGAGAACGTTCTGGAGGCGCTCGGAGCCGCCAAGCGCGCCGATCTTTTGGTAGAGCAGGGTGCCGTAAAAAAAGAACGGGGCTTCGAGCGTCTCCGTGAGGGTGCGGATGAGGGGCGTCGCTTTCTGGTTCTTGGGGAGCGGAGGGAGGACGTAGGAGGTGAGGCGGCGACCGTCGGCAGCGAGAATGTCGACGTAGGAGGTCATCTCGCGGCGGGTGTCGCCTGGCAGGTAGGCGCTGGGTTCGTAATGGACGAAGAATTGATCGACGGCGTCGTTGATGCCGACCGAGATCTGCCCCCAGCGCGAGACGTCCTGGGTGTAAGGGAGCGTGGCGATGCGGGTGGCGTCGGTTGCGAAGACGGCGAGCGTGGTCGGGAGGGCGACGGAGAAGACCGTGGTGCCCTTGTTGTTGAATGCGGTGCCGGACCCGTAGAGCGGGCCGTTGAGGTCGAGGGGAACGATCCGGCGGTCGGCGGCGAGGGCGAAGCGGAGGGAGTCGGGGGTTTCGATGGTCAGGAGGTCGCGGTCGATGGAGCCGAGGTTGGTGGTTTCCGGGAACGGGGCGGGTGGGTCGGTGGGGGGAGGAACCCGGCGGGCCCAAGGCGGGCGACGGCGGCTTTCCGGTAGGGAGCGAAGCCGATGATCTCGTTGGTGCGGGGGAGGTCGAACCACTGCTCGGTGCGGGGTTGCTGGTAGAAGACGGTGGAATAGAGGTAGGTGTTGGACTCGCGGTAGCTGGGATTCCATCGATTCGGCTTCCAACCGTGGGAGTCGCCGACGAAGCGGCTGACCCAATTCATGCCGGCGGTGTGGCGATTGATGGAATCGGGTTGGTTGTCCTTGCCAGTGGCGGGATCGCCGTTGACGTCGGTGACCGCTTCGATGACGCCATTGTGGTAATCGAGGCGGTAGGGAACGCCGTCGTCGGTGATCTCGTACGAACTCCAACGGTCGTCAGGTTCCGGGAGTAGGGTTTCGAGCACGGTTCGGGCGAGTTCGCCGAGGCCGCAGAGTGAATAGAAGATGGTTGCGATGAAGGCGAATTGCGTGAGACGCGGGCGGGCGTGGAGGTGGGAGCGGTTGCGGATGATGCCCCAGCCAGCGACGGCGAGCAGGAGGGCGGTGAGGAGCGCGGCTTCGGCGGCGACGCGGAAGTGGTCGGTGGCGAGGAGGAAGAAGGTGGCGTTGAGGGCGGCGAAGAGCGGGAGTACGCGGAGGACCTTGCCGGGGAGGGTGTGACCGGAAGGGAGGAGCGCGATGGCGAGGGCGGCGAAGTAGTAGGGAATTCCGCCAAGTAGGTCGGCGACGGAGGGCTGGATCATCGCGGGGACGAACGGAGATGGGAAATTTCCGGGAATGGCGACGAGAAGGATGCAGAGGCCGAGCGGCGCGGCGGTGGCGAGCAGGTAGAGGAGGAGACCGGCGAGGGCTTTGCCAGCGAAGATGGTGCCCCGATGTGCCGGTCGGTGCAGCAGGCCAGCCCAGCGGTCGGGATTGAGTTCGGGCAGGATCTGGATGAGTCCGAGGAGGAAGCCGACGGCGGCGAATCCGAAGGTGGTGGCGGTGAGGAATTTTTTCTTGGCGAGGGTGATGCCGGTGTTCGAGTAGGGATCAAAACCGCCCCAGCCCTGGTCGAGGTCGTAGAGAGCGTAGAGCAGAATGGCGGCGAGGAGGAGGGCGCCGAGCGAAGCCCAGCGGATGTTCTCGCGGAGTTCTTTCCAAAGGATCGCCGTCATGGCTTGGGACGGGTCTGGGGGTGGAGTTCGCGGGTGAAGAACGTTTTTTCGCCGCGCTCGCCGACGTAGCTAATGAAGGCGTCTTCGAGGGTCATTTCGAGGGGTTCGATTGAGGTGGGGTGGAGGGCGGCGAGGCGGGCGTCGAGGTCGTCGGGGGGATTGGCGAGGGTGAGAATGAGCTCGGTGTCGGTGCGGAAACTTTCGAGGAGGCCGGGGAGGTCGGGGGTGGGCGGTGGCGTGGTGGGAAACTTGAGAACGACGTGGCGAAGCTGGGAGCGGAAGTGATCGATGGTGCAGTCGGCGCGCAGCGTGGTGCCGTCGAGGATGGCGATGCGATCGGCGACCCGCTCGACGTCGGAGAGCAGGTGGGAGGAAAAGAGGATCGTGCGGTCGGGGTGGCGGGTGACGTAAAGCATCGACTGGAGGAGGCTGCGGCGGGCGACCGGGTCGAGACCGAGCGCGGGGTCGTCGAGGATGAGGAGCTCGGGTTCGGGCGCAAGGGTGAGGGCGAGACAGAGACCGGCGCGCTGGCCGCGGGAGAGGTGCCCGGCTTTTGTCTTCGGATCGAGGCGAAAGTGGCTGATGACGGCCTCGAAAATCTCGGGGTTCCACGCGGGAAAGAAGCTGGACTGGAAGCGACCGCACTCGGCGACGGTCATCCAGCGATAAACGTGGTGGCCCTCCGGGAGATAGCCGATGCGGGCGCGGGTGGCGGGGCGGAGGGCGCGGGAGTCTTCGCCAAGAACGGTCGTCCGACCGCGGGTCGGATCCTCGAATCCGAGGAGGACGCGGATGGTGGTGGTCTTGCCCATGCCGTTGCGACCGAGGAAGCCGTAGATCGTGCCGGGAGCGACGGTGAGGGTGAGATCGCGGACGATCTCGCGCGGGCCGAAATATTTCGTGAGGCGGTCGATTTCGATGACGGGTTTCATGGCTTTGGATCGGGTTCAGTGTCGGGAGGGGGAGTTTGGCGAAGGTTGGTCCAGGTGGATTCGAGCAGCGTCTGGATGGACGGGAGGTCAGCGTCGAGGTGAAGGGCCTCGTGGCAAAGTTGCTCGGCGGCTTGCGTGAGACGGCGGCGCTGCTCGGCCTCGGAGTACACTTGGCGCCGCTCGCTGACGAAGATTCCCCTCCCGGCGCGGCTCTCCAGGACGCCGGATCGGATGAGCTCCTGGTAGGAGCGGGCCACCGTGTTGGGATTGACGACGATCTGCTCGGCGAGGACGCGGACGGATGGCAGTTGCTCGCCGACCGGGAGCCTCCCGGTGGCAATGGCCCGCTGAATCTGCTGCTGAATCTGGCGAAAAATCGGGACGTCACTGGCCGGGGCAATGAGCAGCGGTAGTGACATGGGTGTATTAGTTGACTAATACGGTAGTGCGGCGCAAGACTTTATTGCGATTGGTAACGAAGAGTGCTGCTGAGGGGGATCTCGTGAGCGCCGCGCCTAGTCGAGAGCCGAGCCAACGCCATTCCCCGGGGCGGCGAGGAATGACTGCTCTCCAAGGGATCTCCCGGCCGCCACGGACGTGCCCGTCCCGACCAACTCGACCGCATTGCAGAGGTGGGAAGGACGGATCGATTTCCGACGATCTCCTGGGGGGCGAATGCGGAAGAAAATTGCTTTTTAGGGTGGGGGAAAAATAGGGTCATCGCACATGGACGTTCTCACGGTTGATCTACCGGGCATTCGCAAACTGCGCAGCGGGAAAGTGCGGGAGGTTTTTGATCTGGGAGACAAATTGCTCATTGTGGCGACGGACCGGATTTCGGCGTTCGATTGCGTGTTGCCGACGGCGATTCCGGCGAAGGGGAGTCTGCTGACTCAGCTGTCGCATTTCTGGTTCGAGAAGCTGGACTTCGTTCCGAATCATTTGATCGGTCTGCAGACCGGCTACCTGCCGGAAGAATTGCGGGTGCACGAAGAGCTGTTGGCCGGACGGTCGATGATCGTGGAAAAAGCGATGCCGCTGCCGGTGGAATGCGTGGTGCGGGGTTATCTCGCAGGCTCTGGGTGGTCGGATTACGAGCGGACGGGGGCGGTCTGCGGGCACGAGTTGCCGAAGGGATTGCGGCAGGCGGAGAAGTTGCCGGAGCCGATTTTCACGCCGGCGAACAAGGCGGACTCGGGGCACGACGAGAACATCTCCTGGCACCAGTGCCGGGCGTTGCTGGGCGACGAGATCGCGATCCGGGTGCGGGATTGGAGCATCGACCTCTACGAACACGGTCGGGCCGTGGCGGCGCAACGGGGGATCATCATTGCGGACACGAAGTTTGAATTTGGCATGGTCGACGGCGAGTTGGTTCTGATCGACGAATGCCTGACGCCGGATTCGTCGCGATTCTGGGACGCGGAAGAATACGCGGTGGGGACGAGTCCGCTGAGCTTCGACAAGCAGTTCGTGCGGGATTATTTGGAGACGCTGGATTGGGACAAGGCACCGCCCGCGCCGGAGTTGCCGGCGGAGATTGCGCGGCGAACATCGGAGAAATACATCGAGGCCTACACGCGGCTGACGGGCTTGAAATTTGACCCGGCGGGACATGGCTCCCTTCGTTGAGGAGTTTCTGATCTTCCTCGCGGTCGAGCGCGGGCTGTCGACGAATTACCAACTCTCCACGCGGCGCTCGCTGGAGACGTTCGTCGAATGGCTGGCCGCAACGGCGAAAATAACCGAAGCGGGCGACGTCGAGGCGGGTCACATCAGCGATTTTCTCGCGCACCGGAAGCGAGCCGGACTGGCGGCGGCGTCGATCAAGGTCGAGGCGGTGGCGATTCGGATCTTTTTTCGATTTCTCGTCACGCGGGAGCGGTTGAAGACGGATCCCGCAGAGTTCATCGGGATCCCGCGGATCGAGCGGTATCTGCCCGACACGCTGAACGTCCCGGAGGTCGAGCGGCTGATCGAGGCCGTGAACGACGTGGATCCGCTGGGGCTGCGGAATCGAGCGATCTTCGAGTTGCTCTACGCGTCGGGGTTGCGGATTTCGGAACTGTGCAACGCGCGGTTGGAAAATTTCGACGCGGAGGAGGGTTGGATTCGGGTGACGGGCAAGGGAAACAAGACGCGGATGGTGCCAGTCGGTAAGGCGGCGCGGGACGCGATTGCAAGGTATCTGGCGAACGAGCGCCCGGGGCTCGTTGCGCCGAAGACCGGGGCGGAGATTTTTTTATCGGTGCGGGGGAAGCGGTTGACACCCCAGCGCGTGTGGCAATTGGTAAAAAAATACGCGGCGCTGGCCGGACTCGAGGCGAACGTCTATCCGCATCTCCTGCGGCACAGTTTTGCGACGCATTTGCTGAGTAACGGGGCCGATCTGCGGATCATTCAGGAGCTGCTGGGGCACGCCGACATCGCGACGACCCAGATCTACACGCACGTCGACGGCAAGCGGCTGAAGGCGGTCCACAAGCAGTTTCATCCCCGGGGATGAGGCTGGGCGACGGCGCTCAGCCCGCGTTTCGGCTTTTCCACCTTGATTCGGCGGGTGGCCTCAATAGTGTCCGGGGCATGAGTGTTGAGAGCCCGGTGGCGTATGATTCGAAGGTCGAGGGGAACGTGATTTTTACGCGGGTGGATGCCGCGATCAACTGGATGCGTTCCAACTCGCTCTGGCCGATGCCGATGGGGCTGGCCTGCTGCGCGATTGAGCTGATGGCGGCGTCGTCTTCGCGGTTTGATATCTCCCGCTTCGGGGCGGAGGTGATGCGATTCTCGCCGCGGCAGTCGGACGTGATGATCGTGGCGGGAACGGTGACCTACAAGATGGCGCTGGCGGTGAAGCGGATTTACGACCAGATGCCGGAGCCAAAGTGGGTGATCGCGATGGGGGCGTGCGCGTCCAGCGGTGGGATGTATCGCAGCTACGCGGTCCTGCAGGGGATCGATCATTTGCTCCCGGTGGACGTCTACATCTCCGGGTGCCCGCCGCGGCCGGAGGCGTTGCTCGACGGGCTGATGAAGCTCCAGCACAAGATCATGGGCGAGCACTCGGTTGAGGATCAGAAGCGGGCGATGCTGGACCCGGCCTGAACGATTTTCTCAGATGGAAAAAGTGGACAAGATTCAGGAAAAATTCCCGGACGCGGTGCTGGGAACGAAGGAATTTCGCGGCGAGACGTCGGTCTCGATCAAGGTGACGTCGCTGCGGGACGTGCTGGGCTTCTGCAAAGTCGAGCTGGGTTACGATTACCTGATCGACATCACGAGCATCGATCATTTCGAGACGGAGCCGCGGTGGGAGATCGTCTATGAATTGTATTCGATGGCGACGCACGGGCATTTGCGCGTGAAGATTCAACTGGTGGAGGACGAGGCGGAGGTGCCGACGGTTTCCGATTTGTGGCCGACGGCTGATTGGCACGAGCGCGAGATTTTTGACATGATGGGGATCCGGTTTGCGAATCATCCCGACTTGCGGCGGATTCTCATGTGGGACGGTTACCCGTATTACCCTCTGCGGAAGGACTTCCCCTTGGAAGGTAAGCCGAGTGATGTGCCGGAGGTGGCGTTCACCGACGTGGCGCCGTTGGCCGGAGGGCCGTTCGTGACGTTGCCGGTCGAGGGAAATACCCAGGCACGGGAGCCGCGGGCGCGGCGGCCGGGTGAACTGGTGCCGTTGGAAGACGACGGGACTCGCGAGGTTTGATTGCGACGTCGGAGGCGCTCGATGAGTTCATCGGGCGGCTGGGGGCGCACGCCACCATCGCGCTCGATACCGAGGCGGACAGCCTGCATTGTTACTTCGAGAAGCTGTGTCTCATTCAGGTGAGCACGCCGGACGGGGATGATCTGGTCGATCCTTTGGCGGAGATGCCGTTGCAGCCGTTTCTGGATGTGTTCGTCGATAAGCGGGTGATTTTTCACGGCGCGGATTACGATTTGCGAATGCTGCGGAAGTCGGGTTCGTTCGAGCCGGGCGAGATTTTCGATACGATGATCGCGGCGCGGTTGTGTGGATTTGAGGGATTGGGATATTCGGCGCTGGTGGAGAGATATTTTTCGGTGACGCTTTCGAAGTCGTCGCAGAAGGCGAATTGGGCGATCCGCCCGTTGCCGGAGCAAATGGTGGAATACGCCATGAACGACACGCGTTACCTGCTGACGATCTGCGCGGAGCTGGAGGCGGAACTCAAGCGGCTCGGTCGGTGGGACTGGTTTCAGGAATCGATCGTTCGGATCATCTCGGCATCACGCGAGACGAAGCCGCGCGACGAGGAAACGGTGTGGCGCATCTCGGGATCAGCCAAGTTGTCGGCGCGGGCGCAGTCCGTGCTCCGGGTGCTCTGGCATTGGCGCGACACGGAGTCCCGGGAGTGGGATCGGCCGCCGTTTCACGTGATGGGGAACCGGGATTTATTGGAGCTGTCCGAGCGGGCGAGTCGGGGGCAGGCCTTTTCGACGCCGAAGTTGACGAATCGTCGGCGGCGGAGCTTCGACGTGGCGTTGGCGTTGGCCTTGCAGGTGCCGGAGGAGGAGTGGCCGCAACCGATCCGGAAGCGTGGGTTGCGGAGGACCCAGGCGCAGGTGGATCGGTTCGACGAATTGAAGCTGGTGCGGGACCGGGCGGCGAAGGATTTGAACCTGGATCCGTCCATCGTGGCCTCGCGGGGGGCACTCGAAGCCGTGTCGATCGATGAGAGTGCGGATTCGCTGATGCGCTGGCAGCGGGAGCTGATCGGGCTGCCGGTGTGAATGCATTCGAACAGAAGGTAACGAGGGTAACAAGGGGGGATGCAGACGGCTCCCGCTGGCGCGGATTGCCGGTCTCTTTGGAACGGGAGAACGCGAAGGTCGCAAAGGGATGAAAGAATACGGGAACGATCTGATTGGGTTGGCTCTGGCGGAGGACGTTGGCGGGGGAGACGTGACTTCGTTGTTCTTCACGGATGCGGGCCGGCGAAGCGAGGGTCGGGTTTTTGCGAAGGAGGGTTGTGTCGTGGCGGGGGTGGCCGTGGCGGTGGAGGTTTTTCGGCGGGTCGATGCCGGCTTGGTCGTGCGGCCGGCGGTCGCGGATGGAGCGCGCTTGCTGAGTGGCGCGACCGTCCTGGAGGTCGAGGGGGCGACCCGGTCGATGCTGACGGGGGAGCGGGTGGTTCTCAATTTTTTGCAGCGGTTGAGCGGGGTGGCGACGTTGGCGCGGCGATTTGTGGAGGCGGTGGCGGGGACGGGTTGCCGGGTGCTGGACACGCGGAAGACGACGCCGGGGTGGCGAACGTTGGAAAAATCGGCGGTCGTCGCGGGCGGCGGGACGAATCACCGCCTCGGCCTCTACGATCGGGTGATGGTGAAAGATAATCACCTCGCCGGCGGGCTGAACGTGGCGACGCTGGCGGAGCGGATCGGGCGGGTGAAGGGCGAGCGGCCCGAGGTGCGGGTCGAAGTCGAGGCGGATACGTTGGAGCAGGCGTTCGCGTTTTTCGAGATTCCGGGGATCGATATCGTCCTCCTGGACAACATGTCGCTGGATCAGATGCGGAAGGCGGTGGCGCGGCGGCCGGCGGGGATCCAGCTGGAGGCCAGTGGGGGGATCAATCTTGCGACGGTGCGCGGCGTGGCGGAGACGGGGGTGGATTTTGTTTCCGTGGGAGCATTGACCCATTCCGCCATCGCGGTGGATCTGTCGCTGGAGTTAATCCGGGATCTGTGAGGGTGAGGCCGGAGAGTTCGCGGGATGGTGAGGGCATTGGCGGGATCGACTTAATTTCTCGACGGAACTGATGAACCCTGGAGGTCAAACCGAGCTGGACATTGATTCCGACAGGGTTCGGGAAGCCGCTGGCGGGGTGATTGGGCGGCGGGTTTCCGTGTTTCGCGAGACTGCTTCGACGAATGATCTCGTGCGGGACATGGCGCTCGGCGGTGCGGCCGAAGGCGAGGTCGTCGTCGCGGATCGGCAGTCGCGGGGGCGGGGGCAGTTTGGGCGGCGGTGGGACTCGGCGGGCGGGTTGGGGTTGTGGTTTTCGGTGCTGTTGCGACCGGCCTGGGGGCGGGAATTTCTGGAGCGGGTGACTCCGTTGGTCGCCGTCGCGGTGGCGGGGGGGATCTCCGAGGCGACCGGGCTGGAGATGCGGATCAAACCGCCGAATGACGTCTTCGTCGACGGCCGGAAGGTGGCGGGGATTCTGACCGAGGCGCGGACGGGGCGGGAGACCTTCGCGGTGGTCGGGATCGGGGTGAACGTGTCGCACCGGGTGGAGGATTTTCCGCTCGAGTTGCAGATGACGGCGACTTCGTTGGAGTTGGCGGTGGGGGGGGCGGTCGAGCGGGAGCGGGTGCTCGTTGCGATCCTGCAGGGCTTGAATCGGTGGTACGCGGCGGAGCAGGCACCAGGGGGGGAATTGGCTGATTCTTACGCGGCCCTTTCGCGACGGCCGGTTTGTGATAGTTTTCCGACATGAAAAAACGGCTGGTTCAGTGGGGGCTGATATTAATCGTCGGTGTCGGCGCGGTGCGGGCGGCGGACGAGAAGGAAGCGGAGGACTCGCCCTACGAGAGCATGCACGTGCTGGCGAGGGCGATGCAGCTGATCCGGCAGGATTACGTCGATGGCGACAAGACGTCGTTCCGGGATCTCACCTACAGCGCGATGCGCGGAATGCTCTCGGAACTCGATCCGCACAGTTCGTTCATGGACCCGCGGGATTTCAAAGGAATGCAGGAGGACACGAAGAGCGAGTTTGGCGGGCTGGGCGTGACGGTTACGACCAAGGGTGGATTGCTCACGATCATCGGCGTGGCGGACGGAACTCCGGGATTCGCGGCGGGCCTGCTGCCGGGGGATCAGATTCGCAAGATCAACGATATCTCGACGGACCGGATGACGATGGGAGACGCGGTCGAAATGCTGCGCGGTGAGGCGGGCGAGAAGGTGACTCTCACCATCGGTCAGCCATCGACGGGAACGCTCAAAGACGTGACGGTGGCGCGCGCGGTGATCAAGGTCCCCAGCGTGGTGGATGCGCAGATCCTCCCCGAGGAGAAAACGGCGGGCCACAAGGTGGGCTACGTGCGGGTGGAGCAGTTCAACGAGCCAACGGCGGCCGAGTTGGGTCAAGCACTGGATGATCTGGAGGAGCGGGGAATGGAGGCGCTCGTGTTGGATCTGCGCTTCAATCCTGGTGGTTTGCTCGGGAGCGCGGTCGACGTGTGCGCGCAGTTTTTGCCGCCGAACACGCGGGTGGTCTCCACCGAAGGACGCTCGCCGTCGCGGGAGTACACGACTCGCCGGATGCCCGGCGGGACCCGGACCTACCCAATCGCGATTCTGATCAATAACTCGAGCGCCAGCGGCTCCGAGATCGTCGCGGGTGCTTTGAAAGATCTGCAACGGGCGATTCTCGTTGGCGAGACGACCTTTGGAAAAGGATCGGTTCAGAAGCGTCGTCTCGATGCCAGACGGGTCGGCGATGCGGTTCACGACGCAGAAATACTACACGCCCAGTCGGAAACCGATTCACGAGCACGGCGTCGATCCCGACATTCGTTGCACGATGACCCTGGCCGAGGAGGCTGAACTCTACCGCGAACGACGGCGGAAATCGGTGCCGGGGCTGGAGGATTCGGGAGCGGCGGACGCGGTCGTCGATCCTCAGCTTGATCGCGCGGTGGACGCGATCACCGGCGTTTTGCTCTACGCCGACAAGGAAAAATCCGGTGACGCGGACCGTGGCTAGGAGCGAGGCGGATCGCTACGGATGATTGGGCTGGCGATCGAGACGTCGTGCGACGAGACGGCGGTGGCGGTGTTGCGCGGGCACGGGGAGTTGCTCGCGAGTGAGGTTTGGTCGCAGGCGGAGATTCACGCGGAGTATGGCGGCGTCGTGCCGGAGGTAGCGTCGCGGAGTCACTCGGAGGTTCTGCCGGGACTGGTGCGGCGAGCGTTGGACGTGGCGGGACTTGAGTTGGGCGCGGTGGAGTATTTTTCCGCGACGACGGGGCCGGGGTTGCCGGCGGCGTTGGTTGTGGGTGTGGCGATGGCGAAGGCACTTGCCATCGGGGTGGGGCGGCCGTTCCTGGCGATCAATCACATGGAGGGGCACTTGCTTTCGCCATTTTTCGGGCGGAGCGAGATCGCGCCGCACGTTGGATTGGTCGTGAGTGGTGGGCACACTATGCTCGTCGACGTGGCCGGATACGGGCGATACGAGGTGCTCGGCGCGACGGTGGACGACGCCGCAGGGGAGGCTTTCGACAAGGTCGCGAAGCTGTTGGGATTGGGTTATCCGGGAGGAGTCGAGATCGATCGGCTGGCAGTGGGAGGGGACGCGGCGGCCTATTCGTTTCCGAGGAGCATGCTGCATTCCGGGGATTACCGGTTCAGTTTCAGCGGCCTCAAGACGGCGGTGCGTTATTGTTTTGAAAAAGAAGAACCGCGGCTGGAGGACGCCTGCGCTTCCTTTCAGGAGGCCGTCGTGGACGTGTTGATCGGGAAAGCCGAGCGGGCGTTGAGTGCGACCGGGCGCCCGTGTCTAGCGCTGAGCGGTGGGGTGAGTTCGAATCGACGGCTGCGCGAGCGGGCGTCCGAAATGACCGAACGAGTGGGCGTCGACCTCCGCGTCGCGGAGCCGGCGCTGCGGACGGATAACGCGGCGATGATCGCCTTCGTGGCTTCCCACCGTTTTGCGGTGGAACGCGGCGGCGAGGAGTTGGACGTCGACGTGGTGCCGACCTTCCGAGGATTTGGTCCGGCGACGCCATCCGTCCGCTAGGTTCCGCCGTGGCCCGAGCAAGCGGAGGCTGGGGTCGCGGAAGCGCTGTCGAAAACGTTCACGCGCTATTCAATTCCGAATCATCAATTGGCGGCGGAGACCCCCGGGCGAATGTAGTAGCCGCCGGCGCGCCATCCTCCGTCGGAGTTTTTCTCGAAAGTGACGGTCTCGGTGGCTTCCGGCAGCTTTTCGAAGACGGTGTTGAACTGAGCGAGAAGGAATTCGCCCTGGGTGCCGTCGGGTAGAACGGTGAGTTCGGACGCGGTGGCGATCTCGCGGGAGGTTACCTTGCCCAAAGGTGCGCGGACGCTTTCGAGCGCGGCAATCCATTCGTTCATCGTCACGGCCTCTTGAAACGTGGCGGAGGCTTCTCCGTAGCTAGCGGAGTAGTCGGCGTTGTCGATCAGCTCCAGCCAGGGGAGCATGGCTTTGGTGGCGGTGGAGTTGAGGTCGGTGTCTGCGGCTCGGAGTTGGGTCGTGGCCGCGAGGGCGAGGAGGACGAGGGTGGTGAGGAGGGTTTTCATAGGTTGGCAACGAGAGTGTTTGGTTTGCTGACTTTCGGCAATCCTCGGAAACGCGGGTGCGACGGCGGATTTGCCTTTGCGCCGCTGGGCGCTATGTTCGCCGTCTTGTGGCGATAAAAAGTCTTTTCGGTTGTTTGGCCGGCGTCGGATTGGCGTCGGTGGCCTTCGGGCAGGAAGCGGTGGTCGATAACACGGGGGTCGTGGAGAATCCAAAGCCGACGTGGGAGACTCAGAAGCAGGCGCGCACGTGGCAGCTTGGGATTCCAGCTCCGCGCGGACTGGTTACCGATCGGCACGGGAAGCCATTTGCGCAGTCGGAGGTAAGTTACAATTTGGCGATCGCGTTCCCGACGCCGTTGGATTTCACCGATGAGCAGGTGCTGGCTTTTGCCCGGCAACAGGTGACTTTGGCGAAGGGTTTGCTGGGGCGCGAGATCGCCATCAACGAAAAAAAGATCCTCGACCACTACAAGAATCGTGGGGTTTTGCCGTACGACATCGCGGAAGATCTCCGGGCGAGCGAGCTGTCCGTCGTCGCGGCCGGGGTGACCCCGACCCTGGTCTTGCGGCAGAGCTACGCGCGATTTTATCCGCAGGGCCGACTGGCGGCTCACATCATCGGTTACGTCGGGCAGCAGGCGCCGCTTTCGTTGAAGCCGATTGAAAATGGTGATCTCATTTTTTCGGAGACGGAGGGTCGCGAGGGGCTGGAGAAGGTCTTCAACGAGGAATTGGAAGGGCGTCCAGGAGTGTTGAGCCTTACGTTCGATTCGGAGGGGAGGAAAACCTCGGAGCGAATCGCGCAGCCGCCGGTGCCGGGCTACAACGTCATCTCCACCATTGATGCGAAGCTGCAGGCGATCTGCGAGGAGGTGCTGGAGAAGAATTGCGAACGAGGTGCGATCGTGATGATCGATCCGAAGAGTGGGGAGATCCTCGCGATGGCGTCCTGGCCGACTTTCGACCCCAACGTCTTCGTGCCCTACGTGACGCAGGCGGACTTCGACGTTCTCAACAACGATCCCGCGGTGCCGCTGTATCCGCGGGCGTTCCGCTCGGCGTATCCGCCGGGTTCGACCTTCAAGGCGTTCGTCGGCTTGGCCGCGCTCGAAAGCGGCAAGATCAAGCCGTCGTCCGAGTTCGGGTGCCCGCCGGCACTGAGCGTGGGAAATTTTGTCTTTCGGAACTGGAAGAAGACCGGTGCGGGTTCGTTGAATTTCGTCGAGGCGCTCACGCAGTCTTGCAACACGTGGTTTTACCAGGTCGGCATCAAGATCGGGTCGGAGCCAATCATCGATTGGGCGACTCGCCTTGGGCTGGGGCAGCGCACGGGGATTCCGCTTCAGGCCGAGGGCGCGGGGAACATCCCGACCGACGAGTACATGCAGCGGGTCCACAATCGCAAAATCCTCAACGGCGACGTCGCGAACATGAGCATTGGACAGGGCGACATTCTCATCACGCCCCTTCAGATGGCGCAGGCGATGGGGGTGATCGCGGAGGGTGGGAAATTTCACCAGACCCGGCTCGTGAAGCAGATCCAGTCACTCGACAATACCGTCGTCGCGGCCTACCCGGATCGCCTGCGGGCGGAACTGCCGATCTCGGACGAGGTCATGGAGCAACTCCGCGAGGCCATGGTCGACGTGACCGAATCGGGCAACGGGACGGCGCACCGGGCAAAGGTCGACGGCATTCATGTCGCCGGGAAAACGGGGACGGCGCAGTGGGGGCCGAAGGACAACCAGAAGACGGCGGCGTGGTTCGCGGGCTTCGCGCCAGCGGACGATCCGCAATTCGCTTTCGCCGCGGTTTACGAGGGGAAGCCGGGCGACGACAGCATCCACGGCGGATCGCACGCCGCTCCGTTGATCGGAAAGTCGCTCAATCAGGTGTTCAACGCCAAAGCCGACCCCGAGGCGACTGAGGAGGGCGAAGCCGAGGCGTCGGCCTCCGATCAGTCTGGCTAACCTGGCACTAGATCAGCGAGGTCCGGCGAGAGGCTCGTCGACGGCGGGGGATTTTTCCAGGCGGGCGCGGAGGCGGGGCAGGCTGTCGGGGTAATTTTCGCGGATGAATTCGATGAGTTTTTCGCGGACGTGGCAGCGGAGGTCCCAGGTGGTCGGACTGTCTTTGCCGCTGCAGAGAATGCGGAGTTCGATGTCGTGTTCGCGGGAATCGGTCACCTGGAGAACTTTTGCCCTCCGGTCCCAGAGTGGTGTGGAGTCGAGGATTTCGTCGAGTCGGGTGCGGAGGGCTTCGAGCGGGATCGAGTAGTCGACGTAGAGGAAAACCGAGCCGAGGATGTTACCGGAGGTGCGGGTCCAGTTTTGGAACGGCTTTTCGACGAAATACGTGATCGGGAGCACGAGCCGGCGCCAGTCCCAGATCCGGACGACCACGTAGGAGAGCGTGACCTCCTCGATCCACCCCCACTCGCCTTCGACGACGACGGCGTCTTCGATGCGGATTGGTTGGGTGATCGCGATCTGAAAGCCCGCGATGAAGTTGGCGAGGCTCTTCTGGGCGGCGATGCCGAGGATAATGCCGGCGATCCCGGCAGAAGCGAGGATGCTCGTGCCGAACTGCCGGACGGACGGGAAAACCATGAGCATCGACGCCATTCCGAGGAGGACGAGAGCGGTGATGACGACCTTCTTGAGGACGTGAACCTGCGTGTAAACGCGGCGGGCCTTGAGGTTGTCGGCTTCGTCCATGCGGTAACCCGCGAGAATGAGGGACTCAAGGGCATTGGTGGCCCGGATGAGCATCCAGACGATGACCGCGATGATGATGAGAGACGCGCTCGTCGTGACGAGGATTTCAAACCGCGGGGCGACCTTGAGGATGGGGAGCGTCAGGAGGATTGCGATGACGGCGATCAGGACGCGGGCGTAGCTGGCTGCGAGTGGAATGAGAACGCGCTCGAAGCGGTTTTTGGATCGAGCCGCCCAATGGGTGACGCGGGAGTGAATAAGATTCACGAGGCGATAAATGAACCCACAGAGCGCCCAGACGCCGATGACGTCGGCGATGACACCGGCGGTATCGAGAAGCACCGGTTGAC
This sequence comes from uncultured Verrucomicrobiae bacterium, assembly GCA_963832325.1. Lineage (GTDB taxonomy): Bacteria > Verrucomicrobiota > Verrucomicrobiia > Chthoniobacterales > JAATET01 > CAVVKW01. The sequence goes on along the minus strand of CAWHTR010000001.1, from coordinate 558,863 downwards.
CGTTGGCGTCGCGGATCGGCGCGAGGAGCGGGGCGGCGGCGGCGTAGAGGCCGTAGGACCAGAGAACGAGAAGGACGGGGCGGTGGAGGGATTTAACCGCGATGTTGACCGGCGGACGCGGCTGGGAGGGTGGATGGCGACGCAAATAGCGTCGGAACAAGTAATGGAGCAGGAAGCGGCACCCGATGACGGCGAGCAAAATGCCGAGCGAGACGATCAGCCGGAGGGGCGTAATGCCATCGACGAAGGGCGTGGTGAGTGAATCGTTGGCCCTGGTGGGAAGAAAGTCGCTCGAAACGTCGCGGGCGAACTCCATGATCAGCTGCTCGACGTGAACGATGCCGTCGCGGGCGAGTTCGGCGGTGTTGGGGGCCGCGAGAGCGCTCTCGACGAGCGGGGAGGCGAGGTTGGGGGTCGATTCCGCCTGTGGGGGGGCTTGGCTCGGAGCGGAAAGGGCTGCTGGTTTCGTATCGGCGAAGGTCGATGCGAAGCCTGCCAAAACGAAGCAGGCGGTGATGATGAGGTAATGAGGTTTTCTTTTGAATCCCATGAGCAGTGAGGTGCGATTGGCTTCGCCGGGGGGAGTCAACGAGCTGCTACGTTGGGGGAATTCGCCGGAGAGTCAAATCCCTTCGAGATCAGAGGGAGGCTGGCGGTGGCAGACCGCCGGCGATCAATCTCGGGAACGGAGGGCGTTCGAGTTTGAGAGAGAACGGCCGGCGGCGAGCCCGATGCAGGGACCGCAGGGCATCTCGCAGCCGGCGTGACGGCGCGGGCGGACTCGGCGAGAGACAAGGGAGGCCCGGAGCGCGGGAGCAGTGCGGGACCTCCCGTTCGCATACCCATGATCTTCGCCATTTTCCACAGCCGAGCCGCAGCGATTAACACGCTTGCAGTTTGGTAGTCACAAGATATACGCATCCCTGACTTCCGGCAGCAAAGGAGTCGCTCCCTACACCATCCGGTTGCAAGTTATCCTCAACTAATCTACCGCGAACCTTCCCCAGATGCCTGCACCCGCCGCCCAGTTCCTTCGCAATGCTCGCGGATTCGCTGCGGACGCAAACCGACCGCCTGCAGGCGTCACCGAATCCTTGGTCAGCAACAGAAAATCCCCTGCGAACGCTCCGGAATTTCCCGCGAATGCCCGCGAATTCCCCGTCAAAGCCACCGAATTCCCTGCGAACGGCCTGATTTTCCCTGCAGAGACCCTCATTCCCCCCGTCAAAGCCCCAAAATTCGCCGCCAACACCTCGAATCCCCCGGCAACCCCCTTCTCACCAGTCATTTAGCACCCGATCCGCCCACCCAATCACCCAAAACTCACACCAACCCATCCACACCACATGAACGAACCCGCACCCACCACCGCACCCGCCGAGACCGCCGACGCCCCGCGCCAGCGCGGTTACTTCAATCAAGCCCAGCTCGCCGACGTCACCGAGGCCGAGGCCATCCTCGCCGCCGCCCGGCAGCCCGAGCACACCGCCACCCTCCAGACCCAGCAGATCGACGCCACCTACCTCGACGGCCTCGCCGACGCCCTCCTCGCCGCCCGCCGGAAGATCACCGAGACCGGCGAAGGCAGCGGCACCAAGAAATCCGCCACCCTCCGCGTCCGCGGTACCGAGCGCACCCTCGTCACCGCCCTCCAGAGCATCCAAAGCGCCGCCAAGCAGAAGCGCCGCATGCTCGACGAAGACGACGACCCCACCACCAACTTCTCCACCGAAGGCTACCTCATCGGTCGCCGCTTGAACCCCAACCGCCCCACTCTCCTCCAGAACGCCGACGCCCTCCTCGCCAAAGCCACCGCCGACGACCTCCCCGGCCACCCGCCCGAACGAATTGCCGAAATCGACGCCGCCAAAGCCGCCTTCCGCGACGACACCGCCCACCAGGCCGACACCCTCGAGGAAACCGCCACCGACCGCATCGAACGCGACAAGTTGGTCCGCAAGATCAACTCCCGCCGCTACGCCATCCAAAACGCCGCCGACCGCCTCTACCCCTACTGGAACGACGACCTCGACCCCACCCGCCGCCTATTCAAACTCCCGGTCGATCGGCCGTTTAATGGGTGATGGGAGTTGGGGTCAGGAGTTGGGGTCAAGTGTCAAAAATCAAATTTCCGGCCATCCGAATTCAAGTTTTGACACCTGACCCCATTCCCTGACCTGACCCCATTCCCTGACCCCATTCCCCCATTCCTGACACCTGACCCCATTCCCCATTCCTTGACCCCATTCCCTACCAACTCCTTACAAAACCCCGCGCTCAAATGGGAAATCTTCCCCACAGAAACCGCCCAACGCCAAAATCTCCCAAATCTCCCTTATCTGAACGCCATTCGGGTCAGTGCCAGTCGGCAGGACGAATAGCTATGTCGGTTCGGAGTGCCCTGTCCTTCCGATTCCCACAAGGAGAATCGCTGCAAGCGACATCGATTTAGTTGCTTTCTGTCGCATATTTTTCAGCCGACGAGTGGGGGGCGTGTCGGACGCGGTCGGCGATCCACTCGCGATTCGCGGCGGCAGTGGACATCGGGTTTCGATCCTCAGCCTGATCCTCCCACGAATACCAACCGTCGTAACCAGTCTCGCGGATTGCGTTCAGCGCGCTTTCGAGGCCAACGACTCCGGTGCCCGGGAGCGCCGTTTGATGTTTTCCAAAGCCAGCAACGTCCTTCACGTGCACGTGCCGGATGAGGCTTCCGAGTTCGCGAGTCATTTCCACCGCGCTGACACCATTGGTTCCGCACCAGCCGGTGTCTAGGCAGACCCCGATGGCCTCACTGCCGCCGTGCGTGCGCTCAAGGATTTCGGCGGCGGTCATTTCTGCGTGGTTTTCGAAGTTGAACTTGAGACCAAACTCCTGACAGACCATTTCGGCTTCCTCGACGAAGACGCCCCACAATCCGGAGTTCATTACGGAAATGCCCAGCCAGTTGCAGATTTCGGCATTTTGGCGCGTTGGCATTCCGCCGAACGCCACCGGCTCCAACCCGTGACGCGCCATGATGTCCTGCCAATTGCGAGCTCGTGCTTCAGTCATTGTATTCGGACTGGCGTGTGCTTCCCAGACTTCGATTCCACGATAACCTGCCGCCGACACGTCCTCGCAGATCCCCTCCCAATGGGCTTCATTGGTTGCTGCCACGGTGCGGTCGCTCCAAAGCCCCCAGTCTTCGAACTTGTACTGATGGCCGCCACAGCGGGCGACCAGGCTTGCGGTATTAAAGGCGATTTTCACCATTTGAAAACAAGAGTCCCCGGCACTTCCTCTGGGCGCTTGAGCGAGTCGTAAGCGGAAGCGCATTCTTCTGGATCCACTACTGCATGCACCAGATCACGCGCACGTACTTTGCCAGAGGAGAGCAGTTCGACAAACGCCGTCAAATCTTGACGCCTGCGGTCCCGTGGTACGAGGAAGGTCAGCTGCTTCATAAAAGCCGCCAGATACGGCACCGAGAAATCGGCATCGTAGCTGCCTTGGATCAGGTAACGGAATTCCGGCTCCTCTGCCATTTCCCAACCAAGGTCCGCGATCGCATTGATGGCCGGCGAGATCACCGCCACGGCACCCGTCGTATCCACCACCAAGCTGCAGCCATCAGGCATGACAGACCGCACCGCCTCGCTGATGCCGGCCTGCGAATGAACCGCGCGGATCCCTGCCGCATTGGAAATGGCCACCCGACTCTTCGTGAGATCGCAGCCCAGCACGTCAGCTCCGGCGGTGGCATGGATCCGAGCTGATAGGTGCCCCAGCACTCCGAGTCCGACGTGCACAACTTTTTCGCTTGGCCGAGGCTTGCTCAACGTGAACCCGTGATACGCGATGCCACCGAGCGCGGTGAGCGAGGCTTCGATCGGATCGAGCGATTCCGGAAGTTTGATTGCCGAGGAATCAGTCACCGCAAACTCGCAGTGGCCACCCCAGACGCGCGGCGTGTCGTCGCTGGTCCGCATGGTTCCACCACAAAACACTCGCGACCCGACGTCGTGGTCGCCGCATCGACTCTCGATGACCGTGCCAACGTTCGCGTAGCCCGGAATGTACGGCGCGTCGTCTGGAGTGCCAGGTTGGTTGCCGGCCAGGCAGCGCAATTCGGTGCCGGGGCTAATGGAGGAATATGCCGTGCGAACAAGGATCTCTCCAGACCGTAACTCAGGAACGTCGTAGCTTCCGAGTCTGACGGCATGGTTGGAATGATCGAATAGGAGACACTGTGATTTCATGATAAAATTTACCCCGTTCCGCCGGTTCGCTTGTGACGAGTAGCCGGTGCTGGCTGGAATCCGCGCTTCGTTGGTGCGACGCCGATTTGCCTCGTAGGTGGTTGCACGACCGAAGCGCATTCCCGTCGCTGGACATTCAACAGATCATCGACTCAAGATTCTGAGGTTTCATTCATCTTCTATCCAAAAGAGGTCAAATTGCGCGACGCATAGCAACCAAATGCGAGTAACGTCGAAAGGGTCAGGCGGCATGAAAGGCTGATGGGAGGAGCGTCGGGAGCGGTTGAGGTTCGGAGAGCCTGATAAATTCGATGTTGTAAGTTGTGGTGATGAAAACCCAACCAAAAAGCCTACCGACGGAATCGAGCTTCATTGGCATCGATTATCACAAGAGATAAGCGTCTATTGCGTGGTTGATGGCCACGGCGAGCTGCTTGGCCAAGGGCGCATCGAGCACGCGATCAGCGGAGATTTTGCGCGGCTCGTCGAGCGGTGGTCGACGTGCATCCACGGGGTCAGTTGACATGGCAAAAGTATGGACTGACCCGAATTTCGTGTTCCGCACACTGTCACCCAAGTCCCCCTGAACTGTGACCCATGTCCTCGGTTCATACCTCCTGTGCAGTTGGCGTGGATCGCGCGTGAGCTGAAGATGGGGACGACCATGAACGTATGGCGCCTCGCGCGGGATGCTTTGAGAGCAAGAATATTCTCCTGCCCCCTCCGTCCCCCTCCGCCCCCCTCCGCCCCCCAGTCGGCGGGGAAGTTTCACAAGAGTCCCGCCAGCATCCGTCGCACCGCCGCACTAGAGCATTTTCGAATTAAGTAGCGGAGTAGCAGCAGTGTCGGAAAAAGTTGGAGCAGTGTTTTGGGGAGAAGAGGTCGAGAACGCAGGAGAGGGAGTCGGTCAGGGCGTCCAGAGATCGGGAGGCGCAGGCACGGAGATGGGCCTTGAGTTTGGAAAAGGCTAATTCGATGGGGTTGAGGTCGGGACTATAAGGTGGAAGGTAGAGAATGCTGGCACCAAAGCTTTGGAGGATGTCGGCGACGGCCTCACCTTTGTGAGAGCTGAGATTATCGGCGATGACGACGTCACCAGGTCGAAGAGTCGGTCCCAGGCACTCTCGGAGATAAGTGGTGAAGGCGGCTCGATTCATCGGGCCGTCCAGTAGCCATGGAGCAGTGAGACCATCGTGGCGCAGAGCGCCAATGAACGTCGACGTGCTCCAGTGTCCGTGAGGCTCAACACCAAGGCAGCGTTGAGAGCGCGGACTACGTCCGTAAAGGCGAGCCATCTTGGTGTTGACGCCCGTTTCGTCCAGAAAGACCAGCTGGGTCACATCCCAGCTCGGTTGATCTTGGCGCCACTGCTGGCGGGCGGCTTTGACGTCGGGCCGATCTTGTTCCGCGGCACGGAGCGCTTTTTTTTATAGCTCATACCCATCGCATCCAGACGATACCAGAGTGCGCTCACGCCAAGTTTAATGCCGAGTTCCGCTTTGAGTCGGGCACAAAGCTGCGCAAGAGTCAGGTCGTTTTCCTTTTCAATCCAGTCTTTGACGGTTTGCTCATGGCCCTCGAGTCGGGAGCGCAGATGCCCTCCGTGTTTGCCTTGGTGGGTTTGCCCGGTTTCGCGGAACCGCTTCCAAAATCGGTCCACGCTGTCCACGCTCACTCGAAAGCGCTCTGCCACCTCGCAGCGCCCTTCTCCCGCTGCTCTGGCCGCCACAATTCGCTCTCTCAAATCTTCGCTCAATGCTCGCATCCCGAGCTTATTATTGATACGGAACCTATCGTACCAGCCTTTTCTGCTATCTATTTTGAAAGTGCTCTAGTGAGCCGGACGAACGCTCTTCTTAGTCCTCGTCATCGGACGACTCGGAACCGTCCGACTTCCAGCGGTCCCGAAGCTCTTGCAGATTCTCACTATGCGTGATCAGGACGACTTCGTCGCCTTCCCGGATCTCCTCGTCTTCTTCGATCAGCAGGAATTTCCCGTCCCGATAGCAGCAGATCAAGTGGCATTTCTCCGGGAGGTTCAGATCCGGAATTGTCCCGCTGTCCTTCTTGTCGGCGACAAACCTGAACAACCTCGCCTCATTCTTCAGATAACTGGAAACATCGCTCAAATCGCGGTTTTCCGCCAGATCGGCGAGATGCAGTCCGGTCGCGCGCGAGGGAATGACCAGATCCTCCAGCTTCAGCTCGCGGCAGATCGTCAAGAGGGTCATCAAGAGGGTCTCAAGAGGGTCAGTTCTTCACAATGTCACATTTCAGTTAATCGGTGTGAGGTCGATGTGAAGAATCAGCGAGAGATTGCGATATTTGCACGACTACATGCCTGCCAATGTGAAGGACTGCCCCCAACTTTGTTTCATTTCAACTTGCAACTACTCGCTTCGCCGACAGATTCGGACCCATGCGGCTTCTTGCCATCTTCTCGCTTTTCCTCGCCGCGGCAATACCCCTCCACGCGCAGTACCGATCCTTTCCCCGATCCCATCGTGCCGACCGACTTCGCTGTCACGGTTGAGGACTTCGCTGTCCTACCGGGCAACCCTGGAGACGTCCGCATGAACGCCCTCACAACGGATCCAGCTGGACGCATTTTCGTGAATTCTCAGGACGGTGAGCTCTACCTCGTCTGTTCCGACGGCGTGAGCGTCACGACATTCTTTGACCTTGAGACGTTTCCGGAACTCTATCTTGACCGCTACATCGAGACGGGGTTTCAGAGCGTCGCGTTTCACCCTCAGTTCAACTCGCCCGGTACACCCGGATACGCGAAGTTCTACACCGCTCACAGCACCCTTTCCCAGACACGGCCGACCGATTTCCCCGCTCCCGACCCCAACTACAGCGACGGCGAACAATTGGTTCTCGAGTGGACCGTAGCCGACCCAGCTGCCACCACATTCACTGCAGCCGATCCGGCTGCTCCCTACCGTGAGATCCTTCGGATCGACAATCCCTATGGCAATCACACCATGGGCCTCATTGCCTTCAACCCGAATGCTTCCCCTTCTTCGGCGGAATACGGCCTTCTCTACATTGGCATTGGCGACGGCGGAAGTGGAGGCGATCCACTCGATCTTGCTCAGAATCCCACCAACCCCTATGGCGCAATCCTGCGTATCGATCCGCTGGGAACCAACAGCGACAATGGTCGCTACGGCATTCCCGCAAATAATCCATTCGTCGACCGCCCGAATGGAACCCTGGCCGAGGTGTTCGTCTACGGCCTCCGTAATCCCCAACGTTTCACTTGGGACTCCGGTGGCTCCCAGCAAATGTTCATCGCCGACATCGGTCAGAACGTCGTTGAGGAGATTAATCTTGGTCTTCCAGGGGCGAACTACGGATGGAATCGACGGGAAGGGAGTTTTGCTTTTGACCGCGAAACTTTTGGAGTTGGAGCGAACTCCCGCGCCGACTCACCCACCACCGGCTACGTTTACCCGGTCGCTGAATACGATCACAGCGAGGGAAATGCTATCACCGTCGGTCCAGTCGCGCGCTCCGGTTTGATCCCAGCCCTCCAAGGCAAACTGATCTTCGCCGACTTCCCCAGCGGCCGCATCTTCCTCATCGACGCAGACACCCTCCCCGACGGCGGTCCCGACTCCATCACCGAACTCCGCATCCGCCACCATGGGGCCGAGAAGACATTTCAGCAGATCATCGACGAGAAAAACCGTTGGGCTGGCCGCTCCGATCTCCGCTTCGGCACCGACCAAACCGGGCGCATTTTCCTACTTAACAAACAGGACAACGTTCTCCGTGTCTTGACGAACAACCCTTCCGTAGGCCCTCCGCCTACTCCCACGCCCCTGCCTACTCCGACGCCTACGCCTACTCCGACGCCTACTCCGACGCCTACGCCTACTCCGACGCCTACGCCTACGCCCACCGGGACTCCCGTCGCCACGCCAACTCCGTCCGCGACCTCCCCCCAATACCCGACGTCAGCACCGCCACCTCCCCCGGCTCCGATTGACCGCCGACCTTCCGTTACCATTCTGGACAGCTCCAGCCGACAGACCACCCGCCGAAAACGTTTACCCATTCGCGTTCTCACCACCGATAACGGCTTCATCACGCGGGTCGAACTCCGCACGAGTCGCCAAAAACGAAGCTTCAGGCGCACCCGCAATCCCGACATCTGGACCACTCGCGTTCGACTTCGCCGCGGTCGTAACGTCATCCGCGTCCGCGCCGTTGACGACGACATGCGGGTCTCTCCTTCCGATCGAATCATCGTTTACCGATCCCGCTAACATCGCCGGAGCCGAGTAAAATCGCCAATCCGCGAGACCTCATTCCCCCATCCCTGCCCCCTTCCCGGTCGAAGGGGGGGAGGCCATTCGTCGGCTTAGAGCAGATTCAAAATAGTTTGACGAAAAGGCTTGTACGCTAGGAAGCTTATCAATAATAAGCTTGGGATGCGACCAATGAGCCAAGATTTGAGAGAACGGATAGTGGAGGCGCGAGCCTCTGGAAGCAGCAGCGCGGAGGTGGCCGAACGCTTTCGGGTAAGCGTTCGAAGCGTCGACCGATATTGGCAGAAGCAGCGGGAGCAGGGTCATTGCCGAGCCAGCAAGATTGGCGGGTATTTACGCTCTCGACTCGAAGGTCATGAGGACACGGTAGCCGCATGGATCAAAGAGAAGAACGACCTGACCTTGGAGGCCATCGGTGAGCGTCTGGAGAAGCAGTGTGGGATCAAGCTCGGTGTCAGCGCGCTTCTGGTATCGCTTGGACGCGATGGGACTGACCTTCAAAAAAAAGCGATCCGCGCCGCCGAACAAGACCGCCCCGACGTAGAAGCTGCCCGGGCGCAGTGGCGCTCGGTTCAGGGCAGCTGGACCGGATCTGCTCTCGTCTTTCTGGACGAGACCGGGGTCAATACCAAGATGTCCCGTCTTTACGGACGGGCGCCCCGATCCGAGCGCTGCCTCGGCGTCGAGCCGCACGGACATTGGAGCACAGCGACTTTCATCGCCGCTTTGCGCCACGACGCTCTCACCGCTCCCTGGCTATTGGATGGTCCAATGAACCGGGATGCCTTCCACACCTATCTGGAAAAGTGCTTGGGACCGACCTTGCTTCCCGGTGACATCGTCATCGCCGACAACCTCAGTTCACACAAAGGCGAGCGCGTGGCTGAGATCCTGCAATCCTTCGGTGCCACGATCCTTTATCTCCCGCCCTACAGCCCCGATCTCAATCCCATCGAACTGGCCTTCTCCAAACTCAAGTCTCACCTCCGATCCGCCGCTGCCAGATCCTTGGACGATCTCTCAAAAAACCTCGGTCAAATCGTCGACCTATTTTCCCCCGACCATTGCGCCAACTTCCTGCGCCACTGCGCTTACCAGCCTGCCTAATTTGAAAATGCTCTAGAAACTGCCGTCGTCGCTAATTGCTACATTCAACTACGTTTCAATATCCCCGCCGTTCGCGCTCTCGACCGATGTCCGTCCTGAGAGTGGTTTATGCTCAGGATGGCGATTTCCAGCGTTGCTGCATTTCGTCGGCGCTGAGGTTTTCGAGGTCTTGGAAGAGCATCCATTCGTGGCCGAAAGGGTCGCGAAGGCAGCCGCAGCGGTGGCCGTGGAATTCGGTTTTGAGTGGGCGGACGATTTCTGCGCCGACGGCGACGGCTCGGGCGAAGGCGGCTTCGACGTCGGGGCAATTGAGCAAAATTTGGACGCTTGTGCTCGCCGGAGGGGAACCGGGCGAGAGCGTGACGAGGGCGTCGGAGATGAGAAACTCGACGTGACCCAGTTTGCCGGTGCGAGGGTCGACGAGGCGGCAACGCTCGCTTGCGTCAAAGGCGGCGGTGTAGAACTCGAGGGCGGGGCTGAGGTCCCGGACTCGGAGATTGATGGCGAGGGTGGGATATTTCATGACCGTTCGGCTCCGTGTCCGCTGAACCCACGAGTTGGCGCGAGTCGGGGAGCAAGAGCGAGGTCATTCGCGATCATTCGTGGGAGACTCCTGGGGGTCCGGCTCGAAGATTTGTTCCGTTGAGGTCGGTGACGGGGTGGTTTCTTTGGGGAGAGGCCGGTCGTCGGGTAGTTCGCCGACCGTCTTCGGTTTCGGACTATCGTGCTTGGGGTCGCTCATTCGACGGCGCCGCCGACTCCGACGTCGAGAATGGGGGTGTTGACGGCGGCTCCGGTGGAGCAGGCACCGAGGGTGCCGATGAGGACAAGCGCTGTGAGGGCGAGGAGAAGGGTTTTCATTTGGTGAGAGAATCGGTTGCGCGGCGCAATTCGGTTGGGTCCGGGCTGGCGGCGAGGACGCGTTTGAGGTCTTCGGGGCGGACCGGTTTCGGTAGGTAGTCGTCCATGCCGGCGGCGAGACATTCGGTGCGGTCGTCGAGGGTGGCGTTGGCGGTGAGGGCGATGATGTGGGGACGGTGGGGAGGGGGGCGGAAGCGGAGTTCGCGGGTGGCGCTGAGGCCGTCGAGAAGCGGCATCTGGATGTCCATGATGATGATGTCGAAGGCACCGCCGCGGGCGGCGGAGACGGCGTCGGACCCGTCGGCGACGAGCTCGGGAGTGTAACCGAGGGTCTCGAGAATGCGTTTGATGACCTTCTGGTTGATGACGTTGTCTTCGGCAACGAGGATGCGGCGGGGGTGCTCGGTGGCGAAGGTGGATGGGTCGGTCCGGGTGGACGAGATGGTCGAAGTGTCGGGGCCGACGCGGAGAGCCTGAGCAAAGGTGAGGACGAGGGATTGGTAGTGGACCGGCTTGGTGAGATGGGCGGAGAGACGGGCGGCGGCTACGCGGTCGTCGTCGTTCCGGTAGCCTCCGGACGATGCGATGATGATGGGGACCGGGGTGGAGGAGTCGTGGCGGCGGGCTTCGAGGTCACGGAAGGCGAGAGCGAAGTCGAGGCCGTCGAGGGCCGGCATGAGCATGTCGGTGATGACGAGGTCGGGGAGGGGGGCGGTCCCGAGGGCGGCGAGTGCGGTGGTGGCGTCGGGGAAAACGGTGGGTTGCATCCCCCAGCGGGTGGCAAGCCGCTCGAAGACGAAGCGGTTGGTCTCGTTGTCGTCGACGATCACGATTTTTTTACCCCGGAAGGCTTTGACTTCGGTGTCGCTGCTCGCGGGTTGGAAACCGAGAGCGGGGGTGGCAACGAAGGTGAAGGTGAAGGTGGAACCTTGACCAACGTGGGTGTCGACCGAGATGTCGCCGCCCATGAGCGTGACGAGGCGCTGACTGATGGCGAGGCCGAGGCCGCAGCCGCCGTAGTGGCGGGTGGTGGAGGAATCGATCTGCGAGAAGGACTTAAATAGCCGGTCGAGGCGGTCGGCTGGAATGCCGATGCCGGTGTCGCGAACGGAAATGCGGATGCGGTGGGCGGCTCCGCCCGTGTCGGGATGCGTGGCGTCTTCGGAACTGACGGCGATCACGATCTCGCCGCGGGACGTGAATTTGACGGCGTTACTGAGGAGATTGAAAAGGATTTGGCGGAGGCGGGGGGGATCGCCGTAGAGGCCGAGAGGAAGCGCGTCGTCAAAGGACTGGACGATCTCGATCCGTTTCTCGATGGCTCCGAGGGCGATGACGTCGATGGATTCTTCGACGCAGGCGCGGAGGTCGAACGGGACGGTCTCGAGTTCCATCTGACCGGATTCGATTTTTGAGAAATCGAGGATGTTGTTGATGATGCTGATGAGGGCGTCGCCGCTGGCGCGGATATTTTCGACGTAGCCTTGCTGTTCGGAGTTGAGGTCGGTTTCCGCGAGGAGACCGGTCATGCCAGCGACTCCGTTCATTGGCGTGCGGATCTCGTGGCTCATGGTGGCGAGGAACGCGGATTTGGCCTGATTGGCGGCGTCGGCCTCGACGAGGGAGGTGGCGAACTCGCGGTTGCGGATGGCGAGTTCGGCGCTGCTGCGGGAAAGCTCGTCGGTCTTTTCCCGGATGGCGCGGATGAAGGGTCGGAAAATGAGGAATGCCTCGGCGAGGAGGGTGAGGAGCGCGAGACTGAGCAGGAAGGTTTCGATGCGGATGAGCTGGCGGACCTGGCGTTCGTGGTTTGCGCCGTAGGCGGCGACAATTTTCGCCATTTCCGCGCTGAAGAGATCGTCGTTGGCGAGGAGGATCTGGAGATCGGAGGCGGCGGGACGCGGGGCGGCGAGGATGCGGTCCGCAGCCTCGAGCATTTTGTTCTGGGGCTGAGCGACTTGCTCGAGTTGGGCGCGGATGGTGGGATCGTTGGTGGCCGGGATGCCGAGATTGTCGTCGCCGTTCAGGAAGGCGTTGTGGGCGGCGGCCCAGGCGGCGGTGCTGGTGCGAAGCCGGTCGCGGTCGGCGTCGGCGGGTTGATTCGCGAGGGCGAGGGCATCCGTCGTGATGCGCTGGCTAAGCAGGATCTGGCGCTCTCCGAGAGAGATGACGGTTGCGGCTTCGCGATGGACAGCGAGGTGTTGCTGAATGACGAGTAGCCCGGCAATCAGAAAACCGGCGGTGAGAGTGAGCGCGGCAACGTAGTAGGTGGTGAGTGAGGGGAAGCTCCGGTGCTCGGCCGGGAGGGTCGGAGCGGGAGTGGACTTGGCGTTCATCAAGCGGCAGTGTGGCGGAACGGCGGCGGAAGGAAAGGACTTGAGCCTTGCGAGATGGCGTCGGATGGTGAGAGTTCGATATTAGCCGATCTGATTTATGAGTGAATACGCACATCCCGAAGCCCTGGTCACAACCGACTGGGTGGCCGAACATTTGGACGATCCGACGGTCCGCATCGTGGAAAGCAACGAGGACGTGCTCCTCTACAGCACGGGGCACGTCCCGGGAGCCGTGCACATTGATTGGCGAGGGGATCTCCAAGATCAGACGGTGCGGGACTACATCTCGCCCGCGGAGTTTGCGGCGCTTTGCTCGCGAAACGGAATCGGGCCGGAGACGACGGTGGTTTTTTACGGAGATAAATCGAATTGGTGGGCGTGCTACGCGTTGTGGGCGTTTCAGCTTTTCGGCCATCAGAACGTCCGGGTGATGGACGGGGGGCGAGACAAGTGGAAGGCCGAGGGAAAACCGATGACGCGGGAGGTGGCAAAGCCGGCGGCAGTCGAATACGCGGAGCCGGCGGAGCGGAAGGACGCGGAGATCCGGGCGTTTTTTGAAGACGCGCTGGCGCAGAGTGAGGCGGGCAAGCCGTTGATCGACGTGCGGTCACCGGGGGAGTTTGTTGGGGAGGTGACGCACATGCCCGAGTATCCGCAGGAGGGTGTGTTGCGCGGTGGTCACATCCCGGGCGCGAAGAGCGTGCCGTGGAAGAAGGCGACGAATGATGATGCGACGTTCAAGAGCGCGGCGGAGTTGCGCGCGCTTTACGAGGACGAGATCGGACTGAAGCCGGGGGAGGACGTGGTGGCTTATTGCCGGATTGGCGAGCGATCGAGTCACACGTGGTTCGTTCTAAAATACCTGCTGGGCTACGAGAGCGTGCGGAATTACGACGGTTCTTGGACCGAATGGGGAAATCGCGTGCGTGCACCAATCGCCAAGGGCGCTTGAGGGTTTGATGATGGGGGATCCAAGGTTCGAGGTGTCGTGGTGAGCGCTTATCCGGAGAAACTTCAGAAGATCGTCGATTTGTTCGAGATCCTGCCGGATCTCGAGAAGCGGGAGACACTCATTACCTACGCGGATCAGGCGATGAGCCAGGGGCCGCGGGAGGGAGAGACGTTTGATTTGGAGGACGTGCGGAAGGATGAGGAGTGCACGGATACGGTCGGGGTTTTCCTCCAGGTGAGCGAGGGGGGCGGATCGCACTATCGGATCACGCTCGGACCGCAGGTTCAGACGCTGACGAAGGCCATGACTTCGATTCTTTGCAAAGGTCTAGAGGGATGCACGCTCGAGGAAGTGCTGGCGGTGCCGGCGGATTTCGTGCCGAAGATCGTCGGGGCGGACCTGGTGCGCCAGCGGAGTCAGACGGTTTATTACATCCTGACGCGAATGAAAGGCGCGGCGACGGTCCTAAGAAATCGGAAGCGCGCGGCGTCCGGCGAAGCTGGTTAGTGGAGAAAAGGAGCGTTTGGCCGGGCGGGGAGATTCCCCGTGGTCAGTCGAGCTTTCCGGAAAAGATCGTCTCGAAGACGGTGGATCCGCCTTCGCCCGCGCCGGGGCGGGGCCGGAGATCGAGGTCACGGTAGGCTTGCTCCAGGGCTTCCGGGTCGCCGCGGAGTTCGGGGAAGATGTGAGCGAGACGTTGTTTGACGTAATACTTCGCGGCGGCGCGGTCGATGGGATGAAGCGACTCTTCGCCCTGCAGCTTCTTTTTGAAATAGTCGATGATGGCGGACATGGCGGCGCTTTGCCGACAAGTCTAGCGCAGGATTCCGTTTCCGAAAGTGCTGAGTCCCGGTGGCTTGCCACGTCCGGTGACGCATCCTAGTTTCGCGACGTGATTCGCCTGAACTACCACCTTCCCGGGACGGCTCCGGCGACGTTGCTACCGCGGACCGATGGCGAGGGAAAGGCTCCGGTGCTCACGCTAATCCAGTACGACGACCAGGCGATCGTGGAGCGGGATTTTGCTTCGTTCGACGAACTTATGACCCAGTTTGATCCGGCGAAGGTGAACTGGATCAACGTCGATGGTTTGGAGGATCTTGGTCTGTTGCAGGCGATTGGCGAGCGGTTTGGGGTGCATCCTCTGACGCTGGAAGACATCCTCAATACCACGCAGCGTCCCAAGGTGGAAACGTTCGACGAATATCTCTTCGTTGTGAGCGAAATGATCTATTTCGAGCGAGGAGATAGGTTGGCGGTGGAACAGGTGAGTCTTCTCCTCGGGGATTCGTTTCTGCTGACGCTCCAGGAGGAGCGGGGGTGTGACACTTTCGAGCGGGTGCGGATGCGCTTGCGGAACGGGGGCGGATACGCGCGGAAGCGGGGGGCGGATTATCTGCTCTACGCCCTGCTCGACACGGTCGTTGACCAATTTTTCCCCGTCCTCGAATCATTGGGCGACGGGGTCGAGGAGCTAGAGGAAGAACTTCTGGCCAGTCCGACGAAGGACACGTTGCGACGGCTTTACGAAGCGAAGCGACTGCTCATTCAGATCCGGCGGGCGGCGTGGCCGCACCGCGAGATTTTTTCATCGCTGATGCGCGACGACACGGGGCGTCTGGCGGACGGAACGACGGTCTTCCTGCGGGACTGCTACGACCACATCACCCAGATCATCGATATCATCGAAAGCTACCGTGACCTCACGGCGGGCTTGATGGACGTGTATCTGTCGAGCCTGGGCTTTCGCACGAATGAGATCATGCGGGTCTTGACGGTCGTTTCGACCATTTTCATACCGTTGACGTTCGTGGCGGGGGTTTACGGGATGAATTTTAACACGGATAGCCCCTTCAACATGCCGGAGCTGAATTGGCGGTATGGGTACCTGTTTTTCTGGGGCGTGTCGGCGGCGATCGTGGGGGTGACCGTTTTGATTGCGAAGCGGAAGAAATGGTTGTGAGTGGCGAAGTCGACGCGGTGCTTTTCGACATCGGAAACGTGCTGCTTAAGTTCGATTACCTGGTGGCAGCCCGGCGGTTAGCGGAGTTGGGAAAATTGAAGGAATGGCCTGACCGCGAATTGGTCACGGCGGCGCAGGTGGCTTTGGAAGGTGGGGTGATCGAGCGCGCCGAGTTTCTTCGCCGGGTTAGGCCGATGTTCCGCCACGTCGGGACCGACGAGGAATTCGTGGCGATCTGGCAGCAGATTTTCGAAGAAAACGAGCCGATGACAGCTTTGGCGACGGAGTTGGCTGAAGCTGGTGTGCCGACGTATCTGCTATCGAATATCTCCTGCCTCCACGTGGACCACATCTTCACGACCTACCCGGTGTTTCGCACTTTCCGAGGCGCGGTTTATTCCTACCGGGCGGGTGCCCTCAAGCCGTCGGCCGCGATCTACCAGTCCGTGATCGATGAACTCGGCGTCGTGCCTGGCCGCACGCTTTTTGTCGACGACCTGGAGGAAAACGTCGCATCAGCTGAGGCTATGGGTTTCCGAGGTCTCGTTTACGACTGGCGCGATCACGCGCCGGGAGAGGCGAAGATTCGGCGTCTTCTCAGAAAAGTCCGAGGACCTTCAGGATGACGACGACGACAACAATAACTCCGATGATGTAAAATACACTGTTCATGAACGTTCTTTCGCGTGAGGGAAGCGAGTTGCGGGTGGCAAAGCAAATCTATTCGCAATCAGCAGGTCACATTTTTTCCGGGACGCGGATGCCGAGGAGATCCAGGCCGGTTCTGAGGGTTCGAGCGGTGGTCGCACACAGCGCGAGGCGGGACTCGCGGGCGGGGCTTTCCGATTTGAGAACCGGACAGGCTTCGTAAAATGAATGGAAGGTCGTCGCGAGCTCGTAGAGGTAGTTCGCGAGAAGATTTGGACGGAAGTCGGCGAGAACGAGCGGAAGGGTCTCGGCAAATTGAATGAGTTTGAGAGCGAGGGCGCGTTCGCTGTCGTCGTCGAGTCGGATGGTGATCGGTGATTGGAACTCGGTGGGTGGGGCGCCGGCTTTCCGGAAGATGGACTGAATGCGGACGTAGGCGTTCTGGAGATATGGGGCGGTATTGCCTTGAAAGGAGAGCATTTTGTCCCACGCGAAGACGTAATCGGTGAGGCGGTTCTGCGAGAGTTCCGCGTATTTGACGGCACCGAGTCCGACCGTGCGGGCGATCGAGTCCACTTCGTCCGCTGGAAAATCGGGGTTCTTTTCCGCCACGATTGTGCGAGCGCGGTCGATCGATTCGGTGAGGACATCGGCGAGTTGGACGTTCTCGCCGGAGCGGGTGCGCATGATTTTACGATCCTCGCCGAGGATGCTACCGAAGGGGACGTGGCGGGCTTCGACGTCGATTCCCATTTGTCGGGCGGCGGCGAAGACTTGTTGAAAATGGAGCGCCTGCGGCGCTCCGGTCACGTACCAGACAGCGTCGGGATCGTGGCGGGCGACCCGGGATTCGATGGTGGCGAGGTCGGTGGTCGCGTAGAGAAAACCGCCATCGGTCTTCCGGATGAGGCACGGCTTCTCGGCGAGGTCGGGATCTTCCGGGAAGAAAATGCAGGCCGCGCCTTCGCTGATGCGGGCGGTGCCGTCGGCGAGGAGGCGGTCGACGAGCGGGCCGAGGGCGTCGCGGTAGCTGCTCTCACCAAGGTGCTCGTCGAATTCGATCTCGAGGAGCGTGTAAAATTTTTCGAAGCCCTGCCAGGAGAGGTCGACAACCTGCTGCCAGATCGCAAGGTTTTCGGAATCGCCACTCTGGAGCTTCACGAGCTCTTCACGGACGGCACGGCCGATCGCCTCGTCCGTGGCTTCGAGCGAATTTACGTGGCGATAAAGGCGGAGAAGTTCGGGGATCGGATCGGCGGCGAGAGCGTCGCGGTCGAGAAAGTGCTTCCACCCGTAAATGACTTTACCAAATTGAGTGCCCCAGTCGCCGATGTGGTTGTCGGTGATGACGTGGTGGCCGAGGTAGCGGGCTATGCGGGCGAGGGCATCGCCGATAAACGTGCTCCGGATGTGACCGACGTGCATTGGCTTGGCAACATTGGGTGCGCTGAAATCGATGACGATCTTCCGGGGGGCGGCGGCCTCGTCCACACCGAGGCGGGAATCGGCGGCGAGGTGCGAGGTGGATTCGCTGAGGAAGTCGGCTGAGAGGCGAAAATTGAGGAACCCGGGACCGGCGAGCGCCGGGGCCTCGGCGAGTCCAGTGACGTCGATGGCGGCGGTGAGTTCCGTGGCGAGTTCCCGGGGATTGCGCCGGTCGCGCTTGGCGAGCACCATTGCGGCGTTCGATTGGTAGTCGCCGAAGCGGGCGTCAGCGGTCGGGGTGACTTCGGCGGCGGAGGGATCGAGGCCGAGTTGGGAAAGCGCGGTGCGAAGGCGCTCCTCCAGTAGGGAGCGGACGGTTTTCATGGCCTGGATCTAGGTGCCCTGCGAGCGGTTGGTGAAGACCGAAAGGATGGATTCCGCGTTGTCGGCCTGAGCGAGTTCGAAGCGCACGGTGCGGTCATTCAGGAACTTCGCGATGGCGGCGAGGGTGCGAAGGTGAGTCTGAAACTGGTCGCGGGGGACGACGAAAAGGACAATGAAATGGACGGGTTCGTTGTCGAGCGAGTCGAATTCGATGCCGGCCTTGGAGCGTCCGAACCCGGCAACGACCTCCGTGACGCGATCCGAAGAGGCGTGGGGGATGGCGATGCCGAAGCCGATTCCGGTGCTCATCGTTTCTTCCCGCTGTTTGAGCGCATCAAGCACGTTCGCGACGTCAGCTGGATCAATGCGGCCCGCTTCGACCAACATCGTCACAATCTCCTCGATGGCTTCCCAACGCTCATTGGATTGCATTTCCGGGATGATCTGCCCGGCAGAGAGGAGATTGGCCAACATCATACGCAGTGAAGTTCCCGCAAAGGGGTGGTTCGGGAAACCTAGCGGCCCGCATTCTGATGACAAGAGAGGAGTTGAGGTGATCTTGCGGAGACGAGCGAAGGGTGGAAACAGAAGGTCTCTAAGGTCTCTGTATACGACCTGAATAAAAACGGACATCACGACTTGCGTGCCGAATGCGACTCTGCTTACCTCCGAAGAGACCGAGTTCTGGGTTCTCGAAGAACTCCTGTGAGCGGAAAGTGTTATGGATGATCGTTCGAAAGTTTTCAGTCAATTTCTCAAGAAGGCGCACGAGCGTCATGAGTCCGAATCGGGGGAGAAAGATGGGCAATCTGAGGGACACGCGGAAATGACGGGACACGAGTCCACCGGTTTCCCCGAAAAGCCCGGCGTCAAACGGCTTATTCTCTCGGCGACCAGCAAAGGTGGCGTCGGTAAGTCCTACGTCACCATCAACCTCATCGAATGGCTGCAGTCGCTCGGGACGCCCTTCGTTGCCTTCGATCCGGATTGGTGTAATTCGACCCTCACTCGGTTCTACGAGAGTGCGGAATTTATCGATATCAGTGAGGAGGTGCATCTGGACAATGTGATCCGCGCGTTTGAGCGCACCGACCTCGTGATCGCGGACGGCGTGGGATCATTGCAGACGAAGTTTGTTGATTGGCTCGAGGAGGCCCGGGTCTTTGAGATGCGCGAGCAGCTTGGTCTCGAAATCACCTTCATCGTCATCATCGAAGAAGACAAAGAGACGGTCTTTCAAGCTGGGCAAGCGGCCAAGCGGGTCGGCAACAACGCCAACTGGCTGGTCGTCCGGAATCTCAAGACGTCCCCCGTGACCGAGATTTACGACGGGAGTAACGCCCGCAAGGAGCTTCTCGCTCTCGGTGCCCGCGAGATTACCATCGAGCGACTGCCGTGGAATCTCAACAGTATGCTTCAGAAGTCGAGCAAGAGCATCAACGGGTTGATTCAGGACGACAGCGTCTTTTTTCTGGAGCGTCAAAGGCTGCGTTCCTACCAGCAACGATTGTTCGAGGAGTTCGCTGGAGCGCGGGACGTGCTGTTGCCAGATTCCAGTCTCGCCAATCTGCCAGAAGAGCCGGCGGCCGTCGAACCTACAGAACCGGAGGCACCCGAGGTGCTTGAAGAAGCGGCGGCGCCCGTCGCCGTGGCGCGCCCGCGAATCCCTCCCCAGGACGTCTAAGTTGCGATGACGGCCGCCGCTCAGAAATCCGAAATTCCTTCCACGCATCAGGAAGAGAGTAAACGACTCGTCCTCGTCGCGATGGACAAGGGAGGTGTGGGGAAATCGTTTTTCTCGATTCTCTTCGTGCAGTGGCTTCGGCAGTATCAGAAGGATTTCCTCGCGTTCGACCCCGATTACCAAAACTCAACCCTCACCCGCTTCGTCCCGGACGCGCAGTTTCTGGACATTCGGCATTCCGAGAACCTCGATCGAATCATCGAGGTGATGTCGGACGCTTCGTTGGTGATCGTCGACGGCGTCGGATCGCAGCAGAGGATTTTTCTGGATTGGTTAGAAGAAACGAATCTGCTCACGCTGCGAGAAGGTATGAAGCTCGAACTCACCTTGGTCGTGATCGTCGAGGAGGACAAAGACACCGTTCATCAGGCCGGAGAAGCCGTCACCCGCATCGGGAATACCGTTGATTGGTTGGTCGTGAAGAACCATAAGACGATGTCGAGCTGCCGGATTTACGAGCAGAGTCGGGCTCGACAGGAACTCGAGGCGGCCGGTGCGCGCGAGGTCACGATCCCTAAACTTCCTGATCACCTCGTTCTGCACCTCCAACAGAATTCACTCACCATCACTGGAGCTTTGGAAGGTAACGGTTTGTTTCTGATCGACCGCCAGCGGATGGTAAACTACCGACGTGAGATTTTCCGCCAATTCGACGCTCACCGAGACATCTTATTACCATGACCGACGATCCCGAACTTAAAGCAAAAATCTCCGATTGGCAGCGCCGATACAACATCCAGGACGGCGATCCGGCCATGGCACTCCTCGAGCTGTTGGACTTGTATGGTCGCCAACCCGCCGCACCCGCGGCGGCTGACGGTTCTCCGCAGAAGGTTCAGATCGAGGGCTTCGATGAGCAAATTGTCGAACAGATCCGCACGCAGCTCACACCCGGCGTGGAACGGCTTGGTTTCCAGACTCAGGAGCTGAAGCAGAGGCTCGACGCGATGCATCTCGAGGGCTTCTCCGAGCAGGTTGCGACCTACCATGAGGGGATCGACTACTGCACGAAAAAACTCGACGTCGTGAAGAAAGAAGCCGACGCGATCGTCGTTCAGCTCAATAAGGTGGCGAACTCGATTAATCCCGTGTCGCGCGGCGCGGTGCTCGTGCTGATGCTTGCTGCGGGCGGTTTTGGATACGTGCTCGGGGTGATGTTTTAAACTCCGTGATCGAGGCGGGACCCATTTTTAGAATTGCATCGCTCGATGGGGGGGTGAATCCGGGAGGATAACGGTTTGAAGGGATTTAATTTCGACTTCGCGGCGATCGAAAACAAGGGGCCGCTTCGCGCGGCGGCCATCGGCTTGATGGTCGCGGTGATGGTGTTTTTTGCCGCGAGCATCACCACGTCGACCCAGTTGGCGGTTGGCTTGGTGGGCTTGATCATTCTGATCGTCCTGAGCTTCTTCAAACGCTCCGAGAATCTGCGTGTTATCTACCTGAGCATCGGTGCGTTTCTATCGATTGACTATGTCTTTTGGCGGACCTTCACGACGCTCACCTATTACGACCTGATCAGTTTTTCGCTGGCGATCATCCTGTATCTCGCGGAGCTCTACGGCTTCATCATTTACGGTCTTAGTATTTTCGTGAACATCGATCCGCTCAAACGCGAGATCGTTCCGCTGCCCGATGACCGAGCGGACTGGCCGACGCTCGACGTCTTGATCCCGACCTACAACGAGGAAAAGGAAATCCTGGAGGTCACCATGCTTGCCGCGTTGGCCATCGATTACCCGGCGGACAAATTCAACGTTTATCTCTGTGACGACGGTGGCACTGATCAGCGTTGCAACATGAGTGATCCGGCAAAGGCTGCGCAGGCTCGGGACCGTAGGAAGACACTCAAGCAGCTGTGCGAGGATTCCGGCGCACACTACGTCACGCGGGCGAAAAACATCCACGCGAAGGCGGGAAATCTGAACAACGCGATGGAGGTCAGCACCGGAGAGTTGATCCTCATTTTGGACGCCGACCACATCCCGACCGTCGACATTGCCCGGAACACCTGTGGCTGGTTCCTCAAGGATCCGAAGATGTTCCTCGTCCAGTCGCCACACTTTTTTACGAATCCGGATCCGATCGAGAAGAACCTCAAGACGTGGCGGGTGATGCCGAGCGAGAACGAGATGTTCTACGCCGAGATCCAGCGCGGATTGGACTTTTGGAATTCGGCGTTCTTCTGCGGTTCGGCGGCGGTGATGCGGCGCGAATTTCTGCAGAAGGTTGGTGGCGTGGTTGGTGAGACGATCACCGAAGACGCGGAGACGGCGCTCACGCTGCATTCGCTCGGCTATCACAGTGCCTACATTGATCGTCCGATGATTTCTGGACTTTCGCCGGAGACTCTAGGGGGATTCATCACGCAGCGAATCCGCTGGGCGCAGGGGATGGTGCAGATTTTCCTGCTCAAGAACCCGATGCTGGTTCGCGGCCTCACGCTGCCGCAAAGGCTCTGTTACCTGAGTAGTAGCTTTTTTTGGTTTTTCCCGTTCGCGCGGCTGACTTTCATGCTGTCGCCGCTGGCGTTCCTGTTCTTCTCCCTCAAGATTTACGACTCGAACTTCATCGACTTTCTCGCGTTCGCGGGTCCCCACCTTGTCGCGGTGGTTCTCGTGTCCAACTACATGTTCGGACGGGTCCGTTGGACGTTTGTGTCGGAACTCTATGAGTTGATGCAGTCGATGTACACCTTTCCGGCCATCGTGAAAGTCTTCCTGAACCCGCGGGCCCTTCATTCAACGTGACAGCTAAGGGAGAAATCCTGGACCGCGATTTCATCAGTCCGCTTTCGAAGCCATTCTACATCTTTCTCCTTTTGAACGTGATTGCGTTTGGCGCCGGTGTTTACCGCTACGCCCTCTCACCTCCGGGGGCTCAGGAGTTCGCGACGGGTATCACAATGTTCTGGGCTTTGTTCAACATTTTCATCCTCCTCGCCTGTCTCGGTGCATTGTTGGAACGCAGGCAGATGCGCTCTTGGGCGCGGATCGCGTGTAGTATCCCGGCCAACATGTTTCTGGGTGAGCGGCAATTTCCCGTCGAGATTCGGGACATGTCGAACGGTGGCTTCAGTTTAGCTATCGATGCCGCCTACGAGCCGATGCTGCGCCCCGAGCACCGGATTACCCTCCAGCCTGACGTCACTCACGACATCGAACCAGGAATCTTTAACATGGAGATTCGCAATCTACGTTATCGCGACCGGACTCTCATGCTGGGTTGCGTGTTTAAACACGAGGGAATCGATGAACTCAAACGTAAGATTGCCTTCGTAAATGGCAGCAGCGAGCGGTGGGTCGAGTTTCTCGCCTCGCGCCGTGGCGGCAAGGGCGTGGGCGGCAGTGCGGCTTACCTCCTTTCTGCGGGTGTTCGTTACACCATCGAACACCTTGGACTTCTGCTTCTGGGATCCATGAGGAAAGAGCGAACGAACCGAACGACTGGTTCCGGCTCCAAGCCGATCTCGTAACTCAGCGAAATAATTTAACGGTAGAAAAATATGAAAATCACGGAACGAATTCACAAGGTGCGGATGGTCGCCGTTGTCGGCTCATTAGCACTAGCGTTGCTTCCCGAAGCCTTCGCCCAGCGGACAACTCCACCGACTCCTCCAGCCGTCCCCGCCGGACCGACGCAGTCCCAGGGAGCCGCCGCGAGTGAGCGAAGTGTCGCGGGCCAGTCGTCGATCATTCGACTGCCGCTCCGGCAATTGATTGGTGCCGAAGAGCCCATTTTTCTGCGTAATGCGACGAGCACTTACACGGTCTACGTCCCGCTCTCGCCGCGCTACAATCTCAAGAGCGTGAAACTGCACCTGCGGTTCACGAACTCGATCGCGCTTCTTAGCGAGCGCTCGGTCCTAAGGGTTGTGATGAACGACAGGATCATCGGTCAATTTTTCCTGACGCGTGATCAACCGAACCACAATGTCGATATCGAAGTCCCCCTCGAGTATTTTCAGTACGCGTCCAATCAGCTGCAGTTCATCGTCGCTCAGCACTACACGCTAGAATGCGAAGATCCCGCCGCGCCCGAGCTCTACACCGAGATCCTCCCCGACGAGAGTTACTTCGAAGCGGTGGTGACGATGAATGACATCTATCCGAAGCTGTCTCTCATCCGCGATCTGATCGACCAAAAGCTCTGGGACCCTTACAAATTCCACATCGCGATGCCGGGAGGAACGGGTTCAGGAATGAGCGAAGAGGCACTCTCGCTTGGTTCGGTGGTAACCCAAGGTGCCGCGCTCAATCTCGACTACCGCCCCGCAGTTGTGACGACGGGCAACGCCTTGTCCGCCGGGGTCGACAACATTGTGATCGGGACGGCGAGTGAGCTCACCCCCTACCTGACCTCGACCGAGCAGGGATCGATCAACGGGAGCTTCATTGCGGTCAAACAATTGCCCGGCGATCCCGAGCACTTCATGCTCCTGATCAGCGGGACGAGTGCGGAAGAGGTTGCGCAGGCGGCCTACGCCTTCTCCCTCATCAACTTTCCCCTGCCCGATTCGCAATACGCACAGATCAGCCAGATCGACTTTCCCGAGGAACCCTTTTATCTCAAAAACGCGCCGATCAAAGACCCCGGCATCTACAGCTTCCGACAGCTTGGTTACAGTAAGATGCGAACCATCAAGGGTTTCAATACCGGCTCGTATCAGATCGAAGCCTACATGCCGGGTAGTTTGTCCGGTGAGGACGCCAGCAACGTCGAGCTGCGGTTGCATTTCGTCTACGGGGCGGCGTTTCGCTCGGACTCGGTGCTCAATATTTTCGTGAATCAGGAATTCCAATACGCGATTCGTCTCGATCAGATTCGAGGTGAAGTGCACGACGACTTCCGGGTGTATCTTCCGGTCAGAAGCTTTCCAGCCCGGTCGGAACGTGGTGGATATCGCGCCCCGGATGGTTCCACTCATTACGGATCAGTGTGAATTGCAGCAGGTCGAGAACCTGCTCTTCACGCTCTACAACGACTCCGACATGGTGATCCCCCGGCTTGCGCAAAAAACCCGGCTGCCGAATTTCAACCTGTTTTCGCAGACCGGTTATCCCTTCACTGCGGCTCCGGATGGTTTTGACCTGGCGATGATGGTGACCGAGCGTGACAACACGACCATCTGCGCAGCCTGGATGCTCATGGGCAAGTTGGCCCAGATCAACAGCTCGATTCTTAACCGGGCGGAGATGACCTTTCAGGTTCCCAAGAGCCAGAAGAACGTGATTGTCGTGGGTCCAATCGACACGCTTCCCGACGAGATGATGGAGTCGGCACCCATTTCGCCCAAGCGCCTCGGACGTGCTCGGTATCTCGTAAGCGTGAGTCCGAAGCCGGAGGCCAGCGCCGTCGGACCGGTCGAGGAGTTTCTCGCGAAGGTCCGCGGGACGGACGTCGAACGCGGAGAACCGGATCAGCCCGAAACCGTTTCGATGGTCATGGAATCAACCGCCAAGGATGATTCGGTCGCCTTCTCGTACGAGAACCCTTTTCACACTGGTTTTGCCGCAGCCGTTTTCACCGCGCCGAGCTCAGATCTGCTCTACCGTGGTCTTTATAATCTCCAGGACCGTCGTTATTGGGATAATTTGGCGGGCAATCTGATGGTTTGGAACAACAAGACGGCGCAGTCACTGACGTCCGCACGGATCGGGCCGGAGTTCGTTTACGGCGTGAAATCCACCGTTTTCCAGGCGACTAATCGATTCAATCGGAATCCGATTTTGTTCACCGTCATCCTGTTTGGGGCGCTCGGGTTGCTGGCTCTCCTCCTTCGCCTCATGCTCAGTAAGCGTGAAAAGCCGGCGGCGGAATAACCCCACTCGACAACCTGGGCACTCCGGTGCTGCTGGAAAAGATCATGAAGAAGCGCGAGTCGCGATCGGAAACGAACGCTGAGGTGCCGATCCCGACTAGCCGAAGTCGGTGGAAATGGTGGTTGATTGCGGGACTTCTCGTAGCTGGGTTGGCGTTTCTGCTCTGGCCACGGAACCCTAACGTGCTTCCGGCGAGTGATTGGACTCTATTCAAGAAGCGTTTTCTCGAAAAAAGCGGGCGGATCATCGACACCGGCAACGCGGATACTTCTCATTCTGAAGGTCAAGGGTATGGGATGTTACTTGCGGTCGCCTTCGGCGATCGACCCGCATTTGATCGAATTTGGAAATGGACGGAAGACCATCTTCGGCGCGACGACGATCAGCTTTTCAGTTGGCGGTACGTCCCTGCGGACGGCGGGAAAGTGGACGACCCCAACAATGCGAGTGACGGCGACTTGTTGATCGCGTGGGCGCTGGTGAGGGCCGCGCAGCGTTGGGGCGCTTACGGTTATCAGCAGTCCGCGGCGCAGATTATTGGCGACTTCTTTCGTCTAGCGGTCGTCGAATCCGACCTCGGACTCCAGATGCTGCCCGGTCTGATGGGCTTTCAGCGCGAAGACGGGTTGCTCCTAAATCCATCCTACGTGCTTTTTCCGGCCTATCAGGAACTCCGCGACGTCTTTCCCTCGGAGCGCTGGGACGACTTGGATGCTGGTGGTCGGAGGCTATTAGGTGTCGCGCGCTTCGGTTCATCCGCGCTCAATCCGAATTGGGTAACGTTGGGTCCGTTGGCCCTCAAGCTCCCGACGGACAAAGATCCGCTCTTTGGCTATGACGCGATTCGCGTCCCGCTCCACGTGGCTTGGGCAGGACCAAATCGGGAATTGCTCGCGCCTTACGCCGAGTTCTGGAATGATCAACCGAAAGCCGACGCTCTCCCAGCGGAAATCAATCTGCGCGACGGAGAGCCTGGCCCCCATCCGATGCTTCCCGGTATGCAGGCGATCGCGCAATTTACCTTGGCGAGCGAGAGCGAGTCGGTCGTGACGGTTCAAGACATCCCGCCTCTCCTCGAAGATGAATCCTACTTTTCCGCCAGTCTAAAGCTCCTCACAAAGCTGGCCATCCGGGACCGGGCGGCGACAGAAAAGAATTGACCCGTGATCTTGAAAACTCGACACATCTGCAGCTTGTTTGATCGAAGACTAAAAAACTACACCTTGATTTTGTCTGTGGCGTTTAGCTTCGGATTTGTCATGGGTTCCAGTTATTCGCAGATTGCCGCGGAGGATCCGCTCGTCGAGGCGTCCGACGACATTCTTGCCAACGAACCGCCTGGAACGATACCGCTGCCAGCTGGCACTCCCGGATCCACGCCAGCCCCGGATTCACTTTTCGTGCCGGTGGTTCCCGGTTCTTCGCCGACCCCGGCTCCTGCGCCCGTCCTTCAACCCGTCGCTCAGCCCACCACTTTCGAACCTGCTGAGATCGATCCGCCGACCATTCGGTCAACGCCCGAAACGGTTGATATCTTCGAGGAGGAGGAACCGTCCGCTTTCAGCACTTCCCGCCCGTCGACGCCAATCCGTCCCGCGACGTCGATCGTCCCCACGGTCATCGTTGAAGACGAAGAGGAGCTGGAGGAAATCGAAGTCGTCACGGCACCTCGACCGACCCCCACCCCCGCCCCCACGCGCACCTATCAATCGACGGCGTCCCGCCGCACCAGTTCGGCGACCTCGACGCGCCCGCGACCCCAGCCGGAGCAAGCCGTGAACACTGCGCTCTCGGGCGAGCGACTCGCTCAGGCCATGGCGCGCGCGCGTTCGAATCGCGACGCGGATCTGGCGCAGCAGATCGGCTGGGCAAACTTTAATCGCAAAGACTACCCCTCGGCGGCTCTTTGGTTCGAGCAATCCATCGCCTGGGACACGGATCTGGGAGCCTCATACTACGGTTTGGCGCTGACAAAATTCACGCAAGGCGACCTTTCCCAAGCCGAGGCGATCGCGGGATACCGGGTGAATGCTCATCCGAAGATGAAGACTTTGCTCGGCGATATCCTCGTGCAACGTGCGACTGAGGATTACGAAGATCGACAGTACGCTCGCGCGATCAACGCTCTCGATCGCGCTGCCAAGTTCCGGAAGTTGGGCCGGAGTGAGCAAATTATCCGAGGGTGGTCCTACTACTACCTCCGCGACTACAATTCCTCGGCGAATATTTTTCAGGATCTCTATCGCATCAGTCCCGACCGTCCGAGCGCGGAAGGACTGTACGCGGCGCTCTCGCGGCTGAAGGACTTCGACCGATTGGCTGACGTGGCGGCTCGTTGCCCCGGTCCACTCACGGAGATTCTCGCGACCTACCAAACGGACGCTTACGAGCGGGCGGGTCTCTACCTCGCGGCCTACGAAGCAAACGAGCGCAACAACCCGGCGTTGGCGAACTTTGATACTCCGAGCATCGCGTTGGGCTTCGAGTATTCGCAGAAGTCGGGGCAACGCGGTGAATCCCGCTTGCAGACCGCCCGCACTCCGGTGATCGAAGGGAAATTTTCACCGTACGAGAGGGTCCTCGTCACCGCGAAGGCCGCGCTATTGATGCTGCAGTCCGGCAGCCGCTCGAATGGGGCGTTTGTTGGGACGGTGCCACTCGAGTTCAGCAATTTCGAGCGCAATGTCGCGACGGGCTACAACGATCTCTTCGAAGCGAAGGTGCGGGTCGAGTATCAAGGGTTCCTGACTCCTTACCTTGAGGTGGGCACGACGCCGCTGAACGCGGATATCGATGCGAGTCCGATCGGTCGGGCTGGTCTCGAATACCGCTACAATACGGGTTACGTGAAAGGCGAGTTTTACTCGGATTCGATTCGTGAGTCCGTCACCAGTTACGTTGGATCGGAGGATCCTTACACGGATCGCCAGTGGGGTCGCGTCCAGGAAACGGGTGGATCGCTGGAAGTCTTCCAAGGTTTCCTGAAGGACTACACCGTCTTTGGTAAGGTGAAATACGGTGAGATCACCGGTGTGAACACGGCGTCGAACAACCACTTGTCGCTGGTTGCTTCGGCTTCACGGATCTTCAAACCGCGGGGATTCGAATACATTTCGATTGGTCCAGCCGTCTCTTACGAGCGGTTCGACAACAACCAGAACTTCTTCACCTACGGACACGGCGGCTATTTCAGTCCGGAATACATCGTCCAGGGAATCGTGGATGCGCAGTTCCTGACGTCCGAGGGCCGTAATTTTCTGCTTTCGGGTAGCATTGGCGGTGGTCTGCAGCAGAATAAACAGGCCTCCGCCGCGGTTCTGCCGCTCGACGACGACGGTCGCGAGTACGAGGGCACGAACTCGACCACGGGAATCTTCCTGGTCAACGCCGAAGGCGGCGTGCTCGTGACGCCGAATTTCATGGTCGGCTCGAAACTCTCCTACGCGGTGACGGCGGATTACAACGAAGGCTTCGCCAGCATCTACGTCCGCTATTTCTTCGAGCCTCGCGCGGGTCTCTTCCGTTCGGATCTTGGGTTCAGTTACTGGTAGTTCAAATGAACCGGGCGCGGAGCCTGGGAGTGGGTGTCTGACGTGATGGATCGGAAATCGAAATCGGCATCGCGGGGAAGGCCGGTGGTTTTCTTCGACCGGGACGGGACCCTGATGGAGGAGGTCAACTTTTGCAACGATCCGGCGGACGTCAGGGCGATCCCGGGAGTGAAGGCGAGACTGGCCCAGCTTCGGGAGCTGGGTTGGCGGCGGGTCATCATCACGAATCAAAGCGGAATCCCCCGGGGTCACATTTCGATGGCTCAGTACGAAGCGGTGCACGAAGAACTTTTGAGACAACTCGACGGGGAGATGGATGGCGCCTATTTTAGCGCGGACCTCCCCGATTCGGGATCCCGACGGCGCAAGCCCGGGACGGGAATGTTGGAGGAAGCGGCGAGAGACTTGGAATTGGATTTGTCGCGGGCGTATTTCGTCGGGGACAAGGCGATGGACGTCGCCTGCGGTCACAATGGGGGAATGCCGGGGATCCTGGTGCTCACCGGTCACGGCGAGAAGCACCGCGAATGCGGCGCAGATTTTGTGGCGCGGGACGTGAACAGGGCGATCGATTGGATTCTCAAGCGGGAGGGGGCTTTCGCGTGATTCGGACGGCGGTCATCATTCCGGCCCGGTGGGGATCGGTCCGTTTCCCCGGCAAGGCTTTGACCGACATCGCGGGCAAGCCGTTGATCCAGCGGACCTGGGAGCGGTGCTCGGAGGCGTCGCTGGCGTCGCGGGTGATCGTTGCCACGGATGACGAACGGATTGCTGCGGCGGCGACGGGTTTTGGAGCGGAGGTGGCGATGACGTCAGTCGATCATCCGACGGGTTCGGACCGACTAGCGGAGGTCGCCGCCGGGCTGGGGGATTACTCCCACATCCTGAACGTGCAGGGCGATGAACCGACCATTTCCCCTCGACTCATTGATCGGCTGATCTCTGAGATCGAGGCGGACGAGGGGTTGGAAATGATCACGGCGGCTTCGCCTTTCCGCGACGCGACGACTGCGGACGACCCGAATAACGTCAAGGTCGTGGTCAATCTCGCGGGCGACGCGTTGTATTTCTCGAGGAGTCGGATCCCGTTTGATCGCGATGGCAACGCGACCTCGGTGCCGCTCCATCATCTGGGGATTTACGGCTACCGGCGAAGCTTCCTGCTCGATTTCGTGAGGTGGGCACCGACGGCACTTGAAGGGTGCGAGAAGCTTGAGCAACTGCGCGCCTTGGAGCACGGGGCACGGATTCGTGTCGTTCAGACGGAGGAACGGGCGATCGGGGTGGACGTCCCTGGAGATATTGCGCTCGTGGAAGCTGCCCTTGGCTCGTCAGATTCTTGACGGTCGAAGGTGGGTTGGCTTCGCCAAAGATTCGCGGCGTCCTTGGGGGATTGGAGCAGAGGAGGCGCGTCGCGTTGCGACGCGACGCGCCTGGAAACGGTGCTTACGCGTTGGCGTAAGTGGCTTGGTCATCGGCGTCGAGCCAGGCGAACAGGGTGGTCGTGGCCGGGTCGAGACCGAGCGGGGCGACTTGTTCGACGAACCACTCCTTTTTCTCCGGATTCTCGTAGGGCTTGAGTGCCTCCATGGAATCCGACCACTCCGTGATTTCTTCGGGCGTCTTGCTGGCACCGTGGCTGTCGAGCCAATCGACGACTTCCTGATCGGTCGTTCCGTTTTCGAGAAGTTTGCGGATATCGGATCCCTTCACTTCCTTGAAGTCGAAGAGCAGGTTGTCGAGTGGGCAGTCGAAGTGGTAATCGCCGACGTTGCCGTTGATCTCCGCGTGGCCTTTGTCGATGGCGCGGGCGAGGATGACGTAATTGCCCAGGCGATGGCTGGGGCTGCGGGGTGCGGTTTTTGTGAGATCCATGGTGTGTATTGGGTTTTGATTTTGTCACGTCGTGACGAGGTGAAGTTCCTCCCAAGCGCGTGAAAGGGCAAGCGGGTTTGTTCGATCAAATTCGATCTTTGACAAATGTTGACAGCTGCCTACCGTTTCGGATTCGTATTTTTGAGAATGGAAAACCTTGTTGCGCCCCTCGCCACTGATTTCGAATCGCATGCCCCCGGATTCTGGCCGGACGTGGAGGCCAGCCAGTGGAATGATTGGAAATGGCAATTACGGAATCGGGTCACGAAGCTGGAGCAGCTCGAAGAGCGTCTCACCTTGAGTGCGGACGAACGGGCGGGCGTCATTCTCTCGGGGAGTAAACTGGCGTTTGCGGTGACGCCGCACTTTTTCAATCTGATTGATCCAAACGACCCGGACTGCCCGATTCGGCGTCAGGTCATCCCGAACGTGGGCGAGTCGCAGACGGCTCCGTGGGAAATGGCGGACCCTTGCGGAGAGGACGGTCACATGCCGGTGCCGGGCCTGGTGCATCGCTATCCGGATCGCGTCCTGTTTCTGGTGACGGATCGGTGCGCTTCGTATTGCCGGTATTGCACGCGGGCGCGGGTGGTGAGCGGAGCGGGCGAGCAGGAGTTGCACACCAACTTTGAAGAAGCGTTCGCTTATTTGGAGAAGCACACGGAGGTGCGGGACGTCCTGCTATCCGGCGGTGACGCGCTGCTTTTCTCGGACGATAAGCTGGAATTTTTGTTGAAGCGGCTGCGGGCGATCAAGCACATCCAATTTCTGCGAATCGGGAGCCGGGTGCCCATTTTTCTCCCTCAGCGGATCACGCCGGAACTCTGCAAGATGTTACAGAAATACCATCCAGTCTGGATGAGTATCCACGTCAACCATCCGCGTGAGCTGACGACGGAGGTGCAGGAAGCGCTGGGTCGCTTGGCGGACCACGGGGTGCCGCTGGGGAATCAGAGCGTGCTCCTCAAGGGCGTGAACGACGACGTCGACACGATGCGGGATCTGATTCACAAGCTGCTCATGTGCCGGGTGCGACCGTATTACCTCTACCAGTGCGATTTGATCAAAGGGTCGGCTCACCTTCGGAGTTCGGTCGCGAAGGGCGTGGAGATCATCGAAGCGCTGCGGGGGCACACGACGGGCTACGCGGTGCCGCAATTTGTGATCGACGCGCCGGGTGGGGGCGGGAAGGTGCCGATTAATCCGGGATACGTGCTGTATCACGACGAAGAAAAGGTCGTCATCCGTAACTACGAGGGAAAGATTTTCGAGTACCCGGAGCCGGGTGCTGGCGTCGGGGCTGATGCCCCGGTGACGAGTCCGGCGGTTGCGACTTGCGACGCGTAGGGGATTGTTCTCCATCTCCCGATCAGAATCGCTATCGTCGTCTTTCGGTTCCGCGCAACGGGGTCGAAAGTTGATGAGAAAAGATCGGATGATGAGTGAGAGCAGGAGGTTAACTTAGATGGCGGGGGTGGTGGTGCGCCCGCGGGCCCGGGTTTTGACGGGGCACGATTGGGTCTACGGGACAGAAATTCTCAAAACGTTTGGGTCGCCGGTGGATGGGGACGTGGTTTCGATCAAGGATGGGCGGGACAAGTTGCTGGGGGTGGGGATTTATAATTCCCAGTCGCAGATCACCGTGCGGCGGTTCTCCCGGCGGCGGCAGGATCTGGACCGGGATTTTTTTGAGCGGCGGATCACGCAGGCCATCGAGGTGCGGGACCGTCGCGGGTGCCGAGTCGATCTGAGGAGGTTGGTCTGGAGCGAAAGCGACGGGTTGCCCGGGGTGATCGCGGATCAATACGGAACGACGATCGTCCTGCAGACGCTGACGCGGGCGATGGACGCGCGGAAGGTTGCGATCGCGGAGGTGCTGATGGGGGTAACGGGTGCGCGGGGCGTGATTGAACGGAACGATGCGCCCGTGCGAAGTCTCGAGGGGATGGAATTGCTGACTGGCATCTTGGCCGGCGAGCCGGAAGCGGGGCAGACGATCGAGATCGGAGGGGTTCGCTTCGCGGTCGACCTGCTGGCGGGTCAGAAGACCGGATTTTATTTGGATCAGGTCGAGAACTACGCGGCGGTTGCCCGGCACGCGGGGGGGAAACGAGTTTTGGATTGTTTTGCGAATCAAGGGGGATTTGCGCTGGCCTGTGCGCGGGCGGGGGCTTCGGAGGTCGTCGCCGTGGAATCGGGGGAGGAGAGTTTTCGTCTTCTGGAGGCCAACGCGGTAGCGAACGGATTGACGGTGCGGACGGAGCGGGCGGACGTCTTCCATTTTCTGCGGAAAGCAGACTCCGCCAAGGACCACTACGACGTTTTGATCCTCGATCCTCCTTCGTTTACCAAGGGCAAGGGAAAGGTGCGCGACGCGATGCGTGGGTACCGGGACTTGCATCGTCAGGCGGCGCTGTTGCTGGAGCCGGGAGGGTTGCTGGCGACGTTTTCGTGTTCGCACCACGTGTCGGGAGAGGCGTTTCTGGAGTCCGCTCAGGCTGGATTGCTCGACGCGCGGCGATCGGCTCGGATCGTCGGGACGTTTGCGCAGGCCTCGGACCATCCGGTCGTGCTTCACCTGCCCGAGACGGCTTATCTCAAGGGTTATTTGTTGGAAATGATGCCGGGCCGGTGACGTAAATTTTGGATTTTGGTTTTTGGATTTTTTGATTGGTCGGCGTAGTCTCCCCCCGAACGCTTTTTTGCATGCCGACCAGAGGAAACACCGAAGACGACGACGATTTCGATTTCGATGATGAAGAATCGACCGAGGAATTGGAAATGCAGGTGCAGAAGGCACAAGCGGAGCTGGGCGAACTCAAGCGCCGGTCTGAGCAGATCGAAAAAGACAAAGCGCGGCTGGAAGAACTGAGCCGTCGACAGGAGGACCTCGAGGACGGTCGGGCGGAGATGATCGACAAGCTCACTCGCGCGATGGTGGTGATCGAGCGCGAGACCGAGGAATCCCAGAAGCGACTTGAGCAACTGAACAGCATCCAGGATTCATTTCTGACCCATCTCCGAACCTTGGAAGGCATCAATCCGAAGCTGTGGAGTGGCGCGGAGCTTCCCAAGGAGTTGAGCAAATCCCTGAGCGCGGTGGACGACGCCCGGGCCGAACATCTCAAATTGAACGCGAAGATTGCCGCTGAGATTGGTGATGAGCACGCCGCGGCGGCTAGCGGGGATTATGACGAATACTACGGCGCTGGCGAAAAAGGCTTCACGTATTGGTTGACCGCGGGGTTTGCCTTCACGCTGCCGCTGATGGTGGTGGCGGTGATCCTGGTGGTGGTTTTCGTGGGGATGGGCGGAGGGAGTCGTTAGCACGCAGCCATGCCGAGAAAGTCCGAATCCCAAGAAGCCGCTTCAAAGGCTCCGGCGCGGCGCAAGCCGGTGACGAAGCGCAAGGCGTCGAGCCAGGAAGATCCCGTGCGGGCCGAACAGCGCCGACTGATCGAGGCTCAGGAGGAACTCAAGCGCAAGCAGGAGAAGCTCCAACGTCTGATCAAGCAGGCTCCCGCCCGCGAGGCTGCCCGGAAAAAAAAGCAGCGCGAACCGATCCGGATCAACGTGGCATCCGCGGGAACGATTTCCCGGCCCGGCGGCGGGTTGCGGAGCAAATACGGGGATGCGCGAGACGTGCCGATGCGCAAACGGGCTCGGCGTTCGGAGCGGAATCTTGCGCGGGCGCAGTTTTTGATCCTTTGCCTGATTCTCGCGACGATTGGCTTCCTGATCTGGAAAGCAGTGCCGATGTAGGACCGCAGCTTTCCGGAACTCGGGGGAATGGAGCCTAGCGGGATCGAACCGCTGACCTCCTCAATGCCATTGAGGCGCTCTACCAACTGAGCTAAGACCCCGTGTTTTGGGAGCTGAGAGGATAATGGAGCGGGGTGGGTTGGCAAGCGAGATTTCGGTGATCTCCGGCGAAAATGGGGGGATCGAAAGGGAGGTTTGCCCGGTCGTGACAGCAAGATCGGTTGCCGGAACGTTGATTCATCGGCCCGAAGTGAGTAGCGCGAGGTCGGTGCTGTGTGATTTTTCGTGCGACGAACAATTTTTACGGAACGACGGGCAGCGGAACGTTTTGGGATTGGGGGTGCGATGAGAGGGCTGCGGGCGGTGATCTTTGATTTTGACGGGCTGATTCTGGACACGGAGACGCCAGAGTTTGAGGCGTGGCGGGCGATTTACCGGCGGTTTGGGGCGGACCTGACGCTGGAAGATTGGTTGCCGTGCGTCGGGACGGCGCTGGTTTTTGATCCGCATGGGCACCTGGAGACTTTGATCGGAAGGCCGCTGGATCGCGAACAGATCGCCGGGGAGCGGCGGACTCAGACGGGAGAATGGATTGCGCGGGAGGAGCTGCGGCCAGGTGTCCTCGCGACGCTCGAGGGAGCGCGGGAGGCCGGCTTGCGAATCGGTTTGGCTTCGAGTTCGTCGCGGGACTGGGTTGAGCCCCACTTGCAGCGGTTGGGGATCGTCGATTTCTTCGAGACGGTGCAGACGGGGGATCTGGTGCGGGCGGTGAAGCCGCATCCCGAGCTGTACGAGCGGGCGTTGGCCGCCTTGGGAGTCGAGTCGGGCGAAGCGATTGCGTTGGAGGATTCGCTGAACGGTCTGCGGGCAGCGAGGGCCGCCGGGATTTTTACGGTGGTCATTCCCAACTCGATCACGCGGTATCTGGATCTGACGGAAGCCGACCTGTTGCTGGAGTCGATGAGGGATCTGGATCTTTCGGAGTGGCCGTTCCGAGAGGGTGGGTGAATGTTGTTAAACGGGACCGGCGGCGAGATTAGGGGTGGCGTGAAGACGGAGTCTGGGTATCGTGTTCCCCATGAAAAACGTTAAGACCGAAGCGAAGGTGAAGAAAGTTTGGACGACGCCGAAGATCAAGGATGTGCCGATTTTCTTTGAGGTTTCGCTCTACGCGGCGACTCGGTAGCGCGGGTTTTCGGAAGATCGGATGGAGGTCGTTGTTCTCGGGACGGCGGCCGGGGGTGGGTTTCCGCAGTGGAACTGCGGTTGCGTGAATTGCGAGCTGGCCCGGACTGCGGGGTCGGGAGTGACTCCTCGGATGCAGAGTTCGCTGGCGGTGTCGGCGGACGGGGTGAGGTGGTTTTTGGTCAATGCTTCTCCCGACGTGGCGCGGCAGATCGAGCGATTCCTGCGGAGGGGTGAGGGACGGACGAGTGCGCGGACATCGCCGGTGGCGGGGGTGCTTCTTACGAACGCGGATCTTGACCATTGTCTCGGATTGTTCGCGCTGCGGGAGGGTGCGGAGGAGCTGACGGTCTGGGCGCCGGAGACGGTTCGGCGTGCGGTGGTCGCGGAGATCGGGGTGGAGCGGGTGCTGCGATCATTTGGTGGGGTGCGGTGGCGGGAGGCGGAAGCCGGCTGGATGGCTTTGGGGGACAGTGGGTTGGAAGTGTCGGCGGTGGGATTGCGGGGGACGGATTCGCCCCGGTGGGCGGAGGCCGGGAAGCCGGGTGAGGTTCACGCGGTGGGTTATCTGTTTCGCGAGGGTGAGGGCGGAGAGGTTGTCGGGGTTTTTCCGGATGTCGCGGTGATCGATGAGGGGTTGGTGGAAGTGTTGCGGACGTGTGATCGGGTGTTCTTCGACGGGACGTTTTGGACGGGGGATGAGATGGTGGAGTTGGGCTTCTCGGACCGGGATGCGGCGGCGATGGGGCACGTGCCGATGAGTGGTGAGGGGGGAAGTCTGGCGGTGCTGGCGGGGTTGCCGGGGAAGTGCGCGTATCTTCACGTGAACAACACGAATCCCGTGCTGCGAACGGATTCGGAGGCACGGGCGGTTCTGGTGAACGTGGGAGTCCGGTTGGCGGAGGATGGGGAGAGGTTTCTCCTGGCCAGGGATGGAGGTTGATCGGGAAGAGTCGATCGGCGGTCCGAAATTGCTTTTAGAGATGGTTCGTGGGTTCTAGGTTCTCCGACCTATGGCTAAAGCGGATACGGCAGTGGCGACGGTGGACGAAAAGGCGACGGAAAAGGCGATCGCGGCACGAAATCGGAATCTCGATCTCGCGATTCAGCAGATCTCGAAGGACTACGGAGACGAGGCGATCCGGCGGTTGGGCGATTCGACGCGGTCGGAGGTGGACGTGATTCCGACCGGAAACATTCTCATCGATCGGGCGTTGGGCGTGGGGGGATTTCCCCGGGGGCGAATCGTGGAAATTTACGGACCGGAATCGTCGGGTAAAACGACGTTGACGCTCACGGTGATCGCGCAGGCGCAGAAGCGCGGCGGGCTGGCGGGGTTCGTCGACGTGGAGCACGCTTTGGATCCGGCCTACGCGCGGAAGTTGGGGGTGAATCTGGATGAGCTCCTCGTCTCGCAACCGAGTTCGGGTGAGGAGGCTTTGCGGATCGTCGAGACGCTGGTGCGGTCGAATGCTCTGGACGTGATCGTGCTGGATTCGGTGGCGGCGTTGGTGACGAAAGCGGAGTTGGAGGGCGAGATTGGGGATTCGACCGTCGGGGCACAGGCCCGGTTGATGAGCGCGGCGATGCGAAAATTAACGTCGTTTATTTCGAAGGCGCAGACGGTGGTGATTTTCACCAATCAGATTCGCGAGAAGATCGGGGTGATGTTTGGCAATCCGGAGACGCAGCCCGGTGGACGGGCGCTCAAGTTTTACTCGAGCGTGCGGTGTGACATCCGGCGGATCGGCGCGATCAAGAGTAGTGACGGGACGGTGACGGGGAACCGGACGCGGGTCAAAATCGTGAAAAACAAGGTCGCGGCGCCGTTCACGGAAGCGGAATTTGATATCATGTACAACGAGGGGATCTCGAGCGTCGGTTCGCTGTTGGATCTGGCAATCGAGAAAAACGTGCTGGAGAAGCGCGGGTCCTGGTTGAGCTATAATGGGACGCAGCTGGCGCAGGGGCGCGACGCGGCGAAGCAGGCTCTGCGGGACGACGAGGCACTCACGGCGGAGATCGAGGCGAAAGTGAAGGCGCTGCTGGCTGAGGAGAAAAAGTAGCCGGGGGCGGCTCCGGCCGCGATTGGTGAATTGGGTGCTGCGGGAAAGCGGGCGGATCCCTCGGATTGCGGCGATCATCCGGGTGGGGGCTGATTAGTTCGGTCGATTCGAAGTTTTTTTGGATCGAATTGGGAGGTTGTCCGTTATTATGGAGTCATGGTTCGGATTTTCCCTCGGTTCTTGGTCTTTTGGGCGCTTTTTCTGGGGGTGGCCGGGGTCGGGTGGGGGCAGGATTCCTTTGAGGATCTGAAGCTGGCCGGGGCGAAGTTTTACTCGGAGAAATCCTATGGGTTGGCTTACGAGGCGTGGGCGAAGGCGGCGGCGATGGACGTGCCGGAGGGGGAGCGGAGAAATCTCGAATTTTACCTGGCGGATTCGCGGTGGCGGTCGGGTCCGGACGAGGCGGCCGTCGAGGCGGCCCGGCAGGAACTCGAGGGGCTCCTGGAGGCGGATGGGGAGGACGTGATCGCGGCGGAGGCGTTGGAGTCGCTGGGGGATTCGTGGTTGGCGTTGGGACCGGATGGGGGGAACTGGCAGAAGGGTTGGGAATACTACGAGCGGGCCTTGGCGAAGTGGGCGGCGGCGACGGATCTGGACGCGGCGAGGGCGCGGTATTTGGGGATCGTGTGGAAGGCGACGGGGCCTCCGATGGAGCGGGCTTACGGGCGGGAGGTGCCGTTGAACGTGCTGGCGAATGCGCTGGAGATCGCGGTCAGTCCGGAGAACAAGGCGCGGGCACATTATTTTCTCGGTGAGTCTTATTGGCGGCGGGGCGGGGATCCGTTTTCCCTGCGGCGGGCTGGGCGCGAGTGGCAGGCGGCGCTTGATGAAGGCGAGGGAACGGCGGTCTACGAGGCGGCGTTGTTTCACCTGGCGGAGTGGAACGAGCGGGCGGGGAAGAGCGTGTGGACGGACGAGGGCGGGCTGGTTGTCTCGCCTGATCTCGACCGGGCGCTGGAATTGTATCGGCGCTTCTTGAAGGAATTTCCGGAAGGGAAGTCGCAATTTTCCGAGCAGGCGAAGGCGCGGATCGATGACCTCACGCGGCCGACTCTGGACATCAACACAAGCTACCTTTACCTGCCCGGGGTTGAGCCTCTGGTGACGGTGAGCTGGCGGAACGCCGGGAAAGTGGATTTGGTGGCCTACCGGGTGGATCTGGTCACGGCATTTCGCCCGACGAAATCGATAGATCCCGGGCGGTGGCTCGACGCCGTGAAGACCGATGGGGCGGCGGAAGTGGGAAAATGGTCGGTCGGGGGGAAAGCGTCGCGGATGACTGAAACGAAGGAGACGCCGGTGCCGGGGGCGAAGGAGGCCGGGACGTATCTGGTCGTGGCGACGAGCGGTAAGTTGACGAGCCGGACGCTGGTGACGGTGAGTGGAGCGGCGGCGGTGATGCAGTCCATCGGGGGGCGGGCGGTTGTGATGGTGGCGGACGCCCGGTCGGGAGCGGTGGTGCCGGGGTCGGAACTCAAGCTGTGGCGGGCGACGCGGGGAGATCGCAGCTGGACCTGGAAGGTGGTGAATGGAGTGGGCGGTGACGACAAGACGGAGTTCGATTTCGACGAGCCGGGGGAGAATTCGTGGATGAATCTCGTCCTGGTGGGAGCGGCCGCGGGGCAGCCCGTGGTGGCAGACGGGAGCGGGAATCACCGCCGGAGCTTGGCGAATCCGTGGGAGATCATGGTCTACGCGGACCGGTCGGCGACTCGTCCGGGTGAAATGGTGCGTTGGAAACTGATTGGGCGGAAGCGGGCTGGTGGGGCGTTAGCGACACCGGGTGGGGAGACGTTGCGGTTTGAGGTGGTGGATCCCCGGGGCGAGACGGTGTCGGACGGGGAGGTCAAGTTGACGCCCTTCGGAACGGCGTGGGGGGAGTTTCGGCCGGATGCGAAGATGCCGTTGGGTGAGTATTCGGTGAGATTTTTCCACGGTGATGATGTGGTGGGATCCGATACGTTGTTCCGATTGGAGGAGTACCGGCTCCCGGAATACAAGGTGTCGGTGGGGATCCCAGTGGAAGCGGGGGAGTCGGTGCGGTTGGGGGATTCGCTGGGGGTGGAGATCGGGGCGGAGTATTATTTCGGCGGGGCGGTGTCTGATGCCGAGGTGAAGGTGGTGGTGCGCGAGGCGCCGTGGCAGCGATGGGTGCCGTATGGGGGGATGCGCGGGCGGGGGCGGATGGATCGCTCGATGCCGACGTCGCAGCCGGGAAGGGTGATTCGCGAGGACACGGTGAGGACCGGGCCGGATGGGAAGGCGCGGATCGAGATCGCGACGCCGATCGATTCGCCGAGTGATCTGGAATACACGGTCGAGGTGCGGGTCGTGGACGCGACCGGGCGCGAGGTTGTGGGTCGAGCGGGGATCGTCGTGGCACGGCAGGGGTATTTTGTGGATTTGGTGGCGGAGCGGCGGGTGGTTTTTTTGAAAGACCCGGTGACGGTGAAGATCGCGGGGGAGGATGCGAATGGGGGGGCGGTGGCGGCGAAGGGGACGGTGACGGTCTCGCGCGAGATCTGGCAGGAAGTGTGGTTGGACCCGAGGGGGCGGGAAGTGACGGGAGCCGAATTGGCGAAGTTGCGGCGGGACGTTTTTCCCCCGAGTGGCGAGGCGGGTTGGCGGTTGAAGCGGCGGGAATACGTGGGCGAGGAGGTGAAACGAGTCGAAGTGGCGCTGGGCGCTGATGGGACGGGTTCGCTCGAATTTACGCCCGAGAGCGAGGGATTCTACCGGGCGCGCTGGCAGGGTCGGGACGGGGATGGACCGCCGGTGACGGCGGAGGCGAGCGTGTGGGCGGCGTCGAAGGACGCCCAGTTGACGGGGTATCACGCGGAGGGGGTCGAGATCGTGGTGGATGCGCGGGTCGAGCGGGGGCGGAAGACGATCCCCGTGTTGGTGGCTACCGAGGCGTCGGGGCGGGACGTGTTGCTCACGGTGCACGCGGGGGGGGAGATGTTTCGGGCGGAGGTGGTGCACGTCGAGGGGGAGGCGGCCTTGGTGGAATTGCCGGTGGAGGAGCGGCTGGTTCCGAACGTGTTCGTGTCGGCGGCACTGGTGCAGAATTTGGAAATCCACGCGGCGACGGAGATGGTCGAGGTGCCGCCGTACGAACGGGAATTGAAGGTGGAGTTGATGCCCGAACGACTGACCGTGTTGCCTGGTGAGGAGGGGACGTTCGGCATTCGGTTGACCGACGCGGCGGGGGAGGCGGTCGCGGGGGAGTTGTCGCTCGGGGTGGTCGACGAGGCCGTGTCTGCGATCCAGGAGGATTACGCGGGTGATCCGCTGGAATTTTTCTTCGGGCAGGATCGGGGGGACGAGGCGCAATTGATGACTTCGATGAGTCAGAGGAGCTACTGGGTCGAACCGACGGAGATCGTCGAATCGGTGAGTTTTTCGGGCGGGTTTGGAAGTCGCGAGTATTCGGCGATGGCTGATCAAGACGGTCCGGAGAGCATGGATAAGTCTTTCGCCATGCCGATGGCCGCCGCCGCTCCGATGGCGAGATCGGAGGAAGTAATCGGCGGGGAGGCGGCGGCGGTCACCGTGCGGAGTGACTTCCGGGCGGTTGCGTTCTGGAAATCGAGCGTGGAGACGGACGCGAACGGATTCGCGTCGGTGTCGATGCGGTATCCGGAATCGCTGACAACGTGGGTTGCCAAGGCGCGGGCGGTGACGAAAGGCGCGGAATTCGGGATGGGCGAGGTGACGACGCAAACGACGAAGCCGCTGATCGCGCGCTTGCAGACGCCGCGATTTCTGGTGGTCGGAGATACCGCCGTTGTCGCGGGAGTGGTGAACGACCGGACGGGGAAGGCAGTGGAAGCGCGGGCGGAGCTGAAGGTGGAGGGACTCGAAGCCGCGCCGGAGCCGAAGAGTTTGGAGATCGAGGCCGGGGGAAGTGCCCGCGCGGATTGGGTCGTGAAGGCGACGGAGATTGGGTCGGCGAAGCTGACGCTCACGGCGGTGGGAGGCGATCTCAACGACGGGCTGGCGAAGACTTTGCCGGTCGAGGAAAATGGGATCGAGGTCAGCGCCTACGCGGCTGGGAAGGCCGTGGGGGAGGTGACGGAATTTGGGCTAACGATCCCGGCGGAGCGGCGGGAGGGTTCGGAGAGTTTGACGATCTCGGTGACGCCGAGCCTGGCGGCGGCGGCTTTGGACGCAATTCCTTACCTGATCGAATATCCGTACGGCTGCGTCGAGCAGACGATGAGTCGGTTCCTGCCGGCGGTGGTGACGGCGCGGACATTGCGGGATCTGGGGTTGGACGAGGCGGCGGTGGTCGGGCGGATGTTTGGTGGGATTGATCCGGGTTTTCTCCCGGCGGTGGCGACGGGACAGCCCGGTGTCGCGGAGTTGGATTCGGTCGTGGAAATCGGGTTGGACCGGTTGCGGGCGTTGCAGCGGGACGATGGATCGTGGCCGTGGTGGGGCGGGGGTGAGGGTGATGAGTTCATGACGGTGTACGTGGTGTGGGGATTGCGGCAGGCGGAGATCGCGGGGGTCGAGGTCGGGGGTGCCATGATCGAGCGGGGGTCGAAGTGGCTGCGGTCGCAGGTCGTCAACGCGACGAACGATCCGGACCGGCAGAGTTGGATCCTGCACGCCTTGGCGGCGGCGCATTCGGCTGGGACGAAGTTGTCGGCGGAGGAGAACGCGGCGGTGGCGAACGTCTGGGGGAAGCGGGATCAACTGTCGGCGTATGGTCGCGCGTTGTTCACGCTGGCGGTGCACGGTTTCGGAGATGCGGCGAAGGCGGACGTGATGGTGCGGAATCTTCGCGACGGGGTCGCGGTGGAGGATCAGCCGGGGGTCTCGGCGATGGCCGGGGCGGGTGAGCCTTCGGAGAACGCGATTCCGACGGCTCATTGGGGATCGGACGGGGCATTTTGGCGTTGGCAGGACGGCGGCGTGGAGGCGACGGCGTTTGCGCTGCAGGCTTTGTTGGCCGTGGATCCAGGGAACGAGTTGGTCGAGCCGGCGATGAATTGGTTGGTGAAGAATCGGCGCGGCGGTCGGTGGTCAAACACCCGGGACACGGCTGTGGTGGTGTTGGCGATGGGCCGTTACCTGGCGACGACCAAGGAACTCGGAAGGTCGGTGTCATTCGAGGTGGCGGTGAATGGTCGGGTGGTCGGTGAGGTGAAGGAGGCGACGGCGCTGGATGGAATGATGAATTTCGACGTCGATCCCGCCGTGATCGTGGACGGGGCGAATCAGGTGACGATCAAGCGGACGGGTGGGGATGGTCCGCTGTACGTGGCGGCGGAGGCGGCTTTCTTTTCGCTGGAGCAACCGATTCCGGCGCGGGGGAACGAGTTTTTTGTGAAGCGGGAGTATTTCCTGCTGCAGCCGAAACGGACCTTGTTGGATGGCTACCGTTACGACCGGGCGGCGTGGGCGGCGGATCAACGGGCGCAGCCGAGTGATCGGGTCGAGGTGGTCCTCACGTTGGAAGCGAAGAATGATTTGGAGTATCTGGTCGTCGAGGATCTCAAGCCGGCGGGACTCGAGGCGGTGCAAGGGAAGAGCGGGATGACGCTCACGGCGGAGCATTCCGATGGGACGGTGGTGCCGATTTACTGCGAGTTGCGGGACCGGAACGTGGCGCTCTTTGCGAGTCGGCTGAAGCAGGGAATCTGGACGATCAAATATGATCTGCGAGCGGAGACGGCGGGGGATTTTTCGGCGTTGC
This sequence comes from uncultured Verrucomicrobiae bacterium, assembly GCA_963832325.1. Classification (GTDB taxonomy): domain Bacteria; phylum Verrucomicrobiota; class Verrucomicrobiia; order Chthoniobacterales; family JAATET01; genus CAVVKW01. The sequence goes on along the minus strand of CAWHTR010000001.1, from coordinate 514,957 downwards.
CCGCGGTGGGGCACGCGATGTACGCGCCCGAGGTGCGGGGGAATTCGGTCAGCCGGCGGGTGCTGATCGGCGGCGAGTGAGGGGTTGCGGCTCTCTCGCTTCGCTCGATCTTCCGGGTGACGCGGCGGGACGCCGCGGCTCGCACCCGGGACGGGTGCGCTCCCCGGGTTGCAGTTTGGCTCGGGGGGCTGATAGCGTCCCGGGATGCTGACTTGTTTTGCTCCCGGCCGCGTCGAGTTACTCGGGAATCATACCGATTACAATCAAGGTGTCGTGCTCTCGGCGGCGCTTGATCTGGGGGTGACGGTCGCGGGAGAGCGATCGGGTTCTTCGGCGGTGGCGGTATCCAGTGGGGGATATGGCGAAATCGAGGTGGACGTCGAAGCTGGGTTGGCGAAGCGGGGGGATTGGAGTGACTACGTCGTCGGGGTGATGGACGTGATGCGGCGGGAAGGACTCCCCATCGCGGGGGTGCGGGCGGTATTCGAATCGAATCTTCCGGTCGGGGCCGGGCTTTCGAGCTCGGCGGCGATGGAGGTGGCGACGGCGGTGTTCCTGCGCGAGTTGTTCGGCTTGGATCTGAGTCGGATGGAGGTGGCGAAGATTTGCCGGCGGGCAGAGAACGAATTCGTGGGGGTGAATTGCGGGCTATTGGATCAGGTCTCTTCGGTTTTTGGCGAGGAGGGGCGGGCGGTTCACCTGGATTGCCGGGACGAGTCGGTGCGGACGATTGAGTTCCCGGGGGGGGTGGAGCTGCTGATCGTCAATTCCGGGGCGCACCACGAGCTGAGTGGAGGGGAATACAATGAGCGGCGGGAGCAGTGCATCGCGGCGGCGCGGGGAATGGGGGTTGGGTCGCTGCGGGAGGCGGATTCGTCGATGTTGGCGGTGGCCGATTTGCCCGACGAGACGCGGCGTCGGGCGGCGCACGTGATCGGCGAAATCGAGCGGGTCGAGGCGGGGGTGAAGTTGCTGGAGGCGGGGGACGTGGCGGCCTTTGGGCGGTTGTTGTCGGCGTCGCACCGGAGTTCGATGGAGAACTTCGAGAACAGTACGCCGGAGTTGGACGTGCTCGTCGAGGTGGCGTTGCTTCAGGAGGGGGTGCTGGGATCGCGGCTGACGGGCGGAGGTTTTGGCGGGGCAACGGTCTCGTTGGTTGCGGCGGATCGGGTCGAAGCGGTGCGGCAGGCGATTTTGCTCGAGTACAAGGCGCGGACCGGGATCGAGACGGAGGGATTCCGGTGCCGGATCGGGCGGGGGGCGCTGGCGGGATGACGAATCACCGGAGGGTGCGAAGTTGCGGATGAGGCGACGGGTGGTGGTTTTCGAACCGAGGAGTGCGGCGGTGGCGAGCTCGGCGGATTTTTTTTAAATAATTTCTTCGTGGTATCGCGGATTCGCGTGAGAAATTGAACGGGATGGACGATTCGGTTGAGGAAGTGGTCGAGGCGGTGCTGGCGTCCTACGCGGAGGTGGGGGGACTCAACAATACGGATGGGCTGAATCTGCCGTCGAAGCGGGCGGTGGCGTCGATCTGTGAGGATCTGCTGCAAATTCTGTTTCCGGGTTTTCACGATGAGAATCCGGTAGCCGGAGCGAGGTTGCGGGAGTTGACGGCGGGACGGATCGAGAGTCTGGCTGAGCGTCTCGGCGAGGAGGTCTGCAAGAGCATGAGGACGGATGATCCGGATTGTCCGCGGGCGCGGGCGCGGGGAATCGTGAGGGATTTCCTCCGGGAATTGCCCGAGATCCGGCGGCTGCTGCAGACGGACATCGAGGCGGCGTTTGCGGGGGATCCGGCGGCCATCAATTTGGAGGAGATCATACTCTCGTATCCGTTCGTGGAGACGATTGCGATCCAGCGGTCGGTGCATCGGCTCTACCAGGCGGGGGTTCCCCTGTTGCCGCGGATGATGACGGAGTGGGCGCACGGGCGGACCGGGATCGACATTCATCCGGGGGCGCGGATCGGGACGCATTTTTTCATCGATCACGGGACGGGGGTGGTGATCGGTGAGACGAGCGTGATCGGGGATCGGGTGAAGCTGTATCAAGGAGTGGCGCTCATCGGGCGGTCGCTGGCGGGCGGGCAGGCCTTGCGCGGGAAGCGACGGCACCCGACCGTGGAGGGAGGGGTTACCATCTACGCCGGGACGACGATCATGGGCGGCGATACGGTGGTGGGCGCCGGGAGCACGATCGGGGCGAACGTTTTTCTGACGCACAGCGTGCCGCCGCGCTCGCTGGTGAGCTACGAGGACAAGCAGATCAAGATCCTGGAAAAACACGACCCGAAGGGCGATGACGCTTTGGTATGGGTTATCTAGATTACAACGCGACGACGCCGCTGGCGCCGGAAGCCCTGGAGGCGATGTTGCCGTTCCTGGGCGCCGACTACGGGAACGCGTCGAGCATCCACGGGATCGGGCGGCGGGCGCGTTCGGCGGTGGACGATGCGCGGGATCGATTTGCGGCGCTGTTGGGCGTGAAGTCGCACGAGGTGATCTTCACTGGGGGCGGGACCGAGTCGGACAACTTGGCGATCCTGGGGTTGGCGAGGAGCCGCTCGGCGGAGGGGAAGCACGTGGTCACCGTGGCCACGGAGCACCACGCCGTGCTGCACGCGTTCGACTACCTGGAAAAGCACGAGGGGTACGAGGTGACGCGGTTGGGTGTGGACGGGGAGGGCCGGGTCGATCCGGCGGAGGTGCGCGCTGCCCTCCGGGCGGACACGATGCTGGTGAGCGTGATGTCGGCAAACAATGAGACCGGGACGATTCAGGAGGTGGGGGAGATCGCCGAACTCGTGCGCGGGGCTGGTGTGGCTTTTCACAGCGACATGGTGCAGTCGTTCGGAAAGTTGCCGGTGGCGGTGCGGGGGATGACGGCGGCTTCGTTTGCTGGGCACAAATTTTACGGCCCAAAGGGAGCGGGGGTGCTCTTTTTGGAAGCGGGGGTTCCGCTGACAACGCTGCATTTCGGCGGGTTCCACGAGAACCAGCGGCGTCCGGGGACGGAGAACGTGGCGGCGATCGTGGGGATGGTGGTGGCGGCGGAGCTGACGACGCGGGACTTCGACGCGGAGCAGCGGCGGGAAGCGGAATTGCGGGATCGGCTGTGGGCGGGGATCCAGGAGATCGCTCCGGGGGCGCGGCGGAATGGTTCGATCGAGGCGACGTTGGGGAACACTTTGAACGTGAGTTTTCCCGGGGCGGACGGCGAGACGTTGCTCATCGGGTTGGATTTGGAAGACGTGGCGGTGTCGAGCGGCTCGGCCTGCATGGTCGGGTCGGTGATGCCGTCGCACGTCTTGCTCGCGATGGGGGTGCCGATGGACGTCGCGCAGGCGACGGTGCGTTTTTCGCTGGGGAAGATGACGACTGCGGCGGACATTGATCGGGCCATCGGTGCACTGGGTCGGGTGCTGGCGCGGCAGGAGGTGGCGGTGTGAGCGGCGTGACGAAGCAGTTGGCGTTCGAGTTCGGGCGTAGCTTGCTGGCGAAGATCAATTCGATGCGCGAGGTGCCGGAGCCGCCGCGCAGGCGAATGGCGGACGCCGGGCTGCGGGCCGACCCGATCCTGGAGGAGGTCGCCCGGGTGTTGCTGAAGCAGGCGGGGTGTCTCTCGTTGAGTAAAATCGTGAGCGTGGTGTGGAATCCGCGGATGCGCACGACCGCAGGAACGGCTTGCTGGCGGACGCGGCGGGTGACCTTGAACCCGAAGCTGATCGAGGTGTCCGCAGCCGAGGTGCAGACGACGTTGCGTCACGAGTTGGCGCACCTGGTGGCGCAGGAGCGGGCGGGTCGCCGACGGATCGCGCCGCACGGGCCGGAGTGGCGGCGGGCTTGCGCGGATCTTGGAATCGCCGGCGAGGCCCGGTGCCACAACCTGCCCTTCAAGCCACGGCGGATGACCCGGAAATACGCTTACCAATGTCCGGCCTGCCTGACGGTGATCCAGCGGGTGCGGCGGACGAAGGGTCGGATGGCCTGCCTGAAGTGCTGCCGGAAGTTCAACGGCGGGAAATACGCCGAGCGATTCCGGTTTCGCGAGGTCGAAGCGGTGCGGGCGGCCGCGTGAGGTGAGATTTTTTGGCGCTTCGCGCGAACGATCTCGAGCTGAGCTTGGATCCGACGGGAGCGGGGGTCGGCCGTCTGGATCACGCCGCGGAGAAGTTTGCGTCGACGGAGCTACCGAGCGTCACGAATCAACCAAATCTCCGTCTCACTGTAAGTCCGGGAGCTGATGACGTAGAGGTTGCGGCCGGCAAAGTGGAGAGCTGATGCGGGCAGGGTGGAAATCTTCTTCGGACGTTTGCCGATTTGCCAGATGCCTTCGGCATTGGCGGTGTAAAGGGCGCCGCGAGGTGAAATGGCTGCGGCTCGGGGGTATCCGCCGTTGAAGGATTGGAAGTCAAAGAGCGATTCGGGTTGCGGCGCGCCGGGTTTCCAATGGTGAACACTCCCGTAGCGGAATGGCCCTCCAGAGGTAGATACTCCGACAATTTTGTTCCGGGACGGCAGCCACGCGACGTTCGTGGAGTAGATCCCGTTTCCTTTGGCAACCGTGACGGGTAGATCGCCGGTTCTGAATGCGAGGATTTCATCGGAGTAGTCTTGCAGGAAGTATGATGTGTTTCCGATTTGCGCGACGTCTCCCGAATAAGTTGTGCCTGTGAATTCAGTAGATCGGCCACTCTTGGCGAAGGTTCCGTGAATTGTCGCGCCGTATACATTGGAGCCATGTGATTTCAGGGAGACCGGGTAGCCTTCATCCTCGGTAAAATGGTGGAGGATGCGGAAGCTGGTGCGGGTGAGCTGGAAGAGAACGCCGTTGTTGTGACGACCCCCGATAGGCGTGATGCCGTACGTTGTGCGGCGAACGGTGATGAGTTTGCTGGGGTTGGCACCATCGTAGCCACGGAAGGAGTGGAGGACGGTGAGCTGATTTTTGTTCAGTTCAAGGATTCGCCCAAGATTCCTTCTGCCGTTGGTTCGGTCGGCGAGGAGGACTCGCTGGCCAGGGGCGGTGGTGAGGCTGGTCAGGTCACCGGCGACTCGCCCTATGCGCTCCGGGCGGGCGGCGGTGGACAAAATCGGCAGGGTGAGGAGAGCGACAAAAACGATAAGAGGACATTTGGACATACGAACAGATCGTTTATCCTCCTATCTTGCGGTTGCTTTGTATGCAATTGGTATTGCTTTAAAATACACGACTCCCTGGGTCTCAGTGCCTCGGCGGGAGTTCGTTGAATTCCATTTTCCTGTGACGCTGAGATCAGCGGGAGGCTCGGAAAGCGGAGTCGAGGTCGGGGCGTTGTTGGTGGAATACTTTCGAGATGTGGTGGGCGAAGCCGGTGCCGGCTTCGGTGTAGAGGTTGAAGGCGGTGTCGACACCGAGTGCCCGGAGTTGCTTCACTTCATCATCGAACTTGGCGGTCGCGGCGACGACGCCGTCGAAGCCGGTCCGCTGGAGAGTCTCGGCGGCGTGGAGGTTGATGCTGTGCCGGGACATGGCGAGGATGACGAGTTCCAATTTGGCTCCGCGGGTTGAGACTTGATTCCAGAACTCGGCGTCCGTGGCGTCGGCGAGCACGACGTTGCGTCCAAGTTCGCGGTGACGTTCGACCGACGCGGGGTCGCGATCGAAGGCGACAACGCGTTCGGGGTAGCGGCGCTCGAGGGAGCGGTACGCGGAGAGGCCGACCCGGCCCATGCCGAAGACGGCGATCTGCTCCCCGTTGTCGGGGAGGACGATGTCGTCGGGGTGGCGGCCGTCGGTTTCCAAGGGGCGGAGAAAGTGGGAGAATTTTTCGTAGAGCGCCTCGGCTGAGCGATTGAGCGGTGCGGCGAGGAGGAAGCTGGCGGAGAGGGCGATGGCGAGGATCACGAGCCACTCCGAGCCGACCCAGCCGTTCTTCACCCCGACGGCCATGACGATGAGTCCGAACTCGCTGAAGGTCGCGAGGGCGAGACCCGACATCCACGAGGTGCGGACGCGGAGGTGAGAGCGGGTGAGGATTCCGACGAAGAGCATCCCCTTGAGGGGAATGAAAAGGACGATCCCCAGCGCGATGAACAGCCCGGTGAGATCGGGGAGGCCTTTGAGGCCGATGTTGAGAAAGAATCCGACGAGGAGAAGGTCGACGATGGAGCCGAGGGATTTGCTGATCTCCTTTGCTTTGGGGTGTTGTCCGATGAGGGTACCTACAAAGAGAGCGCCGAGATCGGCCTTGAGTCCGACGGCCTCGAATCCTTTGGCACCCGCGACGAGCGCGAAGAAGAGGCCGCAAAGGGTGACGAGTTCCCCGTGGCCGGAACGGGAGATGATCCACCCCATGGCCGGTCGCAGCACGATGAGGGCACCCAGCACCACGATGGCCCAGAGCGACGGAATCTTGCCGCTCGAAAACGTGAGGAAAACGACGGCAAGGAGGTCCTGCATGATGGGGATGCCGATGGCGATGCGGCCGTGCAGCGATCCCAGTTCGCCGTTTTCCTCCAGTGATTTGACGGCGAAGACCGTGCTCGAAGAAACTGAGGGCGAACGCGATGAGCGCAGCCGTTCCGAAGGAGAGCGAGCCAAGCAGCGGAGCGCCGACGGCGGCGAGGGCGATCAGCGCCAGGGAGAGAACGCCGGTGGTGATGGCTGCGTGCAGCGACGTCCCGGCCCAGATCTCGGGTCGCAGTAAACTGCGAACCCTCAGCTTGAGGCCGATGGAGAACAGCATGAGCGTGACGCCGAGGTCGGCGAGGAACTCGAGCGTCGGGCCGCCGGTTTTGCCCATGGCGTTGAGGACAAATCCAGCGACGAGAAATCCGACGAGCGGCGGAAGCCGGAGTTGCTGCGCGATCAGGCCGAATAAGAATGCAATCGCGATGAGTAATCCGTCCACGTCAGTTCAGAGAGAGGGACGTTCGAAAGCAAATGAAGTGCCGATCCGGCTGATCCGGTCGGAAATCGGCGGCGATTTGGACCAAACGACCGATCAGGGTTTGGTTTAGACTCTCCGACGGGGCGCCGTGGTCGCGAGTTCGGCGGCGAGGCGGAGGGCGGCGAGGAGGGAGTCGGGGCGGGCGAGGTTTTTGCCGGCGATGTCGAAGGCGGTGCCGTGGTCGGGGGAGGTGCGGATAATGGGGAGACCGAGGGTGACGTTCACGCCTTGATGGAAGGCGTGGAGCTTGAGGGGGATGAGGCCCTGGTCGTGGTACATGCAGAGGATGGCGTCGAAGTCGCCTTCGACGGCGCGGTGAAAAACCGTGTCGGGGGGGAGTGGGCCGGCGAAGTCTGCGGGGATCCCGGCCGTCGCGAGGGCGATGACGGCCGGGGCGATGAGGTCGATTTCCTCGCGTCCGAGGTCGCCGTTCTCGCCGGCGTGGGGGTTGAGGCCGGCGACGGCGATGCGGGGGTGGGCGAGGCCGCGTTGTTGGCAGTGAGCGGCGAGGAGGGCGCCGACGCGGATGATCTCGGGAGTGGTGAGGAGTCCGGCGACTTCGGCGAGCGGGATGTGGGCGGTGACGAGGGCGACGGTCAGCCGGCCGCCGGTGAGGCACATGGCGTGGTTGGGGGTGGCGCAGCGAGCGGCGAAGAATTCCGTTTGGCCGGGGAATTCGAAACCGACCTCGTGGAGATGGTGTTTGCTGACCGGGCCGGTGACGACGGCGGCGAACTCGCCGGAGAGGGCGCGGGCGGTGGCTTCTTCGAGGGCGTCCCAGCTGGCACGGGCGGAGGCGGCGGTGGGTTGGCCGGGGGTGTGGCCGGTTGTTTCGCCGATGATTTCGAACGTAATGCCTCCGAGTGGAAACGGTTTCGTCGCGAGGGCGGCGGTGATGATCTCGGGGCCGATGCCGGCGGGGTCGCCGAGGGTGATGGCGATTTTGGTGCTCACGTCGCGGTTGTGAGGGGAAATGCGCCTAGGGCGCTGGTTTGAGGGCGAGAGGCGAGAGGCCTCCCGGTGCACGCGGGACGCGTGCGCTCCCCATCAACTGAAGATTTTGATGTAGGCGTTCTCGCGGAGGGTATCGAGCCACTGCTGAACTCTTTTGCCTTTCTCAAGCTGGATGAGATTTTGTTCGATCTCGTCGCGGACGTCGCTGATGGATTTGACGGAGGAATTTTTCCGGGCTTCGACCATCATGATGTAGTAGCTGTTGCCGAGATTGAGGACGTCGCTGATCTCGCCGGCTCGGAGGGCGAAGGCGGCATTGGTGAGGGGTTCGCTGAGGGTTTTTTTGTCGATCCAGCCCCAGTCGCCGCCGGTGTCGCGGGTGACTTCGTCTTCGGAATACATCTGGGCGAGGGTGTCGAAGCTGGTGCCGTCGATGAGCTTGCCGCGGATCTCTTCGGCCATGGCGGCTTCGCCGCCGGGGAGGCCGTCCCCGCCGCCTTCGCGGAGAACGATCATGCGGAGCTTGATCTGCTCGGGGGTGGAGTAGCCTTCCTTGTTCTTGTCGTAGTAGTTCTGAATCTGGGTGGGGGAGATGATGAAGTCGTCCTTGACGAAGGTCGAGCGCATGGCCTGGACGATGATCTTGTCCTTCTCGACCTCTTTGAACTTCGTGACGGTGTAACCCTGGCTCTTGAGGGTGCGGACGAAGGCGGCCCGATCGCCGCCGAATTCTTCGCGGACGATGGTCTTGACCCGGTCGTCGATGAGGTAATCGGGGATGTTGAGTTCCTTGCCTTTGAATTCCTGGAGGATGAGTTGGCGGTCGATGAGGTCCTTGAGGGCGGCGAGGCGGGTTTCTTTGATCTTGTTGGCAAGTTCTTCGCCGGAGTAGGCGTCGCGGAGGGCGCGCTCGCGGGTGCCGATGAGCTCGCGGACCTGGGAATAGGTGATGACTTCGCCGTTGACGACGGCAGCGATGCCGTCGACGACCTCGGCCTGGGCACGAAGGTGCTGAGGGTTGAGGGCGGTGACGATGGCAACCGCGAGCAGCGTGGCGGCGAGGAGATTTTTCATTCGGACGGGCGTTTTTCCAGAAAGGAGAGAACTTCGCGCAACTTATTTTCGGGTGTTGGTGAAGTCAAGCGGGGGAACTTTTTGCCGTAGAGGAGGTAGTCGCCCTTTTGCATGAGCATCAGTTTGTTGTCGCGGGTCTCGACCGAGCGGATGCGGGCGGTGGCGGCGGCGAAGCGGATGTGGTGGAGGGTGAGGAGGTGGTCGACGGCGGGGGGAGGGGGGCCGTAGCGGTCGGTCCACTCGGCGCGGAGGGCCTCGAGGCCGGGGCGGTCGGGGGCGTCGGCGAGTTTGCGGTAGGCTTCGATGCGCGCGTGGGGTTCGGCGATGTAGCGGGTGGGGAGGAAGGCCGGGAGGAGATCGGGCGCAGGGTTGGAAGTTGAAGGGTCGGAATGGCCGATGAACTCGGACTCGGAGGTGGTGACGAAGTCGAGGCGGGCCGTGGCGAGGGAGGCGGCTCCGGATTTTGTCCCCTGGAGGGTCGCCACGGAGCGCTTGAGCATTTTGCAGTAGAGATCGAAGCCGACGGCGAGGATGTGACCGGATTGGGCGGTGCCGAGGATGTTGCCCGCGCCGCGGATCTCGAGGTCGCGCATGGCGATTTTGAAGCCGGCGCCGAGTTCCGAGTATTGCTTGATGGCCTGGACGCGCTTGCGGGCGTCGCCGGTGGCGGTCATGAGTTCACGCGGGAGGAGGAGGTAGGCGTAGGCTTTGTGGTGGGAGCGGCCGACGCGGCCGCGGAGTTGGTAGAGGTCGGCGAGGCCGAAGCGGTCGGCGCGGTCGATGAGGATGGTGTTGGCATTCGGGATATCGAGGCCGGATTCGATGATGGTGGTGGAGACGAGAACGTCGATGTCGCCGGCGACGAAGGAGCGCATGATGGGTTCGAGTTCGTGCTCGCCCATCTGGCCGTGGCCGACGGCGACGCGGGCGTGGGGGACGAGTTCGACGATGCGGGCGGCGAGTTTGTCGATGGTGCGGACGCGGTTGTGGAGGAGGTAGACCTGGCCGCCGCGCTTGAGTTCGCGGACGATGGCGTCGCGGATGATACGTTCGTCGTAGGCGCAGATGGTGGTCTCGACGGGTTGGCGATTGGGCGGCGGGGTCTCGATGAGGGACATGTCGCGCGCGCCCATGAGGGCGAGGTAGAGGGTGCGCGGGATGGGGGTGGCGGAGAGCGTGAGGACGTCGATGAGGCGGAAGCGGTCCTTGAGGATCTCCTTGTGGCGGACGCCGAAGCGTTGTTCTTCGTCGACGACGACGAGTCCGAGGTCCTTGAAAATGACGTCTTCCGAGAGGAGGCGATGGGTGCCGACGACGACGTCCACGCTGCCGGCCGCGAGGCCGCCGACGGTGGCGGTTTGTTCGGCGCGGGTGCGGAAGCGGTGGAGGGATTCGACCGTGACGGGATATTCGCTGAGGCGTTCGCGGAGGGTTTGCGCGTGTTGTTGGGCGAGGACGGTGGTGGGGGCGAGGAGGGCGGCTTGTTTCCCGCCCATGACCGCTTTGAAGATGGCGCGGATGGCGACCTCGGTTTTTCCGAACCCGACGTCGCCGCAGATGAGGCGGTCGGTGGGGCGGGGGGCCTCGAGGTCGAGTTTGGTCTCTTCGATGGCGCGGAGTTGGTCGCTGGTGGGGGTGTAGACGAAGGCGGATTCGAATTCGTGCTGCCAGTGGGTGTCGGGGCCGAATGCGTGGCCGACGCTGGTGTCGCGCTCGGCTTGGAGGCGAAGCATGGTGGCGGCGTATTCGAAAATCGAGCGTTCGGCTTTTTTCATGGCGCGCTGCCATTTGCCATCGCCGAGGGTGGAGAGCGGGGGATTGCGCTTGCCGAGTCCGACGTAGCGGCTGACTTGCCAGGCTTGGTCGAGGGGGACGTAGAGTTTGCTGCTGTCGGCGAATTCGAGGGCGAGGACCTGTTGGGTCGCGGCGGGAGTGTCGGGGTCCGAGGGCGGGGCGCTTTCGAGATGTTCGAGGCCGATGTATTTGCCGATGCCGTGGTCGAGGTGGACGACGAGGTCGCCGGACTCGAACTCCGTGTAGTCCATGCCGCCGCGGGCGGCGGCGGCGCGTTCGCGGCGGATCCATTGGCGGCGGGCGCGCTGGCTGGCCGAGCGTCCGAACAGTTCGGCGTCGGAGAGGACGGCCAGCCGGGCGGCGGGGCAGGTGAAGCCGGCGATCAGGCTGCCTTCGCGAAAGTGGAGGGTCTGCGGGTCGACGCCGTTATCGCGGGCGAGTTCGGAGAAGCGTTCCCATTCGCCCTCGTTGTTGCAGACGAGGGTGACGTTCCATTTTTCGCCGGTCCACTCGCGGAGCTGGTCAAAGAATCGGCGGCGTTTGGCTTCGTTGACGACGAGGTCGCCAGCTTCGAAGACGTCGATGCCCGGCGGGTGGAAGGGAACCTTCTCTGGTTGGTCCGGGAGTTCGGATTGGGAGATGATGACGGATTCATCGTCGGGTGGGTCTTCGGGATCGAGGTGGAGGGTGAGGTCGCCCTTCCTGCGGTAGGTGGTGAGGGGGACGTGCTTCTTGTCGGTATCGCCGGTGAGGATCTCGCAGCGGGTGAGGTTTTCGATCGAGACTTGGCTGTCCAGGTGGAAGCTGCGGATGGACTCGATGTCTTCGTCGAAGAACTCGATGCGGATGGGTTGGCTGTGTTGCCAGGAGAAGATGTCGAGGATGCCGCCGCGGCGGGCGAACTGGCCACGGGAGAAGATTTTTGGAACGGATTCGTAGCTGGCGCTGGCGAGGGTGCGCTCGAGGGTGGCCACGTCGTGGCGGTCTCCGACCGAGAGCGTGAGGGCGTGGCGACGGAAGGTCTCGGGGGCGGGGACGGGGGAGTCGAGCTGGTCGGCCGTGATGACGAGGCAGAGCTTGTCGCCGGTGGCGAGGCGCCCGAGGACTTCGAGGCGTTCGGAGAGGACCTCCGGGTCGGCGATTCCCTCGGAGTTGGTGAGGGGTTCGAGTTCCGGGAACAAGGTGGGATGGGCACCCCAGGCGAGGAGGTCGGCGGCCACTTCCTCCTGGCGGCGGGCGTCGGTGCAGACGATCCAAGTGGAGATCTTGGGGTGGCGGCGGACGAGGATGGCGGCGACCGCGGGCTGGGCGGCGGGGACGACGTGTCCGTACGCGGCGGAGGGAGAGTCGCGGGTGGCGGGATCCAGCGCGGCCTCGATGGTGACGAGCGGGTCGGCGGATTTGGCGGATTTTTTACGCACGGAGAATTTGAGTGCGGTAGGACTCGGCGATGCGTTCGATCAGCGGAGACGGCTCGAAGATGTGGTCGTCGATGCGGGAGAATGGGCGGATGCCAACGCGGCTGTTGGTGAGGAAAGCGGCCCGGATGTCGGGGAGGTCCGCGGTGGAGGCGGAGCGTTCGATGGTGGGGAAATTGGCGAGAACCCACTCGCGAACGACGCCGTCGCGGGGGCCGTCCGAGATCGGCGGGGTGACGAGGCCGGTGGACAATTGAAAAAAGACGTTGCCCATGCTGGAGGAAATCATACGTCCGGCGGGCGTGGTGAGGATGGCCTCCGTGGCGCCGGTGGCGCGGGCATTTTCGAGTGCGACGAGGTGGGGCCAGTAGTTGCCGGTTTTTACGGCGGGAAGTGGCTGCGGGATGAAGGAAATTGTCCGGCCGGAGGCTGGCTGGGGGGCGGGCTGGGCGGAGGATTCCACCAGCGCGATGACGCGGGGAACGGAGACCGGGTCCGTGGGTGAACCGTCGCCGGCCGTGACGTAGATTCGGATGACTCCGGAGGTGATCGGTGGGGCGGTCAGGAAGTTGTGGACGGCTTCGCGCCAGGAGGCGGGGAGAGGGAAGGTGACTCGTCCGAGACGGTCAAGGTGCGCGGTGGCGAAGAGTGGGCGCGAGTCGTGAACGGCGATGGTCTCGAAAATCGACATGCCGTAGCGGAAGCTGCGGTCGGTCACCGGGACCGAGTCGCTGGATTCAAAGCGGTCGCCTCTCAACAGGAAGGCGGCGGTCGTCGGGTTGATCATGAGCGGTGAAAGATGCCCCGGGAAGTTGCCCGAGGGCAATGTCGCGATGCGGTGCGGTGGTGGGTTCGGTGAGAAGATGTGAGTTTTCTATTGCAATCCGAATGATTCCTGATTATTCCCCACCCCTAACTCCAGTTCCCAGGCCGACCGTCACCGTTGTTGAATCAACCGATGTGAAGCCCGAGCGATCGGGACCGAAAACAAACACACATCACTTATTCAGACATGGGCAACCGACTTTACGTAGCAAATCTTTCCTATCAGACCACCGAGTCCGAATTGGAAGAAGTTTTTCAACAATGTGGCACGGTCTCTTCCGTGCAGATCGTCACGGATCGTGAGACAGGCCGTTCGCGCGGTTTTGGCTTCATCACGATGGGTTCCGACGCCGAGGCGGGAGCCGCGGTCGAGAAGCTTGACGGAGAAGACATGGACGGACGTCCCCTTCGCGTGAGCGAGGCTCGTCCCCGCGAAGAACGTCCTCCGGGCGGCGGAGGCGGCGGCTACAAGGGTGGTGGCGGCGGCGGCGGCGGCGGGCGTGATCGTGGAGATCGCGGCGGTCGTGGCGGTGACCGTGGCGGACGTTACTAACACTTCGTCCTAACTCACAAATTTATCGGGAAGGCCCGCTTCGAGAGATCGGAGCGGGCCTTTCTTTTTTTGGTGGAAGCCTCCCCGCCGAATCGCGAGATCGGGTTGGGTTGATGTTGACGAACTGCCGTTCCTTGAACGGTTCCTGCTGCCGGACCGTTTGGTTTGCCGAGCGCGGCGTGGGGCGGAGTCCGCTCGTGCGATCTACAGCCAGAAGGCGAGGGCGCAGACGAGAATGAGGCTGCCGTAGGCGACGCCGGCCCAACTGGTCTGGCGGTAGAGCTTGGTGCTGGGGACGATCCACGCGAGGAGGTCGCGAAGGAGGAAGGGCATACCGACCATGAACAATCCGGCGAAGATCCAGCCGTAGGCGAGGAGGACAATGAAGAGACGGGTGGTCTCGGGGCGGAGGAAGGCGGCTTCGAGGACGGGACCTGCGGCGAGGAGCGCGAGGATGCCGAGGCTACGGACGGCGAGAAATTCGTCGACGAAACGCCACGTGAGAACGGCTCCGACGGGAACGGCGATGACGAGAAGAGTGCGCAGACGGGCGAATTCGCCGAGGTCCATGGTGCTCACGAGCCAAAAAGACCAGATGGCGGCGATGGCCAGGAGGATGGTTCCGGCGGTGCGGGAGCGGGGGAAGGTTTTCAGGAACGGTCGGACGGTGTCGGGGGCGCGCAGGGCGAAAGCGTGGGAGCCGATGAGGACGAGTCCGACAACGATGCCGACCAAGCCGAGCGAGAAGGGGTAAATCATGGGGACACTTCCAGCCGTTGGCCGGGCGTTGGTCGAGCTGGTTTTTTCGGCTTCGGAGATTTTTTCGTTTTCGCGGGCGTCGGAGGCGGCGGGGCGGGCAGCCATTTTTTGAGTTCGAGTGCGAGGGTCGCGGCCTCGACTTCGGCTTGTTTTTTGCTGCGACCGGAGCCGGTTGCGAGAACGAGGTCATTCCAGACGACGCGGCAGTCGAACTGTTTCTGGTGTTCGGGGCCGGTCTGCGAGAGGACTTCGTAGCGCGGGGCGCAGGGGGAAATGGCTTGGAGGATCTCCTGGAGGCGGCCTTTGGGGTTGATCTCCTCGGGCTGGGTTTTCATCCCGGCGAATTCGTCGGCCGCTTCGCGGAGGATGAAGTCGCGGACGACATCGTAGCCGCCGTCGAGATACATGGCTCCGACGAGGGCCTCGAAGGCGTCGGCGAGCGTGGACGGGCGGACGCGGCCACCGCTGGCGTCCTCGCCGCGGCCCATCATGAGATGGCCGCCGAGACCGACATCGGCACCGTGGATCTTGAGGCCGTTCCGGGAGACGATGCGGGTGCGGAGTTTGGTGAGTGCTCCTTCGGGGAAGTCGGGAAACATCTGGTAGAGATGCTCGGTGACGATGAGCTGGAGGACAGCATCGCCGAGGAATTCGAGCCGCTGGTTGTCGAACGGGTAGTTTTTCCGTTCGAGCGAGATGCTCGCGTGCGTGAGGGCTTCGGCCAGAAGCAGCGAGTTGCGGAATTTGTAGCCGATCCGCTCTTCGAGCGGATTCATGAGCGACCGCGGAATATGTTGCGACTCGGGTTCCATTCAATCCGGAAATCCCGCCCGGACGTTGACCCGGTGCGGGTCGAAAAGTCCCAATCGTGCAGCTGCAGGGATTCGAACCCCGAACCTCCTGATCCGTAGTCAGGTGCTCTATCCAATTGAGCTACAGCTGCAATGACAGGAGCGGTAAGAAATACCGGGTTTCCGCGGGTTGTCAATTTGGATTTGGCTCTGAAATCGCGTGAGTATCGGCTGGCGGTGGCGGGTCGAACGTGGCGATGATGTTCGGAATGGCGGATGAATTTTCCCGGCGTCCGTTAAAGTCGCGGAGCGTTCCGGTCTTTGGCCGAATGGCGGCGGGGTTAGCTCGGGCGGGGGTGGCACCGAACACGATTTCGGCGGCAGGACTGGTCTTTGGCCTGCTGGCCGGTGGTCTGCTCGCCGGGACGGCGGAGATCGGTGGTTGGGGGGCGGCGGTATTTTTCCTACTGGCCGGGCTGATGATTCAGGGGCGGCTGCTGTGCAACATGCTCGATGGGATGGTGGCGATAGAGGGTGAACGGAAGTCCCGGCTGGGGCCGATCTGGAACGAGGTGCCGGATCGCGTGTCCGACGCGGCGGCGTTGGTCGGGGCTGGATACGCGATCGGGAGCGTGCCGTGGCTGGGGTGGCTGGCGGCGGCGGGAGCGCTGATGACGGCTTACGTGCGGGCGATCGGGGCGTCGAACGGGGCGGGGGAGGCGTTCGTCGGGGTGATGGCCAAGCCGAAGCGCATGTTTTGGATGACGGTGGCCTGTCTGGTGGCGGCGGTTGGTTTTCAAGAATTCGTGCCGATTGCGTTGGGCGTGATCGCGGCTGGCTGCGGGTGGACTTGCGTTCAGCGGTTGAAGTGGATCGCTGGGAGGTTGCCGGAGTGAGCGCTTTCGAGCATCCGGTGACGCTCGGAATCGTGGTGGGATTGGCCGGGCTACTGGCGGTGACGCCGGTGATCTTCCAGTTGTTGCAGTGGGCTGGAAAATTGACGCCGACGCTGCGGGCCGAGCTGTGGGCGCGTTATTGGTCGTGGCTGGTGCTGGTGCCGTTGATGGTGGTGCCGATTCTTCTGGGACGGGCGTGGGTCGTGGGTGCGCTGGGGGCGTTGAGTCTGTTGGCTTACAGCGAATTCGCGAGGGCGACGGGATTTTTTCGGAACCGGGTGATGAGTGCGACGGTGGTGTTAGGGATTCTCCTGATCTACGCCGCCGCGATGGATCACTGGTATGGATTTTTCATGGCCCTGCCGTCGCTCGGGGTGTCGTTGCTGGTGATCGTGGCGATGGTGGGGGACGAGCCGAAGGGCTATCTGCAACGGGTGGCGCTGGGGGTGTTTTCGCTGGCCGTGTTCGGCGTCTGTCTGGGGCACGTGGCTTATTTTGCCAACGACGGAAATTTTCGGCCGATTCTACTTCTGATCATCTTGTGCGTGGAGCTGAACGACATTTTTGCGTTTTGTTGCGGGAAGTTTTTTGGCCGGCGGAAGTTGGCACCGCGGACGAGTCCGGGGAAGACGTGGGGTGGGGCGCTGGGCGCGATGGTGCTGACAACGGGACTGTTTGCAATGCTCGGGCAGTTCGTATTTGCCGGGACGGTGTTGGCATCGCCGGTCCATCTCGTTGCGATGGGAGTGCTGCTGGCGTTCACGGGTCAGCTCGGTGACCTGGTGATCTCGAGCGTGAAGCGGGACCTTGGTCTCAAGGACATGGGGGCGCTGATCCCGGGACATGGCGGGGTGCTGGATCGTTTTGACAGCTTGCTTTTCGTTGGGCCGGCGCTGTTTCACTACGTTGGGTACTTTGCCGGGGTGGGACTGGACCAACCGACGCGGTTGTTTTTCTGATGGACGACTGGGATTACGATCCGGCGCGGGACGCGGGGTTGCGACGGGTTGAGCGGTGGCGGAGTCTCGCGCGGGAGGCGGGACTCGTGGAAGCGGCGCTTCATCTGGGATGGACGGCGGCTTGTGCGGGGTATTTGAAGGTTGGCCACCGGCTCCGAGTGGAAGGGCGCGAGCATTTGCCCAGGGACCCGCCCTACGTGGTGGTGGCCAATCATTCGAGCCACTTGGACGCGTTGGCGCTGTCGGCTTCGTTGCGGCGGGGGCACGCGGGATGCGCGTTCCCGATCGCGGCGGGGGACACCTTCTTTGAAACGCGGGCGGCGGCGGCGTTCGCGGCGACATTTTTGAACGCTCTGCCGATGTGGAGGAAGAGCTGCGGGACTCACGCCATGGGGGCGCTGCGATCGCGGTTGGCGGAGGGGCGCTCGATTTACCTGCTTTTCCCGGAGGGGACGCGGACACGAACTGGCGAAATGGCGAAGTTCCGCTCCGGGATTGGAATGTTGGTTGCCGGGACGAACGTCCCCGTGGTGCCCGCGTGGATCGAGGGGGCCTTTGCCGCGATGCCGGTGGGAGCGCGGTGCCCGCGACCGCGGCGGATCGAGGTTCACATCGGTGTGGCGATTCGCTTCCCGGAGGTGGCGAACGACCGGGCTGGTTGGGTGCGGGTTGCGGGGGAACTGGAGGCGGCGGTCCGCGCCCGCGGCGAGGGGAGGAGCGGTCGCTAGGACTTGCTTTTCACGGGTGGGTTGATGATATTCCCCAGTTCAACGCTCCGGTAGCTCAATTGGATAGAGTGCTGCCCTCCGAAGGCAGAGGTTGTGGGTTCGACCCCCGCCCGGAGCAGTTTTTTTGGGTTGGGGTGGTTTTGGTGCGGCCGGCAGTAAGTGGTCTAGCGATTCAGTTGCGAAATGACTGACGAACTCTCCCACAAGAAATTTGCCATTCTCGCGACGGATGGTTTTGAGCAAAGCGAATTGGATGGGCCGCGCAAATTTCTCGACAAGATCGGGGCGCGCGTGGTGATTGTTTCCCTCGAGAAGGGAAAAATCTACGGGATGGAGCACGAGGAGAAAGGTCACTCGGTGCGGGTCGACGCGAAGCTGGAAGACGTGAAAGCCCGGGATTTCGATGGACTGGTGCTCCCGGGTGGGCTGATTAATCCGGATACTCTTCGATCCAACGAGGATGCCGTGGCGTTTGTTCGGGAGTTTGTGGAAATGGACAAACCGATCGCGGCGATTTGTCACGCACCTTGGATTTTGATCGAGACTGGAATGGTCAAAGGGCGGCGATTAACTTCTTGGCCGGCGATTCGGACGGACGTCACGAACGCGGGTGGTGAATGGGTGGACGATGAGGTGGTTGTCGACGGGAAGCTGGTGACGAGCCGCAAGCCGGACGACATTCCTGCTTTCTGCCGGGAGATGAAGCGGGTTTTTCGCTGATCCGACGCAGAAGAGAGGGCCGTGACCACGATGTGGCCACGGCCTGATCAGCTTGGGTCGCGGTCTATTGTTGACCAGCCCCGCCGCCACCGGAGGCGGCGCCGCCACCGGAAGTCGCTCCACCGCCGGATGACGATCCGCCTCCGGACGCTCCGTTACCGGAAGACGAGTTGGTGCCATTGCTGGATGACGAGGAGGACGATCCGGAAGTGTTCGATGATGCGGCGCCGGTTGTGCCGCTAGCGTTTGACGCGTCGGAATTCATCCCGGCGTCGCCGTTCGATTGAGTCCCACCGTTGTTTTGCTGACCCGTGGTGTTATTCGGCTGGTTATTGGAATTATTCGATGACTGCCCGGAGAGGTCTGAATTTTGATTACCCGAACCACCCGCGTTGTTGGTGGGGTTCGACGTCGTGTTGCCGCCGGAATTGCCCGAGTTTATCTGACCGTTTGCGTTCGACAGGTTGGGGTTGGTGGTCGTGGATGACTGGTCTGTGGTGGCAGTCCCCCGACCGAGCGGATCGTTGCTTTCTCCGTTCGTCTGCCCGGCGATTGGCGAATTCTGACGCGCGGCGGCGGCGGCGGATGCGGGAACGTTGGCACCGACGGCACCACCGACTGTGCCGAGGTTGTTGTTGTAGCCATTTCCGGCCCCGCCGCCCTCCGAGACTCTCGCGTTGGACAGGGTTCCGTCGTCGCCTCCACCGACGGGACTGGCCATCCCCGCCTCACCCGCCGTGCCAGAACTCGTCTCGGCGCGATCTCGTGAGTAGCTCACGCCGGAGGGATCGTCGCCAAGCGCGGGAAGGTCCGGGGCCTTCACGATGCGACCGTCGGATGTGAGCATGAGTCCGTCCGGAATCTGGACTTTTTCGCCGTCGAAGTTTCGGATCATTCCATCGGGCATGATTTGCATGTCGACCGACTCCTTGAGCAGGAAGACCCGACCATCGCGAAGGACGTAGGTTTTCCCATCCTGCGTGACGTAGCCGTTGGGGACGACTTCGGTTGTGCGGGTGCGCGCGCCCTCGACGGTGCCGGACGTTGCTCCCGAAGGTGGGAGATTGGTAGTGGGTGAGACCTGGGCGGACGCGGCTAGGGGGAGGCCGAGTAATGCGATGAGAAGTCGACTATTCATGAACGCAGATCGTCCACCGGTCGGAGCTTGGCCGTGGGGATTTCAACCCCGGTGGGCTGGAACCCGGATTAAACGTTGAAACGAAACTCCAAGACGTCGCCATCTTTCACGACGTATTCCTTGCCTTCGATGCGGAGTTTGCCGGCTTCACGGGCTTTGGCTTGGGAGCCGAGATGGATGAGGTCGTCGAAAGCAATGGTCTCGGCAGCGATGAAACCGCGCTCGAAGTCGGAGTGGATGACCCCAGCCGCCGCGGGGGCCTTGTCGCCGTCGTGGATGGTCCAGGCGCGGGTTTCCTTCGGTCCGGTTGTCAGGTAGGTGCGGAGGCCGAGGAGCGCGTAGGCGGCGCGGATGAGCTGGGAGACGCCCGAGTCGGTGACGCCAAGGCCGGTAAGAAATTCCAGCGCTTCCTCGGGGGGGAGTTCGGCGAGTTCGGATTCGATCTGGGCCGAAATCACGACGGCTTCGCAGTTGAGGTGCTCGCGGGCGTAGTTGCGGACGGCCTCGACGGACCTTGCGGCGGGGGATGATCCGGCTTCGATCTCGGCGAGGTCGTCTTCCTTCACGTTGCAGGCGAAGAGAGAAGGCTTCGCGCTGAGGAGGAAAAGGCCGCGGAGGACGGGGCGTTCGTTGGGTTCGAGATCCAGGGTCGCGGCGGGCTTGCCCGAATCGAGATGGGGGAGGAGGCGCTCGAGGAGGGCGAGTTCGGCCTTGGCCTGCTTGTCGCCGGAGCGGGCGCTTTTCTCCAAGCGGTTCTTCTGTTTCGAAAGCGACGCCATGTCGGCGAGGATGAGTTCTGTGTTGATCACCTCGATGTCGCGGACGGGGTCGACGGAGCCGGCGACGTGGTGGACATCTTCGTCCTCAAAGCAGCGGACGACCTGGACGATGGCGTCGACTTCGCGGATGTGGGAGAGGAATTGATTTCCGAGGCCTTCGCCCTCGGAGGCTCCGCGGACGAGGCCGGCGATGTCGACGAACTCGATGGCGGAGGGGAGGGTTTTTTCGGAGTTCGAGAGCTTGGCGAGGGCGTCGAGGCGTGGGTCGGGGACGATGACCATACCGACGTTGGGTTCGATGGTGCAGAAGGGAAAATTCGCAGCTGCGGCTTTCCGCGTGCGGGTGAGGGCGTTGAAGAGGGTGGACTTGCCTACGTTCGGTAGGCCAACGATTCCGGCTTTTAACATGGGGTGGGGAGGCTAGGGAGTTGGAGCGCGATTGACAGAATTTTCAGGTTTGGACGGGGAAGGGTTTTTGCCGGGAAGGCACTGGCGGGGGTGTTTTGGGTTTCATAATCCTTCGCGCTCTTCATGCTCCGCATCGTGAAAGAGAATCTGAGAGAGATCGTCGATTGGATGGATGGGAAACTGCGGGTGGCGGAGATCGAAGATTATCCGAATGCTCACAACGGTTTGCAGCTCGAGAATGCCAGCGGGGTGGTGACGCGGGTGGCGGCGGCGGTCGACGGGTGCGAGTCGGTCTTCGAAATGGCGGTGGATGCGGGCGCGGACCTGCTGATCGTGCACCACGGGATGATGTGGGGTGGGGCGCAGCGGTTGGAGGGTGCGGCGTTTCGGAAGTTGCGGGTCGCGATGGAGGGTGGGCTGGCGGTTTACAGTTCCCACCTGCCGCTGGACCAGCATCCGACGCTGGGAAATAACGCGCTGCTGGCTCGGGCGATTGGCGTCGAGGAGACGGAACCTTTCGTCAAATACGGGCTGCGGGCGACGGTTGATTTCCGGTTGGACGACTTGATTGACCGGGTCGAACGGGCGGTGAACGCGCCGGTCCATCTGGCGGCGGGGGGTCCGGAGCGCGTGAGGAGGATCGGGATTGTGACGGGCGGCGGCGGCGATCTGGTGGCGAAGGCGGCGGCTGCGGGGGTGGACACCTTCGTCACGGGAGAGGGGGCGAACCATACGTTCACCTTGGCAGAGGAGTTGGGGGTGAATCTGATTTACGCCGGGCATTACGCGACGGAGACGTTCGGGGTGAAGGCGCTGGCGGCCGAGGTGGCGGAGCGGTGGGAGGTGCCGTGGGAGTTTCTGGATCACCCGACCGGGTTGTAGCTTTTTGTGGGGATGAGCGAGCTGGTGATCCGGAACCTGGAGCGGGACGAATTGGCGCTCGCCGTCGAGTGGGCGGCCCGGGAGGGTTGGAATCCGGGAAACGAGGACGCCGAGGCGTTTTGGGCGGCGGATCCGGGTGGGTTTTTTGCCGCAGAGTTGGACGGGGAAGTGATCGGGGTGATTTCGGGCGTCCGGTACGGCGAGACGTTTGGATTTGTCGGATTCTACATCGTGAAGCCGGAGTTTCGCGGTCATCGCTGCGGGGTCGAACTCGCTGAGCGGGCGATGGCCGGTCTGCGGACGCGATGCGTCGGGATTGATGGCGTGCTCGAAAAAGAGCGGCAATACGGCAAGCTGTTTGGGTTTGAGCTGGCGCATCGAAACCTTCGTTACGGAGGGGTTGTCGACATCGGCGGGGCGCCCAGCGGACTCACCGAGATTGGGGACGTTCCGTTGGCCGAATTGGCGGCGTATGACCGGCGATTTTTTCCAGCGGACCGGGAGGCTTTCCTTGGGAAGTGGATCGCCATGGGAAACAGTCGAGGTCTTGTTGCGCGGGACGGCGGCGGGATTCTTGGTTATGGCGTGATCAGAGAGTGTCGGGAGGGTTGGAAAATTGGGCCGCTCTTTGCGAATGATCCCAAGGTGGCGGATTGGATTTTTCGAGGGCTGTGCGCGGGGACGGCTGGGCAAATGGTTTACATTGACGTCCCGGAAATCAACGTGGCTGGCGTCGGATTGGCCGAGCGTTTTGGGATGGCGGAAGTTTTCGCGACCGCCCGGATGTATCTCGGCGGGAGGCCCGATTTGCCGGTGGACGGAATTTTTGGAATCACGACTTTCGAACTCGGGTGATCGAGCGGCAATTTTTTGAGCGGGCACCGCTGGTGTGTGCGCGGGAGCTGATTGGGGCCTCGCTCGTCTGGGGAGAGTGTGCGGGGATCGTTGTGGAAACGGAGGCCTACGACGCGGTCGACGATCCGGCCTGCCACACGTTCTTCAAGCCGAGCGCGCGGGCGTTCGTGGAGCGGGAGGCCGCCGGGACGGCTTACATTTATCTTAACTACGGGGTGCATTGGTTGCTCAACGTGCTGGTGAAGGGGGAGCGCGACGGCTTCGTGCTCATTCGGGCGCTGGAGCCGACGGCGGGGTTGGAACGAATGGCGAAACGGCGGGGGCGGGACGCAGTGAAGCAACTGTGCTCGGGGCCGGGAAAGTTGACGCAAGCGATGGGAATCGGACCAACGGATCACGGGATGAATTTGTGCGCGGATCCGACGCGCAGTTTTCAGGCTGCGACCGGGAAGGCGAAGCTGATTGCGGACGGGCGAATTGGGATCTCGCGCGGGGCGGACTTGCCGTGGCGATTCACGCTGGAGGGGAGTGGCTACGTGAGTCGGAAGGTGAAGCTTGGCGGGTCGGAAGGTTTGAAGGTCTGAAGTGGCGACTGGGAGTGCGCCGCTCCTTGAGCCGCCTGCGGCGCATTGACCTTTGGACCTTTCGGTTGGACAAAAAAAAGGCCGGGGGCGTCCTTGCGGATGCTCCCGACCTTTTCGGAAATTCCTCTTGCGAGGAGTTAAATTACTTGGACATGCCCATGCTCACTGGCGGCGGTGCCGGCTCTGGAGCAGTTTCGCATGCGGTCATTGCGAACGAAGCTGCCACCATGGCGACAACTGCTGCGATTTTCACGAATTTCATTAGATTAATTTCCCCTCCTTTCTTAGCGAGTAGCTGTGGGGATTTACTCACAAGTTTGGGGGGATACAACGAAATTATGCGATGATTTCAACGGACGTTCCGGGAGACACGCGGTCAAACAGATCAATCACGTCCGCGTTGCGCATCCGCACGCAGCCGTGGCTGGCGGCGGTCCCGATGAGATGTTCCTGATTTGTCCCGTGGATGTAGATGTACCGGTCGCGAGTATTCGCGTTGTCAGGGTCCAGACCGGCGAGCCAGAGGATGCGCGTGAGAACGTGATCTTCGGAGCCACTCTGGTCCGCGACGGTGCCGGTCGGTTGGCGACCGACGAAGATCGCACCGGGCGGCGCAGCGGCACCGATTTTTTCACTGATCCGGAAACGACCGAGGGGGGTGCGGTTGCTGCCGGGTTCGGTGCCGAGGCCGAATTTTGACGTCGAGATTGGGTAAGTGCGCTGGATGGCTCCCAGCTCGTCGAGCAGGTCCAGGCTTTGCGATCCCACGGAGACGCGGAGCCTGGGCGAAAATGGGGGTTGGATGGGTTCGTTTTGTGGGGTAGTGGTCTCGTCCATTTTTTTCCAAGTTAATGAGTAGCAGGCAGTATCACGTGGCAATCGTCGGAGCAACCGGCGCGGTGGGGGTCGAGATGCTTGACGTCCTGGCGCGGCGCGAGTTTCCGGTTTCGAAATTGACGCTTCTCGCGTCGGCCCGTTCAGCGGGTAAGACGCTGAAGTTTCGTGGCGAGGACGTGGTCGTGAAGGAGTTGACGCCGGATTCGTTTGCGGGTGTGGACATTGCGTTGTTCAGCGCTGGATCGGGGATCTCCAAGGATTTCGCCCAGCACGCCGTCGATGCAGGTGCGGTGGTGGTCGATAATTCCTCCGCGTTCCGGATGGACGACGACGTGCCGCTCGTTGTGCCTGAAATCAACGGCGAGGACGTCAAGAATCATCAGGGCATCATCGCGAACCCGAATTGCACGACGATCGTCACGCTCATGGCACTTTTTCCGCTGCACCAGCGGTTTCGCGTTCGGCGGGTGATCGCGTCGAGCTATCAGGCGGTATCCGGGGCCGGGGCGCAGGGCATCGAAGAACTCCGCGAGCAAATTGCGACAGCGGGCGGTGGCGAATCGCCCATTCCGTCGGTTTTCGCGCACCCGATCGCGTTCAACGTGATCCCGCAGGTCGATTCGTTTCTCGAGAATGGCTACACTCGCGAAGAGATGAAGATGCAGAACGAGGGACGTCGGATCATGCATCTCTCGATGTTCCGGGCTTCGGTCACGTGCGTGCGCGTGCCGGTTTATCGAGCGCATTCGGTGGCGGTGACCGCGGAATTCGAGAAACCGGTGAACGTCCGCGAGGCACGCGAGGCGATTGATCGCTTCGAGGGCGTGAAAGTGGTGGACGATCCGGCGAAGGGGCTTTACCCGATGCCGCTCGACGTGGCCGGGAAG
This sequence comes from uncultured Verrucomicrobiae bacterium, assembly GCA_963832325.1. GTDB lineage: Bacteria > Verrucomicrobiota > Verrucomicrobiia > Chthoniobacterales > JAATET01 > CAVVKW01. The sequence goes on along the minus strand of CAWHTR010000001.1, from coordinate 490,182 downwards.
GACGATTGCGAGGTGGGCCGCTTACGGCTGGATTGCGCGATGGACAACAGCTTGAGCTTCTGGGTTTGCGGGGATCAGGTGCTCAAGGGGGCGGCGCTGAACGCGGTGCAGATTGCTGAGTTGTTGTAGGTCAAGCTGTTGCGGAGGATTTGCAGATTTGTGGCGGAATTGTCACCAGAAAGGCAGTTGTGGCACGGGGGTTGCGTGTTTCATTCATCGCTCAAAACCAGATCAAACAAACAAATGAAAAAGTTACTTCTCTTCTCAAGCTGCCTTCTGCTGTTCACCTCGATTAGCTCAGCGCAAACCATCGCTCAATGGACTTTTGAGACTTCGGTTCCAACAACGGGCGGCCCCTTAGCTCCCGAGTTTGGTCTTGGAAGTGTAACGAGCAATACAGGCGGGACTTTCTCAAATCCTGCGGGCTTCGGGAGCCAAGAATCTTGGAGTTCGAATGGATGGAACGCGTTGGAGTTTTTTCAGTTTCAGGTCAGCACGACAGGCCTCTCTGGAATTAGTGTTAACTGGGCTCAAACCAGCAGCAACACTGGCCCATCGAGCTTCTCGCTGTCCTACGGCACGAATGGGACGACATTCACAAGCTTCGGGACTTACAGCGTGACGAACGATGGCTGGGACACGACTGTCACTCCGACCGAAAGCTTAAAGGGCTTCGATCTTTCGGCGGTCACCTCAATCAACAATCAGGCAACAGTCTTCTTTCGATTGATCAACCTCAACGATACAGCGGTGAACGGTAGTCCGATCTCTGGTTCGGGTTCCGGTCGTGTCGACAATTTTACCGTGTCGGCTATCCCTGAACCCGGCACGATCGCCCTCGTTGGCCTCGGGCTTGTTGGTATTCTCTATGGAGCGCGCCGTCGTAAAGCGTAAGAACGCTGCGAAGTGACTGACTTTACGGGCAGCCCCGATCGGCAACGATCGGGGCTGTTTCGTGCCCGGGTTTCTTGCGCAAGGACTGAGTAGCCAATACGAATAGCGGGTAAGATGAGCGGAGACGAATTTTTGTGGGGTGTGTCGACCTCGGGGTATCAGAGCGAGGGTGGCTACAACGGCGAGGGGGAGCCGCAGAATAACTGGGCGGCGGCGGAGCGTTCGGGGCGCGTCGAGACGACCGGGGATGCGGCGAAATTCTGGACCCGCTACGAGGAGGATTTTGACCGGGCGCAGGCGATGGGGCTGAACGCCTTCCGGCTGGGCTTGGAGTGGCCGCGGATCCAGCCGTCGACGTCGGTCGAGCGGCTGGAGACGGTGCCGGGTTTTGACCTCAAGGCGATTGATGCTTACGCGGACCGGATCGCGGCGGCGAGAGTGCGGGGGCTGGAGCCGGTGGTGACGTTGCAGCATTTCACGCACCCGGCGTGGTTGGGCGTCGACGGCTGGCTGGAAGATCGCTCGGTGGGATTGTTCGCGGATTACGTACGGGTGACGTTGGAGCGAATCAATTCCCGGCTGGTCGCGGAACACGAGACCGGGCCGCTGCAATGGATCATCACGCTGAACGAGCCGAACATGTTGATCCAGAACACGTATCTGGCCCCGCATTTCCCGGGAAAAAAGCGAGGCCTGAAAGCGGGAATGGGCGTCCTCAACCGGATGTTGGCGGCCCACGTGCGAGCCTACAACGTGATCAAGGACCTCTACGAAACGCGGGAGTGGGGGGAGGTGAGGGTCACGACGAACACGTTCTGCAGCGACGTTTATTGGTCGGATCAGGTGATTTTGGATCTTCTCGCGCTCCGCGAGCAGTCGAACGTCGAGAACCGGCGGCTGGGAAGCCGCGGGGCAGACTGGACCAGCTCTGCGGTGCAGCCCGAAGGGCGAGACGAGCGGGAGCGAGCGAGTCAACTTCGGAGTGGCGCTTCGTGCGGGGTGGAGGAGGTGATGGCGCGCAATGAGGTTGCTTTGCGGGAGGCGTTGCGGGCGGCGCGGTTGCCGTTGCGAAATGGCTTCTTCGTGACTTTGGGGCGGGTGCTTTCGTGGGCGGTTCGCTGGTTGGCTCCGCGCTACTTCACGGCGGCCAATTTGAGCTTTTTTCTCGACGAGCTGGAGGCCTCGAAGCGGGCGCGGGTGTTTGATTTTATCGGGTTGGATTACTACGATCCGTTTACCGACCACGTGTTTAGGCCGCCGAATTTTCGCGATTTGGAGTTCAAGGCGAAGGGGATCAAGGCGTGGTTGATGGACGGGATCACGAGCAAATGGTGGGATTGGCGGATGCTGCCGGAGGGGCTGCATTTTTTCTGTTCCTACTACACGAAGTTCTACGACCGACCGCTTCTCATCGCCGAGAACGGGATGGCGCACCGACGGCGGCGGGATAACCGGGACGCGGATCATCGGACGGACGCGATGACGCGGAGCGAATTTCTTCGGGTTCATCTTGCTGAGGTGGCGCGGTTGCGGCGGGAGGGGTGTCCGGTGGTCGGCTACCTGCATTGGTCGATGACCGACAATTACGAATGGGGATCCTACACGGCGCGGTTCGGATTATTTTCCGTGGATTACGCGGCGGGATCAGAGCGGTCGGTGGAGGATCACCTGGGAGACCGACCGTCGGAGACCTACGCGGAGCTGGTGGCGGCGTCGCGGCGGGAATTCGGGGGATGACGAGAGCGCTGCGGGGCTGAGGATGGTTTTCGGGTTGGGGCGAAGCGGAGACGGTCGAAGACAATTGCAAATCGCGGCTTCATGAAGGAAAACTGACGACATGAAGACGCTTTGGCTGGCTTTTGGAATCGGGGTTATTTCGGCGTTTGGGAGTTGGGGTCAGGAGTTCGTCGTGTTTCAGGACGAGGAAGAGATTCCGATTCAACCCGCACCGGAGCGGATTCCGGTCGCTCCGGATCCGGCGGTTTCGGGGATCGTGGCGAAGATTTTCAACGAGCAGCGGCCGTGGCAATTGGTGAATCCAGCGGCTCCGACGTCGGCGGGGAACGGCCGGACGAACGGGACGGTATCGGAGAATCCTGCGCAGCCGGGCAAGCCGAGGGGATTCATTCTTTTCGCAATTGATTGGTAGGGAAGCGCGGGTCGCGTTTTTCTGCGCGACTTACCTGAAGCCGGAGATGCACCACGTGCATCGGCAGATCGTGGCCTCGTCGACCTTCGATCCGCTCGTGATCACGCAAAAGGTCGAGAATTTGGAAGTCTTCCCACTCGCGGCCGTGCACGTGGTGAAGCGGGTCTGGTTTCGCGCTTGGGGTCGGGCGATCGAGCGCTACGTGACGGGGCACCCGTGGCAGATGAGTGGTCGGGAGGGAGACGCGGTGCTCAACATTCTGCGGGAGGAGTCGGTGGACGTGTTGCACGTATTTTTTGGAAACGTGGCGGTTCATTTGTTGCCGCTACTGCGCCGGCTGCCGATCCCGTTCGGAGTGTCGTTTCACGGGGCGGACGTGACGGGTGCGATTGCCTCGGAGGGCTACGCGGCGGCGCGGGGTGAGTTGTTTGATCGGGCCGCCTGGGTGGCGTGCCGGTCGGAGGCGTTGCTCGACCGCGTGGCGGCGATGGGGTGCCCGCGAGGGAAGTTGCGAGTCGTTCGGACGGTGGTGCCCGAGATGAGGTTTGTCGAGCGGACGGTGCCGCCGGACGGACCGGTGAGGTTGGTGCAGGCGTCGCGTCTGATCGCGAAGAAAGGGCTGGCGACGACGTTGCGCGCGTTTGCGCTGATGGGGCTGCCGTCGGCCGAATTGTCGATTGCGGGGACAGGGCCGATGGAAGGGGAGTTACGCGCGTTGGCGGCGGAGCTGGGGATTGCAGATCGGGTGCGGTTTCTGGGATTCGTGCAGCAGTCTCGCTTGGGTGAAGTGTTGGCGGAGGCTCACGTGTTCTTGCATCCGAGCGAGTCGGTGGCGGGGGATTCGGAGGGCGTGCCGAACGCGTTGCTCGAGGCCATGGCGATCGGTCTGCCGGTGGTCGCAACCCGCCACGGGGGAATCCCGGAGGTGATCACCGACGGAGAGAATGGTTTGCTTTGCGACGAAAGGGACGTCGAGGGTCTGGCCGGGGCGGTGCGCCGACTCGTGAACGACGGCGAACTTTACGGGAAGATCGCGCGTGCCGGCGCGGTGACGGTGCGGGAGCAATTTTCCAATCAAGCGCTTTCGAAAGCGCTGGGGGAAATTTACCGGGTCGGATCCCGGTAGGAGGTTCCTCGGATCGCGGCCCAGCGCTTACGAACCGACGAGAACTTGTGCCGGCGGCTGGGAGGTGAGCCGTTTGCGCTGAAGGGCGAGGGCACCGAGGAAAAGGGCGGCGAAGATGAGGTCACTGGCCAGCGAGTTGCGGAAGAAGACCCAGGTCGGCGGGAAGCCGGGGAGACCGACGGTGAGGGATTGGAGCCAGCCAGAGGTGGTCTGGGCGTAGCCGGGGTTGCCGAACCAAGCGGCGGTGTTCGTGACGGCGTAGAAAAGAAACGAGTTGGCCGCAACGGCACCAAACACGACCGGCGCGCGGCGATTGCGGAGAGCGATACCGCAGGTGATACCGATGGCGTAGAGGGCGTAGCGGAGCAGTTCGCCGCCGCCGATGGCGGAATAGCCGTAGTGGAAATTGAGCAGAATGTCGGACGCGATGAGTGCCGCGAGCGGAACGATGACGGCGATGGCCCCGGGGAGGACGAGAGCTCCGCAGAGGGCGATGGCCATGAGGGGGGCAAAATTTGGTAGCGCTGGAAGGGCTTCCAGCCGAAAGACGCGGAAGAAGGCTCCGAAGAGAAGCAGGCCGAGGGCGAGGCAAAGGACGGGTGTGGTGAGGCGGGCGGTGGGCGGTTTCATTCGAGGTAGTTCGGAAATATCATTCGAGATGGCGTTTGCTGCCGACGGGAGCGAATCGCCCGATTTTCGCCTCGGGGAGTCGTTTGTCGAGGGTGGATTCGTCGGGGGGAGGAAGCCGCTGGAGCCGTTTGCGTAGGCTACCATGGCCATCCCGTTGTGCCGGAAATGAACGGTCGCCTCGCGTTGATCGATGCCGTAGAACTCCTCGATCCGCGGTTTGCTGGAGAAGGGATAAACTTGGGCGCTAGTCGCGAAGACAACGACCTTCGATGGGTCGCTGAGTTGCCAGTAAGAGAGGACGGGCTTGCCACCGAGGAAGCCGCCTCCGAGAAGAACGTTGTATCCGATGCCGATGTAGCCCGTGCGATACTTTGGTTTGAACGCGGAACCGCTGAGGGCAAAGCTCGGGTCCGGGCGAGTGCCGGCTGGTATGAAGTCACCAAGGGGACCCCTGCTCGCGTCGAAGGCCCGGCTGCCCTCACCACTGCTGAGACTGCGCCAGGATTCCACTCCCCACCACCAGACGATCCCGTCGGAAGCGGACTGTCGGTATTTCCAGAACCGGTAGTTGTTTTCGGCGAGATACTGGGCGGATCCGACGGCGAGGACGCGAATGTTACTCGCTGAAACCGCGAGCGAGGAGCGGGCGTAGGCGGCTCGTCCTCCTATCATCATGAGGACGCCGAGCAGCGAGATGACGGCCACGGCGGCAAGTGTCTCGAGCAAGGAAAAGGCCCGGTTACGAAACACGACGGGGCCTTCTCCAAACGGCAATACCAAGAAGTGCGAGGGCAACCAAGAGAAGTGAAGTTGGCTCGGGAACCGCGGCGAAGGCCAAGCCAGGAATGTTTGAGTCGAACGTGCTCTTTGAAATGCTAAGGGCATACCAGGAATTGTTCGCGAGCAAAATGTCGCGCAGTCCAAAGGTGCCGGTCCAAGTTGTCGGGTAGGTCGACGAAGTGCCGCCGTCGAAGAGTTCCCAAAAACCGTTGTCGAGCCAACCTTCGACGTAGGTATCGCCAGGGTCCGAAGGTCCAGCGTTGGTTGAGCTGGCGGGGCGCTCGGTGCTGTCGCTGCTCGTATTCGAGTCGGAGATGCCAGCGGTGAAACTCGGGGAAACGGGGTCATTGAAGCGATCTACGGCTCCGTTGACGCCGAAGGAGCCGTTTTGATTGGTGTCGTATCCGATGCCGAACACGGCGGGACCAAAGTTGTTGCCATCGCTGTCGAGGCGGAAGAATAGCGCCGGGTCTGCAGCTGCGATCGAAAATATCATGTCAGCAACGGACGGAGCGTTGTCCCACCGCAATCCCCAGGTGAGAGCTTCACGAGACGAGCCGTCGTTCCAATCGACGATGAGTGCAGAGCGGTTGGGACCCGTCCCAGCCCAGAACTGGATGTCGTCGAAGTCGGTGATCGGCGCTGCAGCGAGGGTGGGAGTGAGTGCGGCAACGGCAAGGGTCGACGCGACGAAGATCTTCCGAAGAAGTGACTTTTTCATAGGAGTTTTTCTGAATGTAACGGGGATGTGCTAGGACAGCCTTTCCCCCGAAATCAGAAAGGACTCCCCCCGCACGGACGCTGACGCGGCGCCGTTGCCCATCGCAGGGCGGTGCGGTTTTCTCCGTCGGTTCGAAACCGGACTATGACCTTTGCGCGACAGTGAGGGACTTCCACCCTTACTTTCCTAGGCCGACGGATTGGATTTGTGAAAAAGATCGGTGGCGGGGTGTGATCCGCTGGGATGGAATTGATAACCCTTGAGGGAAAGTCGTCAAGTCCTGCTCGCTGGCGCGATGCCCCGCGGAGCTTCTGGCCGTGCTAATTCAGCCGACCGGGACCGGCGAATTCTCCGGCTACAGCTTGTCGATTTGGGCGGCGAGGTCGGTGTCGCTTTTGGTGAGGCCGCCGGCGCTGTGGGTCGAGAGGGTGAGGGTGACTTTGTTCCACCGGACGTCGATGTCGGGATGGTGATCGGCGTCTTCTGCGAGGTCGGCGACTTCGTTGACGAACTCGATCGCGGGCGTGAAGCTTTTGAATTCGAACGTCTGGGTGATGGATTTGCCGACGAGTTCCCAGCCTTCGAGGGTGGCGAGGTGGTCGGAGATTTCGGAGTCGGTGAGGAGGTTTGCCATGCGGGAAGGTAGGAGAATTCTTTTGCGCTGACAAGGGGGGTTGGGTAGGTTCCCGCTTCCTCTCAACGACGCGTTTCCATGGGCAAAATCTACAACAATATCGTCGAGACGGTCGGTCGCACGCCGCTCGTCCGCCTCAACAACATCACGAAAGACCTGCCGGCGACGATCGCGGTAAAGTGTGAGTTTTTTAATCCGCTCGGCAGCGTGAAGGACCGGATCGGCATGGCGATGATTCAGGACGCCGAAGACCGGGGCTTGCTGAATGCGGACACGACGATCGTCGAACCCACGAGTGGAAACACCGGAATTGCGCTGGCTTTCGTTGCGGCTTCGAAGGGTTACAAACTTGTTCTGACCATGCCAGAGACGATGAGCGTGGAGCGGCGGACGTTGTTGGCGATGCTGGGAGCAAAGTTGGTGCTGACGCCCGGGCCGGAGGGAATGAAGGGAGCCATCGCCAAGGCGGAGGCGATCGTTTCGGAGACGGAAAATGCGTGGATGCCGCAGCAGTTCAATAATCCGGCGAATCCGGCAATACATCAGAAGACGACCGCGGAGGAGCTGTGGGAAGACACGGACGGCGCGATTGATATTTTCGTGGCCGCGGTCGGGACCGGCGGGACGGCGACGGGGGTCGGCGAGGTGCTCAAATCGCGGAAGCCGGGTTTTCAGGTCATCGTGGTCGAACCAGACGCGTCGCCGGTGATCACGCAGACCCGCAATGGCGAGCCGTTGAAGCCGGGGCCGCACAAGATTCAGGGAGCGGGGGCGGGATTTGTTCCGAACAACCTTCACCTCGACGTCGTGGACGAGGTTGTGCAGGTTTCGAACGACGAGGCCTTCGCGATGGCGCGGCGGCTGGCGAAGGAGGAAGGGATCCTGGGCGGGATCAGCAGCGGCGCGAACGTTCACGCCGCCATCGAGTTGGCGAAGCGGCCCGAGAATGCCGGCAAACTGATCGTGACGGTCGCGTGCTCCACGGGCGAGCGTTACCTGAGTACGCCCTTGGCCGAAGAGGCTCGGGCGGAAGTGGCGGGCTAATTTTTTCATCATGGCAAACCAACCTTACCTGCCTTCCGAGGCGACCGACGAACCGCTCTACGACGCGAACCTTGATCCGTTCGAAATTTTTTGGGCGAAGCACAAGGGGAGTTTGATCATCGGTGCGATCGCGGTGGTGGTCGTGCTCATCGTCGGTCTGAGCTGGTTTGCGATGACGAGGTCGGCACGAATCGCGGGCGAGCGGGCGTTTGCGACCGCGCAGACCGCCGAAGAGTGGCAGGCAGTGATCGATGAACACAGCGGTTCGGTCGTGGCGGGCAACGCGGCGTTGCTGCTGGCCAAGTCGCAGCGGGATACCGGGAAGCTCGATGAAGCGACCGCGACTCTCCGGGCGTTCGTGGACTCGCAGCCAGACCATCCGTTGGCTCCGCTGGCGGATGTCGCAATCGCGGAGAATCTGGCGCTGCAGGGCAAGGCCGCCGAGGCCGAGTCGGAGTTGCAGTCGGTGGTCGACGTCGATGCCAATTCTTTCGCGGCACCGGTGGCGATGCTCTTCAAGGCGGAACTGTTGCTGGCAGGCGACAACCGGGACGAGGCACTGAAGACTTTTCGTCGGTTGGCGGATCAATATCCGCTGTCCGTGGCAGCGCAGAGCGCGGAGCCGATTTTTCGGGAGTTGGAGGCAATGGCGCGTCCGGCGGAGGTGAAGGCTCCGATTGCGGAAGAGTAGCTTACACACGAGCGGATCGCCGGCAGAATTCCTCGACTTTTCACCGAGCGGAGGCGTGTTCTTCGGCGATCAATTTACCCGTGGGCAAAGAGGGGTTGCCAGGCAGGCAGGACTTTTAACTCCGGAGGACGAATGGTGCCGGCTCTCGGGCAGTTGTCGATGATGGTGGTCGCGATTTCGACGGACCCTTCGTAGGCGCCGCCTTTGTCGACGATCAGTGAGCGGGTATGGACGTCGCCGTCGAGAAGGCCGTAGCGTCCGACTCGGATGGTGCCGGGACAAAAAATATCGGCCTCGACGCTGCCGCGGATGAGGATCTCCTCGGCGCGAATCGGGAAGGCGAAGCGGAAGTTGGAACCCCGATCAATGATCAGGGTGTGGGTTTCGATTTGAGCCCGGCAGACGCCTTGCCCCCGAATCCGCAGGGTCCCGACGCAATCGATGCGGCCAGCGAAGCGGCCCTCGATGTGGGCGCTGGCGCAGCGGGTGTGCGGGGAGTTGAGGTAGCCCGTCGGAGCGACGTGAATGGAACCCCGGGTGTTGACGGGGCGCGTGAAGTGGCTGGTGATGAGAACGTCGGCGAGGTCGGTCAGCGTGCCGCAGCTCGGGCAGGCGCTGGATTTGAGGTGGGCGGATGCGGAATGATTCTGCCCACAGGAGGCACAATCAACGATCCGACGGGGGCCGACGGCGGCAAAGGGAATTGGAACGAGCGTCGCGGCTGCGTTCGCTGGGGCGGCGGCGGTTGTGTAGTGGTCGCCACATCCGCGGCAGAACGTGGAAAGCAGCGCTTTGGGTTCGTTTTGGACGAACCCGCAGTGCGGGCATGTGGTCGGGATCTTTCGAATGACGCCAAACATGGTAAGTCCCGGCGCTGGCGCGGCGCGAAGCGGCTCGGAAGGAAGCGCGGGTTACGCGTTCGCGACCTCTTTGGCGCGGTCCGGCTGGCCGCCGCCGGGTTGATTGGACGAAGTCGACTTGTCTGCCGGATCGGTCGGCTTAGAGGCAGGGGCGGGACGGCTCGAATTCTTGTTCGGAGTGACTTCGGATTTGCCGGTGAAGCTGGCACCCTCTTCGATGACGATGCGGGAAGCGGTGAGATCGCCAGTCAGCTGGGCACTGGCCTTGAGTTCCGCCTTTTCGCTCACGGTTATATTGCCGAGAACGGTGCCGTGAACGGTGACGGCCTTCGTCATGACTTCGCCGCGAACGGTGGCGTTCTTGCCAATAACGAGGATGCCATCGGAAATAATTTCACCCTCGATCTTCCCGTCGCAGATGAGTTCGTTGTCGAACTTGATCGTGCCCTTGATTTCGACGTCGGCTGAGAGGACGTTTTTTCCGGAGCCACCACCCAGGGGCGCGGAAGGTTCGGGAGACGGGCTGGACGTGATTTTATTGAGATTCATGAAAATTTTTGTGAAGAAGCGGGTTTGAAACCGATCTCGCAAATTATATTCGGCGCGAGGGGTGTCAAAGCTTTCTTCGGTCGGGTGAGCGCGAACTTTTCCAACCCCGAGCGCCGATGGCTGGAGTCTGGATGGGTGGACGGCGCGCGGTGGGCCAGAGGCCTGAGGAATGGGAGCCGTGATGATAATTGGAGCTGAATCGTGATGAAGGTGATGGTGACATGTGGACCCGGGGTCGCGCCGATTGACGACGTTCGCCGAATTTCGAACGTTTCGACCGGCGAGTTGGGGGTGTCGCTGGCGAACGGTTTTGCGGGGGCGGGACACGGGGTGATTTGTCTCCGATCTCGGGCGTCGACGACGCGCTTGCGGCTAAATGACGAGGTGGAGGAGGTCGATTTTGAAACGAACGAAGAGTTGGGCGCGGCGCTTCGATCGCGGGGGGGCGACCTGATCTTGCACGCGGCGGCTTTGGCTGATTTCGCCGTTGCGACGGTCAGAAATGCCGGGGGAAATGTCTTCCATTCTCCGAAACTCTTCGAGCCGAGCGGGTCGGGTGACCATTGAGTTGGAACCTGCGCCCAAGCTCATTCTATCGCTCCGAGATTGGTTTCCCCACGCACGAATCGTCGGCTGGAAGTATGAGCTCGTGGGTGACCGCGAAGGCGCGTTGTCCGCTGGGCGGAGACAGATCGCGGAGGCGCGGACGGACGCGTGCGTTGTGAACGGCGGTGCTTTTGGCCCCGGCTTTGGGTTGCTGCAGCCGGGAGGTCAGGTCAAGGCGTTCGCCAGTAAAGCGGAACTCGTCGATGGCCTGTTGGCTTGGGCTACCGTCCCTGGAGCCGCCGGGTGATGGCCTCCAGAGAGCGATCGTAGGCGGCGGCGGCATCGTTGCTGCAGCTCGCGGTGGCATCGAGATTGTGAAGCAATCCGTCCTTGAGGCCGTAGATGGTACCGTGGATGGAGAGTTCTTGCCCACCCAGCCATGCGTTGCGGATGAGCGAAGTGGTGCAGAGAGTGCGGACTTGCTCGATGACGTTGAGTTCGCAGAGAACCCGAAGTTGCTCGCTGCGTTCGGGCGCCTGATCGAGGAGGGAGTCGTGCTTCTCGGCGATGAGTTTGATGGGGTGAAGCCAATTGTCGATGAGGCCGATCTGGTGGCGTTCGAAGGCGGCCTTGACTCCGCCGCAGCCGTAGTGGCCGCAGACGATAATGTGCTTCACCTTGAGAATGAGGACGGCGAATTCGACGGCGGAGAGGCAGTTGAAATCCGTGGTGCCAACGAGGTTGGCGACGTTGCGATGGACGAATACCTCGCCCGGGGGCAGACCCATGATTTCGTTGGCGGGGACGCGGCTGTCGGAGCAGCCGATCCAGAAATACTCGGGAGTTTGTTGATCGACGAGCTTGGCAAAAAAATCAGGGTTGGCCGCGCGCATGTTGAGGGACCACTTTTGATTGTTGGCGAGCAAGTCTTCGAGTGGCATCCCGGGGCTTGCTAATTGGTTTCCAGTAATCCGTCAACGCTGTTGCAGGCCGTTGGGGCTTGATTTCGAGCGGATTTGCTGGCATCCCTCAGTGTTCTTATGGCTACGAAAACTACCACCCGCCGGGCGGCGAAGGAGGCTCCCGACCGGGGCCAGAAAATGAACGGGGCGGACATCCTTGTCAGTTGCCTCGAGCGCGAGGGCGTCGACGTCATTTTTGCCTACCCCGGCGGCGCTTCGATGCCAATCCACCAATCGCTCACGCGTTCGAAGAAAATCCGGACGATTCTCCCGCGCCACGAGCAGGGTGGTGTCTTCGCGGCGGAGGCTTACGGCCGGGCGACGGGCCGGGCGGGAGTCTGCATGGCGACTTCGGGGCCGGGGGCAACCAACTTGGTGACGGGGGTTGCCGACGCGTTCATGGACTCGGTGCCGATGGTGGTCGTGACGGGCCAGGTGCCGCAGGACATGATCGGACGCGGCGCGTTTCAGGAGACCGATTTCTTCGGGATGACGCTCTCGGTGGTCAAACATAGCTACCTCGTGATGGACATCGCGGACATTCCGAGGATCGTCAAAGAAGCGTTTTATCTCGCGGAGACGGGCCGCCCGGGTCCGGTGATCGTGGACATTCCCAAAAATATCCAGATGCAGATGGCGCAGCCGATTTATCCGAAGGAGATCGCGTTCCGCGGATACTCCGTGGACCTGAAGGCCGACGACGTGGCGCTGAACGAGATGATTGGGATGATCACGAGCGCCGAGCGACCGATGATCTACTGCGGAGGCGGCGTGATCTCGGGCGGTGCTTCCGAAGAATTGCTGGAGTTCGCTGAGCGGGCGCAGATCCCGGTGGCGACGACTCTCATGGGGATCGGCTGTTTCCCGGAGAGTCATCCGTTGTCGCTGAAGTGGCTCGGGATGCACGGGACGGTTTACGCGAACAACGCGGTGAACGAGGCGGACATCCTGCTCGCGATTGGCGTGCGGTTCGACGATCGGGTGACGGGGAAGGTCGAGAAATTTTGTGAACACGGAACGATCGTGCACATCGACATCGACAACTCGGAGCTGAACAAGAACAAGACGGTGAAGCTGCCGATCTTAAGCGATCTGAAATACGCGCTGCGCCGCGCCAACGAACTCCTCGAAAAGGCGGGTTACAAGCGGTCGCCGAAGAAGAGTAGTCTCTACCCGGAGTGGCGGAAACAAATCGCTGACTGGAAGGCGGCGAATCCATTCAAATTCAAAGACACGCCGGACGTGATCCAGCCGCAGGCGGTCATCAAACTGCTTCACGAGATGACGAAGGGTGAGGCGATCATCACCACCGGCGTGGGGCAGCACCAGATGTGGGCGGCACAGTTTTACGACTTTGACCGGCCCCGCAGCCTGCTGACATCGGCGGGACTTGGTGCAATGGGATTTGGGTATCCGGCGGCGCTCGGCGCGAAGGTGGCCTGCCCGGATCGACAGGTGATCGACATCGACGGCGACGGGTCCTTTCTCATGAACGTCCAGGAGCTGGCGACGGCGCACGTCGAGGGGATCGCGGCGAAGGCCATCATTCTGAACAACCAGCATCTGGGGATGGTGGCGCAGTGGGAAGACCGATTCTACGGTAGCAATCGCGGGCACACGTTTCTGGGTGATCCGAAGGACGTCGAGCAGATCTATCCCGACTACGTGGCGATTTGCCAAGGTTTTGGCGTGAAGGTCGAGCGGGTCAGCCACAAGAAAGACCTGCGGGCGGCTATTCAGCGCCTGCTGGACGCGGATGAGGCCTACGTGCTCGACGTGACGGTGCCTTACACGGAACACGTTTTGCCGATGATTCCGACGGGCGGATCTTACCGCGAAATTATCACCGAGTAGCGTTGGCTCAATGCTGACTCGGGGAATTTGGGGGTTGAACTAACTCTCCCGGACTGAGATTCAGAAGGGACTTTATGAATATAGGCATCATTGGTTGCGGCAATATATCAACGGCGTATCTCGAAGCGGGGAAGCGGTTTACAAACCTTAACTTCGCAGCGGTGGCCGATCTCGACGCGGAGCGGGCACGTGCCCAAGCGGAGAAATTTGGTATCGCGGCAGCGGAACGACCGCAGGACCTGCTGGCCGATCCGGCGTTTGACGTCATTCTCAATCTGACGATACCCGCCGCTCACGTGACGGTGGGCTGCGCGGCGGTCGAAGCTGGTAAGCATGTCTACAGCGAGAAGCCGATTGCGATCAGCTATCTGGAGGCGAGCCGAATGCTGGATGTCGCCGGCCGGGCGGACAAGCGAGTGGGGTCGGCACCGGATACGTTTCTCGGTGCGTCGAGTCAAACGGCACGCCGATTGATTGATGAAGGGGCCATCGGGACGCCGGTGGCTGCGACCGCGTTCATGACGTCGCGAGGGATGGAGCACTGGCACCCTAATCCCGAGAATTTTTATCTCAATGGCGGTGGGCCGATGCTTGACCTGGGTCCCTATTACCTCACGAGCCTCGTGAACCTTCTGGGTCCGGCGAGGCGGGTTTGTGGGATGACGCGACGGAGCTTTGAAACCCGGCGAGTGACCGCGCCTGGGGCGGTGGAACGCGATTTTCCGGTGGAGACGCCGACCCATCACACGGGAGCGATCGACTTCGTGAGTGGTGCCATCGCCACGGTCCTGATGAGCTTTGACGTTCATTCCTCGACGTTGCCCCGCATCGAGATTTATGGAAGCGAGGGAACGCTCTTTCTCCCTGACCCGAATTTCTTCGGGAATGATGTCTTCATTCAGATTGGGTCCGGCGAGCGAGAGAAGGTCGCCAGCCAGCACTCTTACGAGGAGAATAGCCGTTCCGTGGGATTAGCCGATATGGTGGATGCGATCGAGAAGGGGAGGGCACACCGCTGCTCGGGGGAGCTAGCGGTTCACGTGCTGGAGATGATGTTATCTTTCGAGAAATCGAACGACACGGGGACTTTCGTGGAGCTGGACACGAGTGTTGAGCGGCCTGCAGCGATGGTGGTTGGGCTGGCGGACGGCGAAGTCGCGTAGGCGGCTCGCGCCCTGCCCGGGGCCTATTTCTCGGCGAACTGGGCGTCGAAGATGAGGTCCGATGGGGGGAAGTCAATTTTGCGAACGTATTCGCATGACTCCCTGGCCCCATGTTCGCGGTCCATCCCGCCGTCTTCCCATTCGACGGAGAGCGGACCGGTGTAGCCGATGTGGTTAATCGCGCGGATGACGCGCTCAAAGTCGACCGCACCGCGACCGACCGAGCGGAAATCCCAATACCGACCGGGGCTGTGAAACGGGACATGGCCGCCGAAGACTCCGGCGTCGGCGGGGAAGGGCCCCCACATGGCGTCCTTCATGTGAACGTGGAAAATGCGGTCGGCAAATTCCTCAATGAATCGGACGTAATCCACTCCCTGGTAGCCGAGGTGGGAGGGATCGTAATTGAATCCGAAGGCCGGGTGGTGGTCGACGGCCGCGAGTGCCTGACGAGCCGAGGCAATGTCGAAAGCGATTTCTCCGGGGTGGACTTCCAGCGCGAAGCGGACTCCAGCTTGCTGGAAACCGTCGAGAATGGGCTTCCAGCGGGTGGCGAAATCAGCGAAGCCGTCTTCGATCTGTCCGGGTGCCGTGGGTGGGAAGCCGTAGAGGAGGTGCCAAATGGAAGAGCCGGTGAAGCCGTTGACCACTTTAACGCCGAATCGGGCAGCGGCCTGGGCGGTCCGGATCATTTCTTCGGCGGCCCGCTGGCGAACTCCCTCGGGATCGCCATCTCCCCAAATCGATTCCGGGAGAATGGCTTGATGACGAACATCGATTAAGTCGCAGACGGCCTGGCCAAGCAGGTGTGACGAAATGGCATGGCAGACAAGACCGTGTTTGGCGAGGAGCGCGTGCTTGGCTTCGCAATACGCTTCGTCTGCCTTCTCGACTTCGAAGTGATCGCCCCAGCAGGCGAGTTCAACGCCGTCGTAGCCGAAGGATTTGACTTTGGGGAGGAGGTCAGCGAGCGGGAGGTCGGCCCATTGGCCAGTGAAGAGGGTGACAGGTCTCATGGGATGCTTGGTTTGGAATTGGTGGAGTTCAAAGTTTGGTCCAAGAGGCGTTGGCCTTGGAGGAAGCGACGACCGTCTCGATGAAGGCCATGCCCCGGACGCCGTCTGCGATGGTGGGATAATCGGGTTCGGCGGATGGTTCGCGGAGGGAGGCGGCGAAGTTTCGGTAGAGAGTGGCAAAGCCTTCGAGGTAACCTTCGGGATGACCGGCCGGGAGGCGCGTCGCCGCGCTGCCCGGCTCAGTTGCGGTCGGGCCACCGGTGCGGCGGACCTCGGTCGGGTGATCGGGATATTTGACGAGGAGGGTATTCGGCTCCATCTGGTGCCATTCCAGACCGGCTTTCTCGCCGTAGATGCGGATGTTGAGCGCGTTCTCCTCGCCAACGGAAATCTGTGAGGCGTGGAGTATGCCCCGGGCTCCGTTCTCAAATCGGAGGAGAACGTTCGCGTCGTCGTCGAGGCGGCGTCCGGGGACAAAGGTCGTGAGGTCGGCGGCGAGCTCGGCAATCTTTAGGCCGGAGATGAATTCGGCGAGATTCTCCGCGTGGGTGCCGATGTCGCCGACGCAGCCCGCCGCTCCGGATTTGGCCGGGTCAGTGCGCCAAGCCGCCTGCTTTTGATCGCTGGATTCAAGATCTGTTGACAGCCAACCTTGAGGATATTCCACAACGATTTTGCGGATCGGGCCGAGAACACCCTGACGGACGAGTTCCCGGGCTTCCCGGACCATTGGGTAACCGGTGTAATTGTGCGTGAGACAAAAGCGCAGGCCGGTCTTCTCGACGAGGGCGGCGAGTTTCTTCGCTTCGTCGAGGTCGAAGGCGACCGGCTTCTCGCAGACGACGTGGAAGCCGTTTTCCAGCGCGAGTCGGGCCGGCTCGTAGTGAACGTGATTCGGAGTGACGATCACGACGAAGTCCATGCGCTCGCCCTCGGGCAAGGCGGCTTCGGACTGGATCATCACTTCAAACGACGGGTAGCACCGATCTGGGGGCAGGAACAGGTCGGCCCCGGATTCGCGCGAGCGGGTGGCGTCGGAGGAAAAAGCACCGCAGACGAGGTCGATCTGACCATCAATGGCAGCGGCGATGCGGTGGACGGCACCGATGAAAGCGCCGTGGCCCCCGCCCACCATGCCCATGCGGAGTTTGCGAGAAGTAAGAGGTGTGCTCATAGAGGAACGCGGATTATCCTGGGTGTACCTGGTTTGGGCAAGCGGATTGGATTTGAACATCTCCGGTGGTCACCTGGAAAGCGGCGAGGCTCCTGGTGGAGGGCGTTCTCCGAGCTTCCGAAAGGTTGACGCGCTGGCGCGTTCGGCGACACTACGCGGATGAAGTATCTGCTTTTCTCTCTCCTAGCCGTAATTGGTGTGACGCCGCTGCTCGCTGCCGATAAAGTGTCCGCTATGGAAGACATCAAAGTTGTAATGAAGACATCCTCCGGCGACATCGATCTCACGCTTTTCGCGTCCAAGGCTCCGGTAACTGTCGCGAATTTCCTCAATCTGGCTAAACGTGGTTACTACGACGGACTCAAGTTTCACCGGGTGATTGCGAGTTTCATGATCCAAGGCGGCGATCCGGATGGCACGGGTGCGGGCGGCCCTGGCTACTCCTTCGAGGACGAAGTCGACACGGGACTGAAGTTTGACAAACCAGGCTTGCTCGCCATGGCAAATCGGGGTCCGGCCACGAACGGGAGTCAGTTTTTCATCACCCACGTTCCAACGCCGCACTTGAACGGGAAGCACACCATCTTCGGAGAAGTCACTTCGGGCCAGGACGTCGTGAACAAGGTGAAGCAAGGGGACACCATCGAGACGATTGAGATTAAGGATTCGCCGGACGCGCTCTTCGAGGCCGAATCTGACAAGATAGCAGAATGGAATAAAAAGCTCGGTTAGAGAGCGCGATTGCGGGAGAGGACGGCATGTTGACGGCTTATCTTTGGGTTGCCGTGGGCGGTGCCGTGGGCAGCGTGCTGAGATTCGGAATTTCCGAATGGATGGCATTGCGCTGGGGAGGAGGATTCCCCTGGGGAACGCTGGCAGTGAACGTGGTGGGTTCGTTCGTGATCGGCGCTCTCGCGGCGCTGGCTGCTCCGGCCGGGTTGCGGTATCTCTCGGAGACTTCGGGCCGGGCGTTTTTGATGGTTGGCCTTTGCGGTGGCTTCACGACGTTTTCGAGTTTCAGTCTCCAAACGCTGGCAATGACGCAGCAGGGACACTTCCTCGCTGCTGGCTTGAACGTCATCGGCTCCGTAGGGCTTTGTCTGGCGGCGGTGTGGATCGGATTTTTTTTGGGTGGACTTGGGACTGGCTCGTAATTCGGAGTTTGCACGGTGAGGGTTCGCCGGCCGGGCGATTACGGAGTAGGCGTCTGCGGCGGCCGCTGCGGGAGGCATCACGAGTTTAGCGAGCGTTCGCTATGGAGTTGGCAGGATTTCCGAGGGAGCAAAAAGAACGTGCGGATTTGATCTGGGAAAAAAGATCAACGGCACAGTTGAAATCGATCGAGACACGAGCGTGAAGTTGATGGCTAGCCAAATGCTGAACGGTGTTCTCGAACCGATCGGTCAGTTGGGTTCACGTGATCGTTTCAGCACGGGGATCGCGCCCGGCCGGACCCTTTTGCAATCTTCGAGTCTCCGGGGACTGCGGGGAGATGTTACGTTTTGCAGCAGGTCTTGATCTGCTTGCCAGCGATCCTCATCACTGCGTAACCTCTCGCTCAGGTGGAAATCTATTGGAGCATTCCTATTGGAGCATTCATCGGCCTTCTAAAATGATGATTTCTTTTTCACGTGATCTGACGGCTTGCCACGCGTTGGAGGATTCCAGTCCGATGCAGGTTAAAAGTTATTGCCGTAGTGGTGCAGAGAATAACTTAAGCCGTTGATAAACATAAACTAGGGCAGTTAGCTCAGCGGTAGAGCGGCTCGTTTACACCGAGTTGGTCGGGGGTTCGATCCCCTCACTGCCTATTTTTTAAGGCCGCCGGCGGGGTCTCCCACGAAACAAGAATCATGAATTGTTTCAAAATCGGTGCGGTGACGTTGGGGTTGGTCGGCTTGGTGGGATGCGAGACGTTGACACCGGGACAGCTTTTGCAGTCTGGTTTGCAGCAAGCGGTCCGGAGTTATGCGGGGCAGGATGTCTCGACGCGGGCGCCGCGAGAGGCCTATCGGCGGGATGACGATTACCGGGATTATCGGCGGGATGATCGGCGCTACGTCCGGAACACGACGGGATATCAGCGTTTTGGGCCATACCGAAATGCGCGCGGCCAAGACTACGTCGTGGTGCGCGAATACTTCAGCGACGGGTCCTTTGAGGATTCGCCGCAGCTTTATTAGGCGTTGGCCGGGAGTCGCCTGGGGCGGGCGAATCCGAACGAAGGAGGGATGACGGTTCCCGTGGGCTTGCCGTGGAGGTCTTTGCGCTGCATGTTCGCCGAACTTTGAAGAAGTCGTTTCCTCTCTTTCTCGCGCTGCGTTACCTCAAGCCGAAGCGGACGTTCGTCTCGGTCATCACGCTGATCTCGATTGTCGGAGTCACTCTGGGAATCACGGTGCTAATCCTCGTCATTTCGGTGATGACAGGGTTTGAACTTGAGCTGCAGCGGAAGGTGATCGGTTTTGACGCACACGTTGTCGTGACGACGGGTGGAGTGCTGGAAAATTGGCGAGAGGTTGCTGACACGGTGTCGGAGTTACCGGATGTGGTGGCAGTGGCTCCGTTCATGCAGGGGCCGGCGTTGGTGGAATTTCAAAACCGGCGCCTGGCTCCGAAGGTGCGGGGGATCGTCCCGGAGCAGGAGAATCAGATCAGCGATATCAGCAGTTTCATGGTTGGAAATATGCCGCTCGATCTGGACGGGGATAATTGCGTGGTGGGATCCGAGCTGGCGCGGTCGCTGGGCTTGGGGGTCGGAGATGTTCTGACGATCTATTCCCCCGAGAACGTCGAGGCAGTGGTGGATCAGCTGGAGGCGATGGAGCAGGGCGGGGGAGCGAATACTGGTCAGCTTGAGGACGTCAAACAGATGATTGTTCCGACTGAGTTGACGGTGACCGGGATCTTCGAGACGGGGCGATATCTCTACGACAGTGAGTTTATTCTCATCCCACTCTACGTCGGACAGGAGATCTACGGTTTGGGGGACGATGTCCACGGGCTGGCCGTGAAGACGACGGATCCATTTGGCGCAGAGACCGTGAAGGACGAGATCATGGCGGCGGTCGGACCGCCGGTGAACGCGATGACGTGGGTGGATCTTAACAAGCAACTGTTCGAGGCGATCGCGATGGAGCGAACGGTGATGTTTTTTCTGCTGATGTTCATCATTCTCGTAGCTGCTTTTGGGATCATGAACACGTTGATCACGGTGACCGTTCAGAAGACGCGGGAGATCGGGATCATCAAGGCATTGGGGGCGAAGACGGGGCAGATCGTGGGAGTGTTTTTGGCGCAGGGAATGGTGGTGGGATTTTTTGGAACGCTGTCTGGATTGGGTCTTGGAATGGCGTTGATTCAATGGCGAAACGAGGTCTCGCGATGGTTGGCAACCGTCATGGGGATCGAAATTTTTCCGGCGTCGGTTTATCAATTTCAAGAGATCCCGGCGGAAGTGATTCCTTCGGATGTAGCGATCATTTGTGTGAGTGCCTTCGTAATTTGCTCGTTGGCGGCGCTGGTCCCGGCCTACGCGGCGGCGCGATTGGACCCGGTGAAGGCCTTGCGATACGAATAATTCCCCCGGCGACGCCGCGTCCAAGCGGGACGACGCTGAAGGGAATCTTCCGACTTAGACGGAGCTGTTTTTTCGGTTGGAAAGCATCTCGTCGGCGGCTCTTGAGCATCCTCTGGGCAGCGCGGCCGGGTCGCGTCCGAGGAGTTCGAAATGATCGCCTCGGCGGATGGCAAGGTCGCGGGTTTGGATCGCGCAGCAACTTCCGAGGTTCGCGGCGTCGAAGAGGCGAAGGACTCCGGTTGCCCCGTCGAGGACTTCCGCGTTTGTCTCGGGGTCGATGACGAGGCCGCGGGCCCACGGGGGGTGGCGGTGCGGTTGACCGAGGCCGCGCGTGTAGAACTGGGAGGAGAGTTCGGTCATACCGTATTCGTTGACGACGGAGTCGGTTGGCAAGCCGAGGTGACGAGTGAACCGGGCGTAGAGGTCGGGCTTTTCGATCAAGCGGTTCGTGCCCTTGTAACCGCCGGTTTCGACGGCGATTGAGTTGGCCGGGAGAGAGATGCGACGGTCGCCGAGGTGTTCGAACCAGTCCAGAAAGGCGAGCGCGGTGCCGAAAAGGACGACGGGTGCGGTCCATTGCAAAGAGGCCGAAGTCACGGCGGACCAATCGGTGCCGAGCCGGGATTCCGCCAGCCAGTCGGCCATGCGGCTGAGGGACGAGTGCGGAGCTTCGTTCGCGGTTGGGATGAGGGAGACGACGACTCCCGCGTTGGCGAGTCCGGCGTGCGCCCAGCCTCGGGTGGCAGCGAGCCGGTAGAGATCGAGGTTTTTGAAATGGTGTTCGCCGTAACCCTCGCCCGTCGTCCCGCTGGTGCGGAAGGTCGCGGAGGTCTCGCTGGCGGGAAAACAGCGGACGGCGGTTTGCTTGAAGACCTGCTGGGGAAGCGCTGGGATTTGGTGCCAGGTCGTGGCACGGGGGAACGCCTCACAATAGCGCTCGTAAGCGGGCTGGGTTGAGCGCTGGAAGGCGTGGATGGTGAGCAGAATGTCGCCTAAGTCTTCGGTGCTTCCGCCGGATATCCAGGTGGCGATGCGCGATTCGAGTTGGTCGCCGGGGGGACTCATGTCGGCTCGGGGTAAATCAGTTGCGACGGGACGATCCTAAAATCCCGCAGCGGAAATGGCGGCGCTCAATCGCGCCTTTCCTTCGCATTCGATCACGTCGCCATGGCCGACGATCACGCGGTCGAAATCCCAGCTAAGCAGCTCCCGGATTGATTTCTGGAAGGCTTCTCGATCCTGAATGCCCGCTTTCATCGGGCGCGACATTCCGGGATGGTGTTTGCAGCCGACAGCAGCGAGGAGGAGAACTTGCGTCCAAATTGGCTCGCCCGAACCGAAGTTGAAGACCAATTCCGTTAGGATCAGTGTCCGCGAAGGCACGTGCAGCAGCGCGGTATCCCGGGCCTGAGGCATTCCCTTGATCTCCAGCGTTCGGAACTCATCGCGCCATTCCTCCGGCGGGGGGATGATTGACTCGGTCGGGAATCCGACGAGGTCCGAGAATCCCTGCGGGGCCAGATAGGGAATGGCCGGGAATGCCGCCCGCCCTTCCCGTGCGAAAGTGTCGTGCCGAAGGACTCCCTCCACCAACCAGCCGGGTTCACCGAGAGCGCGGATCGACGCGATGTCGTCCTTCGTGAATGGCGCGGTGGAATGGATGACCAATTTTCCCGAGCGCAGGCGGATGATGGTCACGTTTCGGCGCAGGTCCGCTCCCAAAAATTTGAGTGGGTATTCGCGCAGCCAAAGGCAGTCGGCAATCGGCCGGAGGGGTGCGTCCTTCATTGATCTATGATTCGTCCCACGGCTCGAAAGTGAGTCCCAATTCTCGTTCGAGTTCGGAAATGTTCCGTTGCTCGTGGGTTTCGATCAGGCAGATTGAGACACCTTTCAGGCCGGCTCGCGCGGTGCGCCCGGCTCGATGGGTGTAGTATTGGCGCTGCTCGGGCAACTGGCGGTGAATCACGAAGGCGAGTCCTTCCACGTCGATTCCCCGGGCCGCCACGTCAGTTGAGATGAGGCAGCGGGTGCGTTCCTTTTTGAAGGCCCGCATGACCTTGTCCCGATCCCGCTGGCTCAGATCTCCCTGGAGAACGTCCGCGGAGATCCCACGTTTTGCCAATTCGCTGCCCAGCTTGATCGCTCCGGCGCGGGTGCGGCAGAAGATCATGCCGCGGTCATCGGTATGGTTCTGGAGAAAATTTGCGATCCAGTCGTCCTTGTCGGCGCGCGCGCAGACGGCGAATCGGTGCGAGATATTCCGATTAACCACGTGAGCTTTCTCGACTTTGATCGTCTTCGGATTGGGGGCCATGCAATCCGACACGAGCTTCTGAATCTTTTCCTGGAACGTCGCCGAGAACAGCCACGTGCTGCGTCGCGAAGCTGTGAGTTCGATGACTCGCGCGACCTCATTTCGGAACCCCATGCTCAGCATTTCGTCGGCCTCGTCGAGGACAAGGTGTTTGACGGAATCGAGTCGCAGGGCCTCCGCTTTCAGCAGATCGAAAAGACGGCCCGGTGTCGCGACGACGATGTGGGTCGGGCGTTTGAGACGCTGCACCTGCAACCCGATCTTGTCCCCGCCGCCGGTGACCTCCACGAAAATCTTCTTCTCGCAGAAGCGGGTGTATCGAAAGAGCTGCTGGCCGATCTGCTTCGCGAGTTCCCGCGTTGGGGACAGAACGAGTCCCTGAATGCTGGGGTTGGCGGGGTCAATCTTCATCAGCAGGGGCAAACCGAATGCCGCCGTCTTGCCGGTCCCGGTCTGGGCCTGAGCTACGAGATCTCCGCCATTCTTGATCAGATAGGGAAGGGCGCTTTCCTGGATCGAGGTTGGGGAAGAGATGCCGAGTGCTTCGAGGCCACGAACGAGATCTTTCGGGACGCCGAGTTGAGAAAATGAAGACATCGCTTGAGAAAAAATGTTCCGGCTCCGGCTGAAGGGTGGGAGTCGACGAGGGGCGAAGATGCACTCGAAGCTCGTGATTGACGAGTAGCGAATCGGAAGCTGCGACGGGAACATCGAATTTCTGCCATCGGGGGCGGAGTTGGAACGGCATCCATTTTTCCTTGAGGTCATGCGACCGGGGGGCTGGCGATACGGTCTGAACATGGCCTTCTGGGAACCCGACGAGGCGAGTCGGGATCTCACGGCGTTCGTTTGTGCGTTGCGAACGGAGGCGCAGGGCGATTTCGACGATGCGGACGTTGCGTTGCTCGAAGAGCATCTACGCAGAAGTTGAGAATTCGCTGCGGCGAGTGGTGGCGCGGGAGGTCGAGGGCGAGGCGATGCGAGGAGTGCGATCAACGCTGCGCAAACTCCCCGTGCCGATTCTGGTCGTCGGAGGGGATGACGACGTGTTGGCGATGAGTCATTCCGCCGAGGAGATTCTGCGGGGATGGGGTGGTGGTCCGGAACTCAGTGGAGGGCTTCCCGACGACTTGCGGCATGCGTGCGCATCGCTTCGCACGGGGAAGGCTGGTTTGCGGACGCTGCGGGGTGGAAGTGGGCGGACGGCGACGGTTCGATGGCTGGAGGGTTACGAGGGGAAGTGGATCCGGGTGGAATTCGGGCGCATTGGCCGGAGGGCTGATGGGCGAACGAATCTGACCGCGGAAGATAGGCGCTTGGTTGGGTTGTTGGTAACGGGCCTGAAGGATGCTGAGATCGCGGAGATCAGCGGACGGAGCGTGTCGTTGGTGAAGGCCGACCTGCGGGCGCTTTACGCCCGCCATTGCGTGCGAAGTCGGGCTGAATTGCTCGCGGCGGTGTTGTAGCGCCCCGATTCGTTAGCGGGGGAAGTGATCGGTCGGCTCGGTGAGCGCAAAGCGCACTTTTGCGACTTTTGATAATTTGGCGATCAGCGATTCGTCAGTCACTTTGCCTCGAACTCAAATAAACATGGAAAATACCTATTTAAATTCAAAAGTGCGGAAGTTCTTTGGAGCTACCATTGTCGCGACGGCGCTGCTGCGGAGTGGCGGCACGCTGATTGCTGTTGAGGCTGACGCAAAAATGGACGTTCCCGCGGGGATCGCTTCCTCTGATTGGCAGGGCATCCGCGCGGCTTATGAAGTCGGGCGGCACGCGATTGTGGAATTGCCGAGTGGCGACTTTGCCGCTCGGAATCCCGGGCAACGGTGGCGGACGGAGTTCGACCGAACGGGATTTGTGACGGCACCGCAGGACGGTTCGTGGACTTGGGGTCTCGAACTCCGCGCCGTCGGCGGCGAGCGCCTGGAGGGGGCGGAATCCGGAAAAGCGGATGAGAACCGGCTGGCGTTTGCGCGCAGCGCGGAGGTTATCGAATGGTTCGTGAACCGGGCGTCCGGTTTGCAACAGGGGTGGACGATCGTCGAGCGCCCGGAGGTTGAGTCTGGAGGCTTGGCTCTGGAGCTGGGCGTTCGCGGGGACCTTCGTCCGAAGGTCAGCGCAACGTCGGTGGACTTCGTTGACTCAAGTGATTCGGTGATGTTGACCTACGGCGGATTGTTGGCGTGGGACGCGGACGGGCGAAAGTTGCCCGTCGAGTTTGCGGCTTTGGAGGATGGGGTTGCCATTCGGGTCGATGACCGTGAGGCGCGGTACCCGGTGACAATTGATCCGCTGGCACAGCAGGCTTTCTTGAAAGGTTCGAATAGTGCAGCGAACGATTTGTTCGGCGAGGCGGTGGCTATTTCGGGGGAAACGGTGGTGGTCGGAGCGCCCCAGGAAGATAGTGACGCGATAATGGTCGACGGAGATCAGTCGAACGATCTGGCATCGAACTCGGGGGCGGTCTACGTCTTCGTCCGGTCCGGTGGACTCTGGGCGCAGCAGGCTTACCTGAAGGCTTCCAACACCGGTGCCAACGATGAGTTTGGGGGAGCAGTCGCCATCTCCGGGGACATCATCGTGATCGGTGCACGTCAAGAGGATGGCAGCGATGTGGACGTGGACGGGTTGGATGATAACTTGGCGGCGAACTCGGGTGCGGCTTACGTGTTTGAGCGGGTGGCTGGCGTCTGGGGATTCGCCGCCTATCTCAAAGCATCGAACACGGGAGCCGGGGATAACTTTGGCACCTCGGTGGCGGTTGACGGAGAGACGGCCATCGTCGGAGCGCGGTTCGAAGACAGCGCCTCCATTGGGGTCAATGCGGGCGGTGCCGACACCGGGAACAACACCGGAGCGGCCTACGTTTTTGCCCGGACTGGCGGTGTTTGGGATGCTCAGGCGTACTTGAAGGCGTCGAATACGGGGGATGATGATCGGTTTGGCATTTCGGTCGGTATCTCGGGTGACACCGCGGTCGTCGGCGCACGGTTCGAGGACACGACGGCGGATGATTCCGGAGGTGCCTACACGTTCGAGCGGACGGGCGTGAATTGGCTGCCCGGAATCTTCCTGAAGGCTCCGAACGCGGGTGCGGATGATGAGTTTGGGACGTCGGTGGCGATCTCCGGGGACACGATCGTGATCGGTGCGCCGAATGAGGATAGTTCGGCTTCGGGCATCAGCGGATCGCAGTCAGACGGAGCAAATAACGCCGGCGCGGGCTACGTCTTTGTCCGCTCCGGTGCGGCGTGGCCGTTGCAGGCGTATCTGAAGGCATTTACCAACGGGATCAACGGAGTTGGGAATGAGTTTGGTGGATCCGTCGCGATCTCGGGCGACGTGATCGTAATTGGTGCGGAGTTTGAGGACAGCGGCTCGACCGGTGTGAACGGAAGTGAAGTCAATTTCGGAGCAACCAGCTCCGGAGCGGCCTTTGCGTTCGTCCGGAGTGGAGTGACGTGGAGTCGGCTGGCCTACCTAAAGTCGTCGAACTCCGGAGCGGACGACCGGTTTGGCTCTGCGGTGAGCGTATCGGGCACGACGGCTGTCGCGGGTGCGCGGCTTGAGGATACCTTCGCTTTCGGAGTTAATACCGGGGCAAATAACAGTCTCTCGGCTAGCTCCGGGGCGTCGTACATCTTTGACCTAACGCCAGTCGCCGAAGTTCCGAGCAACAACGGAGGAGGCGGCGGAGGCGGCGAAGGCGGAGGCGCTGGCGGAGGAGGTGGCGCGGTGACGGTCGATAACCTTCGGCCGGAGCTGCGCGTTCGAGGACGGAAGACCATCGAGACGAAGCGCAAGCGGGTGGTGATCCGAGGGACGGCGAAAGATGCCTCCGGAATCCGCCGACTCGTGGTGAAAGCCAAAGGAGCGAAGGTTGTGAAAGAAAGGCTCAAAAGCGGCAATCGCTGGAAGACGGTGCTGCGGGTGCGCAAAAGCCGCGGGCGGGTGATCGTTAATATTCAGGCGGTCGACAACGCTGGGAATACGTCGAAGCGTTCGAGGGTTCGAATCATTCGACGGTAAAGTCGGCGAAGAGCACGAACGGCGGGCGGTTCCGGTGAACGGAGCCGCCCGTTTTCGCGTTCGACTTTTCTGCGACGTCAATTCGTGAAGGCTTGCGCACGGTTCGGCAGATCGGACCGACCTTGCGGATCGACGGGGAGTTCGGTAAGCCTGTCCGGGTCATGAAATTTCGGTCGGAGAGTGCGGAAGTATTTGTTCCGGGAGCGGCGGATGAGTTCGGGGCGGTGGGGCGGACGACGCAGTTGGGAATCGGTGCGCATCAGGACGATTTGGAATTCATGGCGTTTTCGGGAATCGCGACGTGTTTTCGGTCGGAGAGCGAATGGTTCGGCGGCGTGATTTGCACGGACGGGCGGGGGAGTTCGGCGAAAGGGCCTTACGCGGGAATTGATCCGCGGGAGCTCGGTGCGATGCGGGTTCGCGAGCAGCGGCAGGCAGCCGAGGTGGGGCGCTTTTCCTTCGTCGCGCAGCTTGGGTATCCGAGTGCGGCGATTAGCCCGCCGACGGGGAGCGGATTGGCGGAGGATCTGGCGACGGTGATTGCGGCGGCGGGGGCGCAGGTGGTTTTCACGCACAATCCGGCGGACAAACACGCAACGCACATCAACGTGCTGGTCGCGGTGCTGGAGGCTTTGCGGGAAGTGCCGGCCGACCGTCGGCCGGATCGCCTGCTGGGTTGTGAGATGTGGCGGGGTCTTGATTGGTTGCTGGACGAGGAAAAGGTCGTGCTGGATTGCGGTGGGGCGGAGCATTTGGCGGCTGCATTGAACGGGGTTTTCGATTCGCAGATTGCGGGAGGAAAGCGCTATGACTTGGCGGTGGCGGGGAGGCGGAGGGCGAACGCGACGTTGCTGGATTCCCACGCTGGGGACGGGTTGGCGGCGGCGACGTACGCGATGGATCTGACGCCGCTGATCGGCGCCGAGACGCGCGACGTGGTGGATTTTGCTCTTGGGATGGTGGATCGGACCCGGGAGAGTATCCGGAAGAAATTGGAACAAAGCCTGAACACTTAGGAATGGAAGTCATCATCGCCGAAGAACGTGGTGCCGCGTCGGGCCTAGTCGCGCGGCAGATCGCCAGATTGATCGAACGAAAACCAAACGCGGTGTTGGGATTGGCGACGGGAAGCACGCCGCTGGCTCTTTATCGGGAGTTGATCACGTTGCATCAGGAGGAGGGTTTGGATTTTTCGGAGATCACGACGTTCAACCTGGACGAATACCTCGGCCTTTCGGCGGAGCACGTGGCTTCGTATCATCACTTCATGTGGGAAAATTTCTTCCAACACGTGAACGTCAACCGCGACCGGGTGCACATCCCGGACGGGACCGTGACGGAGCGCGCGATCGAGCAGGAGTGTCAGCGGTTCGAGGACTTGATCAAGGGGGCGGGTGGGATTGATTACCAGATCTTGGGTATCGGGACGGATGGGCACATCGGCTTCAATGAGCCGGGATCGTCGCTGGCTTCGCGGACGCGGATCAAGACGCTCACGGCGCGAACCCGGGCGGACAACGCGCGATATTTTGCGGAGGGCGACGAGATGCCGCACCACGTGATCACGATGGGAATCGGGACCATCATGGAGGCGCGCGTCATCGCTTTGCTCGCGTTCGGACCGGAGAAAGCGGGGGCGGTGGCCGGAGCATTGGAGGGGCCGGTGACGGCGAGTAATCCGGCGTCGATTCTGCAGATGCACCCGGCGGCGCGGATATTCGTGGACGAGGGTGCGGCCGGGGAATTGGCGCGGCGGGACTACTACCGATGGGTTTGGCAGAACAAGCCGGGTTGGCAGGTGGGATGACAGCTGGGCGAAGATCGATTTGCGAATGAGGCGGTGGGTCCGGCGTTTTTTAGCGCTATTTGTCGTCACCCTGCTGATTGCCGTCGTCGGGTTGGCGTTCGCCACGCGACATCTGGATACCATCGCCGAGTGGGCGGTAGAGCGGGTGTTCCCGGGCGTGGACGTGAAGATGAAGTCGTTGCGCGCGGCATCTTTTTCGGAGTTGGAAGTGCGGGAGTTTGAACTTCGGTCGCGGGAGACCGATGAGTTGTTGCTAAGACTGGAGGACGGTTCGGTGGAGTTTGCGTTTGCGGATCTCCTGGGATGGAAGTTGGAGGAAGTCAGGTTGACGGACCCGACGTTGCGGGTGTCGCCGGCGCTGGGTGAGGCGCTGGGAGAGAGCGGTGGAACGGGGGTGAGCGCTGCGCGGGAGGCGGGTGGTCCGTTCGAATTCTCCATCGGGCGGGTGGTGATCGAGAATGGATCGCTGGCGGTGGCGTCTTTCTTCGACCGGACTCCGACCGTGACAATGAAGGTCGATGCGGACTGGAAGAATTTTGGAACGGTCGGGGATTTTGGGAGCGTTCGGCACGAGGTCAAGATCCGTGATCTGGCCGTGCGGCGCGGAGACGAGGAGCCGTTTTTAGGATTGGAGGAAGCGGCGGTGGTCTTCACGACCGCCGGCCTGTTCTCGGAGCAGCGGGTGGAGTCGGTGAAGATGGCGGCTGGAAAGTTGCGAGTGCCTGACGACTGGGCAGCGATGGTGCCGGAGTTCGGCGGTGAGGAAGCTGATAGCGAAGAGCAGGTTGTAGCTGGTGAGCGGGGTGAGGGTTGGTCGGTGGGAGCACTGGATCTCGAGGGTTTCCAAGTGAAGGTCGGGCCGGCTGAGTTCGTCGCGGAAGCGCAGCTGCGCGAGTTGGCGGCGGGGAACGCGACGGATGTGCAGCGGGTGGAGTTGCGGAAAGTGCGGGTGGCGGGTGCGGATGGTCAGCCGCTGGTGGCGGCGAACCGGGGTGTGGGTGAATTCACGGTGGCGGGGTTGTTGGCGAAGGATGTGGAGCTGGTGAGGCTGGGTTATCCGCGGGTGTGGCTACGGCCGGAGTTGGGCGATGAGACTCCCGACGATTCGGTGGTGGGAAGCGCGGAGGGTTCTGACGCGGCTGGAGATCCCTGGCGGATCGGAAGGTTGGTTTCGGATTACGGAGAAGTGACAATCTACGGTGCGAAGGGACGGGTGCCCACGATCTCGGCGAAGGTCGCTTTCGATTTGAAGGATGTGGGGACGTCGGACGGCGTGGTTGAGAATTTGCATGCTGTCACCGTCTGGGATGTCGCGGCGCGGGCGGAAGGGGCGGTGGTGCCGTTTCTCACGCTGGACGTGGCGGCGGTGGAGTTCTCGATTGATGGCTTACTGAACGAAAAGACGGTGGCGGGGGTCACGGTTGACGGTGGTCAGTTGACGATTGGCGAGCAGTTCAAAGGATTCCTGGATGGAGAAGGTGCCGGGGACACTGGAGGCGGGGACGTGGACGATGAAGATCCCGATGGAGCTTCGAAAGCCTGGACGATCGGTTCGTTGGATCTCCAAGGAGTGCGGACGAGGTTGGAAGACGAGCGGGTGGACGTGTCGGACGTGAATTTCACGATCAATTCGACTTTCAAGAACGTGGCGATGGGGGCGGCCCGGGACGGTTTGGCTGAAGAGGTGCAGACGGTGGAATTCGCGAATCTGGTGATCAGGTCTCCGGTCGATCCTGCGGCAAAAATCGTGACGCTGCGGAGCGTGTTCGTTCGATTTACGCTGAGTGGCTTGGCGAACCAGCAGGTGAATGAGGTCGTGATCCTGAGTCCGACGGTTTTCCTGAGTCAGGATCTTTTTGTTTACATGGAGGCGGCTACGGGTGGGGACGCGGGAGCAGCCGCGGTCGTGAACGAAGACGAGATTCCGGCTGCGCCTGGTTGGGAGATCGATAAGCTGGAAGTGAAATTTGGATCACTGGTGATCGGGAGCGGGGGGCGATCAGACGTTGGGTTGCCTTTGGAGTTCGAAACGTTGGCGGAGAACGTCGAGTTCGACAACCTGGCCGCGCTCAAGTTACGGGCGGCGTTGCGAATCCCAAAACAGAGCTACGCGTTTGAGTCCTACCAACTCGAGCTTTGGGAAGTGGAAGGCGATTTGCAGTTCAGTTACCCACCGGAATTGGGTGTGAAGAACGTGGTGCAGAAACTGGACATCGATCAGATCCGGTGGCGGCAATATGAAGCCGACGAGGCGTGGTTGGCCGTGACGTTTGATGAGCAGGGAATCAACGGCGAGTTCGGCGCCGAGGCCTACGCGGGTTACGTGAACGGCGGGTTCAGCTTCTTCTTCCAGACCGATTCGCCGTGGATTGGTTGGGTAGCAGGGACGGCGGTCGACACGAAGAGGGTGTCTGGAATCGTCTCGCCTGAGAATTTTTCGCTGACGGGGCCGGTGGACTTCGAGGTCCAGGTCGACGCGTTCAGCAAAAACATTGATCGGGTTCGCGGCAAATTTGCTTTGAAGAAATCGGGGGTGTTGAAGATCGGGAAAATCGACGATCTTCTGGAAAACCTATCGCCGGATTGGTGGTCGGTGAAACGCGATCTGACGCGAATTGGGTTGGAGGCACTGAGGGACTTTAACTACGAGGACGCGTCGGGAGACTTCTGGTTCGTGCAATCGCAGGGGATTCTTCGACTCGACCTTGCCGGACCAAACGGCTCGCGGGATTTCGAAGTGGCGCTGCACGACGGGGAAGGCTCGGGCGGGCGCTGGCAGCTGGGAGAGATGAAGCTCCCGGAGTGAGCTGGCGGAACGTCCTAAGGATTTGAATCCCGGAGTGATCCGGGCACCCGTCCACCCGCCGGTGGTTGACGGACCATTTGGTCGGTCAGACCATCGATTTTTGCGATGATGCTTTGGTTGTCCGGCTCGAGTTCGAGGGCTTTTTTCCAATAAAGCATCGCTTCAGCCGTTCGATCGAGGGCGAAGTAGGTGTCGGCGACGTGGTCGAAGACGACCGGGTCGGGTTGCTCGATCATTTTCGACGCTTTGAGCAATTGCTCGAGGGCTTCTTCGTAGCGACCTTTCTTGTAGTAAAGCCAGCCAAGGCTATCGATGTAAGCCGCATTGTCGGGTTCGTCGGCGAGGGCGCGACGGATGAGCTGTTCGGCTTCGTCCAATTTCTCGCCACGCTCGACCCACATGTAACCCAGGGCATTGTAGGCAACCGCGGCATTGTTCGGGTCGAGTTCGATGGATTTCTTGAGAAGCTCGTCGGCTTTGGCGTAGCGGCCGGCCTGCTCGGCTGCGATGCCGTAGTCGAAGTAAAACTCCGGGCCGATCAGCTCCGGCGCTCCGGCGGAAGCTTCGATGAGGGCTTCCTCGAACGTCTGCATGGCATCATCGTGGCGCTTGGCGAGGCTGAGTGCCCGAGCGTGGAGGTAGGTGAAGGCGGCGGACTGCGGGAAGAGTTTTCGCGCTTCGGCCAGACGGTCGGCGGCTCGTTCGAAGTCGCCGGTCATGAGGAGAAGTTTGACGAGCTGGTCGTAGAGAAAGCCGTTCTCCTTGTCGATAATGAGAGCCTGCTCCACGCAGGCCAGGGCTTTGGAATACTCCTCGCGGTCGATGTAGAGTTGCCGGAGTTGATCGTAGGCCGCCAGGTCGAGAGGATTACGGAGAATTACCTTCTCCAGCACGGGCACCGCTTCGTCGGTTCGGCCGGTTTCCATGAGGACGCTGGCGAGCTTCTCCTGAATCTTCGGGAGCGCGGGACTCGCGGCTTCGGCTCGGCGGTAGATGTCGACCGCGGGTTCAAATTGCCGATGGATCAGATAGAAGTCTCCGACCCGGGCGAGTTTTGCGCCGTCGTCCCCCGCCGTCTCCAGGGCCCGAGCGAGAGATGTTCTGATACCGGGGAGAAGCTCGTCGTCGGCGAAAGCGTCGCCCGGCGTCGAAGCCGAATAGAATTCCGCGAGAGAAAGCCAGAATTCGGTTTCTTTGCTTCCGCTCTTTTCGGCCCGCGAGAGGGCGTCGAGTGAAAGGGCACGTTCACCTTGGGCCTGTCCGATTTCCCAAAGGGCTTCGTAGCCTCCAAACTCCTCCGGGGCCGCTTCGACCGCGGCCTCAGCATACTTCGTTGCAAAATCCAGCTTCCGCAGGTGACGCAGGTAAATCGAGGAAAGCGCGAGCGCTGGAGCGGGGTCTTCGGGTTTAGCTTTGACGGCGTCTTTCAAGACGCCAATGGCTTCGGCAGATTCCCCCCGCCGGAGGTAGTCGTAAGCGATGTCGACCGCGAGCCGGGTAAAGCCCGGGTCGATTGTGAGAACGCGTCGATAATCTTCGAGCGCCTCCTCGGGACCTGAGCTTTCCTCTTCGAACATCCCCGTGATGAAACGGGCCATGGCTTCGGCCTGACGCTCGGCAGCAGAACTCAATGCCGCCCGCTCGGGTTCCCGCTGCCCTTCGTCGAGCAAGTAATCGGACGCCACGCCGGGTTCGGCGCCGCGGATCGTGCCCGGCAGAAGGAAGAGGCCAAGCACCCCGGTGGTTCGCCAGAGCAGCGAAGACACGTTGGAAGCCGACCCCGATTTCATGCGGGAACTCTAGTCCCTAGGACTTGTAGCGCAACCGCTTCTTGTGGCGATTGGCTTTCATGCGTTTGCGACGCTTGTGCTTCGCAATTTTAGATTTACGTGTTTTTTTGAGCGAACCCATGTCGATACTGATTAATAGACCACTTTGTTAAGAGGATACTCGATGATTCCTTCGGCACCCAAAGCCTTGAGCTTGGGGATGATCTCCCGGACGGTCTTCTCATCGATCACCGTTTCCACCGCCACCCATCCGTCGTGAGCCAGGGGCGAAACTGTAGGATTCCGCAGGGCGGGCAACGCCTCAAGTAAATTCTGCAACGAGTCCTTGGGAAGGTTCATCTTCAGACCGACCAAATCCCTCGCCGTCAGTGCCCCTTCGAGGAGGAGTTGCAACGTTGCGATCTTCTCCTGCTTCCATTGGTCGGTGAGCGCAGCGCGGTTTGCGATGAAGACGGGGAACGATTCCATGAGCGTCGCGACGATGCGTAGGTTATTCGCGCGAAGCGAGTTGCCGGTCTCCGTGATGTCCACGATGGCATCGACAAGATCGGGCACCTTGACCTCCGTGGCACCCCACGAAAATTCCACTTTCACGGCGACACCCTGCTTCTCGAAAAACCGCTTGGTCAGCCCAACGGCCTCGGTCGCCACGCGTTTTCCATTGAGATCGGCGACGGACCGGATGGGCGAATCTTCCGGAACGACCAGGACCCAGCGCGTGGGGTTCGCGCTGACTTTGCTGTAAGGGAGCTCGAAAAGCGCTTCGACGTCCGAATCGTTTTCGGCCACCCAATCTTTGCCGGTGATCCCGCAATCGAGAAACCCATCTTCGACGTAGCGGCTCATCTCCTGCGCACGCAGGAGCCGGATCTCCAGCTCCGCGTCGTCCACGGAGGGCTTGTAGGAGCGTTTCGCACCCGAAATCGTGTAACCCGCTTTCGCGAATAGCGACAGCGTCGCATCAAAGAGGCTGCCCGAAGGCAAGCCGATGGTGAGTTTCTTCTCGCTCATAACCGGGGCGAGGACCGTAGCAGTCCGACCATGAAAGGCAATCAGGTTTGAAGATTGTGGGCGATGGTCGTGGGTCAGGGCCGGCCCGCAGGAACGTTGAGTCCAGATCCCCGAGATCGCGGACTCCTTTTGATCAAGAACCGCGAGTTCACGCCGTCGAGGAGAGCTGGCCGCCGAAACTTCGCCTGGCTGTGATCAGGTAGGTCGCCACGTAGCCGATGGCGGTGAACGGAATCGCGATCACGATGGAACCCACAAGCATGGGGAAACCGACATCGAGAAAGGTCGTCCAATTCAGCAACGCTTCGAATTTGAGGTGATGGGCCTCAAGTTTAGCCGGGAAGCGGTGGGGGTGAGCCAGGAGCCAGTAGCCGAGATCGTACTGCAGGCGCATCAGCACCGGAAGAATGGGTGTCAGGATGTCGTAGAGCGACACAACCACGATGGCGGCAAGCTTGCTGCAGCGACCGAGCCACGCGGTGGCGAGGCAGAGCAACGTCTTGAGACCGTAGAGCGGAACGAAACCGAAGAAGATGCCGATCGCCACACCGCCCGCGATGGCCTGGGGCGTGTCGCGGAGTTCCAGCAGAGAGCGGACGTGTTTCTTAAAGAGGCTGGGGAGGTCGAAGCGCACGGAAGTCCGTTAGCTCGGACGGCTCGCGTTTTCCAGTATTGAATTCCACCCTTTCGTCGATACCGTCCGCCTTGAGAGATGGATTACGCCTCCGAGGATTACGAGTTGTTCGACGACGAGCCAACGGGGTTTGCCCGTTGGATCTTGCCGGCGTTGCTGATGTCGGCGCTCGTCCACGTCGGCTTCTACCTGTGGGCGCGCACGTATCCGATTGAGCCGTTCAGCGATTCTTATTACGAAGAAATGGTGCCGCTCAAGTTCCAGCTTGAGCGCGTGGAGATTGATCCACAGCTTCTCGAACCGGCACTCGACGAGAAGGCTCAGCGCGCCGCTTCCCCCTCCGCCGTCAAACCCCCGGATGACACCGTGTCCTTCGAGACGCTCATGGGCGAGGCCCGCGCCACCCCGGCCGCTCCGGCCATCGACAATCCCATGCTCGCTGAGACGCCGAAGGTCGAATCCACCACGTTGGCCAACACCATCGAGTCGGCGGAAAAAAGCGGGGCGCGCTCCGTGATCAACGACCTCGATTCGCTCAACGAGGACATCATTCCCGACAAACCCGAAGTGTCTGGTCGCCCATTGCTGGAGCTCAGCGCACCCGGTGTCGCGTCGGGAGCCGTCCGCATTCCGGAGGGGGCTTCTGCCGGCTCGGCGACATCTGGTTTCAGCAATCTCGACGACCTTCTGGCCGACACGGGGCCGCTGACGAACGAGACGGCTCCGATCTTGATGCCCGCCGATCTGCTGTATGATTACAACAGCTACCAACTCCAGTCGGGTGCGCTTGTCAGTCTCCGCAAGCTCGGACTCCTCGTGCAACGCAATGCTGCCGCAAATTTCATCATCGAGGGTCACACCGATTCGTTCGGGAGCGATGTTTACAATCGTCAGCTCAGTCGTGACCGAGCGGACACCGTCAAGAATTGGCTGATTCGCGAGATGGGCGTTGATCCTCGCCGCATCCAGACCCGTGGATACGGAGCCTCGCGCTTGATCGCGCCATCGTCCGGTTCCATCGAGGAGCAACAGATCAACCGCCGCGTCGAAATCGTCATCCGCGCGGGGCAATGAGAATGGTTGATCCGGGGCGGCGTCTTCGCCGCTTGGGATTTCTCGTATCGTCGGCTATAACCCCAGCTTCGCGATGCCTGCCGTTCCCGTTTTTGTCCGCATTCAGTCATGATCCCGCAACGCGAGCGCATATTGGCCAAGTCGGCTAAGGACCTGGCAGCGGAGGCGCGGAAGCGGCCGGGTGATTGGCTTCGGATCTTCAAACGCTTCCGCAAGGTCGAAGAGCACCGGCTGCGGCTCTGGCACAACTCGGGTGGGGGCGGTCGCGAGGTCGCACGGCAACGGAGTGACCTGGTCGACATATTGTTTCGGGAACTCTTCGAGACGTTTGCGACCGAGGACGCGGGGCGGGTCGCGGTGGTCGCGTTCGGCGGCTACGGACGGCGGGAAATGAACCCGTTCAGCGACGTTGACATCATGTTCCTCCTGCCGCGAGGGAAGCCGTCGGCGAGACTGGAGAAGACGATTCGGGAGACGCTCACGGCCCTCTGGGATCTGGGATTCAAAGTCGGCCACTCGACCCGTTCGATCCCGCAGGCTATCGAGCAAGCCAATGGTGATCCGCTTACCCAGACGGCGATGCTCGAGTGTCGGTTTCTCACGGGTGAGCGGGCTATTTTCACGGAGTTCCGCGAACGTTTCGAGCGTGATTGCGTGAGAGGGAAAGAGGCGCGCTACGTCGCGTGGAGGGCGGAGAGCCAAGCCGAGAATCGGGAAAAATATGGCCGCACGGTCTTCATGCAGGAACCCAACGTGAAGAATGGGCGGGGTGGGTTGCGCGACTACCAGAATTTGCTCTGGATCGCGAGTTTTCAGGAGCGGATCCCGAGCATGGCAAAGCTCGCGGAGAGTGAATTTCTCCGGCAGTCCGAGCGGCGACGACTCGACAAAGCTTATGACTTCATCCTGCGCGTTCGCACGGAGATGCATTACCAGAACGATCGGGCGATCGACGGGATGACGTTGCGCTTGCAGGGGCAGATCGCGACGGCTTTTCGATACCCACAGAAGACGATCCTGCGTCGGTGCGAGGCGTTCATGCGCGATTATTACAGTCACGCGCGGGACATCGACCAGTGCAGCATTGCCGCGATCGGGCGGCTTCAGCACGCCGCGATACCCAAACCCAGGGGACTGCGGTCCTTCTTTACGCTTCCGGCGCACAAGGAGGAATTCGATGGTTTCGTGAGTTGCGAGGGGCGAATTGACGCGCTGAGCCGCGAAACTTTCCGTCAGGATCCGTTTCGGATGCTTCGCGTGTTTCACCATGCGCAGACGCGGAAGTTGGAGATCAGTGCGGAACTCGCAGATCTGATCCGTCGTCGTCCGCGGGTGATCGACCGGACGTTTCAATACTCCCGGGTCGGGCGGGAGATCTTTCTTTCGATTCTCTCGCACAAGGGCGAAGTGGGGGGTGTTTTGCGTTCGATGCACGACCTCGGGGTGCTCGGGAAATACATTCCGGAATTCGGTGCGTTGACGTGCCTCGTGCAGCACGAATTTTTCCATCGTTACACTGCCGACGAGCACACGCTGGTGTGCATCGAGAAGCTGGACGGACTCCTTTTCGCCGACGAGAAGCGCTTTGCGGGTTACCAGTCGTTGCTGCAAAAGCTCGAAGATCCGTCGATCCTCTACCTCGCGATTCTGTTGCATGACACCGGCAAAGCCGCCAATACCCAGCACCACGAAGACGAAAGCGCGATGCTCGCTCACCGCGTCGCGCGACGCCTTCAGCTGTCGCCGGATCGGCGCCGAATGTTAGTCACGCTGGTCGACGCGCATTACACTCTTTCGCACACGGCCCAGAATCGGAATCTCGAAGATCCCGCGACCATCGCGACGTTCGCGAGTATTGTGCAAAATCGCGCCAACCTCGACGCGCTCATGCTGCTTACCGTCGCGGACGGGATGGGGACCAGCGGGGAGAATTGGAGCGACTGGAAAGAAGGTCTCGTGTGGAGCCTCTTTCGCCAGACCGCTCGCTACCTCGAGAGCGAGCCGGGTGAGTCTCCCAACGACGTCGCCGACCGGGGCACGGTGAAGGCATCCGTCGTGAAGGCGCTCCCTAAGTCGTTCGGCGAGGAGATCAAGGCGCAGTTCGATTACATGCCCGAGCGGTATTTCCGTGCGTTTTCCGCCGGAGATATCGCCGATCATTTGCGGCTCTTTCATCAATTTTTCGAGAGCCTCCAAGACTCCGGACCCACCTCGGCACTGGCTCCCGTCATCGAGTGGAAACATCGGCCGCAGCAGAGTCACAGTGAAGTCTGGCTTTGTGGTTGGGATCGGGAGCGATTTTTGGAACGAGTCGCCGGGGCGTTCGTCGCGGCTCGGATCAACATTCTGAGCGCTGATATTTTCACGCGTGGGGACAACCTTGCACTCGACGTCTTCCGCGTGGCCGATTCCACCCATTCGCCCGTCGACGACGAGCGCGACGTTAAGCGCTTTGAATCCGCCCTGCACGATTCACTCGTGCATTCTGAATACGATTTCACCCCTTTCTTCGCAAAACCCTCCCCGCTCCGGAGCTACCGCGTTTCGCACGAAGTCGACCGCCCGGCTCGAGTGGTGATCGACAATCTGGCCCACCCGGTTTTCACCATCGTCGAGATCCAGTCTCCGGATCGTCTCGGACTCCTCTATTCGTTGCTCCGGGCTTTTGGTCAGGAAGGAATCTCGATCGGCCTTTCCCGCGTAACGACTGAGATGGAAATCGCCCTCGACGCTTTTTACGTTCTGGGTCGCGACGGAGCTAAGATTGAAAATCGGGATACCATTGCCCGACTGGAGCGAAAGTTAACCCGTGCGGCGGCGGGCGAGAACAACGGGCGATGAGCGCCCTCATCACGCGGCACTTTGCCGCGCTGTTCTTTCGGCAGACGCTCCGGGGTGCCCGCCGCCAGCCGGTGCTCCTTGGACTCAACATTGTCAGTATCGCGCTGGGGGTTGCCGTCTTTCTAGCGATCCAGATCGCCAACCGCAGCGCGAACGCAAGCTTCCGCGCTGGGGTTGAAATGGTCGCCGGCCGCGCAAACCTCGAGCTTCGAGGTCGCATCGACGACTCGCTCCTCCCGACCATTGCTTCCATTAAGGGCGTTCGTGCCGCTGCCCCGATCCTCGAAGGAATCGTCACCCTTCCCGATCAACCGGGTGAATACCTCCGCGTTCTCGGTCTCGACCCGTTTGGCGGTCAGCAACTCCGCACGTTCGAGCTCCTCGGCGCGAGCGACTCGAATTTCGATGTGGAAGCCTGGCTCCGGGAACGTGATGCCATCGCCGTCTCGCCGGCCTTCGCGACTACGCTCGGTCACCGTGGGTCGGTCCAGGTCCTCACTGATCGCGGCACGCGGACGCTCGATCCCTTGTTCGTGATCGACCCCGAGGACGCGGCAGCCAGCCTCGATCCTCGCACCGTCGCGATGGACATCGGTTGGGCGCAGGAACTCTTCGGTCGACCGGGCGAACTTTCTGCGGTCCTCCTCTTCGTCGAACCGGGCGATCTCGAATCTGCGACCGCTGCCCTCCGCGAGATCGTTCCGGGCGATGTCACCGTGGCCCCGCCCGCCCGTCGGGGCGATCAGGTCGAGTCCATGCTCGGTGCGTTCCAGCTCAACCTCAGCGCTCTGAGCCTGGTCTCTCTCCTCGTCGGGACCTTCCTCATTTACAACACGATCTCCGCCTCCGTCGTCCGCCGACGCACCGAGATTGGCACGCTCCGCGCCCTCGGGGCCAGCCGCGCCGAGGTCCGGCTCCTGTTTCTCGCAGAAGCCGGGTTCGCTGGAGTCGTTGGCAGCGTCCTTGGCGTCATCGGGGCGCTTCCCATCGCCCAAGCTCTGACGGATCCCGTCGCCAAAACGATCAGCTCGCTCTACGTCGTTCTCAGCATCGAGCGACTTTACCTCTCTCCCTTCCAGATCGCGTTCGCACTCGCCGCCGGTATCGCCACCTCCCTCGTCGCCGCCTGGATTCCCGCGTCGGAAGCGGCGAATTGCGATCCTGCATCTGCGCTTCGCCCAGGTGCGGCTGCCGAGCGTTTTCGCCGAGTCCCGTTTACCTGGTTCGTTGGTGGAGTCGCGTGTCTCGTTGGGGCGTTCGTCAGCGGTTCCGCCGCGCTGTCATTTCGAGTTGCTCCGATCGGCTTTCTGAGCGCGTTTCTCGTTCTTGCCGGATTCTCCCTCGTTACCCCCGTCGCCATCGTCGTAACCGCCGCCTCGCTGAGCCGAGCCCCCGGTTTCTTCGCCTGGCCGCTCAGAACCTCGCGCGATTCAATCACCGCAACGCGATCACCATCGCCGCGCTCGCCGCCGCGATTGCGATGACCGTCGGTGTCTCAGTCATGATCCACTCGTTCCGCGGCTCGGTCGACCGGTGGATCGGGTCGACCTTGGTGGCGGATCTGTTCGTCGGTTCCGCGGGTAACGAGATCGCCGGTGTCCAGTCGAGCCTGCCGGAAAGAGCCGCCGAATGGACGCGTTCCCAACCCGGCGTCACCAACGTCGCGACCTTCAGTGAAGTCCCCATCGACCTCCGCGGCGAGCGCACCGCACTTGCCGTTGTCTCCGACTCCCCGGAGGCGGGTCGGGCTTTTCTCGCGCCGGGAAGTGTTGCTGTCTCCGAGCCCTTTGCGACCCGTTTTGACGTGAGGGCCGGTGAAGAAATCACGCTCCCCACCCCGGCCGGCCCCTCGGTGTTTCGGGTCGCTGAGGTTTACCAAGATTACGCCCGCACGACCGGGGTCGTCCGCATGTCGCGAGAAAATTACGAACGCCATTGGCCGCCCGTCGACGCGCAGTCTCTGGCAATCACCCTGCGGCCCGGAGTGGATCCCGAGTCATTCGGCGAGACGTTTCGCGCGCATTTTGCCCAGGAAGGGCGCTTCTCGATTTATTCGAACCAGGCGTTGCGGCAGCGCATCTTCGAGATTTTCAACCAGACCTTTGCGGTGACGTTCGTGCTCCGCACGATCGCCATTGGCGTCGCTGCCGGCGGGGTTTTGCTTGCCCTTCTGATTCTCGCGACCGAGCGGGAACGCGAGATTGGTACGCTCCGCGCAATCGGCGCTTCGCGGCTGCAGGTGGTCGGATTGTTTCTCCGTGAAGCCAGCTTGATCGGGGCGATATCGAGTGTGATCGGCGTCGCTTCGGGGGCTTGCCTCGCCGTCGTGCTCACTTTCGTTGTTAACAAGGCCTACTTTGGCTGGACCATCGACTTGGCGTATCCGGTCGGATTCCTGGCGGCCACGCCGCTGTGGATCGTCCCGGTTGCGGTGCTCGCTGCAATTCTGCCGGCGTGGCGTGCCGCTGACATTCCGCCGGCGCGAGCGTTGAGATTCGAATGAAGCGATGCCAAACACGATTGACTTCGGCGATTAAACGACTATCAATCCAGTCCGGTTTAACGCGGGTGTAGTTCAATGGTAGAACGGCAGTCTTCCAAACTGCACACGAGGGTTCGATTCCCTTCACCCGCTCTCCCTGCGATGGCGATCAGGCGGTTTGGAACTGGTTGATCCACCGTTTGGCGATCAGCTCATGGCCAGCCGCGGACGGGTGGACTCCGTCGGGTAGCCAGTGTGCGTGGCCCGTTCCGACCGCCGCTGCGGCGAAGGCTCCGTCCAATGGGAGATAGGGGATTTCGTGCTTCCAGGCGAGGTAGCGGATCACGGTGATTCGTTCGTCGAGGTCGGGCCGCCAACTCCGCCGATCTTCCGGATTTGGCAGAAGAAAGGGTTCACAAATCACGACGCGCGTTGACGCTTCGCCCTTGAGGCGGCTCAGAATCCGGTCGTATGAAGCGCAGAAATCGGAGATCGACGACGGCTTGCCGTGTTTGAACGAATGCCAGGTGTCGTTGATCCCAACGAGGATCGAGACCAGGGTCGGATGAAGGCTGATCACATCCTGGTCGAGTCTGGCCTCAAGATCGTAGATGCGATTGCCGCTGATTCCTTGATTGGTGATGCGCGGTTTGCGTTCAGAACTCCCTGGGAAAAGCTGCTCGGAGATCACGCGGACGTAGCCCGAACCGAGGGAGGTCGGATCGGTGCGCTCACGCCCGCAGTCGGTGATGCTGTCTCCGTAGAACAGGACGTGATCGTGTGGTTCGATCATGAGTGGAGGGTTGGCGAGGACGATGGGGAATCGGATTCGCGGACGTGGACAAAGGGCGCGAACGCGTCGAGTGCGCGATCGGCGATGGTCGCTGATACGTTGACGATTTCGTCCTCGTATTCAATTCGGTGCACGGCCCCTTCTCGGTAGAGGCGAGCCACGAGGTCGGAGCGGGCAGCCGGGATGCGGAGTTCGACGTCGACCGTGGCGGATGAGAGGAAGCCCGCGATGCGGTCGGTGAGTGCCTCCATCCCTTCGCCGGAATGAACCGAGACGAAGACGGCATCCGGGAAGTGCCGTCGCAGGACGGTGCGGGTGGCCGGGTCCGTCACGCGATCCATTTTGTTGAAAACAACGAGCATGGGCTGGGAGACTTCGCCGAGTTCGCCCAGCACTTTCATCGTTGTATTGTAGAATTCGATCACCTTCGGGTGCGACGCGTCGAGCACGTGAATGAGGAAGTCCGACAGCGTTGCTTCTTCGAGCGTGGCGTTGAAGGATTCGACGAGCTGATGGGGGAGCTTGCGGACGAAGCCCACCGTGTCAGTGAGCAGGAGCGGCTGGTTGTTCGGGAGTTCGACTTTCCGGGTTGTGGTGTCGAGGGTCGCGAAGAGCTTATTTTCCACGAGGACATCGGCACCGGTGAGTCGACGGAGGAGGGAAGACTTCCCGGCGTTCGTGTAGCCGACGATGGCGGCGTTTGGCACGGGGGTGCGTTTGCGATCCTTCCGTTGGGTCGCCCGCGAGCTGCGGACGGTCTTGAGTTCGCGCTTGAGTCGGCTGATCGAATCGCCGATGGCGCGCTTGTCCTGCTCGAGTTGGCTCTCGCCTTCGCCCTTCGATCCGATCCCGCCGCCCTGCTGGCCGAGATGACTCCAGGCGCGGGTGAGGCGGGGGAGCGAGTATTGCAA
This sequence comes from uncultured Verrucomicrobiae bacterium, assembly GCA_963832325.1. Classification (GTDB taxonomy): domain Bacteria; phylum Verrucomicrobiota; class Verrucomicrobiia; order Chthoniobacterales; family JAATET01; genus CAVVKW01. The sequence continues at coordinate 447,311 of CAWHTR010000001.1, read as the reverse complement.
TCTGGCGAGATCGACCTGGATGCAGGCCTCGCGGGTCTGCGCGCGCGCGCCGAAGATATCGAGGATGATCTCCTGACGATCCGCGACGGTGACCTTGGAAAGCTCCTCCCAATTCCGTTGCTGGGCGGGCGTGAGTTCGTTGTCGAAAATAATGACGTCTCCGTCGCAGGCTTCGAGGCGGCGGTGGATTTCGTCCGCCTTGCCGGTGCCGACGAGGTAGCGGGCGTGCGATTCCCGATGGTGAACGACCATCCGGTCGACGACGGGAATGCCGAGCGTGCGGACGAGTTCCTCGAGTTCGGCGAGGAGGTCCTCGGCCTCCTCGCGACCCGACGAGTCCACGAAGCAGCCGACGAGTAGGGCACGTTCGACCATTTTTTCGCGGGCTTTAATTTCGAACATCTTTCGGGGGGGGACGCTAGCAGAAGACCGGCGTCCGGGCGACTCGATTTGCTGCGCGGGTCGGACGAAGGATTGGCTGCCTAGGTTGTCTGCCACCCCGGGTGATCCGAGACGTTGCGCTGGCGATCAATCGTTTGGCGGCGAGATCAGCTTCGCCGGTTCGCGATGACGCTGAGGAATTTGACGGGAAGGTGCGAAACCCCGACGGGTCCGTGTTGGTGGCTGCCATCGAAGAAAAGACTGTCGCCTTCCGCCATGATGTAGGTCTGGTCGCCGTGGCGGTAGAGCATCGTGCCGGAAAGGATGAAGAGGAATTCGTGGCCGGCGTGTTGGAAGATGTTCTTCTCGGGGTCGGTGATCTCCTTGTCGATCGTCATGAGGGACGGTTCGAACGCTTTTTGGAAGGGCAAGCCGTAAGCGAGAGCGCGGTAGCTGTGGCCTTCCTTGGTGCCGCGTCCGACGATCTCTTTCTGATCGGAGGCACGGATGAGGACCGCGTGGACGTCTCCGCGTTCGTCGTCGAAAAGTTTCCCGACGGGAACACCGAGAGCGCGGGCGATGCGAGTGAGAGTCGACACGGGGCTGCTGACTTTTCCGTTCTCGATCTTGGATAGCTGGCCCTTGGTGAGGCTAACTTCGCCAGCGAGCTGCGCTAGCGTGACATCGCGTTCGGCCCGGTAGGCGCGGATTCGTTTGCCTACTTGTTGTTCGACGGTTTCCAAAGTGGTTTGAAGGTTAATGCTGAAGTTGACGGGTTCGCGAGGAAAATAAAGCGGTCTGAGCCGGTTGCAACCTCCAGACGTTGGGATTCGTTCCGTGGGAAATGTCCGGCCGTTTGATTTGGATTTTGGGCGACCAATTGTCGCATTCGCACCCTGGTTTGAGAGCCGGCGCGAAGGCGAATGACCGGGTCGTGATGATCGAATCGCGGAAGCGGGGCGCGCACGTGCGGTATCATCGCAAGAAATTAGTCCTCGTCTACTCCGCCATGCGGCATTTCGCGCGGGAGCTCGCAACGAAAGGTTGGCGGGTTGATTATCATTATCTGGAGGAGACGGCTGACTTCAGCGAAGCGTGGGGGCGGCAAATATCCGGCGGATCGGGGGTGGAAGTCGTGATGGCGGAGCCGCATAATTTTTTCGAGCGGCGGGCGGTCGAGGCGTTGGGGCGGAAGGCGGGATTCGGGCTGTCATTCCTGCCGTCGGTGCAATTTCTGGTGAGCCGGGAGGATTTCGCCGAGTGGGCGGCGAGGCGAAAGCAGCTGCGGATGGAGGATCACTACCGTCGGGTGCGGGGGGAACTGGAGATTCTCGTGGACGAGGCGGGGGAGCCGGAGGGTGGGCAATGGAATTTTGATCACGACAACCGGGAGACGTTCCGCGCTTGGTCGAAGGACGAGGGGGCGGCTGATCCGGGCCGGTTGGGCGTGGAGCCCGACGGGTTGACGCGGACCGTGATGGTGGAGGTGGCGAAGAATTTCCCGGACGCGCCGGGTTCGGTGGAAGGGTTTTGGCTGCCGGTCACGCGGGCCGGGGCGCGGGATTGGCTGGATGAGTTCGTGGTTGAGCGGCTGGGGAATTTTGGAAATTACCAGGACGTGATGGTGGCCGGGGAACGCACGCTATTTCACTCGATCATCTCGCCGATGATGAATCTGGGACTGCTCCTGCCGATGGAATGCGTGGACGCGGCGGTCGCGGCGTATCGGGCGGGGAAGGCTCCGTTGGCGGCCGTCGAAGGGTTCGTGCGGCAGATCGTGGGCTGGCGTGAATTCATCAACGGGGTGTATTGGCTGCGAATGCCGGATTACGTCGAGCTGAACGCGTTGGGGGCGGAACGGGAGCTACCGGGATTTTTTTACACGGGCGAGACCGACTTGAATTGCCTGCGTGAGACGGTCACGCAGGTGGTCGAGACCGGGTACAATCACCACATCCAGCGGCTGATGATCTTGGGAAATTTTCTGTTGTTGGCGGGGATTCGGCCGAAGGAAGCGTTGCGGTGGTTTACGGAAATGTACGTCGATGCGCACGAGTGGGTCATGGCGGCGAACGTGATCGGGATGGCGGTGCACGCGGACGGCGGGTTCATGGCGAGCAAGCCTTACGCGGGTGCGGCGTCGTACATTTCGAAGATGAGCAATTACTGCGAGGGGTGCGCGTTTGACCCGAAAAAGAAGCACGGGGAGGGAGCGTGCCCGTTCAACCTGTTGTATTGGAACTTCTACGACCTGCATCAGGCGAGGTTCGTGAAGAATCCGCGGACCGCGATGATGGTGCGGAGTTGGTTGAAGCGTCCGGAGTCGGATCGCGCGCGCATCGTGGATGAGGCGCGGACGTTTCTGGACTCGCTCTGAAGGTGAGACGGAGCTGATTTTTGAGGCGGAGTGACGGTCGCTGGGTTGAGTTTTCTCCGAGGTCGGATTATCGCTGAACGGATGAAGAAGATGTTTGTTGCGCTTGCGTTGTGGGTGGCGGTGTTGGGTGGAGCGTCGGCGGCGGATCCGGTGGAGTTCACGGTGGGAGAGTTTTCGTTCGAACGTCCGGAGGGTTGGGGTTGGGTGGTGCCGGATTCGTCGATGCGGAAGGCCGAGTTATCGGTGCCGGGTGGGGGAGAGGTGACGTTTTTTTTCTTCGGACCGGATCAGGGCGGGACGGTCGAACAAAATATTCAGCGGTGGGTGAATCAATTCGAGGGAGGTGCTGAGGGGAGCCAGGCGATGCGGCGGGAAGAGACTTTCGGAGACACGAAGGTCTCTTTTGTCACGGCGGGGGGCACGTTTCAAAGCGGCATGCCGGGTGGACCGACGACGCCGACTCCAGAGACGGGTTTGCACGGTGCCATCCTGCAGGGAGCTGGTGGGAATGTTTTTGTGAAAATGACCGGACCCGAGAGTTTGGTCACGGAGGCGACTCCGAATTTTGAAAAGATGATTGGCGATGCCGCCGCGCGGTAACGATTGGGCGCAAGCCGCTGGCATCCTCATCACCGCAGGGTGTTGCGGTCGGCGCGTCGGCGGATGGTGAGGGGGCATTCGAAGGCGGTGGTGAGATTGCGGGTCGCGAGCATCACCTGGACGGGGGGTGCCGCGACCACGCGACCCTTGGCCAGAAGGAGGGCTTGGGTGAAAGCCGGGGTGATCTCTTCGACGTGGTGGGTGGCCAGTTGATTTGATCGGGAATCGTCGTCGTCCCGCGGCGGAGCGAGAGATCGGAGACGGACGGAGCGGACTCAAGGTAGCGGGAAGGTTCGGGTTGCGAGTTGATCGAGGAAGGGGGTGAGAGTGAACGAGTCCGAGGTCACGCGGATGGTCACAGCACCAGTCCGATCCTGGCGAAAGACCGGGATGTTCAGATGGGCGGCGGAGGTGACGAAATCGGAAGGAGGCGATTCGTTGGGTGGAAAATCCGTGCTGGTCACAATGATCGCGGAGGGGGCGGCAGCGGTGAGGAATTCGGTGCTGCCGGAATAGCCCGAGCGGTGGTTCCCTTTGACGAGGAGGTTGCAGGCGAGGAGATCCGGGGAGTATTCGATCAACGAAAGCTCGGTGGGCCAGCCGGAGTCGGCTAGGAAGAGCACCCGAAAGCGGCCGACCGTGAGTCGGAGCACGAGGCACTTGTCGTCGGAGAGCGAGCGGTCGGTCGCGGCGAACGGGTAAAGGATTTCGACGAAGGAACCGGGATCAAGTGGTATCCTGTCGCCCGCCTTGACCGTTTCGATGGTGATGTGGTGTGAGCGGAGGGATTGGATGAGAGCGGCGCGGGTGGGCGAGCGGTCGCGGAGTGGGGAGTCGAGGGCGCGGTCGATGGGGACGCGGGGGAGCAGGTTGGTGAAGCCGCCGAGGTGGTCGGCGTCGCCGTGGGTGAGGACGGCGGTCGAGAGGCGGTTCACGCCGCGGAACCGCAGGAATGGACCGACGATGGTGTCGGCATCGTGAGCGGTGCCGGCGTCGATGAGCCAATTTTGTCGGTTGACTCGGAAGAACGTCGATCCTCCGGAGGCACAATCGAGAACGGTAATCGAGGCAAGGGTCCCGGGGGACTCGGGGGCGGCGACGTAGAAATGGCTTCCGGGGAGGCCGGCAAGGGCCTGGATCGAAGCGAGAAGGATCTTGGCGGCGAGGAGGTTGGTGTTGTTGAAAACGGCGGCGAGCCACGGCGAGACCAGACCGACCGCGAGGGTGAGGAGGCTGAGGGCAAGCATGGCGAAGGCGACGGGGACGGCGGCGATGTTCGCAGGGATGGCGGCGATCGAGATCAGGTGGAAGTAGTGGATGGACAGGGGGAGTGAGCCGATCCAAGCGGCCACGGAGAGCGCCCCGAGCGCAGCGAAGTTGTTTCCGGCCGAAGCGGTCCAACGCTGCCGGAGGGTGAGGAGTTCGGTTGGGATGAAAGGATCGGGCTGGCCGAGTTTTTCGAAGAGGGCGCGGGCGGGAAGTGCGATGGCGAGGATCGCAAAGACGACGCCGAACGAGAGTTGGAAGCCCGGATTGAACAACTCGAGAGGGTTGAGGAGAAGGATGAGGAAAGCGGCGGCGGCAACGCTGTTGAACGGGAGGGCGCGCCGATCAAGGAGGAGGCCGCCCGCGACGAGTGAGACCATGAGAGCAGCGCGGACGCTGGCTGGCTTCCATCCGGTGAGCAGCGCGTAGAAGAAGATGCACGGGATGAGGACGGCGACGGCGCGGCGGCTCCCGAGTGGGGTCATCGAGAGTCCGCCCCACAGGATCAGGGCGATCAAGCCCACGTGAAGTCCGCTCACGGAGAACAAGTGGAAGACACCGATCTGCCGGAAGCCGTCCTCGATGAGGGGAGGAATGTCGGAAGTGTCGCCCACCGTCATCGCGCGAATGACCGCGGCTTCGGGCGTGCCCGAGATGTCGAGGGTGAGGGTGCGTTCGATCCAGCGGCGGGCGGAAATGGAGAAGGCGACGATGGGGTTGGGGCTGAAGCGGTCCGGCTCGGCGGCGGCTGGAAGATCGGCGCGGAATTCGCTCCGAACGCCAAAGGTCCGCAAAAATGCGCGGTAGTCGAACTGACCGGGATTGCGCGGTCCGTTGAGGTTGCGGAGAGATCCGTTGACGGTCCAAACGTCGCCGTAACTCGGAGTTGGTCCCCGCCAGCGGACCAATACGGGGACAGTCTCCCGGGCCGTTCGGCCGGCGAGATCGATCGTGAGAAGATCGGCGCGAAACCGCCACGAGTCGGGCGATCCCCCCGACTGCGGATCGGTGGTGATCCGCAGATCGACGCGAGCAATTTGCCATTTGGTGGAGAGCTGGGCGGCGAGGTTGTCGCCGGAGGAAAGGGGGCCCGCGAGGGTTTGGAGGGCGGCGAAGGCAAGAGTGGTTGCGGGCCAGAGCATCCAGCGGAAGCGTTCGGTGAGGGCGGATATACTGGTGACGACGAAGCTGAAGAAGAGAGCGGCGAGGGGAAGCGGGAACGTCTCGCCGATGAGGATGCCAAGGATGGCGGCGAGGGTGAGGCCAGCGAACGGGAGCCGGAAGCGGGTGAGGATTTTCCCGATTCGCTTGGGCATGGTCGGCATGATTGCGGCGTGTCGGGGCAGGTCAAGCTCCGGGACGAGGTGGGACCATCAGGGGATTCCCCCATGAGTCGGCGGGAGGGGGCACCCGATGGCGGGCACCCGGACGGTCGCCTACGGTCGGACCAGTGCGAATAACCGCGCTGTCACCATCGGAGACAAAATATGAACACGACTGATACGATCGACCACACCGCCGAAGACATTGAGCTGATGCGCCGCTTGCAGCGTCGAGATTCGAGAGCCTTGCAGGAATTGTACGACCGTCACCGCGGTATCCTGACGTCGGTGATCTACCGGGTTCTTAATGATTCCGCAGAGACGGAGGACGTCCTGCAGGAGGTCTTGATGCAGGTCTGGTCGCGAGCCGACACCTATTCCCCGCGGAAGGGTAAGCCGTTGAGTTGGCTAACGACCGTGGCGAAACGCCGGGCGATTGATCGGATCCGCCAGCGTTGCGCTTACACGAGGGCCACGGATCGCTTTAAGGACGACGCCGAGTCGCCGACCGAGACCGAAACCGAAATCGAATTGGCTGAGACGGCGGTCGAGCGATCCGACATGCGGAAGTTCCTGGGCGGGTTGATGGACGCACTGCCTGAGGCGCAGCGAACGGCGCTCGAGTTGGCGTTCTTTCGAAGCATGAGCCAGCGTGAGATCGCGGCGAAAACCGACACGCCGCTTGGGACCGTGAAGACGCGGATTGAATTGGGATTGCGGAAGTTGACCCAAGCGGTCGGGCCAATGCGCCAGAAGATTGCCTGACCGAGAGCGGAAGAGTCGAGACGTCCGCCGCTGAGACGGCACTTCCAATTGACGCGAGTCAGCGGCTTTTACGAGCCGCTGGCTTCGTGGGCGGTCCACTCGACGGCAAAGCGAATCATCTCGCCGGCGTCCTTGAAGTTCATCTTCTCCTTGATGTGCGCTCGGTGGGTTTCGATGGTTTTGACGCTGAGGTGAAGACGCTCGGCGATGTCACGGCTCGGGTAGCCTCGGCCAAGCAGTTCGAGGACCTCGAGCTCGCGATCCGAAAGGCTGTCGACGGGTGAGCCGACGCCGGCATCGTCGGATTTGATGGCTTTGAAGATGAGAAGATTGGCGACCTTGTCGCTCACGTAGATCTCGCCGCTGGCTACCTTTCGCAGAGCCACGAGGACGTTGTTCATCGCTTCAGCCTTCATGACGTAGCCCTTCGCCCCGGCCCGAAGAGCCCGCAGGGCGTAGAGAGATTCGTCGTGCATGGAGAGCATGAGAATCTTGAGTTTGGGCCGCTCCGCAAGCATGAGCTTGATGAGTTCGATTCCGTTGTGGCCGGGCAAGGACACGTCGACGAGGGCGAGGTCCGGCTCTTCGTTGCGCATCGCCGTGAGTGCTGTGAGGGAATCCGAGGCTTCGGCGGCGATTTCGAAATCCGGCTCGTCGGAGATGAGTCCGGCGATGCCGCGGCGGAAAACGGGATGATCGTCGACGAGGAGGAGCCGGAATTTCGAGGAGATGGGCCGCGTGGAGTTGGTTTTGCGGTTCGGCATATCTAAAATTTCGAAAAGGAAATCCGGATGGAATGCAACCCGTCCAGCTCTTCCAAGAACTCGAAATCTCCTTGAAGAGCGTTGACCCGGAAGCGGATCGCACTTTCGACGGGAAAAATGTCGGAGTTCAGGCCGGGCGTCCCGTTGTGATCGATGCGGAGAATGACGCGGTCGCCCAATTCGTCGAGATTGATGACGATTTGGGAGAGTCCCTCTTCTGCGACCAAGGAGGAGACGGCTTCGTGGGCGATGCGATAGACATGCATCGCCGTCATTTTGTCGGAGATCAAGACTGGTTTCCGACTTGAGAAGGTGCATTTGATATGACTGGAAAATCTCTCGGCGAGCGATGACAGGGCGAATTCCAGTCCGGCAGGATCAAGGTCAATCGGATTCAAACTCTGGGAGAGAATCCGGGTCTCGCGCACTGCGTCGTTGATGAGACTTGCGAGTTCGTTCAGCTGATCGGTGAGGTCGAAGCCCTGGCGTTCCGATTGATTGGCCAGAGCTTTGGCAGCGAAGGCGGCACCGAGTAGCTGCTGGCTGAGGGAGTCGTGAAGGGCACGACCGAGACGGCGGGATTCATGCTCGACGGATTGGAGTAGCGCCCGTTGCAGGCCTGCCGGTTCCCGGCGGTCTGAGACGATGGAGACGTTTCCGACTTGGCTGCCATCTGCATCGTGAAGAGCTACGTGCCAGATGCTGACCGCGATGGGAGAACCGTCGGCACCGATGAGTTCCGTTTCAAACTCCCGGTGATCCGGGTGGATCAGGGGGTTCGGGCGTTCGCCGGAAGAACCCGGTGACCGGACACGGTCGGAAGCTTGGATGGGGAGGGACCTCCCAAGGACGTCGTTCGTTTGAAATCCGAAGATCCCGCTGGCTTGCTCGGTCCAAAGCTGAACGTTACCGGCGCAATCGGTTTCGATGACGGCGCACGGACTGTCCCGCACGATCGAAAGCAAGGTCGCGAAGTCGAGGAGACGCGACTCCGGCGTGTGGAACGCGTCCGTCTCTCGAGATCCCGTCCGTCCTTTCATCGCTGCTACTACTTCGCGGCCCGTGCGGGCTACGGTTGCCTGATCTGGTCAGTCACGAATCAGGCGGGAATCGATTGACTATCGTCGGCGGCTTGGAGGATGGAATCGAGTTCTGAGGGGAGAAATGGTTTGATCAGGTGATGGCGAAATCCGGCGTTGATCGAGCGTTTGCGGTCGGAACCGTTACCGAGTCCGCTCATGGCGATCGCGTAGATGGATTCGCGTGAGCGTTCGGCCATGAGTTCCCAACCGGTGCCGTCCGGAAGGGCAATGTCGCTGATGAGCAAGTCGAACGTTTGCGCCCCGAGGGCTGCGCGGGCAGCCCCGATGGTCTCGGCAATTTCGACCGAGTGCCCGCGAGATTCCAGGTAGACGCCCAGATAGTGCGAGGTGTCGCTGTGATTTTCGACAAGCAGGATGCGCATGGTGTCTGGGGACGAATTACATGCAGGATCGCTCGTTTTGTCGAGCGGTATTGGTCGAAGGGCAGTGTGAGATTGCCGCCGCGATCACTTCATCGCGTCGCAGCCTTGTAGTGAATGGTGGGGAGGTCGCGCAGGCGACCGGCGGCTTGCTCCGGCGTCAGGTCCCGTTGCGCTTCTGCGAGCATTTCGTAGCCAACCATGAATTTTCGGACGGTCGCGGAGCGAAGGAGGGGCGGAAAAAAGTGGGCGTGGAGCTGCCAATGCTCCGCTGGAGCATCGTTGAACGGAGCCCCGTGCCAGCCCATTGAGTAAGGGAATGACGTTTCGAAGAGATTGTCGTAGCGGATGAGCAGCTCGCGAAGGGTGGTGGCGAGATCGGCCTGCTGGGGATCGGTCAGATCGGTGAGGCGGTGGATGGGGTCAAGTGGGAGAAGAATCGTCTCGAAGGGCCACACGGCCCAATACGGCACGACGGCGACCCAATCGCCGGAGGCCGCGACGACTCGCTCGCCGTGGTCGAGTTCGCGCCGGGCATAGTCGAGCAGGAGCGGGCTGCCATTTTGTTCAAAATAGGCGCGCTGGGTGCGATCTTCGACGGCGGGTTCGTTCGGAATGAAGTTGCTGGCCCAGATCTGCCCGTGGGGGTGGGGATTCGAGCAGCCCATGGCGGCTCCCTTGTTTTCGAAGACCTGGATCCATTCGTGGGTTCGGGCGAGGTCGGTCGTTTGGTCGATCCAAGTGGTGATGACCGAGCGGATCTCGGGTTCCGTGAGTTCCGGCAGGGTCAGATCGTGGCGGGGATGGAAGCAAATGACGCGCGACGTGCCGGAGACGGGGGCCGCTTGGAAGAGTTGGTCGAGCGGCGAGGCGTCGAGGGTGGCGGCTTCGGGGAGGAGAGCGGCGAAATCGTTCGTGAAAACGAAGGTCGCTTCGTAGGGAGGATTGGTCTCGCCGCCGGCGCGGGGGTTGCCCGGGCAGAGGTAACAATTCGGGTCGTGAGCGGGACGGTCATCGGCGACGGATTCCTGCTGACCCTGCCAGGGGCGTTTCGTGCGGTGGGGGGAGACGAGGACCCATTCGCCGCGGAGTGGGTTAAAGCGGCGGTGGGGGTGCTCGGTGGGGACGAATTTCATGGATTCTCGATTTTCGATTTTGGATTTTCCTTGGAGGAGGGATAGCTTCGCGCGCCATGGGATGCGAGGTGATAGAACATGGTCTGGTGCGGGAGAAGGTGGGCGTGCTGCGGGATCGGGGGACCGGGATGGAGTTGTTCCGGAGGACGCTCGGGGAATTGAGCGTGCTCGCGGGCTACGAGGCGTTGCGGGGGGTGGCGGAGGTCGGGGTGGAAATCGAGACGCCGATGGCGGTCTGCGGGGGATCGCGGTTGGCGAAACCGGTGGTGATCGTGCCGATTCTGCGGGCGGGCTTGGGGATGGCTGACGCGTTGTCGGTGGTACTGCGGGGGGCGCGGATCGGCCACATCGGGGTGGCGCGGAATGAGGCGACGCTGGAGCCGGAACCGTATTTTCTCAGATTGCCGCCGGGGTCCGGGGAGTCGACCGTGTTGGTGGTGGATCCGATGCTGGCAACCGGGAATAGCGCGGTTTACGCGCTCGACCAGCTCAAGGCGGCGGGGTGCCGCGACCTGCGATTGGTGTGTCTGATCGGTGCTCCCGAGGGGGTTGCTCGGGTGAATGAAGCGCACGCGGACGTGTCGATCTTCCTCGCGGCGTTGGATGATGGACTCGACGAGCGTGGCTACATCGTGCCGGGGTTGGGCGACGCGGGGGATCGGTTTTTCGGGACTTGATCGGGGGCGAACGGGGGCGATGAGGGGGGGGTGTTGAAGCGGCGGAGGTGCGCTTAGGGGCGCTCGTCGTAGGAGCCGATGGCCTCGAGGGTGTGGTTGGGGCGGACGCGGAAGACTTCCTTGCTGACCGGGTAGGGGGTGATGCGGTAGTCGGAGAGGACGGCGTCGGCGATGTCGGCGAAGCGACTCGCGAGGGCGGGGAACACGTAGATCCGGAAGCGGTTGGGAATGGCCACGAGAAGGTCGGGGCCGAGGTTGGTCTCGAATTTTTCGATGAAATCTGGAGCGAGGACCGTCGAAGCCACGATGGGCTGATCGGAATCCATGACGGCGAACTGGATGATGTCGTTTTCGTCGCGGATGAAGCGGGGAGTGAGGGTGGCGAGGTCTTCGTTGGCATTCTCGCGGGCGAGGTCGGTGATGCCTGAGGTGTTCGCTTCGTATTCCGCGGGCTGGACGTAGGTGACGGTGTCGCCGTCGATGAGGGTCGGGGTGACGAGAGTCCTGGTGGTGCCCGCGATGGGGATCTGGACGGGGGGGCGCATGTAGGCGGGTTCGGGGATGAGGTGGTATCGGGGGATGGTCGGAGGAGCGGGATCGGCGGCCGTCGATTGGGGATCGGAAGGGGACGCGGGTTGCGCGGGGGCGGGCGGGACGGCGCCGACGAAGAGCGCGAAGAGCGCGAAGAGGATTTTGTGTTTTTTCGGGCGGGTGGTAGAGGTGTTCGGCGACATGATTGCTTTTTTAGACGGGAGATTGGAGGAGGCGTTGCCGACGCAGATTACGTTGAACGTCGGGGGGGTTGGATATCAGGTTCTCATTCCGCTTTCGAGTTTCGACCGGCTGCCGGCGGTGGGGGAGCCGATCAAGGTGCTGACGCATCTGGTCGTGCGGGAGGATGCGCACATTCTCTTTGGTTTCATGAGCGGGGCGGAGCGGGATCTGTTTCGGTTGCTCACCGGGAACGTGTCGGGGGTGGGACCGAAAATGGCGCTCGCCGTGTTGAGCGGCATGGGGGTGGAGGATTTTAAAACGATGGTGGTGGCGGGGGACGTCGCGGCGCTCGCGCGGGTGAAGGGTGTCGGGAAGAAGACGGCGGAGCGGATGGTTTTGGAACTCAAAGACAAACTGGGCGTGGTGGCGGAATGGGAAGCGTCCAGCGCGAAGAACGCGCCGACCCCGCAGGACCGGGCGATCCACGACGCGGCGCTGGCGTTGATCTCGCTGGGTTACAAGCAAGTCGACGCGCACAAGGCGATCAAGCGCGTGATCGAGATCGAGGGGGGGGATGGCGGCGGCTCGGTGGATTCGGAGGCGTTGGTGCGGCAGGCCTTGAAGCTGTTGCTGTGAGCGATCGGGAGAACGAGCTGCGGCGGGTGGAGAGCGTCCGGGCGGCGCTGCCGGCGGGGGGGCTTTTCCACGAGAAGACGTGGCGGATGTCGCCGCAGGCCTTTCGGATTTCCGATGAATTCGCGGATGAATTGGACAAGCTGGGTTATCGGTTGTCGAAGTTCGTGCGGGCTTGCAACGACCTGTATCGGCTGAGCGCGGACGGGAGGGAGCCGGCTTGGATCGCGGAATTGCTGGACCGGGGGAAGCCGCCGGAGTTGATCGAACTGGCGAGGGACCGGGCGTTTTTGCAGGACATTCCGCGGGTGATCCGGCCGGACGTGATTCTTACGGAGGATGGCTACACCATCGCGGAGTTGGACAGCGTGCCCGGGGGAATCGGGCTGACGGCTTGGTTGGGGAAGATTTACGGGGAGTTGGGTGAGGATATTCTGGGCGGAACGGATGGGATGGTGGACGGGTTTGCGGCGATCTTACCGGGTGGGGGCGACGTCGTGGTTTCGGAAGAGGCGGCGACTTATCGGCCGGAAATGCTTTATGTCGCGTCGCGGTTGAACGCGAAGTTCGGAGGGGGGAACGCACCGTGGCGAGTGGTGGATGGCTCGGCGCGAGAGGACTGGGCGGAGCGGGTGTATCGATTTTTCGAGTTGTTCGACCTGGCGAACGTTCCGGCGGCAGGTGGGTTGGCGGAGCGAGCGCGGGCGGGGTCGGTGAGCGTGACGCCGCCGTTCAAGCCGTGGATGGAAGAGAAGATTTGGTTCGCACTGTTTTGGTTGAAGCCGTTGGAGGGCTATTGGCGGAAGGCGATCGGGGAGCGGGCGGTGCGGGAGTTGAGGCGAGTGATTCCTTATTCGTGGGTGATGAATCCGGAGCCGCTGCCGGTGCACGCGGTGTTACCGGGACTCGACGTGAACTCCTGGGAGGAGGTGGGGAATTTTAGCCAGAAGGAGCGGGAGCTGATCCTGAAAGTGAGTGGGTTCAGTGAAACGGCGTGGGGTTCGCGGGGGGTGGTGATGGCGCAGGACGTGCCGCAGGTCGAGTGGCGGGCGGCGGTGACGGGGGCGCTGGGGAGATTCGGGGAGCAGCCGCACCTTCTGCAGGAATTTCACAAGGGGCGGTTGGTGGAGCAGCCGTGGTTCGACGAAGAGAGCGGGGAGATGGTCATGATGTCGGGCCGGGTCCGGCTCTGTCCGTATTATTTTCTTGGGGACGAGGGGGGGCGGGTGAAATGTGCGGGGGCTTTGGCGACGATTTGCCCGGCGGACAAGAAGCTTCTCCACGGGATGAAGGATGCGATTTTGGTGCCGACGGCGGTGGGCGGGTGAGGTTGGGGATTGATGGTGACGGGATGATCGATTATTCCGGCGGGGTGCGTGTTTTTGCGGTTTTGGCTTTTCTAATGGTGGTGGGTTGCGCTTCGAGGGCGCCGGTGGGCGAGCCGTATCTGGATCGAACGACGTATCAAAAAATCTACGTGAGTTCGTATTCCGGGGCGTCGAGTGCGCCGGGCGGGGCGCCCGTGACGGCGAGGGGCACGCGGTACCAGAGCGGGTCGATCTCGAGCGCGTCGGCGGATTGGTCGCGGTGGCCGGTCGGGACGATCTTTCGCGTGCTGGCGACGGGAGATCTCTACGAAGTGGACGACTTTACCGACAACGTGGTGGGACGGAATGAAATCCTGCTCTACAAACCGTTGCGACCGAACGTCGCGGCTTCGGCGCGGCAATACGTGACGATCGAAGTGATCACGTGGGGAAGTCCTCGGAAAAGTGCGACGATCCTGGAGCAGGCGCGATCCAGCACGGCGAAGCGGATTCTCAAGGAGTTGGCGGCGCGGTATCCGGCTTCGGCTCGGTAGCGGGAGGGCGGCTCGGCTGCGGTCGTTGAGAGTGAGCGAGCGAGCGCCGGTAAGCTCGGTTTTAATAGTAGTAACCGTCGGGAAGGTTGAAGGCGTTTTCGACGACGTTGATTCTCGGAGGGGTGGTCATCACGACTTCGACGACATCGAAGCGGAACGTGAGGTCCGGAAGTTCGAGCATCCTCAGCCAAGCCATGGCCCCGCGCACGATGCGACGCTGTTTCTTGCGATCAACGGCGTCGAGTGGTCGACCGAAGTCTTCGGTGGTTCGTGTCTTGACTTCGACGAAGACCAGGGCATCGCCGTGGCGGCAAACGAGATCGATCTCGCCTCCGCGGACTCCGCGGAAGTTCCGGTAGAGAATTTTGTAGCCGAGGTGCCGGAGATGGCGGGCGGCCAGTTGCTCGCCGGCCCGGCCCAGAGCGAGGTGGGGGGCGTCGGATCCCTCAGTGCGTGAGCTGAGCCACCGGGGCGAAGCTGCGGCGATGAATCGCGCAAGGTCCATGCTGGCGGAGGCTAGCGAGGTGCGAAGCGGTTGCATAGCCCTTGTGCTGTTCGAAGCCGTAAACGGGGAAGTCGCGGGCGCAGGTGTCCATCAACCGATCTCGGGTGACCTTGGCGATGATGCTGGCGGCGGCGATGCTGCTGCAGGTAGCGTCGCCGCGGACGAGGGCAGTCTGGGGAATCGGAAATGGATGGACGGGGAGGCCATCGATCAGCGCGTGATGCGGCTTGAGGGCGAGTGCCAACACGGCTTCGCGCATCGCCGCGTGGGTGGCGCCGAGGATGTTCAGGCGATCGATTTCCGGGGGGTCGCGGTGGGCCGTTGCCCAGGAGACCAGCGGGTTGGTGACGAGGTGATCGTAGAGGCGGTTGCGGGCGAGAGAGGTGAGTTTTTTCGAGTCATCGAGACCGCTGATGTCGAACCCGATGGGGAGGATGACTGCGGCGGCAACGACGGGACCAGCGAGAGGGCCACGGCCCGCTTCGTCCACGCCGACAACGGGAGAGTGGCCCCGGTCGATGAGGCGCTGCTCGGTCTCAAAAGTGCAAGGCACGGGGGCAGGGGAGGGAATTGACCGGCAACTCCGGGTGAGAGTCGCCGACGGCGAGCGGTCGGGCTTGTACCCCGATTAGCGCTGGAACGCCTTCTCTTTGACCGTGGTGGCAGATTTGCCGATGCGGTTGCGGAGGTAGTTGAGCTTGGCGCGGCGGACGGCACCGCGGCGTTCGATTTCGATCTTGGCAATCCGGGGAGAGTGAACCGGGAAGACGCGCTCGACACCTTCGCCGTAGCTGATGCGGCGGACGGTGAAGGCGGCGTTGATGCCGGTGCCTTTGCGACCGATGACGATGCCGGAAAAGATCTGAATCCGCTCCTTGTCGCCTTCGATCACCCGGCAATGCACTCGGACGGTGTCACCGACGGCAAACGCCGTGACATCCTGCTTCATTTGTTCCTTCTCAATTTGATCGATGACGTTCATGGCCGGTAAATTTGTGGGTTGGAGACGATGGCGGGTTCGGGGGGATTTGCAAGCGAAGAATTTGGACCAATCGCGTCCGCCTGTTGCCTCAAAAGTTCTGACACCGAGGTGTGGCAAGTGTTGAGGAAGAAAAGGGGACGTTGACTCAAAAAGAATGACACCGGCAACGAAGAGAGATGCCGATGAGTCGAAGGATGAGAGAAGAGGAGTTGCCGCGGATGCGGCAACGCTACGTGATGCGCAACCGGGAGGGGCGGAGTCGGATGATCGACGAGGTGTGCGAGCAGTGGGGATACAGCCGCAAGCACGCGATCAAACTGCTGGGAGCCAAGGCCGGATGGGGAGGAGATCTCGTCCGGCCAAAGGGGCGTCCCGTCGACTACGGAGACGAAGTCGCCGATGTCCTCTGGCAGATCTGGAAGGTCTCTGAACAACCGTGCGGCAAGCGACTGGCGGCCGTGCGAAAACTTTGGCTGCCGCACTACGAGGCGAGATCGGGGAAGCTGAGCCGGGAGTTGAAGAAAAAGGTCCTGGCCATCAGTGCCGCCCAGATTGACCGTCTTCTGGCCGCGCGGAAGGTTCGAGTCGGGGCACGAGGTCGGAGCGGGACCAAGCCCGGAGGACTGCTCAAAAACCAGATCCCGATCCGTACGGACAACTGGGACATTGATCGTCCCGGCTACTTGGAAGCCGACACGGTGGCCCATTGCGGCGGGTCGCTTGAAGGAAACTTCGTGTGGAGCGTGACCTACACCGACATCCACACCGGCTGGACGGCCAACCGGGCCGTCTGGAACAAAGGAGCCGCCGGGATAGTGGCCGCCACCCGGGAGATCGAAGCGGAGTTACCTTTCGAGGTACTCGGCTTCGACTGTGACAACGGAAGCGAGTTCTTGAACTGGCATCTGGTGCGTTACTTCCAGGAACGCAGCCGCCCGGTGGGATTGACCCGATCTCGCCCCTACCACAAGGACGACAACGGACACGTGGAGGAGAAAAATTGGACGCGTGTGCGCCAGCTCTTCGGCTACGACCGCTTTGGTGATCCCGACCTGCTCGAGGCCATGAATACGATTTACCGGGAGGTGTGGGAACCGCTCCACAACTTCTTCCTGCCCTCAATGAAGTTGATCTCCAAGGAACGTCACGGGGCCAAGATCAAACGCCGACACGACCAGCCTCGCACGCCCTGCGACCGATTGCTGGAAAGCGAGCACATCAGCGGCAAAACCAAGGCCCGGCTTCGCAAAGCAAGAGCGGCGCTCAATCCCTTCGAACTCCACGAGCGACTCGAAACCCTGCTCGCGCGCGTGCTGCATCTGGCGCTGCGTTCCAGTCGCCCTACGGGCTCCTTGCACTCCGCGCCAGATGCAGCACAATTCACAACAACCACGGTGTCATGACTTTTGAGTCAACGACCCCCTACTTCCCGACCCTCCCGGGTGTCATTTACTTTTGAGGCAACAAGTCCTTCATTTCGTTTCGCGCGGGATCGTGCCGCGAGGGGGGCGGCAAAAGGTTAGGTTCAGCTGAATCGATCCGACCGGTCGTTGCCGAGCGAGGATCGGAGGACTTCGAGGAGGTCGGGGAGGTGGATGGGTTTGGTGAGGAAGGCATTCATGCCGGCGGCGGTGCAGCGGGCGCGGTTCTCGGACATCGCGTCGGCGGAGATCCCGACGATGTAGGTGTGGGAATCGCCGTTCTCGTGGGTCCGAATCCGGCGGGTGGCTTCGTAGCCGTCGACGTTGGGCATGAAAACGTCCATGAGAATGACGTCGAACGGAGTTTCGGCGGAGAGGGCGACCGCCTCGGATCCATCGGTGGCGACGGCGGCCTCGTAGCCGAGTTTTTTGAGGAAAGAATCGATGAGCTTTCGGTTGATGGCGACATCGTCGACGATGAGGATCCGACCGGGATGGGTCGTGCTGAGCTTGGGAAAGCTCGTGATCCGATTCCCGGGTGCTGGGATGTCCAGGGACTGGCCCAACTCGGCGCGAACGGTAAACTGGAAGGTTGAGCCGATGCCGAGCTGACTTTGGACCTCGATCTGCCCGCCCATGAGTTTGCAGAGGTCGCGACAGATGGCGAGCCCGAGTCCGGTGCCGCCAAAGTGGCGTTGGATGGATTGGTGGGCCTGGCTGAAGGGGTTGAAGATCTGCCCGATCGATTCGCGGGAGATACCGGTTCCGGTGTCGCGGACGATGCAATCGAGGATGGTGTGGTCGGACGTGGTGTTGATCGCGCGGATCCCGGCGCGGATCGAGCCTTCGGCCGTGAATTTAACCGCGTTGCCGATCACGTTCATCAGGATCTGGCGGTAGCGAGCAAAGTCAAAGTGGAGGAGGTCGGGGACGCTGGGGTCGATGTCGAAATGGAGGACGATCCCCTTTTTTTCGGCGAGCTTGGTGAGCGTCGCGACGTCGGGTGCGAGACTTTCCCGGAGCGGACCAGTGGTGGACTCGATTTCGATGGCTCCCGACTCGATCCGGGCGAGGTCGAGGAGGTCATTGATGAGGGAGAGGAGAGTGCGGGCGCTTGAAGCGACGGTGTCGAGGTTGTCGCGGTGTTCGGGGATGAGGTCGTCGGCAAGGAGGAGATCGACGAATCCGAGGATGCCGTTGAGAGGTGTGCGCATCTCGTGGCTCATGACTGCGAGGAACGTCGATTTGGCTTCGCTGGCGGCGGCGGCGCGTTCGCGTTCGCGTTGGGCGTCCTCGATGAGGCTGAGGGCGACGCGCTGACTGCGTTTCAGCTCGGCGGCCTGGGTCGCGAGGGTTTCGTTGGCGGCTTTGAGTTCGATCGCTGCGTGGTGGCGTTCGGTGGCGCTGCCGATGCCGGCGGCGGCCGCTTTGAGAAGCTGAATCTCGGCCGGCAGCCAATCGCGGGTTCCGCGGCAGCTTTTGAAAGCGAGAAAGCCCCAGAGGACGTGGGAGGCGAAGATCGGGACGGCGGCGATGGCCACGATGCCGAGCGATTCGAAGAGGGGGCGTTCGCTGGGGGGGCGGTCGCGAATGGAAGCGATGATGAGATCTCCCATCTCGAGCCGGTCGCGCCAATCCAGGAAGTCAGGAGCGTAGGGAACCAGGGCGATATCGAAGGATTCGCCGTACGGTGCGAAGCCATCGTTCGCCCATTCGTGGATCTGGCGGGCGGCGATGGATCGTCCGCGCTCGTCGCGGATGTTCTCGTAGATGCAGGCGCGGTCGATGCCGGCTCCGGCCCCGATCTGGGCCAGCGCCCGCCGGAGACTTGCCTCTTGATCGCCGGATTCGAGGAGGGTCTGGAGTGCGGTGGCGAGGCCGGCCAGCAATTGGTCGTCGAGATTATCCATTTGTCTGGTAGGTGGGCGGAGTGCCCAACCTTTGATGGAGGGCGTTCACTTCCTCCTTCAGCTCGATGATGCGATCTTCGCGGCCCATCATCGCGTAGTTAAAGCGCTCGATCTCTGAGAGGCTTTCGCGCAGTTCCGCCTCGGCGTGACGGCGCTGGGTCGTGTCGTGGATAGTGATGACGAGGCCTTCCTCCCAGGGAGAGGCGGACAATTGAAACCACTGTCCGGTGCGGGTTTCCAGGCCGGCAATTTCTCCGGAGAATGGCGTTTTCGATTCGGCCGCAGCCAGGAGTTTCTTGTGGAGGAGAGGTTCCTGGATTTCCGGAAAATAGGACTCGAGGTAGTGCTCGTGCAAATCGTCGGACGAGGTGGTCAAAAAGGCGGCTGCGGCGGCGTTGGAGCGGATGACGACGAGAGATTGCGTCGCGGCGGTCGGGTGGGGATCGACTTGGACGGCAATGACGCACTCGGTCGTCGACTGCAGGACGCTGGTGGCGAGCGCACGCTCCCGGTGGAGGGCCTGGCTTTTGGCTTGGAGTGAGTGGAGCATCCGGTTGGCGGAACGCGCGAGGGCGGCAAATTCGTCCCGTCCGGAAATGGCAATTTTGCGGGCGGAGTCTCCGGATTCGGCGACGCGGTGCATTTCGCTGGTCAACTCGGAGATGCGGCGAAGGACGAGTCGGTCGACGAGCGCGATGGTGGTGAGGATGAGGACGATGGCGCCCGCGAGGGGATAGAGGACCATCTTGTGGCGACTCGAGATGGCGAGATCGAAGAGTTCGTTTGAGAGGTCGGCGCGAATGACCACTGGCTCCTCGTCGCCGCCTGTGACCGGGAAGACGAGCGTCGCCAAGGGAGTGGAACCCGTGAGCCAGGCGGTATCATTGGGATCAAAATAGGCGACCGGCGGTGTGAGAGTCGTGGTCTGTGGCGTGAACGTCGCGGATTCTGGATCCATTAATTCCGGTCCTTCGGCGATATCCAGTGAGACCACGCCGCTGATCCACTCGGCCTGATCGAGAATGCGGCCTTCCAGAAAGGTGGCGTAGGTCAGCGTGCCAACGGGATCGCCAGATCCGTTCGTTCGGCTGACTCCTACGCTGGCGTAGAGGAGTGGCCCGCGTGAAGTGCGGATCAGACCCTGAGCGCGGCTCGTGTCGGGATCGAGAACGGTTGTCGGGGCAAACTCGGCGGCGGAGGTGCCGTCGGGAAGGCCCTTGAGCAACTCGTCCTCGCTGAGGATGGCAGAATCCATGAGTTGACCTTCGGAATTCCAAACGAGAATAACGTCGAAGTCGGGAACGACGTCCGCGACGGCGTAGAAATTTCTCTCAAGGTAATCTGGATCCCCGCCGAGTAGAAAGTCGTAGGTCTCATCCCAGAGTGCATTTTCGGCGGTGTCGCCGACCGTCTTTCGGGTGGTTCGGTCGATGAAGGTGACGATACGCTGGATTTGCTGGCGGGCGGTGGTGGCTTGGAGGGTCGAGAAGCTCTCGATGAGCTCGGCCGACAGGAGGTAGAGCATCCCCCCAAGGAGCGCGACGAGCACCGTGCCGATGACGAGCGCCGTCTTCGTCTTTAAAGACAGTCCTCTCGGTAGCTTCATTAAGCTCCAAATCTATCCTTTCCAACTCCTTCGACGCAACCTATTTGCCTCTGCAAAATCCAACGGTCATTGCCGGTCGCGTGGCGTTCCCGACTCACGCAGATGGATCAGTCGCGAGCGAGCAAGCTGAGGATCGCCTTTTGGGCGTGGAGGCGGTTTTCCGCTTGTTGAAAAATCGTGCCCGCGTGGGCTTCGAGGACGTCTTCGGTGATTTCCTTGCCGCGGTAGGCGGGGAGGCAATGGAGAACGAGGGGATCGCCGGAGTCGCGGAGTAACTCCGTATCAATCTGGTAGCCGGAGAGTTGGGCGATGCGGAAGGCGGATTCCTCCTCTTTGCCCATGCTGACCCAGACGTCGGTGTAGAGAGCGTCCGCTCCATCGGCGGCGGCGCGGAGGTCGGTTGTGACGTGGATGTTGCCCGCGGTGTTGGCAGTTGCGACGAGGGCTGGATCGGGTTGGTATTTTGACGGAGCGGCGATTCGGAGTTCGAAGCCGAGTCTTGCAGCGGCCCAGATCCACGAGACCGGAACGTTACAGGCGCCGTCGCCGACGAAGCAAATCTTCATTTTTTCGATATCCCGTCCGAGTTCACGCAGGGTGAAAAGATCGGCGAGAATCTGGCAGGGATGCTCTTCGTCGGTGAGCGCATTGATCGTGGGGATGCCGCTGTATTCGGCGAATTGCTCGACGTCCGACTGGGCAAACGTGCGGATGACGGCACCCTGGAGCATGCGGCCCATCACTCGGGCGGTGTCCTTGATGGGTTCGCCGCGACCGAGCTGGATTTCGTGGGACGACATGAAAATCGGATCGCCACCGAGTTCGCGGATGCCGACTTCGAAGGAGACGCGAGTGCGGGTCGAGCTTTTGGAAAAGAGAATGGCCCAGCACTGGTGGCGAAGCGGGTGGGCGGCGTGGTGGCCGCGATCGGCTTTCATCGTCGCGCTGAGGTCGACGATTTCGAGAATTTCTTCGCGGGAAAGCGCGGCGATGGAGAGGAGATTTTTCATGGCGGGCGGACTGGTGAAATGCAGAGGGACTTGCCCAGAAGGTAACGAGGGGAACGAAGGGGGATGCAACACGGAAATGCGGTCGGGACGCGTCACAGCCAGCGACGGAGGGTATTGGCGAAACGGTTGTAAAAGAAACCGGTGAGGAGGAGGACCGCTCCGAGCGTAATGAAGCTCAGGATGCGGGTGAGGGTGTCAAATTGCCAGACGTCGATGAGGACAAGGCGGGCGAGGGCGCACAGGAGGATGCCAAGACCAGCGTGGCGGTAGGTGCGTTCGCGAATGGCGAAGCCGACCGCGAGGACGGCCGTCGCGAGGAGGGACCACGAAGCGGTGATGAGAATGCCATCGGCGAAGTCCGCGATGGAGCGTCCGAAGGTGAACCAGATTCCGCCCAGGCCGACGAGGATGAAACCCGACATTGCGCCGGGGGTCAGGCGGGCGAAGGCGCTTCTCTGGTCGAGTTGTTGGGCAGCGAGGAAGGCAAGAAAACCGATCGCATCGAGCGCGGTAGCGGGGTGCCCCTGGACGAATCCGAGCGTGAATGCTCCGAAGCCGAAAGTGGCCAGAACTGCGGAATGCATGAGGGGTTCGGCGTTCGCTGATCGGGACGCGATGGCGAAAAGGGCGAGTCCGGCGAGTGAGAAAATGGGGAACCGCCAACCTTCCGGGACGAACGCGAAAATCATTCCGGAGGCGAGGAGGAGAGCGGTGGCGCGGACGATTTGGCGGGGGAGGAGGGCGTTGGGAGCGAGGAGCGAGAGCGCGACGGATTGGAGGCCAATGAGCGCCGTCGCGATGAGCGCAACGTTCCAGGATCTGACGGTGGCAATTTCAACAGCTGTGAGGACGGTCGCGACGAGGGTGAAAACGCTGCTGCCCGTGGCAATGGTCACGGCGCGGGTGGCCAGGCCGTAGATCAAGATCCCGAGGGAGAGGCTGGCAAACAGGATTGGCTGATTCCCGACTGGAGTCAGTTGAGCTGCCCAGTTGCCGATGGCTGCGAGTGGGAGGATGGTGTGAAGGGCCTGGCAGGCCAGCCGGGTTGCGGCGGGGATGGGAACCGCCCGCTGGAGTTGCCACCAGTGAATCAGCGCGATGCCACCGCCCGCGACCAGTGCGAGCGTCAGGAAATCCTGACCTCCGCGGAGGAACCAGCAAACCTGAGCGGCGAGAAGCAGCGTTTGGCCGGTGAGGGCAAGCTCCGGCAGGCGGGTGTATCGAATCGCGAACGTCGCCGCGAGGCCGAGAGCGAGGAGCCAGACGAGGCGGGCGTCGCCGGTGGTCGTCTGGAACACGGTCGCGAAGGCAAGGATGGTGGCGAGACCTGCGAACGCCGCGACCCGCCATTGCCGGGAGAGCGGGAAGAGGAAGTGGCGCTGGAATTTGAAAAGGAGCGCGTTGGCGATTTGGAGGGTGGCGACGGCGGCGGCCACGAGGGGGGCGTGGGGATTCCCAACGACGAGCGATTGCAGCGCGACGGTGGTGGCAACGAGGGCGGCGAGGCCGGAGAAGGCTTGGTAAATGCGCCCGTGGCTCGAGCGGCTGAGCTTGAGGAGGAGGACGCTTTGGAACGCGAAGATGAGAGCGCGTTGGTAACCGGTGAACTCGAGGAGAATCCCGGCGGAGATTAGGCCAAGACCCTGGGTAAGGTAGGAGCCGCTGGCGGCGCTGTTGAGGCGCGAAATGCCGAGGAGAACGAAGCCATAGGCAACGGTGGACCAGCCGAGAGCGTCGGGATGGGTGCCGGCGATGACCGGGGCGATCAGGCCGTAAAACGCGGCGTTATTGAGCGTGAGAAAGGTCGCGAGTTGTTGCTTCGGGAACACGCGGTCCCGGCCGAGAACGACCGCGGTGGTGAAGACAATCCAGTAGCAGGCTGGAAAGGCGATCGCGGTCCAGAAGACGGATTCGGTCGGCGCGTGGAAGGGTTGAATGGTCCCGGTATTCACCAAGCGCCAGAATGCGAACGCTGCATAGGTGCCGGCGAGACTGAGGAACGTGACGGTGGTCCAGCGGTGGCGGAGGAGGAGGGTCACCCCGACGATGGCGAGGAGGAGATTGCTGAAGAGGGAGAAATGGGAGATCGGGTTGATGGCGGCGGTGTAGAATGCGAGCGAGATGGTGACGGCCGCGATCGTCTGAGAGCGCAGTCGATCGGCGAGCCAAAGAATTGATGCGGCGCAAGCGAGCAGGAGCGTGCCGCCGAGGAAGGGACTTGAGATCACGCGGAGGGGTTCCACGAAATGCGCGGCGAAGGTCGTGTAATAGGCCGTTGCGAGGGCGCCTCCGGTGAGGACCCGCCCGTAGTTCGCGAGATCGGGGCGGCGGCGGACGAAGTGGCCAATCGCCGCGAGAGCAGAGGCTGCCAGGGCGAGGAGCGAGAGTTTGCCGGCTGGGCCGAGGCGGGGGACGATTTCGTGGTAGGCGAAGTTGCCGAGAAAAACGAGGCCGGTCAGGAGGACGACGATGCCGATGCGGACGAGCCAGACGCGACCAACGTGGAGTTCGAAATCGTTTGTTCGGGGCCTCGGAGGTGCGGGTGGGTTTGGCACCGGGCTGGTCCTTGGGCTGGGTTTGGGCGGCGCCGCTTCGGCGCGGTCGGGTTGGAATGTGTGGTCCCGCTCCGGTTGATTTGGGCGGATGCGCGCCGCTGAGGACTCCACGGGAAGGGCTGGAAGCCCGTGCTCCCCTGGTGCCATGCGCTCGAGGGTGGCGATCCGGTTCTCGAGACGGGTGTGCGTCGCTCGGATTGACCGGACTTCCTCGCTGAATTCCTTGTTCATGCCGCCAGATTTAGCAGCTGGGGCGCGGATTCTTTAATCGATAAATATTTGCGTCATATTGATTTTATCGATCTTCAATCGTCGCGGCGTGCGAGGGAATTCAAGGCGTTGTGAAGTTCTGTGAGCTGGATCGGCTTGGAGAGGAATCCCGACATGCCACTGGCAAAGCAGCGGGCGCGATCTTCCGGTCGGGCGAGCGCGGTTAACGCAATGATCGGGAGCGCTTGGAGCTGCTCGCGTTCGATCGAGGTCCTGTCTTCCACGAGTGCCGCGCGGATGCGGAGGGTGGTCTCCCAACCGTCGAGCCGCGGCATGTGACAGTCCATCAGAATGACGTCGGGAAGGGGACCCTGCCTAAGCGCGTCGAGGGCATCTTCGCCGTTGGCGGCAGCGATGCAGGTGCAACCGAGCTTGGCGAGCTGGGACGAAATGATTCTCCGATTGATGGCGTTATCTTCAGCGACGAGGACGTGGAGGCCGAGGTCGTCGGAGATGCGGTTAGATTCCGCGAGCGGAGTTGGGCCGACCGCACAGGCGGGAAGGGGAATCGTGAAGCTGAAGGTTGATCCCTGGCCCACGGCGCTTTCCACTTCGAGTCGACCGTCCATCATTTGGACGAGGCGCGAGCTGATGGCGAGTCCGAGTCCGGTGCCACCGTAGCACCGGGTGGTCGAGGTGTCCGCCTGCGTGAACCTGTTGAAAACGCGCAGGCGGGTAGCTTGATCCATTCCGATGCCCGAGTCCCGGACTTCGAAACAAAGCGGAGTCGGGTCGGCGGTCGGCGTCGGCGACGAGACGGTAATGTCGATGGTGCCGCCGTTGGGGGTGAATTTGATCGCGTTCGAAGTGAGGTTCAGGAGGATCTGGCGCAGGCGGAGGCCGTCGCCGCGAAAGTGCCGCGGCAGGGTGGGGTCCAGGTCGAGCCGGAGGTCCAAATGCTGCGCGTCGGCTTGAGCGTTGGCGAGGGCGGCGATGTCATCGAGCAGATCGGTGAGGCTGAAGGAATTGATTTCGAGT
This sequence comes from uncultured Verrucomicrobiae bacterium, assembly GCA_963832325.1. Classification (GTDB taxonomy): domain Bacteria; phylum Verrucomicrobiota; class Verrucomicrobiia; order Chthoniobacterales; family JAATET01; genus CAVVKW01. The sequence goes on along the minus strand of CAWHTR010000001.1, from coordinate 422,116 downwards.
TCGAGTCGGTCCGCTTCGATCTTCGAAAAATCGAGGACGTCACCGATCAGGTTGACCAGCAGACCGCCTGACTCGGCGACGAATCGGGCGTAGGTCGTTGCCGCGGCCGGAAGGTCGGGTTCGCGAAGGAGCAGTTCGGTGGAGGCGACGATGCCATTGAGCGGGGTCCGGATCTCGTGGCTCATGTTGGCGAGGAAGTCGCTCTTGGCTTCGGAGGCCTGGCACGCGGCGGCGGTGGCGGCTTCGAGTTCGCGAGTCCGGTCGATGACAAGACGCTCGAAGATTCTGCGTGGTTTCGAGGGAGTCGCGGAGAGACTCGGCGCTGCGAACCTGAGCGGACTGGATCATCTGCATGAGGATGAGGCAGAGACTGAAAACGAACCCGGTGACGATGAGGCCGTCGCGCAGGACGGTCCCGGCCGCTGAGCCTGGTTCTTCGAAGGCGACGTTGTAGAACGCAATCTGGCTCACGGTGACGATGAGGAGCGAGGCGATGGCGACGGGTCGCGAGGCGAAGACGATCGCGACAATCAGGTAAACGACGGAGAAACCGAGAAGTTGGACGGCCCCGCTGAGCGGATCGACGTAGTCGGACTTCATGAACGCGACCGCGAGGACTGGAATCAGCGTGCCGAGGACGAGCGTATTGCCGGCGGGAGCGAGTCGGCCTTTGAGAAGAAGGCGTAGCGCGAAGAAAGCGGGAGCGGCGAGAAGCGCGTTGATGGCCAGGCGAAATGGAATGCCCGGGTATTCAAACACCAGGACCTTGATGACGTTGAAGGGGATGAATATTAGCGTGCCGAGCGTGAAAATGGCGAGGAGCCGCGCCTTCATCCCGGTGAATTCCGGTTGGGCTCGGTAAATGGAATCGAGTCGTTCCAATTGGATGGCCAAGAATCCGGGCATATCGTCCCGAGAAACTGACGGCTCTACTACCGAAACTCCAACAGGAAATCCGGTTGGCAAAAAGGCTTACGCCATTTTTCCGAGAATGCTCGTGAGGTAAGGGAGGAGCTGCTTTTTGCGCGAGACGACGCCGTCCATCTGCCAAAGGTGCGGTTCGAGTTCAGGGTGGTCGATGTGCCGGGTGTAGGCCTTGTCGCCGCGGACGAGGAGGACGGAGTTTTGCGTGTTGATATCGGTGACGAGAAGAGCAGAGAAGAGGAGGTTTCCCTGGCTGCGAAAGTTCTCGAGGGCGTCCAGGAGTCCGGCTTTTTTGTCGTCGAAATGGGAGAAGCTCAGCTCCTCGATCTGCGCGACGGAGAAGGCGTGACCGCGTTCGGTGTAATCCTTGCAGTCGGCGGTGACGGCCTGGTCGGCGGTCATCGTGAGGAGCGGGGAGCCGACGGAGAAAATTTCTTTCGCGAGCTGGGCGGGTTCGACTCCGGTGATGAGCGACAGGTGATCCATCATGTCGCGGTCCACGTCCGTCGTGGTGGGCGAGGAAAGGTTGAGGGTGTCCGAAATGAGGCCCGCCATGAGAAGTCCGGCAATCTCCTTCGGGATCGGAACGTTCGCTTGCTGGTAGCAGGTGGCGACGATCGTGCTGGTCGAGCCGACCGGGCGATTGAGGAAGAGGATGGGAGATTCCGTCGCGGCGGACCCCAGGCGGTGGTGATCGATGATCTCGACGATGGGAAGTTCGTGGGCGCCGTCGACGGCTTGGCCGAGTTCGTTGTGATCGACGAGGATGAGCTGGCGCGGGATGGCTTTGAGAAAATCGCTCTTGGACAGGATGCCGATGAGTCGTTGGTCGTCGTCGATGACGGGGAAGGCAAATTGCGAGGAGAGGGTAACTTCGCGCCGCGCTTCCTCGAGCGATGTCTCGGGCGAGATCGACTGGAAATCGGCGTAGAGCATGCGCTCGGCCGTTACCGCGCTACGGGCGAGGAGAACCGTCGTCGCGGTATCGTGGGGTGAGCTGATGACCGTGGTCCCAGCGGCCCGGGCGGCTTCGAGGACGTCGTCGCCGACGGGCAGGCCGCCGGTGACAACGAGGGCTTTGACACCCATCTTGATCGCCATGTGCTGCACGCGGAAGCGGTCGCCGACGATGAAAATGGTCCGCGGAAGGTCGAGTGTCTTGAGTCGTTCCTCGAGCGAACTCGTGTGCATGGCGGCCACCACGAGGAGATGGCGGGTGTATTCTTCGCACGGGGTCCCCGCGAGGATGGCGCCGTGGATTACGTCAGCGATGTTGGCGACGGAGGCATCGACCTGACGGGCGATGTTGATCTCTTCGCGGGGAGGGAAGAGATATTGGCTGACTTTGAAGCCCGAGATGAGACCGATGCAGCGGTTGTCTTCGTCGACGACGGGGAGGCCGCGGAACTTGGCTTCGCCGATCTGGATCATTGCGTCGTAAACGGGCGAACGCAGCTTCGCGCAGATCACGTCCCGCTCCATGACATCGGCGACGCGGGGGCGGACGTCGCTGATGAAATCCGGGGCGGGAACGGCAAATTTCTCGAGGACAAAATCGATCCGTTCATTCGTGCTTCCGCAGCGGCCGGCGATGGTGTCGGGTTCGCCCGTGAGCTGCTTGAGGCGAGCGTAGGCGATGGCCGACACGATCGCGTCCATGTCGGGATTTTTGTGGCCGATGACGATGGTTTGCATGAAAGGGGCGGGAGGGTAGCAGGGTTTTTGGATTTGGTGAACAGGGAATGGTTGCCGTCGATGCGGTTTGAGTTGCGCCCGGGCGGGGGATGGGGAAGTTTTTCCGCGCGATGATGTTTTACTTGTTGCTCATGATGGTGCCGCTGGCGGTCGGGTTGATCGCGCAAGCGCGGGTGTCGCGAGCGTTTGATCAATACAAGAAGGTGCGGGCGACTTCGGGGGTCACTGGGGCGGAGGCCGCGCGGGAGATTTTGCGGGCGTCCAACATCGATGATGTCGAAGTGGTCGAGATCAACGGGATGCTCGGGGATCATTACGATCCGACGCGCAAGCGCCTTTGCCTGACTCGGGATGTGTATCGGAATCCGTCGGTTGCGGCGCTCGGGATCGCGGCGCATGAGGTTGGCCACGCGATCCAACACGCGAAAGCCTACGCGCCGCTGAAGTGGCGGATGGCCGTGGTGCCGTTGACGCAGATTGCTTCGCAGTTGTTGCCGTTCGTGATCATCGGTGGATTTGTTTTTAAGATGGCCGGACTGATTCCGCTCGGGATCGGGTGTTATCTGGTCATCACGTTGTTTCAGTTGATCACTTTGCCAGTCGAGTTTGACGCCTCGCGCCGCGCGAAAGTGATCCTGCCGCGAATGGGGATGATCCAGGCTGGAGCGGAGACCGAGGGCGTCGACCGGGTGCTCAACGCGGCGGCGCTGACCTACGTGGCTGCGCTCGTCGCAGCGCTTTCAAACTTGATCTGGCTCGTCCTGATGAGGCGCAATTGATGCAGCGCGGGGTTCCTCCGGTGGTGATGACGATCGCCGGCTCGGACAATTCGGCGGGCGCGGGGATTCAAGCGGACCTGCGGACGATTACGGCTTTGGGCGGCTACGCGCTTACCGCCGTCACTTGCGTCGTGGCTGAGGTTCCGGGGAAGGTCGAGGCGATCGAGGCGGTGAGTCCGGAATTGATCGAGGCTCAGGTGAGGCTGGGATTCAAGGCGTTTCCGGTGGGCGCAGTAAAAACGGGAATGCTGTATTCCGCAGAGATCGTGCGGGTGGTCGTGGGGGCGCTGCGCGGTCATGATGCGCCGCTGGTCGTGGATCCGGTGATGGTTGCATCGAGCGGGGATCCGCTGCTGGAGGAATCGGCGGTGGCTGCGTATCGCGAGGAACTGCTTCCCTTGGCCGAGTTGGTTTCGCCGAACCTGGGGGAGCTGGCGATTCTCTCGGGGCGGGAGATTTGGGATTTCGACGGGATGGAAGCGGCGGGGACCGAATTGGCGCGGCGACACGGAACGGCGTTTCTTTTGAAAGGCGGCCACTTGGCGGGCGCGGTCGCTCGGGACGTCCTCGTGATGCCGGACGGGGCGCGTCGGGTGTTCGAGGCGCCGTTCGTCGAAGGAGTTGATCCGCACGGGACGGGCTGCACTTACTCGGCGGCGATTGCGATCGGGCTGGCGAGTGGTCTGGCTCTAGGCGACGCGATTGGTGCCGCCAAGGAATTGATCACGAAGGCAATCCGATCCCGGCATCGCTGGGGTGCGACCGAGATTCTGAACGTGAAGGATGCGGTCGCTAAAATGCTCTAAAATCCGAAGATGACTTTGCCTCGGGCCGCCGGCGGAGACGCTGCCTGACCAATCAATATTATGAAGAGCACCGGAACGAAGAGAGAACTTCCATCCCAGGAACGCGAAGAACTGCTGGAAGTCCTGCGCGAGCGGTTCGACAAAAATCTCAGCCGTCACCCAGGACTGAAGTGGGCGAACGTGCGGGAGCGACTGGAGGCGAACGCGGGGAAATTGTGGTCGCTCGGCGAGATGGAGCGGACCGGCGGGGAGCCGGACGTGGTCGGGCTGGACAAGAAGTCGGGAGAATACCTTTTCTTCGACTGCTCACCGGAAAGTCCGAAGGCGCGCTTCTCGTTTTGCTATGACCGGGAGGGCTTGGAGTCGCGGAAGGAGCACAAGCCGAAGAACACCGCGGTCGATTTGGCAACGTCCATGGGCGTCGAACTCCTGACGGAAGAACAATACTTCCAGCTTCAGGCGCTGGGTGACGTCGACACGAAGACGTCGAGTTGGATCGAAACCCCGGCTGCCATCCGGGAACTTGGTGGGGCCCTCTACGGGGACCGGCGCTACGGCAGAGTCTTCATCGGCTACAACGGTGCGCAGTCCTACTACAGTGGCCGGGGATTCCGGGCGTCACTCCGGGTGTGATGCGGCTTGAACAGAAGGACGCAAAGGGCGCGAAGGGTTTCATGATGAAGGGGGATGCGTCGCTAGCGACGCATCCCCCTTCGCGATCTTTGCGACCTTCTGTTCAGAAACTGAATTCTCCTACCGCACGACGCGGGCACCGCCGCCCTTCATGACTTTTTCGACTTCCTTGACCGAGGCCATGCTGGTGTCGCCGGCGGTGGTCATGGCGAGGGCGCCGTGGGCGGCTCCGTATTCCACGGCCTGCTGGGCGTCGCCGGTGGTGAGGAAGCCGTAGGTCAAGCCGCTGGCGAAGCTGTCGCCGCCGCCGACGCGGTCCATGATCTCGAGTTCGGGATACGGGCGGCTTTCGTAGAACTCGCCGTCGTGCCAGACGATGGCACCCCAGTCGTTGACGGTCGCGGTCTTCACGCCGCGGAGGGTGGTGGCCGTCGCCTTGAAGTTCGGGAACTTCGTCACCGCCTGGGTGATCATTTTCTTGAAGGCGTCGATCTCGAGGTTTTCGAGATTCTCGTCCGCGCCCTCGACTTCGAAGCCGAGGCAGGCGGTGAAGTCCTCCTCGTTGCCGATCATGACGTCAACGTATTGCGCAATCTCCTGATTGACCTCTTGCGCCTTGGCGTGGCCGCCGATGGATTTCCAAAGCGACGGACGGTAGTTGAGGTCGTAGGAAACGATGACGTCGTGCTTCTTGGCGGCCTTGACGGCTTCGATGACGAGCGCGGGCGTGGTGTCGGAGAGCGCGGCGAAGATGCCGCCGGTGTGGAACCAACGGGTTCCGAGGGTTCCGAAAATGTGATCCCAATCGATGTCGCCGGGTTTGAGCTGGCTCGCAGCGGTGTTGCCACGATCGGAGCAACCGGCGGCTCCGCGAATGCCGAAGCCGCGTTCGGTGAAGTTGATTCCGTTGCGGACGGTGCGGCCGATGCCGTCGTCTTCGACCCACTGGATAAATTGAGTATCGACGCCGCCTTGGAGAATGAAATCTTCCACCAAGCGGCCGACGGCGTTGTCGGCGAAGGCGGTGACGATGGCGGTGCGCTGACGGAAGCAGCGTCGGAGGCCACGGGCGACGTTGTATTCACCGCCGCCTTCCCAGGCGCGGAAGCTGCGGGCGGTGTGCACGCGGCCTTCACCGGGGTCGAGGCGAAGCATGACTTCGCCGAGGGAGATTAAATCAAACTGACATTCGGAAGCGGGACGCAAGGGGATCATGGTTTTTAGGTTTCTAAGTTTTTAGGTTTGGAGTTCGTTAGGCTTGCTTCGCAAGCTGGACGGCGGAGGCGATGAGGGCGGTGACTTCGTCCATTTTGCCTTCGGCGATCTTGTCGGTGGGGACCATCCAGCTGCCGCCGCAGGCGATGACTTTTGGGAATGCGAGGTACTCGAGGAGGTTCTTCTCCGTGATGCCGCCGGTGGGGATGAATTTCATCATGCCGTAGGGCGCGGCGATGGCTTTGAGGGTTTTGAGTCCGCCCATGGCTTCCGCTGGGAAAAATTTCACCGCGGTCAGGCCGTGGTCGAGGGCCATCTCGATGTCGGTCGGGTTGCTGATGCCGGGGGTGACGGTGATGCCGTTTTCCACGCAGTAGCCGACGACCTTCGGGTTGAAGCCGGGTGAGATGATGTAGGTCGCGCCGTTGTCGACGGCCTGCTTGACCTGATCGATCTTGAGGACCGTGCCCGCGCCGACGAGGAGGTCGGGATAGCCGGACATGATCTTGATGGATTCGGCGGCGGCGGCGGTGCGGAAGGTGACTTCGGCGACGGGGAGACCGCCGGCAAGGAGCGCTTCCGCGAGGGGTGCGGCGTGGGCGGCGTCCTGCAACGCGATGACGGGGACGAGACGGTGGGAGGCGAGCTGTTCTAAAATTGCCATAATGTGAAATTTGAAATGTGGGATGAGAAATGGCTAGCGGCTAAAGCCGGGGTAGGGTGAGGGCTCCGTCGACCATGATGACTTGGCCGGTGGAATACGGGAAGTTGCCGTTGGCCAGTGCGGAGACGGCGAGGCCGACGTCTTCGGGCGCTCCCCAGCGAGGAGTGACGCAGAGTCCGTCGGCGATGAGTTTGTCGTATTTCTCAGTCACGCCGGCGGTCATGTCCGTTTTGATGACGCCGGGACGCACTTCGTAAACGGGGATGTGGTGCTCGCCGAGGCGGGCGGCGAAGAGCGCGGTCATCATGGCGATGCCCGCTTTTGCAACGCAGTATTCGCCGCGGTTGACGCTGGCGACGGTCGGCGGAGATCGAGCCGACGTTGATGATGGCGAAGAAGTCGTCCGGAGTGGCGGACTTTCTGCTCGACCATCCAATTCGCTGCCAACTGGCTGAGGAAGTACGGACCCTTGAGGTTGGTGCCGACGACGTAGTCGAAACTCTCTTCGCTGGCTTCCAGAATGTCCTTCCGCTCCTTCGGCGCGACGCCCGCGTTGTTGACGAGGACGTTCAGCCGACCGAATTCCGAACGGATGCGGTCGATCATCGCTTGGCGGGCCGCGGCGGAACCGATGTCGCCTTGGCAGTAGACGACCTTCGCGCCGAGGGCTTCGAGTTTGGCGATGGGTTCGGCGACCTGGTCGGACTCGTGGCGCATGCCGTTGATCGCGACGTCGAAGCCGCTTCTAGCTAAGTGTTCGGCGCAGGCGAGGCCGATGCCTCGGGAGCCTCCGGTGACTAGAGCGACGGGGTTCGTCATCGTTGGTTCATGGTTGAGGGTGGTGGAAGTGCGGCTTCGCCGGGTTGGGACGACTTCCGAGCTGGAAGCTCGAAAGTGCGACCTGGAAGGTCGCGCTCCCCGGGTGGTTAACCGAGCTTGGGCACGTCGAGCCAGCGGCGTTCGGCCCAGCTTTGGAGACCGAGTTCGGCGAGTTGGACGCCCTTGGCTCCTCGTTTCAGATCCCACGGGAAAGGTTCGTCGAGGGCGACGTGGCGGAGGAAGAGTTCCCACTGGATCTTGAAGGCGTTGTCGTAGACTTCCTGATCCGGCACTTTGCTCCAGCCTTCGTAGAAATCGATGGGCTGGGGGACGTCGGGGTTCCAGGTCGGGCGCGGGGTGTTGCCGTAGTGCTGGGTCCAGACGTCGCGGAGGCCACACGATGGCGCTGCCCTTTTCGCCGTCGACGAGGACGGTGAGGAGATCGTCGCGGCGGACGCGGGTCGTCCAGGAGCTGTTGAAGTGGGCGATCACGCCGCCGGCGAGTTCGAACGTCGCGTAGGCGGAGTCGTCGGCGGTGCACTTGTAGGGCTTGCCTTTTTCGTCGATGCGCTCGGCGATGTGGGTCGCGCCGAGGCAGGAGAGCGCCTGGGGTTCGCCGAAGAGATTCTCGAGGACGTACTGCCAGTGGCAAAGCATGTCGACGATGATTCCGCCGTCATCTTCCTTGCGGTAGTTCCAGCTCGGGCGCTGCGGGGCGACGGTGTGGCCTTCGAAAACCCAGTAGCCAAATTCGCCGCGGACGCTGAGAATTTTTCCGAAGAACCCGGTGTCGATCAGGCGCTTGAGTTTGACGAAGCTGGCGAGCCAGAGCTTGTCCTGGACCACGCCGTTCTTCACGCCCGCCGTGGTGCAGAGTCTCGTAAAGTTCCAGCGCGGTTTTGAATCCACGGCGGTGGGTTTTTCGCAGTAGACGTGCTTGCCTGCAGCGACCGCCTTGCGGACGCCCTCGGCGCGGCGACCGGTGGTCTGGGCGTCGAAGTAGATCTGGTAGTCATCGCTGGCGAGGGCCTCATCGACGTTGGTGGTCCATTTGGTCGCGCTCGTGCGGGCGCAGAGTTCCTTGAGTTTGCTTTCGCTGCGCCCGACGAGGATCGGGTCGGGCATGATGACTTCCTCGGGACCGACCTTCACGCCGCCTTGCTTGATGATCGCGTCGATGGAGCGCAGAAGGTGCTGGTTGGTGCCCATACGTCCGGTAACGCCGTTCATGATGATGCCGATTTTGTGAGTCTTCATATTTAAGAGAGGGGTTGGTTATTGGTTCTTAGTTATTGGTCGATTCCGGCTTCGCCGTGCACTGCGGTTGGGCGCCGGCGGGGAGGGGTGGGGTGTCGCCGACTCCGGCGGGTGGGAGGGTGCCGTCGAGTTCCTGACGCCAGTGGGCGACGTCGCCGGCGGGGCCGTAGCAGTAGATCAGCCGCAGCGGGGTGTCGCCGATGTTGGTGAGTTGATGGAACACTCCGGATGGGATGTAAACGGCCTGGCCGGTGGTGAGGGTTTGTTTTTCCTCGCCGAGGCACATTTCGCCGGTGCCTTCGACGATGAAATAGACTTCTTCCTGCTCCTGATTGTGCCACGGGACCTGGCCGCCGTTCGGGTCGAGGGTGACGTTGCCGAGGGCGAAGTTCGTTGCCTGGATCGGCGCGACGCCGTTGACGAGATTTTGCGTTGAACGTTTGGCCGGGAAGCGACGACCGGCGATTTGGGAGAGATCGCTAATTATCATAATTGGAAATTTGAAATGCTGAATGAGAAATTCGGTTAGTTGATGCCGGCGTAGAAGGTGTAGTAGGGGGCGTCTTTCGCGAGGCGGCCGAGGAGGAGGGCGAGTTCGCGGGCGTGGTAGTCGCCCCACATGCTGGACTCGCCGCAGGGGATTTCGCTGCCCTTCGGGATGTGGTCCCAGCCGTTCGGTCGATGGTAAATGCTGTGCAGGATGAGGCCCTGGTGCGCGTCGGATTCGCTGAGATACGGGGCGGAGAACAGCGTGTTGGCGGTGGTGAGACCGGCCTGAGTGTAGCGAGCAGCTTTGGCGGCGTTGCCTTTCTTCTCGTGGTATTGGCCGAGGCGGAGGAGGCCCTGCGCGCCGATGGCGGCGGCGGAGCTGTCGACGGGTTCGAAGTCGTTGTGCGGCTCGGCGGGGCGGTCGAGGTAATTGCCGAGCTTGTGAATGAGCGGTGCGCCGGTGTCCCAATACGGGACGCCGTCGGTCGGAGTGTTCTCGATGTAGAAATCACAGGTCGCCTCGGCGGCTTTGAGCCAGAGAGATTCGATCGCGTCGCGGCCGCCGAATGGGTCGAGGGTCGAGTCGTCGAGAGTCGAGAGGAATTCCAACTCCTCGGGGTAGCCGACCATCGCCCACGAGAGACCGCGGGTCCACGTGGTGAAGCCGGAGAAGCCCTGCTGGCTGTTCGGACAACGGAACGCGCCGTCGTTGCGATTGAAAACGGCCTCGTGAGCGGTGCGGCCGCGGACGTCGTAATGATCCCGGCCCTCGCCGTACCAGACGTTGTACTTCGCCGTCGCGGCGAGGTGCTGGATGGCCCGCTCGAGCAAGGAAATCGGTTTGTCGCCTTCGCCCATGAGGACGTGGCCGAGCTGGTGGCCGGCCATCAGGACGCGGCAGGAGCGGACCGTGTCGACGAAAAGGGAATGCGGGCCGTTGAACGAATAAATGTAACCCCCGTCCGGGATCGTGGACCAGCGGGCGGCCTGCACGGCGGCGGACGTCTTGATGGCGAGTTTGTAGAACTCGGCTTCCCACTCGTCGGTGGTGATGCGGCCTTCGCGCATGAGGCGGAGCAGGTTCCCGTAGGTCGAGAGGTTGTTGAAGCCGTGGTCGTGCACGCCGACGTGGCTCACGTGCGAGGCCATGCGCTCGACCGTGTTGCGACGGGCGATCTTGAGAAATTGCTCGTCGCCGGTCGCGTCAAATTGCAGCACCGCCGAGCCGTAAACGAATCCTTCCGTCCACTCGGTCCAACCGCAGGTCGAATACTTTCCCGCCACGGTGTAAACCGGCGTGCCGTTGGATTTGTCGTAGTTCTGCTCGATGTCGAGAATCTTGCGGCCGGAGTGGTCCCAAAAATTCGCGAGCTTCGGCGCGATGCTGGCGGGGGTGAGGGAAGGGTCGGGGGTCATTCTTTTAGGTTTCTAGGTTTCGAAGTTTTTAGGTTTAGAAGCGCTTGGGTTTGCGGAGGTGGATAAGGACGAATTCGGTGTCTGCCAGTGCTTCGTAGGTGTGCTCCTGGATGGCGTCGAATTGGACGGCGTCGCCGGTCTTGAGTGTGTGGCGTTCCCGGGGGAGTTCGATTTTGAGGCTGCCTTCGAGCACCCAGCAGATCTCGTGGTCGTCGTGGTGGACGTCCGGCCGGTGGAGCCGACTGCCGGCGTGGGCACGGGCGTGAAAGCAACTCGCGTTCGCGTAATCAATGCGCTCGAACTCGAAATCGCCCGACGCGTAGGTGACGGCGCTGGTCGCGTGGGACGTACGGGATTCTGCCAAGCCGAGCAGGTCGGACGCGGTGAGGCCGAAGACGCGGGCGAGGCGGTGGAGGGTCTCGAGTTCGGCGGAAGCGAGGTTGCGTTCGAGCTTGGAAATGACCGCCGAGGAGACGCGGGAGCGGTCGGAGACTTCGCCGATGGTGAGATCGGCCCGCTTGCGAAGATCGCGGAGAACGGTGAAGTCGAATGGGGGGAGATTGTCTTCAGCGGGGGGCATTTAGTTCGAGAAACATAAATATGCGGCTCAAATTTATTGTCAACGAATAATCACGCGAAGGGTGGGAGAACCCTGACTGGCGGAATTCCCCGGTGTGAGCGCTGGGAAGCCCGGACTCTTCCGGGTCGGCTCTGCGGGCGGTGTCGGGAGTGCCGCCGTCTTCTCGCGCGAATCCTTAGCGGATTTTTTCGGTCAGGTAGGCAAGGAGGTCTTTGAGGGCGATTCGTTCCTGGGTCATCGAGTCGCGATGGCGGAGGGTGACGGTGTCGGCGTGTTCGGGGCCGTTTTCGCCGATGGTGTCGAAGTCGATGGTGACGCCGAACGGGGTGCCCGCTTCGTCCTGGCGGCGGTAGCGGCGGCCGATGGCTCCGGTTTCGTCGTAGAAGACGTTCATGAACGGGCGGAGGCTCGCGGCGACTTCCTTCGCTTTGGCGACGAGGTCCGGCTTGTTCTTGAGCAGGGGGAAGACGCCGACCTTGATCGGGGCGACGCGGGGGTGGAAGCGGAGGACGACGCGGGTCTCGGATTTGCCCTTGTCGTCGGTGAGGGTCTCTTCGTCGTAGGCTTCGCAGAGAACGGCGAGGAACGTGCGGTCGGCTCCGGCGCTGGGTTCGACCACGTGGGGGACGAAACGTTCCTGGGTGGCCTCGTCGAAGTAGTCGAGCGGTTTGCCGCTGCCCTCGATGTGGGCCGCGAGGTCGTAGTCGGTGCGGTAGGCGACGCCTTCGAGTTCGGCGATGCCGAACGGGAATTCGTATTCGAGGTCGTAGGTCTTTTTCGAGTAGAAGGCACGGTCGGCGTCGGGGACGTCGAGGACGTGGATCTTTTCGCGGGGGACCCCGATGTCTTCGTAGAATTTGAGACGTTCTTCGAGCCAGTAGTCGGTGAGGGCGAGGCCGTCCTCGGCGCGGCAGAAGTATTCGATTTCCATCTGCTCGAACTCGCGGGAGCGGAAGATGAAATTGCGGGGATTGATCTCGTTGCGGAAGGCCTTGCCGACCTGCGCGATGCCGAACGGGATTTTTTTGCGGGCGGTATCGAGGACGTTGCGGAAATTCACGAAGATGGACTGCGCGGTTTCGGGGCGGAGGTAGGCGAGGTTTTCTTCGCTTTGGATGGGGCCGGTGTGGGTCTTGAGCATGAGGTTGAAATCCTTCGGCTCGGTGAGTTCACCGCCACAGTGCGGGCAGGGGGTAACGAGGCCAGACTGATCTTTCTGCTCCGTGGCGAGATTGCGATAGAGCGTTTCTTTGTCTGTCTTGAGGTCTGGATGACGTTCCGCGAGCCAAGATAGAGTGACTTGAGGGTTTCGGGTCAGGGCAAGATTGGGCGCGAGTTGGGGGCCTTTTCGTTCGGCCCAGCCAAGAAGATCTTTGAGAATGAAACTTCCGTCGGGCTGCAGGCGTTCCGCGATGGAATTTGCCCAATGTGATTCGCCGATCATTTCCCAGACCTGGTCAAATCGGACGAGCTTCTTGCACGATTTGCAGGTGCTCATCGGGTCGGAAAAGGTGTCCTCGTGGCCGGAGGCTTTGAGGACGGCGCGGTTCATGACGATAGCCCCGTCCAGGCCGACCATGTCGTCGCGCTCCTGGACGTTGCGGCGCCACCAGAAGTCCTTGATGTTGCGCTTGAGTTCGACGCCGAGGGGGCCGTAGTCCCAGAAGCCGTTGATGCCGCCGTAGATCTCCGAGGATTGGAAGATGAAGCCGCGGCGCTTGGCGAGACTGACGATTTTCTCCATGAGGTCGGGTTGGGAGTCTTTGGACATGGCACTTTGTTAGATGAGAAAATTGAAATGCTGAACGAGAAATGATGGGGTGGCCCGATGGATGACGGCGGAATCGAAGTGGCGCAATACGTGATGGGCGAGTTCAGCTTCTATTTGCCGACCTGCTGGGAGCACGTGGAGGAGCGGGAACCTAGTGAAGAGGAAGGCTTCGTCGAGCGGTTTGACTGCTCTGAGTTCGGTCGGCTGGCGGTGGAGTGCCTGCCGCTGATGACGGACGATGCGTCCGCGGATCCGGCGGACGTGCTGCTCGACCTGGACGCGGGGCCGGAGGAAGTGGCGGGACCGGTGGTGCGGCTGGCGAGCGGATTTGTCATGCGGTCCCGGGTGCACCGGGACGAGAACGTCGCGGCGTTCCGGTGGTTGCATTGCGAACTCGCGTATTGCTTCGAGCCGGGGACGTTTGGGACGGTGCGGTTCTCGGCGTGCACGTCGGCGGCGAGGTTGGAGGACCCGGTTTTGCTGATGCACGCGCACTTGATCCGGGTGTGTGCGCGGCAGACGGAAGTGGCTGAGGGGTAGGGCTGAGGGGTCAGTCCTTTCTTTTGCTCAATTTCCCAAAAACCGACGCATCTTTCCGGCTTCCTTGTCGCTTTCGGATTTCATTCGCAGCATCGCCCGACTGATGTTGCTGACGTTCCCAATCACCAACCGCTCCATTACCCAGGCATTCCCGACCACGGTCTTCGTCTTGACGAGCCAGACCAAAGCCTGTTTCCGCAAATCGCTCGGTCGCAGCTGCCCCAAATCGCTCTCCGAAAGTCCCACCAAGAGCATCCCCTCCCGCACCATCGCTTCGGCACTCTCTTCACCGCTCCCACGAAACGGCGTTGACTCGAACGAGGCCGATTGCCTGCCCGCGATGGTCTTCCCTGCGAGATCACTGATTCGATCCCGAAATTCCTCTCCGCCAACAAACCACCCTCTCCTCAACTCAGCCCACTCCTCACCATCGTCGGATCCTCGGTGGTTCTCGCTGGCTCGACCCTCAAGATATTTCGCGTAGGCCCGGCGCTCCCGCGCCTTCGCGGCATCCCAGCCATGCCACCCCAGCGAACTCGTCTCGTCCAGCCAAGCAGCGGCGTTCCGACCCGCACAAATTGCTGGAAAACTACTCCAGCGATATCCCGCCAACCCGACTTCCTCGTCAACCAACCCCGCCCTCGCCGGGTTCAAATGAATATAATCACTAACCTTCCGCGCGTAAGACCCGCCTTCACTCTCGATCGGGATCGCCTTGTAGCGACCCTGAAAAAGATGACCTCTCTGCCGATGTCGCGCGTTGTATCGCGCCGTGTAAGTCCCCTGAAACCACTGCATTCCCTTCACCAAGTTGGCTTCCGGCGTCGTCAATAGGAGATGATAATGGTTCCCCATCAGGACATAACTCTGCACCTTCCAACCCGTCCGCTCGCTCGCCTCCCCCAGCGTTCTCAGGAACGTCTCCCGATCCCGGTCATCTTCAAAAATGGCCTCCCGCCGGTCCCCGCGACACATCACGTGATACATCGCCCCTTCATACTCAATGCGAACCTGCCTCGGCATCCCTCTCCCTTCCTACCAACGTCACCTCCCGTCAATAAAATTCTGAGCAAAAGAAAGGACTGACCCCTGGGGGGGATGTAGGGGACCCCTAGGGGGAGATGGAAAGTGGCGGGGGGGGGGGGGGGGGGGGGCTTGGTGGCGATTTTTTGCGTGGTGAAAGTTTCGCCGGGCGGGGAATGCGCAGAATGAGTCACTCTGGGGTTCCGGGGTGATGGCTGGCGAGCGAGGGAGTTTTTGTTTCGGTGAAATTAATTTCGACGAAAATCGTAGGGGTTTGTCCTCGTCATGTTGAGTCCGCCCGACCTTGGAAGTCAGTTTCCTGATCCATCCAAGTCCGTTTCGTTCAGGAAACTATAAATGAAACAAACATGTCACAGCGCGCTCCTTGAGGAAAATAGCGCTGTCGGGAAGAGTCCGAGCACGTCCGAGGTTCCAGCGACAAACTTGCAAATGGCATGGCTGCTGCTGAAGCGGGACGACTCAAGCTAGGGGAAAACACTACAAAAAACACACCAAATGAAAAAAACACTACTCACACTCACGGCAGTCGCCGTCGCGGCTTCGGCTGCGAATGCGCAGCTGCTCTTCAGCCTTGCGGACACCGATGATGTGTCGTTGTCGCACAGCACCAGCGCTCCCACTGCAGCACCGCCGCAATCGGGCAACGTTGCACTCGGCAACGGAGCCTTTTCCTGGGGAACTCTCGCCTCCGACTCCGGTGGAAATACCGCGACGTTTTCAGGCGGGACTTTCCAATCGGCTGACTGGGGTGGTCTCGGAACGTTCACCTCGAACTCCATCAATGTGACTAGTCTGTCCTTCGCCGACATCGCCGGCGACTACAGCGGTTCTTTCAACACCGACACTGAATTCTCCAACTTCTTCTATTCACTGGATGGCGGAACTCCCGTCGAATTCGGTCAAGGCGTCGAGGACGCAACCGCCACCAATCAAGCGGTTGGCATCACGGGAATCGACTTGGCGGGGGCGACTTCGATGGTCGTCGGCTTTTCGTTTAGCCACAACGGAGGTTCCGACTCCTTCGATGTCGGGTCCTTGACGGTCACCGCCGTCCCGGAGCCATCCACGTATGCTCTCGGCATCCTCGGACTCGTGGCGCTGATGGTGTTCGCTCGTCGTCGTCGCCGACTTGCTGAGTAATTACAGAAGCCGAAAATCACCAAGCCCCCGGGGAGATTGCTCCCCGGGGGTTTTTCGTGTCTGGATCCGTGGGGTGGCACGGCGGGTGCTGTTGCTCAGGGCGTTCATGTGACGAAACTGTTACGGAGAGGGCGATTGCCATTCCGGCTCGGTTACTTCATTTGAACACCGTCCGCGGAGAAACCGCACCTGAGTCAGTTCAAAGAACGGCTCTCAACGGACGCCAGTTTAATTTCTGATCTGTGCGCGTCCGGTTCGGGCCGCCTCCCGGGGGGGAGGGGGTGGTTGTATGGCGCGCAAAACATCACTGCTGCTACAAAAACATGAAAACTACACTATTATCTCTCGCGCTTGTTGTTTGCCTTTCGGCAGGCGCTAATGCTCAGCTCGCTCTGACCCAAGGAACCTATACGCAAAACTTCAACGGAATCGGAACGGATCTACCCACCGGATTCACGGTTCGCACTGGCGCTACGGCAACAGCATTGGGGACTGCAGAGACGTTTACCACCGCGCAAGACACCTGGGGTAACACCTCTGGAAATTTCAGAAACGTCGCGTCCGCTACCGGGATGATCTCCACTGCGACCACGGCTCAGCAGAACACTACGACCAACCGCGCCCTCGGAGTCCGGCCGTCTGGATCGTTCGGCGATCCAGGAGCGAGCTTCAACTTCAACTTCTCCACGATCAACCTGAACGTTACCTCGATCAGCATAGATCTGATGATGTTGAGTGTCCAACCTCGTTCCACGACTTGGTCGATCCAATATGGCGTCGGGGCAGCACCGGCTTCTTATGTCACGCTCGGCACTTATACGGATCCGGGCACGTTCGGAACGACGAATCGGTCGTTCACCGCGACGAACTTCGGCACCGCGCTGAATAACCGATCGAATCTGCAGTTTCGAGTTGTAGCGCTAAGCGCCTCAACTAACTCCGGCAATCGCGACACGTTTGCCATCGACAACCTCGTTATCACCGCCGTCCCGGAGCCGCACGAGTACGCGCTTGGCATCGGTGCCTTGGTGGTCCTCGTGGCGTTTGCTCGCCGCCGTCGCCTCGCTGCCTAAGTCAGGGAAAACTCAACCACTTCAGAAGAACCCGCGCGGCGCAAGCCGCGCGGGTTTTCTTTTCCCCCCCACCCGTGAAAGGTATGAACCGAGGACATAGGTGACGGATTGACCGAAAAAGGGGTCAAAAAAGGGGTCAGGGGTCAGGCGGCATGAAAGGCTGATGGGAGGAGCGTCGGGAGCGGTTGAGGTTCGGAGAGCCTGATAAATTCGATGTTGTAAGTTGTGGTGATGAAAACCCAACGAAAGAACCTGTCGACGGAATCGAGCTTCATTGGCATCGATTATCACAAGAGATACAGCGTCTATTGCGTGGTTGATGACCACGGCGAGGTGCTCGGCCAAGGCCGCATCGAGCACGCGATCAGCGGAGATTTTGCGCGGCTCGTCGAGCGCTGGCCCGGATGCCGGGTGGTCTTCGAAGCGAGTATGAACGGGCACTGGCTCTACGAGATTCTCGAACTGACGATGCCCGCCGAGAACATCGTGTTGGCCAACCCATTCAAGACGCGGATCATTGCCGAAGCCCAAATCAAGACCGACAAGATCGACGCTCAAGCCTGGCCAATCTGCTGCGGGCCAATTTGATTTCGAGCGTCCACATCCCCAGCCGAGAGACCCGCGAGATCAAGAACGTGCTGCGCCAGCGCTGCTTCTTCGTGCGCCAGCGCACGATGCTGCGCAACCGCATCCACCGGCTGCTCGGCGGCAAACATGAACTCAAGCTGCCTCAATGCAGCGACCTTTTCGGCAAGAAGGGGCTGAGTTTCTTGGAGAAGCTCCAGCTCCCGGAACCAGCCGGAATGCTCCTCACCCAGCAACTCGCCCTCCACAACGAGTTGGTCGCGCGCATCCGGCAGGACGAGACCGCGCTTAAAGATCTCATGAGCCAAAGTCCCGGGTGAAGGGGTCGTGAAGGGGTCAGGCGGCATGAAAGGCTGATGGGGGGAGCCTCGGGAGCGGTTGAGGTTCGGAGAGCCTGATAAATTCGATGTTGTAAGTTGTGGTGATGAAAACCCAACCAAAAAGCCTACCGACGGAATCGAGCTTCATTGGCATCGATTATCACAAGCGATACAGCGTCTATTGCGTGGTTGATGGCCACGGCGAGGTGCTCAGCCAAGGGCGCATCGAGCACGCGATCAGCGGAGATTTTGCCCGGCTCGTCGAGCGGTGGCCGGGGTGCCGGATCGTCTTCGAAGCGAGCATGAACTGGCACTGGCTCTACGAGATTCTCGAGCTGGTGATGCCCGCCGAGAACATCGTGTTGGCCAACCCGTTTAAGACGCGGATCATCGCCGAGGCCCAAATCAAGACCGATAAGATCGACGCCCGAGCGTTGGCCAATCTTTTGCGGGCCAATTTAATTGGCTCTTCGGCGTTTTGAGTGGGTAAGAGGCGCAGAGCCGCAGTGATTGGGACGGGGGAACCACGTTTCCCCCGCCCCCCCTCCTCTGGGGGGAACAGTTGAAGGGACAGTGGAAGGAGGTGTAGAAGCCCAGCTCATGGAAGCGAAAGATTTGTTCACGGCGGCGCTGCAACTCGGCGATGAATGGCGGGTGGTGGAGTGTGATTTGCGGCGCGAGGAGGGGGTGCTGAGTCTGCGAATCGACTTTACCCGGGGCAGTAAGTTCATGGCACCCGGAGCAAGCCACCAGTTGGGGCTACCGGTCCACGACACGGTTGAGCGCAGCTGGCAGCATCTGAATTTTTTTCAGTTTCGCACGGAGTTGTTGGCGCGGGTTCCCAGGGTGAAAACACCCGACGGGCAGGTCTTGCAGGTCGAGGTGCCGTGGGCGCGACCCGGCAGCGGCTTCACGCTTTTGCTCGAAGCTCTGGCGATGCTTTTGTGCGGGCATATGCCCGTGAGCGAAGCGGCCACTATTCTGGCCATCGAAGACACGCGGCTTTGGCGCGTGGTCGAACACCATGTCGAGGCGGCCTATGCGCGGGAATCTTGGAAGGATGTCCGGCGGCTTTTGATTGACGAGACAAGTTCGCGCCGAGGCCACCGCTACGTGACCAACATCATCGATGCCGACAGCCGTCGCCTTCTGTTCATGACCGAAGGGCGTGACAGTTCCACGGTGGCAGCTTTCGTGGAGGAAATGCGCCGCCACGGCGCTTGTCCGGAGCAAATCGAACTCGTCTCCATGGACATGAGTGCGGCCTACTTCAAGGGCGTGCGCGAGCATCTGCCCCAGGCCGAAATCGTTTTCGATCTTTTCCACCTCATGATGCTTGCTGGCCTCGCCCTGGACAAAGTGCGGCGAGCCCTGACTCGCGACGGAGCCGATCTCAAGGGTGGCCTTTGGGCTCTGCGCGGCAACCAGTGGACCCGCTCTCCCGACCAGCAAGCCCTGCGCGCCACCCTCTGCAAAAGCTATCCCCGCCTGGGCCGAGCCATGATGCTGCGCGAACTCCTTCAAGACGTCCTGGCCGGACAGGATACAGACTCACTGGACTGGTGGTGTGCCCGCGCTATGCGCTCCCGCTTGGAGCCCTTCAAAGATCTGGCTCGAACCATCCGCCGCCACCGAGGCGGCATCCTCGCTTTCCTGAGAACTCGTGTCACCAACGGTCTCATCGAAGCTGTCAACGGTCTACTTCAACTCGCCAAGCGATCAGCCCGTGGATTCCGTTCATTCAAAAACTTCCGACTCATCGCTCTCCTCAAAGCCGGACGTCTCGATCTTCACCTGCCTCACGTTCCACCCACTTGAAACAGCGAAGAACCATTTAATTTCGAGCGTCCACATCCCCAGTCGCGAGACCCGCGACATCAAGAACGTGCTGCGCCAGCGCTGTTTCTTCGTGCGCCAACGCACGATGCTGCGCAACCGCATCCACCGGTTACTCGGCGGCCAGCACGAACTCAAACTTCCTGTCTGCAGCGATCTCTTCGGCAAGAAGGGGCTGGGGTTCTTGGAGAAGCTCGAGTTGCCCGAACCAGCAGGCATGCTGCTCGCCCAGCAACTCGCCCTCCACAACGAGTTGGTCGCGCGCATCCGCCAAGACGAGGCAGCGCTCAAAGATCTCATGAGCCAAAGCCCCGAGCTCACCCACGTCTGTAGTCTCCCCGGGATGGGACCCATCCTGGCCGCGGTTGTCGTCGCCGAGATCGACGACATCTCGCGCTTTGCCTCCGCCCAGAAGCTCTGCGGCTACGCGGGACTCTGCCCGGCGACGAGCAGCAGCGGCGGCAAGACCTACCACGGACGACTACTGCCCCAGTGCAACAAATGGCTGCGTTGGGCCTTCGTAGAGGCTGCCTGGGTAGCCGTTGGCTGCTCGCCTTACTTCGGCGACTACTACAAAAACAAACGTGCTCGCGGCAAGAAAGCCAACACCGCCATCCTGGCCACCGCCCGCCGGATGGCCCGTATCACCTGGAGCCTCTTGACCGAAGGGCGATCCTACACGAACTTTCCAGAGTCCCAAAAACTCCCAAGCCAGCGCCGTGACGCGGACGGGCAAACGCCTTCCCGATCCGGCCTGGCCAAGGAAAAAATCGAAGGCATGAAAACTCCGAAAACGAGCCCGGGACGCAAGAGCCGATCTTCTCGAAAACAATTTCCCCAGCCGCTCCAATGAACGACTGGTTGGTCGCTAAGCCACTCTAGGCTTAGTCGGCGCACCTTGGGTCAGGATGGAGGGCTGGGGATCTGATCGCCACAATGGATGGGGGCCAGAAGTGCCCGCCCCGCAGAGAAGTGTGATTCCAGCATCGCTTTCCTCCCAAGTACACAGGCTCCTTCCCTCGAGGTAAGACGCCGCGCTTTTCCATGACTTGATGGTCACCCATTGGGAGCTTACTTCTGCGTCCCCCGCCGAACTTGGTCCGAGAACCCTCTAAATTAGACCCTTGACACGCCTTCCACGTTTTTTTCAGAGAAGTCCGTTCATAGGTTCAAAATAATCGACGGTTGGGAGGCTGGGAGTTGAGAAGAGAGGACGTGAAGGGGTCAGTCCGTTCATAGGTTCAAAATAATCGACGGTTGGGAGGCTGGGAGTTGAGAAGAGAGGATGCCAAGAACGGTTCGGATTGAGTATGCTGGTGCGAGATATCACGTTCTTTGCCGGGGAGATCGGCGGGAGGCGGTTTTCGAAGATGACAGGGACCAGCTGGTGTTTTTGCGAACGGAAGGGCAATTATTTATCACCTTCTCGTTCGGACGCACGAGGCGAATCTGGTGGTCGGGATGAGGTGGTTGCAAGGCACTCACACGGCGAGATCCAACGCCCGACATCGGCAGAGGGGGCGCGTCTTTCAGGGGCGATCCAAGGCGATCCCGATCGAGGCAGCTGATGACCACTCCGGGCGGAGAGTCAGCGAATCCATTCATCTTAATCCGGCGCGAGCGAGGTTGATTGATCCGGACGGGAGTGGATGGGGAGGAAATCGGTCAGCTACGAGCGAGCGGCGTCCGGGTCCAGGCTCTGATCTGGTTAATCAGGAGCCGGGCCGTGATGACCGATGACTGGATCTTGGAGCGACTGGGGTGTGATCACCGCAGCAGCGTTGGGCGGGCGGTCGGGCGAATGAGGAATGGGCGGGATGGGGATACCCGGAGGATGATCGAGATCCTGAAATAAGGAACGGCCTGATCCCTGCGCCTAGGCGCCGATGTGGTTTTCGATGGCGGTGGCGATTTTGGTGGCTGCTTCGTTGATTTGGGCTTCGTCGCGGCCCTCGATCAAGAGACGGATCTTGGGTTCGGTGCCGCTGTAGCGGAGGAGGACTCGGCCTTTGCCGTCCAACGCTTTTTCGGTTTCGGCGATTAGTTTTTGCGCTTCTTCCAAGGTTTCGATGGGGGGCTTTTCCTTCACCTTCAGGTTGCGTTGGGCTTGGGGGTATTTTTTGAGCTGGGACTTGAGTTGGCTGAGGGGTTGGCCGGTTGCCAGCATGATGTGGAGGATCTGGAGGGCGGAGACGATGCCGTCGCCGGTGGTGGAGAAGTCGCGGAAGATCATGTGGCCGCTTTGCTCGCCGCCGACGGTGTAGCCGCCGCGCATCATTTCTTCGATGACGTAGCGGTCGCCGACTTTGGTGCGGATGACTTTGCCGCCGTGGGGTTCGAGGGCTTCCTCCAGGCCGTAGTTGCTCATGATGGTGGCAACGAGGGTGTTGTGGGCGAGGGTGCCACGTTTGAGGTTTTCGATGGCGGCGATGGCGAGGATTTCGTCGCCGTCGACGACGGTGCCGGTTTCGTCGGCGAGGAGGACGCGGTCGGCGTCGCCGTCGTGGCTGATGCCGATGTCGGCTCCGGTTTCCTGAACGAGGCGGCTGATCTCCTCGGGGTAGGTGCTACCGCAGTCGGCGTTGATGTTGGTGCCGTTCGGGGCGTTGTGGGCGACGGTGAGGTCGGCTCCGAGTTCGCGAAGGATGCAGGGAGTGGATTTGTAGGCGGCCCCGTTGGCGCAATCGACGACGATCTTGAGGGATTCCAGGGTGAGACCGCGAGGGAAGGAGGTCTTGGCGTGTTCGACGTAGCGGCCGAGGGCGTCGTCGATGCGGGTGGCGCGGCCGATTTTCCCGGCGGTGGGGCGGATCGAGTCGATCTCGCCGGAGAAAACGAGGGCTTCGATGCGGGCTTCGACCTGGTCGTCGAGTTTGTAGCCGTCGTGGCGGAAGAATTTGATGCCGTTGTCTTCGTAGGGGTTGTGGGAGGCGGAGAGGACGATGCCAGCGTCGGCGCGGAGGGAGCGGGTGATGTAGGCGACGCCGGGGGTGGGGACGGGGCCGATGACGAGGACGTCGACGCCGAGGGAGGTGATGCCGGCGACGATGGCGTTCTCGAGCATGTAGCCGGAAAGGCGGGTGTCCTTGCCGAGGACGATCTTCGGGCGGTGGCCGGGTTGGCGCGCGTAGGGTCCGCCGTTTTCGCTGAAGACGTGGGCGGCGGCGCGGCCGAGTTTGAGGGCGACTTCGGCGGTGACGGGATGGACGTTGGCGACGCCGCGGACGCCGTCGGTTCCAAATAATTTCATCGAGAGAATGATTTAGCCGCAAAAAGGCGCAGAAGGCTCAAAACGGGTGATGCGGTGAGTTGGGTTAGGAGTTTTTTGCGAATCTCGAGCGTTTTTGCGGCCTAGTTGAATGATGCGGCGGGGGTGGGCCAGTCGGGGCGGGCGTTTCGCTCGGTGACGTTCTGGTTGATGATGTACCAGAGGACGGTCGCGATGAAGACGCAAACGACCTTAGCTTGCCAGTTGTGGAGGATCGTTTTCATAGTCTTCGACGAGGAGCAGGCGGCTGAGTTGTCTGCGGAAGGTCTCGACGTTGAGGTTTCGTTCGATGACGCCGTTGTGGCAGATGGAGACGGCTCCGGTCTCTTCGGAGACGATGAGGGTGATGGCGTCGGATTCTTCGCTCATGCCGAGGGCGGCGCGATGGCGGAGGCCGAGGTTGCGGTCGAGGTCTTCGCGTTGGGTGAGGGGAAAGATGCAGCCGGCGGCTTCGATGCGGTCGTTGCTGACGATCATGCCGCCGTCGTGGAGGACGGTCTTCGGGTGGAAGATGGTGAGGGTGAGTTCCTTGGAATACTCGCAGCCGACCATGACGCCGGTGGTGGCGATGGCTTTGAGGTCGATCTCGCGTTCGACGGCGATGAGGGCGCCGAAGCCCTTGCCGGCGAGTTCGAAGACGGTGTCGGTGAGTTCTTCGATGGTTTCCTTTTTTTCGAAGGAGGAACTGAAGAAGCGGTGGCTGCCGAGTTCGGTGAGGGCGCGGCGGAGTTCGGGTTGGAAAATGACGACGAGGGCGATGGCGAGGAAGACGGAGAAGCTGCGCAGGAGCCAGCCAATGACGGCGAGGTCGAAAATTTGCGAAATGAGGGTGAGGGTGATGAAGATGACGGCGAGGCCGATGAGGATGCGGGCGCCGCGGGTGCCTTTGAGGTATTTGTAAACGTAGTAGAGGACGACGGCGATGATGCTGATCTCGATGGAGGCGGTCCAATTGTCGCGGATGTAGTCCGTGATCGTTTTGAGGGTCTCAGCGTCCATCGGTGTCGGCGTGGAGGATGGCTTCGGTCATGCGGACGGCGTCGCGGTGAGCGGCGACGTCGTGGACGCGGAAGATGCGGGCACCCTGCTCGCGGCAGAGGCTGGTGAGGGCGACTCCGGGCCAGAAGCGGTCGGCGAGGGTGTTGCTGCCGGCGAGGTGGCCGAGGAAGGATTTGCGGCTGACGCCGATGAGGACGGGCCGGGTAGACGCCGAAGGTGATGCGTCGAGGGGGGCGAGGGTGAAGGCTTCGCAGTTGGCGAGGAGCCGGCGGTTGTGGTCGGCGGTTTTCCCGAAACCGATGCCGGGGTCGAGTGCGATGGCCATGGGGTCGATCCCGGAAGTTATCGTTGCCTCCATTTGCTGTCGAAGAAATTCCCGGACCTCGGCGACGACATCGGTGTAGGTGGGGTTGATCTGCATGGTCTGCGGGGTGCCCTGCATGTGCATGATGACGACGCCGACTTTCGTTTCGGCGGCGAGGGGGATCATGGCCGGGTCGCCGGTGAGGCCGGTGACGTCGTTAATGATGTCGGCGCCTGCGGCGATGGCGGCGCGGGCGACCGCGGACTTGGAGGTGTCGATGGAAATGGTGACGTCCGAGGCGCGGCGGAGGCGTTCGATGACCGGGACGACGCGGGCGATCTCGGTGGCGGCGGGGACGATCCCGGCACCGGGGCGGGTGGATTCGCCGCCGACGTCGATGATGGTGGCGCCGTCGCGTTCCATCTGGAGGGCGTGGGCGGTGGCGAGGTCCGGGTCGATGAAGTCGCCGCCATCGGAGAAGGAGTCCGGGGTGACGTTCAGGACGCCCATGATGGCGGCCTGTCGGGTGAGATCGAGGGTGTGGCGGCGGGTTTGCCAGATCATGAGGTGAAGGATCTCGCGCAGAGACGCAGAGGCGCAGAGGACTTGATGGGGAGATTGTTTAACTCTGCGGCTCTGTGCCTCTGCGCGAGGCCACTCACTCTGCGGCGGTGCGGTGGATGAGGCGGAGAGCGTCGAGGCGGAGGCGGGTGCCGGCGAGGGCGTGGCGGAGGGCGGTGCGCTGGTCTTCGAGGGCCTGGATTTCCTCGGGGCGGATTTGATTGTTCACCTTCGCGAGGTGCTGGAGGCGGTCGATTTCGGTCTGGAGGCGGCTGTCCATGGAGGCGGTCGCCGTTTTGACGAGAAGTTTGAGGTCTTCTTCGGCGAGCCGTTGCGTTTCGGCGAGCATGGACGGGATGAGCTTGCGCTTGAGGGTGTCGTTGTGGAGGAGGCGGTGGATGTCGCCCTTCTCGAACTTTGCTTTGGCGAGGGGGGCGTTGTCGGTTTCGTTCTTGAGGCGATGGTCGACGACGACGCGGATGGGTTTGGGGGGGAGAAAGCGGTCGACGTGGAGGGCGGCGGGGGCGACGCATTCGGCGACGGCGTGGGCTTCGAGGTAGATGGCATCGGGGGCGGGGGCGCGCCAGATGCCGAAGGCCGCGTTGCCGGTTTCGGCGCCGAGGAGGAGGTCGATGGCTCCGCGGACCATGGGGTGATCCTGCGAGAAGAAGCCGAGATCTTCGCGGCTGAGGGCGCGGGGGCGGTCGAGGGTGACCGAGAGACCTTCGTCGGGGAGGCCGGGAAAGGCGTCGGCGAGCAGGTGGCCGGGGCGGAGGAGGTAGCCGCGGTGGCCGAGTTCCTCGATGTGGATGCCGAAGTGGTCGAAGAGGGAGAGGAGGTATTCTTCGAAGGTCGGGTCGGTGTCGCGGCGGTCGATGCGGTCGATGAGTTCCGTGGCTTTGCCGGGTTGCGAACTGGTGAGTTCGAGGAGTCGGTCGTGACCTGCGGCCATGCGTCGGGTCACGGAGGCGGCGAGGGTTTTTGATTTCTTCAGAAATGAGGTGAGCTTTTTCGGATCGGGTTCGTCGAGGAGGGAGCGAAGGTCGGGGTCGAGAGTGTGGGCGATCTCGGAGGCGCCGTGGAGGTTGTGTTCGATGGCGTCGAGGCCTTCGTAAAACCAGCGGGCGAGGATCTCGGAGGTGGTGCGCTTCTCGTAGGGGACGTGGACGTGGATGGTCTCGGTCTGGCCGATGCGGTCGAGGCGGCCGATGCGTTGCTCGAGGAGTTCGGGGTCGTCGGGGAGGTCGAAGAGGACGAGGTGGTGGGCGAATTGGAAGTTGCGGCCTTCGCTGCCGATTTCGGAGCAGATGAGGATGCGGGCGCCTTCGGGTTCGGCGAAGAAGGCGGCGTTGCGGTCGCGTTGGAGGAGGGTGAGGCCTTCGTGGAAGACGGCGGCGGTCACGCTGATCTCGCGGAGGAGGGCTTCGTAGGTCTGCTCGGCGAGTTCGCGGGTGCGGCAGATGAGGAGGATCTTCGCGGGGTCGAGGGTGCGGAGGAGGTCGACGAGCCAGAGGATGCGGGGCTGGGTGATGGGGGTGAGGTGGGCGCGGCGCTCGGGGAATCCGGTGAGGGCGGCGCGGGTGTTGCGGAACATGACGCGGCCCGTGCCGAAGCGGTCGAGGAGGTCGGCGAGTTCGTTGGGGGGGGCGTTGGACGCGACGAGGGCGTCGGCCTCTTTCGCGACCTCGGTGTAGTGCTCGGATTCTTCAACGAATTTCTCGAAGTCGGAGTAGCGGTCGGGATCGAGGAGTCGGAGTCGGCTGAAGTGGCCTTCGAGGCCGAGTTGTTGGGGGGTTGCGGTGAGGAGGAGGACGGAGGGGATCGCGGCGGCGAGGCGGGCGGCGAGGTCGTAGCTCGGGCTGCCGAGTTCCAGGTGATGGGCTTCGTCGACGATGAGGAGGTCCCAACCGGCGGCGACGGCCTGGTCGCCACGGCGGGGGGAATTTGACAGGAATGGTGCGCTGCAGATGACGAGTTGGCTGTCGAGGAACGGGTTGGCTTCCGGGTCGCCGGCTTCGATGGCGGCGACGCGTTCTTCGTCGAAGAGGCTGAAGAGGAGGTTGAACCGGCGGAGGAGTTCGACGAACCACTGGTGAACGAGTGGGTCGGGGAGGACGATGAGGACGCGGTCGGCGCGGCCGGTGAGGTGGAGGCGGTGGAGAACGAGGCAGGCTTCGATGGTTTTGCCGAGGCCGACTTCGTCGGCGAGGAGGACGCGGGGGGCGAGGCGGCTGGCGACTTCGGAGGCGATGTGAATCTGGTGGGGGATGAGGTCGATGCGGGCGCCGGTGAAACCGCGGATGGGGGATTGGCGGATGCGGGCGCGGTGCGCGAGGGTGCGAACGCGGAGGTCGAACGTGGAAAGGTCGTCGGTGCGACCGGCGAGGAGGCGGTCCTCCGGGGCGCTGAAGCTGATCGTGTCGGCGAGTTCGGCTTCGGGGACGAGGCGGTCGGTGTTGTTCTCGGTGATCGTGTAGGTGGCGATGCCGTCGGGGCCGGTGGCAACGGATTCGACGATGAGCTGCTCGTCCTTGTGGGTGCGGATCTTGTCGCCGGGCCGGAAGAGGATTCGGCGAAGGGGGGCGGATTCGAGGGCGTATTGCCGGTGCTCGGCGGCGGCGGGGAAGTAGATCTCGACGCGGCCGAATTCGGCTTTCATGAGAATGCCGAGGCCAAGTTCGGGTTCGGTGTCGGAGGCCCAGCGTTGGCCGGGGCGGATGTCGGTGGCTTTCAGATTGCGAGAATTAATTGAGAGTTTGAAGTTGAGCGTCGAGTGGAAGGGATACGGGCGACCGTCTTCACCCGCGCGTCTACGGCTTGGCAACAGGGCGAAAAGGCGGAGTCTGGTCAGCGCGGTGCGCGGATGACCAGCCAGTTCTCGTGGAATCCCGCGGACCGCGCGAGGCTCAGAACTTGATGCCGGCCCCGACGAAGATGCCGGATTCGGCGACCTGATAGACAACGCCGCTGCGATCGTAATCGACGTAGTAATAGCGGTAACCGAGTTCGCCGAAGAGATTGCGCGTGAAGTTCACGCCGACCGAGCCGTTGAGATTCCAAGCCACCGTCGAACCCGCTCCGAAGCCGCCCACGTCGCACTGCGTCGCCAGCCAAAGCCAGCGGGTGAGGTTGACTTGGGCCCGGAAGCCGACGAAGGGATCGACCCACCAGACATCGCCGCTCGCGTCCTCGGGCAACTCGTCCTCGAGTTTCTTGGAGATCGCTTTGGCCAGCTTCTTTTCCGCCTTCTCGACGTCGGCTTCCAGGGCCTCCGTGTCGACCGAGCGGGTCACGTCGGCGCGGTTGGCTTCCGCCGCCGCCAGTCGGGCGCGTGAGGCGTCGACGAGCTGGCGGGCGGCCTGGCGTTCCGCACGGCCGGCTTGTTTGAGCGTCTTCTCGAGCAGTCTCTCTGCCGCGTCCACGCGCTGCTGGCCGAGCGCGACGACTTCGTCGGCTAGCCGGGCGGCGGTGGCCGCGCGGGCGGTGGCGACCTGCTGGCGGACACGGGCCTCGACGAGGTCGCGGAATTCCCGCCGCACTGGTTCGAAGACGCGGTCGAGCGCCCGCCGTTCGAGCGTCCGGCGAACCTCGCGCGGGGTCTCGGCCCATCGCTCGACCAGCGCGACACCGACGTCGCGCCGGACGTCCGCGCGGACCGCTTCGCGCACGTCGTCGAATCGCGCGACGTCCGCAGAGACGCCGCTCTGGAGCGCGTCGGTGAGTTGATTCTGCAGCGCCTGGAGGCGGTCGATGTCGGCGCGTTGGCCGCGCTGGATCGCTCTTTGAATATGCCGTTGCACGTCGTCGAGCTGGGCCGTCGCTGCCGCCCGGGCGGCGACTGCGGCGGTGGTCGCCTGATCGCGCAGCTCGGTCGCACGGCGATCGACGAGTCGGTCGGTCGCTTCGGCGAGGCGGTTGGAGATGCGTTCGCTGGTGTCGTCGCCAACGCGGGCGATGCCGCCGGAGTCCTGATCGGCGCTCACCGTGATGCCGAGGTAGTTGTAGCGTGCTCCGGCGTAGAAATCGATGAAGCCCTGCCGGGTCTCGACGACGCGATACGCGAGCGCCAGCTGGGCGAGGCCCTGTTGGACGTTGATGGCGGCGGAGCGATAGAGGTTTCCTTCGAGGTCTCCGTCCGCATCCAGATCGACGAAGAATCCGTCGGCCAGCACGCCCCATTTCCCGTAACGCGCTTCCGCTTTGAGAAAAGCTGCCCAGGTCAGATTCTGAATCAGCGTGCGCGCGTCATAGTCAATGCGGGAAGCAGGCAGCCCGCGGACGCCGACGTCACCATCGAGGGCGGGGAGCCAGCCGTAGGGTTGGATCGAGAACGACCAGAGCGATTCCCGCGACACTTCCAAAGGGATCGTCTTATCTGGGAAGGGATCGTCTTCGAAACTCCGTTTGGAGCCGGTGGTTGCAGGCTCCGCCAGAAGTCCCGAGGCGGTGAGTGAGAGGATGGCGGCGATTCGTGCGGTCATGATCGGTATAAAGGGATTTAGCGGCTCCGGGAGACGGAATTCCCACGCCGACCGGAAGCACTGCCCAAGCCGTTGGTGGCGATCGGGGCGCCCTCGAGGAACTCGACGTCGTAGGTCTGGTTGCTCCCGCTCAGCCGCGGATTGCGGAGGACGACGCTAAACGGCGTGAGGGTGGTGATGGATTGCAAGGGATGTTGTGTGGTTGCGGTCAGGCTATTCGACCAACTCGATCTCGCCGGGACGCCAGGTTTTGTCGATCCAGGGTTCCATCGGGCCATACATGCGCAGGATGCAAAACCAGCTTTTGTCAGGCACGGTGGCGAGCCAGTTGCCTTCCTTGCCCTTGGGTGCTTTCGGTCCGAAGAAGATATCGTAGGAACCGTCTTCGTTTTTCTGCATCCCCTCGGTCAGGCTGCCGACGGTCGGAAATTTCTGACTCGTCTGGAGCTGCGAACGCGTCTGCGTATCGTAGAGCGTGACCGCCCAGAAGTCCTTTACCGGCACGTCGGGCGGCAGGTGCAGTTTGTAGGTCTTCGCGCCGTCGAGCGGATTCTTGTCGGCATCGAGAACTCCCAGCGCGTAGTCCGATCCAGCACCAGCCTTGGTAACCGCCATGGCCGGGGTCACCCCGCCGGCGTTGAAGTAGAACAGCGCCCGCGCGTCGAGACCCATGGTGCCGTCCGACTCGAAGCTGGTGTTCTTGTTGGCGAAGGCCATGGTCCACGAACTTTTTGGATTGTCGGGGTAGATGGCGACGCCGTCGATGCGGGGATGGTAGGTGATGACCCGTGCCGTGGCGTTGGCGATGGTGCCGGCCTCGGTCAGTAATTCCTTCATCCGGTCGTCTGGCGCGAACGGCTTGCCCTTCTCGATGCCGATTGCGGCGATCTCCCCGCGCACTTCCGGCCTGATCGCGTCGATCGGCTCGCGCTGAATGATCGTGTCGAGAATCTCGTAGTATTCGAGATCGTTGGGGAAGACGGTGTTGAAAGCCTTGCCGGACATATCGACGAACTCCGTCGTGGCCGGGTTGGCGGCGTCCTTGAGTGGGTAAATTTTCAACCCGTCGGTGATGTTCTTCACCGCGGGTTCCAGCCCGTCTTTGATCGAGCCGCGCAGGAAGAGGAAGTTGCGGTAGGTGGACGGCTTGAGCAGGAAATACTCTTCGGGCACGTCGCCCTCGTAGCCGGGAGGCAGCACGAGATACTTGCCGCCTTTGCCTTTGTCGGGACCAGTGATGCCGATGTTGCCCACGAAGCGCTGCCAACTGTCGTCGAGGAAACCGAGCATGCCGGGTGGGACTTCGATGACGGTTGGCCCATCCTTGTCGAGATTCGTGCCGGAGTAGGCGTAGAGCGTCGAGGTGTTGGCAGTGACGACGAGGGTGTGCGAGTCCATCAGTTGGGCGAACAGAGCGACCTTGTTCGTCGCATCGGCACCTGCATCCGCCAGCCCATCGAGGACGGCATTGATGGACACCGCACCGATGTTGTCGAGGAACACATCGACTCCGCGCGAGCGGTCGAGGTTGTCATAGACGGCTTCGACCGTCTCGTCGGTCGGGACGCCGTCGAAGAACTCCAGCTCGCCAAAGTTCGTCTCGACCTTGTCCGCGATGGAGATGGATTTCAGGGTTTCGTCCGAGACCTCGGCGGAGGCGGAGCCGGTTGCGGCTAATGCCAGCGCGGCGAGAAGGGTGGATGTCAGGATGGGTTGTCTCATGATGTGGGTGGGAGTGGCGTTGTCGGATCGGAAAGCTCGGGGGCTTAATCTGCTTTCACGATCCCCGGTGGCTTCCAGCTGCCTTCGCCCGGAGGGAGGATGGAGGGGTCTTCGGTCTTCGGCCAGTAGAGGCGCATCACGAGATAGACGGTGTCGTCTGGCGCGGGGAGCCAGTTGGATTCCAAATCGGCCCCCGGGCTGTCTTTCTGGATGTAAAGGGTGAGCGATCCGTCCTCCCCCTTCTTCATGTTCGGAATCATCGGCGAGTTGATGAGGTAACGGTTGATCGGATTTTCGATCAGATACTGGGTCTTGCCGTCATACATCGTGACCGACCAGAAGGCGTTCACCGGTGGGTATTGGCCCGCAGGGAAGGTGATGGTGTAGTTGTTCTTGCTGCAATCGAGGGTCTCGCCACTGCCGTCGACGCGGGTCAACGGATACATGGCCTCGGCGGCGCTGTTGCCGTAGAGGCCCGCTTTGGCGGTGCCGGAGCGCTTGAGCCAGTCGCCATCGTAGTGCGCTTCGTCCCCCGGGAGGGATCCAACCTGCCAGCCATTGATGTCAGTCATGCCCGAGGCCAGGAAGGTCGCGATTTTCTCGTCTCCGGCCTTCATGCCTTCGACGATGGCTTTTTGGTGCTCTGGCGAAAGGTCCTTCAGGTCGAAGGTCTTGTTCGGGCCGATGCCGATGGTCGCGAGCTTGGCGCGGATGTCCTTGTCCACGTCCGTTTCCGGAACGTATTCGAGTGCTGCGTCGAGGTAGCTCCAGAAGTTTTCCTTGATCCCAGCGGTGGTCGCCGGAAGGAAGTCGATCGCGGGAGCCGCGGCGGGTGCGGGTTGCTTGAGGAACGCGGAAAGCGGCTCCACCTTGTAGCCGTTCTGCACCTTGATCACGTTCGGCATGTCTGCCGGGTCGAAGAGTTGGGTGCGATAAACGGCGATCGAGAAGGGCGTGCCGGAGGTGAAGATTTCCTTGATGCCTTCCGGCTTGTCTCCCTTCCAATCAGGTCCGACGACCAGGTAACTGCCGGCATCGTTGCCGGTGGCACGGCTGCCGATGTAGCCATAGTTGTAGGTGTTGCCGTCGCAGAGCATGACGGCGTAGTAGCGGTCTTTCTCGACCGCGGGGACGGTCAGGACGACCGGTTCGGCGCGCAGATCGAGCCAGACGAACGAATACGGGGTGTCGCTATTCGGTGTGATGACCGCCGTGTCCTCGTAGGTGTAAACGCGCGGCTCATTCTTGAGCTGGTTGAACGGGGCCTTGAATTGGCTGCCGTCCTTGTCGACCGCGTATTCATTCATCACGGCGTAGTTCATCACGATCGGAAGACCGTAGATAAAGCCCTCCTTGGCGATGGTTTTGATTTCCGATGGGCTGGGGGCCGCCGTGGTGTCGGCGGCCTTCGCGGTGATTGCGAGCGCGACGGCTGCGAATGCAGCGGAGGCGATAGTCTTTAGTTTCATGACGTTTAGGGTTGGCGATTGTCGTTCGATTGATCGAATTACTTCACCAGCTCGACCTCGCCGGGGCGCCAGGTCTTGTCGAACCAGGGTTCGAGCGGGCCGTAGAGGCGGAGGCAGGCGAACCAGCCCTTGCTGGGAACGGTGGCGATCCAGTTGGCCTCCTTGCCCTCGGGGGCCTTGGGGCCGAAGTAGAGATCGACCGAGCCATCGGCGTTTTCGACGAGTGGGTCCCGCAGGTTGTTCTTGCTGGGGAAGGGCTGGATGGTCTGGAGCTCGGAGCGGGTCTGCGGATCGTAGGCGACGACCGACCAGAAATTCTTGGCCGGGACGTTCGCCGGGATGTTGAGTGTGTAGTTCTTCGAGCCGTCGAACGGTTCGCCACTCTTGTCCACGTAGACGAGCGCATACTGCGAGCCCTTGCCGACCATCTTCGCCGCCATCGCGGGGGTGTTCACCGTGGCGAGGTAGAAGAAGTAGGTGCGGGCATCGAGATCGCGGCCCGACATTCCGTTGCCATCGAGCCAGCGATAGTCGTCACCGATGAAGCCGGTCATCCAGTGGCTGTCGTCGTAGAGCTTGGCGCGGGGATCGCGGTTGCGGAAGGCGATCGCGCGGGCGGTGCCGTTGGCGATGGCCACGGCGTCGGTCAGGATCTTCTTCATCCGCTCGTCGGGGGCGAATTCCTTGCCCTTGACGATGCCAATGGAGGCGGCGAGGCCGCGGAGTTCCGGGTCGATGAAGTCGATGGGCTCCCGCTGGATGACGGTGTTCAGTTCCTCGTAGAACTCGAAATTGTTGGCGTGAACCGTGTTGAAATACTCGCCCGAGCTGTTGATGAACTCCATGGGCGGAGGGTTGTCGGCCTTGCTCAGCGGGTAGATTTTGACGCCGTCCTTGAACATCTTCACGGCCGCGTCGGGTTTGCCGTCGACGAGGAATCCACGGAGTGGCACCCAGTTCACGTAGGTCCGCGAGTGGGCGATGTAGTATTCGCCGCCGTCCTTCTTGTCCTTGGGCAGTTCGCCCTCGTAGCCGGGAGGCACGATGAGGTATTTGCCGCCCTCGCCCGCGTCGGGACCGGGAATGCCCATGTCGATGACGAACCGGAAGAAGGCGTCGTCACAGGTGCCGGGTCCGCAGCCGGGCGGGACTTCGACCACGGTCGGTCCGTCTTTTTCGAGGTCGAGGAAGCCGAGGCAATAGACGGTGTCGGTGTTGCCGGTGAGGAAGAGGGGCGTGGAATCCAGCAGGTTCTCGAAGAGAAGCACCTGGTTGCATTCGGTGGCGCCTTGGGAGATCTGGCCCAGGCGCAGCCCTTCGATGGAGGTGGCGGGAATGAAATTGAGGAACGTCTCGACCGCGCGGAGCGTGTCGAGGTTGTCGTAGAGCTTCTGCGCGGTGTTGGCATCGGGGATGCCGTCGACGAAGTTGAGCGTGCCGATGCTGGTCTCGACCGTGTCGGGGGTCATGATCTCGGCGGGGATCTTCTCGTTGTAGCCCGGCGTTTTCTGCGCCAGGGCGGATGCGCAGGTCAGGGCAAGGGCGGCGGCTATCGTGGTTCTGGTCTTCATGGGTTGGATTCTCGTTCTTGGTTTCGGTTGTTGAGTGGGGAGTTGAAAATTCGCTCGGAATGCGCGGGTCTGCGGAAGGCGATCGATCCGATTTGCTCAGGGTCAAAGGCGATCGATTTCCCGAGGGCGATCTGACCGGGAAAGGTCCGGGTGGATACTCACGAGGAATGGATCCGAGCAGCCGGAGCGACTGCTGCCCACCAAATAGTCTATCCCAAAAACGCAGTTTTGGATGGAGTCGCGAGTTCCGACGGTCATCGTGTGACGGCGCACTAGCAGCCTGTCGGGGTTAGCGAGTGAGAGAGGATGGGGGAATTTTGGGTTTTGGGAAGATGCGGGAGTTTTTTGGAGCGAGAATTGGTCTTGATTGAGAATGAGCGGAGCACTGGCATCGATGGAGGGGAGTCGAGGTCGGGTGGCCGTTGGGCAGGGCTGCTTTTAGGCTATTCTCAGGGGAGTTCCGACGTGGAAGAGTCGTTTGAGGTTGTAGGCCAGGCCAACGAGGTTCCATTCGAGGGAGACTTTGGCTTCTCCTCGCAAGGAGAAGCGCCGGAAGCCGAGGGTTTGCTTGATGATGCCAAAAACGGGTTCCACGGTTTGTTGTCGTAATTTGTAACGCTTTGCTCCGGCTTTGGTAGCCACGCGGTGGGCCAGGTGTTCGGTGAAGGGGGCGTCGGCGGCTGGCGGGGGCGGGTCGGCCTTTTTCTCGAGTTGGCTGACGCTGCGGCCATGCTTTTGGCGTTTGAGCGCCGCCAGAACCCGCAGGCCGGTGGGCGTGCCCCCAGCATTGGTTTCGACTGCGGTGACGGCTGCTTCACTGACGAATCCGCTGTCGATGAGTGCCTCGGCCACGGGCCCGGCTTCCGGCGCGATGGCGGCCAGGTCGGGCAGGAGTTGTTCCTTGTCGTTGGGGGCGGTGGAGACTCGCGCTCCGACCATGAGCCGACTCTCGACCTCCACGGCGGCCTGCGCGTTGTAGCTTTGCTGGAAGCCGTCTCCGTGGGTCTTCATGATGCGGCTCGCCGGGTCGGTAAAGTTATACTGGTCCTTGGCCGTAGGCTTTTCACTTGGAGGCTGGGGCTCCTTGCCGCGAGGCTTTTTCCCAGCTTCTCGCGCCGCTGCTCGTGCGGCGACCTTCGCTTCGTATTCAGGCTGCTGGACTTGCGCTCGCGCGTAGGCTCGCACTTCCATCTCGGCTCGTGCCTGGGCCAGCTTCGCCTTGCGTTGCTGCCGACGAGTGATCTCCTCCGGGATGCTCAATCCATCCTCGAGCGGCGTCGAATCCGCCTTCTCGGCCTTGGCCAAAAGCTCAGCGATCTCCAAATCGCACTCCTGCATCTTCGTCTCGACCCGTCCGTAACTCACCGCCGCATGTTTGCTGGCGTTGGCCAGCACCTTCGTCCCATCGATGGCTACCGTGATCGCTCCGACTTTGAGAACCCCGCAACCTGCCGCCAACTCCAGCACCTGCCCGAAGCTCGAACTCAACAACTCCGCGTTGGCCCGCCGAAACGTGCACCACGTGTCGTGATCGGGGTGCGTGTCCGCGCACAACAGTCTCATCGCCACGTTCTCGTAGGTGCTGCGCTCAATGCCCCGACTCGAAAACACTCCCGTCGCGTAGCTGTAAATCAACCCTCCCAGCATCATCGACGGCGGATACTGCTTGTCCCCGGTCCCCCGTTCGTTGACCCGCGCCTTGCTCACATCCAATTGCGCAACCGCGTCCATGATGAAATGAACCAAATGCCCTTCTGGAACCCACTCCCGAACATCCGGCGGCAGTAACAATGGCGTGTCGTGATCCACGTTCACATATCTCGCTCCCATCCCTCTTTCTTTATCAGTGTCGGCAAGTCCGACAGGCTGCTAGAGCATCCCCACCACCGCGGCAGCGCCGAGTGCGGGAGCAAGCGCAGCACGCCGACGGTGCCCCCAAGGATAAACGCGATCTGGCTGATCTCGACTCCGAGAGGCGAGAACAAGAACGCCTTCGGCACGTGGGCGGGTGGACTCGAGCGCGAATGGGCGAACGGCAGACTCTCGGTGTGGATCGGATCATGGTCGTTCGGGGGGGGGCGCTCGGCTCGCGGAAGATGCGGATTATTTCGGAAACAGAAACTGACACTGGAGCCGGATGGACCAATCGGGGCCGAACTCTGGAGTGACCACGTTGTAGTAGGCCTGGGCCGTCACGTTGAGCGGCAGCTTGCCCAGGTGCACGATTTTCCCGACACCTCCGCCGACCGGGACCGTCCAGCGGTCCTCGACTTCCGCCTCCCAGTTCGCGGTGATGATCGGGGACGTCGTGAGATACCAGCCGCGGGGGAGATTGTAGTTGAAGAAGGGCTGGAGCGTCATCGAGTTGATGTCGCGATCCCCCCAGCCCGCGTAGGACCAGACGTTGCTGACGAGCGCGCCGGCCACGATCTGCTTCTCGATGTAGAGCGCGACGACCGACGGCCCGAGGCCCCACTTTCCTCCGCCCAATTGCGGACTGCTCGCCGTCGGGAACAGGAACGACGGCCCGACGCCCCAAATGAATTTTCCGCCCTTCGCCGGCGAGAGAAACGCCGTGAAGTTGACGTCCCCAATCCCCGCGACGTGGGTGTCCGCCCGGGCTGTTGGAACGCTCAGGATCGGCACGATCGTGCGCGTGATGATGTTCCAATCCTCCGTGATCGAGATCGGCACGACCGGCTGGATGTTCAGCGTGCTCACGTAGGTTGGGTCCGGCCCTGCGCCGAAGCCAAGATTCCACTGGATCGGCAGGCTGATCAGATTGCCCACCGGATTCTGCGCCAGCTTGGCGAGCGCCTCCGTTTGGTCCTCCGAGGTCGGCTGGCCGCTCGGATCGACCGGCGTGTCAAAATCCCGGGGGATCCCCCGCTCGCCCGCGAACAGCGCGACGGGAAAGAGGAGGGAAAGAATCGTGCGACGGACGGTCAGCGCGGGTCGAAAACGGTGAAATTCCTTCATAAACAAACGATTTGAAAAATTGTTCGTCCAAACCTCCAAGAGGCCGACCATTTGATCGAAGAAATAACGTATCCTAAAAACGCAGTTCTCAATGAGCTTGCGGCGTCCCGCGTGGCCTGTCACAAGCTCGAGAATGCTCCCTCCGCACACCGTCGCGCTGCAGATCGACGGCCCGGAGATGCTCACGGAGGCGATCCGAAACGCCCACTTTGACGCGCGCCTCCTCGCCGCCCGCCCAGGATCGAGCCGAATCGCGAGAGTCCCCTTCGCCAGCACGTGCCTGGACCTAATTTTGCTCGGATCGGCTTTCCGCTTCACCGGCGCGATGCCCGCGGATTGCTACACGCTCATCTTCATCCTCACCTGTCCCGAGGTCGGCCACGCGTTCAATTTCCCCGCTTCGCATACTGACGGATTTCTCGGTCTGTTCGCACCCGGGAGTGACCTCGACGCCTTTACGCCCTCCGGCTACGCCAACGCATCGCTCACCGTGGCCGTCGAAGACTTCCACGCGGCGATGGCGTTGGTCTGCCCGGAGATCCCGGAGCGCGCTTTCGCCGAGGGAATCGCGCTTCGAGTCGGCGCCGCCGCGCAGGCGCGGTTGCGCACGCTGATAGCCGCCGTCGAACGAGAAGCGTGGAGTCCGCGATCCCTGATTCGGGACCCGTGGATCTATCTCGACCTCGAACGTGACCTGCTCCACGCCTTCCTCGATTGCGTGCGGAGCGGCATCGGCGAAGTCGTGGCGGCACCCGGCCAATGCGTGGCAAGACGGCACCGCAAACTCCGCCTCGTCGAGGAATTCATCGCGGCGAACGCCCAGGCATCCATCGATATCGGCCAACTGTGCGCCGTCGCCGACCTGAGCCATCGGGGACTCGAGAATCTCTTCGGCGACTTCCTCGGTATGGGTCCGATGGCCTATCTCAAACGCCATCGCCTGCACCTCGCCCGGCGCGTCCTCATCGACCACGAACCCGCCATCGGCATCGTCAAACAGGTCGCGCTCGCCCACGGCTTCTGGCACCTCGGGCACTTCGCCGAGAGCTACCGCGACCTCTTCGGAGAGGGACCCATCCAGACCGCCAGCCGACCGAGGCGCTCGAAGACTCGCTGGCCCGGCTGGCGCACCAAGGCGAGCCGCACCGCGTCGGCCCGGCCATGACCACTCTCCATCGCTCACCCCGCGGCAACGTCTTTTTCGACCCCCGCGGCCTGATCGAAGTCATCATCAACAACGACACGAACCTCGACTTGACCGACCTGCGCGCAATCTCGCACTTGCTCGTCAGTCGTGGCATCGAGGAGATCCCCGTCCTCGTCACGCGAATCAACTCCTACCCGGCACCGACGGATTTCAACATTCTCGACCTGCACAAGATCGGCGATCTGCGGGTGACGCGCATCGCCTACTACGCCCTGTCGCCGAGCGACCAGATCGCGTCGAATCTCATGCGCCTCACGGCTTTCCGAAACGTGGCGTCGCAGATTTTCACCGACCGGTATCTCGCGGTGGATTGGCTGCTCGAAACCGACTCGTGACGCGCGAGTTACCCCTCTGCCTCAGACTCATCATCGTTGTCTTCGTCTCGTCTTCGTATCGCGTATCCGGACGGCCAAGGACCTCGGCGCGACGAGGGTGAGGAGCGACGAAGACGATGATTAAGATTATGAGAAAGAGTTATTCGCCCTCGGCGGCGAGGCGCTTTTCTTCGAGTTGCTCCCAGCGGGCGAAGGCGGTTTGGGTTTCGCGTTCGATCTCGGCGATTCTGGCCTGGAGACGGGGAATCGCGGCGGGGTCGTCTTTGTAGAGGTCGGGGGAGGCGAGGCGCTCGGAGATCTCGGCGTGCTCGGTCTCCAGGCCTTCGATGGTGCCGGGGAGGTTTTCGAGTTCGCGGCGTTCGACGTTGAGGAATTTCTCGACCTTCTCGGTTTTCGGGGTGGGTTTAGTCGCGGGGGACGGCGTTGGGGTGGCGGCGGCGAGTTTTTTCTTTTCCCGTTGGTGGAGCCAATCGGCGTAGCCGCCGACGTATTCGTTGACGGTTCCCTCGCCCTCGAAGACGAGAGTGCTGGTGACGACGTGGTCGAGGAAATCGCGGTCGTGGGAGACGAGGAGGAGGGTGCCGCGGTAGTTGACGAGGAGTTCTTCGAGGAGTTCGAGCGTCTCGGCGTCGAGGTCGTTGGTGGGTTCGTCGAGGACGAGGAGGTTGGCGGGTTGCAGGAAGAGGCGGGCGAGGAGGAGGCGGTTGCGCTCGCCGCCGGAAAGGGCGCTGGCGGGCATGCGGATGCGGTCGCTGC
This sequence comes from uncultured Verrucomicrobiae bacterium, assembly GCA_963832325.1. Classification (GTDB taxonomy): domain Bacteria; phylum Verrucomicrobiota; class Verrucomicrobiia; order Chthoniobacterales; family JAATET01; genus CAVVKW01. The sequence continues at coordinate 382,878 of CAWHTR010000001.1, read as the reverse complement.
GGAAGAGGAAATCCTGGAGGTAGCTGTGGATGTTCTTCGGCTGGCCGTCGAACGTGACGGTGTCGGCTTCGCCCGCGACGTTTTGGGCGACCGTTTTCGAATCGTCGATCTGGGCGCGGAGCTGATCGAGGTAGACGACATCGAGATTCGTGCCGACGCGGACCTCGCCGGTGGTGGGGGCGAGGCGGTCGAGGAGGATCTGGAGGAGGGTGGTCTTGCCGCTGCCGTTCGGGCCGATGATGCCGATCTTGTCGCCACGCCAGATGGTGGTGGTGAGATCGAGGATGATCGGTTTGTCCCCGTAGGTGAAGGAGACGTCCTTTGCTTCGATGACCTTTTGGCCGGAGGTGGCACCCTGGGAGAGGGCGAGGTTGGCGGTGCCCTCGCGTTCGCGGCGTTGGCCGCGGGTCTGGCGGAGGGCCTGCAAAGCGCGGACGCGGCCTTCGTTGCGGGTGCGGCGGGCTTTGACTCCCTGGCGGATCCAGGCTTCTTCCTGGGCGAGCTTTTTATCGAAGGTGGCCCATTGTTTTTGTTCGGCGGCGAGGGCGGCGGATTTTCGTTCGAGGAAGGTGGAATAGTCGCACGCCCAGCTCGTGAGCTGGCCGCGATCGAGTTCGATGATGCGGGTGGCAAGGCGGCGCAGGAAGGCGCGGTCGTGGGTGACGAAGAGGAGGGTCGGCTTCGTCTCGAGGAGGAAATTTTCCAGCCAGAGAATCGAGTCTAGGTCGAGGTGGTTGGTGGGTTCGTCGAGGAGGAGAACGTCCGGCTGGGCAGCGAGAGAGCGGCCGAGGAGGACGCGGCGCTTGAGGCCACCGGAGAGGTCGGCGAAGGGGGCGTAGGCGGGGAGGTTCATCGTCTCCGCGAGATTTTCGAGGCGGACGTCGGCTTCCCATTCTTCCTCGTGGCGGTCGGGGCTGAGGCCGGAGCGGAGGACGTCGATGACCTCGCCGCCGATGTCGCGGGGGACTTCTTGTTGGAGGCGGGTCAGGACGGTGGCGGGCGGATGGATGACTTCGCCGGCGTTGGGGATTTCCTCACCGCCGATGACGCGGAGGAGGCTGGTCTTACCAGCGCCGTTGCGGCCAAGAAGGCAAACGCGTTCGCCGGGATCGATTTGGAGGTCGACGGAGTCGAGGATTGGCGCGCCGCCGTAGCTGAGCGTGACGTTGCGGAGTTGGAAGAGCGGCATTGGGTCGGGCAGAGTAGCGCAACGAGCGCGGTCGGCAACGACGGAGCACGCAGCTTGTCAGTTGGCTGCGAAATGATAGGGAAAGCATTTCGTCATGGAAGAAATTACGACCAATCCGACTGCCGTCACGATTCTCAGCATTCTTGGGGGTATCGCGCTGCTGCTGCTGGGCCGGAAGCTTTACTGGTTGTTCGTGGGCGTGATTGGGTTTTTCGCTGGGGTGAGGTTTGGTGCGCTGCTGGTGGCGGGTCAGCCGGAGTGGGTGCTGCTCGTCGTGGCGGTGGTTGTGGGATTAGTGGCGGCGTTGTTGGCGGTGCTGCTGCAGCGGATCGTGATCGCGATTGCGGGAGGCTACGCGGGAGGGGTGCTGGCCATGGAGTTGGCGATCGCGTTTGGCGCGGTGGCCGAGTCGGTTCAGTGGGTAGCCTTTGCGGTGGGTGCGGTGATCGCGGCGATCTTGATCTCGGTGGTTTTTGATTGGGCGTTGATCCTCATTTCCTCGCTTTTGGGTGGGATGGTGATCGCCCAGAGTCTCGGGCTGGCGCCGCCACTGCTGACGGTGGTCGTGCTGGTGCTGGCCGTTGTGGGAGTGCTCGCGCAGTTCGCGCTGTTGCGGCGCGGTCGGGACGTCGCGTGAAAAATTCAACTGGCGCGAACGCGAATTGCGGCGACTGTTGCCGGCATGGCTGACCACCTCTGGACCACGATGTTTCGCTCGCTTCACGGTAAGGCCGTGGCGCACTACCGCGCGGGCGAACGGTCGGCGGACGGTTTGTTTGACGGTGGAGAGAGGGATTTTCTGGCCGGGATCGGGTTGAAGCCAATTTTCCTGTTCGATCACGCCGAGGATTTCTGTAGCCGGGGCGAGCCCGACTACGACACGACGTTGCTGATCGCAGCGGTGCGGCGGGATTATTTTTTAACCGTTCAGAAGGGCGTTTGGACGGACGAGCGGTTCGATATCGAGGGACTTCCGGCCCGCGAGGATGAATTCAGGGGCATCGCGTGGCTGCCGCGGATCGTGCCGAAAGCTTGGGGATTTATCGTCGGAAGTCTGCCGGAAGACATCATGTACGACTGCGGGGGCGACCGGAAATTTCTCGCGAGCTGGCGGGTTCACCCGGCTGATTTCTTGCGCGCCGCGTGGGCGACGAATGGAAATATTGCAGGTTTGCACGGATTTTTGGAGCAAAGCAGCCAATAATGGCGTAGGGGATTCCCCCGAAATTATCCGTCCCGAGTAACCTCGGGAGGCGTAATGTCCGCCATCAAGCGAAATTATTTTTCAGGTGAGAAACATTTTCCTTGTGAGCGACCTGACTATAAATAATGTCAGAAATCAACATAGTTAACTTAATCAAAAGACATCATGGCACTGAATACAACCAACGAATTCCCCCGTTACGACCGACTCATCGAAGCTGCTCGCCAGCAAGAGGGTCTCGATCCTGAAGCCTGCGAAGCTCTTCCTCACGGTGGTCCGCACCGGCGACGCTGTCGCGGCAGTCGAAAATCAATATCTCTCGCGGCATGGCATCACGCCGGGTCGTTTTGCGGTGATGATGCTACTTTCGATGGACGAAGGAATCATGCTTAAGCCAAGCGAATTGGCTGAATCCACGGGAGTGACCCGGGCGACGATGACCGGACTGTTGGATACGCTCGAGCGTGACAAGATGGTGAAGCGGTCGGCTGATCCGAAGGACCGGAGAGCGCTGCGGGTGACCGCTACCCCCGAGGGCAAGGCGACCTTCCGTGATTTACTTCCCGGTTACTTCCGCCTGGTTACGGCAATTCCGGCGGTGCTTAACGACAAAGAGCGGGCGCAATACAACTCGCTGTCCAAGAAGATCCGGGACGGTCTTAAGCTGGCGGATGCTCATTTCGGCAAGGGTCGGACGAATGGCGCGACTCCAGCGGCAGAGGTCGAGGCGGCGGTGAATGGTTAAGCGGTTCGCCATTATGCTGGCGACGGTCATTGTGATCGTCGCCGCCATCGTTTTCATCAAGGTCGGCCAGATTAAGGCCGGCATGGCGATGGGTGAGAAATTCGCGCCGCCGCCGGCGGCCGTGTCCACCTTCAAGGTTGGCCGCCAGGAATGGCAGCCGACCTTGACGGCGGTGGGAACGGCGAATGCGGTGCAGGGCGTGATGGTTTCGACCGATTTGCCCGGGATCGTTCGAGAGATCACGTTTGAATCGGGGAAGTCGGTCGAGAAAGGGCAGGCACTAGTCAAACTCGATACCACCCAGGAGATGGCGCAGTTGAACGCGGCGAGATCGCGGCAGGATCTTGCGAAGGTGAACCTTAATCGCGTCCAGGGGCTGCTGAAGAAGCGGGTGGGTTCGCAGGCCGACTACGATACCGCCGCAGCGGAGTTCAAGCAGGCCGCTGCCGCGACCGCGGAGATCGACGCCCTGATCGAGAGAAAGACGATTCGGGCGCCGTTCGCCGGAATGCTCGGGATTCGCGAGGTTGACCTTGGTCAGTATCTGAAAAGCGGTGACGAAGTTGCGCCGTTGCAATCGCTCGACCCAATCTACGTCGATTTCAGTCTGCCCCAGCAAGCGCTGGGTCAATTGGAGCCGGGACGCACGGTGGAAGTGAGTGCCGACGGGTTGCCCGGCGAGAAGTTCTCCGGTGAGATCACCGCCATTGATCCGAACGTTGACGCGAGCACCCGGAACGTCCGGGTTCAGGCGACGTTGGCAAATCCGGACGGCAAGTTGCGGTCGGGCATGTTCGTGAATGCAGCCGTGTTGTTGCCCGCGCGTGACGAGGTCTTGGCGGTCCCGGCGTCGGCGATCGATTACGCGCCCTACGGCGACTCGGTGTTCATCGTCGAGACGATCACGCCGGAGCCTGGTGAAGACGGGGCGGAGGAAGAGCCGTTCGTCGGCGTCCGTCAGCAATTCGTGAAGCTCGGGGCGAGTCGGGGCGATCTGATCGAGGTGACGCAGGGCTTGGAGGCCGGGCAGGAGGTGGTCAGCTCCGGCACTTTCAAGATCAAGGACGGCGCCCCGGTGAACGTGAACAACGAAATTCAGCCTGGTGCCGATGTCTCTCCGACGGTGACTGAGAGTTGAGCCGATGAAATTTACCGATCTCTTCGTCAAGCGTCCGGTCCTGGCGCTGGTGGTCAATCTGGTGATTCTGATCGCAGGTTTTCAAGCGATCCAGTCGCTGAATGTCCGGCAGTATCCCCGGAGCGACATTTCGGTTGTGACCGTGACGACCGTTTACGTCGGGGCGAACGCGGATCTGGTGCGGGGCTACATCACCACGCCGCTCGAGCGCGTGATCGCTAGCGCGGACGGGATCGATTACATGGAATCGTCGAGCGCGCAGGGCTTGAGCACGATCTCGGTACACCTGGAACTCAACTACGACACGAACGCCGCGCTGACGCAGATTCAGGCGAAGATCGCGCAGGTCCGCAACGATCTGCCGCCCGAGGCGGAGGCTCCCGAGGTCGAGGTCGAGAACGCGGACGATCGTTTTGCGTCGATGTATCTGAGCTTCTCTTCGGAGGAATTGGATTCGAATCAGATCACCGATTTCCTCACGCGCGTCGTTCAACCGAAGCTCACGGCGGTGGCCGGCGTTCAGCGAGCGGACATCCTGGGCGCACGGGCGTTTGCGATGCGGATCTGGCTGGATCCGCAGAAGATGGCTGCCTACGGGCTGTCGCCGACCGACATTCGCGACGCGTTGTCGTCGAACAACTACCTGTCCGCCATTGGTCGCACGAAGGGATCGATGATCTCCGTGAATCTGGTGGCCAACACCGATCTGACGTCCGCGGATGAATTTCAGAAGCTCGTGGTGCGCGAGGAGAATGGGGTGATTGTCCGGCTCGGCGACGTGGCCACGGTCGAACTCGGGGCGGAGAGCTACGACGAAGACGTCCGCTTTGATGATGAATCGGCGACCTTCATCGGCATTTGGGCTCTTCCGACTGCGAATAGTCTCGAGGTCATCAAGCGCGTTCGGCTGGCGCTGCCGGCGGTCGAGGAGAGTTTGCCTCCCGGGATCAAACTCAGCATTCCCTACGATTCGACCAAGTACATCGATAACGCGATTCAAGACGTCGTCAAGACGCTGGCTGAGACGCTGGTCATCGTGATCGTGGTGATTTTCCTTTTCCTTGGTTCGCTGAGGTCGGTGCTCATTCCGATTGTCGCGATTCCAATCTCCTTGGTGGGGGCGGTGTTCCTTATGCTGATCGCGGGCTTCACGATCAACTTGCTGACGCTGCTGGCCATCGTGCTCGCGGTCGGACTCGTGGTGGATGATGCCATCGTGGTCGTCGAGAACGTCGAGCGACATTTACAGAATGGCATGTCGGGATTCGATGCGGCGATTCGCGGGGCGCGGGAGTTGTTCACGCCGATCATCGCGATGACGATCACCTTGGCGGCCGTTTACACGCCGGTCGGATTGCAGGGCGGATTGACTGGCGCGTTGTTCCGGGAGTTTGCTTTCACGTTGGCGGGTGCGGTTCTCATTTCGGGATTCGTCGCCCTGACGTTGTCGCCGATGATGTCGTCAAAATTGCTACGGAAGGGCGACAGCGAACGCGGGTTCGCGGGTTGGGTGAATCGCCGCCTTGACTGGGTGCGGGGGAAATATCTCAAGACGCTCGCGGGTTCGTTGAACTACCGGCCCGTTGTCTACACCCTCTGGGTGATCGTGGTCGCGCTGGGGGTGGTCTTTTTCCTCTTCGTGAATTTATTCAAGGAACTCGCGCCGAAGGAGGATCAAGGCATCGTCTTTGGTATCGTGCAGAGTGCGGCGACGGCGACGTTGGATCAGTTGTCGCTTTACACGAGCCACATTTACGACGTGTTCGCTTCGTTCCCGGAGACGGACCACGTGTTTCAGCGCACGGGGCCGGGTGGGGGCTTCTCTGGGATGGTGACGAAGCCGTGGGACGAGCGGGAGACGGACACCGAGACGCTGCAGTTTGCGGCTAACGCGGAGATCGGCAAGATCCCGGGAGTCCAGGTCTTCGTGACGACGCCGCCGCCGCTGCCTGGTGGGAGCCAATTCCCAGTTGAGTTCGTGATTTCGTCCACGGCGGAACCCGCCGAACTCTTTGAGATCGGCAAGGAACTCGAAGCCGAGGCGATGAAGAGCGGCTTGTTCATTTTTACGAATCTGGATTTGAAGTATGATCAACCGCTCACCCAGATTGTGTTTGATCGCGACAAGGTCGCGGCGCTCGGGTTGGATTTGCGACAGGTCGGCGCGGACCTCGGGACGATGGTCGGCGGGAACTTTGTGAATCGTTTCCAGATCCAGGGTCGAAGCTACAAGGTGATCCCGCAAGTCCAGCGCAAGGACCGCCTGACGTCCGACCAGCTGCTCGATTATTACGTGAGCGGCCCGAATGGGAATTTGGTTCAGCTCGCCACCTTCGCGAGTCTGAAGACGTCGACCGAGCCGCGGGAAATCAAGCGATTCCAGCAGCTGAATTCCGTGACGTTGGCGGGCGGTGTGCGGCCGGGAGCGACGATCGACGAGGCGTTGACCTTCCTGGAGAAGAAGTGCGCCGAGATTCTGCCGGCGGGTTACGTGATCGATTATGCGGGCGAGTCGCGTCAGCTGCGCGTGGAGGGGAGTAAATTTTTGCCGATGTTCGCGTTGTCGGTCGTTCTGATTTTCCTGGTGCTGGCGGCGCAGTTTGAGAGCTTCCGCGATCCCTTTATCATTCTGGCGGGATCGGTGCCGTTGGCCCTGACGGGAGCTCTTTTGTTCCCCTTCCTCGGGTTCACGACGCTGAACGTCTACAGTCAGGTTGGCCTGATCACGCTGGTTGGTCTGGTTTCGAAGAACGGAATTCTGATCGTCGAGTTCGCCAATCAGCTGCAGCTCGAGGGGAAGGATAAATTGTCCGCGATCATCGAGGCTTCGGGCACGCGACTCCGTCCGATTCTAATGACTTCGGTCGCCACGGTGGCGGGACATTTTCCTCTGATTTTAGCGAGTGGTCCGGGTGCGGGAGCGCGGAATAGCATCGGCTGGGTGCTCGTGACGGGGATGGTGATCGGAACGGCGTTCACGCTGTTCGTGGTGCCATCAATCTACATGTTGATCGCTCGGGATCGGCGGAATGACCGGCGTGAAGACGAGCCGCGACGGGAAAATGAGCCGCTGCCTGCGCCGGAGCCGTTGCCCGCTTGATCGGCGGTTGCGGTCGAGAAGGGGGAGCCGACTGTCGGACTTGAACCGACGACCAGATGATTACAAATCAACTGCTCTACCACTGAGCTAAGCCGGCGTTTTTGGGAAGGGGAGCTATACGCCGAGATTGAGGCGGTCGCGAGTGGAAAGTTCGTCGCGAGAATTTTTTCGCCCGCTCATGGGGGATTCTGAGTCGAGGGTGCGGACGGTGGTTCACGTCATTTTCCCCCAGCCTCGACTACCCGGGCGGGCGAAATGGTGATAGGGTCGGCGTCCTTTTTCGAATTATGGCAGTTCAGTTTCGCGATTATTACCAGACGCTCGGGGTTTCGAAGACCTCGAGTCAGGACGAGATTAAAAGCGCATTTCGTAAGCTTGCGCGGAAGCATCATCCGGACACGGCGACCGACAAGGCGTCGGCCGAGGAGAAGTTCAAGGGAATCAACGAGGCCTACGAGGTGCTGGGTGACCCGGAGAAGCGGAAGAAATACGACGACTACGGCCAGAACTGGGAGCAAGCGAGCAAGGGCGGTGGGGGATTTCCTGGAGGTGGATTTTCGCGAAGTGGTCAACCAGGTGGCGGCGTCGAATACGAGTTTGGCGGGACGGGGTTTAGTGATTTCTTCGAGCAGATGTTTGGGGCGAGGCAATCGGGCGGGCGTTCTCGGGGCGGTGGGATGGGTGGATTTGCCGACGCTTATGGTGCCGGACCGCAGAAGGGTTCGGACGTCGAAGCGGACGTCATGGTCACGTTGGAGGAAGCGTTTGAGGGGGCTTCGCGGCAGATCAGCTTTCGTCGGGGCGATTCGCAGCAGGTGCAGACTTACACGGTCAAGATTCCGAAGGGCGTGCGGGATGGTCAGCGGATTCGCTTGGCGGGTCAGGGAAGCCCGGGTGCGAATGGTGGGACGGCTGGGGACTTATACCTGAGGATGAAGTTGCAGAAGCATCCCTATTTCGACGTGGATGGGAGCGACTTGTGGGTTGAGGCTGAGGTGCCGGCGTGGACGTGTGTGTTGGGCGGAGAGGTCGAGGTGCGAACGCTGGAGGGGCGGGCGAAGCTTCGCCTGAAGGCCGGGACGCCCAACGGGACGAAGATGCGGATGAGTGGCCGTGGGTTCCCGAAAATGGATGGAACGCGCGGGGATTTATTTGTGCGCGTTGCCGTGACGGTGCCGACGGAGGTGTCGGCGGAAGCAAGGGCGCATTGGGAGGCTTTGGCGGCCGGATAGCGGGCTGGCGCTGGCGAGAGCGGCTCGTGGGCTTAGCCGCAGACGCGGCGCTCGGTCGCTAGCGATTGCGGACTTTGTCCTTTTTGGATTCGGACTCTTCTTCCAGGCGAGCGACTTCGCTGGCGAGTTGCTTTTGGAGCATTTCGGCTTCGGCGGGGTTGCTGGCGGCCTTGGCGAGTTCACCTTCGAGGAAGACTTTGCGCTCGGCGATCTTGCTGCGGTAGAGGCTGTCGATCTCGGCGATCTCAGTGCGCTGAGCCTCGGTGAGCTTGGCGACGGGTGCCTCGGCGTCGAGGCGGCTCATGGCGATTTCGTAGGCGGATTTCATGGCTGGAGAGGAGATCAGATCGGGCGAGAAAATGAAACCGTTTCGCTCTTGCCGCACAACGAGCGTCCGCGATCATTGGCAGCTATGAATGAGCGGATCAGATTAATCAGCACGGACTTCGACGGGACGCTGATCCTGCATCCCTCGGAGCTGACGTGCGGAAATGACTTAGCGGACGCGCTGCGGACGTTTAAAGAGGGCGGCGGAATTTGGGCGGTGAACACGGGCCGATCTCTGCCGCACGCGATTGAAGGTTTGGAAGTGTTCGCTGCGCCCGTCTCGCCGGATTTCCTTCTGACCAACGAGCGCGATATTTTTCTCCCGGGATCGGACGGTGGTTGGTTGCCATTGGAGCCTTGGGTGAGCGTATGCCGAGAGAGGCACGCGGAGTTATTTCAGTCTTCGGGAGCGATCTTCGATCAGATTCTCGCAAGGGTGGAAACTTTGCCCGATGTGACGGTGATCCGGGAGGATAATTTGCCGGTTGGGTTAATCACGACGGACGAGGCTGCGATGGAAGAGGTGACCGCTAGTCTGACGGCTGTGCAGCGGGCGTTTCCGGATTTCAGCTATCAGCGGAACACCATTTATCTGCGTTTCTGCCACATGGACTATCACAAGGGCGCGGCGCTGGCGGAGCTGTGTCGTCACGCCGGGATCGCCGCTGCGGAGGTGTTCGCGGCGGGGGACCACTTCAACGATCTGTCGATGTTGAGCGAAGTGGTCGCTGGTGAGGTCGCTTGTCCGATGAACGCGATCGCCGAGGTTAAATCGGTGGTGAGCTGGCAGGGGGGATTCGTTGCGGAACGAGAGGGCGGACTGGGGATCGCGGACGCTTTGCGGGCGAGAGTCCTGTGATGCGGGGCCGTTCCGAAGGAATCCGGCGGGGTGGGGCTGACGGGGTGACGGTCGCGAGCGGCTGGGTTGAAAAAAAGCGCCCCGTTCGTGAGTGGCGAACGGGGCGCGGGGTTTAAAGAACTAGGGTTGAAAATTAGGCTGCGGCGGCAGGAGTTGCGAGCGCGTAGCGGGCTTCGCCGACCTTGCTGATGCCTTCAACTTTTTTGCCGGTGGTGCTGAACCAGACGTGAACATTCTGGTTTTTGACCCCGAGCTTATCGGAAATATCTTTCACGGCCATTCCCTCCGGTCCCGCCTCGACGAGAAGACCGGTGATCTGTTCCTTTAGGAATCCACGCTTGCCGTTTTTACGGCTGCGGGGGGCTTTGGGAGCTTTGGCTTTCGAGGAAGACGCTTCTGGAGCGGAGGCTTTCGGGGCATTCTTCGAACCGGGCTTGCGTCCGCGACGCTTACCAGGAGCACTGGAAGTCGCTTTGGCGGCGGGAGCTGCGGCGGCTTTGCGTCCGCGGGGAACTTTCCCGCTGGAGAGCGCGGCGATTTGGTTATCGATGGCGGCAACCTCGGTCATGAGGGATTCGCGGGTTTCGCTGAGTCTGAGGAATTCCCGAACAACGGCGGGATCAATTTTTGTGAAGTCCATAAGACCTAAGCTAAATATCGATTTGTTTTCCGTTGCAAGTGAAAGTTGCGTTTTTTACTAATTTATTTTTCGGCTTATGATGGATGGATTTTCTTCGGCAATCAAACGGGGTCGCATGGATTGGGCGCTTAGGCGGGTTAGCGACGCGGATTGTGGCGCGGAGGACGTGGTGATCTGGTGGCTTGATAGCGAGATCGAGGTATTGGGTGAGGTCACGGCCGAGGAGGGCGCGGCTCTGGGGCGAATGGTTGCTGGTGAAGTGAGGGAGACGAGGCGAAGGGCGCGGGTCGGGGTGCGGCGAATTCTGGCGGGAATGGCGGGGGTGGATCCGTTGGCGGTGGAAATTGAGCGGGGGGACGCGGGCAAGCCGCGTTGGGTCGGAGGGAATCTCGAGTTTAGTCTTTCCCATTCGGGTGGGGAGATCGTTGTCGCGGTGTCGCGGAGTCCGGTCGGGGTCGATATCGAAGCGGGAGATCGGAGCCGGCCCTGGTTGGAGATGGCGCGGCGCTATTTTCCAGAAGTGGAAGCGAAGTGGTTGGCGGGTCTGCCGGGGGGAGAGATCCGGGAGGCCTTCCTGGAGATGTGGGTTAGCAAAGAAGCTGGATTGAAGTGCGCAGGCACCGGGCTGGCTGGCTACTTGGAGCGGGCGGTTTGTCGAGGCGGGACGGGGGGGATTCAGGGGATTCGCGGGGTGGGGGTGGACGGGCGGGAATTTGCCGTGCGTGGCTTTGACCTCGGGGGGCGTGGTGTGGGGGCGGTCGCGTGGGAAGGAGGGGGACGGCGGGTGAGTCGGTGCCGCGTGGTTTGGTGAGGGTGGGCGTTCGGTTTCGCACGGCAGGGGGGACCGGGCGAGGTGGCGCGGAGACCGAGGTCTAAGCGGAGAAGCTTTCGCCGCAGGAACAGTGGGCGACGGCGTTGGGGTTGGTGACTTTGAAGCCTCCCTTTTGGAGGTCGTCGCTGTAGTCGAGTTCGGAGCCGCTGACGAAGAGGGCGGTCTTCGGGTCGACCACGACGCGAACTTCGCGGGACTCGACGAGGATGTCGCGATTGGCGGGGCCGTCGACGAGGTCCATCTTGTATTGCAGGCCGGAGCAGCCACCGCCGATGACCGCGACGCGCAGGCCGCCGTTCTCCAGGCGTCCTTGGCGGGTGAGGAGGGTTCGCAATTTGTTGCCGGCGGATTCGGAGACGCGGATGAGTTTTTCGTTTCCGACGCGGTATTGGATTCCGTTCTGTTCGACAACTGCCATGAGGGTTCTATCGGTGAAGATGGCCCGTGATTCAAGGGTTGGTGCGTGGAAGTGGATGCGGCGGACATTTTTCCGCGTTTCGTTTGGGGTGGAGCCGGGTATCGTTCGGGCATGGTCGCCCTAGGAATTGATTGCGGAACACAGAGCCTGAAAACGGTTGCCCTCGACGTTGAGAGCGGAGAGGTGCTCAAAACGGCGTCGCGGCCTTACGACCTGATCGGCGGATTGCCGGCGGGTGCCGCGGAACAGAATCCCGGCGATTGGGTGGACGCGGCGGCCGAGACGATTCGGGAAGTCGCGGCGGCGTTGGGGGACCGGGCGGCGGAGATCGGGGCGATCGGGGTGAGCGGACAGCAGCATGGGTTGGTCGCGTTGGACGAAAAGGGGGAGGTGGTGCGCCCGGCAAAGTTGTGGTGCGACACGTCGACATTCGCCGAGTGCGCTAAAATCGAGGAGGCGGTTGAGGGCGGTGAGCGGGCGCTGGCACTGGGCGGGAATCGAATTCTGCCCGGTTACACGGCGCCGAAGATTCGCTGGATGCAGGATCACGAGCCGGAGAATTGGGCGAAGACGCGGGTGGTGATGTTGCCCCACGATTACCTCAACTTTTGGTTGTCCGGGGAAGCGCGGATGGAATTTGGCGACGCTTCGGGAACGGGGTTGTTGGACGTGCGGGCGCGGGAATGGTGTGAGCCGTTGGTCGAAGCGACGGCGTCCGGATTGCGGGAGAAGTTGCCGCCGCTAGGGTCGTCGCTGCGGTCGGTGGGTCGGGTGAAGTCGGAGTTGGCGAAGTCGTTAAATCTGCCGAAGGACGTGTTGGTGAGTGCGGGCGGCGGGGATAACATGATGGGGGCGATCGGAACGGGAAATCTGGGCGCAGGCGTGGTGACGGCGAGTTTGGGAACGTCGGGAACGCTCTACGCGTGCACCGAGCAGCCGGTGATCGATCCGGCGGGGGAGATCGCCGCCTTTTGTGACAGCACGGACCGGTGGTTGCCGTTGTTGTGCACGATGAACGTGACGCTGGTGACGGAGCTGGCGCGGAAGATGTTTGGCTGGGAGCGGGGCGAGGTGGACGCGGAGATTGCGAAGGTGCCGGCGGGGGCGGACGGGTTGTTGTTGTTGCCTTATTTTACCGGGGAGCGGACGCCGAGTTTGCCGCGGGGCACCGGGTCGCTCTTCGGGATCACGGATCGAAATTTTACGGCGGGGCACCTGGCGCGGGCGGCGATGGAGGGGGTGACGCTGGGGTTGGGTTACGGATTACGTCAGTTGATGGAACTGGGGGTCGCGCCGACGGAGGTCCGGTTGACCGGGGGAGGGAGTAACAGTCGGGCGTGGCGCCGGATCTGCGCGGACGTTTTCGGCGTGCCGGTGGTGTGCTTGCGGACGGCGGAGGGCGCGGGTTTGGGGGCGGCGGTGCAGGCGGCCTGGATGGCAGCGGCGGAAGGTGGCTCGGACGCATCGCTGCGGGATCTGGCGGATCATTGCGTGGAAACGGACGAGGCGACGCGGGTGGAGCCGGACGGGGCGGCCGTGGAGATGTACGCGGAGAAGATCGACCGGGCGACCGCGATCAGGACGGCTCTGGTGGAGGCGGGATTGCTGGCATGAGGTTTGTTTTTGCGGCGACGGGTGCGAGCGGTGCGCTGTATTTGCAGCGCTTGCTGGATCACGTGGAGGCGGACGGCGGGCACGAGGTTCATCTGGTGCTGAGCGGCTACGCCAAACAGGTGGTGAAGGAGGAAATCGGTGAGCTGCGGGTGCCAGCGGGGACGGTTGAGCATTCTGATAAAAGCATGAACGCGCCGTTTGCGAGTGGTTCGACGCGGTGGGACGCGATGGTGGTGATGCCGTGCTCGATGGGGACGGTGGGGCGGATCGCGGCGGGGACGAGCGAGTCTTTGATCCTGCGGGCGGCGGACGTTTTTCTCAAGGAGCGGCGGAAATTGATTCTCGTGCCGCGGGAGACGCCGTGGAATCTGATTCACGCTCGGAATGTGGTTGCGGTGATGGAAGCGGGGGTGCAAGTTTTGCCCGCGATGCCTTCGTTTTACAGCGGACCCGAGTCGATCGAGGAGTTGGTGGACACGGTGGTTTGGCGAGTATTGGATCAGATCGGCGTGGTGGCTCCAAACGCCTGCCGGTGGAAGGAGGAGGCGTGATGGGGGGAGCGGGATGGTGGAGCGGACGGCTTCTCGGGGTCGCGCTGGTTTTGTTTTTCGCGGGGTCCGGGTTTAGCAAGGAGCCGGTGGCGGTTTCTTTTTCCAAGCAGAGCGATTGGGGGGACGGGTTGATTGCGGAGATCAAGCTGAAGAACGAGTCGGCCGATGAGGTGAAGGACTGGCGTCTGCGCTTCCGGCTGGACGCGAAGATTTCGGGGCTTTGGGGGGCGAAGATTGTGAAGCAGGAGGGGAATCTGTACCTAGTGGCGCCGGAGGAATGGTCGCGGTTGATTCGGTCCGGGCAGGAGGTGACGGTGGGTTTTCAGGCGATCCCGGGTGGGGTGGAGCCGCGGGACGTGGTGTTTCAGCCGGTGATTGCGGGTGATGGGCCGCAGGACGCGCCGCCGACGGAGCGCGATGGGGTGACGCAGCAGCCGATCTACGCGGGGTCGCCGGACGTGGACGTGAAGGTGGGGCAGGCGGACGTGAGCTTTCGGGTGGTGTCGGATTGGAGTTCGGGGTTTCAGGCTGAGGTGGTGATCCGGAACAACGGGTCGTCGCCGATTGAAAATTGGGCGCTGAAGTTTCAATTTCCGGCAAAAATCACCGGGCTGTGGAACGCGCACATCGCGGACATCACGTCGGATGGCTACGTGGTGGATGCGCGGACGGCCCCGTGGAATCAGACGATTCCACCGGGTGGGGAAGTGCGGTTTGGATTTGTCGGTGCGCCCGGGTCGATCGTCGGGGGGCCGACGGCTATCGCGCTCAATGAAATGAAAGCACCGCAACGTCAGCCCACACCAACGCCGGAGATGCCGCCGGCCATTCCCGGAATGACGCCCGAGATCGCGATGCCGACGCCGGTGCCGGTGCCGACGGATCGGCTGAATTACGCGGAGGCTTTGGATAAATCGCTGTTTTTCTACGACGCGCAGCGGTCGGGGCGGCTGCCGGAAGGGTTCCGGGTGGATTGGCGGGGTGATTCGGGGATGCAGGATGGCGCGGACGTGGGAGTGGATCTGACGGGGGGATACTACGACGCGGGGGACGGGGTGAAATTCGGTCTGCCGATGGCGAGTTCGATGACGATGTTGTCGTGGGGCGGGATTGTTTTCCGGGGTGGCTACAAGAAGAGCGGGCAGCTCGATCAATTGCTCGAGGCCGTGCGCTGGGGGACGGATTGGTTGATCAAGGCGCACCCGGAGGCGAACGTTTTTTACGGTCAGGTGGGTCGGGGCGACTTGGATCATGCCTTCTGGGGGCCGCCCGAGGCGATGGTGATGCCGCGGCCGGCGTTTAAGGTCGACGAGGAAAATCCGGGTTCCGATCTGGTCGGCGAGGCCAGTGCGGCGCTCGCGAGTGCGGCGATTTTATTCGGCGAAGCGGGCCAGGATGCCTACGCGGCTCGGTGCCTGGATCACGCGAAGCGGTTGTTCTCTTTCGCGGATCGGTTCCGGGGCAGTTACACGGATTCGATCGTGGATGCGCGGGCGTATTACAATTCCTACAGCGGCTACGTGGATGAGCTTGCGTGGTCGGCGGCTTGGCTGGCGAAGGCGACGGGGGATCGCCGGTATCTCGTGAAGGCGGAGGCTTTTTACGCGGAAGTGCGGGATCGGGAGGCGTGGACGTGGACGCAATCGTGGGACGATAAGCGCTACGGGGTGGCGGTGTTGCTGGCGGAGATCACGAAGGATCGGAAGTATTTCGACGACGTGAACCGGTGGTTGAATTTCTGGACGGTCGGCGAGAATGGAAAGCGGATTCAGACGACGGGAGGTGGTTTGGCGTGGTTGGATCAGTGGGGTTCGCTGCGGTACGCCGCGAACACGGCGTTTCTGGCGCTGATTTACACGACAGTGCCGGGGGCGGACAACGTGGAGCGCTATCGGGATTTTGCCGTGCGGCAGATTCGCTACATCCTCGGCGACAATCCGAATCGGCGGAGTTACGTGGTTGGATTTGGAAATAATCCGCCGAAGAATCCGCATCACCGAGCTTCCCACGGGTCGACTTCGAACAGCATCGGAAGCCCGGAGGAGAATCGCCACGTTTTGTACGGAGCGCTGGTGGGCGGACCCTCGGCTCCGGATGACAATGCGTATTCGGACGAGCGCGCAAACTACATCACGAACGAGGTCGCGCTGGATTACAACGCGGGGTTCACCGGGGCGTTGGCCGGGTTGTTGGAGCAGGCGGAGTAGTTTGTTTTTTGGACCGAAGTTCGCGGTGGGGGCAAAGGGTGAGGTCGGTTCTCGGGGTCGCTATTTTGCCTTCTTTGTGTCCTTTGCGACGGTCCGTTCGAACTGTATCGTTTGCGAATGGCATCGAACGTTGTTGGCTCGGAATTGGAGTGTTGTTGCACGGATCCGCTGACCGGGTATTTCCGCGATGGGTACTGTCACACGGGGCCGGGGGACGTGGGGTTGCACACGGTGTGCGCGGAGATGACGGAAGAGTTTCTGCGGTTTTCGTACGAGCGGGGGAATGATCTGGTGACGCCGAGGCCGGACATGCGGTTTCCGGGTTTGCAGCCGGGCGACAAGTGGTGTCTCTGCGTGACTCGCTGGCAGGAGGCGTTGGAAGCGGGGGTGGCGCCGCCGATTTTTTTGAAGGCGACGCACGCGTCGGCGGTGGAGTTCGTGTCGCGTGAGGATCTGATGGCGCACGCTGTGGAAGGATGAGGTTTCTCTAATGGATGAATTTGATGTTCTGATCATTGGGGCGGGGGTGGCCGGGCTTTGCGCGGCGGATTCCCTGTTGGCGGGGGGGCATCGGCCCCTAGTACTCGAGGCTTCTGATCACGTGGGGGGGCGGGTGCGTTCGCTGGACAGCTTCGGCGACGTGCCGATCGAGCTGGGGGCGGAGGAGGTTCACGGGATGGACAACGCGGTGGCGCGTCTGGCGGCGGAGCAGGGGATGGATCTCATTTCCCACATGACGCTCAACGATCTCCTGCGGCTGGATGGGGAGTTGCAGACGCTGGACCAGGCGCAGCTGGATCCGGCGGTGAAGCGGGCTTTTGATTTGATCGATTCGTTGGGGGAATACCGGAGTGAGAATTGGTCGGCGGAGGAATTTCTCGTGCGGTCGCACTTCCCCCGACGGGCGTGGCACTACCTTTCTTCCAGGCTGGGGGTGGAGCACGGGACGACGCTGGATCGGCTGGCGATGCGGGGATTTGCGAGTTACCAGAAGGGATGGGAGGCGAGGGAGACGAATTACACTCTTTCCGGACGGTATCTGGATCTCTTCGAACCCATGGTGGGACGGCTGGAGGGTTCGATCCGGTTGAATACTCCCGTGGCGGCGATTGATTGGGCGGGAGAGCCGGCGGTGCGTTTGCAGAACACGGAGGAGTTGCGCGCGCGGGCGGTGATCGTGACGGTGCCGCTGCCGATTCTCACGGAGCGGTTGATTCATTTTTCACCGCAATTGCCGCCGGAGAAGATCGCGGCGGCGGACAGCATCGGGATGGACACGGGGATGAAGATCATCCTGAAGTTCAAGCACCGGTTCTGGGACGACCAGACGTATTTCATTCATACGGACGGGTTCCTGCCGCAATTTTGGGTGCCGTGTAAGGGGAAGTCGGAGACGTCGTTTGTGCTGACGGCTTTCGTGGGGGGGACGCGGGCTGAGAAGTTGGACGCGATGAGCGTGGATCCGGTGCGGTTCGCGCTGGAGGAGTTGGACGAATTGTTTGGCGCGAAGATTGCGTCGCGGTCGTTCGAGCGGGGATTGGTTTCGGATTGGGGGGCGGATCCGTGGGTCCGCGGGCTGTACTCGTATCCGACGGTGCGGACGACGGAGGCGAGTCGGGACGCGTTGGCGCGGCCACTCGCGAACAAGATTTTCTTTGCGGGGGAGGCGACGAATACTTACGGCGCGAGTGGAACCGTCCACGGCGCGATGGAAACGGGGTGGCGCGCGGCGAACGAAGTCGAAGCGGCGATCGGGTGAGCGCCGACGACGGGGAGCGAGCGAGAGTTATTCGACGGAGACGTCGGTGAAGAAAATGCGGAACCCGTCCTTTCCTTCGTGGTCGGTGGAGATGCGGATGGGGTCGAACGCGGTTGGTTTTGACCAACTGGTGGCGAGGGAGACCTCTTTGGCGCCGCCTTTGCGGAAGGTCCAGGCGAGGACCTCGTTGTTGGGGTCGAGGTAAAGATCGTAGGCGTCGCCGGGGGTGTAGCCGACGTCGTTTGAGTACTGGATGGTGAGGGATTTCGCGGCGTCGCCATCGCCGATGGGGAGGGGGAGCGGACCGGACTTCTCGGTGAGCGTCGCTCCGGTGTCCCAAACGAGGTGAAAGGGAAAGACGAGCCAGTAGCTGTCGTTGATGAATTGCTGGTCGATCGTGGTGAGTGCTGGGTCGGTGCCGACGTCCCCGCGCTGGTAGCTGGTGGATGCACCGGCGGGATCGGTGAGGGTGACCCGTTCCTCGCGGGGTTCCCAGAGCCAGGCGCGGGTCACCTTTTTTCCAGGCGCATCGACGTTGAAGGTGAAGGCGACCCGCTCGACCGTCGGCCAGGAATCGATGCCGTAGGCTTGAGCGACGGCCTGGGCGGTGGTGGACGCATCTTGAGCGTGGAGAGTGGGGAGTGCGAGGAGAACCGCGAGGGCGAGGATGCGCATGGGGGAGATGGTCCGGCGAAAGATTGGATCTGCCAATCGAAAAGATTGCGTAGGAGGCGGTAGGCGCGGATGGGTGAGGAGTGCCGAATCAAGCTGACGATATGGAATTTGAAGTGATGCCGCCGGAGAAGGATCGGGACCAACCGAATTTGTCGAAGTTGCTGGCGTACGTGCTGGACGATCTCATTCCGATTCCGGGGACAAAAATGAGGGTCGGGTTGGATCCGATCATTGGTTTGATTCCGGGGATTGGGGATAGTTCCACCGCGGCGTTTTCGGCGGTCATCATCGTCAACGGACTGCGGGCGGGATTGCCGAGGGTGGTGCTGATGCGGATGGTGGGGAACGTTTTGCTCAACACCGTCTTCGGTGCGGTGCCGGTGCTGGGTGACGTCTTCTCGGCGTGGTTCAAATCGAACAACAAAAACTACGCGCTGCTGCGGGAGCACCAGGGGCGGAAGCGGCGGGCGAGCGCCATGGATTGGGGGGTGGTGTTGGCGATGTTGGGGGTGGCGTTGCTTTTTGTTATTGCGATGGCGCTGTTGGTCGGATGGATCACGGTGCGCTTTTTTGCGTGGCTTGCGGGCGGCGGCGCGTAGCATTCCAAACCTATGGAAGCAGCACCCCCAGCGGAGAAGCGCAGTCAGTTTTTTGAATCGGTCAGCGCGTACTTTGATCGGGCGGCGGCGCTGAGCGATTTCTCGGTGGGAATATTGGACCAGGTCAAGACGTGCAACAGCGTCTATCGGATGAAGTTCCCGGTGAAGGACGACGAGGGGAACGTCGTCGTGGTGGAGGCCTACCGGGCGGAGCACAGTCACCACCGGCTGCCGTGCAAGGGGGGGCTGCGCTACAGCCTAACGGTCACGCTGGACGAAACGATCGCGCTGGCGGCGTTGATGACTTACAAATGTGCGTTGGTCGGGGTGCCGTTTGGTGGGGCCAAGGGAGGGGTGGTGATTGATTCGCGGGCTTCGTCGCCGGGGTTTCGCGAGCGAGTGACGCGGAGGCTCACGGCGGAGTTGAACAAGAAAAGCTTCATCGGACCATCGATTGACGTGCCCGCGCCGGACTACGGGACGGGCGAGCAGGAGATGGCGTGGATCGCGGATACGTATCGGGCGCTGAATTTTAACGAACCGAATCCCTACGCGTGCGTGACGGGGAAGCCACTGGATATGCACGGAATCCCGGGGCGAAAGGAGGCAACGGGGTTGGGGGTGTATTATGGGATCCGCGAATGTTTGTCGCACGCGGATGACATGGAGCCGCTGGGTTTGACCACGGGCGTCGCGGGGAAACGGGTGATCATGCAGGGTCTAGGAAACGTCGGCGAGCACGCGGCGCATTACTTACACGAGGCGGGTGCGCTGGTCGTGGGAATCAGCGAATTGGGAGGCGGCGTTTACGATGCGGGTGGGATCGACGTGGCGAGGGCGGTAGCGCATTTCCGTGAGCATCGGTCGTTTGCGGACTTCGACTCTTCGAAATTCGTGGCGGATCCGGCGGCTGTGTTGGAAATGGCCTGCGACATTCTGGTGCCCGCAGCGCTGGAGAATCAAATCACCGCCGACAACGCGGAACGGATCCAAGCGAAGATCGTGGCGGAAGCGGCCAATGGTCCGGTGGACTTCGAGGGCCAGCGGATCTTGATCGAGAAGGGTGTGATGGTGATCCCGGATCTGTATCTGAACGCGGGTGGCGTCACGGTTTCGTATTTCGAATGGCTGCGGAACTTGTCGCACGTGAGCTTTGACCGGATGAATTCGCGTTACATCGAATTGTCGCGAACGCAGATGGTGGAAGCCGTCGAGGGTTTGACCGGGCGGACTTTTGCGCCAGGCACGCGGAAGGAGCTGACGACGGGACCGGAGGAGGTGGACTTTGTGCAGACCGCTTTGGCGGAGACCATGGCGCTCGCGTATCACAACGTGCGGGACATCTGGAAAACCCGGGACATGCCGGACCTGCGGACGGCGGCGTATTATTTCGCGATCGACCGGGTGGCCCGGCACTACGTGGCGAATGGGATTTTCCCTTGAGTGATCGGGCGAGTTAGGAAGAAGTGCTTAGTCCAATGGGTCGAGAAGTGTGAGGGTTGCATTGCGTAACGACGGATTCTGGATGGATTGCGAAAATCGATTTTTAAACGCGGTCGGCCCGCTGCCACATCATTGATGATGACAAGCGACGAAGTGGATCACTTCCGAAAGCTCCTCTGCGCGTTGGGCGATGCGGTCCGGGATGCCGTGATCGCCGGGCGGGATGCGGCTTCGGTCCCGGCGATGAGCGCGGTTGCGCACGAGTCGGCTGCGGATACGATCTACGCAATCGACAAGGTGAGCGAGGAGGCGATTGCGAAGTGGTTCATTGCCGAGTGGCCGGCGGGGGAGCCGGTTGAGTTGGTGTTGGAGGGCGTGGACGAGGAGACGCCGCTGTGCTTCCCCATCGGGACGCACCCGGCGGATACGAAATGGAAATGCATCGTCGATCCGATCGATGGGACTCGGGGGATCATGTATGACAAGCGGTCGGCCTGGGCGCTCGCGGGGCTGGCACCGCAGCTCGGGGCGGGAACGATGCTTTCGGATATCGTCGTGGCGATGATGACGGAGATCCCGACTTCGAAGCAATGGCGGGCGGATCAATTGAGCGCGACGCGAGGTGGTGGTGTGGTGGCGGAGGCGGTGAACGTGCTGGATGGAACGCGGACGGCGTTGGAAGTCAGGCCCTCGGCGGCGACGGGCTTCCGGCACGGATTTGCGTCGATTTCCAAGTTTTTTCCCGAGGGGCGCACGCTGATCTCGCAGATCGAGGAGCAGGTGTGGGATGAGATCGTGGGGTTGGGAAGTACGAAATCGCCGACCATTTTCGACGATCAATACATTTCGACGGGAGGGCAATTTTACGAATTGTTGATGGGGCACGATCGATTTGTGGGGGATGTGCGACCGATCGTTTTTGCGTGTCTGGACCTGGAATCGACGTTGGTTTGTCACCCCTATGACGTGGCGGCCGCGTTGGTGCTGACCGAGGCAGGGGTGGTGTATGAATCTCCTTTTGGAGACTTCCCGGACGCGCCTTTGGACACGACGTCGGCGGTGTCCTGGTACGGATTTGCGAACACGGAGTTGGCCGCGATTGCCCGGCCGGCCCTGGCGAAGGCGATCGGGGTGATGGTGGCGTGAGGGATCAACCGATAATATCACGGATGGTGAAGCGGAGTGCCTTGTGAAGTGGGAGGTTCTGTTGGGCTACCTGGGGGCGGCCATTTTGAAGTTGTTACTGGTGACCGTGCGGATGCGGATCGAGGACCGTTGCGGATTGTTGACGGAGTCGCCGAAGTTTCCGGTCATCATCACGTTCTGGCACAACCGGATCCTGGCGATCACGAAGGCACATCAGCGGAGTTATCCGGAGGGACGGAAGGGAGTGGCCGTGTTGACGAGTCCGAGCAAGGACGGGGAGATTTTGGCGCAAGTGATGGCCCGTTTCCGGATGGGGGCGATCCGTGGGTCGAGTTCGCGGCGCGGCGCGCGCGCGCTGATCGAGTGTCGGCGGTGGCTGCAATCGGGGGCGGATCTGGCGGTCACGCCAGATGGACCGAAGGGGCCGCGATACGTCATGGGACCGGGGCTGATTTTGATGGCGCAGTCGACTGACGCGCGGGTTCTGCCGGTGCAGGCACGGTTCTCCCGTTTTTACGAGATTCGGAGCTGGGACGGGTTTCGAATCCCGTGGCCGTTTTCCCGGATCGACGTCACACTGCATCCCTACGAAAAGATCCCGCCCACGGCGAATGCTGAGGCCTTCGAGGCTGAGCGGCAGCGGATCGAAACCATTCTCAATCATGAATCTGATTAACGGCACTGAAATCGCGGCGAAGGTCGTGGAAGAAACGAAACTGCGGATCGCCGCGTGCAAAGAACGCGGAGTGACGCCGGGTCTGGCGGTGGTGATGGTGGGGGAGAACCCGGCCTCGCTTGCTTACGTCCGGCGGAAGGATCGGGTGGCGGGGGAGTTGGGGATTTTTTCGAAGAAGATCGAGCTGCCCACGGCGACGACCCAGACGGAATTGCTCGATGTCGTTGAGACTCTGAACGCTGATCCGGCGATCCACGGGATTCTGGTCCAGTCGCCGCCGCCGGGGCACATCGACGAGGCGGAGATCGTGCGGAAAATCGATCCGCGGAAGGACGTGGATGGATTTCACCCGGAAAACGTTGCAAAGCTGGCGATGGGTGATCGCAGTGGATTCGTTCCGTGCACGCCCCTTGGTTGTCAGCGGCTTTTGATCGAGGCGGGCGTCGAGACGAAGGGAACGCGGGTGGTGATTCTTGGAAGGAGTATGATCGTCGGAAAGCCAATGGCGCTCCTGCTCATGGCAAGGGGAGAGGGGGGTGACGCCACGGTGACGGTGGCGCATTCGCGCTCGAGAGATTTGGCGGCCATCACGCACGAAGCGGACATCGTGATCGCGGCGATTGGCCGGGCGGGATTCGTGACGGCGGACATGGTGCGGGAAGGGGCGGTCGTGATCGACGTCGGAATCAATCGGGTGGAGGACGCGGCGGCGAAGCGAGGATATCGAATCGTCGGCGACGTTGATTTCGACGCGGTGGCGCCGAAGTGCGCGGCGATCACTCCGGTGCCGGGAGGCGTGGGGCCGATGACGATCTCGATGTTGATGGCGAACACCGTAATGGCGGCGGAGAACGCTTCTGAGTTTGTGAGCTGCCGTCAGTGAGGACCGAAATGAAGACGGTCGTAGGTGGCTCGAGCTGCGGGGGTTGGAAATGGACGAGTTGGCGGCTAGCAGTCAGTCTGCCAGCAGATGTCTGACACTTGAGAGAGTCGCAGTCGGGGCCTTGTCGGGGGTGGTGGGTTGGTGTTTAGTTCCCGGTTCTTATGGAAGACGTGATTATTGTGGGGACGGGCTGCGCTGGGTTGACGGCGGCGATTTACGCTGCGCGGTCGGGCTTGAAGCCGTTGGTGCTTGAGGGCCGGCAGCCGGGTGGGCAGCTGACGACGACGACTGCGGTGGAGAATTTTCCAGGATTCCCGGAGGGAATTGATGGGCCGGATCTCATCATCAACATGCACAAGCAGGCCGAGCGATTCGGTGCGCGTTATCAATACGGAACGGTCGAGGAGTTCGAGCAGGTCGACGGAGTGAATCGGGTGCGGGTCGATGGGGAGTGGATCGAGACAAAGGCGCTCATCATCGCGAGTGGGGCGTCGGCGCGTTATCTTGAGTTGCCGGGTGAGGAGAAATTAATCGGTCATGGTTTGACGAGTTGCGCGACGTGCGACGGGGCGTTTTATCGCAATGTGCCGGTGTGTGTCGTCGGCGGTGGGGATTCCGCCTGCGAAGAAGCGACGTTTCTCACGCGCTTCGCGTCGAAGGTTTATCTCATCCACCGCCGGGGCGAGTTGCGGGCCTCGACGATCATGGCTGAGCGGGCGCTTTCGAACGAGAATGTCGAGCCGGTGTGGAATTCCGCAATCACCGATTACCTCACTGACGAAGAGGGTGAGGTGAGGGGTGTAAGGTTGAAGAATCTGGAGACAGACGCGGAAAGTGAGTTGGAGGTGAAATGCGTGTTCGTCGCGATTGGACACGAGCCAAACACGATCGCCTTTCGCGGGAAGGTGGACGCCGACGAAGCTGGATATCTGCGGCAGAGCGGTGGGACGTCGACGAATCTGCCGGGGGTCTTCGCCGCAGGCGACGTGGCTGACCACGTGTACCGGCAGGCGATCACGGCGGCGGGGCAGGGTTGCGCCGCGGCGATCGACGCGGAGAGGTGGCTCGCCGCGCGGGAGGGCTGACGGTATTTGAGATCTGAGGTCGGGATCGTTCGCGGAGTCGATGGTGATTTCGCTCCGAATTCACTTGGGGAACTCCTGAATTTAAACCGCAGAGCCTCCCTTGAAAATCTGTGATCTCACCCAGTTTTACTCGCCCGTCAGCGGCGGGGTGAAACGCTACGTCGAGCAGAAGGTTGCCTACTTGCGCCGCTATTCGCCGGGAGACGAGCACGTGCTCATCATCCCGGGAGAGCGGACGCGGCGGTCGGGGGACGAGCGGGCGCGGGTCTACGAGATTGAGTCGCCCTTGGTTTCGCGGACTTCGCGATATCGGGCGTTGATTGGCTTGGGACAGGTCGAGGAGATATTCCACCTCGAGAAGCCGGACATCATTGAGTCCGGCGACCCGTATCAGGTCGCGTGGAAGGCAGTGATCTCAGGGCGGGCGTTGGGGATCCCGGCGGTGGGGTTTTATCATTCTCACTTTCCGGAAGCGTATCTGCGGAGCGTGACAAAGTATTTTGGCCGAATCGCGGTCGAAATCGCGGAGGATGTGGCGGAGCGATACGTGCGAACGCTTTATAATCGATTCGAACGGACGCTCGTGCCCAGTCCCGCGCTGGCGGAACTGCTGCGGGACTGGGGTGTGGACAACGTCGTGGCGACGGACTTGGGTGTCGACGTCGAAACCTTTCAGCCGGACGGGCCGCGGATGTTGCGGCGTGAGCTGCACGTTCCGAATGACGCGGTGCTTCTCCTCTACGTGGGGCGCTTGGCTCCGGAGAAGAACGTGCGGACGCTGTTTGGGGCTTTCGAGGAATTGGTGCGAACGGATCCGGGGAAACATCATTTGCTCGTGGTGGGCGACGGGACTGGGCGGCGAGAAATCTCGCGGTTGCGAGAGCGGACGGGGGCGGTGCACTGGATGCCCTATTGCGGGAATGCGGAGGAATTGGCGCGGATTTACCGAGCGGCGGATCTTTTCGTCCACCCGGGAATCTTAGAGACGTTCGGATTGGTAACTTTGGAATCACAGGCGTGCGGGACCCCGGTGATCGGGATCAGGGGGAGCTACATGGACCGGATCGTTTTCAACGATCGCGTGCATTGGGCCCGGGAGAATACGCCCGGGGCGCTGGCTGGGGCAATCCGGGCAGTGGCGGCGACTGACCTGCGAGCGGCTGGTCGGATCGCGAGTGCCGCGGTGCATGAGCGCTACAGTTGGCGAACGGTATTTGATCGGTTGTTTTCGATTTACCGTGAGGTGATCGACTCCTACAACCCGTAGTGTCGTGGCGTTACCGGAGGGAGTTGTCATTCGAAGGTACGAGGCGCGGGACCGTGAGGCCGTGCGGGGTATTTGTTGCAACACTGGATATCTAGGGAACGCCATCGATCCGGTTTTTGAAGACCGGGAACTCTTCGCCGATTATCTCACGAGCTACTACACGGACCGGGAGCCGGAATCGTCGCTGGTGGTCGAGCGGAACGGAGTGGTGAAGGGTTATCTGCTGGGTTCGCGGCTTCCAAAGGCGCAGAAGCGGTATGATTTTTGGGCGTCATGGCGTCTGGCCGCGAGGGGTCTCTGGCGCTACCGACGGTATTCCCGGACGACGCGGGCCTACGTGCGATGGATTCTCTGTGAGGCGCGAAGAGAAGTGCCGACGGCACCGGAGAACATGCCGCATTTCCATTTCAATCAGTCGCCAGAAGTTCGAAATTTGGCGACGACGCGGACCTTGATTAACGTCTATTTTGAATACTTACGCTCGAAGGAAGAAAAGTTCGTCTTCGGACAAGTGGTGACGTTCGCAGATCGTCGGGGAGCAGGTGCCTTTGAGCGGTTCGGCTTCGAGGTAATCGAGAAGCGAGAAGTGACGAAATACCGCGGGGTTCATCCTGAACCGGTTTATCTGACGACCATCGTCAAACGTCTGTGAAGCTGTGGGTGGACGCCCGATTTGCTCAGGGGGACTCAAGTCCATTTCAGAATTTCGCACTTGGCAGTGGAACCGAGCCGTGGCATTTTCCCACGCTTGCGAGAGTGAGACCCGAGCATCCCTAGCTCAATGGTAGAGCAGTTGACTCTTAATTATAAAGGGAGGGTCCGACCAAGTTTGTTGAATTTGGATCACTCTGGAAATGAGTGAGTTGCGTTAGAGAGCTGCCTTTTCAATTTCGCTGAATTTCGCCGAATTTTAGATGAAACCGTAGAAGTTGGCCGTAGAAGGTTTTTTTTCTTGGCTTGCTCCTTGCGAGGTTCTTTTGTTCGCGACTTCCTGTGAAACGTCTATCTTGCGCCCCGAGATATGTCGAAGTTCCCGGAGACCAGAGCTTTGGTGGAGCAGGCTTTCCGTCACGTACTCGAAGAGCAGGCCAACTTGCTGCAGCGGGATGATGGCGCAGAGCTTGTGGAGATTCTTGCCGCCTTGAACGGACTAGCCGTCAAAACGAGCAATATCTTGGTCGATGGGCTGCACCGCTCGCCCCCCCTCGAAAAGCTCACGGCTGAAGCTGTGAGAATCGAAAAACTCATTGATGACACTTCGGAGCGTTTGTGGGCTCCCATCCGAGTCTCAGTGAGCGCCATTTACCGGAAGATTGAGAATTCGGTAAAGCGACCAGAGGGAACCAAGGGGCTTGTCGCCGAAACGCGGGCTCATTATCACAACCTCCGCATTCGATTGTTGGAGCAGTTGCTCGGTACCCGAATGTTGGCGATGAACAGTGATCTCGGGGAGGAGACCGAGCGCGTCTGGATTCAGTTTCTCAAGCGACAACTTGGACCGAGTTTGCGGGTTCTGCGAGGGGGCAAGATTTACGACCATACCGGAAACCTTTCGTCACAAATCGACATCATCATCGTGGACTCCGATGCTCAAATCTTCCTTCCCGGAGACACCGGGGATGGGAAAGCACACGTCCTGATAGATCAAGTGGTTGGAGCCGTCATGGTGACCTCGAACTTGACCGTGAGGAAAATGAAAGAGGATTGGGTAAATCTTCAGTCGATTCCTTCTTACCCGGAGATGGAGAGCGATTATTCGTTCAAGAAAGGTCACCCTTGGCCGCTCTGCTACATTGTAGCTTCCCAGTCCGATCCAATCGAAAAATTGGAGGGTGCGTGGCAAGATTTGTGTGAGTCGGGCAACACGGCTGTCGTCCCGCAATTTGTAATTACATTGGATTCAGGTTTTCTCTACGGCGGGTTGCGTCGCTGGCCATGCCCCAACTATCCGAGCAATTACCAAGAGGCTGGCCACGTGCATTCAGAGACAGGAATATATGCGGGACTTGGATTGGCTTGGTTCACGCTCCAGCTTCAAGGGCGTATCGCTGCCATGCATCGCCGAGTCACCAAGCCGATCACTCGGCACGCCGATCTTCTGAACAGAGCTACGATGAAAGAGGCCACTCCACCCACATGGTCATCGAGATTCGAGCCGGGGCATGCGGTTAAAATTGGAGGAGTCTTTGAATGGGGGAGAGTGTCGATTCTTGCCCATAATAAACTGCAACTCATTTGCTTGGCGCGACACAAGGAGGGTGCAACCAGCACCTTCGAAACAAATCTTTATCGAGAGGGAGCGGATACTGAATCGTTCCAGGCATCACGGAAAATTGGAGCTGGATCCGAATATCTTCGATGGTTCCGCTGCGGCCTTGCTCTCACGCGGGGTCGGATTTTGGCGGTGGAAGAATGGTTCAACGCTCGTTCCAAGGTCGATCATAGTCGCCAAATTGCCGTGTTCGACCTCGTCTCCGGAATTGAAATCAAATGCGCTTTCGTTGAGGGCCTGTCCGACTTTCCTGAGATGGAGCAGCTTGAAGAATTGGTAAAGCCATACCTGCCAACGGTTGGGTAACATGCACGCCTTCTCACCGCCGCGAATTTGAACTGCCAAGTTACGCGCTCAGCGTTGCTGCTTCTACTGGCTGTTGAACGCTTGGTTCTGCTTTTCGTAAGCCATGTCGGGCAAAATTGTCCCCAAATTTCTTGGCTGTGACGGCAAAGCTAGGGAGTTTTACTGAAATCTTCAGAGTGAAACAACGAATCGGCTTGACTTATAGTTCGCAAACAAACTACAATAAGGAATGTCTTTCGCCTCCGCTGTTGATGCTCGGTTGAGCGAGCTGAGATGTCTTCCGTTACCCAAAGCAGTCATCCAAGAGATCCGGTCCGCATTTGACGCAGCGGCAGAAAAGGAACTGAGAAGGCTTGCTACTCGTGAAATTACGGGACCAAAGGTAGCCCGTCTCGTAAGGAATTTGATTGCCTCCGGGCAAGCAGGTGGCGGTGGGGGTTCCAAGGGGGAGGAAGCACGTCTCCCCCTTGGCCAGCCAGACCCTCTCATCTCGGCTCTGCGAGATGAGACGGGGCTGGTAGCTGGCGCGAAGGAAGGAGAGTGGCTGTGAGCAATTCATCGTATCAATTGCGAGTCCGACTCAGCCCGGAAGCATACAGGCTCTACAGCTCGCTTCCTCCGAGTATCCGTGGCCGCGTAATCTCAATGATTCTTGTCGCGGCAACCTTGAAATTTAATTTGAAGGAGCTTCTAAAGTTCCGACAAGAGTTGGTCTCGCTCGGCAACCTTCTCAATCAGTCGTTGCGCTCAAGCTGGGGGAGGTCGCCGGATGCGTCAGCTTGCCGTGACGCCACCAAATTACTCAGGAGGGTGTGCTCGTGAAGGTCATAGCCGTCATCAAATCGACTTCGCGAAATGCCTATCCGCTGGTTCGGCACTGCTTCCTCCACGAGGGCAGGGAACCTCGAGAGGCCCCGTCTTTGACCAACGACGGAAGTCGAGTCGTGGGCGTGTTGAACGGTCTCGATTCGGGCGCAGTCACAATGCACCCATCGACTGATACTCGAAGTCTGTGTGGGGATGTCATCGACCGAAACGCATTGCGCCACGTAATCCTTTCCGCCGAGCCCATCACCGAAATCTCAGGAAGGGAGTCAGCCTTCGCTGCCTTGATGGCAATGGCGAAGGACTGGATGAAGCGATTCGCGCCGGGAACTCCCTACCTTGGAATCTGCCATGACGACCGGCAATCCCCCCACATTCATCTTCTCATCAGAAATTCCGACCGCTCCACCGACGGAGGGCGGTTGTCATGGTCGCCGAATCAGCTTCGCGAGATGCAGTCCTTCGATTGGGTTTCCAGCGACACAGCACAAATCTATTCGATCGAGCCGGGGCGCAGTCGGGGAATTTCGAAAAGAGAAGGCACCGGCTACCCCTACCCACGCGCCCAGCACTTGGATGCACGGACGATTTCAAGAATGAACCAGCAACAGATCTATGAACATACCAGAACAGGAGCGTTTCAAGTTGGCCGACGCGATAAACACGGCCACATCAAATCGATCATCTACAACGGGCGGAGAATTCGAATGGCCACCGTCGAGCTACTTGCAAAAGATCCACAATTGGATTTTTCCCCCGCGAAAGCTCTTCGGCTCGTCGGACCAGAAATTCACGTATGGTTCGAGTCAGGGCACGTCGCACGCCTTCAATTGGTTGATCCTGCTCGCGCCAATGTCGCAGCCAAGGAACTCATTCGACCCACAAAGAATCTTCAAGATATCAGCGTGCTTTTCAAAAATCTCGTGACGAGTGACGTAGTTTGCCCGGAAGGCGCATATCCATTCTAGGCCAGATGCCTGATCGGCTACCGGCTAGAATTTTTCAGAAAGTTGCTTGGAGGATGAATTTCGGACCAATCAGCTTTGAGTATATGGAGGACGTAAAGTAGCTCAATGTCAGTGAGCGTGCGGTGCCCAGCCTCTATCTCGGACATCGTGTTCGTTCCAACATTCCACCCCGCAACTTGGAGCTGAGCGACGAGGTCCTTTTGTTTGAGCCCCGCTCGACGACGGAGGCGACGAATCTCGCTGCCCAACACATTCAGAAGCTGCTCCAGATTTTGCCGAATTTCGCAGCGCCACCCAAGAGAAATACCCCGCGCCGCCGCCTTAAAATTCAGGCTAGCCAGAAGTTTTGTTTCTGACACCTTCCGAGCGATGAATATCGCTGGTTCGAAGAACGCATTGGTTTTGGTGAGTCTTCTCACCTTATTTCTATTTGATGGCCGGTCCGCTCAGGCGGATACAGTGACTTGGACTGGCAACAGCTCCACAAGCTCAGAGTGGAGTGATGCGGCGAACTGGACACCAAATCGCCCAGTGTCCGGCGACGATCTTATTTTCGGCGCTTCGGCGCGGACAAACACGGTTCTCAGTTACCCGCAATTTGGATTTCAGAGTTTGAGCTCTCTCACATTGTCTGCTGCGGCTCCCGATTACACGATCTCAACCAACACGAATCTTCTCCAGTTCGAGGGCGCTGGGATTATCAACAATTCCCCGTCATCCAATCTGACAATAATCAATCGCGGAGATGTCCGTTTTAGAAACAGCTCTTCAGCCGGTTCTGCTATTTTGAGGAATCCTGTGGCTGACTTCAACGTCAGCATTCTTGCCTTCGAGGGTATGTCGAATGCGGGAACAGCGTCGATCTCTCTTGAAGGCGGGAATTCGCTTAATGGCGGATCTTTACTCAATTTCCAGGGGAGCTCTTCAGCACAAAATGCTACAATCGAGTTTGACGGCGCGACCGCAGCTGGTGCTGAGGGAGCGGGTGGTGTTTTTTCGGACACTGCGACCGCCGCAAGTTCTGTCATTGTTATCAATGGCAGCGCAGTAACCGGGCAATTTTCGCGTGCAGGGCTTCTCTTCCGGGACAGCTCAAACGCTGGTTCGTCTACAATAACCGTGAACGGTGGCGGTGATGCATCGACAGGGGGACAGGTGACCTTTAGGGACACCGCCTCCGGCGGCACTGCGCGCATGATCGTCAATCAAGGCGGAAAATTTGTGATGGGCTTCGACCCCGAAGCTGGCATGAGCATCGGTTCGCTTGAAGGGGCTGGTAAATTTGAGATAAGCGGCACCCTGGTGGTCGGAACGAACAATCTGAGTACGACAGTTTCAGGTAGTATAGCTCAGCTTGATTTCAGGGCCGGGTCGCTTGAAAAGGTTGGTACAGGAACATTGACGCTAGCAGGAAGTAACACATTCATTGGAAGCACTACGGTATCGGATGGAATGCTGGCCGTGACGGCGGATGGTGCCCTCGGCGGGACAGTTGGTGTTACATTGGAGACTGAAACCCGGCTAACTCTGTCTGGGGGTGTGAGCAACGACTACATCGCAGACGCGGCATTTCTATCAGTCAATGGAACAGCGCTTGTCGACCTCGACTTTGTGGGTTCAGATCAAATCTCTGCCTTGTTTCTGAATGGCATCGAGCAAGTTTCTGGTACGTGGGGTGCGCTCAACAGCGGTGCGGATCATACCAGTGAATTTTTCACGGGTTCGGGAATGCTGACGGTGGTGCCCGAGCCGGGGACGGTCGCTTTGATCTGCATCGGCCTGATCGCAATCTTTGGATTGCGGAGGAAATCAGCGGCGGCTTGAGGATGTGGAGGACGGCGAGTCTTCGGCTCCTCCACACCGCAAAGCGGCCGCGCACGGGAGCGAGCGGAGTCTGAGAGCATCGGCTCTGCGAGCGGAACAGTCTCCGCCGCTAGGGGAGCATTTGTGGTGACTTTTGCAGGGTAGGGGCTATGAGTTCGCGGTAAATGCCAACGAACAAAACAAACTCGGTCACGAAAACGCTTCCCACCAAAGCTGCTGTCTCAAAACCAAAGGCGGCTGAGGCTCCTAGGCCGGGAGCAAGTCCTGCAATCAAATTTGAGGCTGATTACGGTCGTTCCAAGGTAAAGATCACAGGTACGGTCCCGAACGCCAAAAGAGCTGAGAAACACATGAAGGATTTCGGTTTTAAGCCTTCGAGCAAGACGAACAAGACCACGCGGGGTGGCGCTATCTCGCTGATTGAGCTCAAATACGAGGGAGCTGATGCAGTTGCTGCCATCATGAAGTTCGAGCCGTAGTGCGACGTATTGTCAGCCGCTGTTAAAGAGTAGAAGCCGGACGGATTGCACCGCCCGGCTTCTCTCCGCTCGCCTCATCAGATGGTTTCTGCGGGCAGGTCGATATGGGACCTGTCGTCGTTGATCTCGGCGATGGTCGCGGCGCTCAACTCTTTCGAGAAGCCATATTGGCCCGCGAGAGCCTCCTCGATCTGCTCGGGAGTAGCGTTGTCGATCCACTTGCGGATGCCCCGGGCGTAAAACGGCCAAAGCTCCTCAGGGACTCCTTCATATGAACGTGTCATGGGTAATCACCTCCTTTCGATGGTTGTGGGTTTCGTTGTGGGAACGACGGGTTTCGGCTTTCCAAAAGCCGGTTCGATCCCGGTGAGCTGATAAATTTGTTCGGCGGAGGGAATGCCGGGCAGTCCCAGGTGATGGGCACTCTCGCAGACGAGGGCGTAAAGGGACTTGGCCTCCTCAATGCTCCGCAAACGACGCGAAAACCTCATCTGCAGATCACGGGGACGAAACGACGAACCCTCTCGCATGCATTTTTGGCGATATTCTTCCCCTTTCTTCAGCAACTCTTCAAAATCCGCGTACTCGGTCGCGTCGAGGAGCACCCGGAGGTCGGCGAGGTGCAGCATGGCGAGACGAAAGGCCCAACCAATATCTTCCGCATCGAGCTGGTTGCCGGATTTGCCCAACATCCAGTGGTAAACCACAGCATATTTGAAGGCCCGAAATTCGACTCGCCGAACGAATTCGTGGTCCCCCTCGCTCGAGATCATCTTCCAACAGCTCTGAATCTGAGAGATGGCGTCGGGGCCAAACTCATACTCCATGTGCACAGGAGTTTGGATGAGTTTCGCGAACTCTCGCCCAATTCGTGGCTCGTCCACGCGGAGTAGGGCGTACTTCGCCTGTCCCCACTGTCGGTCCGGATCGGTGTCGGACGGTGCGAGCACAAAACAAATCCGCTGGCACATACCTGACCTCCAATCCTCCGAGGGAATTTGAGCGGCCAAGTTCGAGGTAACCGTCGTGCCGAAGAAGGACAGGTACGGTTCGTCAACGACGATGCTGGAATCCTTAAGACCCTTGCCCACCGGCTCTCCGTCGTAGTTCATGAGGAGGAGGCGCTTCGTTCCAGAGTGGCTCTCCTTCGTCAGCTCTTTCCAAAATTCTCCGAACTCTTCCAGACGCCAAAGGCAGGCCTCACCGTCGTTTTTCTTCAGCTGCGTGAGGAGACCGGCTGTGCTACCCGGATCGATCAGAAGATTCGGTTTCCAGTGTGGGCTGATCGCACTCGCCATGCGGCTGTAGGAGAAGGACTTGAGTCCCCCGCTACCCGCCAAAACAACGGTGTAGAGGTCCATGCGAATCAGCTGCTCCCCGAATCGGATTTTTGCCCCGCGCTCAGCAAGGTATTCGGCTAGAAGGCAGATCCAGCTTGTGAAGACCAGTTCCAAGGCAATGGGAGTTTTCTCGCGAAATTCGCTCAAGACCACTTCCAAGCTGGACCCCGGAGGAGTGGCGACGAGCCATTTCCACAGATCGTCCCGGGAACGGGACAAAAGGATTGCGCGGAGGGTGGAGCGGACGGAGGGCGAAGCGAGATAGCCCGCCAGTTTTTCGGCGACCCCACTGCTTTTGATTAGTTTTCTCCGATGGGTTTTGGGTTTTCGCCGTTGT
The DNA here is from genome assembly GCA_963832325.1 of uncultured Verrucomicrobiae bacterium. Lineage (GTDB taxonomy): Bacteria > Verrucomicrobiota > Verrucomicrobiia > Chthoniobacterales > JAATET01 > CAVVKW01. Next base: position 348,938 of record CAWHTR010000001.1, on the reverse strand, counting down.
TTCCTCTTCTCTTTTGCAACAGGCAAACAAGCGCCCACCATTGCCCCGTAGATCAAGATCTGGAGGGGGCAATCGGGCAGGTGGACACCGCAGATGAACGGCAAACAACTCGCAAACAGGCCCATCATTTCCGGCCCCCTTTCAAGCTCTTGTTCACCCGGTTCCGAACGACCCTCTCGCTGGTTTCAAGAGTCCACGTCGATTCCCAATTCTGCATCTGTTCTCGCTGAAACCGGCGCCATTCCAGCGCTGGGACTCGAATGTGACGCAAGCCGCCGAGGCACTTGAGCTTTCCGGTCCGAAGGAACCCCCGGATGGTATCGGGGTGTAGGTCGGACAGTTCAGCAAGCTGATTCACTGAGTAGACTCGATCCACGTTCGACGCGGCTGACGCTTCCTCAATGAGCTGGTTGATTCGGGTTATGACGGTCCCGGCAGGGTCGTCTTGGCTGGGTGGTTGGCACGTTTTCATTTACCCCTCTCCCCAAATGAGGTGGGGTCGGGTGTTTATGAGCGATCCCCTTGACCCGGATATGATGCCAGCCAACGCAGCATGCGAGCGGCTCGGGCTCAAGCCACGGAGCCAAGAGTGGCTGAGAAAGAGTGGAGTCCCAATTCTGGGCTCAATCAAAAACAAGAGAGGCCGACGCTCTCCAGTGATCTCGATGGACGCGCTGATAGAGGCTACCCGGAAGAATCAGATGGGGTGGACAGCATGGAAGAAGTTCGACTTCGAATGCCGGGTCAGAGGAATCGGTAACCCCACCGAACTGCTCTATCTGATCGTCCTCGCCTGCAAACCCGATCACGAACGTCTGCGCGCGGTCATGTACCTTTGCCAGGATCAGGAGAGCCAAATGCTGGAATGGCTTTCCGGGGTAACCTTCGTAGCAAACAGGGATTTGCCGTACTCTGGGTTTGAAGCTTGGCTCGGGAACGACCTCTGCGACCGAATGGAGGCCATCATCCCGGCTTGGGAGACGATCTGCGGTCGTTCAATGAATTCGATGAAGGACGCTTGGAAACTGGTCCGAGACTGGACTGCAGAGTGGCCAAGGGATGCCGCCAACGAGGGAGTGGAGGTCTATTCGGGAGCGTTGTTGCTCTGCGAAATGATCCCGCGAACCGAGGATGATCGGTGGGAATTCAAGGAATTGATGGTACGGTGCCCGTCCTACTTTGAAGAATTCCGGTCCGACTTGGAATCGGAAGCCACCTCCTTCAAGCCTGCCGCTCTACCCTCCTTTCTTAAAACGGTTGACGTGAGAAGACACACGGTCACTGGAGCTGCGCTGCCTCGGAAACTCTATTCCGATTTATCTCCGAGAGGTGTTTCGACTCGTCTGATGGGAGTCCCAGACGTCACCACCGAGCTCCGTCTCATCGCCATGCATGACTTCTCCGGCCGAGGAGATGCGGCCTACCTTGCAACGAAGGATGAGTTTGCCAGTCTTGTGGCAGGCATGCAGAAGCGGGCTTCGTCTGAAGGCTACGATCTACCACTCAAGAAGCTCAAGTCAGACCTGAAGGCGTTTAACTACCGGTCAAATCTGGATCGTGAGAAACACCACCGGCGGACTTCGTGCGGGCTTGCCAGCCACCCTTCCCAACGAGCTGGGAAGGGTGAAGAAATACAGGCTCCACCCATCCCGCGACTTTCGGAGGCGCAGTTGAAGCGGATTTTTGCGGAGTGAATGGCCCGCGACATTCGGTGGGTCAGGAGTAGGAAACTCGTGCCATCATCGCTTGGGCGTGCTCATCCCGAAGGTGGCCGTAAACCCGCATCGCCAGGACGCCCCCGTCCTTGTGGCCCAGCAACCTCGCCAAGGTAGGAATATCCATTCCTGATTCGATGCAGATTGTTGCAAATAGATGGCGTAAATCATGGTGGGTGATGCGCTGCATCCCGACTTTCATGCACGCTGAATCGAGAGATTTTTGACACTCCTTGACAGACAAAACTGGGTTCGGAGTTGTCTGGTTTCCGTTCAGGGAGGGGAGCTTTGATCGAAGCCTGGTCAGGAGCGTCAAGCACTCGGCGGAGAGGGGAACCCGCCTCGGCTCACCATTCTTCGTGACACGAAGCACGATGGATTTCCGATCAAGGTCAACGTCATGCCACGTTACGTGTTGTGCTTCGTCGAGCCGCGCACCCGTGTAGGCCAGAAAGCGCACCAAGTCCGCGCAAGGCTTGGCTTTGCCTGCTCCAGAGGACTCGATCGTCAGAACTAGCTGTCGGAATTGCTCCTTGGTCGGCAAGACCAACTCCTTGACGCCTCCACACGCCTGAGAAAGGCCTTCAGAAGCGTGCGGGGTTACTCCATACGGCGTTTTCTTTCGTCGCAATATCGAAGCACCCACGCAAGGCAATGAGTGAGCTGTTGAATTTGGACGCAGAGACCCCCTTGGAATTTCGCATGGTGGTGGTCGCGCCGTGGGGAACGTGCGCCTTGCCCTTCCTGAATCTCTCGGCCCACTCGATGCACATCGTTGGAGTCACCGAACGCACGTTCGTTTCTGCCAACTCAGGCCAAGACTTCAGCAGGGCCTTCAGTCCATTCAGCTTGTAGAGAATTGTGTTCGGAGCAACCTCTTCGTCGGATTTTAGGCTGGCTTCGTAGAGTCGCGCCAAATCCTTGAAGGCCATCTTGCCATCGAAGAGGCGTTTCCCACTCGACCGGACAGCTTTCACCTTTTTGGTGTGCTCGGCCAATTTCTCTATCGCGACAGACTTGCTGCGAGTTCGAAGGGACTTCCAAATCTCCTTGCCGTCGACATAGAGCCGCGCGTAATATATGCCGCTCTTCTGTTGGTGAAGGTTCTGTGTCTTCCGTGGAGTCGTCTTCTTGGCTTCTACGGTGCTCATTGTCGAAACCGTAGAAGTCGACCGTAGAAGCGGCAAGGCCAATTGCCGTTCCTACAGAGTAAAAGCATCCCTAGCTCAATGGTAGAGCAGTTGACTCTTAATCAATTGGTTCCCGGTTCGAGCCCGGGGGGGTGCAGTTCTTGAAATTTTGAAATGGAGTGCCTTGCAAATCAACGCGATGACACGCTCCAAATAGTGCTCTCCTTCTGCAAAAGTGAATCCTGCTGAAGGATTCAGGGTCGGTAGGTTACGGTCCGTCCGGTCACCGGGTCGACTTGGATGGTTGCGAAATTCTCGGCTGGCCGGGAGTCAACTGGCGTCGAGGTGGCGGGTACGATCGGTGCCGTCCAGGTGCCGTTGCCGCTGGAACCGCCGGGGTCGAGTTCTGTCGAACCGTCGGGGGCGCAGCGCACGGATTTGAAGGGTCGGCTCGACAAAGCCTGGACAGTCGCAGTGCCGCCGTAGGGGTTGGAGGAACCGAGGAGCGTGGAGAACGTGTCGTCTTCGATGATCATGACCCCTTGCGGAAGGCGCTGGATCTTCCCGATAGCGTCTCCATTGTCGACCCGGAAGAGTTGGATGCCGCTCCACTCGGTCCCGTCGACCTGGCCGGGCAGATTCCAGAATCGGCACTCGACGCGTCGGTTCTCGGCCATGGCGGTTTGTCGCGCGAGGTCGAGCTGACCGGCCACCATGGCCGTACCCGCAGTGAGGTTTTGTCCGCCTCCGATGCCTTGAAAGGCAGGAATTACGAGAGCGGTGAGGATCGCGATGACGGCGATCGCCACCACGTGTTGCCTCAAGTCAAAATGACACCGGGGAGAGGAAAAAAGAGGGATGCGTTGCCTCATAACAGATGACACTCTGGGGTAAGCGCGAAAAGGCTCCTCTGGAAGGAGCCCGTAGGGCGACTGAAAGAGGAGCCTTTTCGCGCTGGCGATTTGCCCTCCCCGGACTCAGGCAGCGAGTTTGAGAGCGGGTGATTTGGCGGCTCGCAGAACCTTGCGGAGCTTTTTCTCGATGGTTCGCTTGAGGGCGAAAGGATTGAGGGTAGCGCGGTAGTCTTCGAGTTAGGCGAGGGTGCCAGCGCTGACTTGGCCGCTGGCTTTGAGTCGATCAAAAGGCGTCATCGGGATGTCGTAGATGCGTCGCTTGCGGCTGCCTTCGACTTCGGTGCGCAGATGCTTCATGGCGGGACAAAAATAGTTCCGAAAGGCACTCCACTCCTTGGCGTAGAGATCGTCCAGGAGCGGCGCTTGGGCGGCATTTCCCAAACGCGAGTAGCCGACCAATTGCCGGACGTGGGTCCAGGTTTTCTGTTCGACGCGTCTTGTGGTAGGGACGCGAGCGCGTGAAAGCAACCGGGGTGTCGCGCTTGAGAAAGTAGTCGGCCAGGTGCCAGTTGAGGAACTCCCCGCCGTTGTCGCTGTCGAAGCCGAGAATGGCGAAGGCCAGGGTGGCTTCGACGTCGGCAATGGCCGCGCGCACGCCGTGCTGGCCTTTGTTCCAGACCGCTCGGGTCTCCGTCCACTGGGTGTGAACGTCGGTCATCGTCAGACTCCAGCAGAAGTCTCCCGACATCGATTCCCCGCAGTGGGCCACCGTGTCGGCTTCGATCCAGCCGGGACCCTCCACGTCCCAATGATCGGTGCGCACCGGGATCTCCTTGCGCAGCAGCGTGCCGGGGCGCGTCCCGCACCGTCGCCGACTGCCCAAGGCGATTCGGCAGGGGGCCAGCAGCCGGTCGATGGTTGCCGCGCTTTGGGCCAGAACTCGCTCTCGCAACCCGGCCTCCAACACTCCGCTTTCATTCTCGTAGTGCGTCAACCAGAGCGGCACGGCTATTTTCAACCGTTTGCCGCACGGCTGTTCGCTCGCCAGCCAGATCGCCTCCAAGACCTCCGCTTCGGCTGCCCCGTAGCTCCTGCGTGGTCCGCCGCGCCGTGGAACCATTCCCCCAATCGGCAGCTTCTTCCCGAGCACTTTGATGGCGTGTTTGCGGCTGTAGCCCACCAACTCACAGAGTTCGTCGATGAGCCGACTGCGACCTTCCCGACCTCGTCCCGAGTAGCGCTCACGCATTTTCGCGATGACTTCCTTTTTGCTCGTCTGACTCATTGATAACGACATTCCTCCCGGTGTCATAAGTTGTGAGGCATCGATTCAATCTCCGCTCAGCTCACAACCCTCCTCCGGTGTCATTTCATTTGAGTCAATTCGGACCAGCAATTCGATCAGACTGAAAGCTTTGCAGCTCCTAAACGGGTAGTTAAACTCGGATTTTTGCTTTCGGAAATTCATGCGTTGCGCGGCTAGTTTCCACTGTATTTAGCTTGGCGGATCAGGACGTTGGTGCTGAAGACGCGATAGTTCAGTCGCTCGCTCTGAAGAAGGGCCACGAGCTTTTCCAAATCGTCCTCATATTGCGACTCGGTAGTGAAGAGTGCTTCTGGCTGGAGCAGCGGAGCGCCGCCGCCGGGGAAGTTGTCCTCAAGTCGCATGGCGGAGCCGTGCTGCCGATCTGCCATTTCAACGGTTACAAAAATCGCCTACCCTTCCGTCCTCGCCCGCATCACGCCCGAAGAACTCAAGCAAATCTTACGCGGAAACGGATGGACGCCGATATCCATCGAAGGTCATGAACCGAACTAATGTATGAAGCCATAGCCACCGCGATTGAAAAGGCGACGGAGCAAATCAAATTGATTCAGAAAAATGCCCGCACCAATGGCGATCTCATCCGCCCGCGCTGGCCGATAATCGTCCCGAAATCTCCCTAAGCCTGGACCGGACCCGAGTCAGTCGAAAGCGTGCAGATCAAAGGGACGTTGGCGGAGAAAGTCGCTCATGTGGGCATATTCGCGTTCCCCGCGACATGGAATCGGGTGAAGATGTGTCAACATGAAGGACCGCCCCCCTTCTCGACCCCTTCCCAATTGACCGTCGCGGGGTGAGAAAAACGCTTTATGGGGGGGGTTACGAGATTTTGTTCCGGACGATCAATTAACTTGCGGACCTCAGTTTACCTGAGAACTATCCGCGTCATGCTAATCAAATCTGCTTTGCTTGCTCTGACAGTTCTCGTCGTTTCAGGTTCGCTGAACGCTCAGACAGCCAGGATCGGACGGTCCTCTAATTACCTGCAAACTACGAATAACATCCAGTTGGAGTCCACCTCCTCGGATGGCTCTTTTTCTGATCTTTCAGGAGGGCCTCTGACCGGGGGGCTCGTAACGGGGCCGGGTGGATTTTCTGAGCAACTGACGCCGGGAGTTGGCGCTTTTTTGAGGACGAACACGCTCGCTGGGGACGCGTTCACCCCCGGGGCTAGCTACAATTTCGAGATCGATGGCGGCGGGTCATACGATGTGGTTGCCGCAGGTCCTCCTCTTCTCCCGACGCCGATACAGTTCACGAACTGGCAGGAAATCACCGCCTGGGATGGGTCATATCCACTGCTCATCGAGTGGAGTCCCATAAGCGACTCTGATGTTCAGCTCGGCCTCACCATCGATTCGCCTGGAAAAACCGGAAGCTATTTCGGACTCCAATCAACCGAAACATCCTTTACCTTAACTCAAAACCCGTTCGCGGGGGAGTCGTTCTCGGATTTCACGTTGGGCTTATCCCTCGTCAATTCTGCGCCGGGCAACTTCGCCGAAACATTTACGCACATGTCGTTCGCTGTTGTCCCGGAACCCTCCACATTTGCGCTGATTGCAATCGCAATCAGCTTTTTGGCGATGCAGTCTGCTCGTAAGCGGATATGATCTAGGGCCACAGGACCTTGGCTGGACGGTGTCAGGTCCTCTATTATTGCGGGGAGTTTTAGACCACGCACCAAGTCGGCGGTAATAGGCTGTCCATGCTCTCTCCCTCTTTTCGCCGACTTTGGCGCGGTGGGAGCGGTAGGAGCGGTAGGCGGCGATATGTTGATCAACGGTCATAATATCAATCAACACTTCGGCATTAAGCAGACGGACGGCCACTTCGATCAATCTTCCCCACAGCGGTAGCAGAAATTGCTCGCCGCCATCCGGCGGTGATTTCGGAATACGGTTTTGTGCTTATACCCCTCTTCCCGGTTCAGCGTGGTGAATCGGCATTGATCTCCCCATGCGTCGCGGCTTGAACTAGCTTCGCGGCCGCGTTCGAGATTGCATATCTGCCGATCTCACGACGGGTTGGTCATCCATATTGACCGGCATGTAGTCGTGCCAAGAAAAAGTTGGATTAGCGGGGATATTTTCGGGATATCGGGGATTGTTGCCGGGGCAGTTTATCAGGAGTTCCCCCCGAACGCCTGCCGCGGCGAGCGGTGCGGGGTTTGGGGGGCGCATAGCCCCCATCAAACTTCCACCGGGTCGGACGAGGCGTTGGAGTTTCCTGATGGAGTGAAGTAGGGTCGAATTCCTTCCGCTCTTTGACGCAAGACTTGGACGCAATCGGCAACCGTAGCGCCCAAGTTGAGTTTCGTTCGCAGAGCAGTTCCGAGAGCAAAAGCCAGGCGACGAAGCTTGCGCGTGAGAACTGGGTCTTTTTCCAATGCGGTTGGCGGATTGCCCCGCAGCAAATGCCAGACTCGAACCAGAAGTTTGCGGGCGACGGCGACGACCGCGATGTTTCGACTTCCTTTGCGAGCAAAGAGTTTCCAACCCCATCGTCCGAGAGTGGTATTTCGGCCGGTTCGCAGGACGGCTTGGGCACCCTGGATGAGAAGATTACGGATGTCGGCGCGGCCGCGTTTGCCCACACCAAGGCGGATGTTTTTGCTGTTTCCGCTCTGACGCTGTCCAGGATTGAGTCCAACGTAGGCGACGAGTTTCTCCGGGCTGTGGAATCGTTCGATGTCGCCGATAACAGCCATCAGAGCAAACCCGCTAACAATGCCCACGCCGAGTAATTTCATGCAGCGCAGCATCATCGGATCGGAACTCATTTGCTCGGCAATGAGGCTGTAAATGCCTTTGCGTCGTTTTTGACGGTGAGCGACCTCCTCGGAGTATTCGCAAAGGATCTGGCGCTGCAAGTCCGACCAATCGCGCTGGGAAAGGATCCAGTCCAGAGTCGAAGGCGCTTCCAGGCTTCTTTTGCCCAAGCGGATGCCTTGGCAATTGAGGTATGACTTGATCGAGTTGGTGGCGGCGGTGTGGTCGATCACAGCCTTCTGGTAGACGTGAAGAAGCTCCCGCCGTTGCTGGCTCTGCTCGTCGGGCACCCAGACGCAGGGGGCGTTGCCGGCAAGATAAACCAAGGCAATCCGCTCAGCTGCCATCCGGTCATTATCCGCGTAGATTTTGGCATGCTTGCCCACGTGGCAGCTTTCCAGCACGCAAGCTCTGAGTCCGAGCCGCCCGAGCCGTTTGCAGACTTCAAAACTGTTGGCACCAGCTTCCAGTAGAACAATATCCTGCGGGTTCAGATCATTGGATGCCCAGTCCAGAAGGGCCTCCAAGCCGAGGTTCTCCCGAATCTCCAACTTGCGCGCATCGTGCGGAGTTTGCCCCACAAATACGGCTGCGGTGAAGGTGTCGGGGTGGCAATCCAGCCCGATGATTCTTCCTTTGGTCGGGGGTCGTGGAGCCAAATAGCTCTCCATGCTCGCCGCTGCTTCGGGAGTCTTTTTGTCAGTTGTTTTTAACGTGTATTTTTTGGCCATGTTCTCTTCTGATGGTTTGCTTAATGCGTCAGGACAACCGGCGCGGGCGGCCGAATCAGTTTGATCCACGGGCGGAAGGTTGCAGTCAGGCATTCGGGGTCTTACGCCCCACGATGGTGCTTTCCGCCATGGTTCAATCACATTTGGGAGCAGTGAACTCAGGTCAATATTCGAACCTTTGGACCTTCGGCCACCCATGCGTGTTGCAAGCACTCACGGATTCTTCCAAAGACATTGGATCATTTCCTCAAACCTGCCCAGCGCCGGTTGCTACACGACTTCATGCCATCACATTGGGAATCTGGGGTCAGATTTGGGGTCAGGTGTCAAATTTTTGAATATGAGCGCGTCAAAGTAGGTGTATCCTTCGCGGCGGGAGGTTCTGTCGAGGCCTTCGCCGGCCTCGAGCGTGGCGGCGCAGGCGGCGAAACCTTTTGCGGCGGCGAGTGGGATCACGCTGATAAATGCAGGAAGCCTAGGCCGGGGAAGTAGGCGAAATCGGCGTCGAAGGAGAGCGGTAGCCGCCAGCGAAGGCGAAGGCGGCAAGGTAGGCATCCGTCGAGAGTCGATGGGGAAGGGAGGAGGGGTTGTGAGTAGTTTAAATTGTGCTTCCAGACCTGCGGGTTCGGGCGGAAATTGGATAACGGGGAGCAGGAAGTTCTCGTAGACTTCCCAAGGTTCAGCGCTGGTTTGGGATTCAGTATGGCCTTCGCGCTCGGTTGCTTGCGGTGTGACTTCGAGCGGCGGCATCAGCTATCATGGCCATTTTCTTCTCATGGCAACTCTCCTGCTGATTCTCCTATTCATTGGCCTGTTGGACAGCACGTCCATCGCGCCGATCTGCATCGTGCCCTTGGTCGCCATTCTGGGAGGACGCCGGCCGATCCGCGGGACGGTCGGGCTGCTGTCGGGAATCCTCGCGGTCAACATTCCCTTTGGCGTTCTCCTTTTGTTGGGACTCGATGTAATCACCGGAGCGATCGGACCTTCTGTGGCCAGAATCTGGAACCAGCCAGACCCGGGGGAGCTGGTGGTGCAGATCATCATGGGTGGGCTTCTACTCGCTTTCGCTTGGAGGCTGGCGACTCGCCGAGCGGCCCAAGCCAGCTCGGAGGCGAACGATGCGCTCACGCCCAGTCGTGCTTTTGCGCTCGGGGCTGTCCTCACAGTTGTCGGGTTCCCGGGAGCAGTCCCGTACCTGGGTGCGATCGACCAAATCCTTCGGGCCGACGCCGGAGTGGCGCTGGCTGGTGTTTCCTTGATCTTCTATAATGTTGTCTTTGTTCTGCCGCTTGCCTCCCTGTTGGCCGTTCGGTTGATCTTTCCGACCCACAGCGAAGCCGTTTGCAGTTGGGTTGCCGGATTTGCCGCCCGACGGGGCCGACAATTGATGGCACTGATGCTTCTGATGCTCGGAGTCGTGCTGGTTTCGGACGGAGTCGGCTGGCTCTTCGGGCATCCTCTCCTGCCAATCGATGAGGCGTTTGCCATCCAAGGCCCCGACGTGCATTCGTGAGGCTGCTTGAATCGTGTCCGCTGTGGGAACTGAGGCGCCTCGGGTGTTGGATTGAGTCAGTCGCGAACCCGCAGCGGCTTGACTTGGAGTCGCGCAGGAATATGACCGATCACGACGGCCGGGAGGACGCTAACGGTGCGCGAAGATTGGAAGACCGCTCGTAGCCGGGACGGCGCGCTATCGTAGAACTCCCGCGAGAAACCTAGGTTGAATCCAAAAATCATCGGAAGGCCGACCACCAAGGTAAATCAGAGATCGGGTGTTCACGTCACCATCCTGAATTTGTTTCTGAATCTAGTTTTATTTGTTGCGCGTCGATCATGGTGAACGTCTTGGTCGGCAAGCTTGATCGGGAGGAGAAGCCGGATGCTGGCAATCGCCTTGATTTATGCCTCCGATGGATATTTCCGATCGCCTATCTGAAGCTCGTATTGATCCCTTTAGTGGTTGGACGCAGCTATTAGTTAGCGCTTGATATCACTCGGCCATAAGCCTCCAAATCGCCTCCCCCACGCCGAACGAGTCGAAATTCTCGTCGTTACTAAGCACGGCTACTGCAAGCTCCTGCGACGGATCGATGACAAAGTAGGTCGACGTTCCGGACCATGATCCCGAGTGACTTCGCCGCGAGCCTTGAATCTCCCAACCAAGCCCGTAGCCATAGCCGCCATCCCGGATGGGCCGCCCGCCGTCCAGTTGGCCATTTGTCCAGGCAGACTCGAGGGTCCCCGGTCGAACGATTCGACTCCTTCCGAGCGCAACGACGAATCGGGCCAACTCATTAATCGAGGTGTAGACGTTTCCATCGCCAGTGATATTAGTCAGCAAGAGGGAGGGGTGCACCCGCCCGCCGCGAACCCGGTAGCCATCCGCCACATTGCGTGGAAGGCGCTTCTGGCCATCGTAGACAAACGTCCTCCGCATCTTCGCGCGGCGGAAAACTGTACGTTTGCAATATTGCGCGAAGGACAATTCCGATACCCGCTCGACGACGAGGGCAAGGAGCGTGTAGTTGGAATTGTTGTATTCGAATTTTCGACCCGGCGGACGACGGGGCTGGGTTCCGTTTAGCCAATCGAGATGCAGTTCGGTCGTGATCTTCGCGAAGGTCTCGTCGTCGCCCGGGTAGCCGTCTGTGTAATCGCGCAACCCGGACGTATGCTGAAGTAAATCCCGAATCGTGATCGCCCGCCCGCGCTGCGGAACGCGGAAGTCCGGCACGAACTGGGTAACCGGATCGTCCAGCCGGAGTTTTCCGCGATCAACGAGCGACAACACGGCGAGGCCCGTGACCGGCTTCGAAACTGACGCCAGATCGAACTGCGTCCGATGGTCGATTTTTTTCCCCGTTTCGATATCCGCAAATCCGCTCGTCCTTTGGAGCAAGGGTCGGCCATTTTTCATCACGAGAATTGCAACCCCGGGTCCGTCTGTGACCAATCGCCCGGCCAGAATCCTCTCCACGCCGGCGTCCAAGGTTTGTGCGAGGGTCACGCCGGGATGCATGGCCACCACCGCCAAGAGTGATAACAAAACTCTCATTCCGGCGATCCTACCTTCAACCCAGGCTTTACGCAACGCGCAAACTTAAAATCGTCTCTGCCAGAAGCGGATTCGCATTTTCCCCAAGCTAAAGCGCTACTCCGCTTGGCCCGCAATCACTTGCCCGGACCCAGAATTCTGTTTCTTTTTGTCCGCTGACCCCGATCTCCAACGCCTACGCCTACCGTGATTTTCATCGGTCGCCCGCTAAAAGGCAAAACACATACCGGCATCCTGCCGATGAGATTTTACTTCTTCGTGACCTTCACCTTCGTCAATTTCGACTTCTGCCCCTCCGGTGTGACCGTACGCATCTTGATGACGTTGCGGCCCTCAGTGAGTTTGGCCTTGAGCACGAACTTTCCATTTCCGCGGATTTTGCCCTTCACGGGCTTATTCTTGCCAACTTTGAATTCGATGTAGGTGCCGCGCGGCACGTCGCCCGCATCCCCCTTGATCTTATAAATCCTTCGGGTCGTGTCGACTTTCGTCGGACCCTTGATCTGCGGCTGATCCGGCTTAGCCGATGGAGTGGAAGTTGGCGTGGGCACCGGTGTCGGCGCTGGCGGGTCGACAACAGGGGTGGGAGTTGGCGTTGGCGTTGGCGTTGGATCAGGGCGATCGGTGATCGCGAAGATAACGTCCTGCCGAACCGGAACAGTACCAAACCCGGATGGATCTGATACGCCGATGTAGGCGTGACTCGAGGCGAGCTGAATTGACGCGGTTTGCGGGAATCGGTCGGTGATCGCAGCAAATGGCGCACGCGCGCCGGTCGGGAGGATGGTGAAAAACTCCGTGTCATTCTGCACCAGAAAGGCGTCACCAACGCGTCCCAGAAGCGGCTGATAAGGGAATCCCTGATCTAGCAGCCTGTCGGACTTGCCGACACTGATAAAGAAAGAGGGATGGGAGCGAGATATGTGAACGTGGATCACGACACGCCATTGTTACTGCCGCCGGATGTTCGGGAGTGGGTTCCAGAAGGGCATTTGGTTCATTTCATCATGGACGCGGTTGCGCAATTGGATGTGAGCAAGGCGCGGGTCAACGAACGGGGGACCGGGGACAAGCAGTATCCGCCGTCGATGATGCTGGGAGGGTTGATTTACAGCTACGCGACGGGAGTGTTTTCGAGTCGGGGCATTGAGCGCAGCACCTACGAGAACGTGGCGATGAGACTGTTGTGCGCGGACACGCACCCCGATCACGACACGTGGTGCACGTTTCGGCGGGCCAACGCGGAGTTGTTGAGTTCGAGCTTCGGGCAGGTGCTGGAGTTGGCGGCAGGTTGCGGGGTTCTCAAAGTCGGAGCGATCACGGTAGCCATCGATGGGACGAAGGTGCTGGCCAACGCCAGCAAACATGCGGCGGTGAGTTACGGACGGGTCGAGACGAAGATGCAGGAGTGCGATTTGGAGATCGCTGAGCTCTTGGCCAAGGCCGAGAAGGCGGATTCGACGCCGCTCGAGGATGGATTGAGCATCCCGGAGGAGATCACTCGTCGGCAGCAACGCAAGGCGAAGCTGGCCCAGGCACGAGCCGAGATGGAAGTGCGAGCCTACGCGCGAGCGCAAGTCCAGCAGCCTGAATACGAAGCGAAGGTCGCCGCACGAGCAGCGGCGCGAGAAGCTGGGAAAAAGCCTCGCGGCAAGGAGCCCCAGCCTCCAAGTGAAAAGCCTACGGCCAAGGACCAGTATAACTTTACCGACCCGGCGAGCCGCATCATGAAGACCCACGGAGACGGCTTCCAGCAAAGCTACAACGCGCAGGCCGCCGTGGAGGTCGAGAGTCGGCTCATGGTCGGAGCGCGAGTCTCCACCGCCCCCAACGACAAGGAACAACTCCTGCCCGACCTGGCCGCCATCGCGCCGGAAGCCGGGCCCGTGGCCGAGGCACTCATCGACAGCGGATTCGTCAGTGAAGCAGCCGTCACCGCAGTCGAAACCAATGCTGGGGGCACGCCCACCGGCCTGCGGGTTCTGGCGGCGCTCAAACGCCAAAAGCATGGCCGCAGCGTCAGCCAACTCGAGAAAAAGGCCGACCCGCCCCCGCCAGCCGCCGACGCCCCCTTCACCGAACACCTGGCCCACCGCGTGGCTACCAAAGCCGGAGCAAAGCGTTACAAATTACGACAACAAACCGTGGAACCCGTTTTTGGCATCATCAAGCAAACCCTCGGCTTCCGGCGCTTCTCCTTGCGAGGAGAAGCCAAAGTCTCCCTCGAATGGAACCTCGTTGGCCTGGCCTACAACCTCAAACGACTCTTCCACGTCGGAACTCCCCTGAGAATAGCCTAAAAGCAGCCCTGCCCAACGGCCACCCGACCTCGACTCCCCTCCATCGATGCCAGTGCTCCGCTCATTCTCAATCAAGACCAATTCTCGCTCCAAAAAACTCCCGCATCTTCCCAAAACCCAAAATTCCCCCATCCTCTCTCACTCGCTAACCCCGACAGGCTGCTAGTGGATATTCGGTGACCGTGCCGGAGGGCGATGCCGTGAAGAACGATGTTTCGTCGAGATTCGAGTCGTACGAAACGCCGTTCAGCGAACCGTCCGCTCCAGCCGAGGGACCGGGGTTCAAAAGGAATCCTTCGAATGGATAAACGGACTCGGTCGCTCCGGTCGACGTGACCCGCACCAGTTCGTTCGGCGTCGCGAACTGCCCGCGGAGGTAGAACGACATGTCACCATCGGGGGACACCGCGACTCTGGGGACAATTTCTCGACCATCATCGGCGATCGCCGCGACGAGGGTTGTCGCGCCACTCATCGGGATACGGTGGATCCCTCGTGACCCGAAGTCGCTGAGTCCGTGGAGCGATCCACCGTTCACAAACACCGCAGCCCAGTTCAGGACCGACGTCGTGATCGGCAGTTGGCTCAAAGTTCCGGTCGCGGTGATCCGATAGATCCGCGAATCATACTCTTCGTCGTAACCCGCGAAGTAAAAGGCACCGTCCGCTCCGGTCACAGGGGCGCAAGTCACCTCCAAGGGATCGCCCGCCTCGCCGAGGTCGCGGACGTTTGTGTAGGCCCCATCCGGGCGCACCTGGAAAAACACGCCTCGCCCGGCGCTGCTCCCGATCTGGGCAATGCCGTAGAAATTCCCGTCCAGCCCTGTAGCCAAAGGAGAAAGAGGAAAATTGCCGTCGCTGTCGTAGGGCAACGTCGCAAACGGCGTTGGCGTCGCGATTCCGTCGGGCTGGAGTTGCCTGACACGGGTTCCCTCCACGCCTAACTCGGCGGCCCTTTCGCCGAATGAGATGAGACCGTCTCCCGAGATCGCCAAGGCGTTCAGAGCCGGGTCCTGATCGTCGTTCGCGAACACGGTCGTAGCTGGACCCGAGGGATCCATGAAAACGATCTGGTCCGGCCCAATACCAAACACCAAGCCCGCGGCGTTCGCCGCGATTTGGTCGATGGATCCGTCGAAGGTGGTTAGGACGGACACTCCGTCGTCTGGCGAGAGCCGCGTCACGTCGCCGCTCCGAAGCCCGTGGAGTCCTCTGCCGGGCGCGGACAGGAGCTGATAAGTATATCCAATGTCGGCGATGACCACCGTGGCGGCTCCGGAAGGCAGCGACATCCGAATGAGCGCAATCCCGCCGGTCGTCTGATTGTAGGCGGTTGCGTAGAGAAATCCGTCGGGGAGAATTGTGAGATTTTCCACCGTATCAAGCAGAAGCGCCGGGTCGTCAAACGAAGTCAGCACCGTCAAGACCCCGGCGGGGGTGAATCGCAGCACCGCGCTCGCCCCATTCGCCCTCGCCTGAACGTCCACGTAGAGATGTCCAGCGGAGTCAACGGCGAGTCCCCCCGGGAGAAACCACTCGGAACCAACGTCCGCTATTTTCGTTAGACCGGCGCCCGGCGTCCATCGGTGAATCGACCCGACCGCGGTGACACCGTAGAGATTGCCATCAGGAGCCTTGGTGAACCCCGACACGAACTCCAAGCCTTCGCCGCCGACCGGTTGACTAACGACTCCGGCGGGAGTGATCCGAAAGGCTCCGTAGGCTGACCCAAAGTCAAATCCGTAGAGCGAGCCATCGGAATCGACGGTCAGCGCTTTCGTCGAAGGTTTAGTGTGGTGGAACTGGTGGGTGATCGCCACGCCTCGTTCGGCGTGCGCCGATGACGGCAGGCCGATAGCGAGCAGCAGTACCGACACGGACAAAAGTAATTCTGGAGCGAAGCGACTGAATTTGAACGTTTTCATACTGATGGTTGTTGGGTGATCTAGTGGCTAATCGAATAAGCTACGCGGCCCCGCGTCCCCTTAGCGACCAGAATCATTCCATGATGACTTTGACCTTAATGAATTTTAATTTCTGCCTGCCGGGTGTAACGCTGCGGCCTTTAGTCAGCTTGACCACGAAATAGCCGCTGCCGCGGCCCTTCACCGGCTTGTTTTTGCCGACCTGGACTCATCAGAACTACCTAACCCGTCGGCGCGGCCGTTGGCCAAATCGGAAATATTCTCGGATGCAAGGTCGTCGGCATCGCGGGTGGCGACGAATGGCGAGGAACAGGGCGTTGGCCTCGCCGAGGTTGTTCCTTTCCTGATACAGTATATGCTCAAAGAAAACGAAGGTCGTCGTCGTCAGCAGCTGCCGCCCGGGAGTTGCTGAAGCTCCTCTAGCGATTGATAGTTGATCCAGCCCCATCGCTCGACCCTCGATAAAAAATTATGCAGATACTAATCAACACCGATAACCACATCACCGGTCGCGAGGAACTCGCCGAACACGCCAAAGCGATCGTGGAAAGCGCGCTCGGCCACTTGTCGGACCACATCACTCGTGTCGAAGCGCATCTCAGCGATGAGAACAGCAGCAAGGGCGGGAGCCACGACAAGCGCTGCTTGATAGAAGCACGCCTCGAACGCCACCAACCCATTGCGGTTTCGGATGAGGCAGAGTCGATCATTGAGGCAATTGATGGAGCGGCTGAAAAGCTCAAGAGAGCCCTTGACCACACGCTTGGCCGATTGAGCGACCATTGACGAAAAATCAACTCTACAGACGTCCAGGTGCCGCCGGGAGAGGGGAGGATGCGCTCGTGGTTCGCTTGCATCCGGAAGTCCTCCGCGGCCAAGGGCTTCCGCAAGAAGTGATCGCGAAGCAAGCGCTCTGGGAAGAGCGGCATCGTTCCATCGTGGACTTCGAAGCGCACCTCCTCCGCAAAACGGCACCCGGGTCATCAAATCCTTTCTCCACCTCTGGTCGGACGAACAACGAAAACGATTCATTGCGCGCCTTGATGAGTCGGGCAAGAACTGGGAATCCGGCGCAGCGGACGTGCGCGAGGGGAAGCTGTGGGGTGAATACACGCACGCCTATGACGCGTGCCTGAACGCGACCATTACCGCTGAGGTGCCCTGGTGTGTCGTTCCGGCCGACAGCAAGAAGAACGCCCGCTGATCATTTTACAGATCATGCTCGATACCATGAATAGCCTCGGGATTAGCTATCAGATCGGCAGGAAGGCGCGCCTGAAGGAATAGCAGGCCATCCGCAAGGAGCTGTAAGGCCGAATTTCGCCGGTGAAAGCTTAAAGCATGAACAGGCTCAAGCAGCTCCGGAGCAACCTGCGGGGCAGCGTTTGATCCTTAATGACTTGGTCGATTGAGCTTGGCGGCATTGCGATTTCAGGAGGCGTGACCGGCTTTTCCGGCAGAGAATTGGTCAGCCGCTGGTAGACGAAGAAGAGGATCCGTGACCTCTCCCGCTGGATTGGGAGGACGTCCTTCGCTTAGCTGTCGAATTGCAAGCGCTCACCACCGTTTAGCGTGAACGGACGAGCCGCCGGGGGTGGTGACGCGCAAGGGATATTCCCGGCCGTCGTGGGTGAATGGCTCGTGTACTGGGTGATCCGGGCCGGGATTGAGGACGCGGAAACCTTCGACGCCGATGTCGTGCCAGCCTCCGAAGTCGACGCCGAGCCATTGGTGTAGTCTCCGATCAGCTTGAGGGAGGAGTTGACCGTTGTCGTCGGCGAGGGCCGTGTTGGGACCGCAGAGGAGGCGTCGACTCGAATTTCCCTCCGCCCAGGCGATGATGCTCTCCTGCGTTTCGAGTCCCAACAGGGGCGACTCTGCAAGGACGAGCAACTCGGCGGGGGGGATCTCGTCACGAAGGTCTTCGTCGTGGAGAAACGTGACCCGCCAGCCTTCGACGTCGAGCCAACGGTGGACGGCGCGCATGGATTCCTCGATGGCTTTGAGGTCCTCGAAGAATGACGCAAATCGATACGCGTCCCGGCTGTAGTGCACCAACGCCAGCGGTCGCTCCTGGTAGGCGGACCGCCTCGCGGCAAGTGGAGAGGGATCGGCGGCGAAATTCCTCACCACTTCAGTGCGGGCTGTGTCGCTGCCATCCAGGGCCTGCACCCCGTTCATGCCGATTTCCACGCCGCCGGGCGTCGGGCGCCAGCAGAAATACCAGACCGCATCCGCCCCGCGTTCGGCGAAGACCCCGGTGCTCGCGCTGAGATATTTTTCGTTCCAGTAGTGCGCGGCAAACCCGCTCTTCCAGAACCGCTCGTGCGGTCCGCCTTGCACCTCGGCGAGGATGAACTCCGCTCCACCGGGTTTCGCCGTCTCGGCGCAGCTTCTCATGAGATCGCAATTCATGCGGAAACTGGCGAGGTCACGCTCCAGGTCGCCGGTGGCCTCGTAGAGGTCGGTGCCGACCCAGTCGAGGCCGCGCGATTGGGCGCGGTAGTCCTGCCCGATGGCGTTGGACACGCGGATTCCGACCTCGGGAATGTTGCAGCCGATCTTCTGTCCGCGCGTAAGACTCCGCAGGAGAGTGGCCTGCGCCTGGACGAACTCCGCCATGTTGGCGTCCCGCCACCGGAGGAAGTCGAGGTGGGAATGCGGATTGTTCCGAGGGTGGTGTGTCTCCCAGACCTGGTCCCATTCGTTGGCGGACTGCGACCAGAACTGGGCGAACCACGCCGCGTTGAGCTTGTCGAGTGTGCCGTATTTTTGGCGCAGCCAGGCGCGGCCATCGGCGAGGAAATGGGGGTTGAAATCGTAGAACTCGTCCGCGCGTTCGGCGTAGTTGGGTTCGTTGTCGATTTGCCAGGCGGTCACCGCCGGGTGGTCAGCGTAGCGACTCGCGAGGGCCTCGATGGTTCGCCAAGCCTCGGCGCGGGCCTCCGGATGATTCCAGCACGTCAGGTGACGGGAGTATCGGCACGGTTCGCCCTTGGCGTTGACGAGTCGGGCGTCGGGGTAGCGCTGGAAAAACCAGGGCGGCGGCGTGGCGGTCGGCGTGGCAAGGCAGACCTCCAAACCGCGATGCGCGGCGAGATCGAGGAAGCGGTCGAGGCCGTCCCATCGCCACGTGTCCGGAGTCGGCTGATACCACACCCAGGCGAATTCCAGGATGCGCACGGTCCGCAATCCGGCGTTCTGTATTCGGTCCAGATCGCGAGCCCAGTCGGACTCCGGGTAGTAGTCGGGGTAATAAGCCGTCCCGAAGGTTGGTGGGGTGGATGCGGCGGTCATGGCAGGTTGGTGATTTGCAGGGTCAGCGGCATCGTGGCGGTGCGATCGACGGAGAACGGCAGCCCGGTTGGCGCGCCACCGCGCAGGTGGAGACGAAGCGCGTAGTCGCCGAAAAATCCGCGGAAACGCAGAACGCCGTCGGCGTTGGTGCGGAGCAGTTCGCGGGTCATCCATTCCTCGCGGATGAGCTTGCGCAAGCGTTCGAAGACGGGCTTCGGTTCGTTGCCGGAGCGCTCGCCCCATTTGATCGCGTCGCCCATGAAGCCCCAGAAGTAAAAGCTTTCGACGGACCGATGTCCGAAGGCGCAGGTGAGTGTGTCGCAGATGAAGTCGGACTGGAGGGTGTCGATTTCGTCCTGCGGCAGGCGTCCTTCGCGCACGAGATCGGTGGTGGCAGCCCAGAACTCCGTGATGTGGATCGGCAGTCCGGTGGTGGCGAACTCGTCGTAGACCCGCCACAGGTTCGCGGGCGTCGGCCAGCCGCTGTGGCTTTGCAGGCCGATGGCGTCCGGCAGGCTGCCGCGGCGACCGAGTTCCGCGATGAGCTCCAGAAAACGCCGTCGCTGGCTCGCCGGCGTGACGGTCGAGCCATCGCTTCCGGCGGGCACCGCGGGCACGTCGTCGTTTTCCATCCCGTAGTCGTTGACAACATAGGTTGCGTCCGGATCTTCCTCGCGCGCCCAGCGGAGCACGGGCTCCACGGTGTCCGCAATTGCGGAGATCGGATCGATGTGCGGCCACTGCCGGTGGTCGAGGTTGCAAAAGGCGGGCTCCCACATCGGTTCGTTGACGGCGTCCCAGACCCGAACACGGCCTTTGAAGCGCGCTACGATGTTGCGGACGCGCACTTCGGCAAATTTCATTCGCGTCTCGTGATCGTAGCGCTTCACCCACTCGGGCACGCATTTTGGGATCGACCAAAAGAGCGGGTGCCCCTTGGCCTGCATCCCCTGGCCAAGCGTCCAATCCACCGTGCGGGCGAAGTTTTCCAGCCGCCAGTCGCCTTGTCGGTCTTCGGTCTTCGACGCGTCGTTGCGGTCGCGCTCCGTCCAGTAGCAAAGGTTGTTCGCCGCGTTGAAGATTTCCGAAAAACGTCCGCGCCACGCCCGTGCGCGTTCCGTCTCCCACTCGCCGTCGCGGCCCATCGCGTCGAGTGCCCAGAGTTGATCGCCGAAGGGAAACGCGTGCGCGGTCTGCGCGATCTCCACCGCCACGTCACGCGCTGCTTTGCCGGAGCGGTCGAGGAGCCGGATCTCGACGTCGCGCGTGCGGTGGTCGTGGATGTTGCGGCGGGCGTCGGCGAGGATTCCGACCGAGGTCGCGTCCATCGAGCGGTCCGTCACGCGATCCATGTCCCGCCATTCTTCGCCGCCGGCGTGCGGATTGGGATCGGAATTGCTCATGGATTGGTCGCTTGGGGCATGGCGCGATGGCGGGTCGGCCACTCGCCGGTGAAGTCGATGCTCAAAAATTCCCGACCGTCGTTGATCTCGAGGGTCCCCTGATCGAGTGGCTCGTTCACGTAGGGACTCTTGAAAACGGGCCAGTCGCGGAACGTGAGTGCCTCGCCGTTCGTCCACGCCTCGGGTCGGCCGCCGGGTCCGCCGGTGTGGCGGATCTTCAACGTGTCGCCGTCGAGGCTCCGGTAGCTGACCGTGCGATCACTTGCGAATCTGGTGACGTCGAGCCGCCCGCCCGTGAGCACTTCGTCGATGAAGGCCTCCGCGTCGGCGAACCGCTCCGTCGTGCCCGTGTCGATCACCCAACCGCCGAGCGTGTCGTTGTTTTGCAGCCAGCGATAGTCGGGACCGCCCGAGTCCCCGAGGTCGGTCCAGCTCGCGCCGCCGCCGAGCGGAAACGCGGCGACAAACGTCTCGCCCGCCCGGAAAAACCACCAGCCGTCGCGCTCCGTCACCTGCTCCAACCCGTCCGGAATGGCGAGCAGCGCTTTGCCGCCGAAGGCACCCCCGGCTTCACCCTCGGAGCCATTGCAGACGTTGATCATTGCGCCCTTGGCTTGGTGGTACTGATCGTGGGGCGTGCGGCCTTCGACCGGAAAATGCCGGTGGTAGCCGCTGGTGGCCCCCAGCACGAGGACGTCATCCGGCGTGAGGATGGCGAGCTTGAACATCGTCGTCTGCGGCCAGATCTCGCCCTTGATTTTGTCGCCGGGCGTTGGGTCGTAGAGCGTCCCCATCGTGAACTGAGAGGTGTTGTAAAGGATCTCGTGCTGATTGTTCGACGCGTCGAAGCCGTAGTACTCGGGCTTGGACGCGCGCACCTCGAAAGGGAGATCCACCTCGCGTCGGGCGATGGCGTCGATGATGGGATCGGGACGGTAGGTGCTCATGGCGGCAACGACGCTGTAGCGGACGTCGACGTCCTCGGAGAGATCGACGGAAAATTCCGGCGGAAGGGAGTCCCACCAGAAGCCAGGCCATGATGTCGGTCTTGGCTTCGATCGGGGAGTGAGCAAATCCGCGCGCTTCCGGCCCGGCCTGGACGCCGTGGAAATACTTGAGCGCGTAGGCGGTCGCGTACCAATCGAGAGCCGCGCGGGCCAGTTCCTTCATTTCGGGATCCACGGCGAAATCGAAGACGTTGAGCCAGCCGGTCGCGGTGAAGGCCACGTAGGTGCTGGAATCCCATTCGCCCATACCGATGGTGTAAAGTTTACGGCACTCGCGGCGGAGGAATTCGCGGAAAAACGCCTTCGGGTCCGTCTTCGGATCGCCGGTGCCGCCCTTCTGAAAACGCTCGGCGAAGAGATATCCGCTCGTCCGCGACATCATGCCGTGGTTTTCCGTTCCTCCGGCGCGGAACTTGTCGAGGTGGCCGCCGGCATTTTCCTCGAACCAGGCCCGGACGTCGGGCGGCAGGGACTTCTCGAACTCGAAGAAGATGCGCGTCTTGAAGATGGCCGAGAAGTGGTAGAGGCCGCGATCGCCCTTCGTCGCGTCGACCTCCATGAGCCACCGGTAGGCATCCCAGGCATCCTTGTCGTCGGGATCGAAGTACAGCTTGGCCGCGATGACGGGCAGGATGTATTTGTGCGGGTCGCCGAGCTTGATGCGTTTCGCCCAGGCGACGACCTCGCCGACATTTTCGTCCGCGCGCGAGCGGAGGATGAGCTCGGCCCGCGAGTCGAACGTGTCGGCGGCGTCCGCCGCGTGGGCGAGTGCGACGAGTCCGATCGCGGCGATGAAAAGACGTCTCTGTGGAAGACGAAGACGGGGAAAGAACTTAACCATTTTCGTCACCCCATGCGGGGTCCGTCCGCGGTTGCCTTCGGAGCCACGCAGCCGCCTTCGCCGCTCGGGCGGACGAAGGTCGCGTTCTCCCGGTGAATTCCCCGGTGCGCGTGTGGATCAGTGCCCGCGATCATGACAATGTCCCGGCAGTCGAGGTCGCCCATGCCCTGGCCTTCCTTTGGCGGGTGCCAGGGGAGCAGGGATTCCGCGCTCATGTAATGATTCACCAGCGCTCGCCGGTAGCCCGTCCTTGCCCGGTTGGGCAGGGAGCGGTGGAGTAGGTAGCCATTGAAAAAAACAATGCTGCCTGCTCGCACTTCGACCGGGACCGCGTCTTCGTCGGCGAAGGGAAACGCCGCCTCACTCGTGCAGTCGAAGCGTTTGTCACCGTGCTCGTGGGTTGGCCAGATGATGCCGTCGCGGTGCGAACCCGGTAGGACCCAGAGACATCCATTCTCGACGGTGGCGTCGTCGAGGGCGATCCACCCGCCGACGAGCGAACGGTCGCGCGTCGGGATGAAATATTCGTCCTGATGCCACGCCTGCCCGGGTTTCCCGGACGCTTTGACGAACAACATCGACTGCATGCACTTCACGTTCGGCCCGATGATCCGGGTCAGCGTCGAGACCATTGCCTCGGCCGCAAGGTAGCCTGCCATTACCGCTGAGCATCGGTCCGGGAAGTGAATGCAGAGATACCGCTTCAGGACGTCGTCGTTAGAGTCCTCCGGTCCCGAGGGGACGATCCCGCGGAAATCGCCGTACTTTCCCCGACAGATTTCGGCGGCGTCCCGGTTGATCTCGTCGACCTCCGCGGAACTGAGTGCCCCTTCGACGACGAGGTAGCCGTTCTGGCGAAAAAACTCGACGTCTTCGTCGTCGAGCTGCGGGGTGCAATAACCGGGAGGTCGTCCAGATTCCGGCCAGGAGGAGAAGGGTGAAAGCAGTTGGTCGGGTGGTGTTAGGAGGGAGGTTTCCATGGGATGGCGGTCAGGGTTTGGCGGTGTCTGGGGCTTCCGTGAGAACGAGGCTCGCCATGTTCACGATACCGCCGGGTCCATCGGCGGGACAGCTGAACTCGACGACGTTGACGTCCTGCAAACTCGCAGGGTCGACCGGGGCCTCCTCGATGACGACCTCACCGGTGCCGAGCGAAACGGTCTGCCCGTTGACTTTGCACGTGAGCGTCCCGAACCCCTGCCGCGCGAGCTTCAGTACCGCCGAGTCGGACGCCTTCCCGCGTTCTTCGGGAATGCGAATCTCCATTTTCACCGATTCGCCGGGGGCCAGGCGCGCGAGAATGTCCGAAGCAAAGAACTGAGTCCGCGCGATTGGCGCGGTCTGGGACGGGGTGCCGGAGAGATTGAGGTCGAAGCGGACTGCGGATTTTGCGGGGATCGTCGGCGAGGTCTCCCAAGTGGTGCCGGGGGACAGTTCCTGCTCGGTGACAGCGAGTTCGCCCGTGGTGCCATCCGCGACGGTCGAGCTCGCGCCGGTGAACGTCATCCCTTCCGGGGCGTCGAAGCGGATGGGATCGGTCACCGGATCCGCTGAGTCGTTGAACGCCAAGGCGGTCAGACGATTCCCGTCGAGACTGGCCACCAGCCAGACATCGGGACGCGGACTGGTGGTTTCAACGAGACCGCCGCGGAGATTTTTCAGGAGGCGAAAGGCCGCCTGGACGCCGAGGTTGTTGTGGGCTTCGTGGGCCGCGCGCGCCACGGCCTTGTCCGGACATTTGTCGATCAGGTAAAGAACGTCGCGCAGCATGTACATCAAGGCCCCCTGACGCGCGTCGGGGCTGTCGGCGGTGAAGAGCGGCGCGCCGACGGAGTCCGGTCGTTGCGGATCGAGCGCGCCGCCAGCCTCGGTGTTGTAGAACTTCAGGTCCTTGTCGTAGCGCGTCCGCGCGTACGCCGCGACCGTCTCGTAGCTTGCCGCCACGCGACGCGTATCCTCTCCGTAGTGGTGCTCGGCAATGCCGTCGATCCAGGGCGCGAATCCATCGACGAGCGGCTTGTAGAGGGATTCCCAGGCGTCCCAATCGTTCTGGAAAATATGGAAGTCCCAGCCCACGACCAGTTCGACGTCAGGATTGGTTTCCTTGAGAGTCTTCGCGAAGGGGAGGAGCATCGCTTCATAGAAAAACCGGTTTTGTTGGCCGGAATAATACGACTTTTGGGTCGGGTCGCGTCCCCACGGACGCCGCGCGATGGTCAGCGTGCGCTGGCCGCGGAAGTCGTAGCTGTCGCCTTCGGCCAACTCGCCCTTGTCGATGAGCGGGATGGCGTAGGACGAGGCGAGGTAGTCCACCTTGCCGTCGTCGCCCACCGCCACCAGCTTCGAGTCCCAGACAAGATGCTCCAGCGGGAGACGTTCACCCTTCAACGTCATCGGCCCGCCCTCGACGAGATCGGACTGTTCGTAGAACGCCCCGTCGTAATTCACGCCAGGTTTCACCGCCCAGTTGAGGTACGGTTCGTTCCAGAACTCCACGCAGTGCCGCCCCGGCAATTCCCGGCTCTTCTCCCCGTAGCGCCTCGCCAGATCCGTGAGTCGCTTCTCCCAGTCGGGGTCGTGCAGGGGAAGCGCGGGCTGGTAGCGGTCGAAATAGCAGTCCACCGGGAGCACGATTCCGGCGGGGACCTTGGGCGTCGTGCCGGGCACCGAAGGATCGCCCGAGGGTTGCTGAAAAATCTGGCGCGTCGATTCCACGCCCCAATCCGCCACGATCTCCGACGTGAGCGGGGTCGCGTGCACGCCGAACAAGCCGCGCGGCACCTCCGTCGTTCCATTCACCGACACCAGTCGACCGGTGACGTGCAGGGGAGTCGAGGTGGGTCGATCCTCCGCGGCGAAGAGGACCAAGGGTGCCGACAGTGGGAGCAGAAGAGCGGGGAGAAACTTCATCATTCGGAAACCTATGCCGGACCGCTCGAGGCGGCGAGCAGCGGCGAAGACTTGACATTTTTACACGTATAGTAATGCTGAGTCCCGGCATGGCTTTTCCCCACAAATCCCCCACGCTCCGCCAGATCGCGGAGAAAGCCGAAGTCTCCCCGATGACCGTTTCGCTCGCTCTGCGCAACAGCCCGAATCTTTCGAAAGCGACGCGGGAGCGGGTGCGGGCGCTGGCCGAGGAGATGGGTTACCGGGTCAATCCGCTCGTCTCCGTGCTCATGAGTCACGTCCGCAGCACCAAGAAGGTGAGCTACGTCGCGACGCTCGGAATGGTCAGCGCGTTCTCCACTCGGCACGGCTGGAACGAAAACCCCGCCTCGCGCCGCAGTGCCGAGGGTGCCCTCAGGCGCGCCCGGCAGCTCGGCTACGAACTGGACGATTTCTGGATTCGCGAGGCGGGCATGACGCCGGCGCGATTCACGCAGATGTTGCTCACGCGGGGTATTCACGGCCTGGTCATTCCGGGGTTGGAAGATCCGGGCGGCACGCTAGACCTCGATTTTTCGCAATTCGCGACCGCGGCGATGGGCTACACCCTGGCGCGGCCGGGCCTGCACCGGGTCGTAAACAACCAATTCGCCAGCGTGCGGCTCGCCATCGATACCCTCGCGGAACGGGGCTACGAGCGGATCGGTCTGGCCATCTCGGACGAAATGGAGAAGCGCTCGAACGACACCTGGCTGGGAGCACTGCTCGCCGGGCAGCGGCGCTTTACCGTGAAGAATCGCGTCCGCCCGCTCATCGCCTCGTCGCTGGATCGGGCGAGCGTGGACAATTGGATCGCTGGTCAGAAACCGGACGTCGTCATTGGCGTCGAAGCGCCCCTCCGAACCTGGGTCGAGGAATCCGGGAAGAAACTGCGGAAGCACCTTGGATTCGTCCATCTTGACTGGTCCGAGCACCTCGGCGATGTCGCTGGCATCGACCAACAACCGGAACTCGTCGGTGCTGCCGTCGTCGACACCGTCGTCGCGCAACTCCAGCGCAACGAGCGCGGCATCCCCGAGAATCCGAAGATCATCATGACCGACAGCCGCTGGGTCGACGGAGCAACGGTGCGGTCGGCGTGAGCCTTTCGTTTCCCCGCTCCGGCACCAGCCGTGAAGTGCGGCGATCGAACCGTCCATCACCCGGGCTCTACGCGTAAAGCGACCCACGCATTCTGCCGGTTCACCGGATTGCGTCAGAGTGTTAAGGCGATGTCCGACCCCTACCTGACCGAACTCCACGACAGTCTGAACGACAGCGCGATGCAGCGGAAATTTCGGCGGATCGCGCCGATGCCCTTCGGCGTCGTGTTCCTGCCGTGGGCCGGGATGACCGAAGAGGACGTGCGTGGGCATTTTCGCGAGATGAAGCGGCTTGGGTTTACGAATCTCGAGCAGACCATGCCGACACCTGAATGGAGCGAAGCGCGGATTCTCGGCGTGGCGCACGAGGAGGGGATCATTCCGTTCTGGTACGGTGAGGGCGGTTGGGAAGACGTCACCGATGAGCTCCTGGATCGCCTCGACATCCCGCGCGACACGCCGATGGCCGAGATCCGCGACAATGCCCGCATGCGCGAATATCAGAACGACGTCATCAAACGTCGGATCGGGCGCGAGAAAATCACTGCCAAGGTCGAGGGGACGGTGCTGCAGGAGGCGGGGTTGGAGCGTCCGCCGGACGACCTGCGTCTGCACAACGATCCGGTGCTGCGGGAGGACGCCGTGCCGTTTTTCAAGCGGTGGGTGAAGGCGCATTACCCCGACATCGAGACGCTCAACCGGACGTGGAATCTGAATGAGGTCGGGATCTGCGAGCGGCCCTACGAGAAGTGGGAGGACTTCGATTCCGACGAAACGCTCACCCGTTTCAGCCGAAAAAATGAATACCGCCACGTTCGTGACATTCTGCGGTTCAAGGCCGATCACGCGCTTGCGACCGTGGTCCGCGCCGCCGAACTTTCCCGGGAGCGGGACCCCGACGAGCCGCAGCGGGCGGGCGGCGAGATGGGGTTGTTCCTGCCATTCGCGTGGCGGGGGACGGACATGGAGGGCTTCGCTCGCGCGATGCGCGAACACGGCTCCTTCTACCCGTCGATCCATCTGGCGTGGCATTTCGAGGAAGTCGAATACGAGGTCGCCCGCTGCATTTACATGCAGGCTTCACTCGCGGCGGATTGGTTCAAGGGCGGCTGGTCGGCGACGTGGGAGAGCACCGGCGGGCCGCAACAATTCTCCGGCGGTAAGGCGTGGAACGCCAAAACCGCCGAGGAGACCGCGGGCTACACGGTCGATGCCGGCACGATGTCCCAGCTTCTCCTGAGTTACCTCGCGGCGGGATTCAAGGGCGTCGGACTCTGGAGTTGGAACCCGCGCCAGGCGGGCTGGGAAGCCGGCGAGTACGCGCTTCTCGACCGTCAAAACCGTGCGGGAACCCGCGCCGAACGCGCGGGCGCCATCGCTCGCGCCGCCAACCAATACCGCGACGAACTCTGGGCCGCGCACAAGGAACCGCTCGTTGGCGTCTACGTGGACTGGGACAACGAAGCGCTCTGGGCGGCGATGTCTGTGGCCAACCGCGATCAATTCCGATTCTGGCCCGTCCACGCGCGGATCGGCGCGAGTCGCGCGCTCGTGAATGGCAACGTCCCGTGGGAACACCTCACCGCGAACGACCTCCGTGCGGGCCTCGCCGGGCGCTATCGCACGATCATCCTCCCCGCCCATATCGCCATCTCCGAAGAGACGCTCGCGCTGTTCACAACCTACGTTGAAGCCGGGGGACGGGTCGTTCTCGACGCACCCGGCGCGTGGTTCGACATGCAGGGGCGGTTGCTGGACACCGGCGCGGGATCGGCGTTCGAGCGCCTCTTCGGCGTCGAGATTCGCGACTACCAGTATTCGAACAACGTCCCTCGATCGCTCGACGGAAGAAGGCTCGACGGCTTCATCCTCGATCTGAACTGCACCACCGCGGAGACCCGCGAGACATTCGACGAAGGCGGCCCGACCATCACCGAGAACGCGCTGGCAACCGGCACCGCCGTCGTCCTTGCGTGGGAGGCGACCCACCAGATCTTCCGCCCCGGGGAGGACGCGATGGAATCCCGCCTGCGCGACGCCGTCCTCGGTGGCCTCGCATCTCCCTACCGCTGCGACGGCGCGCTCGTCTATCGTCTCGCCGCGCCCGCTGCGGACCACTATTTTTTCGTCAACGACGGCCCCGCCCGGGAGGTCCGCCTGGAGACCGATTTCGACTACGCGTCCGCGTCCGATCCGGTCAGCGGAGATCCTTTCGCCCTCCACGCTCCCATCGCGCTTGAATCTCACGGCGCCCGCTGGTTGCGGATGGAGAAACGGCGCTGACAATTTGCTCGTTTCCGACGACGCCGGAATCGGTGCCTGAAAAAACCAATGAAAGTCCCCCCGATCTTTGCGCTGGCTGCGCTTATCCTGATATCGCCACCGCTGCACGCCCAGACGGGCGACGCGATTTTCGCCGACTACTCGGTGGCCCCCGACACCCATCCGAATCTGCCGAACAACAGCTTCGCCGGATACCGCGCGGGCGAAACGCCGATTCCCGACGTGCCCGTGATCGTCGATCTGGCGGCGTTTGGCGGCGTGGGCGACGGGGTCACGGACAATACGAAGGCCTTCGCCGATGCGATCGAGGCGGCCTGGCGAGCGGGCGGCGGGGCGGTATCCATCCCGGCGGGCACTTTCCGGGTGGAAGAAATGATCCACCTCAACCGCTCCGGCGTGGTGCTGCGAGGGGCGGGCCGGACGGCGACCACCATCGTTTTCCCCAACAGCCTCGAGCAGGTGCTCGGCGTCCGCGGCGTGGGCACCAGTAGCTGGTCGTGGCAGGGTGGGTTGATCTCCGTATTGCCCGAGGCGGCGCTGAAAAAGGATCCCTTTGACCGCATCGATTCCTTCATGGGTGGCGGAACGAGGGATTGGTCCACCTGGTGGTCGGGAATCGACAATTACAACGGACCCGAGCTGGCGCAGGTGACGAGCACGGCTTCGCGAGGTGCGCGCGAGGTCACCGTGGACGACGCGTCCGGGCTGAAAGTCGGTGAGTTCTACTTGATGAGCTGGGAATCCGCGGCGCTGGAGGGCGACTATCGCTTGTGGAAACACATTGCCGGGCACCCGGCGATGGACGCGTTTGATTGGGCGAGGGCGTTCGACCTGAACAAGCGCACCCAGTTTCAGTGGCCGGTGCGGATCGAGGCGATCACGGGAAACACGGTGCGGCTGGCGCAGCCGACGCGGATCGACATTCTCGCCGAGTGGAACGTGGCCTTGGAGCCCATGGGCACGGTGATCGAGGAATCCGGAGTGGAAAGCCTGACCATCGACCTGCAAAACGCACCGTTGACGACGCCCCACAATCAGTACGATGGCTGGAACGGCGTGTATTTCAGCAAGACGATCAATTGCTGGGCGCGCGACATCACGGTGCGCAACGGCCAGAACGGGTTTCTGACCCGCTCCAACAAGTATCTGACGATTTCCAACGTGCGCCTCGAGGGGACCGTCGGGTTGCATCACGCCACCACGCACGTGCGGGGGCACGACTGCCTGGTGGAAAATTTCGTCCTCGACCAGCCGGTTCACCACGGGATCAGCGTCGAGGACTTGTCCACCGGCGTGACCTATCGCGGCGGAAATCTGCCTTTCGGCACCTTCGACAGCCACCGCTTCATGCCCTTCGACGTGCTCCGGACCGACATCTCTCTGGCCAACGACGACGGCGGACCGGGCGGGGCCAGCGACTTCGGGCCCTTCGTCGGAAAAAACGTGGTTCACTGGAACGTCGACATCACCGGCACGACGGATCGCGGCGCGTGGGTCAACCACCCGCACACCCACTCGATGGGTGCGCTGGTCGGCGTGCGCGGCGCTCCGGAGGATTACACGACCCCGTTGTTCGGCATGGAGCCGGGGTTGAAGGGCACCATCATCGCCGACGCCGGAACCCCGCCGTCGATTACCGACCTCTACCAGGCGCAGTTCGACCTCCGCAAAGCGAACAACAAGTGGGTGCGTCTGGCATTGCCCAACGACGGATTCGCGCCCGCGGGCGACATCGGCTTTGCCGCCTCGGCGAATCCCGGCGCGGGCCGCACGGTGGTCTCGGTGGAATTCTTCAAGGACGGTGTTGCGTTCGGATCGGACACCAGCGCGCCGTTCACCGCCACCTGGACCGGAGCGACGAAAGGGAAGGTGGAGATCACGTTGAAAATGACCGACGATCTCGGCGGCGAGACGTTTTCGATTCCCTCCGACTTGATCGTTGGCGAGCGCGTGCGCGTCCAGAGCGACGCCGAGCGGGTGTCCCGACAGGGCTCCTGGAGCGTCGAGAATGCGCCTGGCAGCGATGGCGGGTCGCTGCGCGGAAACGCGGTTGACGGCGGCACCTGGATGCAGATCGATTTTGTCGGCACCCGGCTGCGAGCCTACGCCGGGCCGCGCGGCGGCGGTTCGGAAGTGGAGGTCTACCTCGACGATCTGGTAATCCCATCGAACCGGTTCACCTATGACACCGTGGACTCGCCACGGCAGCTGATCTACGATTCCGGTGAGCTATCGGACGGTCTGCACACCGCTCGGTTCATCGCGCTCGACGACGTGGACCTGGATTTTTTCGAGGTCACCGAAACCGCCGACCTGACGACAAATACGCCACCGGTCCCGGCTTTCACCGCCGCCTCGCTGGTCGGTCGAGCGCCGTTTGCATTCAGCGCGGACGCTTCCCCTTCGAGCGACGCCGAGGGTCCGATTGCCAGCTACCGATGGAGTCCCGGCGATGGCACCGTCGTGAACGGTGCCACGCTCAATCACACTTTCACTGAACCCGGCATGCACGTGGTGCGGCTGGAGGTGCGCGATTCGAAGGGACAACCAGCGGCGATACAGTTCGAGGTCCGGGTGGAACCATCGGTCACCGGGGTCGGCCTCGACCAGCAGGTCGTCCGGCTGGTCGGAAACATCACGGGAGGTACCCAGAACTTCACCGCGGACGTGGTGAACACCTCGCTGGATCTCGACGGGGCCGGCGGAGCCAACGACGGCCGCGCCGAGTATCCCCTGGGAGCGATGCCGGTACTGGCAGGCGGCAGCTACTTCGGCCACCCGCTCTTCGGGCGGGTCGTGCTCGAGCAATTGAACAGCGCGCCGCCCCCGTTTTCCGACCGCAAGGTGGAGAACGCTCACTGGAGCGATCTGCTCAACGTGCGCGCCGCGAACGACGGCTTTTGGGGACTGCTCTACGTGGATAAGACCGACTTCGCGAACGGCGGCAGTGAGCGGGCGGTGACGCTGAACTCGGTCAGCGAGTTGCGCCTGGGCCGGGTGCTTTCGAACGAGAATCTCGGCGACCTGCGCTTCGTCATTCGCCAGGGCGGCGTGTTTTATCTATCGGAGGCGAAGTACTTGAAGGGCGGGGTGTTCGTGCTCGGTTTCGACCGCAATGACGATGACAATCAATGGGCGGTGTGGGATCCGGCCGCCGGGCAGTCGCCCGCCGACAGTGCGCTGGATTTCCAGGAGCGGAATTTCACCGATATCGATGGCTTCGGATTTGCCTGGGGCAAGGCGCGCGGGGTTTCTTCTGTGCGGAACTGGTTGAAAGTGGCGGACTTCACCGTGAGCGCGCAGGCAGCACCGCCGGAATACCTTCCCGCCGCGGTGATCACGCCGAGGTCGGCCAGCGGCACGGCACCGTTTCCGGTGAACTTCGATGGCAGCAGCTCGACGGCAGGATTGAACAACAGCATCGTTGATTACCGCTGGGATTTCGGCGACGGCAACACCGGCAACGGTGCGACCGTCAGCCACACCTACATCCGCGGTGGCTCCTACACAGCGACGCTGACCGTGGAAACAACGGAGGGTGTGACCGACAGCAGCGATCTGAGTTTTGCGATCACCGATCCGGATTTGTCCAATGACGAGGTGATGATCGTCGATTGGGGTGGCGACTCGGTGTCGTCGTCGCAGAAATTCCGCGACGCCCCAGGAATCGTGACCACCGGTCTGAGTCTGGACGCCGACGGGCAGAACGACGATTCCCGGCGGGAGTTTTCCTTTCGGCTCGATGCTCCGCTTTCCCCGGCGACCAACTACACCGGCGGGCCGTTCTACGGAGGTATGCGCGGCGAGCAACTGGATGGCGGCCCGGGGAGTTTCACGGATGACGGTGTGAAGCAGAACGCGGGGGGCGACAAGATCGGCAATCGCTTCCAGGCGGGAGCCCCTTCCTCGTTTTCCGGAGCCTTGCTGTGGGTGAAAAACGATTTTCGCGAATTCGCCTCAAGCACCAACAACCCGGTTTCCTTCAACACCAAAAGCAGAATGACCATCGACAGGATCAGCCGTTTCGACAACTTCGAGGCTCGCTGGGTGGTGCGGGAAGGCGGTCAGTTCTGGGTCTCTCAAGCCGTGATCTCGCCCTCCGGCGGCAAGGCCGAACTGACTTTCACCAGCGACGGTATCGATGGCGACTGGGCGCGCTGGAGCCAGCCGGAGGATCTCGATTTCAACGCCGCTGGGGCGAGCTTTGTGTCCAAAAATTTCTCCGACGTGACTGCAGTCGGATTCTGCTGGAACTCGGCGGGTTTTGCCTCGCTGCGCTACTGGATCGAATTCGGCGAGTTCGAGGTGGTGGCCGCGTTGGGCGGCGACGATCCGATCGACGCCTGGCGCACGTCCAAATTCGGTGCCGACGCCGGGAATCCTGCGTTGGAAGCCACGGTGTGGGGCGACCAGGCAGACCCAAATCACAACGGCCTATCCAATCTGCTCGAATTCCTGATGGGCACCGAGCCGAGATCGGTGACGGCGCCGCCGCTGACGGTCCGAAAAATAACCGCGCCTTCCGCCATCGTCCTCCGCTACACCCGCCGGATTCAGCGGGGTGGCCGGACGCTAACGCCTGAGTGGTCGCCGGATCTGCAGGATCCGTGGAGTCGGAGTGGCATTTCCGAGAGCGTCGAATTTGATGACGGCATCATCCAGACCATCGAGGCCGTGTTCCCGATTGACGGTCGTGACAAAGTTTTCCTCCGGCTGCGCGGAGGCGAGTGACGGCGGCGAAAGTGTCACGCCAACGGCGCTCGATTCCCCGGCAGGGCGCTCGTCCCCGCGAGCTGCGTCGGATCGCTCGGCCAAAAACCGTCTGAAGATCTCAGATTCACTCCCGAAATTTATACGTGTAAACTCAACCAATGGGTCTTCCGAGCCTGAAAGAGTCGACACTGATTCCGGGTTGCTTGTAGAGAAAGTGAAACTCCCAAAACATGAAACAAACGTTCCCTCGATTTCTCTTCCTCCCTCGTCTTATTCTCCTCCTGCTGATCTTCGGATTGGCGAATGTCTCTTCGGCGGTCGCGCAACAACTGGTCGGCCAGGACGTCGGGCTGCCGGGCGTTGCAGGCAGCTACTCGGCGAGTGGAAGCTCCCACACCGTGACGGGCGGCGGGGCCGACATCTGGTCGAGTTCCGATTCCTTCCACTATGCGGCCAGGCAGCTCACCGGCGACGCGGATCTGATCTGTCGGGTCGTCAGTCAGGAGGACACGGACGACTGGGCCAAGGCCGGCATCATGATTCGCGAGACGTTGGCGGCAAATTCGCGTCACGCGATGGTGGTCGCCACGCCGGTCGGTCGGGTGGCGTTCCAACGTCGGACTTCGACGAACGGCTCGACGGCCAATAATTCCGTGGCCGGTCAGGTGCCGGTCTGGCTGCGGCTGGTTCGCGCCGGAAACGTGTTTACGGCCTACTCCTCGCCGGACGGCGTGGCTTGGTCGCAGATCGCGCAGAGGCAAATCAACATGACGTCGCAGGTCTGGGTCGGGCTGGCGGTGACATCGCACGATGACTCGCAATCGAGTGAGGCGGTCTTCGACGAGGTCAACTTCGCCACCCAGAACGTTTCGACTGCCGGCACGCCGGGATATTTCCCGCCGAAGATCGGGTCAATCATTGGATTCAATTTCCAGCCCGCCACGGGACCATCGGAAGCGCCATATCTGGCGGACAGCGGGGCGACGGTGGCCGACCGGGGGAACGGATGGACCTACGGTTGGAACACGGACCTGAGCGCTCGCGCAGAGTTGACGAACTTCACGAGTTCCGTGCTTTCCAATACGCACATCGGCCTGCCGCCCGGGGCGGAGTGGTCGCTGGAGGACGTGCCAGCGGGACGTTATCGCGTAACGGTCGCGGTCGGCGGACCAAACCGTCAGACGCTCAACGTGATCAACGTCGAGGGCGAACCGGTGCACGCGGGGACCTCTCTGGGAACGAAAAAAACGGCGCTGGCCTCCGCAATCGTGACGGTGGTCGACGGAAAACTGACGCTGGACAACGGGGCTTCGGCGGATCTGAAGACGAGCGTTGTGTTTCTCGAAATCGACCCCGAGCCGACGTCGTCGTTCGAGATCGAGGACGGGACGTCGGATGTTACGGAGGAAACGGGCACGTGGTCCGTGGTCAGCACGGGACCCGGGACGACTCGCCGGGACGCCAGCGGCGGGTCGGGCAGCACCTACACCTTCCGACCGTTTCTCGACGGGGGCTACTACGAGGTCGCTCTGCGGTGGCCGGGAGGACCGGGTTTCGCTTCGGCGGTGCCGGTGGAAGTGATCAGTGCGGACGGGAGTCAGACGACGACCGTAAATCAATCGACGGACGGCTCGGGCTGGGTTTCCGTCGGTGTCCATCGGTTTGATCCGGGCGTGCTTGGGTCCGTGGTGATCGGCACAGCCGGGGCTTCCGGGAGCGTCACCGCAGACGCGGTGCAGTTCCGCCGGACGGTCAACCCGGACGACGCGCCGATCCTGGAGGCAGGCCTGATCTCGTGGCGCAAAGCGGACATGAACGGGATCACGTGCGCTGAGTGTCACGGCGCAGCGGGTTACGACATCGCGGTGTTCGATTTCGACCAGGCTGATCTGCGCCGGGCGACCGAGCCGCATCTGCCGGTTGCCGACGCGGACGCGATCTTCGCCATGCTGGAGATGTGGCGGGCGCAGTATCCGCCCGAGGGAGGTCTGCAGGACGTCGAGACTTTCCGACCGTTCCAGCCGACGGGCGTGTTGCTCGGCGAGCAATACACGGACACGCTGCAGCAGGACGCGGTCTTCGCGGATTATCTCGAGGACGGTGGCTTCCTGTTGTTCCAGGGTGAGATCACGACCCTGGCGCAGGCCCGGGCGGCGGTGAACGAGATGAAGGCACTCGACGTCAACTCGATCCCACTCGGTGTGCCGATGAACTTGTGGTCGCATTCAGCCAGCCGGAGCGGCGAAGTGGAAGGTGGCCGCATTGACGAATGGGTGGCCAGCATCGGTCAGCAAGTGATCCCGGCGGGTGCGGGTGAGTGGGAACAGGCGCAGGATGCCTACCTCGCCAATCCGACGGACGAGAACTTCTGGGACATGTATCACCGCGTCGCGCCGCTACTCGTGCCCGATCCGCACAACGCGCGGACGACCACCACGCAGCACTGGCGGGAGATGGAGAGCCGGAAGTTTCTTTCGAATCTCATTTTCCAGCACGATCAGATTCAGCGGGCCATCGGGCGGACGGACTTCTTCACGTCGCAGATCGGCGACGAGGGACCCTTCCCGAACGAGCGTGGGCTTGGCAGCGAAGATGCGCCAATCTGGGATGTCGGCGAGAGCGCCCGGAGTGCTGAGCGGACGTCCTACGACGAATTCCCGCTTCGTCACGATGAGACCTTCGCGAAGGATCCTACGCTCACCGTCACGAAGAACATGATCGCGGCCCGCGATTCGCTCCGTCCAGCCTGGCATCTCCTTGGCTGGGTGATGGACCCCGCGTTGCTCCATTCTGGATCAAGCAACGCGACTCTGAGCGGCGAATACGTGATCGAAAAACTCTGGCATCACGAGTACCGCGTCCATCAGGTATTCATGAACGCGGTGCACCGCGCGAAGCGCTCGCTCACGCTTCCTTACTCGGCCCGGAAGGGATATTACCTCGGATATTACAAGTATCTGTTCAAGCGGATGGGTGATGACGCCACGGGGTTTGCGGGTTCCGCCGCCCAGTACAAGCGATTCCTCGCGAACGATATTCGCGCCGCCTACCTGGTCCACACCGACGACATCCTGTCCGGTGAAGTCATCCCGTCCCAGTTCCTTCAACAGCACGTCGACTCGGCGGAAGACACCCGCGAGGTGCTCACCTGGGCCGACCCGGCGAATGCGTTGATCAATGATCAAATCATCGATGACTTCGTGAGCGCGGCGAATGCCCCGGCTCAGTAGGAGACCCGGCAATTGAAAAACCCCCGCCCTCCGAGCGCGTTCACTCGCCGGAGCGCGGGGGATTTCGAAAAGAGGCGATGGCGCGGAGGGAACTCCGCGCCCAGCCTTTTTTGCGGGGCGGGACGAGGCTCGGTTCGCCCCGTCTCTGCCGGCGACTTCTACACGTAAATCCTTTCGGCGACGTCACGACCTTCCCGGAGCGTGGGCGGACAGCTTATCCTCACCGCATGGCAGATTCCTGCGAAAATTCTTCGTCGCTCCAATCCGGGCCGAGGCTGACCTGTCAGATGCCCGATCATCCGGTGCGGCGCCCGGAGGTGATTGCGGCCGCGGTGCGGGTGCTGGAGGCGGGGGATTGGACGCGATTGGAGGGTGCGCCTGAGACGGAGGCGGCGTTGCGGGATTATCACGGTGGTGGCGAGGTGTGGTTCGTGGCCTCGGGGACGGCGGCGCTCGAGGCGATCATGCTGGGACACGAGATCGGGCCGGGCGACGAGGTGGTGACGACGCCCTACACGTGGGGCGCGACGGTTTCCAGTATCCTCGCCATTGGCGCGGTGCCGGTCTTTGCCGACATCGACCGGACAACGGGGCTGCTCGATGTTGCGAGCGTGGCGGCGGCGATCACGCCGCGGACGCGAGCCATTCTTGCGGTGCATCTCTTCGGGCATCCGTGCGACGCGGTGGCGCTGCGGAAGCTGGCGGACGAACGCGGGATCTTGCTTTTCGAGGATGGGAGTCAGGCGCACGGGGCGCGGTTGCACGGTGAGCGCGTGGGGCGGTTCGGGCACGCGGCGGCGTTCAGTTGCATGGCGATGAAGCTGCTGGGCGGCACCGAGGGAGGCTACGCGGTGTTCGAAGATCCGTTGGCGGCGGAGCGGGCGTATCTGCACGGAAAACATCCGCGTGGTCTCAATGCGGATGCGCGTGAAAGGCTGGAAGCGCGGGGGCTACTGGATTCGCTGCAGCTCGGCTGGCGGCCGTGCGCGGTGGGCGCGGCACTGGTGGAGGCGGCTTTGCCTTTCCTCGATGGTGAGATCGCGGCCCGACGGGCGAACGCGGCGCGGCTCCGCGCGAATCTGGCGGGCGAAGCGGCGGTTCTCATGCCGCCGGAACTTCCCGGGGCGGAGGGTTGCCATCACCTGCTCTCGCTGCTTCATGACTCCGAGACTTCCGGCTTGAGCCGCGCGGACTACGTCCAACGGCTCAACTCCCGCGGAGCCGGTGCGTTTGTTTACATTCCGACGCCGATCCATCGGTTGCGTCGGCTGAATCCAGCGAGTTACGAAGGGCCGCGCGTCTTCTGGCATGACCAGATCCGGCGGGCAGGCGTTGACTACCGGGAAACGCATTGTCCGAACGCAGAATGGCGGAGCGCGAACGCGGTCGAGCTGGGGTTCAACTGGACGGTCGAAAATCCCGACGCGATGGACCAGCTCGCCGACGTGCTGCGGTGGTGCG
Organism: uncultured Verrucomicrobiae bacterium; assembly: GCA_963832325.1. Classification (GTDB taxonomy): domain Bacteria; phylum Verrucomicrobiota; class Verrucomicrobiia; order Chthoniobacterales; family JAATET01; genus CAVVKW01. The sequence goes on along the minus strand of CAWHTR010000001.1, from coordinate 310,865 downwards.
CGCGGCGGGAGTGAAGTGGCGCTGACGCTCGACTCCCGGATCAGTCGCGAGTGGCTTCGAGTCGGAAGAAGAGCCGATCGCCTGGGGCCGGGGTTGGGACGGTGACCTGGAGGACGTCGGCTTCGCTGTCGCCCGCGTAGGGGACCAGCGTCGGCGTGGCCGTGATCTCGGTCCAGCTCGCGGTTGCAAGCGTTGATGACATCCAGACTTTACGAGTTACGCCGTGGTTGCCCTTGCGCCAGCGGAATTGGAAAGTCGAGTCGCCTCCCGCCGTCAGCGTCGTCGAGGTCGTCGCGGACGGGCCGGTCGATCCAAGCGGGTCGGTGGCTTGGGCGAATTCCAACAGATTGGCCCGCCCGTTGAAGTTGGCGTCGAAGTCGTCCGCCGCGACGCCGGAGTTCTCGCTGCTCCCGAATTTGTCGAGCCGCCACTGGTCGACGGGGGCCAGCGCAGTTGTCGTCGAGGCCAGGACCGCCACGCTGTCGATCGCCGTGTCCCCGGCAAAGTTCGGGCCGGTGATGCCTCGGAAGCGTACCCGCACTTCGCCACCGAGGAAGGCATCGAGTGGAACGATGCGTTTCCGCCAGGCGTCCGTCTGAGAGGTTTGCTGCTGGCCGACGATCATGTCGACCGAGTCCTGCCAGGTCCCGTTGGCGAAGACGTCGACGTGCAGCGTACCGATGTCGGTGCCGAACATGTGGTAGTAAAACTCAAGGCTGGCTCCCGAGGCTCCGGCCAGATCGAAGGTCGGAGAGATCAGGTCCGCGCGCTTGCTCGCGAAGTTCGGGCTGGAGGCTTCCGTGAAGAGATACTTTCCCGCGGCCGTGCGCTCGGAGTGATCGATGCTCGGGCCGGTGGCGCTGGATGGCGTGTTGCCGGAATTCACGGTCCAGTTGAAATCGGTTCCCAATCCGTTCGACCAACCGTTCCCGCTTCCGACGGCAGAGAAACTCTCGAAGTTTTCGCTCAGCAGGATCTCGTCGTCGAGGATCGCGACGGTGAGGGCGGAAGGCGTGCCCAGATCGTAGTCGGATGGACTCGGGGAGATCGTCGCGGTGATCGATTCGGAACCTTCGCCGAGGGAATCGTCAATCGCGCGGACGGTGATCGCCCGACCGAGGGCGCCGGCGGGGATGGTCACGATCGCTTCGCCGGTGGCGGTGTTGAACGAATCGGCTCCGGTGACGAAGTAATCGGTGCCGGGCGTCGCGGTGCCGGTGAAGACAATGACGGAGGTCTCCGGTTGGTCGAGGATGTCGAGGCCGGAGCGAGTGACTGTGATCGTCGCGGCGGTGGCTCCCGCCTCGGCGGGTTGCCCCGAGCTGGCGAGCGTGAGAGTCGGCTTGTCGTTATCGGAGATGGCGACCGGGATCGGCGGCGGGGTTAGTCCCGAGAAGTTCGAAGCCGTCGAACTGACGACGGCGAATCCGACGTCCTGGGAATGATCGCCCTCCTTCGTGGCGTCATCCACAGCGGAGACGGTCACGGTCTGCGGCACGTTGTAGTTGCTGCCGTCGAAGGTCAGTGCGTCCGATGAGAAGGCGAGTTGATCGCCGCCGTCGAGGGTGACGGTGACCGTCGCGCCGTTGGTCGGCTGGACGGTGAGATTGAGGTCGAGCGTGTCGGTCGCACCGCCTTCCCGGACGGTGGTGATGGCATCGGACTGCCGGACGAAGACGCGCGGAATGGACGGCGGCGCTTCGACGATCTGGATGCCGGCGATGCCGACGTAGTTGAGGGCGCCGCTGTCCGTGTGAAGTCCCCGGACCGTGATGCCCGGCGCGTAGATCCCGCGGAACACCACGTAGTTGCCGAGCAGCCTCTGGATTTGCGCCTCGTCGCTGGTGTAGTTTCCGAGCGTCGTCGCCGTGGACTCGCGGAAGCCGGTGAACTCGCCGTAGTTGGAATAATCGACGGCCGTGGAGCCCGAGGTGACCGTGCGGGCGTTCATTCCAAAGCGCGGCGACGGAGCGGGTCCGAGCGTCGGGGTGAGCGTGATCTGATGCGGACGCGTGCTGGAATTCGCGTTTTCGAGGCCTTCAAAATAGACGAACACGTCGTATTCCGAGTAGGGGATATCGGTCACCGTGATCGTCGGCCCGGCTTGGTCAGCGCGACCGTCGAGCACACCTCGCATCATGCGACCGGCTGCCGTGCTGATGTCCGCCGTGCTCGTGCCCCTGGCGAATTGATCGCTTGCGGCGGTGTACCACGTCACGTCCGCCGCGGTCGCGGCCCCGTCACTGTTCACGAGGTCGAGCACCGTCCCGTTGATTCCCCTTCTCTCGTTGCTGTCGAGGTTGTTCCAATTGGCCGCCGGATACATCGCGCCGACCAGTGCGGTGGGCGGGATTGTCGCATCGGCGGTGGCCGCCTTGCCGAAGAAGTTGAGTCCGAGACCGCGCCGGACAGCCGACGGAACGACACTCACGTTGACGGCAGTGGATTGCGTCCGCTGGCCGACTGCGTCGTAGGCGACGGCCGTGAGCGCGTGGTTGCCGATGGGGGCGGTCGTCCAGTTGAACGTGTGCGGGGCCGTTGTGGATTGGCCGAGGTAGAGGCTCCCCGCGAAGAACGATACCTTCGTGACGCCGTCCGCGTCGCTCGCGGATGCCGAGATCGGAATCGGATCGCCCAACGGGAATTCTGCGGCGGCGGCCGGGGCGGTGACGCTGACGGCGGGAGCCAGGTTTCCCGTGAAATCGGATTGGCGCAACGCACCCTCGGGCACTGGGCCACGGACGTTACCGGTGGCGTTGGATCGCCAGTCGAGCGCCAGTTCCTCGCTTCCGGTTCGATGGAAAAACGCGACGGCGATGGGATGCAGGCCGGCGTTCAGCGCGATGGAAGCGGAGGCCTCGTCGGCGCTGCTCTTGATGCCATCGTTATTGATTAAAACCTGACCGGCCACCGTCAGCGAAGCGCCATCTTCATTGCGGAGATAGAAGGTGTAAACGTCGTCGCTCGGGACGGAAATGAACCCGCGGTAGGAGAAGGCGAAGTCGTCGTTGCGGAGCCTCGGGCCGATCGTGACCGTGGCCACCGTGCCCGTCGCGACTGGGAGGAGTTGTTCGAAGTCCGGGATGCTGGTGAAGGCCTGCTCGTAATAGTCGTAATTGAGACCACCGGTCGTCGCCCCGGTAGCGACCGGGTCGTAGATCGGCTGGTTGCCGACGTTGATGAATTGGCTGGCGGTGGCGGTGCCACCCTTCTCGTCACTCACGGTCACCACCGCTTCCTGGTAACCCGGCGAAGCAAAGGAATGGGTGACGATGGCTGCGTTATCGTAACCGTATTGGCCGTCGCCAAAGGTGAACGAGTAGGCCAGAGAATCGCCGTCGGGATCCGCCGCCGTGGTGGTGAAAGTGACCGATTCTCCCGGAGACGTGGCGGTCTTGGATGCGGCGAGGGATGCGGTGGGGGGTTGATTGGCCGAGAAGTCGCCGACGTTGACGACCACGTCCACGTATTCGTGGGTCACGCTGTCGTCGACGAGACTACCGCGGGCGACCGGGGTGACGTGGACCGCGCCGAGGAGGCTGGTGCCATTGAGATCGGCGGGTTCGCTGTAGGTGCGACCGATTAGGAGGCCGCCGTCGTCCCGGTCACTGATCCCCACCTTGGAGCCGGGCGTTGTGTCGAGAAAATGGCTGCCGTCGTTCTCTGCGCCGCTCGCGGAGACCTGGTCGGAATGCAGTTCCAACGCATTGCGGTTCCAGTCGGACCGACTGGAGCCGCCATCGGTGCCTCCTTCGTGGCGGAGGCCGAAGAGCAAATATTTCGACACGGACGACGTGCCCGTAATTGGAATTTTCAGCGCCCGGGCCCGGGTGTCGGGCTTGTCTGCGGCTCCCTCGGTGTGATCAAAGATGCGGTAGGTACCGCTCGTCGTCACCTCGGTGATATCGCCATCCGGCGGGTAGAGAAATCCGAGTCGTTCCTTAAAGAGCGGATTGAACGATCCACTGCCCCCCATGATCCCGGCCCCGTCGCCGTATTCCGAGTGGTCGCCCGAGCTGTTGCGCGGGATCGAGTCGTCGCCGACCCAACGGTTGGCGTGATTCACGCCCCAGTTGTGCCCCCATTCGTGGCGCGCCGTTCCACTCCCGAGATTGGTGCCCGACCACGAAAAGTTGCCGCCGACGTAGGCCAGTCCGGTCGAATCGATGAGCTTGGACTTGGCGATCACGACCCAACGGTCGAAGCGGTCGGGATCCTTCGGGCCGTTGCTCGTCCACTCGCCGCCCTGCGCCTCCACCGCCGCCTTGGCGTCAGCCCGCAGCGTGCCGAAGCTATCCTTGTATTCCTGAATGGTCCTCGGCAGGGCTAGTTCGACCGTCACGACCAAGGTGTCGACGACCCCGAAGGAATCCTCCTTCGGCCCGAACCACGCTGCTTGTAGCTCTCGTTGTAATACCACTGGGAGCTGCTGTTCAGTCCGGCGATCGTCGACGCGTGCGTGGGCACGGACGCTCCGTAGGCCTCGCCGTCGCTCGGTCGCACGACCATCATCATCACCGTTTTGGGGCCGAGTTGGTGACTGTTTCGACCGCTGTATCGATTGTAAACGGCGGTGGGCGGACTCGCTCCAGTCGGGGGCGTCCCGGGATCGAACACGAGGCCCTTGGCCGTCACCAAACCGTCGGCGTCCGCCGCGACTTCCTCCGTCTGGTCGGCGATCCACTCCTGGCGCTGAGTCGCGGATTGGAAGACGGCGATGTCGCCGTCATGAATCGCGGCGAACTCCCCCGGTCCAACTTCCTCGATGCTGGCCGGTGAGAGAAAACTTCGAGCCACCGGCACGGCGGCGTTCTCGTGGAGCGCGAGATGTCCGTCGAGCGCGACGCCGAAGATCGACGCGTTCTCGGTGGTGAGTTGATCGGTGCGGCTCCCGTAGGTGTGAGCCGTCAGAAAGCGATCATCGATACCGACCTCACGCTTGACGTGCGATCGGTGCTCGACCGAGCCGGATTCCCCCTCGAGCGCGTCGTGCAGGTGGCAGATGCTCAGGACTCCGAAGAATCCCTCTCCCATCACGACCTCCTCGAGTTGTGCGACCACCTTGGTCGGGAGAGCGGCGCGGGTCGCGGGAGACACCATCGCCGCGAGAGCCCGCTCGGGGTTACTCTGGATGAGTCGAAGCATGGATTCGCGGCGGGCGGCGGCGAGTTCCACTCCCCGCCGCTCCAAGGCCGGGCGCTCGGCGAGAGGTGCCGCCAAGTATGCATTCGTCCAATCCTGAAACGCGTCGGACGATGAGACGTGGGACGTCGCCGCTCGCGGCGTGGACGCTGGCCGCACCGAAGAACCCACTGGCTCCCGTGACTTCGCCGCGTTCACCAGATCGGCTTCGTCGGGTCGGTCGATCCCCAGTAGCCCGACCAAGATCACGGAGAGGATCAGAATCAGAATCGATACGGGCAGAAAAACGCTCTTCATGAGGGGGGTAGACAGTGAACCAAAAGGGCGTCAATCGCCGACGATCACGGTTGCTCCGTGTTTCTCCGCTGTCAAAAGCGCGAGACTTGTACCCGTAGAACTGCGGGCGCGTGACCGATCCCTCCCAAAGGGTGCGGATTTTTACACGTACAATTTCAAGCCGCTTGATCACGATCACGTTTCGGACATCGTCGTCGGATGCGCACGATCCTCTCCCTCGCCGCCATTCTCACGATCCCGACCGGCGGATTCGCCGCCTCGTCGGAGCCGAACCAGAGCGGGCTGCTCGAAGTGCTCGCCGCGGGTTGGTTGGGAGGCTCGGGCGAGGAGGAGCTGGTCGACACCGCGATTCTCCCGGATGGTCGGATTCTTCTCGCCGGGAATGGGGAGTTGCTCGAACAGCCCGGGGTAACCGCGACGAAACTCGGCGGGTCACCGGAGGACGGGGGCGATGGATTCGTGGCGATGCTCTCGCCGGACGGCAGCGAGATGGTCGCTTTGCTGACCATGCCGGCCGAGGCGAAGAAACTGGCTCTCGATTCGTCGGGGAATCTTTACGTTCTGGGAGACGCGTCTTCGGAGGTCGAGATCGGCGAAACACGGGGCGAGGGCACGTTCATCACGCGAGTGCCGATGGACGGGAAGAGTGAGGCGTGGACGATGTTCGAACCGAAGGTCATGGATCTCGGGATCGATGGTAACGGCGACGTGGTCGTCTTGAAGAAAGCCCTCATGAAGCGTTTCCGCGACGGGAAGGAAGTGTGGGAGGTGAAATGGAAATCCTTCGGCGACAACCGTCCCGCCGGCATGGCGATCTCGCCGCAAACGGGCGAGGTGGCCGTGTCGGGATACGGAATGACGAATACCGGGCGCGAACCGTGGAAGGATCCCTACGCCTACGGCTTCGACCGGGACGGCAAAGAGATCTGGGCACTGTGGAACCCGAATCCGAAGGAGCAGGTGCAAACGAAGTTTGGCGGCACGGGTCTCATGGCGGACTCGATGGGCGAGTTTCTCGCGACGACGGAGACCGGCGAGTTCCTGCTCGGACTGCGCGCCGACGGAGGCAACACGGTCCTCGGCAAAAATCCGCGCGACGAAACCAAGCCGCTTGAGAAGGTTCTCGACGATGTGTTTCAGAAGGGACCGGGTCACGGCTTCAAGGGCGCGAGTGGCACGAGCGTGATCTTCCGGGCCAACGCGAAGTCGGGGGATCTGCAGAAGGGGACATTCATGTCGGCGTGGCTCACGCCGCAGCGGGCGAATACGCTGTTCATGAAGGACGCGGCGGGTGACTCGCGAGGCCGGGTGTTCGTCGTCGGCGATAGCGCGTCGGGGATGCCAGTGGAAAAAGGTTGGTGGGAGGCCCCGGAGGGCGGCTACCTGGGTGGTGGCTTCCTCGCGGTGTTCGACCAGGATTTCGAACGATTGCAATCCGGCTACTTTCCGCACACCAAAATAACGACCGTCGCCGAGCGCGGTGGGATCGTCGTGATCGCCGGCAGCGCGAAGGAGAGCGGCACGGCGGGCGATACCGGTGTCAACTACCCTTCGCCGACCTACAAGCCGGTGCAGGAGAAATTCGGCGGCGGCGAGCGGGACGGATACTACGTTGTTTTCAAGGTTAAGTGATGACGATTCCACCGCGCATCCGGGCCTATGAGAATCTCGGTTACGGGCTTTTTCTGCATTGGGGACTCTATTCGCAAATGGCCGCCGGGGAATGGGCGATGCATTACCGGGAGATTCCGCGTGCTGATTACGCCCGGTTGGCGGAGAACTTTCGCGCCGAGAAGTTCGATGCCCGGGCTATCGCGCGGTTCACGAAGGAGGCTGGTTTTCGCTACGCCTGCCTGACTACCCGCCACCACGACGGCTTTTCGCTCTACGATACCCGGGGACTCAACGACTTCGACGCCCCGCACAGCCCGGCGGGACGCGATCTTGTCGCGGAATTCGCCGAAGCGTGCCGCGAGGAGGGGCTAGCCGTCTTCTTTTATCACACGACACTCGACTGGCGCGACGAGCGCTTCGATACGGACTGGGACGGCTACCTGCAATACCTGCGGGACTCGGTGGAAATCCTGCTCACCCACTACGGTCGAGTGGACGGGCTATGGTTCGACGGCAACTGGGCGCGCCCCGAACGCGACTGGCAGGAGGACGCGCTCTACGGACTCATCCGCGCGAAGCAGCCCGACTGCGTGATCGTGAACAACTCGAGCGTGAAGGCGCTCGGCGCATTGGGCCATCCCGAGGTCGACGTCCTCACGTTCGAGCAGGGCCAACCGCGCGCTCTGGACCGGACGGGGCATGCCAAATACCTCGCCTCGGAAATGTGCGAGACCATCAACAGTCACTGGGGCGCGGCGGACGGTGATTTTTCCGCCAAGAGTCCGGCAACGCTCATTCGGACCCTCGCGGCCTGCCGCGGCGCTGGTGCAAATCTCCTGCTCAACATCGGCCCAAACGCCGACGGCTCACTTCCCGGTTACGAGACTGAGACAATGCGGATCGTGGGCCGCTGGATTGCGGGCTGCGGCGAGGGGCTGTATTCCGGCCGTCCGGCGGAGGGATTGCGCGCTGGCGGAGCGGATGTCGTGCTGGCGAGCGGGGATGAGTTCCTGTGCTTCGTTCACGACCTACCGATCCACGGCAACCTGCATCTCGGTGCGGAGGGCGCGGTCGGGTTGCACGCCATCGAGGGAGATCTCCCGGAGATCAAGCGGATCGAGTGGGCCGACACCGGCGAGCGGCTGGAGTTCTCGCAGGACGCGGCGAAAGGGATGCTCACGTTCCGGGCGACGCCCTATCCGTATGGAAATCAGCGGATCGTGCGAGTGGCGCGGCTGATCGCTGGACAACGCACCGAAGGCGCGTGATCGCCAAGCCCCCGGCCAATGGCCGCGGGGGCCCGACGGTGATTGAGAACGGGCCGAAGCGCCGTGGTCCTGAACTTGGCGGTCACTCTACGCGTAAACATCCTGATCGCCCGCCGAATCGTTGCCTCGGTTGCCGGGCATTTCTATGGTAGCTCGCTCATGCGCTCGTTCCTCCTCGCTTGTTGTTTCCTCCCGTCGGTGCTGTTAGCTCAGGAATCTTTCACGATCCCGAATCCGCTGAAATTGGATTGGCCGGGGGAACTGGTTCACCTCGACGTGCCGTCGGCCTCCGGTCCGCTGTCCGTGGAGATCGACGGGGAGAAGCGCCCGGCGCAGATCGAGAAGACGTCCGATGGCAAGACCCGCGTCTGGTTTATCGCGACCTTGGCGGGCGGCAAAAAAGGCGACGAGTCGAAGGAGGTGCTACTGGTGAAGGGGAGCACGGACTCGCCGCTCGCGCAGCGGAAGGACGGCGACACGATCGTCGTGAGCAATGGCGTTTACGATTTTCGGGTGCCGGCGCCGAACCTGAAGGCTCCCGTCGCCGCGAAGGATGCGCCACCGGTGCTGGGCGGAATCCGGCTCGAGGGCGGGAAGGACTGGCGTGGCCGGGCGTGGTTCGAGGGCGACGCGACGGTGGAGTCGATCACGACCCGGGTGCTCGTCGAGGGGCCGGTCTTCGTGGATATCGAGATCGCGTATGCCTTCGAAGGCGGCGAAAGTTACACGGCGACCCTGCGCTTTGTCGCGGGTGATCCGTGGATTGCGGTGACCGAGAGCACGGACATCGCGGAGGGGACGTTGGAGTATTTTTGGGAGCTGAACGAAGGGATCGACACGGCGATGTGGATCCGGTGGTTCGGCTACGAGAACTTCGGCGGGAACACGAACATGAATTACGTCCCGCTGGAGCCGCAGCCGGGTCAGCGTGGGCCGTTCGTCGCGCTGCGACCACGTTGGAATCAGATGCCGGGTGGCGGTCAGGATTTTCTCGTGACCAGCTCGGGAGCGACGCCGGGGAAGAAGACGGAGAACTCGAAGTATGACCCGCAGGCCCCCGCCTTCGGCGTCGTGGCAACGCATCCGATGCTTTGGGAGAACCCTTACGCGCAGACGATCCGCGTCTACGCCGAGAACGGTGACACGGCGCGAATGAAATTCCCGATCGCCGCCGGCACGCGTTCCTACGCCGTGCTCGCCGGGCCGCGAGAGCTTTTCGACACGACCTCAAATCTGAACAGCATCGTCCGCCGTCACGCGGACTGGACGCTCGACGATCAGATGCACAAGTACGTGCTGGAGTGGAAACGCGATCCGTCCAAAGCGGGGCCGTCCATCCTTCTCGATGAGTCGACGCTGAAGAAGTTGCAAAGTGATTTTGCGGGGAAAAAGGACACGCCGGTCATGAAAGTCCTGCGGGACCGGCTGAAGAGCGGTGACGAGCTGAAGGGGGTGGAGAAGGATCTCGTCGCGCTGATCCAGGGCGAGGACGTGAAGCCGCCGCGTCTGCCCGACGCCAGTCTCTGGCTCGGACGGCGCTATCAGGATGATTTTCTGAATCCCACGAGCCGGGCGGTTCGTCAGCTCGACGACCAATTTGCGCTGGCGGATCTCTTCAGTAGCGGCGAGCCGATCGGCGGAGCGTCGCAGGCGGCTCTGGGCTACATCTTCACGGACCTCGACCAATGGCCGGGCTACGAGATCGGCTGGGGGCCGGGAAACCCGAACTTCCACACCGACAAATACATGGTGGCGGCGTTCGCTGGAGCGGCGCTGCGCGATCATCCCGATTCGGACGAATGGTTGAACTTCGCGCTGGAGAACTTCAAGGACGACCAGGAGCGCACGTTGCTTGCTCCGGACGGTGTCGGCTACGAATGTCCTGGGTATTCCGGTTACGCTCTCCACCTCCAGCTCGAGATCGGGTCGTTGTTCAATAACATCGGGTTTGCGAATCCGGTCGCCGACAATCCGCTCTACAAGAAGACCGGACGGTGGCATCGGAACCTGCTGACGCCCTTCGACGCGCGATTGGGATTGCGTCACGAAGCGCCGATCGGCGACACGCACCGCTGGGTTTCGGGCGCTAAGGAGGCGTTCGGCCAACTCGCGAAATTTTTCAAGGAAAGCGACCCCGAATTCGCCTCGGAAATGATGGGCACCTATCAGCTCGTCTCCGAGCAGGGCGTCGAAACGCCGTTGCTCACCGAACTGGTGATGATCGATCACGGGATTCCCGCGACGTCAGTGGACAATATGGACTGGGGCAGCGCCGACTACTACGGCTTCGGCTCGATCATGCGGACGCGGTTCGGACAGCCGGACGAGACCTTCGTGAGCCTCAAAGCTGGCCCGGCCCGCGGGCATTATCACAACGACGAGCTGAGCTATCATTTTTACGGAGCTGGCACGCCCCTCTCGCTCGACTACAATTGCTCGTATCACCCGCGTGGCGATCACGCGGCGCTGCATAATTCCATGACGTTTGGCGTGCAGCGCCCGTTCACCCACGAGGGCGACTCGGGGGAAGTGCCGGCGATGGAGCAAATCCAGGCCACCGCCCGGGTCGGCGGGTTCGAGACGACGCCGGTCGCCGATGTGATCGTGGCGGAGCGCACGGACGAGACGCTCACGCTCTCGCCGATCTATCCCGAAGACGCGAAGTTTCAGTATCACTACCCGACGCGGGAGGCCGCCGTCCCGATCACCCACCGCCGATTTCTCATGCTCGTGAAGCATCCGGAGAAAAGTCCGCTGGCCGACTACTTGGTCGTCCGCGACGAGACCCGGAGCGCTGACCGCCAGCATTTGAACATCCACCTGCTGGCACGCGACGTGAAGCGCGACGGTCAGATTATTCGCGCCGAAGGCCAGTGGGACACCGATGCGGTGGTATTCCTCGCGAATCCCGACATTAATGACTTCGAGGTCGGGCGTTGGTATTACTTCGACGAGCACATGAGCGGGCCGGACAAATGGCCGCGCAAGGATGGCAAGAAGATCGTGCCTGAGGACCAGAAGGAACTGGAAGCCTGGCACGCGAAAATTAAGGAGACCGACGGCGAGGCGCTCATCCCGCCGAAGGGCTGGAAGGGTAAGTGGCTCGCGGGCGAATACCAGAAGTGGGTCCGGGTCGAGACCGGCCCCAACACGCCGATGCTTTGGGTGCTTTATCCGCAGAAGCAAGGCACCAAGGAACCGACGTTCACCGCGTTGGCTGGCGGCACGGGTGTCCGCGTCGAACTCGATGGTGAGAGCGAGGAAGTCTACCTGAATTCCGACCCGGCACCGGGTATCCCGGGTGTCGCCGTCGTGAAACGCGATGGTCAGGAAACCGTCCTCCTCGGCTCGGATCCGTTGCCTCCACTCGGGGAAATGACGTCCTACAAGGCCCCCGAAGGCGGCGACCCGGAGGAACACACCGACGACGCGTCGCTGTAGCCGCGCAGCCCGCGACGGTAAGTTTCTGTCGCGAGCGATGGCGGAAACTGACCCGCCGTCCGGCGGCGACCTCTCCATGTCAACCCTCACCGTATCGCCACCCGAGTCCGCTTCAGAACTCGCCACTGAACGCATCCAATCCGCCCTGGACCGGGTCGGTCGGGCGGGGGGCGGCTGTGTCATGCTGGCTGCCGGGAGCCACCGGTGCGGCACACTCACGCTGCATTCACGCACCGAGCTGCACCTGGAATCCGGCGCGGTATTGAAGGCCTCGTCCGAACCGGGCGACTTCGTTGCGCAGAGCGGGATGGCTGGTCTCTACGGAGTCGGTGAGGGCGCGTTCATCATCCAAGCCCGCGACGCCGAGCAGATTGCGATCACCGGTCTCGGTGTCATTGACGGGTCGGCGCTTGACTACATGGACGGTTGGCGGACCGATGATGGGGCTTACATTCGTCAGCCAAAGCCGTGGCGTCCGCGGGGGATCGGGTTTCACAACTGTCGGCAGGTCACCCTGCGTGACTTCACCTTTCGGGATTCGGCTTCGTGGACGATTCACCTCACCGGCTGCGAGATCGTCCTTTGCCAGTCGCTCACGATCCTCAACCGGCTCGACGTTCCCAATTGCGACGGCATCGACCCCGACCACTGCCGCAACGTGCGGATCCTTGGTTGCCACATCGAGGCGGCGGACGATTGCATCGTGTTGAAGAACACGCGCGAGCACGCGGACCTCGGCCCGTGTGAGGGTATCCTGATCGCCAACTGCGACTTGGTGAGCACTTCGGCGGCGATCAAGATCGGCACGGAGAGCGCGGGTGTGTTTCGCAACATCCAGGTCGACGGCTGTCTCATCCGCCGCTCTCACCGCGGTCTGAGTATCCAGCTCCGCGACAGCGGCACGGTCGAGAACGTGGCATTCTCCAACTGCAGCATCGAGACCCGTCGATTCCACCCGCTTTACTGGGGCAACGGCGAGCCGATCTACGTCACCTCAATCCCGCGCAACGACGGCGATCCGGCGGGAAAAATCCGCGACGTCCGTTTTCACAATATTCGCTGCCGCTCTGAGTCGGGCGTTTTTATTCAAGGGAGCGAGGCCGCAGAGATCGAGGGAGTTCTCCTCGACAACGTCAGCGTCGATCTTGTCACGGAGAGCAAATGGCCGGGTGGTCGCCACGATTTGCGACCGTCGGGCGGTCAGGAGCACGGCGGATTCGAGCCGGGAGAGGATTTTCAAATCTGGACGAAGCACGCGGAGGTCACCCAACGAAACGTCAAATTGAGGGACCTGCGATCATGATTGCAGCGCGAGTCTCTGCGCTTCGCTCTCGCGCGCCGGACCGGTGAATTCCCGCAGCTCCCGGAGGTCGCACGAACCGGCGGGCAGCGTCCACTCCGCCTCGTGGGTCTCGTGGGGAAGTCGACCAGTTGCGATACAGGACCGCAGTAGCCCGGTGAGGCCAGTGACCGCAGCAGGGCTAACGCCGTCGTTGGAAACGTGGCGCGACGGCACGGTGTGAACAGGGGTCGCGGCGCTCGCTCCGTTGACCACCAGAGTGTGGATGCGCGCCATCTCGAGAGTCGCCGAGAGACGATCTGATTCTTCCCCCCGCACAACCTCTGCGAAGGTCTCGATCATCGACTGATGGATTTGCGTCGAGAGGGGAATTTCGCGCCAACCGCTCGGCCCCTCGAACGTGATCGATTTCCACGCTTTGAATCGCATTTCACCGTGCTCGCCCACGATGCGGATCTCCGGTTGGATGGTGTCGTTACTCGCGTGCGTGAGCATCGCCAGAAGGGTGGCGTCGTTCTCGAAATGAACGCGAAATCCGCATGTGTCGTAGTTTTCGATGGGATTCGCCCGGTAGAGTTCGGCCTCAATCTCGACGGGCCGCGCCTTTCCAGCGGGACAACACGCTGTCCAGTGCAAAGCGAGATTGAGAAAATGAGCAAGTGCGTTTTGCGCGGGGCTATCGAGTACCCAAGTTTCCGCCTTGCGCAGGTTTCCAGCCCAGGCTCGAAGCCGATAGTAGTCGGCATTCCGTGGCCAGGCCCCCAGAAGGGTCACCAGCTGGATGCGCCCGATCGCGCCTTCTGAGAGAAGACGGCTGACTTCCCTCGTGTGGGGCGCGTAGATGTCTTGAAATCCCACCAGCACGGGGAGCCGGTTGCGATCGCGCGCCGAGATCATCGCATCGACATCCTGAAGACAACCGGCGGCTGGTTTTTCGCACATCACTGCCTTGCCGGCCCGCAGCGCTTGCTCGGTGAAGCTCCGGTGCAGGTGGATCGGCACGGGGAGCCAGACCGCCTCGATCGGACTCGCGAGCATCGATGAATAATCATCAAACACGTCGACGCCGCCCGCGCGCAAATTCGCGACCGCCTCGGACTGGGACTCGAGACTCGGGTCGCAGACCGCGGAAAGGGTCACTTCACTCCCAGCTTCCAGCAGCGACCGGATGATCGTGCTGGCGTAGCCGCTCACCCCGGCGACGCCGATGCGCAGGGGGCGCTGGTTCGGAGTTGGAGGATTTATGGGCATCTAACAGAATATTCGCAATCTCGGTGGAGAATTGGGGTGTGCCCATTTACGGGAACTAGCGGGACGAGTTTCGGTGTACATCAGTCTGCGGGGCTGGTGTGATGCCGGTCAAATTTTGGTCTGATATACGCGTATACTTGGCGCTGGCGATGGTTTGAGACGCGTTTCATAGTTCTACGTGTAAAAATACGTTGTGAAGCTTTGGTCTGACGCGTCATCGCTCGTGTGGTATCTTTCTCTTATTCCCCCCTTTACTAATGTCTAATCGTTCCAATTCTCTGTTTGATACGAAGACCGCCAACACGCCGAGCGCCTTCACACTTGTTGAGATCGCGCTTTCGCTGGGGATCTTCTCCTTTGCGATCATGGCTTTGCTTGGTTTGCTTCCGGTGGCGTTGCAGACGCATCGCGAGGCAAAATCGAGCACGGTCCTGGCACAGATTCAGCAGCGGCTGGTCGCGGAACTCTTGCTCACCGATGGGGCGTTGATTGACGCAGTCGCCGTTAGGCAACGGAATTTTGATGTCGAGGGTCGTGAGTTGACCGCGGCGGAGTCGGAGTCCACCGTCTATTCCGCGAAAATGGAAGTGTCGCCCGTTTCGCTCCCTGGTGGCGCGACCTCTCAGTCCCTGAAGTGCGCGGCCCTTTGGGCCGTTGAAAACCCCGCTGGAGGCGCGATTGTTGCGACCCATCCTACCTCGGCAATCTTGCTGGCCGAGGCTGAGACCGCGACGGCACCATGAACGAGGTCGGTCGACCTCCGCTCATCAGGCGTTCGATGTTGGGTGGTTTCACCCTCATTGAAGTACTGGTGACGATGGCGGTCCTCAGCGTCTTCGCAATCTTGCTGTTGTCAGTTACTGATAGCACCTTCAAGATTTGGAGGTCTACGTCGACCTCAGTTACAATGTTCGCGGCAGCCCGGACTGCCTATGACACGTTGACTCGGCGCCTCGCCCAAGCCACCGTCAACACGTATCTCGATTATTACGATGCGGCCTGGGACCGCCGGGCACCGGGCGACACTACGTTCGTGCCCGACGAGTATGGACGGGCAAGCGACCTCGCCTACGTCAGTGGCCCGGCGGCATCGATTTTGCCGGGAAACGCCAGCGTCCACCCGGGGCACGGCGTCTTCTTTTTTGCGCCACTTGGATTTACGGACAATTCTGCCCTTTACGCTGACTTGCCCAATCTCCTCAACGCTTGCGGATACTACATTGAGTGGGGATCGGATAAGGACCGGCGTCCGTCGTTTCTCGACCCTCTGCCCGAGCGGTGGCGGTTTCGTCTCATTGAGAACGTGCAACCCTCTCAAGACTTCACGAGCTATCCAGAATTCACCAATGACAGCTCCAGCGACGATCGGAATTGGATCACCGGGGGACTCGACTCCAATTCGATCTCACAGCCTATTGCGGAGAACATCATAGCTCTAATTCTCCGACCCGAGTTGCCTGAGCAGGACGCCAAGGAAATCAATCCGGCTTGGAATCCGTGGGATATCACCGAGACTTACACTTACGATTCGAGGACCGAGAGCGGTCGCACCCGCGCCAATGACCGCGACGCCCTGCAGTTCGCTCAGTTGCCGCCGATGCTACGCGTCGTCATGGTGGCAGTCGATGACGCCGCCGCCGCTCGCGTCACGGGCACCAGCACCACTCCGCCAGCGGCCCTCCGTCTCGCCCCGGAATGGTTCCAAGACCCCGATAAACTCGATGCTGACCTGGCAGAACTTTCGGCGAAGCTCGTCGACGAGGGCATTCCATTTCGGATCTTCAACCAATTAATCCCCCTGCGGGGAGCAAAGTACACGGCCCAAAAGGAGAATTGAGTGAGAAATAAATTGAAACTCCACCCCCGGGGAGCCGCGCTGGTCATCGCTCTAGCTTTTCTGGTCCTCCTATCCGCTATCATCCTTGCGCTATTCGTGACCGTGCGGACTGATCGACAAAATGCCGGCGCGTTTGCTAACGGGCAGGAGACGCTGCGGCTCTCCGAGACGGCCGTAAATATCGTGCAAGGCCAAGTGCGCGACGCCACCATTCAACCTCGGGTCGGGTGGGCGTCTCAACCAGGAATGGTCCGGGCATTTGACACGTCGGGCGACGTCACCGCGTACAAATTATACTCCTCCGATGAGATGGTCGTTTCCGACTATGGCAAAGCGGAAGTCGACGCGGAGGTTGCCGCGATGAACACGTGGAACACTCAGCCCGCCATCTTCACAGATCTCAACGAACCGGCGGTGGTCAAGCGGCCCGATCCGGCAGATCCGGCGGATTTTGTCGCTGCACCCGTGTTTCCCATTGCTGATCCTGCGGTCTTGGATACTGACCCCACGCTCGCCGTCAGTGCCGGCGCGGTTGAAGGCTTTTCCGCCACGACAGATGTCGCGGGCACGAACATAGCGACCGATGCATCGCGCCGCCTGCCGATGCCGGTCAAGTGGATCTACGTTCTCAAAGACGGTCAGCTCACCGCCCCCGTCAGCGGCAGCGGCGGGAGGGCCAACTTCGCCGGATCCACCGCTGTCCCCGAACGGGACAATCCGATCGTGGGGCGCATTGCTTTCTGGGCCGACGATGACACGTGCAAACTGAATATTAACACCGCGAGCGAAGGAACCTTCTGGGACGTTCCCAAGGCCACCACGAGGTCTGAGGTCCGCATGTCCATCGCGATGCCGGTTCAGGGGGAATTCCAACGTCTGGTCGGCCATCCTTCCACGACGAGCCTGAGCCCGATCCTGGCTTCACTGTCGGCGAATTACGTGCCGCCGGTGTCGCTGGTCGACGCGACCTCAATCGCTTCCGAAGTGGCTAGTCCCGACGACTATTACGCCCCTCTGGTCAATTACTACAACCTCACACCGAGGATCGTCGGAAGCGCCGACGACTCGGACAAGTCGTCAAAGGGGGGTGCTCAGCGGACTTCGGCCACCGGGCGAGCTGAAACGAGCGAGGAAACTAACGGCAGCGTCTGGCCGACCGGTGACCAAAGCCAATACCGGAAGGGAGAGCCACTGGTGCCTGACAGCGACCGGCTCTACGCCACAGCCGACGAGTTGCTCTTCCGACCTGACCGAACCCCCAACCTCGACCTCACCGCGGCGTTTCTTTCCCAGCGGTCGTTCTTCACCACCGCGCACAATCGCGCCCCCGAAACCACGCTTTTCGGCACTCCAAGGATTCCGCTCTGGCCGCAGCAAACCTCGCCCGCCGACCGGACGGTCAAGGATCGTTTGATCGATTTCTGTTCCTTGGTGGGCGACTTCTCGTATTCGTTCCAAAGAGGAATCGCCAGCGATGGCCTTTACGTGACGGCCCAGCCCGCAGACTCACCCACGGTCGACGTGAATCTCGCACGCAACCAGCAGCTGTTCAGTTACGTGCGTTCGCTCTCCGGTGCCGACATTCCGGGCTACGGGGGGAGCTTCTCGGACAAGTGGGGAACCGGGGGAGCGGACAAGGTGTTGGCCCAGGTCTTCGATACGGTCCGTGCGAATACGAACAGCGATTACGTGAGCCTGGGCGATTCGCCCGACCCGACGACCTATCGATATGCGGTGACCACGAATGATCCCCAAGAGGTCATCCGGCCGGGCAACGTCAATACAATCGATAATAAATCGGCCGGTCCGCGAAACTACGTGATCCCCGCAAAACTCAGTGTCGACGCCATGGGGATGGGGCGTAACGTCACCATTAGTCAATTCGGCATTGTCTTCATGGCGAGCAAGATCGAGAACACTTACGAAAATGGCGGTAAGGAAGTAAGTGACGGCGTGAACGTCGACGAAATCGATAACAGCGACGGTGAGAGTCCAGCGGGCGAGATCGTTTCTCAAGAGACTCTCGAAGTGCGGGCTTTTCTCGTCTTCCAGCCGTATCTGGCAGCCCAGGGGACTCCGACTGTCGTCCCGGGCGGGGAAATCGAAATCGGAGGACTCAATTCGCTCAGCCTCAATGGCACTCCATTCGTGACTTCGGCGTCGACCACGATGCGCTACGGGAGCTATAATTGGCAGGGGAACCGGGCGGCGGGAACTTCCGACTCGATGGGCAGTTTCCAGATCTTCGCGAATTATTCCGACAAGCTCACGGGGAACATGAAGCCTCACGTGTCCAATAGCGACAGCCATCTGAAGCTGGCGAAGAGCGGCGGAACCGACAAGGATGCCGACTACCCGTTCGTATCGCCTTCCATCCCCGTGTCGGGGTCGACGATCAGTTTTTCTGGTGGCCAACTCACCGTGACTCTCAAGTCGTGGAAGAACGCCGAAGAATTTCAACGGCTAACCGTCGATTTTCCCAGCGCATCGTTTGTGGTTCCGCAGCACGTGGGGACCGACGCCAAGTTCGCCGAGGGCAAGGTGAAACCAATCACCTATCCGCTACAGCAGCCGCGCGGCAGTAGCGATTACGGCTCGGGAGACCCACTCAGCGTGGACAAGCGCCTCATTGGCGGCTCCAACAGCGACGTCAACTCCTCCTACGTTTTTCGACCCGGAGACGTCGTGTGCGCCGTCGAGTGGGCACCAGTCGATGGCACCACGCGGGGAGACTTTCGGCTGTTGGCTCTCGACCCATCAGCGACAAATTTCGCTCCGGTTCCCGGCTACGGCACACCGTCGACTCCCTATCCAGGCGACGGATCGAACGTTGACGCCGCCTTGGTCGGGCGATTCGCGAATTCCATGCGGAGTTCATCGGTCAGTCAGTTCGACGAAACAAAACAATACGGTTGGAAATCCGGTGGATCGGGGGTGACCCGCAGAAGCAATATCGACGTGATCGGAGCGACGTCGACTCTCGTGAGCGGACTCACCTTCAACGAATACTCGGCACCGGTCATTCCCGCCGGACTCACTTCCGGGGCCCTGATGAGCGACAATACCACCCTCGGGGATTGGCAAAGCGGGATCGGCTCGAACGTGGATGGTGCGTTCTTTCCCCGGCCGGACCCCGGAGATTCCAACAAGAACTTCGGTGGTTATTTTGGTGACAAATACTCAGGTCGAGAAAGCGCGGGTGACAGCTACGAACCCAATCGCTCGGTCCCCTCGGCTGGTGGTCTGGGTGCTTTGGTGACCGCAAATTCTTCCGGCGACTTGCAGCCGTGGCAGACGCTGCTTTTCAACCCCAGGCCCGCAGGTGGGTTATCGCATCCCGGCTTCGGAACGCCCCCGGATCACCTTTACCTGGACAATTTTTGGATGCCCGTGGTTGAGCCCTATCCGATCAGCGACCCCCTTTCGACTGCCGGGAAGGTTAACCTGAATTTTCAGATGATGCCCTTCACGCACATCGAGCGTTCGACCGCTCTCCGCGGAGCGTTGACGCCGCTCATGCTCTCGGCGGTCGAGGACAGCTTGTCGGTCGGCAAGTCATATAAATTCAGCGAATACGACCAACCGATCTTTTCCAGGGTTCGCTACGAGATCGACCGCGATCAGACGATCAATGAGTTCGAGAAGGTCTTTGCAACCGGCGACGTCTTCCGTAGCGCCTCCCAGGTCAGTGCGGCGTCGCTCGTGCCCGAGGGCGTGACCGCGAGCGGTCTGTCTTCCTGGTGGAACGTGCGCCGCCTCACTTCCGATACGTTCAGAGAGCAGCCTTATACGGCGTTACTCTCGCGAGTGACGACCAAGTCGAATACTTACACCGTGCATTACCGCGTGCAGGCACTTCGTCAGACGGGCGCCGGTGGCAATGGATGGAACGAATGGGATGAAACGCTTGATGCGGTGGTCGGCGAATACCGGGGCGCGACGACGATCGAGCGCTTCCTCGATACAAACGCTCCTGGCATCCCGGATTACACCACGGTGGATCTGAGCGGAGCCTATGATCCGATTGACCGGTTTTATCGCTGGCGCATCCTGTCCACCGTCCAATTCGCACCGTGATCGAGATTCCCTGCTCCCGCTTCGCAACGGCTAGGCTCGAACGGTCGGCCTTCTCGCTGATCGAACTCCTTGCGGTAATGGCAATTATTGCCGTCCTGATGGCGTTCCTAATTCCCGCTATCCGCGGTGTCTCCGAAGGAATCAATCTCACGGGTGCATCGGAGGAAATCTCGGCGGCGGTCAGTCTCGCCCACCAGCGGGCAAGCACTTTTAACCGCCAAGTTGCGATTCGCTTTTACCAGGACGAATCGGGCGAAGGCTTTAAAAGTTATCAGATCTGGGACAAGCCCAGCAGTAGTTCCGATCCTACGGTAGACGCGTCGTGGAACGCGGTGGACTCCGAGCACTATTTGCCGACCGGCGTGGCGGTGAAGGCCGATGCGAGGTTCTCTGCCTTACTCGACATCTTCAAAAACTTGAATCAAACGAAGCCGCGCGGAGCTGTCAAATATTCCGAAGTGTTGTTCACTCCGGCTGGGGCTTTGGTGGCCCCCTCGGACAAGGCGTTTTTCACTTTGGTGCCTGAATCCGATCCGCGGACCGACGGTCTCGTTTCCGGGTTGCCTCCGAATTTCGCGGTCGTCTTGATCGAGCCTCTTAACGCTCGGCCATCGGTGTTCCGGCCCTGATAGCGTCCCCTGACACCCGAAGAGTCACCGTCTTGGCGGTGTCCTGACGTCGACGAAAGGAACGGTGGGCGCTTATCGGGCACGGTGCGTCTCGCACTCTCCTTCGCTGGCAGTGAGGTGCGGGCAATCGATGACGGCAGCCGGGACGTTGCGGGTCCAGAGGCCGTGCATGGGGGCCTCTATTTTGGAGCGGCCGCTGGGCCAGGTGGCGGCGACGTTGGCGAGCACGAGGTTTTTCACGTTGTCGGCGACGACCGCCGCCCGGGCGAGGCGGGCTTCGGGGGAGAAATTCGACAGTTGCTGGCTGGTGCTGGCGGCGACGGTGCGGGTTGGATCCTCGACCTCCGGATAGATCAGCCGGACGTCGCGCAGCGTGATGTTTTCGAGGTAAGCGCCGTCCTGAGCCGTGAGGAGGATGCGTCCACGGGTCTCGCAGATGACGTTGCTGATCTGGATGTTTCGCATTTTTCCCAGCTCGGGATTTTCGCCGTGGTGCTGCTGGATATCGAGGTGGATGGCGCGGTCGGTGCCGATGGTGGTCATGGCGCGCCCGGTGACGTTGGAGATGACGACATTTTCCACCGTCCCGCCGTCCCACATGATGATCTGGATCATGCGGATGCTGTTGATCACGGTGCAGTTGCTCATGGCGACGTGGCGGATCGAGGAGCGGGTCTCGGCGCCGATGCCGAGGGCGGCGCAGGTGGACTCCAGGATGCAATTGGTGATGACGATGTGCTCGCACGAGCGCGCGTCTTCGGTGGCCTTGAGGATGATGTTGTCGTCGCAGCCGTGGATGCGGCAGTTCGAGATGAACACGTGGCGGCAGCCGTTGATGTCGAGTCCGTCGGTGTTTGGGCCGTAGAGGTGGTTTTCGATGACGAGGCCCTCCACGCGCACGTGATCGCAATCGAGGCAATGCACGGTCCAGCCGGGGCTGTCCCGGATGGTGAAATTCTCCAATCGCACATTTCGACAGTCGCGAATCTCCAGCAGAGGGCTGATGCGCCGGGGCTTCGCGCGATACCACGGACTTCCCGGCAACGGCTCGTCCCAGAAGCTCATTCCGCGTCCGTCGATGGTGCCGGGGCCGCGGATCGTGACGTCATCGATGCCGTTCGCCACGAGGAGGTGGAACGGCTGGCGGTCCACGTTGTGACCCGCCTCAAGGACGGGGTAGGCATCGAGGTCGGTGTCAGGTGAGAGCACCGCGCCGAGTGCGAGCTCGAGCGTGAGGCCGGGGCGAAGAAAAAGAGTGCGGATGACGTGGCGCCCGGGGGGGACGATCACGAGCCCGGAAGTGGAAGCGGCGTCGTCGATGGCGGCCTGAAGGACGGCCGTGGATTGGGCCGGATCGGTAGAGGCCGCTGCGAGGGATGAAGCGAGATTAGTCATGCGAAACGTCTCCAAGGTGGCGGTCCGCGAAATCGAGGAACTGGTCCCAGTCGTACCCGGTGATGTCGTGGTCTCCGGTGCGGCGGTGGTAGCCGATGGTGTCGCCGACGGGTTGATCGACGGGCGGAGGCTCGTCGACCCCGACGCCGGTCCTGCCGAAGAGTTCGTAGACGGGGCTGGCGTGTTTGGCGGAAAGGAACTCGCCTTTGGGGTCGGCGTAGAGGTCGCCCGCCGCGCTGGCGATGTAGGCGGGGCGGGGTGCGATGAGGGCGACGAGGAGGTGCTGATCGACGGGCAGGGCGGCTTCGTTGTCGTTGTAGTCCTTGAAATTCGCGCAGAACCAGTGCGGGAATTTACGGTTAATCACGGCCACCGTCTCGCCGAAAGCTCGGCGGCTCAGGGCCGCGCCGCCGCAGCCGGAGTTGTTCGAGATCACCAGGGCAAAACGCTCGTCCTGGGCACCCGCCCACAGCGCGGCCTTGCCGAGGCGGGAGTGTCCGACGATCGCGATGCGGCTGGCGTCGATGGCGGGATCCGTTTCGAGGTAATCGAGGGCGCGGCTCAGTCCCCACGACCAGGCTCCGATCGTTCCCCATTCGTCCGCTTCGGGCCGGGTCTGGCCGGGTTTGTAAAAAAGCGGATTCACACCATCGGTGAAGTCGTCGCGGTCGGGATCGAAGTCGCCGCAGTAGACGGTGACGAGCGCGTAACCGCGACGGATGATTTCTTCGGCTGGCCAGCGCTCCGTCTTGATGCCACGGGAGGCGTCGGTCGCTCGGTGGTTCGCGATTCCCTTTTCGGGATTGTTGCGCATCCAGGCCGTCGGCAGGGTGATGCCGGGATCGGCCTGAGTCGTCTGGTTGCCGTCGAAGTTGAGTCCGAGGAACGCCGGGACGGGGCCGGTCGCGTCGTTGGGCGAGTAAATGAGAAGATTCATTCGCGGGCCGCCCAGATCGTCGGTGAATCGGACGGTGACTTCCCGGCGGGTCGCGATCCCATCGAGGGCTTCTTTATCAACGGAAGTCGTCTCGCTGGTCGTCGAGGGAAGCGGCGCCTTGGGAGTGCGGCCGTAAACGTGGGTCTCGAAGAGTTGGAGGATTTCCGGGCGGCGTTGCGAGCGCCACGTTTTGGCGTCGCGGACGGGGGTGCCGTCTTGGAGGACGAGCGGGTCGGGGAGGGTGTAATCGGGAACGAGTGACTCGTCGGTGATGCCGGGGTCGGACTGGGGTTCGGGGGACGGAGCGCTCATGACGATCGGGCTGGCCAGAAAAAGGCAGAGGCTGACGGTTGCGGCGGTTTGATTCATGGCGCTTTTCATTTTCCGACGGTGACGAGGAGGTAGAGCAGCACCATGAGGCCGGCGGCTCCGGCGCAGACCCAGGCCTGACCAATCCAGTCCGCACGACGCCATTTTCGAAATTCCCAGTCCGAATTTGGAAACAGCTTCAGGTCGTCGCGCAGCGAGGGATTCGCCCGGACGCGCTCGACTTCAACGGCATCGGCTGCGTGGTCGGCGCTGGCGGGGGTTCGCATCCGCGCGTAGAAAAAGTTCAGTCTCTGGCGGTCTTCCCTCGCGGTGAAAAGGGAAACGAGAAGGATTGCACCGAACGGAATCACGATTCGCGTGAGGGCGGCCAGCGTTTCGTTGAGCGATTGGCGGTTGCCGGAGAGATCGAAGCCGAGCCATTCGAGCGCGATCAGCTCGACTTTGAGGAGTCCGCCGCCCACGGGATTGCCGGCAGCGTCCCTGCTCACTCCGGTCTGCCAGAAGATGCTTCGCGGGGCGATGTAGTCGCTACGCTGGAAGGACTCGCCCTTGACGAGTGCTTGCGGGCGCGGTCCCTCCGCCTCTCCGCGCGTGGCCAGCGCGTCCCAGACGGCCATTTCCTCTCGCCGACGCTCGATGTCGGGGGCCTTCGCTGTGTAGGTGCGTTCGATGGCGTAGCCCGCGGTCATGCGGGCCAGGCTGGAATCCGAGCGGACGCCCGGGACGAGTGGCACGAGGATTGGCAGGGCGAGGGTGAAGAGAAACGTGATGCCGATGGATACCCAGGCGGCGGTGCGGGTCGCGCGACGCCAGATCATTCCGATCCAGTAGGTGGCTGCGATGATGGAATTGAATCCGATCATGAAAAGAAGCAGCGTGAGAATGTCGTCGAGCGCCAGTGCGATGGCCACGCCGCCCACGATGTAGGCGAGGCAGAAGATCCGGCCAGCGAGCACGTAGTGGCTCTCGCTTTTTCCCGGGAAGAGTGGGCGGTAAATGCTGTTCGTCAGGAGCGAAGAGACGGTCAGCATCAACGCGTCCGCCGTGGACATGAGCGCGGCCATGAGGCAGGCGATCATCAGACCGACGAGGCCCGTCGGGAGAAGTTCCCGCGTGGCCATTCCCCACACGTAGTCGGGATCGGAGACTTTGCTGCCGTAGAGGAGCAGAGTCATCATCGCGATGAATCCCCAGATGACCGAACAATAGCGCTTGATGAAAATGCCGGTCAGGAAGCCGAAACGGGCCGTCTCGTCGTCCTTTGCCGATCCGGCGGCGGTGAGTTGGTTGGCCTGGACGCCAGTGTTGGCGACGAAGAGGAGTCCGTAGGCCAGGATGAAATACCACGTGAATTGCGGGACGTTCGGCGACCCGAGCACCTTGAAAAACGCCTCGGGGAGGTTGGCGTGAAACGCCTGGAAGGTCCCGAGGACGCCGCTCACGTCTGTACATCGCGTTGATTTTTACCATCGCGAACGGGATGAGCATGAGCGTGAGCAGGATGATGAAGATCCCTTGGATCATGTCCGTCACGAACGCGGCTTCGAGACCACCGGTGACGGCGTAGAGGAGCACGATGACGGCGAGGGTGATCGTGAGCCACGTGCGGTTGATGTAGGAAAAATTTCGCGAAGGATTGATCACCGCCAGCTCGTTCATTCGTTCGCGCTCGGTCGCGGTGAGCAGGCGGTAGTCGGTGTCGCGGAGTTCCTGATACTCGAGTGCCAACGTCCGTTCGGCGGACTCCTGCTGCGTGAGAGCCGCGACTGGTTTCTCCGCGATGGCAGCGATCGTCTTGCTCATGGCGGTGAATCCGACGGCCGCCATGATCATGAACATGAACGCCTGCGTGAGCGCGTAAAATCCCGCCATCGAGCGCGAGCCGTAGCGTTCGCTGAAAAACTCCGCCAGGCTGAGATAGCGCATCCGGCGGTACCACATCGTCGTCATCCAGAAGACCGGCATCGCGACAATGCCGCTGATCAGTCCGAACCCGATGCCAGCGGCGCCGTTCGTGCTGACCATGGTCGTGGTGCCGACGGCGGATTCCGCGCTGGTGCCCTGCCCAAACGCCGCGAACGTCTGGATCGTCTTGCCGAATTTGCGCCCCGCCAGGAAGTAATCCTCCGAGGTGTGAACGTGACGCATGGCCCGGAAACCGATCCAGATGACCACCGCGAAATACGCGACGATCACGATAAGATCGAGCAGTGGTAAGCCGAGGAGGGAAAGGTCGGTCATGACTTGGGCGTATCCTGCTTTTGTTCCTGGAGTCCGACAAGCGGTCGCGCCCGGGGGTTGTTTTTACCCGTAAATTGGGGCTTGTCGGCGATCTGCCCTCTATTCCCCGGATTGACGATCCTGCACGTCCGGGACCGGGTCCAAGATCTGGCCCGCGGCCAAGAGTCGCTCGCGGAGTGCGGGGTGGGGGATGTCCTGCACGACGACGTCGTGTTCGAGCGCGAGGGCGGCCGCTTCGACGGCGGATTCGGCGAGGATCATGAAGACGGGTTCCATGCGGATGGAGCCAAAGGCGATGTGGGAGGCCGAGAGGCAGAAAGGGATGAGGAGATTGCCGCACTCGCCGCGTTTCGGGACGATGGCGCGGTAGGAGATCGGGTAGGGAGGGCCGGAGGCGACCTCGACGTTGCCTTCGTTACGCACGACGCCGTCGACGACGACGCGGCGGCAATTGTGGGAGTCCATGGTGTAAGCGGCGAGCGCGATGGCGTCGTCGACGGTCTCGGCACCGGTGCAGTGGTGCTCGGTCATGACGACATCGCCGACGAGACGGCGGGCCTCGCGAACGTAGAGCGCGTGCGAAAAGCCGCCGGTCGTAACGAATTCGTCCCGGCACCAGCCCCAGCGGCGAAACGGCTCCTGAAAGGCCGCCGGCACGTCCGCGTCGCTGGCCCAGAACCAGAGCAGACCGAGGATCCACGCGACGTGCGCCTGGAAGATGCGCTCCCGCTCCGCGTAGTCGGCTTCGGGGAAGGCGTGGTTCCCGCCGATAAAATCCGTCGAGACCGCGCCGTGGTTGTTCGTGTCGGCCTTGCCGTTGACGAGGCGGTCGAACTTCGCGAACTCCGGCACGTAACCCGCCCGGCAATACCGCGCCAGCAATTCGTAGTCCTCCCGCCGGTAGCCCGCCGGCTCGGTGAAGGGAATGCGGTTGGAGTCGTCGTCCGTGAGACAGAGCCGGAAATTGTAGGCCTGCACGCGCGAGTCGCCCGCTCCGGGGACGGGGGCTCCGCGTCGATGCCGGGCAGCAACCCGCTCGCCGGATCGCCCTCGACGACGTAGGGGTCGACCGGCAGGTCAAACTGGTGGTGCTCCATCACCTGCGAGCCATTCCACGTCTCGCCGTAGGTCGCGTTGGCCTCGCGGCCGACCGCGTGACTCACTCCCGCTTTGGCGAGCAGATCGCCCTCGTAGCTGGCATCGAGAAACATCCGGGCCGAGACCGTGATGCCGTTCTCCGTCGTGATGCGCCGGATGCGGCCCCCCTCCAGCTCGACGGTCTCGAGGAAGCTCCCGAAGTGACACGTGATCCCGGCCTCAACCAGCCAATCACGGAAGACCGCTTCGGCCACGCTCGGCTCGAAGGTCCAGAATTCCTCCCGCCCGTAACGGCGTCCGACCCGCCGATAGAACTCGCGCGACAACCCGCCGATCGCGTGCTTGTTGCCGATGTCGGTGAAGGTCAGACCGCCCGCCGTGAGGCCGCCGAGGTGTTGGCCGGGCTCGAGGAGCGCGACGCTGAGGCCGCGGCGCTTTGCGGCCAGAGCCGCGATCACTCCGCCGGAGTTCCCGCCGTAAACGCAGAGGTCGACGTCGAGCGCGAGGGCGAGATTTTCGGTTGGTGGCTGGTGGTAGTGGAGTTGGTCGGTGGAATGCACGGGGCGAGGATGCCTTCGCGCGCGCCGGACGCCAAAGCTCGCGGAGCTTTACGTGTACAGCGAGCCGGGGGAATTGGGGATTGTGCGAGGGCGGGGGTTGCACGAAATTGATGTTCCATGAAAAGCATTTACCTCCCATTCACTCTCGGGATCTCCCTAGCCGTTGGTTCGTTCGCTCACGCCGCTCTCATCTACGAGGGCTTCGAGGCCACACCCGGTGGCTCCGTAACGGCCTACAATTCGAGCGTGAGCATCATCGGGCAGGGCCCGGCGCGAACCGGATTCACCGGCGTCTACAGTCAGTCGGGAGGCTTGGCTCCGGGTACCGTGGATTTCCAAGCGCGTGATGTGGGACTCACGTATCCCGCGACCAACACCGGGGGAAGCGGGCTGTTGGAGTTCTTCCGGATCGCGAGTTCGAGTAGCGTGGGTGACAAGGTCGCGAATCGCTCCCTCAGCTACACCGCTCCCGAGACCAGCGACATCTACTTCTCATTTCAATTATCCTACACCGGTTCGCTCCCGGCGACCGTTTCCTTCGTCTCCAATTTAAACGAACGGAATTTTGCCTTCGATCTCAGTAGCACAGGCCTCCTGACGCTCGAGCCCGGCGGGTCGTCAGCCACCACCTACAGCGAACAACTCACGGCAGGCGCAACGAGTTTGATCGTTGTCAAAGCGGTTAACGATGAATCCGGAACTGCACCCGGATCGAATCCTAACACTGCTTTCTACGACTATCTCGAGTTCTACGTGAACCCGACCATCATCGGTGCCAGCCTCGGCACACCTGATGCGACGGGATTCGGCATCGTCCGTAATCTTGGCGGCGGTGGCACGGCGGTTGCCTATGATGGATTTCGCCTCGCGGGAAACGCCGCGGCTGGAACTTCCGTGCGGGTGGATGAGGTGTACATCACAACCGATCTGAACGACATCGTCGCGGTTCCCGAGCCCGGCACGGTTGCGCTGTTCTTGGTCGGTGGGATCGGTTTGATCGCTCTGCAGCGTCGTCGTCGGCGGAACGTCTGAGCCGGATCGGCAAGGGCCTCCTTGTTTTGGGCGGATCCGCGGTGGGCGGGTCCGCCCTTTTTCGTTTTCACGCGTTCCCCCGGCGACCGGACGTCGCGTCCGCGTAGCGGTCGACGTGAGGAGACCTTCGCGAGCGGAGCGTCGTGACCTCCGCTTCCACGGAAATTGGGGAGATTGGCTTTACGCGTATAAGTCAAGGCAGGTTTGAAGCAGGGGGCGGTTCAGTTCATTCTCAACCGCCCGTGTCCGGTTTCTCCCTGAATTTCGCCTTTCGAGGCTCACCGCCCCAGAACGTCCCGTTGGAAGTCGGGGAGATTTTCGTCGGGCGGGCGTCGGACGGCGACGTGGTGCTCGACGATCCATCGGTCTCGTCGCGCCACGCGCGGATCGAGCGGAGCGAGGATGGCGGGGTCGTGCTGGAAGACCTTGGGTCGACGAATGGGACGACGGTCAACGGTCGACGCGTCGGCTCGGTGAGGTTGCGGTCGGGGGATCGAATCGTGTTTGGCGAGGTCGGGTGCGGGTTTTCCGCTCCACCGGCAGAGTCGCCGGTGTCGCCGGGGGCGTGGGCGGACCGGCTGCGGGAGTCCCGCCCGCTGGGCCTATCGATCCTGGTCCACTTGGGAATCGTCGTGGCGTTGTTTCTGATGGTGCTGGTCCCGGTCCGGCAGGAGCAGTCCGACTTCGAGGCGTCGGACTCTGGATTTTTGGAAGCCTCGGTGGAAGCGTCGCCGCCGGGAAGCTCGGAGAGCGGGGGGCCGCCCGCCTACGATCCCCAGGACGCCACGGTGGTGGGCGCGATGGAGACGGACTCCCTCTTCACGGCGATCACGACGATGTCCGCGCAATCCACGCCGCTTCAGTTCAGCGTGGCGGCACCGGTCGTGGGCGGAGGGGCGCCTCGCCCGGCACCGAGTACCGTGGGTGGCGGGGGTGGTGGGGTCTCCCGGGGATTTGGCGAGGGATCGGGCCTGGGCAAGGGACTGCGGGAATGGATCGGGTCGGGCGAGGGCGGTATCGGCATCTCGGGCCGCGGGAAGACGCTCAAGACGATCAACGAATTTTCCTGCTACTTCGTCATCCACTCCGGCGACTGGTACGCGGCGCTCGATTGGCGGCGGGCGGACAATGGGCGGCAGATCGAAAAATCCGCCGTCGGACTGCCGGACAGCTCGGACGGGAATTACAAACTCTACGAGCAGCAGTCCGACTTCGATCCGACGACGGGGCCGTTCATCAGCTACGGCTGGGGGTATCGCGACGTGAATGGGAAAATTCAGGATGCGCGGGGGGCGTTGTGGGAATTCACGCCGGGGGCGATGTCGAACATGCTGCAATTTCTGCGCGCGGCGTCGAACGACGCGATCAAGGGTCGGCGCAAGCCGACCGCGGTGGTGCTCGATCCCAAACTGGTTCCCTACACCTACGACAAGGCGTCGAGCACGATGACCTGGAACGCCGACGGTCGGGAGGCGCTGCGCACGAAGCTCCGCCGGAACCTGCCGGGCGGGGATTTTTACTCGATGCGCGGCTACATTTGGAACCCCGAGCCGACGAATCCGGAGAACACGGATTTCCTCGTCGAATACCTCCTGGACGTGAAGCCGATGCCGCCGTTCATCTACTTCACCGGGAACGACGATTTCACGCTCACGGAGACGGAGGTGGACACGCTCTTTCAATACGTGTTGCGCGGCGGCGCGATCTGGGGCGACTCGGGCTTCGCGGGCGAGGGGTCGAAATTCAACGTCGCGTTCCGCCGCGAAATGCGGCGGGTGATTCCCGACGTGGACAAGGACTTCCGCCAGTTGCGGGCGCGGGATACGACGTTTCTGAGCGGCGAGGACGCCTACTTCGATCTCGCGGAGCTGCCGCCGGGCATGCAGTATTACCAATCGCCGATCGAGGTGATCGAGATCCGGCCCGGGGTCGTGTCGGTGGTGCTCACGAAGAACGCCTACGGGAATTTCCTGCGTTACGACATGACGCTCGTCAACAATGCCTTCCAGATCGGCGGCAGTGATGGGCGCGGGCGGTGGGTGAATCTCATGTGGGATTACCGGGATGAGTTTTTCCGCGGCATCGACGACGGCAACATCCGCAACTCTTACGCGCTGGCGTCGAACATCCTCGTCTACATGCTCGGCCGCTGGCCCACGATCCTGAATCAGCAGGGGGGGAAGCTGTGAGGCAATCGCTCGCTATCGGGCCGGTCAGTGGAGCGGAGGGGGGCGGAGGGGGGCGGAGCAAACTCCCGAAGTTTGACGTTTTGTAACACCTATGATATCCATTTTGAGTGGTAACGACAA
Source organism: uncultured Verrucomicrobiae bacterium (assembly GCA_963832325.1). Lineage (GTDB taxonomy): Bacteria > Verrucomicrobiota > Verrucomicrobiia > Chthoniobacterales > JAATET01 > CAVVKW01. The sequence goes on along the minus strand of CAWHTR010000001.1, from coordinate 280,107 downwards.
TTTCGGTTCGCGAGATGAAAGCGCATTGGTCGACTATCGAGGCGCGGGTCAAGCAGGGTGAGATCTTCGAAGTCTCCAATCGCGGCAAGCCCGCCGTCAGACTCGTCCCCGCCGGGCCGCGAAAGATTCTCGTGTGGGAGGACCACCTGGCAACGGCTCTTCGCTGCAAGGGTCGATCCGGGGCTGAAACCGTGCGAGCCGACCGCGAGGGCCGCTGGTGATCTATCTCGACACCAGCGCCCTGATCAAACTTTACCTGCTCGAGACGGGTTCGGTTGGGTTGGAGCGGCTGGTCGTCGGTCAGGACGATCCGCTGCCGGTCTGGGAATTACAGGAAGCGGAGTTGATCAACGCGTTGCGACTCAAGGTCTTTTGGAACGATATCAGCGTCACGGACGCGGACGGGCAGATCGCGCTCTTCCAGCGCCGGAAACACCAAGGGTTCTACTATTTTCCAGAGATCGACCGCTTGGCGTTGATGGAATCCTTTCGGCAATTCTCCGCCCACACTCCGGAGCTGGGTTGCCGGACGTTGGATGTGTTGCACGTCGCGTGTGCCGCGCAGTTGGAACCGGAGATTTTTATCAGCTTCGATGCCCGCCAACGGATTCTCGCGGAGAAGGTCGGGCTGCGCGTCCTGGATGTGGCGGGATTCGAGTGAGCGTCCGCGGGGGTATTTTCGGCCTCATTGCGTTGGCGTTGGCGGCGGGGGGCACCTGGGCGCAGGGGAACGGCAGTATGGACGGGATGAGCGGGGAGAACTTCCTCGCGAACGGACGGTTCGAGCGCACGGTCGAGGCGGTGTATCCGTGGTTGGGGGTGGATGCGTACGGCTGGTTGCGGAAATCGGTGGCGGTGGAGGGCGTGAACATGCACGTCGACAAGAGCAATCAGTTTGCCTACGCGCCGATGGGACACTCGGCTTCGCTCGTCGATCTCGATGGCGACAACCTTCCGGACCTGGTGTCGCCGGATGGCGCGGGGTTTTTCTGGTTTTGGAAAAACGTTGGCTCGCCCGGCTCGCCCGCCTTTGGCGTCGGCGAGGTGATGCCGCTCCTCCTCGACAACGAGCGCTCGACCTTCCGCGCGATCACACTGGAGGGAACGGAAAAAAAGCAGCTCACGCGGAACGAGGAGCGGCAGAAGGAACGGATCGATAAGCAGCGCGAGGACGCGCTCGAGCGGCTGAAACGCGAGAACAAATCACGATCATCGGCCCAGCAGCGCGCCGACGACGAACTCGAGGAGGAGGCCGAAGCCGGGCTGCCGTATCCGTGGGAGGAAGTTGCGGCCGACGGCGAGGCGGGGGCAACGGTGGCGGTTCTCAACGGCTACCGGCAACTGCGCGCCGTGGCCGCGCCGTGCGATTGGAACGGGGATGGGATGGCGGATTTCGTCGCGGGCGACGCGCAGGGAAATCTTTATCTGGCGCTGAATGGCGGGCGTCCCGGCGCGCCGGATTTCCGCACCTACTCGAAGAGCAATGATCGGATCGTGCTCAAGCTCGTGCCGCAGCACAGCCTGGTCACCCGAAAGACGACGAACGAGCCGGTGGCGTTCATGAACTACGCGACGCCGTTCGTCGTGGACTGGAACCGCGACGGCCTCCGGGACATTCTCGTTGGTGAAGGCACCTATTCGGTGAACGCCATCCGGCTGTTTACGTTCCCCTCCCGTTCGACCGGTCAACCCCGCGAGCAGTTGCTCATGGTGGGTGGCGAGCGCACGTTTCTCGCTCCGTTTGCGGCAGATTGGGACGGCGACGGGCACTTCGACCTGTTCGTGAACGACAGCGAGGGATTGCTCACCGTTTTCCCGAATGCGGAGGGGCGCTGGACCAGTGGCGAAACGCCGATGACCGACTCGAAGGTGATCACGTTCGAGGGAACGAAGGACTCGGCTTTTCTCGCCTACTGCGCGCCGCAGCCCTGCGATTGGAACGCCGACGGGATCGTGGATCTCATCTGGTCGAGCCCGGACGGGCGGATCTTCTACGCGCTCGGAACGGCGAAAGGGGCCGTCGAGTTTGGCGCGCCCACCCCGGTGCGGAGCACCGCCGCCGAACCGGTGTCGAAGCTGGCCCTGCCGCTCGACGTGAGCTTCTGCGCCGTGCCCACGGCGAACAAGGCGGCGGGCGGGACGGCGGATGCCTCGCGCTACTTCACGCAGCAGGGTGGGAGCAGTCAGAACAGTTCGGGTTTCCCGAACCGTCCCGACGTGGCTTTTGGACTCATGCCGTCCTGGGATCCGGAGAACCCACCGGAGGGCTTGTTCGATCCGGGGCGGCGCGACGGTCTGCCCGGCCTTTCGGCCTCGTGGGGGGTCGCGCCCGTTCCGTTCGACCTCTTTCAGGTGATCCCCGCCACCGCGGGCGATCCCGGCCTTGGGGCCACGTTCGTGCAGAGCTGGCACGATCCGGCGCGGCACAGTGTCTTTCGCCGACCGCGCGACGGGGTCACTTCCTTCGGGCAGGGGGTTGGGTTTGCGTTTTTTGCCGCCGACGGTCGGCGGGAAGCGGCTGCGACGGTGGACGAAAACCTCCGGGTGGCGTTCCAGATCCGGGTCGAAGGTCAATTCACACGGCTGGAAGTGCAATACGACACCGCCTATTACGAGGGGAAGAAAGCGCGGGGGCGCAATCTCGTGGTCTTTCCGCCGTTGGTCCCGATGCCGGCGGGGGCTTGGATCTCCTACGAAGCCGTCGTGCCGAAGGGCGAGTATCCGCGTTCCAGTGGGGGCAGGCTATTCATCCGGTTGCTTGGTCGCGGGGTGGTGGGGATCCGAGACGTGGCGATCTCGACGACCGATCTGCCGCCCACGAAGTAGTCGGATAAGCGGAGTGAGGACGTCTCGTCCTCACGTCTGGATCGAAAGGACGAGACGTCCTCTCCCCGTTTGAGTTCAGTCTTCGGCGAACCACGTTTGGGGAGGGAACAGCGAGAGCATTGCGTCTTTTTCGCCATCCGGTTGCTTGGTCGCGGGGTGGTGGGGATCCGCGACGTGGCGATCTCGACGACCGATCTGCCGCCCACGAAGTAGTCGGATAAGCGGAGTGAGGACGTCTCGTCCTCACGTCTGGATCGAGAGGACGAGACGTCCTCTCCCCGTTTGAGCTCAGTCTTCGGCGAACCACGTTTGGGGAGGGAACAGCGAGAGCATCGCGTCTTTTTCGCCATCCGGTTGCTTGGTCGCGGGGTGGTGGGGATCCGAGACGTGGCGATCTCGACGACCGATCTGCCGCCCACGAAGTAGTCGGATAAGCGGAGTGAGGACGTCTCGTCCTCACGTCTGGATCGAGAGGACGAGACGTCCTCTCCCCGTTTGAGTTCAGTCTTCGGCGAACCACGTTTGGGAGGGGAACAGCGAGAGCATTGCGTCTATTTCGCCATCCGGTTGCTTGGTCGCGGGGTGGTGGGGATCCGCGACGTGGCGATCTCGACGACCGATCTGCCGCCCACGAGGTAGTCGGATAAGCGGAGTGAGGACGGCTCGTCCTCACGTCTGGATCGAGAGGACGAGACGTCCTCTCCCCGTTTGAGTTCAGTCTTCGGCGAACCACGTTTGGGAGGGGAACAGCGAGAGCATCGCGTCTTTTTCGCCCGTCGGTTCGGGCGAGAGAAAGTCGGTTTTCTCCGCGTTGGCCGCCACGAATCCGAAGGGTGGTTTGGCGCCGCGCTTGAGAGCGGCCGCGACGATCGGGCCGCCGTCCGTCACCGTGAGCGCCGTTCCCTGGAGGTTGAATCCCTGACCTGTGAGCAAATTCGCGTAGAGGACGCGCGAAAGATCGGGATCGAAGACGGTGAGGAATCCGCTGCCGCCCAGCGGCTCGGGCTGAAAGGCGTGCCGGGTGGTGGTGAGCTTGTAGGCCGTCGCACCAGTCACGTAGATGCGACCGGCCGCGTCGGCGCGCACGGCGGAGGGGAAGAGCGAGTTCGCGGTGCGCTTCCCGCCCTTCGGCGGCCGGCCCATGTCGGGGAAATACATCGTGCCCGCTTTCACGTCGCCGGTGCCCGCGTCGACCCGGGCGATCCAGCCGATCATGATGTTGCCGGTGAGCCAGGATTCCGTGGTGAGGTAGGCTTGCGGACCGACGGCCATGTTGTTCGCAAAGCTTCCGTGCTGGCGTAGGGTGAGCAGCAGATCGCCTGAGTGCGGATCGACGGTGAGGTAGGGCGACTTCTGGTCCGACGGGGATGGCAGGCCCTGGAGCAGGTTCCTGGCCCAGAGTAATTCGCCGGACGGCGTGAACTTCAGCAACATCGGATCAAAGTCCGGATTGCCGTCGGGCAGCCTCACGAAATTACTCGTGAAGAAGACGAGGTTGCCGTCCGCGGTGACGCCGATCCCGCCGGAGCCGCCTCGCTGATACGTGCAGCCGCGATATCCGAGGTCCGAGTAGCCGTTGCCGCCCCAGTATTTGTCCGCCACCTGCGGATTGGCCCCATCCACGCGGAAGTGTTTTTCGTTCCCGAACGGGATGAGGCCACCGCCGTCGGCGCGGATGCGTGAGATGAAGGGCGCTTGATCCGGGGCGACGACGACGGAGCCGTCGGGCATGAGCGCGAGGCCGGTCATGCGGTCACCAACCGCGTCGGCGCGCCAGAGCATGACGTCGAGAGCTGGCGAAAATTTCATCACGGCGAGGCGGTCCACAGCCGCGGCATCGCCGCCGACAAACACCGTGCCGTCCGGGGCAACCCGGATGGACGCGGGGCGCGTGATGTCCTTGGGCAGCGGAACCAGCCGCTCCATCTGGCGGAAGGTCGGATCAAAGACCGCGAGAAACGCCGATCCCGTCGCGCCGACCCCGTCCGCCATCGTGACGGGAAAACGCTTCGCCGCCTCGGCGGGCGCGCCGAGCGTCCCGATGGCCAGGACGCGTCCGTCGGGGAGCGTCGCCAAATCGGTGACCGTGTCGTCCGCGCTCGTGCCAAACGCGCCCTGCAACACGGCCTGATCCTCGCGGTAGATCGCCAGCGGATCGAACTTCATCCCCTTCTTCGGCAGGACGTTCACCTGGACTTCGGTGAAGGGATCGTTCTGGGCCCGCAGGGGGAGGGTGGTGAACGAGAACAGCGCTCCCGCCGCCGTGGCGAGGACGAGGGGTCGGGAGATAGTCATGGCAAGCCGTGGGTTCACTTCGCTCGTTCGTTCGTGAAGGTGTAGTGCCCGGCTTCGTCGATCCGGCCCTCGAAGGTGTGTGCGCCCGCCTCGACGTGGAGTTTGCCGCTCTTCCATTCTTCGCGGATGGGGGCGTTGCCGCCGTCGGTCGGCTGGTAGGGCGCCCAGTGGGCTTTCCAGTCGTGTTCCTTCCCGTTGCGCCAGACGGTGGGCAGACCTTCCGGATTCACCTGGATGCGGACGGTGTCGCCGTTCGCGCCCGTGAACTCAGCCGCTCCGTCGTCGAGCTTTTCGAGATCGACACTGGATTTTTCAAGGACGGCTTTCTTGAACGCGTCGTAGCTGCCGTGCGTTCCCTTCTCGCCGACTTCCATCGCAAATCCACAGAAGCTCTTCCCCGTTCCCTGACCGGCGATGATTTCGGCGTGGGTGTATTTTTGCTTCTCCTGCACGACCTTCGTCGCTTTGGCGTCGACGCCGCCGATTTTCATCGCGATGGGGTGGATCGCAATCCAGGTCTTCGCCAGTTGGAAAAACGCGACATCGCTCTGGTTCTCACGCTTGGCGTCGGTCGGGACGAAGAAGCGGAAGGGCGCTTTCCCATCGCCGTTGAGGAAAAGCAGCAGATTTCGATTCTGCGCGAGGTGGTCCTTCCCGTTCGTGCTCGTCGTGATCTTCGTCGCGGCGTCGCCGGATGCGGGAACGAAGTAATCGATTCCGCGCTCCGGGTTGACGGCAATGAGCTTGAGGCCGTTCGCATCGCCGGTGGTCCCGGTTGGCAGCGAACCCAGCTGGTAGGTGTCGGCGATGAATTGGAACTCGAAGAATTCCGGCTCCGCGTCCTTGCCTTCCTGGAAATGCTCGTAGGTCGGGTGGGAGAGCTGTAACTCGACGGGTTTGGCGAATTCCTTGCGCGCCAATCCCACCACGGCCCGGGGCGGGCGGTAGTTGCTGGTGATGAGATAAACGTGGTCGTAGTCGGCGTCGGGTTCCGCGTCGGACCCGCCGAAGTAGAGCGCGAAAATTCCGGCTGCGGCGTTGAACGGGCCCATGTGATAGTAGTCGCGCTTGCTGGGGCCATTGAACCCACCGTGAAAATATTTGACCGCGGCGGCTGAAGAGATCCAATCCAGCGCGCCCTTGGCGAGGAGGCGCACTTGCTCGTCCTTCGCGAAATCGTAGAGATTCAGCCACGGCTCGAAGGAGTGGCCGAGGTAGTTTTCCGAGTCCCATTCGCCCATGCCGATGGTGTACATCGCGCGGACGTGCTCGATGAGTTTGTCGCGGTAGAGGTCGCGGACGTTGTTGTTGCCCGATTCCTCGGCCATCAGGTAGACGGACGTGTCGCGCATGAAGCGCAGGTTGTCGGTCCCCCGCACGTCGACCCAGCTGTTCATCACCTCGGGCGTCCAGCCGTTGCCGGGTCCTTTGAAGGCGGCGTGTTTACGACGCAGCGGCTCCTTCGTGGTGAGTTTGCCGAAGGCTTTTTTCATCCGCTTGCGGTAGTCGCCGTCAAGAAACTCGCCGAAGTAGAAATACTTCCGCATTTGCGCCTTGAGCGTGAAGCTGGGGAAAAGGTCGATCCCCTCCGTGTGCGCGTGCCAGCGTTTCGCATCGGCGTCTTCCGCTTGGAGAAACTCGAGCGCGTTCTCCTGGTTCCCCGCGAGAAAATCCATCATCGCGATGGGGTAGGACCGCTTTTCGTTTTCGAAAAACGTGCCGCCGTAACCCTGCCCGTCGTAGGCTTGGATCGACGTATTGGCGCGCTCCCAGAATTCCTTCTCCAAGTCGTCCGGCCAGGGATTGGTCAGTTTGTCCGGCATCGCGGGCGGTCGCAGGCGCGTCTGCCCGTCGACTTCGTAGGCGATGTCGGCGGCGAACGTGACTCGCGCGAGGGTAAACAGGGCGAGGAGGGGAAGCGGGGTCTTCATGGGAGCATGATGCCGCATCTTTCGAGGCCCGGCAAAAGCGCCGGAGCTTTACTGGTATAACTCGCCGGGACCGGAGGCCAGCGGCGGGATCCAGCGACGATAAAAAAAGCGGCGTCCCTCGGAGAGGGACACCGCCTGAGAGCTTTCGAAAGCTGTCGGTGAAGGTTAGGCGCGGCGGCGCCGGATGGCGACCAGGACCCCGAGGCTACCGATGAGGAGGGCGGCAGCGGATGCGGGCGCCGGGACGGCTACGACACTGCCACCGACCACCAAGTTGTCGAGTCGAAGGGTGTTGTTCCCACTCAACGTGAATACAAATGTTAGTGTATCCAAGCCCTGAAAAGCTGCTCCAGGGTCATTGTTACTGATGAGATTAACGATACTCGTTCCTGGATCCGCAGCGTAGAGGTAATTGAAGTTGGCCGGTGTCGAGAAGGTGTTCGTTGCACTGGACGCGATACCAATAATTCGAGACGAGCTTCCACCCTTACGACCATCAAAGGAGAAGGAATCGATGTTGAGTTTGAAGCCGGCGGAAGGCGTGATCGTGAAGCTTGCGAAATCGCCCACATCAAACGCCGCATTCGACCGTTGCACAGCCGTATCGCTCGTGACGGGGGATGAGTTGCCAGGTTGTGCGTTGTAAAGGCCACCACTTAGCTCAAAAGTGGAAAGGTTTCCCCCTTGGGTAAGGTTCGAAATGGTCACGTTGTCGACGGCACTGGCAACCGAGGAGAAGGACGTGCCGTCAAAGTTCGCAAGCGTGACAGCTTGAGAAGAGGGAGCGGCGATGAAGCTGGTCAGAGCGACGAGGCTGGCGATTGGGATGAACTTACGCATGGGCTTTATTATCTTTTCGTGGGGATGATTTGATTGTTGATCGGCAGCTGACCGCCTGCTTTCGAAGAGTCCGTCATCCTAAGCAACTTGTCATTGCCGATACCCGACAAAATCTTACCGAAGCGCGTCGAGTGCGGGGGGCGCGAACTCAGCTTTGCGGAATGGAGGAGACGTTGCGATTCCGGTCGGCGCTCTCTGAGTTGCCGCTGGTGTCGACCACTTCGAAGTAGTCGAGCAGAATGCGGCGCTCGCCGACGATTTTCAGGACGTGGGACCCGGCGGGAAGCGAGCCCGAGTCCCAGCCGAGGTAATCGTAATATTTCTGGCCTCCGTGAATCTTGACTTCGTCCACGGGAGTTTCCATGTCGTCAACGTAGATCTTCAAGACCTGCGACGCGTTATTGTGCAGGGTGAAGAAGCGAATCCGGGTCCCGGTGAAGGGGAATTCAAGGGACGAGTCGTTGGCCTTACTGACTTCCGCGGCTCCGCCGACGAAAGCGGGATCCTCCTCGGTCTCCCATTTTTCTCCCGTGTAGATAATGGCCGGATCGCTCTCCTGGACCTGGCGGCGCTGACCGATAACGAGGCGCGTCGGGGTGGAGGCGAGGGTCACGCCCGGGTCGTCGGTGGCCTCGACGATGATCGTGTGCTCCCCGGCCGGGGCGTCCTTCCAGACGAACCGCGCTTCCGATCCCTTCGCCGTGCCGAGAACTTCGCCATCGGCGAGGAACTTGTATTCTTCCACGGACGCACCGCCCGCCGGGCCACCCTCGGCCGACAGTGTGATGTCGCCCGGCGCGGCGACGCCGGTGGTCGGGCCAGCGAGCCGAACCCACCCGTCCCGTTCCCGTCGCAGGTCGAGTTGCAGGTCGTAAAGGTTGGCCGGATCGGGCACGCTGTTGTCGTCGGCGTTGACGACGCTCTTGATTTTCTCGGGAGCGGGCATCGCGATGCCTTCACCGTCGAAGACCGGCCCGCCCTGGATGCCGACCAACGCGGCGTAGGTGTAGGTGCGGGGGTGATTGATGTAAATGGTGCGCTCCTCTTCGGGACGGTCGGAACCCTTGATCCGGATGTTCCAGTTCGTCGCGCGGCGTCCGGTGTAGGGATTGGCCTTCTTCGAGCCACCGGGCCAGGAATCATCGGTGTTGGCCACGTCGATGTCCGTGCGAACGTAGTCGAACGGGAGCGAGCGGTGCGAGTCGAAGGTGCCGGCGTTCATCACGCCGCGCGTCCAGACGGAGCCGGCGGCCCGGCTTTCGATGTTGATGCCGTGCATGACCTGAGCCTTCACGTCGATCTCGAAGCCGTCGGTGAGAATGTCCTGCGACTGCGAGCGCACGGTGTAGGGGTGGTGCATCGGGCGGTCGCCGGTGATTTTGGTATCGAGGAGGGACACGTTTTTTGCGCCGGAAACGTGGATGCCGCACTCGCCGTTCCTGACGGTCACGTCGCGCACCCAGCAGTTCCACGCGCGATTGACGTAGATGCCATTCCACCCGAGGCCCTGGTTGTGGACGAGTTCGTCCCGGGCATCGAGTTCGATGGTGAGGTTCTCGATGCCGGCGTCGGTCAGGAGTTCGCCCGGATCGAAGAACGCCACGTCCCACTCCGGGCGAACGTCCACGCGCAGTGGCTGCGCGAGGGTCACCTCATTGCCATCCACGGCGGTGATCTCGACGGTCCAGAAGAGGCGCGGACGCCGCTTCGGATCGCTCAGCCACTCGCCGAACTCGTAATCGTCAAATGACTCGTCCTGTCCGAGTTCGCGCCAGAGGGAATTGTCCGGCGGGTTGTTCCAGACCATGTTGACAAGCTGGCCGGGCTGCAGACCGGAGACGTCGTCAACGGTGACGACCCGCTCGCCGCGAGCGGGGGTGTCCCGGACCGCCGCGAGTTGCTTGGTGGCGTGGACCAACTCCCAAGCGCTGCCGGACTTCGAGTCGGAGGGGGGTGTCTTGTCGTGCCTCCACGTGCCGTCTTTTTCCTTCAGAAAGCGGTCACCGGGGCCCATCCAGACGAGACCGCCGCACCAATTCCACGGCGAGGATCCGTGCCCCGGCGCGCCGAGGATCTCTTCGAGAGGCGTGGTGAACTTGATGGTGGTCCCGTCACGGCTCTCGCCCCGAAGGACGACGCCATCGCGATCCAGCAGGATCAGGCCGTCAACGGCGTAGGTGCCGTTCGGAATTTCGACCGCACCACCGCCCGCGCGCCAGGCGGCATCGATCGCCTGGCGAAACGCCTCCCGGTTGTCGGTCTTGCCATCGCCGTTGCCACCGAAGTCGCGCAGGTTCACGACGGCTGGCACGGTTGGAGGTGCCATTTCGCCGGCGCGGTAACCGGCGTAGGAGACGTTGGGGATGTGCGGATGCGTGTCGGGGGCCTCGCGGTATTGCGCGGCGAGATCGGCACCGGTCTCCGCCACGGCGGTGGAGAGGACTGCGGCGGCGAGGAGCGTGGCGAGGGGACGGATGGGCATTAGGCCAGGGTGGATACGGTCCGCGCAGTTGTAAACGGGCCCAGCGCTTTACGTGTAGAATTCAGGCTGGTGCGTAACGTGCCGTTGGCCGGGACGCGGATTGGAAAGACTTTGACGTATATGTGCAATGACACCCTTGATTGCCCAACGTAACCTTTCGGAGAGTTCAGAGTTCAGAGTTCAAAATACCCAACCCCCAATCCCGCGCTCCCAGCATGATTCCGACCCACACCCCTCGACTCCTCTTCGCAGCCGTCATCGGCCTGACCGCCGCGTTCACGCAGAGCAGCAACGCCCTCCTTCTGGTTTCCGATGATCTCGAAGGTTACCCGCAAGGATTGATCACGGGTGTCACCGCCCCGGCAAAAACCGGTTTAACGGGAGACTGGTTTTCGGCGGATGGCTCCGATTTCTACGTCAATCAGACCGAGTCGAATACTTCTCCAGGCAATCCCGGCGAGGGCATGGCGGTCTATGATCGGGATGGCACGAACGACAACGCTCGAACGGTCGCTCGGAACCTCACGGCAGCTGTGAACCTGAACAACCCGGGTGATTTTCTCTATTTGGGTTTCGACGTTGATCCCAATACGGTTGGCGGGACGGGTGCGTCAGCTACCGGGCTATTCTTCGGAGTGAACTTCGATACCGATCCCACTGCGGGCGCTTTTCTTCGCTTTGGCATTTCCGGTTCCGCCTACTCGGTGCAAGGAACCAATGGGACGACCTCGGGCGGCGTCGCGACCACCTTGTCGCAGCGCATCATTCTTCGGATTGCCTTCAACGGCAGTGGATCGAACGAAGCTGTCAAGTTATGGGTCGATGCCTCCGCGGAAGGCGATGCCACCGTGATCGATACCAACGTCAATCTATTGAACACTTCTCCCGCCCCCTACACGGGAACCAGTATCTTTCTATTCGGCGAAAATCAGGCCGGTCAGCCAGCCTTCTTCGACAATCTCAAGGTCGGGACCACCTTCAACGACGTCACGCTCGCGCCGATCCCGGAGCCGACTTCGGTTGCGTTAATGGCGTTGGGTGGCGGTGTCGCGCTGATCGCACTCCGGCGTCGGCGGCGGTAGCGGGCAGGCGGTTGCCGAGTCACTTTGCGAGCCCAGCCAGATTGGTTGGGCTCGTCTTGTTTCCGCGGGGAAGGCTTATCGGCTGCTGTTTGGATGCGAGCCTTTTCCCACGTCGAGGCTGGGGTGTGATTGCGAAAAAGGTTACCGGGGCGAGACGAAGAAAGTGGCACCGCGAAGATTGAAGTCGGCTGGCGCGGCGCGACCAGCGTTACCCGGTAGGGTAGGGAACGTCGCGCCGCGCGGTCCCTCGCTCTCTCTCTGTCTACTTTTGCAATCACACCCTCGGGGCTGGGTGGTGCGGCTTGACGTGTGGCGCGTCTTACGGGTGACTCCATCCATGCGAAGATCCCTCCGCATTGGCGTGTTCCTCCCGTTTGCGCTCGGGCTGAGCCGCGGAATCCTCCGCGGTATCAAACGCTTTGCCGACGACCGTCCCGGGTGGCTCATCGACGCTTCCGATTCCGCGCAGGCACCGGTCGATCCGAGCACGCCGATCGATGGCATGATCGGCTTTCTGGCGACGGATGAATGGATTGCCGCGGCTGGGCATTGTCGTGCGGTCGTGAACGTTTCCAATCGATTGGAGGGGAGTCCTGTGCCGCGGATCATCTCCGACGATGTCGCGACGGGCGGGCTGGCGGCGGAGCATTTGTTGGATCACGGATTTCGTCGGTTTGCGTTTCTGGGCTCCACCGAGACGGTCTTTGGACGGGAGCGTTTCGATGGATTTCGGCGGGTTCTCGCGGCTCGAGATTTTTCCTGTCTTCTTTTGGATCAGGATCACGATTTCCGTGAGGAGATTGCGAAGTCGCGTGAACCCATCGGCGTCTTGGCGGTGAATGATCATCGCGCCAGACGTTTGGTCGAAGCCATGATCCAGGCCGGCGTGCGAGTGCCGGACGACGTGGCGGTCGTCGGCGTGGACGACGACGAGCTCGAAGTCCTTGATTTCGCCCGTTGCCCTGTCCAGCGTCGCCCCGGACTACCAGAGGCTCGGATACGAAGCGGCCCAGATGCTGGCCCGGCTACTCCGCGGAAGACCCGCGCCCAGTAAGTTGGGAAACATCCCCCCGCTCTACGTCGTTGCGCGCCGCTCCAGCGACCGTTTTACGGCGAAGCATCCGGCGGTGGCGACCGCGCTTCGGATCATGCGGACCCGAGCCGCGGATCTTCAGACTGTCGAAGACGTGGCGCGGGCGAGCGGGATCGGGAGGCGGACGCTGGAGCGTTTGTTTCGAGATGAGATTGGGCTTCCGATTTACGGGGAGCTGTGTCGCGCCAAGCTGGAAGCCGTCATGCCCGAGATCGTGGGAGGAGATGAGACGATGTTCGCCCTGGCCGAGCGCGCGGGCTTCACGGACGCCCGATTGTTCAACAATGTCTGTCGCCGCGTGACCGGAAAGACGCCCGGCGAAATTCGAAGGGATGCGGCTCGGAGGTAAGGAAGGTCTCGCGCAGCCAATGTTCAGTCGTTGCCCGTAAATGAGATATTGAGGCGAACTCAGACCTTCCATCGACGGCTGTCGGCAACGCTGCGCTTCCGAGGCGACCACGGCGGGGGCTGTGACGTGAATTGGTAAGTCTTTGGCGCGCATGTGAAGTGACATTCCGTGGGAGTGCGTTAGCTTTACTGGCTCAAACGAATCTCTCCGGAATCCCTCCGATTGAAAGCCCCCCCAATGAGTCTATGAAAACCTCGATTTGCAAATCCCTCACCGCCACCTGCGGCCTCTCACTACTCCTAGCCGGCGCCACAGCGGCCCCTGCGCGTGCGGTGCTCATCACGGAGTATATGAATGGTTACGGCCCGGTGACGGTGTCGGACGTCGACACCCTGAATGGGGGAACTGGATGGGCCTCCGGCTGGGTGAGAGATAGCACCGCGGCAAATTCGGCACGGTATATTGCCAACACGGGGTTGAGCTACGGCGGGACCGGCTATTCGAACTTCGGAAATGAAACGGGTTTAAATGACGGTTACTTTCAAAGGAGTTCGAACGAACCGGTATACAGCCGTGATTTCGCAGCGCCCGTGACGACCAGCACGATTTGGGTTTCGGGGCTCCTGCTGTTCAACCGGACGGATGGTCGCGCGGCTCCGCAGATCACGTTGGACGGCGACTCCGGCACGACTTCCTTTGGCTTTTTCGACCTCAACGATGCGTCCGGTAATGAAAATGGCGCGCTGCTGGCTCTCACCGGTGCGACCACGCAAATGACGACCACCAATTTCGCGCTCAATACGGCGCATCTCATTCTTGCTCGGATCGAGTTCGATCAGTCTGGAGCCGATGATCGCGTGACGTTCTGGGTCGATCCAGACGTGAGTGGAGTCGCGGGAGGTGGAGCCGCGGCTTTGTCGGCCTTTACATTTCAGGCGACTGGAACCTTGGGAACTCAGTTGGACTCGGCGGGTTTCAAGTTCGGCCAGACAACCGGGACACTCGACGCGCTTCGCGTCGGCACCGCGGGTGGAGACGCTGGCCTTAACGAGGTCCTGACGGGCGTGGCGGTTCCCGCGCCCGGCACGGTGACGCTCCTCGTATTCGGAGGGCTTGCGTCAACGCTCGTGCTTCGTCGGCGGCGTTTAAGTTGATTTTTACAGGGCGGTTGATTATCTCGCTCGTCGGTGGTTTCCGCTGACGGGCGAAATTTCTTTTGAAAGTCCACGGCGTGACTCCACGGTTTTCTTACGACGTCCCATCCATTCCGCGTGAGACGCTGGATGTCCGTCGCGGCTCCGTTCGGAGGATCACGCAGTGGGGGCGCTCGGGCGTTGTGCTCGACGATGTATTTGGTGGCATCGTGCTCGGTCCACATCACCTCGGCGAACCACGAGGAACGCTCACGCTCTGGGTGATGGCGCTGGAAGATCTACACACGGCGCAGAAGCTTGAGTCGCACAGTCTGTCGGTGCCGGATGCGGATGAGTTCACGCTCTTCAGCGATCGGGAGACGGTGAAAGATTGCCGCGCCGCGCACGTGGCATTGGTCTGGTCGAGTTTTTGGACGCCGAATCTCTATCTCAAACGCGGTCCTGGCTACGTCTACGATGCCATCAAGAAGCGGCACGCGGTGGCGGCTGCGGGGCACTGGGGGTTTCGGGCGCGCACTTGGTACCACCTCGCCTATTCGTGGGACGTGGAGGCGAATCGCCACCGGATCTTTGCCAATGGCGTGCTTGTCGGTCACAGCGACACGAAGCACGAAGGAACCCTCACGACGCCGGAACCGGGCGGGATGCTCTGCGTGGGATCGACGATGTTCGCGACCGGAGAGGTGCGGGGATACGACGAAGAACTGGACGAGGTGGGCGCGGCCCGGTTGTTCGCGGAGGAATGCCCCGAGCCGGACGCGGAGGTGCAGCGGGAACTTAAGCGGACATACCTGGGGCATGGACTCGCGACATTCGAGTCGCCGACGGACCCGGACTGGCGGGAGGCTTCTGACGCTCGGGCTGACTGACCCGGAGGATTTGCGCCGTTTTCACCTTCAGGGCTGCGTGCAGGCTCCCCGGATCACGGCGGACGGACTGCGGATCACGACCCCTCCGGCGGATCCGCTGCACGACTTTGCCGTGCTCGATCTGAATCACGTTTACCTCTGGTCGCGGGAATGGTTCGAGGGTGACCTGCACATCAGCTACGAGTTCCAGCCAATGCGTCGGGGTGGGTTGAGTCTGCTGATGACGCAGTGCAGCGGGATGCATCGGGAGGATTTTCTCGCCTGTCATCGGCCTCGAACGAATGGGGTGATGCGTCCGGTCTGCTGGGAGGATATCCGGAATTACCATTGGGAATATTACCGCGAGATGGACGACGTGCGGAATGATGTCGCTTCGCACGCCATGCTGAAGAACCCGTGGTTGCGTCCGCTGGGGTTTGGGGTGCATGGTCCGCTTTACGAGACTGGTTCGTGGCATCGGCTCGATTTCCTGCAGATTGGCGACCGTATCCAGTGCGCGATCGACGGGACGGTCGTGATCGATGCGACAGACCGCGCGGACGACAATAACGGTCCGGTCCTGTCGTGCGGGCGGTTTGCCATTCGCTGCATGACCCGGACCGACCTCTTGCTGCGAAATCTCCGCGTTCAGACGCGGAGTGCGTTCGATGGGTGAAGGGGAGTTGGGCGCACGACGTCGGAACGCCGCGATCGCCCGTCTGAACGCGGAGATTCGTGCGCTCCTTCCGCTCATGACGTCGTCGGGGGCGCGGATTACGATTGGGCCGCCGCGCGCATTTTACGAGCCGGTTTGGGATGCGCTGCAAGGCTATGCGCGTCCACTGTGGGCAATGGCGGCGCTGGCCCGGTCCGGGGACGGGGCGCGTCTCGACGGCGGGATCTGGAACCGATGGCGGGCGGGGTTGATCGCCGGCACGGATCCGGACCATCCAAATTTCTGGGGGCCGTGCGAGGATCTGTGCCAGGGATTTTGCGAGATGCCGGCGGTGGCGATGGCGCTACTGTGGGCACGGGGGGAAATGTGGGATCCTCTGTCAACTTCGGAGCGTCGGCGGGTGATCGAATGGCTGGGTCAGATCAATCATCGTCGCGTCCATCCGAACAATTGGTTGTGGTTTCGCGTGCTGGTGAATCTCGCGCTCGACGCGTTGGCGGAGGTGGGTTCGTGGGCGCGGATCGAGGAGGATCTCGACGCCCTCGACGCGATGTATCAAGGCGACGGCTGGTACTTCGATGGTTGTGATCCCGGCACACGTTCGGCGGACCTCTACCTTCCCGCCGCATTCCATTGCTATGGTCCGATCGCCGCGGAGATGCTCGCGCCCAGACAGCCGGATCGGGCGCGCGCACTGCTCGCCCGGTCGGTCGCTTTCGCCGCCAATTTCCAACACTTCACCGCCGCCGATGGCGGGCCGATCCTGTGGGGGCGGAGTCTGTGCTATCGCGAGGTCTGGAATGCCTGCTGGGCGACCCTGGCGCTGGTGGATTGCGAGGCTCTTCCATGGCCGGTGGTGGCCGGGCTTTGGCGACGACAGCAGGGTTGGTGGGATGCACGGCCCGTGCGTCGCGCCGACGGCTGCCTGGGTTTGGGCTGCACGTATTCGAACGACCGTGTCGCCGAGATGTATATCGCGGAGACATCGCCCTACTGGTGCCTCAAATCGCTCCTCGCGCTCGGGCAGCCGGCGGAGCATCCATTCTGGTCGGCAGAGGCTGCGTCCGGGGCCGCGAGAAGCGAATCGCTTCCTTTTCCGGAATTGGGGGGATTGCTCGCCGGCACTTCCGACGAACCATTGCTGCTCATGGCGGGTCAATATGGTCCGGCCTGGATGGAACGCGCTGACAGCCGCTACGGACGGTTCGCCTACGGCACGCGGCATGGGTTCGAGCTGATGGGTCGCGACGGAATGCCGCCGGTCGACCTGGCGTTGTGCCTTCGCGCCACGGACGAGGCGGCGTGGTTCGGTCGGGACCGCCCCCTGAGCGCCGTTGTCGATGGGCCTGCCGTGCGAATCGAATGGCGTCCGTCCCCGTGGTCTCACGTGGAGACCACGTTGACACCGCGGGGTGCGGGATACGCGGCCCGGCACGTTCTGACTCTGGAGCGGAAGGCGGAAGTGGTGGAAGGTGGATTTCCCTGTCCGCGGGGGGAGCGGAAGGTATCAACAACGCGAATCGCTCTTTTCGGCGGAGGATTGGCCAGCCTGATGGAAGCTCAAGATGGACGGCTTGCCTCGGTGCTGGAATCTCCTCCGGGCAGTAATCTCCTCCATCGATGCACGGACATGCCGGTGTTTTCCACGATCCTGCCGGCTGGCCGGCATGTGCTCAAGACGATCGTGATCCCGGGATGAGCCGCGGTCGCCGGTGATCGCTCCGTCAACGCTGGGCGCTCTTGCGTAGCATCAACTGCGCTTCGTAAAGATCGGGAGCGGCGGGCTTGGTGCCGATGTCGGCGATGACGCAGCCTTTGTCGAGGCCGTCGGGCATGTGCCAGAGGTCGGTGGCTTTGAGATCGAGCGCGGCACCGCGGATGCCGACGATGGCACCGGTCGGGAAAATCGCGGGTTGGGCGATCCATTCGGCGTTGTTGTTGGTGATGTCGATGTTCCAGCTCACCATGCGACGTCCGACGAAGGGGCCGTGGTCCTTGGCTCCGCCGGGATTGCCGGTGTTGTTGACCTTGATGTCGGTGCGCACTGAATCGAACGACATCATGCAATGGGAGTCGAAGGTGCCGTCCGCCATCACGCCGGCTCGCCAAACGTTGCCGCTGGACGCGCCCTCGGTGTTGATGCCGTGGTGGGGTTTGGATTCGATGGTAAAATTCTCGATCACGTTATCGTGCGACATGGCGCGCGTCATGGTGCCGTGGTGGTTCGGGCGACCGGTGATGCGGATGCCGGTGGCGGTGCAATTGATGACCTCGCCGCCGAAGACGAGGGCGTTGTCGGTGTTATCGATGGTGACGTCGCGCACCCAGCAATGGGCGGTGTTGCGGAGCATGATGCCGTTGTATCCGGGGTCCTTGAGGTGGTCCGCCTTCTTGGTCTCGGGGAAGCGGATGGTGAGACGCTCGACGCCGCAGTTGGTGAGGTAATCGCGGCCGACGTTGATCGTGACTTTCCAATTCGGTTGGATGTCGAGCCGGAGCGGTTTCTTGAACGTGACAGTGGTGCCGGCCACGGCGGTGATTTCGTTGGCCCAGTGCCAGGCCAGGGAACCGCCTTTCATCATCGCCCAGGAGTTCCAATCGTATGCCTCCATCGAGGGATCGCCCGCGATGTGCATGGCGAGCGATCTGTCGCCTTCCCACGTCATTTGAACCATCTGACCAATGAGCGGGCGGAGTTGCTCGGCGTCCGCCGCGGACACTTCCACTGAGAAGTCACCCATCTTCGCGGGCGACGTGACCGACAGTTGGACGGCGGCGGCTTCGGCGTCCTTCGGTTGCTTCGGCTCGCCGGGTTCCAACCAGATGAGTCCGCCGTACCAGGATGGGCGGCTGCCGGTCATGAAGGACAGGCTGCTCTGGGCGAGGGGTTTTTCGAAAGCGAGAATGGTTTTATCCGGTCCTTCGCCACGCAGCACGACCCCTGGTTTCGTGATCGCAAGAACGTCGGTGAGTTTGTATTCGCCCGCCGGGATGGACACGGCGCCGCCCTTCTCTCCGGCCTTCGCGATGGCGGACAGGAACGCGTCGGTGTCGTCGGTGCGTCCGTCTCCCTTGGCACCCTCGCTCTTCACGTCGGCAACAACGGGCGGCTCGGGGAGGGGTTTCTCACCGTAGGCGTAGCCGGCGAAGGCGACGTTGGGGATGTTTGGGTGGGTGTAGGGATTCGCGGTGAATTCCTGGCCGAGTGCGACGCTGGTGGTGTGTTTCAAATCCTTTTCGCTGGCTGGGAAGGCGGCGGTGGGGGCGAGGAGGCAAATCGGGACGAGGCGGAGGAACAGGATTTTCATGGCTATTTCATCGTTGGGAGGATGATGCCTCGCATGATGATGCGTTGGCAGAAGGTGAAGACGAGGAGTGGGAAAATGCTCGCGACGACGAGCGCCGCCATTCCGACGCCGATACTGCTGGTTTGGTTAATCTCGTAGATCTTGGTTGAAATTGGCCACATGGTGACGTCGCCGATGTACATCACGGCCGGCATGAAGAGGTTGTAGGACGCCACGGTGGTGCTCAAGAGGGTCACCGCGATGATCGGCATCGAGAGGGGAATGGTGATGCGGAAAAAGAGCGTGAATTCCCCGGCTCCGTCCAGCAGCGCGGCTTCGTAGAGTTCGGACGGAAGGGAGTCGAAAAATCCTTTGAGGAGAAAAATGCTGAAGGCGTTCGCCGCGTGTGGCAGGACGAGTGCGAGATAGTTGTCGGTGAGACCGAGGTCACGCACGAGGAGGAAGCTGGGAACGATGGCCACCTCAGCGGGCAGCGCCATGGTCGCGAGCAGGAAGATGAGAATCTTGTTGGAGTTGCGCAGCTTGAATCGCGAGAGGGCGTAGGCCGCGAGGGGATTGACCGTGAGTGAGGTGAGGATGCTGAGCGAGATGACGATGAACGTGTTCACGAAAGCGCCGCCTTCGAAGATGAGGGACTGGAGGACGATCTCGAAGTTTTTGAAGGTCAGGTAGCTCTTGATGCGCCAGCCGTGCTTTTGCAGCGTGTAGAAGTCTGCAGAGGCGAGCGGGAAACGGATTTCGCTCCAATCCCCGAACGAGGTCTCCCAAGCTGCGTTGAGCGTCGCGATGTCTCCGTACTTCTGCTGGAGCAGGGCTTGAAAATCCGCCTCGCTGGAAAGAATGTTCCGTCCCTCCCAGCTGATCTCGGCGGCGACGTATTGAGTCCACCAACGGGCGAGGATTTCGTTTTGCGGCATCTCAGCAGGGAGGTCGATCTCATCGAGTGATGCCACGTCGAGGCCGGTGAAGGCTTTCCAATCCTTTGGGTTGCGGATCTTCTTCTTGGTCCGCAACCAGTCCCTCCAAGCTGCCTCGTGCGTCGCGACCGACTCGGGGGTCAGCCGTTGCCAGTAGAGGGGATAGCTGGTTTCAATAAATTCCACCCAATCCGCCCGGAGTGCCGAATCGTCCGTCGGCGGGTTCACCGGCAGCACTGGACCAGTGGCGAAGCTGGTGTAGTTCGCATCGTGGGCGGTATTGAGGTCGGCGATGGAGCCGTATTTCAGCCCCAGGAAACGCTGCCACGGATAGCTGGAGGAAAACGAATAACGCTCGGAGGGTTCGAGCCAGGCCATCCACTCCTGCCAATCGTTCCACGGTTTGCCGTAGGTCGGGGTCCAGTCGCGCCGTTTCCAATCGGGTCGGGGGCGCTCGAAGAAGCGATAGGTGTCGGGCGAGACGCCTTCCTTGTCGGCCAACCAGAAGGCGATCCAACGATCCGACTGACCGCGTCCCGGAATGTAGGTGAACTGGGGATAGAGAAACCGGAGGTCGGCTTGGGCGAGGTAATCCCGATAGTCGGTGGTGCGTTGTTCGATCGCGGCGAACGGGACCGATTCGAGCGGTTGAAACGACTCTTCCCAGAATCCCTCGGCCTGGGCAAAGGCCGTCCATTCGGTCGAGCCGTAGGCGTAGGCGAGTTGTTGTCCCTTTTCGCTGTACTGATTCTCGAGGTATTTTCGCACCAGCACGTCCTCGTCCCACCAGAAGGCGGGCAGAGGGGAGAGCGAATGCTGATCCACCGCATCAGCGGTCGCCAGTCGCAGCATGAGCAGGAACGGATAAACCATCGAGATCGCGCCGATGACGAGCAGGACGTAGATCGTGCCGACGGCAAAGCGCCCGATCGGAGTCCGTCGTTCGATGGGAGAGATAATCGGCATGTCAGTCGGCGGCTGCTTTTCTGAATTCGACGTCCCGAAGAATCCGGAGTTGCCAGACGGTGAACCCGACCAGCAGCGCCGCCATCACCCAGGACAGGGCCGTGCCGACACCGAATTGGCCGAGGCCAAAGGCCTCGAACCAGATGTGGACGGCGAAGGTGTAGGTCGCGGGGAAATTGCCCGAAAGCGCCAGAATGTTACCCGAAGCCTGAAAGGCCCCGATGACCGCTCCGACAAAATTGATCACCAGCAGCGGACGGAGATAAGAGAGGGTGATCTGACTGAATCGCGACCACCAACCGGCGCCGTCGAGCTCAGCGGCCTCGTAGAGTTCCTCGGGCACACTCTTGAGCGCTGCGAGGTAGATCAACATCCCGGGTCCCATGCCGCCCCAGATGCCGACAAAAACGATGCTGGGGATGCCGAGAACCGGATGGTGCAGCCAGTCAATGGGCTCGACCGCGATGTCCCACCGGATGCCGGGCGCGACCTTGTTCCAGAGTTCCATGAGCGGCATCACGAGGCGGTTGACCATTCCCTCCGGTGTCGCCTCGAAAAAACGCCGCCACATCAGCAGCATCACAATGCCCGCGACCACGGCGGGCAGGTAGTAAATGGTCCGCAGCAGGTAGCGCACGGAAAACGTCTCGCTCAGCAAAATGGCCAGCACCACCGGCGCGAGGAAGCCCACCGCGACGGTCAGCCCCAGATAGTAAATCGCCTTCATGAGCGAAATCCACGTCACGGGATTGCTGAAAACCTCGACGAAATTGGCAATGCCGATCCACTCGCTTTCGCCCACCACGTAGTAGTCCTGAAAGGCGATCGGCAGAGAAATGATGATCGGGTAATAGCTGAAGACCAGGATCAGGATCATCCCTGGTGCCAGCAGGGCGTAAGCGGTGAGTGTTCGGCGCCGGGCCTCGCGGCTTTTCGCCGGTTGGTGCAGCGCGCTGTCATAGCGCTGCGAGAGCGAGCGAAACGCAACCCAGCTGAAAATGATCACCGCCGCGAAAATCACCACAATGGCCGTGATGATCCAGCCCCGCCCCTCGACCCGTTCGTAGGCTCCCATCTGAAAATCCAGCCGCTTTTGCACCTGCTCCTCAGCCTTCGCGATGGCGGTCAGGTAGTCGTAATCGGGTTCGAGCGACGCGCGCCGGTAGATGGGCTGGAGGTATTGGTCGGAGAGCGTCTGAAAATTTCGTGCGATGATGGGCGCTTTCGTCGAGGCTTCGAGTCCTTCCCAATACGCCTTCATCGACGGCGACATCTGCTCGGTGATGGTCTCGTAGCCCTCCTCGACGAGAAGCCGGGGGTCCAGCGTGTCGGCCACGCCTTCGCCCTCCCGGACGTAGGAATGAACCGACATCCGTTCGTACGAACGACTCGCGAGAAAACTCAGCACCGCCCACGAAAGGCGGGCGCGGGTGGGATCGTCGGCCAGTATGTAATTCAGGGAGCCGATCTGACCCTCCGCGCGAACGAACGCTCCCGCCTTACCGCGAGGCACCGGGCCAAATCCGACCTGCGTCGGATCGAGCGCCTGAAGTTGCTGGATCATCGCGGCGGGCGTTTGCACGCTCATGGCGAGCCGGCCATCCGGTTCGCTGAAGAGATTATACCACTTATCGTCGTTGCCGACGCCGTAGCCGCCCAATTGATTGAAGGCGACGCCGGTGCGGATCTGAGCCGGCCCGTAGGTCGCGCCGGGGAAGACCAGCTGACTCCCGGGCCGACCGGGTTCGCCTTCCCAGCGCCCGACCCCAAGCGAAGGATGTTCGATGACTGGTTGCGTCTCGCGATCCGGTTCCCAGACGATCAACGGCGAACCGTCCGGGGTGACGATCCATTTTGTCAAAGTACTGCGACGGACGAAACGCAGGGCGGCCAGGCGCTCGGGCGAGGCGAAATCCGCCACCCATCGGGTGCTGCCATCCGGGTATTTCTCCATCCGGGCGCTCTCCCCACCATCCCCCAGAGTATAGAGTTCCACGAAGTCACCGGTCAGCATGAGCCCGTACTTGCGGGAATTGCCTTCTTCCGTGGCTGAGATCCGCAGGGCGACGTCGAAAAGCTCGTCCCAATCACGCGGCGGCGCGTCCGGGTCCAGTCCTGCCCGCTCGAACATGTCGCGGCGATACATGAGCCCCACGCCGGTCCGCTGGATCGGCAACCCAAAGACGTCGCCGTTACTGGTGACGATCTCCCGGAAGGCGGCGGGCACCCTTTCCCAATCCGGCCAGAGCAACACGCGTTCGCCCTGCCCATCCAGAACGTAGTCCCAGGCACCATCCGCCGTCCGCAGCGGCTTGCCCGCGCCGTCCGCGCGGATTTCCCAAATGAAGGGATTGAGCGGCAGCAGGAAGCGCTGGTCGCGGTAACGAAAGAAATCCTGCACGCCGACGTCCGGAGTCGTGATGACTTCCTCGCCAGTGCCGGCGGCAAAGTTGAGAAGCTTGAGGCTGAAACCCGGGAAACTGAGCTGGTTGTCGGGCGCGAGCTTGATGAGGTCGCCCCAGAGTTGGCCCGTCACCGGATCGCGCTCGGTGGCCAGCCAATCCTGGAGCGCCGAGCGCCGGGCGCGGGTGAGGGCGTTCCACGCCCAGGGCGTGTAACCGGTGACGCGAATGGTCGCTTTTTCCGCCTTGTCGGGGGCCTCCGCCCGGGCTTCCGCAAAGCCCGATCCCGCGAGTAGTGCTGCCGTGAGGAGGCAGCGAAGGGCGGGGGTCGGGGAGATTCTCTGAGGGGCGCGCATTGAGGACGCGGTTACTTTATCAAACGGGGTCGGGGATGCCATCCGCGCGGTGGGTCCGCTCTCTTTACGCGTAAATTTTTCGTGAAGACTGCACGCTGGTTCGAGCATTCGGTTCTGGTAGGTGTCGGGTATGGATTGGTTCTCGGCGGCGCGCTATGGTCTGTTTGTTCACTGGGGTCCCTACTCGGTCGCCGGGCGGGGTGAATGGGTCGCCAATCGCGAGTGCATTCCTTTTGACGAATACCGGGACCGTTACGCCGCGGCGTTCACCGCGGAGAACTACGATCCTGCTGAATGGGCGCGCTTGGCGAAGCGGGGTGGCATGAAATACGTCGTTCTCACGACGCGCCATCACGATGGGTTTTGTCTCTGGGACACGGCGACGACGGATTTTCAGTCGACGAAGATCGGCGCATGTCGCGACCTGCTGCGACCGTTTGTCGAGGCGGTGCGGGCCGAGGGGCTGCGCGTGGGATTTTACTACTCCGTCGCGGATTGGTTTCACGCCGACTACCCGACGCCCTACGCGAGGGACTGGACGGATGAGTGGGCTTCGGAGGACGCGCGGCGGGGCTTTGCCTCGTTTGTGCAGGCGCAGATGCGCGAGCTCATGACGAACTACGGTCGGATCGACGTACTCTGGTACGACGGTACGATCCCGGCGCTCGCGGACGGCGGCGAGATCAACCGACTCGCGAAGGAACTCCAGCCCGGCATCCTGATCAATGAGCGCAACGGCGAGCCGTTCGATTTCCGCTGCTCCGAACAGTCGCTTCACGCCAAGGACGGTTCGTGGGAGGCGTGCATGACGCTGAACGACAACTGGGGCTGGCACGCCGGCGACACGAACTGGAAGACGGCCGCCGATGTCGTCCGGATGCTTCTGACGACGACGGCGAACGCTGGCAACCTCCTCCTGAACGTCGGTCCGCGCGGTGACGGCAGCATCCCGGCGCCCAGCGTTCGCGTCATCGAAGGTGCCGGGCGGTGGGTGGCGGCGCACCATGAGATTCTGTCGGATTCGGACCGCTCGCCGTTTTCCTGGAACAACAGCGCGCTGCTCACCACCAAGGGCAGCGAGGTCTTCGTGCACTTGATCCGGCGTCCGGGCGACGAGTTTTGCCTGGCGGAAATCGGCAACGAGGTGGTGAGCGCCCGGTGGTACGCAACGGGCGAGCCGGTGGAGTTCGAGCAGCGGGGCGACCGGCTTTTGCTTCGAGGCCTGCCCGACCCGCTACCCGACCCTTCGGCTGCCACGATTGCGCTGGAGGTCGTCGGACCGCCCCGACCCGTGAGGACGCAGGAGTCCTTCTGGATTCCAGGCTGATCCGCCAGCAGTTTACACGTAGAAATGGATCATTTCCCGGATGCGTTGATCAACGGGCTTCTGATAGGGTAATCCCTCTTGATTCCCCCGAACTCGAAGCGATTCCTAGGCTTTATTCTCTCCCTGTGCGTGAGTGTTCACGCGCTGCAGGGGCAGGAAGGGGAAGTTTTTTACACCCTCGAAGCGGAGTTCGACGCGGGGGTCGAGGCCTACAATCAGCAGAACTACCCGGAGGCTCTTCAACGTTTGAACAGTGCGTTGAAGCAGATGGACGAGACCGGCCAAACGCCGACGAATCTGGATCGTGCCTATTTGATGGTGATCACCGCCAATGCCAAGACGGCAAACTGGACCGGACTGGCCGAGGCGGCGACGCAATATCTCACGCGGTTTCCCACTGCCCCGGATCGGGCTGATGTGGCCTTTTTCCGCGGAATCGGGCTGATGCAAAGTGGGCAACACAAGGAAGCTAGCGAGACTTTCAAGGAGTTTATTCGAGTATTTCCCCGCTCGGAGAATGCGCAGCAGGCGGCGATTTTCCTGGCGGTATCGCTGATGCGCAGCGGTCAGACAACCGAGGGAGCCGGGGTCCTCGATGAATACAAGGACAAGTTGACCGGGGACAAGAAAGCTCAGGCATTTAAGATGCTCCTGACGAACCTGATCGAGGCGAACCAACTCGATAAAGCGGCTGATCTCGTCCGGAGCTACGACCCGGCCATGCCGGACAACCTATCCCTGGCTGGCTTTCAGCTGGATTCGCTCCGGCTCGGAGACAAGCTGATCGGGGAGGGGGCGAAGCGTCAGGGGATTCTTGTTCTCCAGCAGGTCTGGCCGCGCGAGCGCATCGTGGCGCGGATGAAGGAGGTCATCGCCGAGATGAAGCAGAAGGTGCCCACGAACCCAAGGCTGGCTGCCGCGGCGGCTTCCATGCAGCAGGCGATCCAGCAGGCGGAGAGTGAATTGGCGGAGTTCGAAAAAATCGAGAATTTCGACAGCGCCCTTCAGCTTCGGATCGCGCGGGGATTTTTCGAGCTGAACCGGTTTCGCGAGGCGGCGCTGATTTACCGTGACATGCTGGGGACTCTGCCGGAGAGCAAGTTGCTCGAGCAGGCGAACTACCAGTTGTTACTCGCGTTGTCCCGGACCGAAAGCTGGCCGGAAGCGATCGACGCGGCGGATGCCTATCTCGACCGCTACCCGTCGGCTGAACAACGAGCGGACGTGGCTTATCTCAAAGCGGAAGCGCTGCTCCGCCTCAAGCGTCCGGAGGCGGCCAGCGAAGCCTTCCTTCGCGTGGCGGAAGAGTTTCCTGAATCGACCTACGCGGAGCGCTCGCACTTCATGGGAGCGTATTCGCTACTTCTCGCGGATCAGAACCTTGCCGCCGCCGCGCTGCTTGAGGAACATCCCGAGAAGTATGCCAAGAGCGAGCACCTCGACGACGCGGCCTACTGGCTCGCGATGTCCAAGCTTTACAATGCCGACTACGAAGACGCTCGCGAAGCGCTGGCAGCCTACCTCGAGACCTATCCGGAGGGTTCGCACACCGTCGATAGTGAGTTCCGGATGGCGCAGGCGCTGTTCAACCAAAAGCAATTTGAGGCTGCGGCGGCGGAACTGAATCAGTTCCTGACTGCCCACCCCGGCTCCGCGCTCGACAACGACGCCCTGGCGCTCCTCGGTGACGCCCGACTGGCCCTCGGGGATTGGGAATCGGCGCTCGAAGTTTATTCCAAAGTCAGTCCGGCGAACGAGAGGCTCTACGACTACGCGTGGTTCCGCACCGGCAAAGTCTACGAGGCGCTCGAGGAATGGGACACCTTCACGAGCCATTTCCGCAAATTTATCGAGGAACGCCCCACCAGCCCGCGGGTCTCCGAGGCGCTGAAGGAGCTTGCTGGCTACTACCGAACCCACGACCAGGAGGAGGAAGCGAGAAAACTCTACTGGGATGCCATCGCGCAGTATGGAAACGATCCTGAGGCGGGCGCGGTGGAAGAGATGTTGATGAATCTCGCCCGGCTTTATCCGGGGGAAGAACAGGAGGCCTTCGTGACCCGGCTGGATCAATTGACCGAGAACGCGTCCAGCAAGAAAAAGGCGACGCTCGCCAGTCGGGCCCGCTGGGTGCAGGCAAATTTGCTTCAGGCGTCCAACCCCGCAAAGGCGAAGGCTCTGCTTCTCGACACGGCGAACTCGACGGCTCCCGCCGACCTCAGCGTCCCCGTTCTGGCGGACGTTGCTGATGCTCTCCGCGAAGAGGGGGAACTGGATAAGGCGAC
The DNA here is from genome assembly GCA_963832325.1 of uncultured Verrucomicrobiae bacterium. Taxonomy (GTDB): domain Bacteria; phylum Verrucomicrobiota; class Verrucomicrobiia; order Chthoniobacterales; family JAATET01; genus CAVVKW01. Next base: position 252,970 of record CAWHTR010000001.1, on the reverse strand, counting down.
GGAATACTACCGGGCCATCCTCCGATATTATCCGCTCTCATTGATGAAAGATCGGGCTCACGCGGGCCTGGGATTTGTCGCCCTGGCTAACGGGGACGACAAACTGGCGCTGCAATCCTTCGAGACCTTCCGGAAGGTGGCGGTCAATTCTCCGCTGACTCCTGAAATCCTGCTCGCCACCGCGGATATTCACGAGAAGCGCGGGGAGCGGGAAGAGGCGCTGGTGGCTTTGGAGGAGTTGGTCAATCTGCCGTCGACAAAGGGTAAGCAGAAGGTCGAAACCATCTACCGGATCGGGAAGCTTTACCGCGCTGCCGGGAAACCCAAGAAAGCCATCGCTTATTTCCAACGCATCTACATCCTCCACGGAGGGCTGCCCGAGTTCGTTGCGCAAAGCTATTGGGAGAGCGGTCAGGCTTTTGAAGAATTGGACATGAAGGACGAAGCGTGGCGAACTTACAAGGAACTGAGTGATAACTCGGACCTCGAAGCCACGCCGGAATACGCTCTCGCCCGAAAGAGGCTCGAACAGCTTCCAGCGCCTCCCACCGTCAACCCGGAGGCACCGGGTGCGTAAGCTTGTTCTACAGTCCGCGCTCCTGGTCGTCTGCGGGGCGACCTCCGCCTTTGGGGAGATTTTGACCCTGAGCGATGGGAAGACCAAGGAGGGGAAGGTCAGCCTCGATCAGTCGGGGTCGCTGCGGTTGGTGGAGGTTTCGGAGTATGGAGAAGTCTCCACGACCTATTCCCCGGAACAAATCGCCGGAATCGCGTTCGAGCTGCCGGCTGGATTGCAGTCCAGCATCGCGAACCCACAGCAGGCCGGACTCGACGACTTGGAGAACACGTGGCAGGTGATCGGTCCATTCCTCGAGTTCGACCCGGAGCAGATCGCGCCCGTCGGTGCCGCTTACGCTCAGAAATTATTGGAGCAGGGGTCCGATGAGGGTGCGGCCACGGCTATTCTTACCAAGCTCAGGGCGCTGCCCGACCCACCCGACGATTTGGCGGCGAAAATTTTGCTCATCGACGTGGAAGCGGCCATTAAAAAGGGGGATATCGAAACGGCGCAGGGCATGATCGATTCCGCTACGAAGGCTGATGCCGCTCTCTTCGAAGACATGAACCGGGCGGCTGGAGGGTTGAAACTCGTCAACGCAGACCTTGCGCGGAAAAAATACGAGGAACTCGTCGAAGAATGGCCCAAGTGGGAGCTGATGCCGGAAATCATCGAGGAAAGGCGCCGCCTCATCGACGCCGCCCTGGATGGCTACTTGTTTCCCGTCGCCTTCAATCCCGAGCCCGCGGCGGTGACCGCCCGGGGCCTGGCGAAAGCTGGGAGTCTGCTCGCCGCCACGGGGAACATCGATGCAGCCCGCCTGCGGTATCAGGACATTGTCGACAACTTCCCCGTTGAGCCTTATTCGACCGAGGCCGGAACTTTTTTGGCAGCCCATCCGGTGAAGGATGAATAGCGGCTCCCTCTCCACTCAATCCTAATCATTATGTTTAAATACCCAGCCCTCGCCCCAAAATGTCTGGCGGCGAGCTTCCTCACGAGCGTCTTTCTGGCTTCCGCAGCACTTGCCCAGGATGCTCCGGCGGTAGACGCTGCCCCCGCCGGTCCCACTCAGCAATCCTTGCTGGACTTATTCCTGCAGGGCGGCGCGCTCATGTGGGTGATCGCGCTTTGCTCACTGGGCACGATCGCGGTAGCGGCCTTCTGTGGGTTGAAGATCAACAAGCGCAAGCTGATGCCGGCCGCGCTCGTCGGGCAGCTGACTGAGTTCATGGCCCAAAAGGATCTGCCGAATACCTACCGGCTTTGTCAGGAACATCCCACCATGCTCACCAACACGTTGGGCGCGGCTGTCCTGAAAGCGGATTTCGGTGAACCCAAATACGGTCGGGCCGCGATGGAAAAAGCCGCGGCCGAGAAGCTCGTGCACGAGGAGACGCGCCTGACGCTGTGGATCAATTATCTCAACGTCTTCGCCACCATCGCTCCGATGCTTGGGCTGCTGGGAACCGTTGCCGGAATGATCGCGGCATTCAACGAACTTGCAGCCGGTCGCTCCGAGCCGTCCGATCTGGCGGGCGGTATCGGTCAGGCGATGATCACCACCGCTGGCGGACTCATCGTCGGCATCCCGGCGATGTTTTTGTTCTTCTTCTTCCGCAACATCCTCGCCGGGGCGATCGCCGATATTGAAGCGGCCATTCTCGCGATGCTCGATGGTTTTGTCGCCGCGCCGGCGGAGCAGTCCGCGGGAGACGAGGCGGCACCTCAGGAGCCATCGACCGACGAACCCGCTGCCGAAGCCTGACCCTGGCAATCAGCTCACCCCATGAACGCGACATTCGGCAGAAAACAAAGGAAGGAGGAAGTCAGTTTTCAACTGGCTCCGATGATCGACATGACCTTTCTCCTGCTGGTGTTTTTCATGGTGACGACGAAGATCACCCAGGACCAGATGAAGATGAATATCGCGCTGCCGGTCGCCTTCGCCGCCAAGCAGCCGGATGATCTGAGTGGACGCGACATCATTAACGTCGACGAGACCGGCCAGATCTTCACGGGCGAACGTCCCGTGACCGCCGCCGAGCTGAAGACCTACCTGAAGCAACGCCTCATCGATGTGCCGCCGCTTCGAATTTACGTGCGCGCCGACGCGAATGCTGACGTCAAAATTATCAAACAGATCATGAGCGCCTGCGCCGAAGCGGGTGCCGTTGAAGTGATCTTTGGAAGTCTCCGGGAGAATTAGGATGTTTGCTCGTAGACAGGACGCTCAGGTGATCGAAATGCAAATGGGGCCGATGATCGACATCGTGTTTCTCCTTCTCGTGTTCTTCATGGTCACCGCCAAGCCGATCAAACCCGAAGCGGACGTCGGACTTCAACTCCCGGGGACCGTCTCGCAGGACGAAGCGATCAATCTCCCCAACGAGGTCAAAATTTGGATCGGCAAGGATGCCACGGTGATCGTCAACGAGACGCCCATCGCTTCCGCGGATGACCGCGAAATGCCGGGACTGCTCAAGCTCCTGACCAGGTTCAAGCAATCGTCGGATGCCAACAATCTCGACGCACTCGTCATGATCAACGCCGAAGATGGCGGTCGACACCAGCGGGTGGTGGACGTGATGGACGCCTGCGCGCGGGCGGGACTTCACGGCGTGACCTTCTCGCCCTCGGACGCCGAATAAATCGATTCATGGCCGCTAATTCATCGAACCTGTCCGCGTTTCTCGGGAAGAGTAATAACCGCAAGATCATCGTTGGCGTTGTCGTGATCAGTATCGCGGTCCACCTTCTCGGTGGGATCGGTGCGGCGGTCTGGATCGTTGCCCAGTATTTCCAGGAGCCGCAGGCCGTTTTCGAGTCACGTAAGATCGTTGCGATCCCGCCGAAGATCATCGATCCGAAGCTCGCGTCAGCCGAGTTTGAGGCTGCGATGAGCAAGCCCACGATGGACCTGAAAATGATGAGCCTGCGCGAAACGGAGTTTGCGCTTCCGGACGTCCCGATGGCTCCCGCGGAGGATACGACCGAGTTCGATCCCTCGGCGTTGATTGAAAGCCAGGTGGACGCGTCCGCGATCGGATTTGGTGCCGGTGCCGGCTCGGGTGGGGGAGGATCGGGATCGGGGTTCAGCTTTTTCGGCGTGAGTTCCAGCGGTTCGCGCATCGTCTTCGTGCTCGATATCTCGGGCAGCATGGTGGGGAGCAAGAATGGGATCGAAGGCTACATTGAGATGGAGAACGAGGTGGAAAAGGCGCTCCGCCAGTTGCAGAGCCCAACCGAGTTCAACATCATTGTCTTCGGTGGCGTGGCCAAATCCTTCAGTCAGTACGCGCAAAAAACCGGCACCGGGGTCGTCGACAAAGCCATGGCGTGGCTGAAATCGAACAGTCCGATCCCGATTCAGAAAGCGGGTGGGAAATACGGGGGAACCATCCACGCGGGTACGGAGACGGCGTCCGCTTTGGAATTGGCTTTTAAAATGGAGCCCGATGTCATCGTGCTGCTTTCGGACGGAGAGCCTCAGATGAAAAATCCCAAGCTCATGGTGAAGTTGGAGGATGGATCCAATGTGACGAAGCCGGAGCAACTGATCGAGTGGGTGAGCGAGCAGCAGAAAAATCGGGAGGATTCGATTCAGATCAACACGATCGCCTACAAAAATGGTGGCACCAAGTTCATGGAACCACTCGCAGAGAGGAATAAGGGAACCTTTCGCGCGGTGGACTGAGACTTTTCGCCTTGTGATTGATCGTGATTTAGCGGTCGCCAGAGAAATGTTGTCCCGTCCGCCCGGTGGAAGGTTGGGGATGATCGCACGGGGGGGTGATTCGCTCGCGATACGTCAAAACCGCGATCCAGTCGATTTTGAGTTGGGTTGATAGATCGAGTTCTGAGTAGATTTCCTCCGTCAATGTCGGCGTGGCGAAATGGCAGACGCAGCGGACTTAAAATCCGCTTCTGGCAACAGAGTGCGGGTTCGAGTCCCGCCGCCGGCACCAATGAGGGCAGGCTAACGGTTATCCAAGTAGTGCGTTCTTAGCGCGACATCATCTTCGCAATCGTCCATTGACTCGGTGACGCTGGCTTCGTTTGCTGAGGATTCGAACGCTTACGCTGGGTGGGACCATCATCATCGTTGTTACGGGCGTGTGTTGGTTGAGACGACGCTACCGGAGGTGGATTGTTGCCACGAGGGGACGATATTTGCCTGGTGATGCCGGACGTGGGCGGGTCCAAGTGGTATCACAGATGGTCTAGCGCTCATGACGTTCGGGCGTGCGACGAGCGTGGGCGCACGGGGTCGAGGTGCGCGGTGGGTAAGCCGATGATCGTGAGTGAACTTGGCGGCGGAGCGATGGGCGGGCCGCACACGGTGAACAACGTCGGGATCGTGAACGAAGCGCGGAAGCGGAGTTGCCCTACGAACTCGTTAAGCGACTGCACGCGGCGAAGGCCGCCGGTCGGTCGAGGGGCGAGGCGCTGCCGGTAGGGCGAAGTGACGGAGCTGGTTGGCGCTTGGCGCGAGCGTTTTGACACCCGTTCGACGATTTGGTTCCGGTGAACTTCGGGAATGATTTTTTTGGACCTTTGGGTGGATCCGCACGTAATAGGTCGTTGCGATGAGTGGAAAAGCGGTGCCGTATCGGAATTGGGTGATTGGTTTGACGTTGTTGATCAACGGGCTTGTGGTGGCGGCGTTTTTTGCCGGCGGTTACAACGGCGAGGTGGGTTTTGACGTGCGGGTGCTGCCGCTGATCAACGCGGTGCTGAATTCCTTCACGACCGTCTTCCTGCTGGCGGCATTGATCGCCATCCTCCGAAAGCAGGTGGCGCTTCATAAAATGTTTATTTTTTGTTCCTTCGGAACGACGGCGCTCTTTTTGGTGACCTACCTGCTTTACCATTTCTTGTCAGAATCCACCCCTTACGGAGGAACTGGGCCTCTGCGGGGAATTTATTACTTCATCCTCATCACCCACATCGTGTTGGCGGCAGCGATCGTGCCGCTGGCGCTGGTGACGGTCTTTCGGGCGCTCTCGGGTCGGATCGCGCTGCATCGGCGGATTGCGCGATGGACGATGCCGATCTGGCTTTACGTGAGCGTCACCGGAGTCGTCGTGTATTTGATGATATCGCCGTATTACTGAGTGGGGAGGGCGCGGATGCGCTCGGCGAGCTGTTCGTAGACGGGCGACATCCACGGGGGAGCGTCGATGCGCGGGGGGAATCCGCTTTGCCTGGGATCGAAGGGAGCGATGAGGAGTTCGGTGTTGGCGAGGCCGAGATCGTGAGCGAGGACGAAAAGTTCTTCAGCGGCCGGGTCGCCCATGGCAAGGCAACCAATCGAGCGATCGGAACCGTGAATGAAAATATCGGTCCCGGGCGTGGAGCGGTTTTCACGGTTGGCGTGGGCAAGATCGAAGGTGTTGGGGTAGTTGACGCGAATCGAAACGTGAAAACGGCTGTTGGGATTGAGGGCTTGGAGTCGATAGAAACCCTCGGGGATCTGGAGATCGCCTTCGCGAAGCTTGGGGCCAAGCTGCCCGCTGGTTCCGAGGATGGGATAGGTGGCGACGAGGGTTGGGACGATGTCTGGTCCGGTGGAATAAAGATCGAGACGGGCTTCGTGTTTGAACGCTACGAGCGAGGCGGCGGAAGGTGGATATTCCAAGCCGGCGGCTTGAAACTGACGCTGGAGTCGACGGCGAGCGTCGGGGGCGATCTGCGTGAGACGTTCAGCGAGGGTGAGCGGGCCGGCGGGTGGTGATCCCGGCCGCTGGCGGTGCCGGAGGCTGGCCGCAACGATGAGGGCGAGAGCACCGAGGAGAAGACCGGAGAAGAGCAGTCGGCGCGACGAACGTCTCGAGCCAGTCACCGCGCGTGGGGATAGCAAACGAACTTAACCCTGCGGGAATCGCCGAAGTAGCTCCGGGATGGTGACAACGCGCTCTCCCGATGCGGACCATTTTTTCTGAAAATCGGGATCCGTGCGGTATTCTGGCGTCCAGTCGTCGAGGCGACCCATGTAGTCGAAGATGTATTGCGGCGGGCCATCGGGGAATGCGAGCGGAGCGGAGATCTCTCCGACGATGCGATAGTAGGCGACACCATTCATCCGGAACGTGCTGGCATTCGTTGGATCGCCGTAGCGTTCGTAAAAGTCACGGAGAGTGACGACGTCCCGGGGAACGACGCGTTCGGAGTGGTAAAAGATCGATCCAACCCAGAGTGCAATCAGCAAAACGGGGAGAAAGAAGAGGATCTTCGTGGAAGTCGAAAACTCGGTATCGTCGGTCTCGACACGGATGCGGGCGGACTTTGATGCGGGATTCATACGGGTGGGGTGGTCAAGATTTTAGCTGGCAGCTGGGGAAGGTTGCATTTAGGAGCCTAAATGCAAGGCCAAACTGCCGGTTGGTGGAACCTTTTCGAATCTGCGGAGCTGGGTGGATGTTCATTTGTGCGGGGTATTTACGGGGCGTGCAGGTGGAGGAAATTGACCCGAGGGGCGGCGGGTGTTACTTAAGCGCGCTTCTCGATGAGTGATTACAAGGACACGCTGAACCTGCCGAAGACTGATTTCCCGATGAAGGCGGGCCTGACGGCTCGGGAGCCGGAGCGATTGGCCCAGTGGGAGCGGGATGGACTTTACCAGCGGATTCAGGAGGCGAGGAGGGACGCTCCGACGTTCGTTCTGCACGATGGGCCGCCTTTTGCGAACGGGGACGTTCACATGGGAACTGCTCTCAACAAGGTGCTCAAAGATTTTGTGGTGAAGTCCCGGTCGATGCTCGGCTACCGAGCGCCGTTCGTTCCCGGGTGGGATTGTCACGGGCTGCCGATCGAGTTCAAGGTCGTGAAGGAGAGCGCGGGTCTGTCGCCGGTGGAAGTGCGGAAGCGTTCGGAGGCCTACGCGAGGAAGTTCGTGGACGTGCAGCGGGGGCAGTTTCGGCGACTCGGGGTGCTGGGTGACTGGGACAATCCGTATCTGACGCTGGATCCGGGATATGAGGCCGAGATCATCCGATCCTTCGGCCGGTTCGTGGAGGCGGGGTTGGTTTATCAGGGCAGGAAGCCGGTGCTTTGGAGCACGGGTGCGCAGACGGCGCTGGCGGAGGCGGAGGTGGAATACGCGGTGCGGGTGGACCCCGCGATCCACGTGGCTTTTGCGCTTGGGGAGCAGGTCGAAGGGGCGCTGGCGGGCGCGGAGATGGTGATCTGGACGACGACGCCGTGGACACTGCCGGCGAACGTGGCGATCGCGGTGGATGCGGGGGCGGATTACGTGGTCGGAGAATTCGGGGGGCGTCGACTGGTGGTGGCGCGGGATCGAGTGGAGGCGTTTGCGGCGGAGAGCGGGTTGGTTTTTGAGCGTGAAGTTGCGGGAATGAAGGGCGCCGCGCTGGTCGGACTCGAGGCGCGGCATCCATTTCTGGAGCGAATGTCGCGGGTGATCGCGGCGGATTTTGTGACGATGGAATCGGGGACCGGGGCGGTGCACATCGCGCCGGGCCACGGTAAGGACGATTACCTCGCGGGTCAGCAAAATGGTCTGCCGGTGCTATCGCCCGTGGATGATCACGGGAGGCTGACGGACGAATGCGGGGTGGCGGAATGGGTGGGGAAATACGTCTTCGACGCGAACGCGGAGATCGTTGAGTTTCTGCGCGGGCGCGGGGTTTTGCTGGGGGTGAGTGAATACCGGCACGATTATCCGCATTGCTGGCGTTCGAAGACGCCGATCGTTTTCCGGGCGGTGGAGCAGATTTTCATCCGGGTGGACGACCTGCGGGGGCCGGCACTCGCGGCGATCGATTCGACGACGTGGCATCCGAAGTGGGGGCGGAACCGGATCGCGGGGACCGTCGAGGCGCGGCCGGATTGGTGCGTGTCGCGTCAGCGCACGTGGGGGGTGCCATTGCCCGCGTTCTACGACGGGGACGGGGCACCGATCCTCGATGCAGGGGTGATCGCGCGAGTGGCGGATTTGGTTTCGGAAGAAGGGACGAATTTGTGGTTTGAGCGGGACGATGCCTGGTGGGCGGATGCGGTTGGGTTGCCGGAGGGCATGACGCGGCGGAACGACACGCTGGACGTGTGGATTGATTCCGGCGTGTCGCATCAGGCCGTATTACGAACGCGACCGGAACTGAAATTTCCGGCGGATCTCTACCTGGAAGCGACCGATCAACACCGGGGATGGTTCCAGAGTTCGTTGGTGACGTCAGTCGGGTTGAACGACGGGGCGGCTCCTTACAAGATGGTGATCACGCACGGGTTCGTGGTCGACAAGGACGGGAAGAAAATTTCGAAATCGGCGGAATACAAGAAGCCGACGAACGCGCAGCATTTTGTGGATCAATACGGCGCGGACATTCTGAGGTTGTGGGTGTCGTCCGTGCAATACACGGACGAGGTGCCGTTCGGAGAAGAGGTCTTCAAGCAGGTTGCGGAGCGTTATCGGGGATTTCGAAACGTGCTGCGGGTGGTGCTGGGGAACCTCGACAACGGGTTGGCGGGAGAAAGGGATTTCGGCGGCGCGACGGCGATTGATCGTTGGATGCTGAGCCGGCTGCAGGGGCTGATCGAGCGGTGCCGGTCGGCTTACGAGAGCTATGATTTTCGGGAGGTTTACGGGGCTTTGAATCAGTTCTGCTCGGTCGATCTGAGCGCGGTCTACGTGGACATCACGAAGGACCGGCTTTACTGCGACGCGAGGGATTCGCCGCGACGGCGGGCGACCCAGGCGGTGATGGCCGAGTGTTTTGACGCGGTGGTGCGGTTGCTTTCGCCGATTCTCGCTTACACGGCGGACGAGGCCTGGGAATTCGCGGGGAACGCGGAGAGCGTGCATTTGCAGATGTTTCCGGCGGTCGACGGCGGACGTCGGGACGAGGCGGCGGAAGCGAAAGTCGACGAATGGCTCACGCTGCGTGGAATGGTGTATCAGCAGGCGATCGAACCGGCGCGGCAGGGAAAGGTGATCGCGAAGTCGATGGAGGCCGCGGTGACCTTGCGGGTGGCGGCAGATGTCGCCGGGCGGTTGGCGGCAGATGTCGCCGAGTTGGAGGAATTCTTCATCGTGGGCGGTCTGCAGATCGAGCCGGCGGAAGGTGAGGCGAGCGCGGAGGCGGTGAGATCGTCGGGGGCGGGTTGCGCGCGGTGCTGGCGGTTGACGCCGACGGTGGGGGCGAACGTGGGGCATCCGGACTTGTGTGAGCGATGCGCGGGAGCGGTGGGATGATTCGGCTTCTTCTCCTCTTAACTTTGCCGCTTTACGCGCTGGACCAGCTGACGAAGTGGCTGGTGCTCCAGCGGATCGGGACGGCTGAATTTGTCGAGGTGGTGCCGAATTTTTTCTATCTGGTGCAGGTTCACAATACCGGGGCGGCCTTCGGGATGCTGCAGGATAGCAACTGGTTTTTCATCGGACTTTCGTTCGTTGCGTTGATCGGGATCGCGATCTTTTGGCGGCGGGGGGCCTTCGCGGATCGCTGGGTGGCGGTCGGGGCGGCTTTGTTGGTGAGTGGGATCCTGGGAAATCTGACGGACCGATTGGTTCACGGGCACGTGATCGATTTTCTCATGTTCGATCTGCACGTTCCGTTCGCGAGTCCGTGGCCGTCCTTCAACGTGGCGGATTCGTGCATTTCGGTGGCGGCCGGGATCTTTGTGATTCGGTCGTTTTTCGAACCTCGGAAGTGACTGGCTGAAGAGTCGGAGGGGAAGGCGGCAGGCTCTACGGGTTGCTGCCGGCGAGTTGGTAGTGGGGGGAGTCGGGGGCGTTGGTTTTTGGGAAAATCGCGAGGGGGAGGTCGGTGGCGAGCTGGGGGAGGAGCGTGAGGATTGTTTCCAGATCGAGGCTGTCGAGGCCGAGAACGTCGGGTTCCGCTGAAAGCAGGGTCGCGATGTCCTGATTCTGGTTGGGAATGAACGAAGCGAGGACCGGGCAATGGTGGAGTTCGTGTTTGATCTCAATGGCGAGCGCGAGATCGGCGAAGTCCGTGAAACCCTCGAGGCAGATGAGGTCGACCTTGCCGTCGAGGAGAGTTCCGATCTGTTTCTGGAAGATGGAGCGGCGGTCTGCGGGCGGGATTGCGGGTGAGAGTGGGCCGACGCGGCCAGCGACGAATGCGCCGGTGCCGGTGGCGGCTTGGCGGGCGAGTTGGACGGCGGTCCAGGTGATCTCGTTGGCGTGATCGGAGAGGCCGAGGGCGGTGAGGTGGGGAGAGTTCGCGGCGTAGGAGTTGGTGCGGATGAGGCGGGCCCGGCGGCGATGGCGTCGGCGTGGATCTGGCGGACGAGGTCGGGGTGGGTGAGGTTGAGTTCTTCGGGACAGCGGGCCTCCGGCGGTAGAAGGGAGGTGATCGCGGTGTCGGCCCGGAGGGTGGATGGGCCGAGGAGTTCGAGGATGTCGGGCATGGGTTGGGTCTATGGACGGAGATCGATCTGGCGTGGATGCCGAGCGTCAGGGGAATGCGGGAGGTTCCTCTTCCGTGGACTGGACGAAGGGGGCGGGAGGCCAATTCTCGGTGGATCGCTGGAGGGAGACTTCCGGAGAGGTGGGGCGGGCGACGATGGCTCCGACCGTGCCCAGGAGGAGCATGGTCGCGACGGCGAGGAGGAGCTTCGTCGGCAACGGTTCGTCGGAATCGACGGAGCGTCGGCTCATCGTTCCGGAAGTTCGAGCGCGGCGATGGCGGTCATTACGCGGTCGCTGAGGGTTTGGTAGGTCTCGCGAGTGGCGGGCTTGAGTTCCGTTGGATCGAAGTGGATCGGGTTGCCGATGACGACGGTAATGGGGTGGCGGTGGATGGTCTTCTTTCCTTTGGGGAAGGCTTCGTGGGAGCCAAAGATGCGCATGGGGAGGACCGGCGCGCCGGTTTTTGCGATGACGAGGCCGATGCCCGCGCGGGCCGGTTGGAGATTGCCGTCGGTTGATCGGGTGCCCTCGGGAAAGAGGACGACGCCGTTACCCTGGCGAATGATGCGGATGACGCCTTTGAGGGCGGACATGTCGTTGCCGTCCCGGTCGACGGGGATGACGTTCATTGCCGGAAAGAGGGGGCCGAAGAAGGGCCATTCGAGGAGTGATTTGCGGGCGAGGTAATAGACGCCGCGTCGGCAGCAGATGCCAGCGAGTGGCGGGTCGAAGTAGCTCTGGTGGTTGACGGCGAGGATGAGTCCGCCTTCCTCGGGGATGCGTTCGGGGTGGACGACGCGGAAATTGAAGAACAGCTTCGCGAGCCATTTCGCGAGGGTGTAGAAGAAATTGTAGACGATCGTCATGCCTGGGCGGGTCGAGGTCGGGGGGAGAGGCCGCGGGCCATGAGGTTGGCGGCGACTTCGCCGATGACGCCGGCGAGGTCGTGGCGGGAGGTGTCGATGACGACGGCGTCGGGGGCGATCACGAGGGGCGCTGTGCGACGGGAGGAATCGTGTTGGTCGCGGGAGGCGATTTCGTCCTGTTCGCCCTCAGCCGCGCGGCGCTGCTGGCGGACGTGGGAAGGAGCGTCGAGGTAAAATTTATACGGGGTATCCGGAAAGACGACCGAACCGATGTCGCGGCCCTCGATGATCACGTCGCAGCGGGTGGCGAGGTCGCGGAAAACTTCGACCAGCCGGTCGCGAACGAGTTCGACGGCAGAGACGGCCGAGACGGCGCGGTTGACGGATTGAGCGCGGAGCTGATCGATGGGGCGGAAGCCGTCGATCTCAATGGTCGAGCGGCCGTGTTCGAAGCCGGTCTCGATGCGCGCTCCTGCGACGGCTTGGCCAACGGCGTTGGAGTCGGCCGGGTCGATGCCGCGATCGAGGACGGACCACGTGACGGCGCGATACATGGCGCCGCTGTTGATGTAAGAGAAGCCGAACCGTTCGCCGAGACCGCGGGCGACGCTGCTCTTTCCGGAGGCGGCGGGGCCGTCGATGGCGATAACGACAGGACTCATTTGGTTTCGGGCCGTCGCGGTCGGTTTTTTCCGGTGTGGATCGCGTTGAGTGTTTCCGCGAAATTCGGGTAGGACGTCTGCACGCACTCCACGTTGTCGATGGTGGTAACTCCTTCGGCGAAGAGGCCGGCGATGGCGAATGCCATGGCAATCCGGTGGTCACCGAAGGAATCGAGTTTCGCGCCCCGCAGGGTTGCACCGCCGGTGATGGACATGCCGTCGTCGCGTTCGTCGACTTCGACACCCATGGCGCGGAGGTTCGTCGCAACGGCGGCGATGCGATCAGTCTCCTTGACGCGAAGTTCGCGGGCGTCCCGGATCTCGGTGACGCCTTCGGCCAGGGCGGCGGCAACGGCGATGATGGGGATCTCGTCGATGACGTTGGGAATTTCCTTTCCTTCGATGATCGTGCCTCGAAGGGCGGCTCCCTTGACGTCGATGGTGCCGCGGAGTTCGCCCTGGTCCATGACTTCGACGACTTCGCGGACCTGGGCGCCCATGCGGACGAGGACATCGAGGATGCCGGTGCGGGTGGGGTTGAGGCCGACATCTTTGACGAGTAAGCGAGAGCCGGGCTGGGCGGCTCCTGCGACGAGCCAGAAGGCGGCGCTGGAGATGTCTCCGGGGACGAAGAAGTTGCGGGACTCGGGAGTCTGGCCGCCGTAGATCGTGGTCGAGTTTTCTTCGCGGATGGTTCGGACGAGGAAATACTCCAGCATGCGCTCGGTGTGGTCTCGCGAGACGGCGGGTTCGATAACGGTGGTGCGACCGGAGGCGTAGAGACCCGCGAGGAGGATGGCGCTTTTGACCTGCGCACTGGCGACGGGCATGGTGTAGGTGGTGCCGGTGAGCGGGCCGCCGGTGATTTCTAATGGGAGGGTACCGCGCTCGCCGGTCGCCTGCAGGGTGGCTCCAAGCTGGGTGAGAGGATCGATGACGCGACGCATCGGACGTTGGGAGAGCGAGGCATCGCCGGTGAGTCTGGAAGTGAAAGGCTGGCCCGCGAGGATGCCGGAAAGGAGCCGGACGGAGGTGCCGGAGTTCCCGCAATCGAGGTCGGCTTCGGGGGCGGTGAATTTGCCACGGCAGCCGTGGACCACGACGGTGCCGGGTTCGGGGTGTTCGATTTGCACGCCGAGTTGGCGCATGATCTTCATGGTCGAAAGGCAGTCCTCGCCTTCGAGGAAATTCGTGATCGTGCAGGGGCCGTTCGAGAGCGCACCGATCATGATGGCGCGGTGCGAGATGCTCTTGTCGCCGGGGACGGAAATCTCGGCCGAGATCGTCGGAGCTTTACTGACCTTGAACTGCATGGTTTGGCGGTACGGGAGCGGCCAGACGGTCGTCGGCGGCGGATTTCAAAAAGTGGCGCAGCGATTCCTCGTCGCCGGTGGTGAGCATTGTCTCGACGTTTTGCAGGATTTCGCGCAATTCCGCAACCGAACTCGCCACCGCGGATCGATTTGCGAGCAGGATCCCGGTCCAGAGGTCGGCGTTGCCCATCGCGACGCGGGTGCAATCGCGAAATCCAGGGCCGACTAACGACAGCACGTCTGGAGACTTGGACGCGACGGCGGCGACAAGGGCCGAAGCCGTGAGGTGGGGGAGGTGGCTGGTGTGCGCGAGAGCGGCGTCGTGGGCGGCGGGGGTGAGCGAAGAAACGATGCAGCCGACGGATTCCCAGAAAGTGGTGATAACGTCCACGGCGGTGGGATCGGAATCCGGCGTCGGTGTGACAACGCACGGGGCGGACAAGAAAAGATTGGCGCGAGCGGCGGCGAGACCGGAGCGTTCGGAGCCGGCGATGGGGTGGGCGCCGACGAAGCGAGCGCCGAGGATCGGTTCCAACTCGGCGACGACCGTGGCTTTCACACTGCCGACGTCGGTGACGACAGCGTCTGGTTCCAGGAAGTCGGTGATCGCGGTGGCAAGTCCGGCCATTCGTTCGACGGGAACGCAGAATGCGATGATCCCCGCGCCGCTGACAGCCGGCGCAAGATCGCAGGTGACGAGGGAAGCGAAACCGACGTCTTCAACCTCAGATCGCGAGTCGGCACGTCGAGTCCAGACGCGGATCTCGGCCTCGGGATGGCGGGCGCGCAGGGCCAAGCCCAGCGACCCACCGATGAGGCCGGGGCCAAGGATGCAGATCGGTCTCAGGGGACCAGGAAGATCTTCCCGGAGTAGGGATCCTTGACTTCGGTGTTCGGCGGGAAGCCGCGGACGTCGACGTAACCGGCATAGGGGGCGTGCGGGCTGGTAACAAAGCCAGCTTTGCCGGGGACTGGAGTGCCGTATTTAAGATCGCGGGAGACGTCGGTGGTCGTCGGAGCGGTTTCGACGGGATCCTGCAAGGTAGAGGTCGAGGTCGGCTCTGGTGTCGACTGCGCCTGGGCGTTGACCACGTCTTGGTCGGTCACGACCGGAGCTGGCGTCGTGGGCGCCGGTGCGGGTGCCGGGGTGGTGTCGACAAAATCGGTCGCGGTGTCGTCTCCGGGGACGTAGCCGTAGGCATTGGTCCCGGTGTTGGCAGCCGTGGTGTTCGGATTGCGCGGGCGGGATTCTTCTTCGCAGGCGGAGAGGAGGAACAGAACAAGGGATGCCGGAATGATCAGCGGTGAGATTTTCATAGGTTGGTGCAGGATTCGCCTACGATTCATGTTTCCCGCTGGGATTCAATTCTTTTCGCATCTTTGCAGGGTTCCCGGTCGAATTGGACTCAGGGAACGAGAAACGTCTGGCCGGAGTAGGGATCCTTCACCTCGCTGCCGGGCGGGAAGCCGCGGACGTCGACGTAGCCGTCGTTGCGAGAGTGGGGGCTGACCACGAACCCAGGTTTGCCGGGAACGGGAATGCCGTAAGGAAGCGTGCCGACGTTGGGGTTGACCGGTTCGGGGGTGGGCGTCGGGGTTGCTTCTTCGACGGCCGGGGTCGGAGTTGGCTCGGGTTCGCTCTCGAGCGCGATGATAGCGGTCTCCGTTTCTTCGATCTCGCCGGTGGCGGGTGGCGGGGTCGGCTCGGGGAGTTCGGGTGGGCCGTCGATTTCGCAGCCGGTCGTCAGAGTGAGCGCGACAATCGCCGCGAGAGTTGGAAATCGAAGCCTCATACGCTGACGAAAGAACATCGTCGCTGCCCGGGATCAATTCTTTTCGGTGGGCGGGCTTACATTTGGCTCCGCCGAGAGGGCAACGGCGATGGGCGGAAGGCGTTCGTAAAATCGAAGCGCCTCGATGGGGCGACCGAAGTCCTTGAGCGGATAGACGCCACGAGTGCCGCCGGCGCCCGGGTCGCGGATGAGGTAGTCGAACCCGCGTTTTCCGACGATGACCACAAAGTGAGTGACTCCGGAGGGGTAGCGGACCCGCACGATGACGGGATTGCCAGCGAGGAGATTGCGGTCGATGAGGTAGTGGGACGGGGCGGCTTCGTAGGCGTGGCGGGCGAGGGCGGGCGGGTAGGAGGCGGCGGCCTCCCAGTAGAGCCAGCCTTGCGGGGTGTAGCCGTCGATTTGCTCGACAAAGGCGTTGAGTCGACCGGGATCGAGGTCGGATCCATAGCTGGCGAGGACCATGGCGGCGGAGGCGACGGCACAGCCCTCGGCACCGAGGGTGCTGTCGGTGGGGCCGAGGGCGTCGCGGCCCCAGCGGGGGTCATTTTGGAAGAATTGCGGAACTTCGATGATTTTCTCCCCCGGGAAATAGAGGCCGCCGCTCGCTGCGATGGGGGAATGAACCTGGGTCCAGGCGCGAACCCAGATCGCGCCGGTTATGAGAATCGCCACCGCGAGGATCGCGAGTAGCCATCGGAAGATCCTGCTTGCGGACATGCGAGGACTCTATTCGTTAGCGGGGTGTCCTCAACGAGAATCCCCGTTACGCTTGGTGTCTTGATCGGTTTGCTGTCGGTACGCGCCTTCGGAGTGGATTGGAATGCGGAGGTGTTGCGGGCGGTGAGGGGCATGCCAAGTGGGGGCGGATATTCGGTGAGCGCGGAGGCTGGAGCGAAGTTTCGGGCGGCGGTGACGGTGCGCCTGGATGGTCTGAGCGTGGACGCCCGGGGGGCTTCGCCGAGCTACTGTTCGTCGGCGACGTATCTGGTGCTGGTCAAGGTGCTGGAGGAGGCGCAGAGGGCGGGGCGGATTCGATTGGGAGCCGACGCGCTGGCCGCGATTGCGCCGAGTCCTCAGGCGGACGGAGTTGGAGTGTGGGGCCGTTGGAACGCGAACGGTCCGGGAGCGGCCCGACTGATCAATACGCTGGGGGCTGGGCGGAATTTCACCGATTTTTCGGCGGCACGGCCGGGGGATTTTCTGAAGATTTTCTGGCGGGACGCGGTGGGTAGGTACGAACGGGGGCATCTGGTGGTTTTCCTGGGAATGGAGAACGACGGGGGGATTCCGAAAGTGCGGTTTTGGTCGAGCAACAAGCCGGGTGGCTACGGGGAGAAATCGGTGAAGCGATCCGAGATCGCGCGGGCGATTTTCACGCGGCTCGACGATCCGGGGCAGTTCGCAAAGGTGGTCGAAATGCCGAGAGCGGACGGGTATTTGTCCACGCTGTTGGAGCGGGAATCGAGCTTCGTTGAGGCGTGCCGAATGGGCGGTGCGACGGAGCAGCCTTGAGGGCGGCCAACGTGGTCCGGCTCCGCTGGCGCGGTTTGCCGAATGGTCACGGGTTTGAGATCTGCCGTTTGGCTTCGTAGAGGACGATTCCGACGGAGGTCGCGAGATTGAGGCTGCGGGCTGCCGGCTCCATTGGGATGGTGAGGCAATGATCGGAGTTGGCCGCGAGCAGGCTTTCCGGGAGTCCCTTCGTTTCGCGTCCGAAAACGAGATGGTCACCGTCGGTGAACGATTCCGTCCAGTAGGAGCGGGACGACTTGGTCGTGAGAAAAAAGAAGCGGGCGTTTGAATCCGCGGATTCGCGAAGCGCTCGAAATGATGGCCAGCGCTGGACGTCGACCTGTTCCCAGTAGTCCATCCCGGCGCGGCGAAGATATTTATCGTCGAGGGAAAATCCGAGCGGTTCGACGAGGTGGAGACGCGCGCCGGCTGCGAGGCAGAGGCGGGCGATGTTCCCGGTGTTCGGAGGGATCTCGGGTTCGACGAGGACGATGTGGAGCATGGTGGGGCGCGGGAGGACGAAGGATTTCCGACCGAGGGCTTGACCGGGCGGGGGATCGGATGGGAATAACGAGGCGCGCCGCCCCCGTAGTTCAACGGATAGAACGGAGGTTTCCTAAACCTTAGATCTGGGTTCGATTCCCGGCGGGGGCACTTTTCGCGCGGTCACACCATGCCGAGCTTCATCCGGCCCGCTTCGGAAATCATGGATTGATTCCACGCGGGATCCCAAACGAGATCGACCTGGGCCTCATCGATTCCGTCGAGAATGAGGATCTTTTGACGGGCGTCGGCGGCGATGGTGGGTCCCATGCCGCAGCCAGGAGCGGTGAGGGTCATCTGAACGGTGACATTGGTTTGGCCATCGTCGGTGCGGTTAACCTCGCAGCCGTAGATGAGTCCGAGGTCGACGACGTTGACGGGGATCTCCGGGTCGAAGACGGTCTTCAATTGATTCCAAATGGCGTCCTCGAGCGAGCCCTTGACGGGTTCCTTGGTGGCGGGAGTTTCGACGGCGGTCGGATCCACGCCGAGGGCATCGAGATCTTTTTCGTCGATCCGAGCGAGGCCGGCTTGCGTGGCGACGGTGTAGGTGCCGCCGAGCGATTGGGTAATGATGACAGAGGTGCCGATCGGAAGGACGATCGGATTGCCGCTGGGGATCTGGATCGCGTCGCAGTCGCGCTTGAGGGTGATTTCTCGGGTGTCAGACATCTTGATTATGGTTTGGAGATTGAGGATTTGGGTTGCAGCTTGACCGAAACCGTCTTCGGGGCGCTGAGGCTGTCGAGGAGAGTCGGGGCGGTGTTAGTGGCGGCGGGTTGGGCGGCGCTGGGATCGAGGGCGTTTTTGAGCGCTCCTTCGACGAGTTGGGCGCAGTGAATTTTCATCGGTGGGAGGGGACCGAGCGGGGCGGAGAGTTCCGCGCCGTCCATCGCGAGAGCTTCTTCGGCGGTTTTTCCACGAATGAGGTCGGTGGCCATGCTGGCGACGGCGATGGCGGTCTGACAGCCGAACGTCTGGAAGGAAGCTTTGTCGATGACCTTGCGGCCACCTTCCTCCTTGAATTTGACCCACATGCGGAGCATGTCGCCACAGTCCGGACTCCCGACCGTGCCGACGGCGTCGGCGTCGGACATCTCGCCGAGATTTTGCGGATTGCTGACGGCAGATTGGATGCGGGCTTCTAAGTCGTCGGACATGAGTTTGGGGCGGGTTGAGCGCAGAGTTTGCGGAATTATTCCAAAGTGTATCGGGGGAGGTCGGGGTCGATCTCGAGCGACCAGGCGTCGATGCCCCCTCGGAGGGCGCGAACGTTGGTGAAGGCGTGGCCGCTGAAGAAGGCTGCCGCGTCAAGGCCGCGGGTGCCCTGGTGATCGACAAGGGCGATGAGGCTGTCTTTGGCCACGCGGCCATGATTTCTTGGAGGAAATCCTGGGTGAAGTGTTTGGCCTGCGGGATGTGGACAGCGTCGAATTCCTCTCGGGTGCGGATGTCGAGAATGCGAGTGTCGGGGTCGGCGGCGAGAGCGGTGGCGAGTTCGGTCGGTTCGATGAGGAGCTTCGCGTCCTCGGCGCAGGCTTCGGAAACTTGAGCCAGGGCGGCGTCCGGATCGAGGCCTTCATTGCGGGCGCAGACTTCGGCAACGGTCTCGTCGGGGCGAAAGCCGCAGCTCGCGCAGCCGCCGATGTGAAAGAGCCGAAAGAGGGCGCGCTGCGCTCCGGGCAGGGTCTGCAGGAGTTCCTGCATCGTCATCGTCGGTGAGAGTTCGGCGGTCATTCGGCGGTCACTTTACCGACGCGTTGGAGCGATTGCAAAGAGGGATGTGGGTGGGCTGCTTCCTTCTCGGGTCGGAATTGAGGCTGAGGTTTTCTTTTCACGGTGATGGGTTCGCGAACGATTTGCCGGTTCGCTCACGAGAATGGTGGGGAATTCAAGTGCGGCGTTCCCCCAGCGATGGTAGGGAAGTCGCATGCAGGAACGACGCGCGATTTCGGAGGCGATTTGGATCTTTGTGATTCTGGGGGTTTTGCTGCTGGCGAGCTTGATCTGGTTCCCGCCGGTGGCGTTGGTGTGGCTGATCGCGATTGCTTTTACGCTGTATTTTTTCCGCGATCCGGAGCGGATCCCGCCGGAAGATCCGTCGATCGTGGTCGCTCCCGCCGACGGGAAGGTGGTTGCCATTGATAACCTGATCGAGGGCGAGATTTTGAACCGGCGAATGATTCGGATTTCCATTTTTCTGTCGGTTTTTGACGTCCACGTGAATCGGGCACCCATCGCGGGCAAGGTGATGTATTCCGAGGCGCGCAAAGGGCGCTACTACGATGCGAGGGACGTGCGGTCGGCGACGGATAACGTGGCGCGGATGTGGGTGATCGAGGGGGAGGAACACACGGTGGGCGTCCGTCAGGTCACCGGGGCGATCGCGAGGCGGATCGTGCCGTGGTCGGTGGTGGGCGACTCGCTCGAGAAGGGGGAGAAGTTCGGGATGATTCGCTTCGGGTCGCGGACGGAATTGTGGGTGCCGGAGGAGTGCCGGGTGACAGTGAAGGTCGGGCAGTCCGTGCGCGGCGGGACTTCCCCGCTGGCGGTGTTGCCGGAGAGTCCGGTGCTGGGAAAGGTTGTCTCGGCGAGCGGCGAGGATTGATCGGCTCTTCCGTGGTTCGCCGGTCGGGCGGGAAGGGTGCTTAAGGACGTGGGCACCCGGGATGGGGGGGGCTTCCAACCTTTATTCGGGTGACACCTTACCGCCCCACGATAGGATTTTGGCCTTGGTGCCAGCGGCTTCGGCTTCGGGGATCTGGTGGTTGCGGACGTAGAAGAGCGAGAGACTTGACCAAGCGAGTTGGTCATTTGGGCGGAGGGTGGTCGAGCGAAGGCCAGCTTCGATGGCGGCGGAGTGGTCGCCATTTTTCATGAGAGCCATCCCAAGGGCGTGCCAGCCGTCAAAGAAATCAGGATCAATCTCGACGCATTGGCGGTATTTCGAAACGGCCGCTTCGAGGTCGCCCACGGCGATGTCGCCAGTGGCGTCGTCGAACAGCTCGTCGATCTGCGGGCTTTGGCTCACGGGTCCTGAGAATTAGCCCTCTTCCTGTTCGCCTTGGCCAGAGAACTCGAGGCCGGAACGTTCGGTTGCGGCTTGGAGCCACTCGAAGAGGATGAGGCTTCCCTTTCGGGCGCTGACGTATTCGGAAATTTGCTCACGATTCTCAGCGAGCACCTTTTCATCGATTGGTGACCGTTTCTCAAGGTAGACGGCATGAGCCCCTCCAGGTTCGAAAGTGGGTCCGGTGATCTCGCCGTCGTTTAGCTGGACGGTTTGACTTGCGTAGGAGCGCTGCTGAGGCGTGGCGGTCTCGGTCGTCGCGGAGACGTTCTCGAAGGGCGCGAGTTCGGCCAGGGGGTGAGCCGAGACGGCGTCGGCGAGGGATTTGCCGGCCTGAAGGTCGGAGCGGATGGCATTGATGGCGGCGGTGGCTTGGGCTTCGAGCTGGGTCTCGGCTTCGATATTGCGGAGGTCCGCGGTGATTTCGGGGGTCGCTTCTTCGAGGGTTTTTTCGCGGGCGGGCTTGACTTCGGTGAGTTTGATCACGTGGAAAGAATCGCCGTCTTGAAGGACGCCGCTGACCGGGGAACTCTCGGAAAGAGTGAAAGCAGCCGGTGCGATCTTCGCGATGAGCGGGTTGGAGAGATTGGTCGCGGTCTCGACGGTCCCAGTGGGCGGGATAACCCGTCCGGACGCGTCGAAGGGAAGGGTGGACTCGATCTTGAGATCGGCGGCTTTCGCGGCGTCAGCGAAGGAAGTTTCCTGCGTGGCAGCCGCAAAATCAGCGGAGGCGTCCGCGACCTTCTGAAGCGCTTCGATACGGGCTTTGTCCTTGAGTTCGGCTGCGGCCGGAGGCAGCGAGAACGTTACAATCTCGGCAGTGCGGAGTTCCGGTGTGAGGAGGCGGAAGCTGTTGGAATCGTAAAAACTCTTGATGTCCGCCTCCGAGGCGGTGGCTTGATCGAAGAATTTCTGGCGTTGAAAAACGACGGCCGCTCCGCTGACTTCCTGAAAGTAGCGGGCATTGAAATCAAGTTCGGGGGTCGAAGTCGTTGGGGCGGATTCCAGCAGGGCGACGATGCGGTCGAGTTGGAGGGAATTGCGGACAACGCCTTCGACCTCCATTTGAGAAAGGCCGTTGGGGGCGAGGTATTCGACCCCGAATTGGTCGTATTTCGTCTTGTCAAAACTGCCGTTGGACTGGAAAGCAGGAACCTTCGCAATGGCTTGAGCGATCTCGGAATCGGTCGGGGTGATGCCGAGCTTCTTCGCCTCGTGGGCAATGATCATGGAATTGAAGACGAAAGCGCCCGGATCGGATTCGCCGGAGAGTCCGTCTAGCGTCTCGACGTATTCGGAGAGGCTGAGCGCAAGGGCGAGCTGGTAGGTGCGGGCCTCGCGCTGAATCTGAGCAAGCGAGAGGCTCTGGCCATAGATTTTGGCAAATTTGGCCGCGTTGAGATCGTCGATTTCCGCTGGGTTGTAGAGGAAAACGAACGCGGTGATGGTGAGAACGGTGATGACAAGCATGAGCTTGCGCATGTGGGAGCGCATCCAGACAAACATGGGATTAGATCGGCAAAGGGTTGAATAGGGTGGCGGAATGTGATTTAGGAAAAGTCTGATGATATCAAGCTTCCTCCCGCAGTCACCCCAACGTTCCGTCGGTGCGTTGATTTTTATTTCAATGCTTTGCGCCGGATCTCTGGCGGTGGCGCAGGATGTCCTCGTCCTCAAGACTGGTCTGCGGCGGGAGGGTGAAATCCTCGGAGTTTCGGAGGGGAAGGTAACTTTGAAGGTCGGACCTGTGCAATCGGCAATTCCGCTCGACCAGGTGGAGAGCGTGATCAAACCGGCTCCGCCCGAGTTGGCGAAGGCTCAGGAGACGAAGGCCTCGGGGAACGCGGCGGGTGCGCTGATCGAAGTGCGTCCGGTGGTGGAAAAATTCTCGGGACTGCCGGTTCCGTGGGTGGGGCAGGCCTACGCCCTGTTGGGTGATTCTCTCCTCGAGCTCGACCAGTTAGCCGAAGCGGAGCGGATCTTCGGGGAATTTACCGAGCTGTATCCCGATGCTGGCGATCTCTCGGCGGTGTCAATTGCGAGGCTCGATGTCGCGAAGGACGACTTTGCGGCGGCCAAGACCAAGCTTGCACCGATCATCGAAGAGGCTTCCAAGGTCAAGAGCGCAGAAAGTGCTGAGAGTTCAACCTACGGACGGGCGTTTCTGTTGATGGGACAGGTGCGCGAGTCGGAGGGTGACCTTCAGCAGGCTCTCGAGGACTATTTGATGACGGTAACGGTATTTTATGCAGACGCTGCCGCGGTGGCCGACGCTCAGGCTCGTGCTGATGCGCTAGCGAATCAAAAAAATGTGATCGCGCCGTGACCCTTTGTCGTTTATTTTCCACTTTCTCCACATGATTAAGAAGTCTTTCCCCTCGTTGCTGAGTCGCCCAATGCTGATATTGGCTTCGCTGTTTTTATCGTTCACCCCGTTGCTTGCTCAAGAGGCCACCGCAGAAGCCGTCGAGGCGACGCCGGAGCAGATGAGTATCATCGATACGATCCTCCACGGCGGGCCGCTCATCATCATGATCTGGATCAGCATCCTCGGTGTCTCCGTGGTGATGGTGACGTTCATCATCCAGCTGTTCCTCAATCTTCGAGACGAGAAGTTACAGCCCAAGGCGCTCGTCGAGTCACTGCGGGCCACGATCGAGGCGGGGAACTACCAGGAAGCCTGGGAGATCTGCCGCGCTAACAAAGCCTACATTGCCAACGTTCTCAAAGGCGCTCTCGAGCGATTGGGGCGCGGTAAGGAAGCCGTCGAGATCTCGATCTCCGAGCACGGCATGAGAGAGGCTCAAACGATCAAGACGCAGAACAGCTACCTTTCCGTGATCGGGGTCATCGCACCGATGATCGGGCTGCTGGGGACGGTTATTGGAATGATGGGTGCGTTCGCTGTTTTGGGGCAGTCTGGGGTGTCGGATCCGCGGGCATTGGCGCTCTCGATTGGTGAGGTGCTCATGGCGACGGCGAGTGGTCTGTTTATCGCGATCCCAGCGTTCATCTTCTATTATTACTTCCGAAACCGGGCGACCGTCACTCTGGTCGACGCGGATGACACCCTCTTCCGCTTGGTTGAGGACATTCCTTACGAGGAATTGGGCGGGCTGCGGATCGGCGAGAATTTTGCCGCTGGCGAAGGGGCTTCGATCGACGCGGCCGGGCAGTCGCGCCGCGTTTCGATGGAGCTGACTACGAATTGTCCCGTTTGCAACGGTGCGATTACTCCGGGTCAAAATCCGTGCCCGCATTGTAACGCCACCCTCGACTGGTCGTAGAATCGGATGTCGGAAGCTGCCCCCAGCAGGCATAAAAAGCGCGGTGTTCGGAAACCCGACCCGGAGGCGGAGCCGGAATTCCAGATCGCTCCGATGATCGATATTCTCCTCGTTCTGCTGGTTTTCTTCATGTCGATCAGTTCGACGGAGGTTCTCCAGTCGAATCAAGAGGTTAATCTTCCCGTCGCCAAGGCGGCGAAAGACGCGAAGAAGAATCCTGGACAGGTCATCATCAACGTCACTTATAGCGCGATCAACGATGCGGTCGGGATTGAGGTCGATGAAATTAATTATCCCGATCCGGCCATGCTGATCGGGAGGATGCAGGAAAGTGTGAAACGCAATCCGTTGGTTCGCGTGTTGATCCGCGCCGACAAGGACGTCCGCTATGAATACATGCGCCGTCTGCTTGAGGCGGTTGGTCAGGCCGGCATCGCAAACGTGACTTTTTCGGTCGTAGATAAAGAGGGCGGATAAACAATCATGAGGATCAACTAATATGGGCGGCGGTGGAGTATCAGAAGATGGTGATCCGGGGTTTCAGATCGCCCCGATGGTGGACGTTGTGTTCGTGTTGTTGCTGTTTTTCATGGCAGCCGCAGGTTCCCAAGTCGTCGAGAAGGAGCTGAACGTCAGTCTTCCAAGCGGAAAAGCGGCGGGCGGACCAGGCGGTCCTCCGACGACCCCGATCATGGTTGAGGTCCGTGCGGATGGCCACGTGGTCGTGAACAACAAGGACTACGGGACTTCGAAGGAATTGCCCGAGTTGCGGGTTTGGTTGAAAGACACGATTGATCGTTTTGGCGGCAAGGACCCCGTCATTATCCAGCCGACACCCGAGACTCGCCACGAACGGATCATCGACGTTCTGAATGCCGCGTCCGCTTCGGGCGTCAAGAAGCTGACGTTTAGCTAGGTTGCTCGCCTCAGCTCGGGAGTTGGGTGGCAACGTCGATGCAGGAGGAAAATCTGTCGTCGCCTACCGGCGGCGATGACTTTGCCGGTAGCGGATCTCATTACCCTCAAACTCGAGCTACCAGTAGCCCCACTGCCGGGTGGCCATGATGTAGATACCGAGAACAAGATTTGTGACGGCGTGGGCGACGACGCACGCGAGGAGGCTTTTCGTTCGGACCGCGACCCATCCGAACAAGGCTCCCGTGATCAGTGCCGGGATGAAGTCGGGTCCCCAGTGAACGGAGGCAAAGGCGACGGCGGTACCCCAAAAACTTAGGTGGGTGTATTGGCCAAACGGGACGGTCGTAAAATTCTCCTTGATGAGATAACGCTGCAGAAAGCCGCGCCAGAAAATCTCCTCGATCAACGGGACGACGATCACCAGTCGGAAAAATCGGGCGAGGACCGTGCCCCAATAGAGGGCCGGGGAAGCGTCGAAGGCGGTCGGATCGAATCCGTCCAACCGCTTGCCGAACCCCAGGAACGCTTCCGGGGCGATCCAGAGAATCAGCACGAGAATACCCACGCCAGCCGCGAACGGTAGGGAACGCTGAGACCCGAACGAATAAGTCTTCCAGTAAAAGATCAGAGCGAACGCGCAGGCCAACGATTGCAGCGGGTAGATCCAATAGGCGGGTTCGGCCAACAAGAGGGAGTCGGCATCCGGGGCGAGCCAATGGACCGCCGAGACGGCCATGAGTCCAAGCATGAAGATCGCAAAGGGGATGGTGTAGGCCATCAGCGCTTGCCGATCAGCGGGTTCTGGGGCAGTGCTGGGGTGCGGTGAATCAGCGCTCATTTTTTGGTGGGAGAATCATCGAAAAATCCGAAGTACTGGCGAGCGTTGCCGTAAGAAATGTCAGCAACGATGCCGCCAAGCCAGTCGAGGTCATTGGGGATCTCGCCCCGTTCGAGATCGTTTCCGATGAGATTGCAGAGGATGCGGCGGAAGTATTCGTGTCGGGGGAACGACAGAAAACTGCGACTATCGGTCAGCATGCCGACGAAGCGGGAGAGCAAGCCGAGATTCGAGAGCGTATTGAGCTGGTCTTCCATGCCTTGCTTTTGGTCAAGGAACCACCAGCCCGATCCAAATTGGATCTTACCGGGAACCGAGCCATCCTGAAAATTGCCTATCATCGTTCCGAAGACGTGGTTGTCCGCGGGATTCAGGTTGTACAGGATTGTCTTCGGTAGCTCGTCGTCGTTGTCGAGGCGGTCGAGGAACTGGGAAAGCGATCTGGCTTGGTCGAGATCTCCGATGCTGTCGAAGCCGGTATCAGCCCCGAGAGAGCGGAGCATCCGGGTGTTGTTCCCGCGCTGGGCACCGAGGTGGAACTGCTGAGTCCAGCCGAGCTTCCGATAAATACGTCCAAGTTGATCTAGAACTGAGAGGGCAAAAATCTCTGCAGCGCGAGAATCGACCTCTTTACCAGCGAGACGCTTTGCCAGCGTGCTTGCCGCGGCCGAGAGATCGACCGGTCCATTTGGAATTCGCTCAAGTCCGTGATCGGAGAGCCGCCCGCCGAGGGAATGGAAATAATCGGCGCGATCCTTGAGCGCTTCGAGGAGGTCGTCGAGAGTTTTGATGGGACGTTTGACGCGGCTGGAGAGTTCCTCGATGGCGGGAACAAAATTCGAGCTTCCGATGAGCAGAAACCGATCTGGCCGGAAGGTAGGCAGCACTCGGATGTCACAGCCGTCCTTGCGGATGGATTCGTGATGTTCGAGCGAGTCGGCGGGATCGTCCGTGGTGCAGACAAGTTCGACGTTCATCTTCCGAAGGAGATTCCGGACCGAGAATGCGGGGGTGTTGAGGAAAAACGAGGCGCGGTCGTAAATGGACCTCGCTGTCTTCGGCGAGAGGAGTTCGCTGATGCCGAAATAGCGTTTCAGCTCGAGGTGGGTCCAGTGATACAGGGGATTGCGGACGGTGAAAGGGACGGTCTCAGCCCACGCTTCAAATTTGGCGAAGGAGTCGGCGTCTCCGGTGCAAAATCTCTCGTTGATTCCGTTCGTCCGCATCGCCCGCCACTTGTAGTGGTCGCCTTCGAGCCACGCGGTCGAGATGTTGGCAAATTGACGATCCGTTGCGATGTCTTTTGGCGAGAGGTGGCAATGATAATCGATGATCGGCTGGACCGCGGCTGAGCCGTGGTAGAGGCGACGAGCCGATTCCGTTTGGAGAAAAAAATCTTTGTCGAGAAAGGGGCGAATCATGGAAGTCCTGACGTTTTAGGAGACACGGGTCCGGACGCCAACCGGGAAATCCTGCCAGAAAGCGATCAGTTGTCGGCGTTCGACCTTCACACCCCGCTGAATGCGCTGAAGCCGCCGTCGATGGGAACGACGATGCCGGTCACGAAGCTTGCGGAATCGCCGCACAGCCAATGAAGGGCACCGAGGAGTTCGTCCGCCGCGCCGAATCGTTTCATCGGTGTCTGCTGGACGATGGTTTCTCCGCGAGCCGTGAGAGTTCCGTCCTCGTTCGTGAGGAGGCGGCGGTTCTGGTCGCCGATGAAAAAACCGGGAGCAATCGCGTTGACGCGAAGGCCGTCGCCGAATTTCGTTGCGAGTTCGACGGCCATCCAGCGAGTGAAATTGTCCACGGCCGCCTTGGACGCGGAATACCCGACGACCCGTGTCAGCGCACGATCCGCCGCCATCGAGGAGATATTGATGATTGTCCCCCGCCTAGCTTTGGCCATCACCTCGCCGAAAATCACCGATGGCAGGACGGTGCCGTCCAGATTGAGGCGGGTGACCCGCTCAAAGTCGGTCAGATCGAGGTCGAAAATGGTTTGGTCCGGCCCGATCGTTGCGCCGGGCATGTTGCCACCCGCCGCGTTCACGAGGATGTCGAGGCTTCCCCACGCTTCGAGAACGTGGTCGCGGCAGCCGACCAGAGCCTCCCGGTCGGTCACATCAGCAACCAGCGGCAATGCCGTCCCACCGTCGGCCACGATGGACTCGACCTGGGCGTTGACCCGCTCGGCTGAGCGGCTGAGGATGCCCACGTTGACCCCAGCTCTCGCCAAGCTGGCTGCCATCGCGCCACCCAGAGCACCCGCTCCCCCGGTAATAATGGCGACGCGGTTGGTCAGATCGAAGGAAGGGTTGGTCGAAATCATACGTGTCTGAGGGCACGGTGATTCGATTGCGAAATCAAGCACGATTCGCACGGAGCGATGGACGCTTGTCGCGCAAAAGTGAGACATTGTGCGCCAAAATGGTGACGCGATTGAGCCAAGGTGACTCGTTAATTGAGGTGAGACGCCCGGACGGAAATTTAATCGTTTATACGTAAATCGCTAACAAGCAGTCTGTTCTGAGTTTTGAGATACGATTGGATCGAGCGTTGCTCCCGTTGCGGACATGGCAAAAATTCTAGGTATCGATCTGGGAACAACCAATTCGTGCATGTCCGTAATGGAGGGTGGCGAGCCGGTGGTTCTTGAAAATTCCGAGGGGGCGCGGACGACGCCTTCGGTTGTTGCGTTCTCAAAATCGGGCGAGCGACTGGTCGGCCAAGCGGCCAAGCGCCAAGCGATCACCAACCCATCCAACACGATTTTCTCCGTCAAGCGCTTTATGGGGCGCAAGCATTCCGAATTGAAGGAAGAACTAGAACGGGTTCCTTACAAGGTTGTTGCCGCGAAGAACGGTGACGCTCACATCGAAGTTGAGGTCAACGGCGAGCGGAAGGCGTTCAGCCCGGCGGAGATCTCCGCGATGATCTTGGGTAAACTCAAAGCAGATGCGGAATCAAAACTTGGGGAAAAAATCACCCAGGCGGTCATCACTGTCCCGGCTTATTTCAACGACTCCGAGAGGAACGCTACGAAAGACGCGGGCAAAATTGCCGGCTTGGAAGTGCTTCGGATCATCAACGAGCCGACGGCAGCGTCTTTGGCCTATGGTCTCGACAAAAAGTCTGACGAGAAAATCGCGGTCTATGACCTCGGTGGAGGTACGTTTGACATTTCGGCACTTGAGATCGGAGACGGTGTCTTCGAAGTCCTCGCGACCAATGGTGACACGCACCTCGGCGGCGACGATTGGGACAATCGCCTCATGGATTGGATCATTGATGAATTCAAAAAGGACAGTGGCATTGACCTGAGCAAGCAGCCTGACGCCGTGCAGCGCATCAAGGAGGAGGCCGAGAAAGCGAAGATCGCGCTCTCTTCGACGCAGGAATATGAGATCAATCTTCCGTTTGTGACGGCAGATCAGACTGGGCCGAAGCACATTCAAAAGAAGCTGACCCGTTCGAAGCTCGAGCAGCTGACTGACGACCTTTTCCAGCGAACCACTAAGCCCGTGAAGGATTGCTTGTCCGATGCTAAGTGGACTTCCGCCAACATCGACGAACTCGTGCTCGTAGGCGGAATGACCCGCATGCCAAAGGTCGTCGAGACGGCCCGGGCGCTCGTCGGCAAAGAACCTCACAAGGGCGTGAATCCTGACGAGGTCGTCGCAATCGGCGCGGCGATCCAAGGAGGCGTCCTCGCTGGCGACGTGAAGGACGTGCTTCTCCTCGACGTGACGCCATTGACTCTCGCGATCGAGACAGCTGGTGGCATCGCAACACCGATGATCCCTCGCAATACGACGATCCCGACCCGCAAGTCGCAGATCTTCTCGACCTACAGCGACAACCAGCCGGGGGTGGAAATCAAAGTGCTTCAAGGTGAGCGTCCACTTAGCCGTGATAACAAGCAGCTGGGCGTTTTCCACCTGGACGGTATCCCGCCGGCACCGCGGGGCGTTCCGCAGATTGAGGTGACGTTCGACATCGACGCCAACGGCATCCTGCACGTGTCGGCAAAAGACACCGGCAGTGGCAAGGAGCAGAAGATTTCGATCACCGGATCGAGCGGATTGGATCCAGCCGAGGTCGACCGCCTTCAGAAGGAAGCCGAGGCCCACGCCGAGGAAGATCGAAAAGCGAAAGATCTAATCGAGGTTCGCAATAACGCCGACAATCTGGCCTACCAGTGCGAGAAGCAGTTGGCTGACGCTGGCGACAAGGTTGACGCTTCGGCTAAACAGTCCGTCGAAGAAGCGATTACGAAAGTTCGTGAAGCGCTTAAAAACGACGATCTAGATGCGATCAAGAGCGCTCACGAAGACCTCGAAAAGAAATTTCACGAGATCAGTGCCGAGCTTTACAAGCAGGCGGCAGCGGAAGCTGGCCCGACCGAAGCCGGTGGTGCATCTCCAGAGGGAGAACCGACGTCAGAGACCAAGAAAGACAACGACGTCGTGGACGCCGAGTTCGAAATGGTCGACGAGGATAAAAAATCCTAAGCGGCAGACAATTTAAACCCTTTAGCAAGACGCCCGCTGCGGAGATCATCCGCGGCGGGCGATGTTAAAAAACCACAACCAAAAGAAAGAACATCCATTATGGCAGCAACAATCAAACCCATCGGAGATCGCGTGCTCGTGAAGCCGCTCGAAGAAGGTGAAGTAAAAAAAGGCGGGATCATTATCCCGGACACCGCTAAGGAAAAACCTCAGGAAGGTGAGGTCGTTGCCCTCGGCACCGGCAAACTTGACGACAACGGTAACAAAGTCGAATTCACGGTGAAAGCTGGCGACAAGGTTCTCATCTCCAAATACGGCGGAACCGAAGTCAAATTCGATGGCGATAGCTATCTCATCATGCGTGAGGACGACATCCTCGGCATCCTCGCCTAAGTCCAAGACTTAAAACTAACCAAATTAAAAACCAAATAACGTAAAATTATGGCAGCAAAACAAATCCAATTCGACGAAGGAGCCCGTCAGGCGCTTCTCCGCGGTGTTGAGAAACTGGCGAAAGCAGTGAAGGCGACCCTCGGGCCAGCCGGACGTAACGTCATTCTCGACAAGAAATTCGGCAGCCCGACGATCACCAAAGATGGTGTGACGGTCGCCAAGGAAATCGAACTCGACGATCCTTACGAGAACATGGGCGCTCAGCTCGTGCGTGAAGTCGCTTCCAAGACCAGCGATATCGCGGGTGACGGAACGACGACGGCAACTGTCCTGGCCGAAGCGATCTATCGCGAAGGTCTCAAGAACGTGACTGCCGGTGCAAACCCGACCTCACTTCAGCGCGGCATCAATAAGGCGGTCGAAGCCATCGTCGCGGAACTCGCGAAGATCAGTAAGAAGGTCAAGGACAGCAGCGAAATCGCGCAGGTCGCGACCGTTTCCGCCAACTGGGACGAAACCATCGGCCAGATCATCGCGGATGCGATGGAGAAAGTCGGCAAAGATGGCACGATCACCGTCGAGGAAGCCAAGTCCATCGAGACGACGCTCGACGTTGTTGAAGGTATGCAGTTTGACAAGGGCTACCTCTCGCCCTACTTCGTGACCAACGCCGAGAGCATGGAAGTCGTGCTCGATAACGCCTACATTCTCATTCACGAGAAGAAGATCAGCAGTTTGAAGGATCTCCTTCCCTTGCTCGAGAAGGTCGCGAAAAGCGGTCGTCCGTTCCTCATCATTGCGGAAGACGTCGAAGGCGAAGCCTTGGCGACTCTCGTCGTCAACAAACTCCGTGGCACGCTCCAGATCTGCGCCGTCAAGGCTCCAGGATTCGGTGATCGTCGCAAGGCTATGATGGAAGACATCGCGGTTCTTACGGGCGGTCGTTGCATCACGGAAGATCTTGGAATCAAGCTGGAGAACATTCAGATCGAAGATCTCGGCGAGGCCAAGCACGTCTCGATCGACAAGGAGAACACGACCATCGTCGAAGGTTCGGGCAAATCGTCCGACATTCAGGGCCGAGTGTCCCAGATTCGTCGTCAGATCGAAGAGACCACCAGCGATTACGACCGCGAGAAGCTCCAGGAGCGCCTCGCCAAGTTGGCTGGTGGCGTGGCGGTGATCAACGTCGGTGCCGCGACCGAGACTGAGATGAAAGAGAAGAAGGCCCGCGTCGAAGACGCCCTCCACGCGACCCGTGCGGCCGTCGAGGAAGGCATCGTTCCCGGTGGTGGTGTCGCTCTCGTCCGCGCTCAGAAGGCGCTCGCAAGCCTCACGCTCGAGGGCGATGAAGCAATCGGAATGGCCATTGTTAGCCGGGCCATCGAAGCACCGCTTCGCCAGCTTGCGAACAACGCCGGACTCGAAGGTGCGCTCATCGTGCAGGAAGTTAAGAAGCGGAAGGGCAACGAAGGCCTGAACATTGCGACCGGCGAATACGTCGATCTCGTGAAGGCTGGTGTCGTTGATCCGACCAAGGTGACCCGTAGCGCGCTGCAGAACGCTTCATCGATCAGCGCACTCCTTCTCACCACTGAGGCTCTCATTTGTGAGATTCCTGAGAAAGAGAAGCCATCCGCACCATCCCCTGATATGGGCGGAATGGGTGGAATGGGCGGAATGTACTAAGAGGTTCCGACCTGATACTCTGATCGGAGCGCTCTGGCGCTTTGAGATTGCAGACAGCCCCGGCGCGAGCCGGGGCTGTTTTGCGTTCTGGGACTGTTTGTGGCGAAGGCCGCTGTCTCATGAGTCGCAAAGCGACCTTACCTCTATCGCGGTCGGTGTGGCGTGAAGTCCGCGGTGGAACTTTGATTGCCGCCAATTCCCGGAGTCACCGAGAGGTCCAAACCCATGCCGCAAAGTGTCGGATACAAGAATACCCGTTGTCTTCTCTGTGGAGAACGCTAACATTCTCGCAATGTTGACTTATTCTTCGGTCACGCGGTTCCGCAACTCCCCCATTGTGAAAAACTTAGGATCCGGTAAGTTTTTCACTTCGTCCGCTGGAATCCTCTGGTGGATTCGTGGTACCTGCTTGGGGTTGTGCTTGTCTCTTCGGCTGCCGATTCTCGCGCCGATGAGAAGCCTGCTTACCGAACGCCTATTCTCACGGCACCGACGACTCTTCCCGGAGGGGCGCTCCAGGAATCTGATTACGATGGCCTAAACGGTGCAAATCTGCCGCAGCCCTTGTCAATCGACGAAGCGCGCGGATTCCCCTACTCGATGGTCGGCGCGCTCGATTTTCGGAGCGGTCGGGGACGATTTGGTGGGAGTGCCACCCTGATCAAGCCAACAGTTGCTCTGACGGCAGCTCATAACCTTTACGATGGCGAGACCGGTTTTAGCGAGGACGTGCGTTTCGACCGGGGATTGTACGGCGGAACCGCGATCCGCCGGGCTTCAGCAAAAGCACTTTACCTGTACACGAGGACTTACGTCGACGAAGCGGATCGCAATCCGAACTCAAATCGCGCATTCTCCTACGACGTTGGTTGGGTGACTTTCCGTCGCCCTCTGGCCGGCTCACAGTCAGCGCCCTACACCTCACGCTTCGCTGCTCTGAAAAATGGGCAGGCGAAAGTGGCGGTGGGTTACGGGCTGGATTTTCATAACGGAAACCTACCTCTGGCCGTTGAGCCTTTGGCGGGGTTCTTCCGGAAGCGGGGAGCATATTTCGAGAATGCGACCTACGGCACGGAAGGCGGGATGAGTGGAGGGCCGGTTTTCGGTATTTACCGTGGACGACTTGTTCAATTGGGCGTCGTTGTTTCGGGCTACGACGATTATTTTCGGTCGGGGATTCGAGCGATTGATCGGGGGTTGGTTAAGGCACTACGCCGAGCCAAGTGAAAGTCAGTCGGCGGAGCGCGGACTCCGAATTGGTAATCTCAAAGACTCACCAGGGGCCGATCAGAAGGTTTCAAAGGGCGATTTTGATCGTCGCCTCAGGTGTTGTTGCGGTCGGTTGTGTCTCGACAGCGTTCGGTGATGAACTATCGGACGTTGGAGAGTTTGGTGGTTCAAAGTTTCCGAGCTCTACCGAGCGACGTGAAGGGCCGGTCGAAGGGCTTGAGGATCTTATTTCCGATCATGTTAGCGTCGACACACTGTTTACCGCTGTTCCCGCCTCGGCGTTTGCAGATGCTTTCTTAACTTATTTTCGTAACGCTGCGTCGACAGGTCCGGATCGGTTTGGATTCGATGACGAAGGGCAGCTCGTGACAAGTTCGAGGCGAGTCGCGTTGCTCGACTATCTCAACAAGGAAGCAGATCGTATCGGCGACGAACTCGTCGCGGATCTTTCGGAAGCGTTAGCCAACGACCCTGCAACCACTCTCAGCGAGAGAATCGTTGCGCTTCGGAACGTCACAGTTCGGAGCAATAGCGGGAAGGCGTCCCTTGCGAAACACCTTCGGGAGATTTTAGAAGTTCCTGGCATCGCTGAGCGGGAGCCGTTTGCGTTTCTTCAGGTTCTCAATGGGATCGTATTTCTGGGCGACGCTGAGTTTCTTCCCCGACTTGAGGAGATGGCGCGCGATGAGCGAAACTCAAGCTCCGTGATCCTGGCAATGCATCTCTTGGCTCAAAATGCTCCTTTGCTGATTGCTGAGGCGCTAAACGAAAATCCTGGACTTCTTGACGATCTTCCGGCTGTGAGAGCGGATCTACTTGCCAATCTGAACCCCGGGAGTGAGATGGATCAAAGGGCACTGACAGCATACTTACTCCGTGCGGATGTCGACACGGAAGAGAAACAGCGCCTTCTTCGCCGACTCAGGCAACCCGCATTCGTGCTTGCCGATGGGATTTTCACGGGCCGTGGCGAAATCGTTAATGTTCCTGATGATCGCGATTCACAGCTTCGTTCCCTGTTCGACCGTTGGCTTCTCTCCGAAGAAATTCGACCGACACTCGCCCCTTTTCGCAAATAACTTGGAATTGCCGCGATTCTCGCTTGCATTTTCGAAGGTCGCGCGATAAATCGTAAAGTCTCTCATGTTTTTCACAGCCCTATAGTTTGCCTTTAAAGTATTTTATGAAATTGTCTTCGCCTCCGGTCTTTACGCTCATCGCAGCTGTATCTTTGATTTTCTTCGTTTCAATGACGGGTGCCCTCGCCGGGGTCGAAATAGACATCCGGGCTGAGACTGGGGAGAAGATCCGTGGGACGGGGAAATCCGGAATTTTGCAAGGCTCATTTGGTGCACCGTCCATCAACGACGCGTCGGCTGTTGCTTACGTCACCGTTCTTTATGGGGACCCAATTGGAGCTACAAACAATAATGCGATCATCTTTGTTCGTAAGGGGAAAAATCAAAAGGCATACGTCACGGTTCAGGCGGGACAACCTCTCAGCGATAGCTTTCTACCCGGCTTCAATGATGAGAAAACGTTCGCGCTCGCGGGAAGCGGGCGGGTTTTCAGATTTGGCCGCGATGTGGCCATCAACAAAGCAAACGAAATTGGTTTCGTGGGCGAGTATATTTTCACTCGGCAAACGGTCTCTCTCACAGATGCGGGAGCAGTCAAGGATCGGACCAATGTGGACGAGAGCCGAACGGCATTTGGAACGACGGCTAGAGTCAAAAACAATAAGTTCGTTAATCACTCGGCCGTCGTCTACAAATCGTTTAACGATGCCCAGCTTCAAACAGTTCTGAGCATCTCGCGAATAGGCGGCATTGCTTACGATGGAATTTTCGAACTAACTCCAGAAAGAGAAGTTCCAGGGTTCGCTTTCGCGGCTCCCCCGAGTCCTAAGAATGCGTATTATTATGGGATTCTACCCACAACACTTTTTGACAACACCTCGTTTCTCTTTCCGCTAAAAAAAGGCAAGCTAGTGGCGACAACCGAGTCGAACGTCATTGGGCTACCGCTCTTCACGACATTTGACCGATTTTCGACTCCAGTCATTGCTGATCGTGAGGTCTGTTTCATTGTTGCGGACATTGCTGATACGGGCGACGAATTCGATGGGATTTGGCAGGGTTCCAACCCCAATTTGATACCGGTGGTGGTGAAAGACACGTCGGCTCCAGGCGGTGGTAAATTCGCCAGTTTTGGCGAGTTGATTGGACCAAGTCGACGGGGAAATTTTGTCGCTTTCACGGCAAACACGATCGGCGGCTCGCCTAATGGAACTGGTCAGGGTGTGTTTCTGTCGAATCTGGATGGGAGTAATGTCGTCAGGATAGCAACGACTGGTAAAGAGGTTCCACAGAACACGGGTGTCGAGGGAACCTTCAATTCGTTTGCGCGGGCGGGTTCCAACAACAAGGGTGAAGTCGCGGTTTTGGCGACCTTGACGGTCGCCGGGGCTAATCAATCAGTTGACGGTGTTTTTGTGACCGGGAAAAGTGGTAAAGGCCTACGGATGATTGTCGTAGCGGGTCAGGAAATCGACGTGAGAGGCGAAATGAAACGAATCACGCGGATCGCATTCAATCCGATGGCCGGCATCAACAATCGGGGAGAGGTCGCCTTCACCGCTTCGTTCAGCGATCGTACCTCGGCCGTCGTGATAGCGTCGGTTAGGTAACCCCGACTGGAGATTAGACGTTCCACTTATATTGCTTTGCGGAGTGGGTAATGCTTTGAAAGATGCCGGTGCCGGTAACGTTTGGCTTTTGGGTTAATCTGAGGGCCGCATCGTATTCGGGACGGTCCAGGATTCCCATTAAGGTCTTCAACGCCGAAGAGAGGTTGCCTGAATTGAATCAGTATGCCGATTTCCGTGGTTCACGGGTCGAGTCTCCTCGTCGGTGATTCGAACGCGAGCGTCACTCGAAGCGCGTCTGGCTTCGTGGAACTTGCGCCGGGCCTGCGACTCAGCAGCCAATGAGTTCGATCTCGCGCGGGTGCGCGCTGGCGAAGGCGGGATAGGCCGCGTAGCCGTCGCATTGGAGTGTGTCGGTGAAGTCCCGGGATGACATTTTTCAAGAATTTGGAGGCGCGGCCCGTTTCCCATCGGTAGACGACATCGCCTCGCGGTTCATGAGTCGTCCAGAGGTAGCCGAGCTTGGTCTTCGCGTGACCGGGTGCAGGTAGCGGATCGGCGTTTTGTCTACCTTGAGATATCCTCCGGCGAGGATCTCTGCGCCGATGGCATCAAAAACTGGCCCCAGCCAACCGGAAGCCAGTGCGATCCGACGGGCCTGGCGCTGGCGGGGGAGCACCACGTCGTGGCGGCTCTTGAAGATGGCGTCCTAGCGGTGAAGGCGAAGATGATCGCAATATTTTCCCGCGATGATGGCGGCGATTAGGCCGTATGCGGCCACGGAGCGCTCCTGACGCGTGGGCGGCAACTCGGCAATGGGGGGCCTCTGTCGATGCCGACACGTGAGACATACTTCCGACGCACCAGCCGAAGGCACAGGAAGCGCGTTGGCTCGTCGTCCAGACGCTCGCTGACTTCCAGTCCGATACGCCGCCACTCCGCCGGATCGGCTTCGACTTCTTCGGTTTCGAAGTTCTCTTCGACGAGCGGGGGGTCTTCGGGCTAGCGCTCCCGGGTATGGGATCGCCCTTTGGGACGCGGCTCGTGGTTGGGGGCCTCCGGCGGCTCAAGCGCCCAGGAGGCGTCGGCTTTTCCCGATATCGCCTCCGGGTCGGCGCAATCTCGCGTCGAAGCTTCTGCGTTTTGCACGTTGTGTTTACCAATCTCGGCGACGAGTTCGCTTTTGCTAAGATGTTCCATCAAAGCCAATTGAATAATTGGCCTGCGTGCCGACACTCAGCTTCGACCGAAGCTCTTTTTGATTTTCCTCCTCGCGTTCATACCACGCCCGCAACCGTCCATCTTTGAGGTCCACACCTTCGGTGAGCATTGAATACGCCTCCGCAGCGAATCGCAGCTTGATCTGCCCGCCCTCAGCCCGACTCTGCCACGAAAAAGTTGCGGCTTCCAGCCGCTTGGTCATCACCACAGCCCCGTTCCGTCACAAGAAAGAACCTTGATGCGCGTGCGCCGCCGATTTCCAAAAATAGATCGTTCCGCCGCGCACCTCCTCACCGAGCCGCCCTTCTACCCGCGCAGCCAACCCTTTGAAGCCCTTACGCATATCGCGCACCTCCAGGGCAACCGTCACCTTGAGTCCCACGGTAAAACTCAGCATCGCCCGCCCACGCCCAGATGCCGAAACACTTCAGCCGCCAGAACCGCTCCCGCCGGAATGCACACCCGCAGCCTCGCTCCTCGAGGCAGCGCGATCTCCAGCAACGCCGACCGATCACCGCCACCTCCAGTTCCAGCCTCGAGAACCGTCTCCACCCAACTCAGTTCCGCTCGTTTACCCGTCGGACTGGTCGTTCTCTGCTGCGAGGGTTGCCGCTCGGCCAGCCACTAGAGCAGATTCAAAATAGTTGGACGAAAAGGCTTGTACGCTAGGAAGCTTATCAATAAGAAGCTCGGGATGCGCCCATTGAGCCAAGATTTGAGAGAACGGATAGTGGAGGCGCGAGCCTCTGGAAGCAGCAGCGCGGAGGTGGCCGAACGCTTTCGGGTGAGCGTTCGAAGCGTAGACCGATATTGGCAGAAGCAGCGGGAGCAGGGTCATTGCCGAGCCAGCAAGATTGGCGGGTATTTACGCTCCCGACTCGAAGGTCATGAGGACACGGTAGCCGCATGGATCGAAGAGAAGAACGACCTGACCTTGGAGGCCATCGGTGAGCGTCTGGAGAAGCAGTGTGGGATCAAGCTCGGTGTCAGCGCGCTCTGGTATCGCTTGGATGCGATGGGACTGACCTTCAAAAAAAAGCGATCCGTGCCGCCGAACAAGACCGACCCGACGTAGGAGATGCCCGGGCGCAGTGGCGCTCGATTCAGGGCAGCTGGGACGGTGCTGCTTTCGTCTTTTTGGACGAGACCGGGGTCAATACCAAGATGTCTCGGCTTTACGGACGGGCGCCCCGATCCGAGCGCTGCCTCGGCGTCGAGCCGCACGGACATTGGAGCACATCGACTTTCATCGCCGCTTTGCGCCACGACGCTCTCACCGCTCCCTGGCTATTGGATGGTCCAATGAACCGGGATGCCTTCCACACCTATCTGAAGTTCCCCCGAATCAGTGGACAGGCAGGGAGCAGACTTTTGAGAAAGGAACTGCAACATGCCAAAAACACATCGAATCTATGACAAGGACTTCCGTCAGGAAGCAGTAAACATGCTGCTGAGCGGCAGTCGCCCGCTCAAGCGGGTGGCGGCTGATCTGGGCATATCGGCCAACTCGTTGCGGACTTGGCGAGACAGGGCACTCGGCAACGGGGGCGTAGCGCAGGC
Source organism: uncultured Verrucomicrobiae bacterium (assembly GCA_963832325.1). Classification (GTDB taxonomy): domain Bacteria; phylum Verrucomicrobiota; class Verrucomicrobiia; order Chthoniobacterales; family JAATET01; genus CAVVKW01. Next base: position 213,959 of record CAWHTR010000001.1, on the reverse strand, counting down.
CGCTTCGGCGGAGCCGAAAGGCCGGAGCGCAGGCCCCGTTGCCGACGCGGCGGGGGAGATCCGCCGCCTCCAAAAAGAAGTCGATTACCTTCGCCGCCAGCGGGAGATTTTAAAAAAAGCAATGAGCATACTCTCGGAGGATCCGCAGAGCGGTATGCGCTGATTGAATCGATGCGGAAAGACTACTCCATCACCGAACTCTGCCGGGCGCTGGACGTGTCGGCCAGCGGCTACCATGCCGCCCGAGAACGAACCCGCAGCCCGCGCGAGATCGAAAGCGCCAAACTTATTCAAGAAATGACCTCCATTCATGCCCATCGTCACACCCATGCCTACGGCAGCCCGCGCATGCGTCACGAACTCCAGGCGCGGGGCCTGCACGCCTCGGAGAATCGCGTCGCCAGACTCATGCGCCAAGCTGGGTTGCAAGCCCGTCCCAGGCGTCCCTACCGCCCGCGCACGACCCAGCCCGATCATCGTGCCCACCCTTCACCCAACCTGCTGGCCAAGGAGCAGAGCCCTCCTTCCGCCGTCGGCACCCACCTTGTCAGCGATATCACCTACATCCCGACCCGCGAAGGTTGGCTCTATCTCGCTGTCGTTATCGACCTATTCTCCCGGGCCATCCTGAGGTGGAAGATCGCCGACAGCCTCCACGCCACCATCGTCAGCGACTCCTTGCGACAAGCTCTGCAAACCGGCCTGATTCCCTTCGATGCCATCGTCCATTCCGATCAAGGATGCCAATACAGCGCCATCTCCACCCGAGAACTCCTTGCACGCAATCACCTTCGCCAGAGCATGAGCGCCCGCGGCTATTGCTATGACAACGCTTTCGCTGAGAGCGCCTTCGCTTCCCTCAAAAGTGAACTCATCCCCGATAGCCAACCCTTCGAATCAAAGGCGGTGGCGAGAACCGCCGTCTTCGACTACATCGAGTCCTTTTACAACCGGAAACGCATCCACACCGCCATCGGCTTCCAATCTCCGATCGCTTTCCTCAACTCACTCTCTACAACCCAAAAACAAAATCTAAACTAACCTGCGCTCCACCTCTCCGTTTTTTCGGGGGACTTCCAATCTGGAAAAGTGCTTGGGACCGACCTTGCTTCCCGGTGACATTGTCATCGCCGACAACCTCAGTTCACACAAAGGCTAGCGCGTGGCTGAGATCCTGCAATCCTTCGGTGCCACGATCCTTTATCTCCCGCCCTACAGCCCCGATCTCAATCCCATCGAACTGGCCTTCTCCAAACTGCCAACTTCCTGCGCCACTGCGCTTACCAGCCTACCTAACTTGAAAATGCTCTAGCGCGGGATACTTGATCCCAGCCGACTCCGCGAAGCCGGAACCAGTCATCGAACTGCGATCATACTTGGCCAGCAACTCCGCCGGTCACTCCGCGAGATCCGAACCCGTCCCTTCGTATCGACCTTCAGTAACTCGCACCCTCCGCTACCCGCATCTTCCCTGGAGGTCATCCCCATCGCTTTGACAACCTCTGACGGCTTCCGAATACCGGCGCTCTGGGTGACGCTAACATTCAACCCACTCGATGGCATCCGGAGAAAATTGCCTGCGTGGGTTCAGGGTCATCTCATGCAGCCTCTGGCCGGCTTGGAAACCTACCACTCAGGCGAGTCCGACAGATCGCCTCTTCGGTTTTCGTTTCTAAAAATTCACGACGCTTCGGAATCCGAGGATGAGAGCCCCGGAGGAATTGGGGTTGCCGCCTGGGGTGAGGAAGAGTTGGGCGTCGGGTTGGAGGATGAGCCACTCGGCGGCACGGATCTGGTAGGTCAGTTCCAGCACGGTCTCGGACACGAGTTCGGGGCCGCCGGTGCGCTGGCTGACGGTGCTGGCGTCCTTGCTGAAAAACGTCTGGACGACGCCGGCGGCCAGGATGTCCTGCTTCCGTCCGGGGATGAGGCCGGTGTAGCGGAGTTGGGCGGTGAGATCGAGGAAGGCGGGGTTGCGGTCGTCGGGGGCGTGGAAAATGGTGAACCCGGCTTCCAGGCCGCGGTTGTCGTCGATGTTCTCCACGGGAGCGCCGCCGGTGAGGATATCGGTATCGGACTCGTCGGGACGAGCGGAGGCGGGGCGGTAGACCATCTGATTGGCCATGAAGTAAAGGACGTAGTTCCCGCTGACGCGATCACCGGTGAGGGTCTCAGTGTAGTCGCCATAATTGACGCTGCCGCCAAGTCGGAAGAGTCCAGGTAGGCCGCGGTCGCCGGGTTCGCCGTTGAGTTTGAAGCCGATCTCGTGGGCGGAGACGAGGGAGCTGTCGTCGATCTCCCAGCGGAGGCCGTTCGGGTCTTCGCGGTAGGGATCGCGGAGGCCAGAGTAGAGACCGGATTTCACGTAGAAGCCGTGGAAGGAGCCGAGCTTCACCATCACGCCGGGCTGGCCGGCTGGGCTGAAGGGGAGGTTGGTGACAAAATTGAGATTGGGGGTATAGGCAAGCTCGTCGTTGAGGAGGACGAAGGCGTCTTGGGCACCGAATTCGTTCACGCCGGCGAGCTTGCCGACCCGGACGGTAAGTTTGTCGTCGAAGAGGGATTGCTCGTAGAAAATCTCGTCGATCCGGATTTGTTCCTCGCTCGCGATGCTGCTGGGAAGGGTGTAGGTGCCGATGTCGCGACCGAGATTGCCGCCGTATTGGTAGACGGAAGTGAAGAAGAGACGGCCGCCGGGGAGGGAGATGGATTTCTCGAGGTCGATGTCCATTGTCGCTCGAAAACGTCCGAAGTATTTCGTGGTCTGCGTGCGGCCCCCGGTGGTGTTGCCGAGGGTGTCGGCGATGTGATTGAAGTCGAAGACGATGCCGCGATCCTCGAGGTCGGTGCGGGTTCCGAACCAATCGCCGAAGAGGTGGGGCGACGCGAGCAAGTCGTTAGCGAAGGATTTCTCGGATGACTCGATGACCGAGGGTGGTTGAGTTTCGCCGGCGAAGGCGGATGTGGCCGCGAGGAGGGTGACGAAGAGGAGGGGGAGTTTCATCGTTTTTGGGGGGAGGGTTCGAGGAGGATGGTTTGTTGGTAGGCTTGGAGGAGGAGTTCGAGAGCGGCGATCTCGCGGCGGATCTCTTCGCCACGGGCGACGTCGCCAATCGTGCGCGGCGGGTCGAAGGTGCGAAGGGTTTCGATCTTCGGAATGATGTCCGCACCTTCCGTGATGGCGTCGGTGACGGATTCGAAATGGTGGTGAAGGGCGAGGGAGGTGCGGTCGCTCTCGAGAACGAGCGTGTAGCCACGGTCGCCGTAGGCTTCGGAGAAGGCACCGTCGATGGTGACGGCCTGGCCACTGGCTTTGACGGGATTTTCGCCTTCCTCGACTTTGACCGGGACGTGGCCGTTGACGATGAGGCCGCGCTCGGGGTCGACGTCGAATTCGGTGAGGATTTTTCGGCAAAAACCCTGGTCGTGAAGGAGCTTGAAGTAAGGATTTTTGGTTTCGATGTGAGTGGATTCGTCGGCGATGAGGCGACGCTCGAGGGTGGTCATTTTGTCCTTCCCGAAGAGGGGTGAGAGCGGGCCGGCCCAGAGATACCAGAGGAGATCGGTGTCGGCGGTCTCGCGGAGGCGGAAAGCGCGATGGACCGCGGTGTCGATGGCGTCGAAGAGGGCGCGGCCGCGGTGGGCGGTGCCGTCAACGGTTAGGGGGAGGAAATTTCCATCGTCGTCGACGGGGACGCAGCCGTGAAAGATGAGATTGGCGTCGCGGGTGAGGGCCATCGAGCCGCGTCGTTCCAGAAAACGCATTTGCTCGGCGAGGGGTTCGCTTTGCCGGAAGGAGAGTTGGAGTTGAGCCATGCACGCCTCCTCCTCCGGGGAGAGTCGGTCGGGCTGGTCCCAGTCGACGGTAGGGAAATGGTCGTCGAGGAGGGGGTGGGATTTACCTTCGACGGTGATGGTGTTGGACGCAGGATCGATGGCGTGAAGGAGATTGCGGTGGTCGACCTGGTAGTGGGGGTTGCGGCCGATGGTCTGGGCTTCGAGTTTGCTGCCGATGATGGTCATGGCCTTCTGGAGGCGGGACATCGAGAGCGGGTCGCGGATGCCTTGGCCTAGGCAGGGAAACCGCTCGGCCGGGTCGTCGGAATAAACGAGGCGGATGAGCTTTTCGACCGGAGCCATCGGGATGCCGTAGCCCATTTCAAGCTGGAAGAGGCGTTGGTAGCGGAGGGAGAGGCGGACGACGCTGGCGATGCAGGCGGTCTGGCCGAGAGCGGCTCCCATCCAGTGGACGTCGTGGTTGCCCCAGGTGACGGAAACGTTGGGCCGCTGCATGACGAAACCAATGCACTTGTCGATGCGGGAACCCCGGTCGCCGAAGTCGCCGCCGACGATGAGTTCGTCGACGAGGAGATGGCGGATGACCCGGGCCAGATGGCCGAGGAAATCGAGTTCGCGATCGTGGGAGACAAAGGTGTCGAGAAGGGCGTTGACGTAGGCGTCGCTGCGGTCGAAGACGGCGGCGAGCATGAGTTCGCGGAAGAGGGTCTCGTAGGGGGAGGGGAAAACGCGGTCGACGGCGGCGAGACTGTGCAGGTGGGCGAGGCGGCGGAGGAGTTCGAGCTGCAGGTCGACGTAGTGGCGGAGGAGGTCGCGGCGGGCGGGGGGGGCGGTGTTGAGGGTGAGGTGTTGCCAGGTCTCGCGGGGGTAGTAGATGAGGTTCAGGAGAGCAAGGCGCTCTTCGGGGGCGAGGCGGTCGCCGAAGGTGCGGTCGACGAGGGGGCGGAGGCTGCCGGACGCGTTGTGGACGACGTGGACGAGCTTCTTGTATTCGCCGTGGATGTCGCTGATGACGTGGGTCGCTCCGGTGGGGAGCGTGAGCACGGACCGCAGACTGGCGAGCGCGGTGAGAACGTGGTCGACCGACGGATACTGGGCGCTAAGCGCCCGAAGGTAGACGAGAGTCTGTTCGTCGAAGTGAGGTGCAGCGGAGTCCGGCTGAGATCCGGGTTTTGGCGGGAGGCTCATGCCGGCTCCTGTTCCGCGACGCTCAAGGTTTGAGGATGTAGCCGTCGGCGAGCTTCGAGTAGGTCTTAACTTGCTCGTCCTGCCAGGCTTGATCCCGGCCGAGTTCGGCCGCCATGAGGGCAGCGACTTCGGCGGCAATCTTGAGGGTGGCTTTTGCACCGAGCAGGAGGGCGCGGGTGCGGCGGGAGAGAACGTCTTCGACGGTGCGCGCCATTTCCTCGCGGACGGCGTGGACGACCTCGGCCTTGATGTAGGGAAGCTTGGGGTGGAGCGGCTCCGCGAGATTGGGATCGGAGTCGGCGATGGCTTGAACGAGTTTTTCGTCGGCTCCGTAGACGGCGAGGTTGGGGTTGGCTGGCTTTTGATTAGTCCAGCCGTGGATTTGCATGTGTTCGGTCTCGCAGGGGCGACGGTCGAAGCCGGCCATGCAGCTCGCCCTGGTCGACAGCGTCCTGGGCCATCTTGCGGTAAGTGGTCCACTTGCCGCCGGTGATGGTGAGGAGGCCGGAGTTCGAAATGAGGATGGTGTGGTCGCGCGAGATGGCGGCGGTGCTCTTGGCGTCGCCGGTGCGGACGAGGGGACGGAGACCGGCGTAGATGCTGAGGACGTCGGAGCGCTTGGGGTCTTTCGCCAAGTACTTGGCGGCTCCGGCGAGGATGAAGCCGATTTCTTCCTCCATGGGTTTGGGTTCGAGATCGATGGTGTCGACTTCGCCGTCGGTGGTGCCGACGACGACATGGTCGTGCCACGGGACGGCGAACATGACACGGCCGTCCGGGGTCTGCGGGACCATGATGGCGCTGTCGCCGGGGAGAAATTCCTTCGGTAGAACGAGGTGGGCACCCTGGCTGGCGGCGATGACGTCGCGGGCGTCGGGTTCGTCCATTTTGCGGACGCCGTCGGAGAAGACACCGGTGGCGTTGATGACCGCGCGGGCATGGATCTCGATTTCCTCGTCGGTCTCGGAGTCGTGAACGACGGCTCCGGTGACGAGGTCCTCCGTCTTGATGAGGCGGGTGACCTTGAGGTAGTTGGCGGCGACACCGCCGCGGTCGAAGATGGATTGAGCGAGATTGACGGCGAGGCGGGAGTCGTCGAACTGGCCGTCGTAATACATGACGCCACGCTGGAGGCCGTTGGGCTCGAGGGTGGGGATGCGCTTGAGGGTTTCTTCGCGGGAGAGGATTTCGGACGGCTTGAGGCCGAGTTTGCCGGCGAGACGGTCGTAGATTTTCATCCCGATTCCGTAGAATGGGCCTTCCCACCAGGTGTAGATCGGGACGATGAAGGAGAGATGGTGGACGAGGTGCGGGGCGTTGTCGCACATGAGGCCGCGCTCGTGGAGGGCTTCGAGGACGAGGGAAATGTTGCCCTGCTTGAGGTAACGGACGCCGCCATGGACGAGTTTGGTGCTGCGGGAGGAAGTGCCTTTGGCGAAGTCGGCCTGTTCGACGAGGACGGTGCGGTAGCCGCGGCTGGCGGCATCGAGGGCGACTCCGAGGCCGGTGGCTCCGCCGCCGATGACGAGGAAGTCGTAGGGTTTGGACGGATCGGAGGCGGTGGATTTGAGCTGGGTGATGACTTCGTTGCGGTTCATGGCTTTAGGGACAATTTGAAATGTGGAATGTGGAGTTTGAAATGGTAAGTGGACGCTTAGTTGTGGGGTTCCCAGTCGGCGGCGCGGGAGAGGGCTTTTTCCCAGCCGGCGCGGAGGGGTTCCATTTCGGCGGCCGGGCGCTGGGGTTCGAACGTTTTGTCGACGGCCCATTGGGTGGCGATTTCTTCGCGATCCTGCCAGAATCCGACGGCGAGACCGGCGAGGTAGGCGGCTCCGAGGGCGGTGGTTTCCGTGATCTTGGGGCGGACGACAGGGACCTGGAGGAGGTCGGCTTGGAACTGGAGGAGGAGGTTATTGGCGGACGCTCCGCCGTCGACGCGGAGTTCCTTCAGTTCGATACCGGAGTCGCGTTCCATGGCTTTGAGAACGTCGTAGGACTGGTAGGCGATGGACTCGAGGGCGGCGCGGGCGATGTGGCTAGCGTTCGACCCGCGGGTGAGGCCGGCCAGGGTGCCGCGGGCGTAGGGGTCCCAGTGGGGAGCGCCGAGGCCGGCGAAGGCGGGGACGAGGTAGACGCCGCCGCTGTCCTTGACCTTGCCGGCGAAGTATTCGACGTCGGCGGATTCCCGGATGATGCCGAGGCCGTCGCGGAGCCACTGGACGACTGCTCCGCCCATGAAGATGCTGCCCTCGAGGGCGTATTCGGTGTAGCCGTTGGTCCGCCAAGCGCAGGTGGTGAGGAGTTTGTTCTTGGAGGGGGTTGGCTCGGTGCCGGTTTGCATGAGCAGGAAGCAGCCGGTGCCGTAGGTGTTCTTGGCCATCCCGGGGGCGAAGCAGGTCTGGCCAAAGAGAGCGGCGTTCTGGTCGCCGGCCATGCCGGCGATGGGGATACCAGAGCTGGTGGCTTCGCCGTAGACTTCGCTGGAACTTTTGACCTCGGGGAGCATCGAGTCCGGGATGCCGAGGATCTCGAGGAGGTCGGTGTCCCAGCGGTGCTCGTGGATATTGTAGACGAGGGTGCGGGCGGCATTCGATTCGTCGGTGACGTGGGTCTTGCCGTCGGTGAGATTCCAGACGAGCCAGGAATCGATGGTGCCGAAAGCGAGATCGCCGCGTTCGGCGCGGGCGCGGACGCCGTCGACGTTATCGAGGATCCACTTGACCTTGGTGCCGGCGAAGTAGGGATCGATGAGGAGCCCCGTTTTGGCGGCAAAAGTGTCGGCGAGGCCGTCGGCTTTGAGTTGATCGCAGATGCCGGCGGTGCGGCGGTCCTGCCAGACGATGGCGTTGTAAACGGGGTCACCGGTCTTGCGATCCCAGACGACGGTGGTCTCGCGTTGGTTGGTGATGCCGATGGCGGCGACGTCACGGGAGGCGATACGACGGCTGGTGAGCGCTTCGACGGCGACGCTGCTCTGGGAGGACCAGATTTCATTGGGGTCGTGCTCGACCCAGCCGGGCTTGGGAAAGATCTGCCGGAATTCCTTCTGAGCGGTGTGGACGATGTTGCCGTCGTGGTCGAAGACGATGGCGCGGGAACTGGTGGTGCCTTGATCGAAGGCGAGGATGTGTTTCATGGGGGAAGTTCTGGGGTTTTGGGGTTTTGGTTTCCGGGTTTCTAAAGTGTTCACTCAAAATCCGAGGGTGGTGAAGAGAAGGGCACCGGCGACGCCGCCGGCGAGCGGAGCGACGATGGGAATCCAGCTGTAGCTCCAATCGGAATCGCGTTTGCCGGGAATCGGGAGGATGGCGTGAGCGATGCGGGGTCCGAGATCGCGGGCGGGGTTGATGGCGTAGCCGGTGGGGCCGCCGAGCGAAAGACCGATTCCGAAGACGAGAATGCCGACGAGGAGCGGTTGGAGGCCGAGACTGAACACGGAGGAGAGGTCGACCTCGGAGGCCTTGACGAGGCCTTGGGCGTTGGCGGCGATGGCGAGAACGCCGAACACGAGGGTGGCGGTCCCGATGAACTCGCAAATGAAATTCGATGGGGTGCTGCGAATGGCGGGGGCGGTGCAAAAAACGGCGAGTTTGGCGGAGGGGTCTTCCGTTTCCCGCCAGTGGGGGAGGTAGGCGAGCCAGACGAGGGTGGAGCCAACGAGGGCCCCGAGGATCTGGGCAACGATGTAACCGGCGACGCCGGCCCAGGGAAACGCTCCGATCGAGGCGAGGCCCAGGGTGACGGCGGGATTGAGGTGAGCGCCGGAGATGCGGCCGACGGCGTAGACGGCGATGGCAACTCCGATTCCCCATCCGGCGGTGATGACGATCCAGCCGGAGTGCTGCCCTTTTGATTTATTCAGGATCACGTTGGCAACGACACCATCCCCAAGGAGAATGAGGAGCATGGTGCCGACGAATTCGGCAACGAAGTGTTGAACGGGGGGCATGAGCGGATGGGGGTCCAGTTCAATCTGCATGCAATCATTGTATTCGCAAAAGAAACAGCTTTTCCTGACCCCTTGATCGAGGGAATCACCGAGTGATCAATCAGGGCGGACGAAAGAACATGGAGTTGGACTGTTTCAGGATTGTGCCTACAAGAGAGCGCCTTGATTCGCTCCGTCCGTCGGAGTTTGGTCTTAGGCGTGAATCCCTGACCCACAAAAACTTATGAAAAAATCCTTATTGATCACCTGCGCCGCTCTCGTCGTCGCGTTGCAACCATCCTTCGGCGGTGTCGAGGCGAAGTCCTTTAAAGAGAAGGTCGTGTATGAGCCAACGGAGACGTGCTTCTTCCGCGATACGGAAGTGCAGGTGGATATCTTCGGTGCGTTCGTCGGTGCGCCGCTCGACGGCGGCTACGAGACCCAGGGCAACACGCTCAACACCGGCGTCGGTGGCGGTGGCGGCTTCAACTTTTTCTTCGCCAAGTACTTCGGTATCGGCATCGAGGGACTTTGGTACGGAAACGGTGGAGCGGCTGAACACATGTTCATCGGTAACGCTTTCTTCCGCTATCCGATCTGCGATTGGAACGTGGCACCTTATGTCATCGCGGGTGGCGGTGTCGGCTTCGATCACGTCACGGTTGGATTTGGCCACGTCGGACCGGGCATCGAGTATCGGTTCACGGAGAACATTGGTGTCTTCACGGACACGCGCTTTTTCTACGGCGCTCCGGATCTGGCGCTCGTGACCCGCGCGGGTTTGCGTCTCGCGTTCTGATGATGGTTTGAGATTTCGCTCAAGTCGGAATCCACTTCCGCGCGCGCATTGATCGGGACTATTGTCCCGGCGATGCGCGCGCGTTGGTTTTGGGTGGTGGTGATTTTTGCCGTGGTGGCGGTGGGGATGTTGGTGGGGTTGAATGGGTGGGTGCGGGCTTACCTGAGAAGCGAGGGATTCCGGGAGCTGGTGGAGGTTCGAACGTCGAAGGCCTTGCGGGCAGACGCGAACTACGAGCCGCTGCGGTGGACGGGGTCGACGGTTTTTTCCGATGAAATGTCGGCGAGGGGCGGGATCGACGGTCCGCTGGTGGAGCTGACGGCGAGGCAGTTGCGGGCGACGGTGAATTGGCGGGCGATTCTGGACGGAGCCTGGCGGGTGGATCGGTTGGACGTGACGCGGCTGGACGCCGAGTTGCGGGTGGAGGACCGCGGGGGTGCGGAGGGTGGCGTCGCGGGAGACCAGGCGGTCGCGGGTGAGATGGCAGTGGTGGAGCGGGAGGCGGGTTGGTTGCCGACGCGGTTCGAGATCGGGGAGGTTTCGGTTGCGGACGTGAACGTGTCGGTCGCGGGTGCCGGCGGGTTGAAGAATTCGCGGCTGACGGTGCGGCCGGAGGGGACGGGCTGGGCGTTTGATGGGCAGGGCGGGCGGTTGGCGCTGCCGGATCGGGAGGCGTTGGAGGTTCAAAGTTACCGGCTGCGACTCCAGCAGGGAGTGCTTTACGTCACGGAGGCGGAAATGCGGTCCGGCGAGGGCGGGCGGCTGGCGGTGACTGGAGAAGTGGGTGGGCGGAAAGGGCCGTTCGCCATTCGGCTGGAATGGACGGGGGTGGATTCGGCAGCGTTGGTGTCGCCGGAATGGCGGGAGCGATTGACGGGAAAGGTTGCGGGGGAGGTGGATCTGACGGGCCGGGCGGAGCGGGGTGCGCTGGCGGAGGGGAAGTTTTTGCTGACGGAGGGGGCGTTGGTTGGGTTGCCGATGCAGCGGGAGATTGCGAAGTTCACGCGATCGCCGCAGTTCGAGCGGATTCCGTTGCACGAAGTGTCGGGGGATTTCGTGGTGGACGGGGCGGTCACGGTCGTTCGGGATTTTGTCGCCGAATCGAAGGGGTTGATGCGATTGGAGGGCGAGGTGCGGATCGGGGCGGGCGGGGAGTTGGCGGGGAATTTTCAAGTCGGGGTGACGCCCCAGACGCTGCAATGGTTGCCGGGATCGCAGGAGCGGGTTTTCACGGAATCGCGGCGGGGCTACCGGTGGACGAGTCTCCAGGTCGGCGGGACGGTGGCGAGGCCGACGGAGGATCTCTCGGGACGTCTGGCGGGGGCGACGGTGGACGAAGCGGTCGAGGTCGGGACGCAGCTGTTGAACGAAGCGCCGGAGCGGACGCAGGATGCGGTCCGGGAGGTGCTGGATATTTTCGCACCGCTGTTGAGGTGAAGGATTTCCGGGTAATCAGGTTGGTTTGGGTGATCCGGGAATGGTGGATCGACGAAAGAGTAGTCGGTGTTTAAATTACCCGAGCCAGATGCCTCCCCGCGCCGATGAGCGATCCCGTCTCCGATCAAATTCTGCCTTCCATCAGTCTCGTCGTGCCCTGCTGGCGAGATGGGGGCCTCGTGCGGCGGTTGGCCGGGCGGGAGTTGGGCGCGCGGGAATTGATCGTGGTGGTCGCGATGCCGGAAGCGGGGTTGGTGGCTGATCTGGAACGAATGGGCGCGCGGGTGATCGTTGCGGCGGAGCCGAACCGGGGTCGACAATTGGCGGAGGGTGCGGCGTTGGCGAGCGGGGATGTCGTGGTCTTTCACCACGCCGACTCGGAATTGGACGCGGTTCAGATCGCTGCGGTGGCGAGTGCGATGAGGGATCGCGGGGTGGTTGGCGGGGCTTTCCACCGGAAATTCGACGCGCGGCATTCGCTGTTTCGGTGGGTCGAGCCGCTGGAGCGGTGGCGGGCGGCGCACTTCGGCGCGTTGTTTGGTGATCAGTCGCTGTTCGTGCGGCGGGAGCATTATTCGGCGATGGGGGGATTTCGTGATCTGGCGCTGATGGAAGACGTGGATTTTTCGCGGCGGTTGCGGCGGTCGGGGCGGATCGTGCTGCTGGACCCGCCGATGGTGACTTCGGACCGGGCGCACCGGGCGGGCGGGGCTTGGCGGACGTCGTTGCGGAACGGACTTTTTCTGGTTCTTTACCACTTGGGAGTTTCGCCGACGCGGCTCCACGGGTGGTATTACGCCGCGTCTAAACATTCATGAAACGCCTTGCTCTCCTCACTTTTGCTCTCGCGCTCTCGGCTTGCGCGGGACCGTCGATCAATTCATCCGCGGACGCCGATTGGCGGGCGACGTTCGCTGGGTTGCTTGGCAAATACGTGACGCCGACTGGGGTTGAATACGAAAAATGGCACGCGGCGGCGGCGGACGTGCGGGCTTCTGGAGGGGGTGGTCGCTGGGATTGCGAGCGAGGATGCGTCGGCGCTCCGGGGGGACGCAAAGCTGGCGTTTTACATCAACGCCTACAACGCGTGGATGCTCGACCAAGTGTTGCAGGCCTATCCGATCGAAAATGTGACGGAAATCGCGCCGCTGTGGGGGGTCTTTACCAACAAGCGAATCCGGGTCGCCGGCGAGACGATGAGTCTGAATCACCTGGAAAAAGACATTATTTTCAAGGAGTTCCGCGACCCCCGGGTTCACTTTGCGATCAATTGTGCGAGCCGGTCGTGCCCGCCATTGCTGGAGGAGCCGTTCAACGGCGAGCGGCTTGACGAGCAGCTTGATGCGGTCGTGACGGAGGGAGTTTCGAACAATCCTCTGACGGTGAAGGTCGAGGGCGACACGGTAGAGGTGTTTGAGGTTTTCAAGTGGTACGCGGCGGATTTCGAGCGGGCGGGGGGAACGAAGGCGTTCATCAATCAATACCGGGATGAGCCTTTGCCGGACGGCGCGAAGATTGAATTCATGGATTACGACTGGTCACTGAACCAAGCGAAGTGATGGGTGTCTGGGGTCAACGCTGGAACGCTTTTCGGCATCCGATCGACTCGGAGAAAGAGCGCGTCTTGCGCGAGCGTTGGGAGTCCTTGCCGGAGGAGCTGCGGACGCCGCACCAGATCTCGGGGAGGCACCTGACGCATTGTGCGTTCACGCTCGGAGCGAGCTATTGTTCGTTTCGGTGCACGCATTGTTACCTGCCGGAGAATGCGAACCGCGTGCCGCTCCCGTCGTTGGCGGACATGAAGGAGCAGATCGACGCGAACCGTCGATTGCAGGGGCCGGGGGGCGGTTTGCAGATCACGGGTGGCGACGTGGCGGATGCGTATTGGCGGGCGGGGCGGCCGGATGAGCTGATCGAAATCATTCGCTATGCTTACGAGGTTGGCGTGGTGCCGATGTTGTTCACGCACGGGCAAACGCTGACGGAGCAGCCGGAATTTTTGGAGCGGCTGGTGGTCGAAGGTGGATTGCGGCAGGTGGCGGTTCACATCGACATGACGCAGGCGGGGCGGAAGGGGTATCCGATTCAGAAGGTCGAGTCGGAGGCGGATTTGCACCCGGTGCGGGAGTTATTCACCGACCTGGCGCGGTCGATCCGGGCGAAGACGGGTGCGCCGCTGGAGTTCGCCCATAACTGCACGGTGACGCGGAAGAACATCAACGATATCCCGGAGATCATCCGGTGGTTTCTGGCCGACGCTGAGCGGACGAAGATCTGGCGAATGCTGAGTTTTCAACCCGAGGCGGACACGGGGCGGACCATTTTTTCGGAGCAGCCGGTGACGCCGGAATTGGTGTGGGAGAAAATCTCGGAGGGCGTCGGGGTGCCGTTGCGGCGGGAGGCCTCGATCTTTGGTCACCCGGATTGCAACAGTTGGGCGTCGCTGCTGGTTTCGCAGGAGAGCGGGCACTACACGACGACGCTGCCGGAGACGCCGGGCTGGGATGCGGCTTTCGCGACTGGATTGGAGACGGTCGGCGGGTTGTCGTTGGTGACGGACGACGCGGGGACGGCTCCGTATCGGCTGGCGGGGGTGATCGCGCGGAATCCAGCCTTGTTCCCGCGGATCGCCTGGCACCTGGGGCGGCACTTTGCGAAGGCCGGGTTGTTGGGAGAGTTTGTGCGGGCGGCGGCGCGGGGGCGGGTTCACACCGTGGGCGTGGGGATGCATAATTTCATGGACGCGGCGCAGGTCGCGAACGCGCCGAACGACGCGACGACGCAGTGCCGCCTGGACTCGTGCGTTTTCAAGGGTGCGGTCAAGCGTGACGGCGAGTGGGAGGCCGTGCCGATGTGCTCGATGAACCAGCACGCGTGGGGAGAGGTCTACGACGAGCGGCTGGCGGACGAAAAACTTCGCGTCGAGAAGCAGATTCCTGGAATACAACTGGACGCACCGTCCTCTCACGGCGCGTCTTCGGTCCTTCAGAATTCGACAACCTAAAAAGTAAATACCCATGCCCGCATTGAACGCTGAACGCGCCACGAAAGATCGCTACGCCGCTGGAGCCCAGGCCGCCGAGGCGGCGCTCTGTTGCCCGGTCGACTATGATCCGCAATATCTCAAGGCGATCCCGGACGAGGTGATCGAGCGTGATTACGGCTGCGGCGATCCGAGCCGATACCTCAAACCGGGAGAGACGGTGCTCGATCTCGGTAGCGGGACGGGGAAGATCTGTTTCATCGCGTCGCAGGTTGTGGGTGCTGAGGGTCGCGTGATCGGGGTCGACATGACCGATGACATGTTGGAAGTCGCACGGAGGAACGCGCCGATCGTGGGCGAGCGGATCGGCTACGCGAACGTCGATTTCCGCAAAGGACGGATCCAGGATCTGGCTCTGGACATCGAAAGACTCGACGTCGAGTTGCGGGCGAATCCGATCGCGAGTGCCGACACGTTTCTCGCGGCCGACGCGCTGGCCGAGGACCTGCGGGTGACGCATCCGCTGGTGGCGAGCGACAGCGTGGATGTCGTCGTGAGCAATTGCGTCCTCAATCTGGTCGAATCGCGGGCGAAGCGGCAGATGTTCGAGGAGATTTTTCGCGTGCTCCGGAAAGGGGGGAGGGCGGTGATCAGTGACATCGTCGCGGACGAAGAGGTGCCGCAGGAAATGCAAGACGATCCGGAATTGTGGAGCGGCTGCATCTCGGGGGCTCTGACCGAACAGGGCTTTCTGCAGGCCTTCACGGACGCGGGGTTCTACGGCGTTGAGATTTTGAAATTCGACACCAAGCCGTGGCGGACGGTGGGGGGAATCGAGTTCCGCTCGATGACGATCCAGGCGCTGAAGGGGAAACAGGGGCCGTGTTTCGAGCGGAATCAGGCGGTGATTTATCAAGGTCCGTTCAAGGAAGTGCTCGACGACGACGGGCACCGGATGGAGCGCGGCGTGCGGTACGCGGTCTGCGACAAGACCTACAATCTCTACAAGAAATCGCCCTACGGGTGCTGTTTTGCGTTCATCGATCCGGTCGAAGAAGTCGCGTTGGCCGACGCCAAGCCATTCGACTGTTCGCGGACGGCGCTGCGTCATCCGCGGGAGACAAAGGGAATGGAGTACGACCTGACGACCGAGGCGACGGCGTGCTGCGTCGACGGCGGGAATTGTTGCTAGCGGAGCGGGACGCGAGCTGGAATTGAGTGATGTCGAAGGAGGAAGATCTTCAGCACTTGGTCGAGGACGTCGCCGCGACGTCGAGGGCCGTTGACGGGAAGAGGACGCCGGGGTTCGATTGGTTCGTTGGGGAATTCTTCGGGACATTCATCCTGGTGTTTTTCGGCTGCGGATCGGTGGCGGCGGCGGTGCTGACGGGCGCGCAGGTCGGTATTTTTCAGGTTGCGATCGTGTGGGGACTCGCGATCGCAACGGCGATCTATCTGACCGGCTCGTTGTCGGGGGCGCACTTGAATCCGGCGGTGACGGTCGCGATGGCGGTGTTTGGCGGTTTCCCGAAATCGCGAATTGCTCCTTACCTTGGAGTTCAGCTTCTGGGGGCGATCGTCGCGAGTGCGATGTTATTCGTGATCTTTGGTGACAGCTTGCGGGTGTACGAACTTGCGCAGGGGATCACGCGAGGCGCTCCGGGGAGCGAGGCCACCGCGATGATTTTTGGGGAGTTTTTTCCGAACCCGGGTGGTCGGGCGTTGGATGACGCGGCCCGCTTGAAAATGACGGGTGGAGCCGCGTTTTTCGCGGAAGTGATCGCCACCGCGATCCTGTTGCTGGTGATCTTTTGCGTCACGGACGAGCGCAACAAGACGCGGCCTCAACTGCTGACGCCGCTCGCCATCGGTCTGACTGTGACTCTTCTCATTTCGTTGATCGGTCCGTTGACGATGGCGTGCATGAACCCGGCGCGTGACTTCGGGCCGCGGGTCTTCTCCAGCGTCGCGGGCTGGGGCGGTGTGCCGTGGACAACGAACGGACTGGGCTGGCTGACGGTGTACATTCTCGCTCCGATGCTGGGCGGGTTGCTGGGCGGCGCGATTTACAAGTATGCGTTCCGACCGGCTTACGCCCTGCAATCCGAATGAACCGATTTTCCGAAATTCTTGCCGACCATGATCTTCCGCTTCGTCGCGAGAAGGCGAGGATCCTCCAGATCAACGTCGGGAAGCTCTGCAATCTGACGTGCACGCATTGTCACGTGAACGCGGGTCCGAAACGGAAGGAGATCATGACACGGGAGACGGTGGATCGGATCGTGGATTGGTTGGCGGAGACGGACATCGCGACGGTGGATCTGACGGGCGGCGCGCCGGAGATGATCCCGGACTTCCAGTATTTCGTCGCGCGGATTCGCGGATTGGGGCGACGGGTGATCGACCGTTGCAACCTGACGATTCTGCTCGAACCGGGGTATGACGGGATGGCGGAGTTTTTGGCTGAGAATGAGGTCGAGATCGTGGCGTCGATGCCGTGCTACACCCCGGAGAACGTGAACGAACAGCGGGGGGATGGGGTGTTCGACGCGAGCATCGAGGCGCTGCAATTGCTGAACTCACTGGGTTACGGGACCGATCCGAAACTGCCGCTCAGCCTGGTTTACAATCCCAATGGTGACGCGCTGCCGGGGCCGCAGGATGAGTTGGAGGCGGACTACAAACGGGAATTGAAATTGCACTTCGGAATCGTCTTCAACTCGCTTTACACCATCACGAATCTGCCGGTGTCACGCTTCGCCTCGTGGCTGAGGAACAACGGGAAATACGAGAGTTACCTGGAGGTTTTGGTCGAGGCGTTCAATCCGGCGACGGTCGAGGGGCTGATGTGTCGGGATACGATCAACGTCGATTGGGAGGGGGGAATCTACGATTGCGATTTTAATCAGATGTTGAAGTTGCAGCTGCGGCAGGGTGGCGAGCGGCTGAATCTGTGGGACGTCACGCCGGAGGAACTGGAAGGACGGGTGATCGCGACGGGCGAGCATTGCTTCGGTTGCACGGCGGGTGCGGGGTCGACTTGTGGCGGGGCGATTGAGTAGTTGCCGCGAATTTTGGGTGATTGGGCGGCGTTAGCGGCGGGGCGGGGCGGGCACTTGCGTGCAATTTTGTGCCGGGCTGGAAGCCCGGCGCGACACCCTGGAAGGGTGTGCTCCCTAGCTTGACGTGGGGGCGCAGTGGGGGCAGGAGAGGGATGGGACGTAGCGGGGGTCGCTTTGTTCGGCGGTGGTGACGGGCATCTGGCAGGCGAAGCAGAGGGCGGCCCCGGTCTCGCGGAGGGTGGCGTCGACGGCGACACGTTTGTCGAAGACGAAACACTCGCCGTCGTAGTGCGCGTCGCCGCAGTCCTCGAAATACTTGAGGATGCCGCCGTCGAGCTGGAGAACGTTTTTGAATCCGAGGGTTTCCAGGAATGGCGCGGCTTTTTCGCAGCGGATGCCGCCGGTGCAAAACGTGACGAGGGGCTTTTCTTTCAGGGACTCGGGGAGGGTCGCGGCGGCTTGGGGGAAATTTCGGAAATGATCGATGTCGAGGGTGCGGGCGTGGCGGAAGGTGCCGAGGTCGGTCTCGTAGGTATTGCGGGTGTCGAGGAGGGTGACGGGGCGGCCTTCGTCGAGCCAGCGTTTGAGTTCGGCGGGGGAAATCCGGGGGGCGGTGTGGGTGGCGGGGTCGATGCCGGGGACGCCGAAGGCGATGATCTCGCGCTTGAGGCGGACGAGCATGCGGGTGAACGGCTGGTGGTCGCTTTCGCTGAACTTCGGCGTGAGTTCCGCGAGTCCATCGATGGCGCGAAGTCGGGTGAGGAGGCGTTCGATGGCGGGGTATTCGGCGGCGACGAAGAGGTTGATGCCTTCGGGGCTGAGGAGAATGGTGCCGCGCATGGCGTCGGCGGAGCACTGCTCGAGGAGGGAGGTGCGGAGGGCGGGCAGGTCGTCGAGTGGCGCGAACTTGTAGGCGGCGATGTTGGTGAAGGTCGGCATCGGATTGGTCGGTGGAAACGATGAATCGAGGGGCTGGCTTTGCCAAGTGTTGTGGCGGTCGGATGCAATGGCCTAGGTTTGGATCATGATTTGGAAAGTTGGCGTCATCGTTTTTGGATTGGCATTATCCGGTTGTGACCGTGGGGGATCGGGGAGCGAGGGGACGGCTGCTCCGATCGAAAACGTCGACCGAAAGGAGAAGGCGCAGGCCGCGGCGATCACGCCGACGGAGGATCCCATCGTGGGCGAGATTGCGGATTATCGCGCTGAGGTGCGGCGGAACTTCGAGGAGCGGAATTTTGATGCGCTTGAATCCGAAGTGGCGGGACTGCGGCAGAGTCGGGCGGTGTTTCGGAACGGGTCGTGGAAGTTACATCAATTCTACCAGGCGCTGGATTTGGACAGGGACGCGCCGGACTCGGCTTGGACTGATCAGCAGGAGATGCTGAAGGAATGGCGGGAGGCTCGCCCGGAATCGGCGGCGGCCCGGATCGCGACGGCGGATTTTCTGACGAGTTACGCGTGGCGGGCGCGGGGCAGTGGCTACGCGAACACCGTGAGTCAGCGGCAATGGCAGGTCTTCGCGGCGAGGTTGGAATCGGCTCACGATTCCCTGAAGGAAGTGGGCGATCTGGATCAGCAGGACGCATTCTTCTGGCGGGCAGCGTTGACCGTGGCTCTGGGGCAGGGCTGGGATCGCGGGAATTACGATGAATTGATGGCGGCCGCGCACGAGGCCGAGCCGGAATTCTGGGGGGTGGACGTCGCGCGGGCTTATTCGCTTTTGCCGCGGTGGTACGGCGAGCCGGGGGACTGGGAAAAATTTGCTGAAGAAACGTCGGCCCGCCCCGAAGGGTTGGGTGACGAACTTTACGCGCGCATCGTGTCGAATCAGGCCGGATTCTACGAAAACGTCTTCCGCGAAACGCAGGCGTCGTGGCCGAAGACCAAGGCGGGACTGGACGCGATGCGGCTGAAATATCCGGATTCGCTCAGCGTGCTCACGGACGCGGCTCGGTTGGGGACGATGGCGTTCGATCAGGAATACGCGAAGGCGGCATTTGCTGAGTTGGACGGGAGATTTGTCGAGGACTACTGGGACGGCGGACGGGAACGGTTCGTCCATTTTCGGACGTGGGCGGAAACCGGGGAGTGGTAGGATTGGAAGGCTTGGAGAGATTTGAGCAGGTCGGCGGTTGGCGGGATCAATCGAAGGCGGGATTGAGCGGGATGTTCTTTCTTTACCTTTGAGCGTCGGGGCGTGGTAGCGTGCGCGGACCATGAATGAGGAACCTTCGTCGTCACCGGACTCGAGTAGTCTGGGAATGGATTTGTCGCTGAGCTTCGGCCCGGCCTGGGCGCGCGAGGAGGACACGAAAGAGCGGCGCGAGGCGCTCGCCAAGCGGCACGGGGGCGGCGAAGAGCGTCCGCGCAAGGGCGGGAAGCGGGATGATTTGGGGGGGCCGCGGGCGCGCCCTAATTTCAAGCGGACGGAACGGACTGGCGGTCGGGACGACAAGCGCGGCGGTGGCCGTCGGGATGATCGGGGACGGGATGACCGGAGGCCCCCGGAGCCGAAGGAGGAGCCGAAACTCAGCGGATGGACCGTTAAATTTCTACCGGACCGGCGGGGCGTGGAGGGATTGGCAAAACAGATCAAGGCGTCGGCGAAGGCGTTCCCCTTGTTTGATCTGGCGAGATTGGTTTTGGAGAAGTCGGAGCGGTACGTCGTGGAGTTCCGGCGGGCGGGTGAAGACTCGCAGCCGATCTGGCAGGTCAAAGCCGACGGAACGCTTTGGACGAGTGAAGGCGAGGCGGTGGCGCGGGCGCTGGGCGCAGATCTGGAGAAATATTACCGTCGGGAGCGCGTGACCGTGGACCCGCCGAAGGGTTCGTTTCCGTTCGTGGCGGTTTGCGGGATGAGCGGGACGTTGCTCGGGCCGCCGAATTACCACGACTACCAGGTGAAGGTCATGGCGCTTTATCAGGAGCGTTTCGCGAATCTGCCGTTCGAGGTTTACAAGTCGCGGATCAAGATGGAGCGCGACGAGGAGCTGATCGAAAAGTGGCGCTCGGAACAGAGTGCCACGGATGTCTTCTATGAGATCCTTCCCGAGGAGCCTGTTCCGACCGTCGAAGAGACTCTCCCGACCGTCGGAGAGTCGGTCCCGACCGCTGAAGAGTCGCTTCCGACCGTCGAGGAATCGATCCGGACCGCTGAGGAATCGGTTCCGACCGTCGAGGAATCGGTTCCGACCGTCGAAGAGTCGCTCCCGACCGTCGAGGAATCGATCCCGACCGCTGAGGAATCGGTTCCGACCGTCGAGGAATCGGTCCCGACCGTCGAAGAATTAGCTCCGACCGTCGAAGAGCCGGAGCCGAGGGTGTCGACGGGACAGCGGTTCGAAACGATGGCGGACGTCGAAGCTCATTTCCGCGCAAACCATCTTAAGCAAGCGGTGATCGCGATCCGTGATCGGGTTTTGGTCAGTGGATCGGCGGCGCTGAATGACTCCGCGCCTCTGGTGTTGGGGTTGACGCGGGGAGTGTGGGGCGAACTGGACCGTTTCCCGCTCCCGATTGCGCATGGTTTGGGTCAGCAGCTGGGATCAAAGGGTCTGCAGATCTTCAAATTGAACGACAAGGTGACTTACGTCGGGGTGGCGCGGCCCCGCCCGCTCGATCTGGCGGTTACGCCGATGTCCGAGGGGTTGAGCGGGATTTACAACTACGTTGCCGAGCATCCCGGGCAGTCGAGGGTGGAGCAGCGGGCGGGGTTGATCGCGTTGCGACCGGAGGACCAGGCGGATCGCGAGTCGGCGGTGGCACGGGATCTTTCGTGGTTGATTCACGAGGGGTACGTGGTGGATTTCGCCAAGAAGGGACTGGCGGTGTTGCCGCGTTCGCCGGGCCGGAAGCCGGAGGTGGCCAAGCCGAAGGAGGAGCAAATTGGCGTTTTGAAAGAGCCGGTGGTGGCCGCAGATTCGTCGGTTGAACCGTTGGCGGAAGTTGCGGTGGAAAGCGTGCCGGAGCCGGAGGCAGCGGTCGTCGACGAGCCGGAGATCGTGGCGGACGCTGAAGTGACGCCGACGGAAGAGACGCCGGGCGCGTGAAGCAAGTGGTCGTTCACACGGACGGCGGGTGCCGGGGGAATCCCGGGCCGGGCGGCTGGGGGGCGGTGCTCGTGTACGGTGCGAAGCGCAAGGAATTGAGCGGTTCGGCGGGGACCACGACGAACAATCGGATGGAGTTGCAGGCCGCGATTTCGGCGCTGGGGGTGCTGGTCGAGCCGTGCGAAGTGGAGTTTTTTACGGATTCGAAGTACGTGCAGAACGGGATTTCGTCGTGGATCGCGGGGTGGAAAAAGAATGGCTGGCAGACCAAGGCGAAGCAGCCCGTGAAGAACGCGGATCTTTGGATGGAGCTGGACGCGGCGGCGGCGAGACACAAGATCGAGTGGCGGTGGCTCAAGGGACACGCCGGGCACCGGGAGAACGAGCGGTGCGACGTGTTGGCGAACGCGGCGATGGATGAGTTGATGGGGCGGTGAGGTGTGGGGAGGGGGCTGCTGGTCGGCGGTGTGACCTTTTCATTTTCAAATTTGACCGTTGTGGCATGTTTCCGGTCCTAAATTTTTTATGAGCACGACAACGACCACACCCGAAAAGCACGAGTTCCAGGCGGAGATTGCCCAGCTTCTCAACATCGTCATCCACTCCCTTTACACGGATAAGGAGATTTTCATTCGCGAACTGATCTCGAACGCGGCGGACGCGACCGGGAAGTTAAAATTCCTCCAGACTTCCGGGACGGAGGTCTTCGAGGCGGACCGGGCGCTGGAGATCGCGGTGAATACCGACGACACGGCAAAAACGATCACGATCGCGGATGCGGGGATCGGGATGACGCGGGACGAGTTGATTGAAAATCTCGGGACGATCGCGCATTCGGGATCGAAGGCGTTTTTGCAGCAGATCAAGGAAAAGGCAGCAGCGGGTGCTTCCGGCGACGCGGCGGAGATCATCGGGCAATTTGGTGTCGGATTTTACTCGGCGTTCATGGTGGCGTCGAAGGTGACGGTTTACACGCGGAGTTCGCAGCCGGACGCGAAGGGCTGGATCTGGACTTCGGACGGGGTGAGTAGCTACGAGCTGGAGGAGGCCGGCGAGTTGCCCCGCGGAACGAAAATCGTCATTCACCTCACCGAGGAAGACAAGGAATACGCCAACGAGCACCGGGTGGAGTCGATCATCAAACGGTATTCGAATTTCGTCGGTTCGCCCATCGAGTTGAACGGCAAGACGGTCAACACGATCAGCGCGATCTGGACGCGGAACAAGAGTGAGATCACCGACACGGACTACGAAGAATTTTACAAGTTCATCGGCCACGACAGCGACGCGCCGTTGTATCGGCTGCATTTCAACGCCGACGCGCCGCTGGCGATTCGGGCGTTGTTATTTGTTCCCAAGCACAGTCTCGAGAAGCTCGGGATGCCGAAGACGGAGAGCGAAGTGCACCTCTACTGCCGAAAGATTCTGATCCAGTCGAAGTCGAAAGGACTCTTTCCAGAGTGGCTGCGATTTCTCAAGGGAGTGGTCGACAGCGAGGACCTTCCGCTGAACATCTCGCGCGAGACCATGCAGGACAGTGCTTTGCTGCAGAAGCTGAACAAAGTGCTGACGACGCGGTTTCTCAAGTTCCTCGACGAAGAGGCGAAGGGAGACCCGGATAAATTTGCGGGGTTCTTCAAGGAGTTTGGTCATTTCCTGAAGGAAGGGATCGTGAGCGATTACACGCACCGGGACGCGCTGGCGAAGTTGCTGCGCTACGAGACATCGACCTCGGAGACGGCCGGGTCGCTGGACGATTACGTGTCGCGAATGGGCGAGGAGCAGAAAGAGATTTATTTCATCTCGGCGTCATCGCGGGAGGCCTGCCTGGCCAGCCCTTATTACGAAGGGCTGAAGGCAAAAAATCTCGAGGTGCTGTTTCTCTTCGATCCTTGGGATGAGTTCGTGATGGATCATCTGCACGAGTTTGACGGGAAGCCGATCGTGTCGGCGGAGAAGGCCGAGATCGAACTGGAGAAGGGCGAGACGAAATTGGACGACGAGGCGGCGCGGCTGCTGTGCAATTTCATCAAGGAGACGCTGGGTGACAAGGTCGACGAAGTGACCGTGTCTTCGCGGTTGGTCGACAGTCCGGCGGTGGTGGTCGAGAGCGACAAGGGAATGACGTCGAGCATGCGGCGGATGTTGAAAAATCTGAACCGGGGTGAGGCGAATCCGTTCAAGCAGAACCTGGAGATCAACCCGGCGCACCCGATGATCGCGGGACTTGGCGGGACGCGGGAAACGAACGTGGATCTTGCGAAGCAGGTGACGGAGCAGATTTTCGACAATGCGCTGATCTCGGCGGGCCTCATGGAGGATCCGAACGCGATGCTCCGGCGGATTAATTCGCTGTTGGAGCAGTTGGTGACGCGGTAGGCGGCCGCGAGATCTGAGCAGGAGGGGAGACGGTGCCGTGGGTGCCATCTCCCTTCGTGCTTTGGGTGGGGTTGTCTAGATCGGGGGCGTGAGGAGGCGGACCTTGGGGTCGGTGGAACGGGGGTCGGCGAAGATGGAAGCGGGCGCGGTCGATCGGAGTTCGATTCCGGTGAGGACGAATTCGGGGAAGAAGCGGTTGCTGGACGGTTCGTAGATCGTGTCACCGGAGAAGCGGCCCTGGAGGGTGTATTCGAAGGTGTTGTCGTAGCCGATGTCGTTGCGGACGCGGTCGGGGGCGAGCATTTGAGATTCGTTGAGCATGACGAGTTGGGCGGTGCTCCACGGCTGGCCCGGGCGGCGAACCCAGCCCCAGATTTTATAGTCGCGCTTGTAGAATCGCCGGGCGACGAAGTAGTCGCCGGCCGGTTCGGCCGCGATGGCGGCGCGCATGGCGGCCCGGCGAGCCTCGACCTGGGGGTCGATGGTCTGACAGCCCGTGAGGACGGCGGCGAGGAGGGCGACGGTAGCGAGGAAGCGAGTGGTCGACATGACGTGACGGGCGGGGCGAATCAATTAGTGGCGGCCGGGGACGGTGAGGGTGCGGCGGGTGAGTGTTTGATGTAGATGGTGAAATTCTTCATGTAATCCCAGGGGCCCGAGCGTTGGATGATGACCGCGGTCGTCTCGCCGTCGCCGGTGCCGAGGGTGGCGACGCCGACGTTGTTGAAGGTGCGGGCGCTGCGGGAGGTCCAATCCAGGCGTTTGAGGATCTCGGTTTCCTTGTCGTCGAAAGTCCCGAAGTCGTCGGCTCCATTGGATTCGGTCTCGGCACCGACGTAGATGACTCTGGGGGGAAGGTCGAGGGCTTCAACGGCCGCGGCGAACTGAAAGAAGCTCGTGGATTGGGCGGCCGCGTCGTCGAGTTGGGCGATGACATCGGCGTTCTCGGCGAGGGCGATATCGGGGCGGGCGAATTCGGGGAAGGAATCGCTGCCGAACGATTCGGACAGGCTTTGTCCGATCTCCTCGCGGTTGACGTAGAGGTAGGCACCGCCCGCGACGAGGAGGAGGACGACGATGGCGAGGAGGATGAGGCAGCCTTTAACGATTTTCATAAAATGGAATTCTGGATGGAGGCGGATGCAGGCGGATAATTCAATCCGAATTTGTGACCGTGAGGGCGTTCAGTTGGTGATTGAGGCCAACGGTGGTGACGAGGGTCCGGCCCGGGTGGCGGTCGGCGAGGATGATCTGGGCGAGGGTCGTCGCCGAAAACGCTTCGCCGAGGGAAGCCTTCGGAGCGAGGACCGGGACGTTCGGGAGAAGGGAGCGGAAAGTGTTGGCTTCGATTTCGTCGAGGCGGGTCCCGTTGGCGGAGGCGATGATTTGGTCCGGATGGGTATCGGTGACGAGGGCGGCGAGGGCGGAAGCCGCGGATGCCTGGTCGCGGTAGAGGCGGGTGGGACCGAGGTCGAGGCGTCGGTTGCCGTCGCGGGAAAGAACGAGCGCAGCGGCTCCTTCGGCGAAGATCGTGCCGGTATTGGCGAAGGGCGTGAGTTGGTCGTCGCGGCTGGCCATTTTCCAGAATCCATAGCCTTCGCAGATGATCCAATCGACTTCTTCGGCGGCGACCACGACGGCGAGATCGCATTGATCGGTGGCGAGAAGGTCAGCGGCGTAGGCGACGGCGGAGATGCCGGCGATAGCGTCGCCGACGAGAGTCGAGGACGTGCCGGTGATGCCGAGGGTGGCGGCGATGTGGCTGGTGGGTGCGTTGTAGACGGTCTCGGGGAAGAGAAGCGGGCTGCCGGCCTGGGTGCCCCGGTCGGCGATCTCGGCGAAGAATCGGCGGGTGTAAATGACGCCGCCGTCGCTGGCGGCGAAGAGGAGGGCGGTGCGGTCGGGGGGCGGCGAGTCGATGCCGGCGTCGGCCAGGGCGTCCAAAGCGGCGGTGACGGCCAGGTGCGAAATGGTGCTCGAGCGGCGGAGGCGGCGGAGTTTCTCGGAATCGGCGAGGAGGGCGTGGTCGACCGTGAAAGCGGGGTGGCTGCGGTGGGAGTGGGGGTTCTCGATTCGTTGGAGGGGCGGGGTTGCGCCCGCGCGAATGGCGGTGGTGACGGTGGCGAGGTCGCGACCGAGCGGGGTGACCCAGCCGGTGCCGAGGATGGCGAGGCTCATAGGGGGTGGCGTTCGAGGATGAGCGTGGCGTTGGCACCGCCGAAACCGAGGGAGTTCGAGAGGGCGCGGGTGGGTGGGCGCTCGCGGATGCGGTTGGCGACGATGTCGAGGTCGATGCCCTCGTCCGGGGTGTCGAAATGGAGGTTGGCCGGGAGGAAGCGGTCGTTCATCGCGAGGACGATGAACGCGGCCTCGATGGCTCCCGCGGCTCCGAGGCTGTGGCCCATCTGGCCCTTCGTGCTGCTGACGGCGGCTTGGGAACAAACTTCGGAAATCGCAAGGGCTTCGCAGGCGTCGTTGAACGGGGTGGCGGTGCCGTGGGCATTGACGTAGTCGATCTGGTCGCCGGTGAGTTGGGCATCGGCGAGCGCGATCTCCATCGCGCGGCGGGGACCGGAGCCGTCGGGGTTGGGTTGGGTCAGGTGGTGGTTGTCGGTGGAATCGCCGTAACCAGTGATCTCGGCGAGGATCTGGTGACCGGCTTCGCGGGCGTCGGCGAGAGATTCCAGAAGGAGGACGGCGGCCCCTTCGCCGAGCGCGAGACCGGTGCGAGCGCGGTCGAAGGGGCGGGGTTTTTCGCCGGTCGAGGCCTGGAGGGCGTCGAAGCCCGCGAAGGTGAGTTCGGAGAGCGCGTCGTAGCCGCCGGCGAGGGCGCGGCGGGCGCGACCGGAACGGACGAGTTGGAAGGCGTGGCCGATGGCGTTGGTGCCGGAGGCGCAGGCGTTCGAGAGGACGCGGATGGGGGCGTCGAAACCGAATGGAGCGGTGGCGTCGAGAACGGGTTGCTGGGGAACGTAGCCGCGGATGCGGCGGGCGTGGTGGGAGGAAATGACGCCGGCCCGGGGATCGGAGGCGGCCCGGTAGAAAGACTCGCCCGCGGTCATTCCGCCGCTCGTGGTGCCGATGACGGTGATGTCCGGGTGGAAGGCGGGGACGTTGCGCCGGGCTTCGGCGACGGCGAGGAGCATCATCTGCGAAGCGCGGGACCACTGGCGGGCGCGGGGGAAGATGGCGGTGGCGCGGGCGGCGAGTCCGGCGTCGTCGACCTGTCCGGCGGTGTGGGAGCGGCAGGCACCGGTGTCAAAGGCGGTGATGGGGGTGACGCAGTCGCGGGCGTCGCGGAGGGCGTCTGTGTTGGTGGGCGCGTCGAGGCCGAGGGGGGTGACGAGGCCAAGGCCGGTGACGACAACGCGGTGGCGGTCGGGGTTGCGGTCGGGTGGTGGCACGGTGTTAGGAAGTGGAACGGTGGTGCGCAGGTGGCGGGCGCGAGGAATTTTTGAAAGGATCATCGCGAAATCCGGGGGCGTCGCAAGGGGCGGTGTTCTTCCGACGTTCGGTCCGGCGAGTTGAAAACTCCCCGGGACGGACCGGAAGCGCCGGGTTCCCCGGCTGAGATGCTGCTTCTTGCGTGGGGGTGGGGGTTTCTGCGATGGGTGGGGGATGCTGTCAATTTCTGGTGTTTCGAAGGCTTTTTCGGGACGGGTTCTTTTCGAAAATGCTTCCGTGCAAATCAATCGCTCGGATCGTGTCGGCCTCGTGGGCGCGAATGGCGCGGGTAAGACGACGTTGTTTTCGCTGATTTTGAGCGAGGACGAGCCGGACGACGGGGTGGTGAGTTTTCAGCGTGGGGTGCAGGTTGGGTTCCTGCCGCAGGAGAGTGCGCCGGTGGGGGAGGAGACGGTGCTGGGGTTGGCGACCGGGCGGGTGTCGGTGGCGGCGGGGCCGGAGGAGGTCGATGATTTTGAGCCGGACTACGGGGCTGAGGTCGAGGCGTTGTCGCGGGAGCCGAAGGCGAAGCGAATCCTGTCGGGGCTGGGGTTCCGCGAAGCGGATTTCGACAAACCGGCGAAGACGTTGAGCGGCGGGTGGGTGATGCGCGCGCACCTGGCGCGGCTGCTGGTGGTGGAGCCGGATATCTTGTTGCTCGATGAACCGACGAACCACTTGGATCTCGAGGCGCTGATGTGGTTTCAGGCCTACCTGCGGACCTACAGCGGGGCGTTCATCGTGATCTCGCACGATCGTGAATTTTTAAACGTGCTGGTGAATACGGTGATCGAGATTCGGAATTCGCGGTTGTGGCGTTACGTCGGGAACTACGACAAATTCCTTACCCAGCGAGCCGAGGCGATCGAGCAGCAGCGGGCGGCCTACGAGAATCAGCAGAAGGAAATCGCGCACATTCAGTCGTTCATCGACCGGTTCCGGGCGAAAGCGAGCAAGGCGGCGCAGGCGCAGGCGCGGATGAAACAGTTGGACCGGATGGAGCGGTTGCCGCCGCCGGAGGAATTGGCGGCGGGGATTCATTTTAAATTTCCGCAGCCGGGCCGGGCGGGTCAGCGGATGATGACGCTCAAAGAGGTGGATCAGGCTTACGGGGAGAAGAAGGTTTACGAGGGACTGGATTTCGAGGTCGAGCGGGGGGATCGTTTGGTTCTCGTGGGGCCGAACGGGGCGGGCAAATCGACTTTGCTGAAGATCCTGGCCGGCGTGCTGCCGATTTGCGGGGGCGAGCGGGTGGTGGGTCACAACGTGAAGGTTGGTTACTACGCGCAGTATCGCGTGGACATGCTGGACGAGAGTCGCACGGTGCTGGACGAGGCTCGGGCGGGGGCGACGGGGGCTCGGAGGAATTTACGCGGACGGTGCTCGGGGCGTTTCTCTTCAGCGGCGAGACGGTCTTCAAGACGGTTGGCGTGTTGAGCGGTGGGGAGAAGAGTCGGTTGGCGCTGGTGAAGCTGCTGCTCGATCCGCCGAATTTGTTGCTCATGGATGAGCCGACGACGCACCTGGACATTCCGAGCATTGACGCGCTGATCGGGGCGCTGAAGCAGTTCGAGGGGACGGTCGTGTTCATCAGTCACGACGTGTATTTCATCCGGTCAATCGCCGAGCAGGTGCTGCACGTGCAGTCGGGTCAGGTGACGCGATACGCGGGGGATTATCAGTATTTTCTCGATAAGACGGAGGCGACTTCGGAGCGGGAGGCGCTCACATCGTCGGACCCGAAGTTGGCAAATTTCCAGCCCCACGATGCGGTGGCGGAAGCACCGAAGCGCGAGCGGGTTTTCAAGACGAAGCAGCAGAAGCGGGCGGAGGCGGAGGCGCGTCAGGCGAAGTCGCGGGCCAAAAAGGAGCTGCAGGACGAAGTGCGGCGGTTGGAGCAGGAAGTGTTTCGACTCGAGGCCGAAGAGAAAGCTTTGGCGACCAAGTTGGAGGATCCGGCGACCTACGAGGACCCGTCGCTGGCGATGAAGCTCAATCGCGAGATGATGGGGGTGGCGGAGGCGCTGGGGCGGACGACGGCGGACTGGGAAGCCGCGGCGGGGAAGATGGCGGAGATGGAGTCCGCGGATTTGGTGGAAGCGTGAGTGGCAATCAACGTCGGCGGCCGGGTTTCGCCGCTTCCTGAAGTGAGCGAACCCATCTTTGTTGGGCGGGGGTTGACGAAGGTTTACACCTCGGGCGAGGTCGAGGTGCGGGCTTTGGACGGGGTGGATCTGGAGTTGTTCGCGGGGGAGTTGGTGATTTTGCTGGGCGCGTCGGGGAGTGGGAAGTCGACGTTGCTGAACAATCTGGGCGGGCTGGACGTGCCGACGGACGGGACGCTGACGTATCGCGGGCGGGACTTGGGGGGGGCGAGCGACGGGGAGCTGACGTTGTTTCGGAGGGATTCGGTGGGTTTTGTTTTTCAGTTTTACAACCTGATTCCGAGCCTGACGGCGCGGGAGAACGTGGCGCTCATCACCGAGATCGCGCGGGATCCGATGACGCCGGAGGAGGCGTTGGAGATGGTGGATCTGCAGGATCGGATGGACCATTTTCCGTCGCAGATGTCGGGTGGTCAGCAGCAGCGGGTGGCGATCGCGCGGGCGATTGCGAAGCGGCCCGAGGTGTTGCTTTGCGATGAGCCGACGGGGGCGTTGGACGTGAAGACCGGGATCACCGTGCTGGAGGCGATTGAGAAGGTGAACCGGGATCTGGGAACGCTGACGGTGCTCATTACTCACAACGCCGTGTTGTCGGAGATGGCGAACCGGGTGATTCATTTGTCGGACGGGCGGATTTCGCACATTGACGTGGTGGCGGAGAAGCGCGCGGTGCGGACGTTGGAGTGGTGATTTTTCCCTGATGCATCCGCTGGATCTGAAGCTCGTGCGGGATCTGCTCAAGATGAAGGGGCAGGTGGTGGCCGTGGCGTTGGTGATGGCGTGCGGGCTGGCGATGATGATCATGGCGCGGAGCCTGATCTTGTCGCTGACGTCGACGCGGGCGGCCTATTACTCGGAGAATCGGTTTGCGGACGTGTTTGCTGATCTGAAGCGGGGCCTCGAATTCGTTGCGGAGCCGGTTGGCGGAGATTCCGGGGGTGGCGGCGGTGGAAACGCGGGTGGTCGGGGCGATGCGGTTGGATCTGCCGGGACTCGCGGAGCCGGCGGACGGGATGATCAGTTCGATCCCGGAGGATCGACCGATGCAGCTCAATCGGCTGACGATGCGGACGGGACGAATGCCGGAGCCGGGAAAGGCCGACGAGGTCGTGGTCGGCGAATCGTTTGCGAACGAGCATGGGTTCACGCCGGGGGACACGATTGACGTGCTGTTGCGAGGGGCGCGCGAGCGGCTGAAGATCGTCGGGATCGCATTGTCGCCGGAATACGTTTTCGAGGCGAGGCCGGGCGAGACGTTGCCTGACAACGAGCGGTTCGGGGTTTTTTGGATGAACGAGCGGGATCTGGCGACGGCTTACGATCTCGATGGAGCGTTTAATAACGTGGTGATCGACGTGGCTCCGGGGGAAGGGACGGCGGCGGTGATGGCGGCGGTGGATCGGATTCTGGAACCTTACGGGGGTCTGGTCGCCTACGACCGGACGGATCACGCTTCGGCGCGACAGCTGGACGACGAGATCGGGATTCTCAACGGGTTGTCGGTGGCATTTCCGATCGTTTTTCTGAGCATCGCGACATTTCTGACGAGCGCGGTGCTGACGCGATTGATCCGGATGCAGCGCGAGCAGATCGCGCAGTTGAAGGCGTTTGGCTATTCTTCGCGGGCGGTGGGTTGGCATTACCTCAAGTTCGCGTTGGTGATCGTGGTGCTCGGGACGTTGGCTGGATCGGCGATGGGGATCTGGCTGGGGGGCAACGTGGTGGCGCTGTATCAGAAATTTTTCAAATTTCCGGAATTGGCGTTTCACCCGGATCTGAACGCGATGGCGATGGCGCTGATCGTGAGTGCGGGCGCGACGTTTCTCGGGGTGATCGGGGCGGTGCGGCAGGCGGTGCGGCTGCCGCCGGCGGAGGCGATGCGACCGGAGGCACCGGCGGAGTTCCGGCCGTCGATCGTCGAGCGGCTGGGCTTGCAGAATTTGCTGAGTCCGTCGTTGCGGATGGCGTTTCGCAATCTCGAGCGGCGGCCGTGGAGTTCGTTTTTCACGGCGTTCGGGTTGGCGTTGGCGACGGGGATTCCGATCGTGCCGGGGGCGATGCGGGACGGGATCGGGTATTTGTTGGATTTCCAATGGGACCTGGCGCAGCGGCAGGACGCGACGGTCGCGTTGATCGAGCCGACGTCGGCGTCGGTGGCGAGTGACTTGCGACGGATGCCGGGGGTGATTGACGCGGAGGTCTTTCGGAGTGTCCCGACGCGGTTGCGGTTTGGGAATCGGTCGTGGCGGACGGGCGTGACTGGGTTGTCGCCGGGGAGTCGGCTCAACCGGGCACTGGACGCGGCGGGCGAGCCGCTGCCGATCCCGCCGGACGGGCTGATCATGTCGGCGAAATTGGCGGAGATCCTGGGCGTCGAGCCGGGCGAGACCGTGACAATGGAGGTGCAGGAGGGTCGGCGACCGCGCAAGGACGTGGTCGTGCAGGGGCTGATCACGGATTACTCGGGGTTGCAGGTTTACATGGACATCGATGCGCTGCACCGGTTGATGCAGGAGGGGGATTCGGTGAGCGGCGCGCACGTCGCGGTGGACGGGGCGCGGTGGGCGGAATTTTACGCCGCCGTGAAGGAGGCTCCCCGAATCGCGAATCTTGGGATCAAGGCGGCGGTGCGGGACAGTTTTCGAAAGACGACGGCGGAATCGATCAATCTGATCCAGGGCATCTATTTTTTGTTTTCGATCATCGTGTCGTTCGGGGTTGTTTACAACAGTGCGCGGATCGCGTTGTCGGAGAGCGGGCGGGATCTGGCGACGCTGCGGGTCGTGGGGTTTACGAATCGCGAAGTGGCGGGGGTGATGATCGGCGAGCTGGTGATGTTGACGTTGGTGGCGTTGCCGGTCGGGCTGTGGATCGGGAGTGGGCTGGCGGCTCTCATCGTGGCGAGTGCGAGCACGGAGTCGATCCGGCTGCCGTTGATCCTGACGAGCCGGAGTTACGCGACGGCGGTGCTTATCGTGTTGCTTTCGGCGGGGATCTCGTTTGCCGTGGTGGGCCGACAAATTCGCAACCTCGACCTGCTGGGGGTGCTGAAGGCGCGGGATTGATATGGCGAAGAAAAAGAAAGGCGCTTGGCGGAAATTTGTCCCGTGGGTTCTGGGATTGGGATTGCTGGGGTTCATCGTGGTCGGGTTGTTGCCGAAGCCGATTCTGGTCGACGCGGCGGAGGTGACGCGGGGTCCGCTGACGGTGTCGGTGCTCGAGGAAGGGAAAACGCGGATCCGGAACCGCTACGTCGTGTCGCCGCCGGTGTCGGGGTATCTGCGGCGCGTGCCGGTGCGGGCGGGGGACAAGATCGCGGAGGGTGAGA
This sequence comes from uncultured Verrucomicrobiae bacterium, assembly GCA_963832325.1. GTDB lineage: Bacteria > Verrucomicrobiota > Verrucomicrobiia > Chthoniobacterales > JAATET01 > CAVVKW01. The sequence goes on along the minus strand of CAWHTR010000001.1, from coordinate 181,396 downwards.
CGGTGCTGGCCGAGGTGGTGTCGATGGGGTCGGCATTTCTGGATCCGCGGGCGCGGGCGCAGGCGGAGGCTGCGGTTCAGTCGGCGGAGGCGGCGCGGATGCAGCGGGGTGAGCAGATCAACAGTGCGAATTCCGAGCTGTCGCTCGCGCGGAAGGAGTTGGAGCGGACGAAGCGGTTAAGGGACAAGGGGGCGGTGTCGGGGCGCGAGTTCGACGCGGCGGCGAGCAAGGTCGACGTGTTGGTGAATCAAGTCGACTCGGCGAAGTTTGGTTTGAAGGTCGCGGAGTTCGAATTGGCTCAGGCGAAGGCCGCGCTGATGCAGGCGGATTCGCCGGAGGAGGCGACGCCGATCTCGATCAAGGCGCCCGTGAGCGGCGCGGTGCTGAACGTTTACGAGGAGAACGCGCGGGCGGCGGCGGCGGGGATGCCGATCATGGAGGTGGGGGACCCGGCGGACCTCGAGATGGAGATCGAACTGTTGTCGAGTGACGCGGTGAACGTGCGGCCCGGAGCCGAGGTGACGGTGGAGCAGTGGGGTGGCGGCGAGCCGCTGGCCGGGAAGGTGACGGTGGTGGAGCCGGGGGGATTTACGAAGATTTCCGCGCTGGGCGTGGAGGAGCAGCGGGTGAAGGTGCGGGCGGATTTTGTCGAGTTACCGCCGGGGATTTTCGGCGATCGCTACCGGGTCGAGGCGCGGATCGTGACGTGGTCGGGTGAGGATGTGCTGCAGGTGCCGGTGGGGGCTTTGTTTCGGAAGGGGAACGAGTGGAAGACGTTTGTGATCGACGGCGGCGTGGCGCGGCTGAGGTCGGTCGAGATCGGGCACAACGACGGGATGTCGGCCGAGGTTCTGGGCGGAGTGGAGGTGGGAGAGCGGGTGATTCAGCATCCGCCGGATTCGGTGGCCGACGGGAAACGGGTGGAAGTGCGGTGAAGCGGCGACCACCTCCGGAAATTTGCCCGGTTTGCGGGGAGGATGTGCCGCGGAACGCGGCGGGGTGCCGGGAGTGCGGGGCTGATTATCGTTCGGGGTGGCGGGAGGATGCCGATGAGGTGGACGGCTTGGGGATCGGGGACGAGGACGATTTTGATTACGATGAGTTCGTGGCGCGGGAGTTTGGGGGTGGGGTGAAACCGGGGGGGGTGGCTTGGGTTTGGTGGGTGACTGGTGTGGTGATTGTCCTGGCGTTTCTGTGGGGGGTTTTGGGTTTGCGGTGACGTGGGTTGCTTGCGTTCCCCGGATCAGCCGCTGAGGGCGGCTGATTTTTGTTTGTTGATCCAGGCTTTCAAGTTGGCGTGTGTGGGGTCTTCCAGATGGGGGTCTTCGGCGAAGACTTTGCGGGCGTGGTGGCGGGCGGCGAGCATTTCGGCTTGGTCGCGGTGGAGGTCTCCCAGGCGGAGGGGGGGGAGGCCGGTTTGGGCGGTGCCGATGAGGTCGCCCGGGCCGCGGAGTTGGAGGTCGGCTTCGGCGACGATGAAGCCGTCGGTGGTTTCCTCGAGGACGCGGAGCTTTTCGCGGGCTTCGGGGGTGTCTTTGCCGGGGACGAGGATGCAGTAGCTGGTGTGGGTGCCGCGGCCGATGCGGCCGCGGAGCTGGTGGAGCTGGGCGAGGCCGAAGCGTTCGGCGTTTTCGATGAGCATGACGGTGGCGTTCGGGACGTCGACGCCGACTTCGATGACGGTGGTGCTGATGAGGACCTTCGTTTCGGCGGTGCGGAAGGCGGTCATGGCGGCGTCCTTTTCGTCGGCTTTGAGGCGGCCGTGGAGGAGGCCGCACGGGTGGGGGGAGAGGAGTTCGCTCCAACGGGTGAATTCCTCGGTGGCGGCTTTGGCGGCGAGTTTCTCCGATTCGTCGATAAGGGGGTAGACGATGTAGACCTGGCGCCCGGCTTCGATCTGGGCACGGAGGAACTTGGCGGCTTCGGGGAGTTTGCTGGCGGGACGGACGCCGGTGATGATTTTGCCGCGGCCGGGAGGGAGTTCGTCGAGGGTGGTGACGTCGAGGTCGCCGTAGGCGGTTTGTGCGAGGGTGCGGGGGATGGGGGTGGCGGTCATGACGAGGAGGTCCGGCGTGCCGGGGCCGTCGATGAGCTTGGCGCGCTGGAGGACACCGAATTTGTGCTGTTCGTCGATGATGATGAGGCCCGGGTCGGCGAGTTCGGCGGGGTCGTGGAGGAGGGCGTGGGTGCCGATGAGGAGTTGGGGAAAGCGCCTGTCCTGAGGGTGAGAATGGGGAGCGCGACCTTCCAGGTCGCCAGGGTGGGCATCCTGCCCGGCCTTATTAGGCCACCAGACGAACGGATAATCGGCGGTGGGAGCTGTCAAGTTGGCGGTCCACGCGTTGCGGCAGACGTAATGGAACTTTTCTTCGAGGTCGGTCTGCGAACGGATCAGGTGGTCGTGGAAGTCGGCTTGCCAGACGGCTTTGTTGGGCGTTCGCTCGGCGGTGTTGATGCCGTTGGCGGTGACGGATTTGATCGAGTGGAGGATCCTGGTGAGCGGGTAAAAGGTTGTCGCGGCGGCGGTACCGGATTCGATGGACGGTTCGATGAGGAGGTGGACATGGTCGGGCAGGACGCACGCGGCGTAGAGGTGGTAGCGACCGCGGGTCTGCTCGTGGAGGATGGCGTCGAGGACGATCCGGCGGGCTGCGGGGGTGAGGAGGCGGTGGTGTTGGGTGCGGAAGGTAAGGTGGTATTTGCCCCAGGGGCGTTCGAAGTGAGGGAGGCGTCTTTGGGAGTAGCGGATGTCTTGCGACGCGCGTCCTTCGGGTTGGAAGCCCGCGCTCCCCGTGCGGAGGGCGACGCTGACTCCGAGGGGGGTGCAGAGTTTTTGGAGGTTTGCGTGGTGCTGGGTCGCGAGGATGACGGTGGGGGCCATGAGGATGGCTTGGTGGCCGGATTCGATGGCGGTGAGGGCGGCGGCGAGGGCGACAAGCGTCTTGCCGCTGCCGACGTCGCCCTGGAGGAGTCGGGTCATGCGGGTCGGCCTGGCGAGGTCGCGTTTGATCTCGGCGACGGCGCGGGCCTGGGCGTCGGTGAGGAGGAAGGGGAGGTTGGCGAGGAGTTCGCGGAGGAGGTGGCCTGCGGGTGCCTTTGCGCTGCCGGGGAGGGTGGCGACGTGGGCGCGTCGGGCGGCGATGAGGGCTTGGATGGCGAAAAATTCTTCACCGACGAGGGCTTGGCGAGCGGTTTCGAAGGCTTCGGGGGTGGGGGGGAAGTGGATGTTCGGGAAGTTCTGAAAGGAGAATTCGGGAAGCAGGAATGGGATGCTGGCGAGGTCGGTGAGCCTGAGGGCTTCGTGGATGATCTCGCGGAGTTTGCGCGGGGTGATGCCTTCGCCGGCGGGGTGGACGGGGACGATGCGGTGGAGGTGGATGAGGTCGGCGGATTCGTTTTCTTCGAGGATCTCGAATTCTGGGAAATCGATGATGGTGCGTTTGCCGCGAAGTTTGGTTCGACCGTAGACGACGAGTTGCTGGCCGACGGCGAGTTGCTTGCCGATGTAGGGCAGGTTGAACCAGCGGCAGGTGACGCGGGCACCGAGGCCGGAGGGTTCTTCGAGGGTGGCTTCGAAGCCTTTTTTCCAACCTCCGTAGGGGAGGTAGTTGGCTTTGACGATGGTCCCGCTCAGGAGAATGGGATCGGGGCTGTCGCCTTCGGGGTAGGGGGCGAAGTGGCGGCGGTCTTCGTGGCGGCGCGGGTAGTGGGTAGCGAGGTCGGCGAGGGTGAGGAGGCCCAGTTTGGTGAGACTAGTTTTCTGCTTTTTGGGGATCCAGTCGAGGTCGGTGAGGGGCGTCGTCGAAGGAAGGAGCACGGGTGGGTGGCTTCTAAGCGGCGGCGCGGATATCGAGGATCTGCATCTGGGCGCTGACGCGGCCGTTCCATTCGTTGCGTTCGAGGTGGAAGGCGATGTCCCACGGTGGGGAAGGGAGATCGTCGGAGGCGCCGTTGAAGAAGATGGCCGCGAGGGGGCGGCGTCCGGCGGGGAGGTCGAAGCGGAGGTGTTTCTCCTTGAGGACGCGGGGGGTGGCGGTGGGGGTGACCCCGCGGACGAGGAGGACGGGCTGGGCGTTGGCCATGCCGAACGGTTCGAGCATGGCCTGGCTCTCGAGGAAATCTTCGTCGAAAGATTCGAGGGGGACTTCGGCGTCGAGGCGCAGGGTGGGGATGAGGGTCTCCGCGCCGAGGAGGGAGCGGGCGGCTGACTCGAACGCGGTCCGGAATTTTTCGAAATTGTCTTCGTGGACGTGGAGTCCGGCGGCCATCTCGTGACCGCCGAACGGACCGAGGTGATCGGAGCAGCGGCCGAGGGCTTCGACGAGGGAGAGGCCGTGGATGCTGCGGCCGCTGCCCTTGCCCTGGCCGGTCTCGTCGAAGCCGATGACGAGGGTGGGGCGGTGGTGGCGACGCATGACGCGCGAGGCGACGATGCCGAGGACGCCGGTGTGCCAATCGCGCCGACCGGCGACGATGGTGGTGTCGCGAGCGGGGTCGAAATTTTCTTCGATCCAGCTTTCCATCTCGAGCGCGACTCCGCGTTCGACGGTCTGGCGTTCGCGATTCTGGCCGTCCAGATTGGCGGCGAGGGTGGCGGCTTCGAGCGGGTCGTTGGTGAGGAGGAGTTGGAGGGAGTCCTGGGCGGTGCCGAGGCGGCCGGTGGCGTTGATGCGGGGGCCGAGGCGGAAGCCGACGTCCGAGGAGCGGATGGGGGGGCGGACGCTGGCGACACTCATGAGGGCGGCGAGGCCGGGCCAGAGGGTGGTCTCCATCTGGCGGAGGCCGTGGCGGACGAGAACGCGATTCTCGCCTTCGAGGGGGACGAGGTCGCAGAGGGTGGCGAGGGCGACGAGATCGAGGAGATTCTTGAGTTCGAAGCCGGGGAGGGGGGTGCTCTTCAGGAGGGCGTGGGCGGTCTTGAAGGCGATGCCGGCGCTGCAGAGGTAGTGAAAATCGGTGCCGCCGCACTTGGGATTGACGCGGGCGGTGCAGTCGGGGCGGTCGCCGTCGGGTTCGTGGTGATCGAGGACGATGACGTCGATTCCGCGGGTGCGGAGGGTGGCAATTTCGGTGGTGGAATTTGTGCCGCAGTCGACGGCGATCAGAAGCTGCGGAGAGTGGAGTTCGAGGCAGCGTTCGATGCCGGCAGCGCTGAGGCCGTAGCCTTCGTCGACGCGGTGGGGGAGGAAGCTGTCGACGCGACCGCCGTAGGCGTGGAGGACGCGGTGGAGGATGGCGAGGGAGGTGACGCCGTCGACGTCGTAGTCGCCGTAGAGGGCGATGCGCTCATTGGCGCGGAGGGCGGCTTCGATGCGCGCGACGGCGGCGGGCATTTCGGGGAGGAGATTGGGATCCTGGAGGCGGCGGAGGCGGGGGTGGAGAAAATCGGCGACGGTGTTTTCGTCGCAGAAGCCCTTGGCGGCGATGAGGCCGGCGATGAAAGGAGGGAGGTGGAAAGCGTGGACGAGGTCGCTGATGGTGCCGGGGTCGCCTGGGGTGGGGAGGATCCAACGTCGTTGCATGGGGGGAGGGTAGCGGGTGGTCGGAGAATAGTGAACACCGAAGCCGGGGACGAGAGGCTGGGCGTCTTTGGCTCCCGATTCATTGTCGACCTGGTGGGTTGATTTTTTGGGGAGGGTTGGTGATGCTGCGTGTCGATGGGGATCGAGCGAACTCTTTTGGCCGCGCAGGGTTACGTGGAGCTGGCGATGACCGACGAGGCTCTGGTGGAATTGGACGGGCTGTCGGTGGAGGAGAACGCTTCGCAGGAGGTGCTGCAGGTGCGGTTGTTTGTGCTGATGCGGGCGCGGCGTTGGGCCGGGGCGTTGGAGGTGTGCGAGCGGCTTTGTGAATTATTTTCCGCGGAGACGACGGGTTACATCCACGGGGCGTTTTGTTTGCACGAGTTGGATCGGACGCGGGAGGCGAAGGATTTGCTGCTGCGGGGGCCGGCTTCGCTGCTGCGGGAAGCGACGTATCACTACAACATGGGGTGCTACGACGCTGTGCTCGGGAACATCGAGGATGCTCAGCACGCGTTGGAAATCAGCTTTCGGATGGACGATAAATTTCGGCACATCGCGAAGTTGGATCCTGACCTCAAGGTGATCCCGGATTTCGCATGAGTGATCTGGCGGATCGATTGAGGTCGGCGTTCGAGGAGAATTTCGAGCGTCACGGTGAAGTCGGGGCGGCGGTGTCGGTGTGGGGCGGGAACGGGTTGGTCGCGGAGACGTGCGGAGGGTTTCGCGATCTGGCGCTGACTCAGCCGTGGACCGACGACACGCTGGTGCTCATTTGGTCGGCGACGAAGGGGTTGGCCGCGTCGTGCGTGCTGCACGCGCTGGCGAGTCGGGGGATTCCCGTGGAGGCCCGGGTGGCGGAATTCTGGCCGGAATTTGGTCAGTGCGGGAAGGAGGCCATCACGGTCGGGCAGGTGCTCTCGCACCGAGCTGGACTGAGTGCGCTGGACGCGAAGGATCTGTCGGTTCTCGATCACGAGGGGGTGGCGCGGGCGGTGGAGCGTCAGGTTCCGCAATGGACCGAGGAGGCGCATGGGTACGGGCCGCGGACGTTTGGGTTTGTGGTGGACGAGATGGTGCGGCGTTTGGCGGATGGGAAGACGTTGGGGACCTATTGGCGGGAGGTGTTTGCGGAGCCGCTGGGGCTGGACGCGTGGATTGGGTTGCCGGAGGAGCACCACGGTCGGGTGGCGCAGATGATTGCGGCGCGGGCGACCGGGTGCCTGGACGGGCAGGATGACTTTCTGGAAGCCATGGGGGATCCGGGGTCGCTCTCGCGGCGGTCATTTGCGAGTCCGGGGGGGACGCTGGGGGCGACGTCGATGAATAGTCCCGCCATTCGCGGAGCGTCCTTGCCCTCGATGGGCGGGATCGCGACGGCGGGGGCGCTGGCAAAATTTTACGCCATGCTGGCGAACGGCGGTGTCTGGGGTGGGATGAAATTTTTTAACGAAGAGACCCTCGCGCGGATGTCGCGAACGCTGTCGCAGGGCCGCGACAAAGTCCTGCTGCAGGACACGGCTTTCTCGGTCGGGTTCATGCGGGATCCGCTGGATAACGATGGTGCGAAGATGCGGGCGACCTTCGGCCCGTCGCTGCAGGCGTTCGGACACCCCGGGGCGGGGGGGAGTCTGGCGTTCGCCGACCCGGAACGGGGGATTGGTTTTGCCTACGTGATGAATCAGATGGGGATGGGTGTGTTGCCGCAGGATCGGGCGGCGGCGTTGGTTCGAGCGGTCTATGAGGGGTGAACTCGACGGCGGGGTGCGGGTGAGGGATTCCGTTGCCGACTTGATGGCGAGGATTGAAGCGCTTCCGCTGGGTGCGGAGGGAGCGGCGTTTGATTTTACGAGCCGCTTGGCCTCGGAGAACGGGTGGACGCGGGGCTTCGCGGGCGACGTGGTGGTTGAATACCGGAAATTTCTGGTTCTCTGCGCGATCTCGCCGGTTCCGGTGACGCCGTCGGATCCAGTTGATCAGGCCTGGCATCTGCATCTGGTCTACACGCGCTCCTATTGGAATGATTTGTGCCGGGACACGCTGGGGAAGCCATTGCACCACGGGCCGACCGAGGGGGGAGAGGTCGAGCGGGACAAGTTTTTCGACTGGTACGGGAGAACGCTCGAACTATACGAAGAGACGTTCGGGGTCGCTGCTCCGGTGGCGATTTGGCCGTTGCAAGGAGAACGATTCGTTGGACGTTTTCGAAGGGTGGACGTCTATCGGAATTGGGTCGTGCCGAAAGTCGGGAAGCGCGCGTTGGTGGGATCCGGTCTGGTGGCCGGTGCCCTCACGTTGATCGGTTGTTCATTGGCCGAGGGGAGCGGGGACTCGAAGTTTGTGTTGCTTGGGGTGGTCTTGGTCGTCTTTTTTCTGCTGGCGAATTTGGCTTCCGCCTTGGTGGGTCGGGGGAAACGTGGGCGGAGGCGGCGCGGGAAACGAGGCGGGAGTCGAGACTCATCCAGCTGGTGGGGAGGCTGCGGTAGTGGGTGCAGCAATGGGAATCACGGCAACGATAGCGGTTGCGGCGGTGGCGGAGGTGGCTGCGGTGGCGGGGGAGATTGATCGCCGGATCGCTTGCCCGCGGAGGCTTGGAAGTCGGGTCTTTCTTAGACCAGCTGATGGCTTTCCGGCATGAGAACGTATTCGGCCAGGACGAGGTGAGGTGGGGCGTCGATGGCGGAAAGGAGCGCGTCGGCGGCGACTTCGGGCGAGATGACTTTGGATGGGTCGAGCTTGAGGGAGAGGTCGTCCCAGAAGGGGGTCGCGACGCCGCCGAAGAAGAAGAGGCTGAAGTGGATGTTCGCGCGGCGGTATTCCTCGGCGAAGGCTTTCATGAGGCCGGTGACCGCGTATTTGCTGGCGATGTAGGCGGCCGCGTTCTTCATGACGGCCTTGCCGAGGATGCCGGGAGGCGTGATGAAGAGGCCGGATTTCTGTTCGGCCATGATTTTGCAGGCGGCCTGCGCGACGAGGAAGGTGGTGCGGAGGTTGACGTTGACGGTGGTGGCGAACTCGGCGTCGGTCGTGTCGGCGATGGGTTTGATGAGACCGGCCCCGCAGAGGTGGACGACGCAGTCGAGGCCGTCCATCGCGGCGGCGGCGTCCTCGACGACCTTGGCGGCGACGTGGGGCGTCATGAGGTCGGCGGGGAGTTTGGCGGCGACTTCGGGGAGTTCGGCGAGTCCGGGTTCGGAGCGGCCGGTGAGGGCGAGGGTGACGTCGTCGCGGTCGGCGAGCTTGGCGATGAGGGCGCGGCCGATGCCTCCGGTGGCACCGGTGATGAGAATTTTCTTCATGTCGGAAGGTTACGTCCTTGGGGGGGGCGCGGATTGCCGGTGGGTGGTGTGACCGCTTTCTACGGAGTGCGACCAGCGGTTAGTCGGCGGGCGTTGAGTTTGGTGCCTTGGAGTGATAGGGATGGTCGGATGAAGGTCCATGTTCCTCTGGGAGTATCTCCAGTAGCGGCGATTGGATCAGTGGGAGTGGCGGTCGCGGGTGGTCGTTTGATTGAGGGGTGAAGCGCACCGACGAACGGGGTTTGGGGGTAGGGTTCTGGGCGAAATTTTGCGCCCTCGGTGCGGTCGCGTTGGGGGGGTGGCTGGCGCTGATTTCTGCGCCGTATTTCTACCTGGATCTCGCCGGGAAGCGGGCTTGGCGGCAGACGGAGGTGCGGCTGATGGAACGAGGCGAACCGATGACGTTGGCGGAGATCGAGCCGGCACCCGTCGCGGATGAGGATAATTTGGCGGCGGCTCCGGTCTTTGCGGAATTGTTTGTGCTGCCGATGGGGGAGGGGCGGTTGGCGGGATTGGAGAATTTCCGGGGGGTGAGCCGGGAGGGGGTTTCCGAAATGGTCGCGTTTGCGAGGAAGGTGGAGTCGGATTTTGGTGGGACGGATCGGGAGGCGGCGGCGGTGGTTCTGGCGACGGTCGCCGGGGAGGATCCGGTGTGGAGTGAGGTGCGAGCGGCCGCTGGGAGATCGGATGTGAAGTGGCCGGTGGAATACGGCGATGGGGTTTTCATGGAGTTACCGCCGCTCGTTCCGATGCTGCGGTTGGCTCAGTCGCTCGACGTGCAGGCGAAGGCTCGTCTTGTGCTGGGGGACGCGGCGGCGGCTTTGGCGGATGTGAATTTGATGGTCAATCTGGCAAACCGAATCCAGGAACCGCCGCTGTTGATTCTTCATTTGGTGCGGATTTCGATGTTATCCATTTTGGTCGATTCGGTGGCGTTCGGGATCGAGCGGGGGGCCTGGACTGACGAGCAATTGACCGAATTGCAGGAGATTCTGGAGCGAATTGATCTACTTGCGGACGTGCGGACGACGCTGCGGGGGGAGCGGGTGATTTCGTTGCTGGAGACTGGCCGGGATCAGGCAAAGGATCTGCGGGAATCGGCTGCTGTAATGGGGGATGACCCGAACCTGCTGGCGGCGGCAGCGGTGTTGGATTGGGATTGGATTCGGCCGCGGGGACTGGAGTTGGAGGACCGGGCACGCTGGTCGGAGCTGATTCAGGAAATGATCGACGGGGCGGCTGCACCGGCAGAGTGGCCGGTGAGGGCGGGGGCGTTGGAAGCGGCGCTGGCACGTGACCGGGCGGACACGATTCGGTTTTTCCGAACTCCGATGAGTCTGATCGGGTTCCCGACGGTGCTGCCGATTTTGCAGCGGACGATGCATTTTCAAGCGCGGATCGACCTGGCTATCGTGGCGTGTGCAATCGAGCGGTTTCGGTTGAGGGAAGGGCGGTGGCCGGATCGACTGGGGGAACTTGAGGGGGAGATTCCAGTCGATCTGATGTCGGGAGAGGAGTTTCAGTATCGCAGGGAGGATGAGGGGGCGGGTGGATTGCTGCTGTATTCGGTCGGCTGGAATCAGGTGGACGATGGGGGGAGTTTCGAGATGCCAACGGCGCACGCTTTCGCGGACGCGGAGGATTGGGTTTGGGGGAGGCGGTGATGGGTGGGGGGAAGTGCCTCGCTTTGCTCGGTTGAGGACGGGAGCCGGGCAGGGATGCCCGGCACGGCGGGCTGGAAGCGCCGCGCTCCCCGGGGTTAGTCTTTGGTGATGGGGAGGCTTTTTGGGATTGGCGGGTTGGTCTTTGGGCTTGGGGTTGTGGCACTCTACTTGGTGGTAAATTGGAGCGGCCACCGGGAATGGAGGGAGGTGGAAGCGGCGCTGACGGCCAGAGGTGAGCCGCTGACAATGGCAGATCTGGTGCCTGGACCGGTCGATCCCGATGAGAATTTCGCGTTCGCGCCGGTGTTTGCGGAGATTTTTGCGAAGCCCAAAGGGGAGCGGCGGTTGGATGGCTTGGTGAAATTCGTGGGGCAGGCGGCGAAGGGGGATTCGCGGCTGGCTGGTTACGCGCGAGCGGTGGAGGCGGATTTTGGTGGGAGTGACGAGGAGGCGGCTCGGGTCGTGTTGGCGGAGGTGGCTCTCGAGGAGGACGTTTGGGACGAGATTCGGGCGGCGGCGCTCCGACCGAGAACAGCGTGGCCGGCGGATTACACGAAGGGGGTGGCGATGAACGTGGATCAGGTGATTCCGTTGCTTTCGTTGGGGCAATCGCTGGACGCGCAAGCGCGGGCGCGGGTTGTTTTGGGACGGGGACGGGAAGCGATGGAGGACGTTTTGCTTTTGCTGAATTTCGCTGACCGGACGTCGGAGCCGTCGAACCTGATCACGCATCTGGTGAGCTGTTCACTGGTCGGGATCGCCGTGGGCGTCGTGGAGTTTGGGATTGATTCGGAGGCGTGGGCGGAGGACGAGTTGCGAAGAATTTCGACGGCCTTGGGTGAGATCGATTTGCTGGTTTCTTTGCAGAATGGATTGCGAGGGGAGCGGGCGGCTTTTCTCGACGTCATGCGTGGGACGGGCAGACGGGGATTGCGCCAGATGCTGGAAGAATCGGTGCGGGGCGTAATGGCGGAAAATATCACGGTCCCGCACCTGTGGTGGATCCTGAGGCCCAGCGGCTTCAACGGTGAGGACAGGGCGCGGTATTCGCAATTAATGCAGCGGGTCATTGATGCGGCAGCGATGCCGGGTGGGTTGCCGGCAACTGCCGATGAAGTTTCGGGTGTGGTGGAAATAGCGGGGGCGGGAAAGGTCGATTTTTTTCGGACCCCCGCGACCTATCTCGCCATGGATGCGATCGCGAGAATCCCGCGACGAACCACGTATTGGGCGACGAAGTTGGATCTGGCGGTGGCGGCGTGTGCAATCGAGCGGTTTCGACGGCGGGAGGGGCGATTGCCGGAGGTGCTGGCGGAACTGGGGGCGGACGTGCCGGGGGATCCGATGTCGGGGGGCGATTTGCGGTATCGGCTGGCGGATGGGGAGCGGGGATACCTTTTGTATTCGGTGGGGTGGGATCAGGAGGATGACGGGGGGAGTGGTGCGCGGGCGGACGGGGAGCGTTCGGAGGACGCGACGGCGGATTGGGTGTGGTGAGTGGGGAAGTGCCTCGCTTCGCTCGGTTGGGGACGGGTCGGCGGCGGGACGCGTGTGTTCCCCTAGCCTGTTGTGCGGAGGCCGCTGGCGATGGCGTTGATCGAGAGGAGGACTCTGGGGAGAATGGAGTTGGCCTTTTCGCCCTCGGCGGCGCGCCATTCCTTTAGGAGCTGGATTTGGCGGCGGTGGAGAACCAGGAGGGCGTCGGCTCGGAGTTCGAGCGTCTTGATCATTCTCGGGCGGCGGGTTTCAACGGCGCCTTGGAAGATCTCGTTCAGCATCTTTTTGGTGAGTTCGAACTCGGCGAGGATCCGGTTGAGGAATTCGTCGCGGATCTTCTCGTCGGGGACGAGGGCGGCGTATTCGGTCATGATCGTCGGGTCGGCGCTGGCGAGATTGGTTTCGACGTTGGTGAGGACGTAGTAGAGGACGGGGCGGGTGCGGATGTCGTCGCGGACGGTGGCGAAGAGGTCGGGTTTTTCGTTGGCCAATGCCTGGAGGCCGGAGCCGACACCGAACCAGCCGGGGAGGTAGGTGCGGGATTGGTTCCAACTGAAGACCCAGGGGATGGCGCGAAGGTCGGCGAGGGAGCGTTTGCCGGTGCGGCGGGCGGGGCGGGAGCCGATGCGCGTGTTCTCGAGGGCGTCGATGGGGGTAGCGTGGCTGTAGAAATCGATGAAGCCCGGGGAGTGGATGAAGTCCTGGTAGGCGGCCGTGCTGGCTCGGTCGAGGACGGTCCAGATGGCGTCGATCTCGGGGCGGGGGGGAATTTTTCCAGCGGCTTGCTCGAGGGAAACGGCGGTGACTCCGCCGACGAGGAGTTCGAGATTGTGCGCGGCGATGGGGAGCGTGCCGTACTTTTGGGCGATGGTTTCGCCTTGTTCGGTGAGGCGGAAGTCGGCCTGGATGGTTCCGTCCGGAAGGGCGTCGAGGAATCGGTGGGTCGGGCCGGCGCCGCGGCTGATGGTGCCGCCACGACCGTGGAAGAAGCGGATCTGGACGTTGCTGTCGTCGCCGGCGGCGGTGAGTTCGCGCTGGGCGCGGTAGAGCGTCCACTGGCTGGCGAGGATGCCGCAGTCTTTGTTGGAATCGGAGTATCCGATCATGACTTGCTGCACGGATCGGGGGCTGGAGGCGCGGCGTTGGGCGCGGTGGTGATCGAGGCTGGCTTGCGTGACGGGTTGCGCGAGGAAGGCGCGCATGAGGTCGGGACTCTTCTGGAGATCTTCCTGGGTTTCGAAGAGGGGGACGACGGGGAACTCGCAGACGAGGGTGCCGTTTTTCCACTGAGTGAGGCCGGCTTCACGGGCGAGGATGTAAACGACGAGGAGGTCGGAGAGAGAGCGGGTCATCGAGATGATGAGCGAGCCGATGCCCTCGGAGCCGTAGTCGCGGAGGTGGGAGCGGAGGACTCCGTAGCAGGCGAGGACCGCGTCGGCTTCGGTGCCGATGCCGGTGTCGCCGTAGAGGAACGGGCGGGGGGAGCGAAGTTCGGCGGTGAGGAATTCCAAGCGTTTGTCTTCCGACCAGTCGGAAAAATCAGCACCGGGGAGGTCGGCGGCGGCGAGGATCTGACCGAGGGCCTTGTCGTGGAACGTGCTGTTCTGGCGGATGTCGAGGGCGGCGAGGTGGAAGCCGAAAATGTCGACGGTGCGACGGACGGGCCAGACGGCGGCGGAGTCGAGGCGGTCGGCTCCGATGTCGACGAGGGAGTGGTGGAGGAGGGTGAGATCGTCGTCGAGTTCCTGGGTGTGGCGGTAGGCGTGAGGGGCGTCGAGGAGTTCGGCGTCCGCGTCGCGGTGCTCGGCCAACGGCAGGCGAGCGCGGCAGAGGAGGGCAAAAAGACGCCAGGGTTCGTCGGGTTGTTGGGAGACGATGGCTTCGGCGCGGGGGCCGAGGAGGATGGTGTATTCCTCGATGCGGGCCTGGAGGTTGGCGCTGGGGGATTGGACGGCGCTGGAGAGCGGGAGGGCGGCGGCGAGGTCGAGGAGTTCCTGATCGAGAACGACGAGGGCGTTGCGGCGGAGTTCCTGGAGGGTCTCGCGGGTGACGTCGGCGGTGACGAGGGGGTGGCCGTCGCGATCGCCACCGACCCAGGTACCGAAACGGAGACGGGGCCAGGAGCTGGGGGAGGCGAGGAGAGCGCGGTCGAACCCGGCGGCGTCCCAGGCGTCCATGAGGCGTTGGTCGACGAGGGGGAGCGAGCGGGGGAAGACTTCGCGGAGGTGGAAGAGGATGCCGGTGCGCTCGGTGGCGATGCGGGGTTTATCGAGGAGAATTTCGCCGGAGCGCCAGAGGCGTTCGAGGGCGACTTCGAGGGTCTCGTGGAGTCGGGCGCGCTCGGATTTTGACAACGAGGCGTTGTCGATTTTCTCCAGGAGGCCGTGGAGGACTCGGTGCTGGGCGAGGACGGCGGGGCGTTTGGATTCCGTGGGGTGCGCGGTGAGGACGGGTTCGACGCGGACGGTGGGGAGGAACTCGGCGATGGCTTCCGCGGTGAAGCCGCCCTTTTGCAGGCGGGCGAGGTAGTAGGGCCAGGTGCCGCGGTTGCGAGCGGCGTCGTCGGACTGCTCGCGGAGACGGCGGGTGCGACCGGCGGCATTTTCCTCGACCATGTTGAGGAGCTGGAAGGCGATGGAGTAGGCTTGTTCGGTGGCCGAGGAGGGATCGAGGGTCGAGGGCCGAGGGTCGAGGGCGGGTGAATCTCCCGTGCGCCAGGGGAGCGCGGCGGCGGTGTCGGGCTCGCCGAGGTCCACGAGGATGCCGCGGAGGCTGTCGATGAGGGTGCGGATGTCGGCGTCGATGCGGGCGATGCCGGTGGCGATGTAGTCGGACGTTTGTTGATCCCCTTGGTGCTCCATGGTTCAAAGTTCTAGTGAGAAATTTGAAATGGGGAATGCCAAATGGGCTGGTGAGGTAATTTGCGAACGGTGGAGAAGGGAGTTCGGGGTCAGCTTGGGCTTGGGACGATGTCGCCGTCCTGATAGCTGGCGATTTGTTCGGCGAGATCTTCGGCGGGGTAGGTCCAGATTTCGCTGAGGGTCGGGTGGTAGTGGGGGATGGCGGCCAGTTGGGCGGCGGTGGAACGGAAGGCCATGGCGACGACGATCTCGTGGATGAGGTCGGTGGCGTGCGGGCCGGTGACGGATCCGCCGAGGATCTCGCCGGTGGCAGGGTCGGCGATCAATTTCACGGAGCCGTGGGTTTCGTTCATGATCAGGCTTTTGCCGTGATCGTTGAAGGGATAGCTGGCGGTGAGGACGTGGGTGCCGTGTTCTTTCGCGTGAGTCTCGCTGAGGCCAACGGCGGCGACCTGGGGTTCGGTGAAGACGCCGAAGAGGGCGAGACGGTAGTCCATTTCTTCGAATGAATCGGCGGGTTCGTCGCGGATCAGACGCGCGGCGTTGCGGGCGGCGATTTCGCCCTGGGTGACGGCGAGGTGGACGATTTCGAACGGGCCGCAGACGTCGCCGGCGGCGAAGATGTGGTCGACGTTGGCGCTTTGCATGGTGGGGCGGACGGCGATGCCTTGTCTGACGCGGTCGACGCCGACTCGCTCCAGCTGGAGGGGATCAAGGTTGGGTTTGCGGCCGAGGCCATTGAGGACGGCGGCGGTGTCGATGCAGGAGGTCGTGCCATCCTTGTCGAAGTGGACGCGGTAGCCGTCGGAGATCGTTTCGATCTTCGTGACCTGAGCGCCGAGGTGGACGGTCATGCCGCGCTCGCGATAGGCAGCGGTGACGGGAGAGGCCACCTCCGGATCGAACCAGCTGAGAACCTGATCGCTTCGTTGGATGATGGTGACGGGGGTGCCGACGGCGTGGAGGTAGTGGGCGAGTTCGAGGGCGACCGGGCCGCCGCCGAGGACGGCGATGGAAGTGGGGAGTTCGGTGAGGTCGAGAACGTCGTCGCTGGTGAGGATGCCGGGGTCGTCGAGACCTGGGATTGGCGGGATCTTGATGACCGATCCCGTGGCAATGAGGGTGGTGCGGGTGGTGATCCGGCGGGTCGTGCCGTCGGCGAGGTCGGTGAGTTCGAGCGTGTGGGGATCGACGAAGGTGGCGTGGGCGCGGTGGAAATCGAAATCTCCGGTTTCGAGTTGGTCGCGGCGGTAGTCGGCGAACTCGCCGATGAGTCGGCGCTTGCGGTCAACGATGGCGGCGGGGTCGGCCGAGAAATTGTCGGCGTGGAGACCGAACTCGGCCGCGGTTTTGATCACGTTGGCGCGGTTGGCGGATTCGAGGAGCGTTTTGCTGGGCATGCAGCCGTGGAGGATGCAGAGGCCGGCGACCTCGTCTCCGCCTTCGATGACGGCGGTGCGAAGTCCGGCTGAGGTGGCCGAGCGGGCAGCGGCGTATCCGGCGCTGCCTCCGCCGATGACGGTAAAATCGTAGTCGTGGTTCATGGAGTGGGAGAGGTTACGGCTGGCGTGAGGATTCGGAAGTAGGGATTGGCGTAGACGACCTCGAAGTCGTGGAGGGATTGGGGCCGGGTGAAGAGGGGTGTTGCGAAGGCGTCGCGAGTTGCTTTCCGGTCGAGAAGAGTCGCGGACGTGCCGATGAGGCGATCCGGTTCGTAGGCGATGACGTATTGAACCTGCCGGCGCCCCAGGATGGCAAGAGCCTCTTCCGGGGTCGTGGAGAGGTAGAATTGGGCGGTCTCGACGATGCCGGGGAGACTTTGGTGGGAGCTCCCTCCGACGCAGGGTTGCCCGGACCAGTAAGCGATCGCGGGACAAAGCCACCAGGGGGCGAGGATGGGGGTCGTGTCGTTGGAGACGAGGGCAGTGGCCGTTTGGCGGAGGAGGATGTTCTCGGTGCGTTGGTCGGTGAGCGCGGCCCGGGTGTCGGCGTCAGGATAAACCTTGGCGTCCCAGGCCGAGAGGATGGGCAGGAGGCTCACGGTGAAAAGCGTGTAAGCGGCGACGCGAGAGGGGATGGCGGCGAGGGCGGTGGGCAGCAGAAGCGCGGTGAAGGTGATAAAAAAGGGAGCCCAGCGGACTTGCCAGAGGGTGAGGCCGAAGAGGGTGAGCGCCAAAGTGATCTGAAGCGGGAGGGATTCGTGATTGGTGAGAGGTGTTTGTTGGGATGTTCTTTCGGGTTTTGCCTTCGAAAAAAGGGTCCAGATCGCGAGCGGAATGACGGCGGGAAACAGGTAGCCGAACCATTCGAACCAAATCGTCGACCGGAGGGGGACGGGGCGAAGTTCGCCGAGAAGCGTGGCCCAGCGGGGAAAGTATTCGGCGACCTCGGGAGGGAGGGGTCCGAGCCGCCAGCCGTCGAGGAGGATGGCGATTCCGACGACCAGTGCGGCGGTGGTGGCGGCGATGACGAAAGGCTGGGGAGATCGCTTCTCGCCGCGGTTGGGGAGGAGGCGGGTGAGGAGGACCAGCGTGAGAACGATCAAGGGTTCGAAGAGGGTGACCCAGAGTGCTGCGCCCCAGATGAGGCCCCAAGCGATGGCCCACGGGCGGGATCGGTGTCGACGGAGGGTGATCTCGGCTGCCAGCCCGGCGGCGAGAAGGGCGAGGGTGAGGGATTGGTGGTCGGGGCGACCGATCTCGAAGGCTTGAACGACGATCGGCGAAACCGAGATGAGTAAGAGGGTGGGAAATCGGTAGGGAAGCTTTTCGCGACCGGCCCAGATCCAGAGGAACGTGACGAGACCGAGGAAAATGAGCGGGGAGATCCAGGCACCAGCGAGGTCGACCGGTTGGGCGACGAAGGGTGCGAGGGCGAGGCTCAGGCCCGCAATGAGGTAGTCAAGAGGCGCGGTGGTGTGTGGATCGGTCCCGGCGGGGAAGTTTTCGAACTCGTGGTGATCGATGCGGGTGAATGGACTTTCGAGGACGCGCAGGACGCGAGTCATTCGCGAGTAGCAATCGGCGTCGATGAAATAAACGTCGCCGTCGACGAAGACCTGGTCGCGATTGGCGGTCGAGGCTCCCAGGTTGATCGCAAGCAGCACGATCAGGAGAAAGAAGGAGCGGGCGCGGCGCATGGGAGTGTGATGGTGGCTGATTTGGTGTCGTCGTGTCGATATGTTGAGTCGAGGGGAAAGTAAAACGCTACGCCTTGTGTTTGCGTCGGGGCGGGTTGCCGATTTTCTATTGTGTCCCCCGCCTCAACTCTCTAGATTCTCAACTTCACCCGACCTGCCAACTTTTCCTTATGCCCGACGCGGACGAACCGATCTCTCCTATCAGCGAAACAGCCTCGAAGAAGGGCGACTACAACGCTGATGATCTGAGTTCATTGAAGGGGCTCGAAGCCGTCCGGAAAAAGCCGGGCATGTACATCGGCGGCACGGACGAGCGGGCGCTCCACCACTGCGTTTCCGAAGTTCTCGACAACTCGGTGGACGAATTTCTCGCCGGACATTGCACGCACATCGATCTGACGATTCACGCGGACGGCTCGCTCTCGATCCGGGACAATGGTCGCGGGATCCCGGTCGACATCAACAAGGAAGAGGGGATTCCGGGTGTTGAGCTGGTTCTCACGCGTCTGCACTCCGGCGGCAAATACGGTCAGGGCAACTACGAATACTCGGGAGGCACGCATGGCGTCGGGGCCAAGTGCGTGAACGCCGTTTCCGAGTGGTTCAAGGTCGAGGTGACGCGGGACGGGCAGGTTCACTCGATGACGTTCGAGCGCGGGGCGGTGGTGAAGCCGCTGCACGTGATCGGGGACGTCAAGAACAAGAAGCAGAGCGGGACGTTGATCACGTTCATGCCGGACACGCAGATCTTTCAGGAGACGATTGAATTCAAGGCTGAGCGCATCGTCACGCGCCTCAACGATCTGGCTTACATCAACGCGCCGCTGAGTTTCACGTTCAGCGACGAGCGCACCGACAATTCGAAAACGGTCCAGGTTCAGCACAAGAAGGGGATCGAGGATTTCGTTTCGCGATTGATCGAAAACAAGACGCTGGTTCACCCGAAGCCGATTCTGGTGAAGGGCACGCGCGACCGGGTTATCGTGGAGATCGGCCTGCACTACACCGATTCCTACAACGAGCAGCTTCTCTGCTACACGAACGCCATTCCCAACCCCGACGGCGGCACTCATTCGAGTGGGTTTCGGGGATCGTTGACGCGGGCGATCAATCAATACGCAAAGAACCAGAGTCTTCTGAAAGACAAGGACCCGGCGATCACCGGAAACGACGTGCTGGAAGGCATCGCCGCGGTGGTGAGCGTGAAGCATCCTGATCCGCGCTTTGAGTCGCAGACAAAGGTGAAGCTCATCTCGCCGGAGGTCGATGGAATCGTCGGCTCGGTGAGTTACGAGGGGCTGATGCTCCACTTCGACGAAAATCCCGGCGTCGGGAAAAAGATTATCGATAAATGCCTGATGGCCGCTCGCGCTCGCGAAGCGGCGCGCAAGGCGCGTGAGACCGTGCGGAAGGGTGCGCTGACGGGCGGTGGCTTGCCGGGTAAACTCGCGGATTGCTCCGAGCGCGACCCGAATCTGACCGAACTTTACATCGTGGAGGGCGACTCGGCCGGCGGTTCGGCCAAGCAAGGGCGGGATCGGCGGTTTCAAGCGATTCTTCCGATTCGCGGTAAGCTGATCAACGTGGAGAAAGCCCGCTTGGACAAGGTGCTTCAAAACACCGAAATCCAGACCATGATCACCGCGATCGGCACGGGGATCGGCCAGAGTAACAGCGACAAGGAGAAGGACCAAGAGGGGACCTTCAACATGGAAAAACTGCGCTACGGTCGGATCATCATCATGACGGACGCCGACGTCGACGGATCGCACATTCGCACGCTGCTGCTGACGTTTTTCTACCGGCAAATGACCGAGCTCGTGAAGCAGGGGAAGATCTACATTGCCTGCCCGCCGCTGTATCTAATCAAGCGGAAGAAGCGAGAGGAATACGTCGATACTGACGCGCAGCTGAACAAGATCCTCATCAGCCTCGGCGCCGAGGAAGTGCGATTGAAGAATCTCGTGGACGGCAAGGTCTTTTCAACGTCTCAGATGAAAGACTTGCTCGAGCTGCTCGAACGGTTGGCTAAGTTTAGCGATTCGATCCGGCGCCAAGGCGGGGACTTCGAATCCTACATGGGCGAGCGTGACCCGAAGACGGGGACGTTCCCTGGTTATTTGTTGAAGGTGCGAGAGGGGAACACCGAGTGGGTGACTTATTTCCCGGGCGAGATTGAACTTCGCGAGTTCCACGAGAACAATCTCGACCTCAATATTTTCGATCCGCCGGTTGCTGAGGAAACCGCAGAAGAGGATGGCGACCCCGAAGCGCCCGTCGTTGAAGTACCTGTCGCGCCGCTTGCCTCTAAGAAAAAGACGGTAGTCCACCGCCGGGCGAACCTCGTCGAGTTGCACGAAGCGACTTCGGTGCGCAAGATCATCGACGAACTTGCCAAGAAGGGTTTCAAGGTCGAGCACTTCTCCGACAAGGATCATCCGTTGTTCGAGCTGATCGAAGGCGAAGGCGATAACGCGAAGGTTCATCCGATCTTCTCGGTGCCGGAGGTGCTTGCGAAGGTCATCGAGATTGGCAAAAAGGGACTCAGTATCCAGCGATTCAAGGGTCTTGGTGAAATGAATCCCAAGCAGCTCTTTGAGACGACGATGAACCCCGAAAAGCGGCGGTTGCTGAAAGTCGATTTGAACGAAGATAACGCGGTGGACGCGGATCGGATGTTTACCATCCTGATGGGCGACGTCGTCGAGCCCCGCCGACAATTTATCGAGGATAATGCGCTGAACGCGCGGTTGGATGTCTAGTGTCCGTGTCGGCGGTCGAAAGCCGTGACTCCTTGAATTAGCTAATACTCATTGCTCATGTTTCATCTGAACGAAAAGGTCGAAAAAATTGACGTCTCGAAGGAGATGTCGACATCGTTTCTCGACTACTCGATGTCGGTCATCATCTCCCGGGCCCTGCCCGATGCGCGGGATGGCCTCAAGCCCTCGCAGCGACGCATTCTTTACGCGATGAACGACCTCGGCGTTCAGCCGAACCGTAAGCACCTCAAGTGCGCGAAGATCGTCGGTGAGACGATGGGTAACTACCACCCGCACGGTGACCAGGCGATCTACCCGACACTGGTGCACATGGCACAGCCGTGGGCGATGCGGGAGATGCTCGTGGACGGACAGGGGAACTTTGGTTCGGTCGAAGGCGATCCGCCAGCGTCGATGCGTTACACCGAGGCCCGGTTGCGGCATCTCGGCGCGGCGTTAATGATGGACATGGACAAGGACACCGTGGATTTCGTCAACAATTACGACGAAACGCGGCAGGAACCGACCGTCTTCCCCGCAGCGTTCCCGAATTTGCTAGTTAACGGTGGCACCGGCATCGCGGTCGGCATGGCCACGAACATTCCGCCGCACAACCTCGGCGAGTTAATCGAAGGAATTTTTGCGCAAATCGAAAATCCCGACATCACTCTCGATGAGTTGATGGTTTTCATCAAGGGACCGGATTTTCCAACGGGCTGCATCATTCAAGGTGGGGCGGGGATTCGATCCTACTTTGAAGGTGGCAAGGGATCGGTGCGGGTGCGCGGTAAGATGGCGCTCACGGAGGTCAAGGGTGGTCGCGAACAGATGATCGTTTCCGAGATTCCGTACGGCGTGAACCGGGCGGAATTGGTCAAGCGGATCGCGGCGCTGGTGAATGACAAGGTGCTCACCGGTATTTCCGACGTTCGCGACGAGTCGGACGAGAACACGCGGGTCGTGATCGATCTGAAGCGAGATGCGAATCCGAAAGTTCTCCAGAACATGCTCTACAAGCACACCGCGCTGGAGAATTCGTTTTCCGTCGCGATGCTGGCGATTGATCGCGGCAAGCCGAGGTTACTTTCGCTGAAGGATGCGCTGACCGCCTACATCGAGCATCGGCGCGAGGTGATCCTGCGGCGGACGCGCTATTTGCTGCGCGAGGCCGAGAAGGACGCGGAACGGCTCGAAGCTCTGTTGGTCGCGCTGGCGAATCTCGACGACTTCATCAAAATCATTCGCGATTCCGACGACCGTGAACACGCCAAGCAGCGCTTGTTGGCGCTGGAATGGACCCAGAAGGGAGTCGAACAGATCGGAATCCTCATCAGCGATCCGGCGAAGATCGTGAACGGGATGTACAAGTTCAACGAGCGGCAGGCGCTCGCGATTCTGGACTTGCGATTGTATCAGCTGACCGGGTTGGAGCAGGACGCGATCAAGGCGGAGTACGACAAGCTCCTCGAAGAAAATCAAAGACCTCCTCGACATCCTCGCCAAAGAGGCGCGCGTGCTGGCCATCATCAAGGCGGAGTTGACCGAGATTAAGGAGAAATACGCGGGTCCACGGCTCACGCAGATCGTTCCCGACGAGGGAGAGATCAACATGGAGGACCTCATCGCAAACGAGGGCTGCATCATCACGATCACTCACAAGGGCTTCATCAAACGCACGGCGGTGAGTGCCTATCGCTCGCAGCGACGCGGTGGCAAAGGCGTGATCGGCATGGCGACGCGCGAGGCTGCGAACGAGGACGAGTCGGACGATTTCGTCGAGCATTTGTTCACGGCGAGCACGCACGATTATCTGATGTTCTTCACGAAGGGGGGGCGGGTTTACGTCGAGAAAGTGTACGAGATTCCGGAAATGGGTCGGACGTCGAAGGGACGCTCGATCGCGAATTTGCTGAGTCTCCAATCCGGGGAGAAGATCGCGGCGACCCTGCGAATTCAGGCAAAAATCACGGGCATTGGGGCGGCGGCGGTTGATCAGACCTGGACGGATGACAATTCCGTGTTGTTCACGACCCGGACGGGTGTCGTGAAGAAGACGACGCTATCGAAATTTGCCAACATCCGCTCGGGTGGGATCATTGCGATCAAGATCGAGGAAGGGAACGAGTTGATCGATGTCCGGCTGACGGATGGGAACAGCGAAGTTGTGCTCGTGACTCGGAAGGGGATCAGTATTCGCTTCGAAGAGGGGCAGTTGCGGGATCAGGGTCGCGATACGGTGGGTGTGTGGGGTATCCGGCTGGGCGCTGGGGACGAAGTGATCGGTGCGGCGATCGTGGTTCCGAACGCGGCGTTGTTGGTCGCGGGCGAGAACGGCATCGGCAAGCGGACGTTGTTTGACGAGTATCGGCTGCAGGCGCGTGGTGGTAAGGGAATCATCACGATGAAGACGGGCGACAAGACCGGGCAGGTCGTCGGAGCGTTGACGGTGACGGATGCGGACGAGATCATGCTCATCACGAGTGCGGGTCAGATGGTGCGGACGCGGGTGTCGGAGATCCGCGAGGTTGGGCGGAACACGATGGGCGTGAAGCTGATGAATTTCGCCGCGAAGGAGAAATTGCAGGCGATTGCGCCGGTGGTGAGCACGGCGGCCGAGGAAGAGGCCGGTGGCGAGGGTCCGACGCTTGGGTTGGGGTGAGGGGTTGGTCCGGCCGGCGGGATGGGATCGGCGGTGATTTCGAATCACCGTCCGTTCCGGTATCCGGCTTTGCACCCTGGGCCGTTGCCGGCCGGGATGATGGTTAGAATTTTGGGGCTTTGACGGTGCCGGCGGCGGTGTCGGTGCGACGGCGATTGACGATCCGCTCGGCAATTTCGTGGACCATTTCTTCGAGCAAAAGCCGGAGGTGGCTGCCGCGGCGGAAGTCGGATGGGGCGATATTTTTGACCCGGTCGGCGTGGACGCAGAGCTGGTAGCACTTTTTGAAGGAGGAACGGCTGGGTTCATCGGCGTTGTAGACGGCGATGGCCTGACCGCCGTTTCGCCGCATCACGGTGAAGCAGGGGACGTCGGTCGGTCCATCGCCAACGTAAACCATGTTTGGGAAAGGGATCGGGCGAAGGTCAGGAGCCATGTGATCATTCACGTCGTCCGTCATCTCCAGCATGCCTTTGTTGATGCGGAAGAGGTACTGGGTTTTCTGGGTGTGGCTGATGACGCGTCGGGGGAAGCTGATACGACCGTCCTGGTCTTCGGCAAACTCGCAGCCAAAGATGGCCTTGATGAAGGGGGCGAGGCGACTGCCCTCGATGAGAATCTTGAGGCCCGAGGAGATGATGTAGTGCTCGACGGTGATGCCGTGGGCCTCGTGCTCGGCGGTGAGGAGACCGCTCTGGAACTCCTGGAACATCTCGGGGAGGCCGGCGTAAAAGTTCATTTTCTCGCCGAGGGATTTGAGTTCGGTGTTGGTCGGGCGGTCCATCTCGAGGGTGTCGAGCATGACCTTCATGTAGGCGAGTTCGTTGTCGTAGCCCTCGTTGGCGACGAGTTCCGTGCAGCGCTCCCAGAAGCTTTTGGAATTGATGCCGAAGTGCGGGAAGATCGCTTCGTCCTGCATGTAGTTCGGGCTGAGCGTCTGGTCGTAGTCGTAGACGATCGCGATGATGTTCTGTGGAGCGGCCATGGAATCAGGTTTTAAAGTTTTGAAGGTTCGAGGTTTTGAAGTTGTCGGCGGTCCGCATTTTCGGTGACTGCGGCGGTGATGTGATCGCCGAGGAGTTCCCAGTCGATTGGTTTGGTGAGGTGACGGGTGAATCCGGCGTCACGGCAGCGTTGGACGTCGTCGTTCATTCCGAATCCGCTGAGCGCGATGCTTGCAGTTCGAGACTGGTCGATGCAATCGATGAGTTCAAGGCCGCTACCATCGGGAAGCCCGAGGTCGGTGATGAGCAAGTCAAACGTGGACGCCGCCAGGAGCTGACGGGCCTCCGCGAGATTGGTTGCTGTCGAGACGTTGTGCCCGGCGCGGGTCATCAGTCGGGAGAAGATGGCCAGCGTTGATTCGTGATCTTCGACGAAGAGGACGTCGAGATGATCAGCGTTGGGCGGAGCGTGGGCGTCGGATTGGGATTCTGGCGCCGCGAGCGAGGGAAGGGTGTCGAATTCGACGGTGAACGTGGCTCCCTGACCGGCTCCTCCGCTTTTGGCTTCAATCGTGCCACCGTGGCTTTCGACGAGAGCGCGGGCGATGGCCAGTCCGAGGCCCAGGCCCCCGAAGCGGTTGGTGATGTCCCGCCCCCCTTGTTCGAAGGCGTTGAAAATGGATTCGATTTGATGGTCGGGGATGCCTTTGCCGGTGTCGGTGACGCGGATGGCGAGACGCCCGGGTCGGGGGTTGGACGTCTGGATGATGACCGTCCCGCCGGTGTCGCTGAACTTAACGGCGTTCTGAACCAGGTTCCACACGATCTGTTGGAGGCGGGTGCGGTCGCCCTTGACGCGGTGGGCGGTGGCGCTGAATTCGATTCGGATGGCGACGTTGGCGCGGGCATTTGGACTGGCGCCGCAGATCTCGCGGACGGATTCGAGCAGGGGGTGGCACTCGACGGGTTCGAGGCGGAGTTCGAGTTTGCCCTGGACGACGCGCGTGAGGTCGAGGAGATCGTCGATGAGCCGGGCTTCGAGTTCGACGTTGCGCTTGATCATGGCAAGATCCTCGCGGAGATCGGCGGGCAGGCCCGGCTGGGTGGCCCGAAACGAGAGGCACATGAGAATCGGGGTGAGCGGGGTGCGAAGTTCGTGGGAGAGGGCTGCGATGAAATCGTCCTTCGCGGCATTCGCGGCCTCGGCTTGGGACTTCGCTTCGAGGAGGTCAGCTTCGGCGAGCTTGCGTCGAGTGATGTCCATCGTGACGCCGATGAAGCGGGTGATCCCGGTTATGGGATCGGTGAAGGTGCGGCCAGAGGCGGCGATCCAGCGTTCGACTTTGTCGTGAAGTCCGATGGTGCGGTATTCGATATCGTAGAGTTCGGAGGCACCCGGAGCCACGCAGGTGGCGATAGCCCGCTCGACCCTTTCGCGGTCCTCGGGATGCAGGCAGCCGAGAAATCGTTCGTAGGTGACGGGTGTGCCCGGGAGCTGGCCGAAATGAGCCTGGCACCGGTCGTCCCAGATGAGTTGGCTGAGGTTCGAGGTCACTTCCCAAATCCCGATGCCAGCCGCATCGGTGGCGACGCGGAGGCGGTCTTCGCTCACGCCACGGGCTTCGGCAGCCTCGTTACGCTGCGAGAGAAGGTCGCGAACT
Source organism: uncultured Verrucomicrobiae bacterium (assembly GCA_963832325.1). Lineage (GTDB taxonomy): Bacteria > Verrucomicrobiota > Verrucomicrobiia > Chthoniobacterales > JAATET01 > CAVVKW01. The sequence goes on along the minus strand of CAWHTR010000001.1, from coordinate 155,388 downwards.
TGCCACTGACGAATGCGGGCGCGGAGACCGGTGCGAACCGCAGAGACGAGAGTTTCCGGACGGAAGGGTCGTTCGATGATCGTCAATTGATCCGCGAGTTCGTGGCGGCGAGCCGGGCGTCCGGCGGCGACCACGGAGGGGTCTTTGGGACTGAGGCAAAGGATCGGGAGGTCGCACCAGGGGGGGCGGGCTTCCAAATAGGCGAGGAGGGCGTCGAGAGCGGGGTCGTCGAGGGATTCTTCTGCGAGGAGGATGGCGCCGGTCCCGGATTCGACGGCGAGGACGAGATCTTCGAGATTGGCGTGAATGAACGCCGTGACGTTGACCCGAAAGAGGATCCTGGCGAGCTCCGTCGATTCTGCGCCAGTGGGCGTGGCGATCAAGACGGGGCCGGGATCGTAATCAATCATGGGACGTAACGACTCTGTTGGCGATCTCGCGAGGATTCAATCGAAGATGAGGATGAGGTAGGCGAGGAAAAGAACGAGGTGGATGGCGCCCTGGAGGATGTTTGTTTTCCCACTGACGAAAGTGATGAGAGCGCTGGCGAGGGTGATTAAGAGCAGAATGGAGTCGGCGTGGTTGAGGCCGAGGGTGAGCGGATTGCCGGTGAGGATGGTGATCAGGACGACCGCGGGGATCGTGAGGCCAATGGAGGCGACGGCTGAGCCGAGGAGGAGATTGACGGAGCGTTGGAGGCGGTTGTTGAGGGCCGCGAACAAAGCGCTGAGACCCTCCGGCGCGAGGACCATCGTCGCCACGATCACGCCGCCGAGAGCTTGGGGGGCGCCGAGGGTGGAGATGGCGTAATCCATCGTGTAGCCCAGCTTCTTAGCGAGAAGGACGATGGGAACGAGGTAGGCCAGAAGAAGGATGACGTGGAGGACGACGTTCGGTTTTTTGGCGTCGACGGAAGGATGGTCGTCGGTCGGAGTGCTGGGCTCGGTAAAGAACTCGCGGTGGCGAACGGTTTGGATGGCGAGGAAGACCCCGTAAATGAGGAACGCGATGAGGCCGACGAAGATGAGCTGCGTCGTCGAGAATGTGCCTTCGGGGGTGGAGAGGGTAAAATTTGGAAGAATGAGGACGAAGCCGGCGAGTGGGAGGAGGACGCCGAGGTAGGATTGGGCGCCCTGGAGATTGTAGGTTTGCTCGTGGTGGCGAATGCCGCCGAGGAGGAGGGCGAGGCCGATGAGGCCGTTGAGAACGATCATGATGACCGCAAACATCGTGTCTCGCGCGAAGGCGGGGTTCGGATCGCCCGAGAACATGACCGCGGTGATGATGGAGACTTCGATGCACATCACCGAGAGCGTGAGGACGAGAGTCCCGAGAGGTTCGCCGAGTTCGTGGGCGATCACGTCGGCGTGGCGGAGGACGGAGAATGCCGCCCAGAGGATGACGGCGAGGAGCCAGCCCGTGAAGAGAGCGAACGGGAGGAAGCCGTCGAGCTGCTTGACCGGTTCCGCGAAGACCGTGAAAAATAACGCCGTCGAGATCAGGCAGCCGATGAGGGCCGCTTCGCGGCGGAGAAAAGTGGTGAAGCGGTTCAATCGTCGAGGACGGCGTTTATCGCCGATGCGACCTCTCGATAGCGGAATTCGTAGCCGCTGGCGAGTGTGGCCTTGGGTAGGACCCGCTGACTGTCGAGGAGGAGGTGGGAAAGTTCGCCGAGGGTGATTTTGAGGAGAATGGCGGGGGCCGGGATGACGGCCGGTCGGTGAGCGGCTCTCGCGGCGGCTTGAGTGAAAGTGACGTTGCGGACGGGATCGGGGACGACGGCGTTGAGCGGACCCGAGACGGATTCGTTCTCGATGGCGTGGAGGATGATGCCCGCGACGTCGTCGACGTGGACGCAGGACATCCACTGCTGGCCGTCGCCGAGGCGTCCCCCGACTCCGGCTTTGAAGACGGGGGCGACCAGTTTCATCGCGCCGCCGTCACCGAGGACGAAGCCGGTGCGGAGGAGGGTGGTGCGAACGGAGGCGGGGGCTTTTTCGGCCTCGGCTTCCCAGAGGCGGGAGACTTTGGCGAGGAAGCCGGTGCCCGCGGGGGAGGATTCATCGACCGCGGTGTCGCCCGTGTCGCCGTAATACCCGATGGCGGAGCCGCAGACGAAGGCGCGGGGACCATCCGAATTGGCGACGAGGGCCTCGACGATCCGGCGGGTGCCCTCGATGCGGCTGTCGAGGATGCGGCGTTTCTTCGACGGGGTCCAGAGGCCCATGAGGGATTCACCCGCCAAGTGAACGATGGCGTCGAGGCCGGAGAGGTTGGGGGTGGTGTCGAGGGTGAATTTGCGGACTTCCGTGAAACCAGGGAGGGATCTCTGCGGGGAGCGGGAGAAGGCGACGAGTTCGTGGCCGTGCCGCCGGGCGTGCGTGGCGAAGTGGCTTCCGATGAAGCCGGTGGCTCCGGTGATTCCGATTTTCATTGGTTTAGGTTACGCGCGGCGGCGAGGGATTGGGCGTTTTACGGGAGGAAATAGCGGGGGGCGATGCGGATGACGGCGCACTGGAAGGGTAGCGGAGTCGGGGGGCGATGGCGAACGGCTTGTCAGGTGGGGAGGTCGGCTTTATCTGTTCAGGCCGTATGGGGAGTGTATTTGGCAATCTGTTTCGGATCTCGACGTGGGGTGAGTCGCACGGAGGTGGGGTTGGCGTGGTGATCGATGGATGTCCGGCGATGTTGCCGCTGACGGAGGCCGACGTGCAGCCGGCGTTGGATCGGCGGCGGCCCGGGCAAAGCGACATCGTCACGCCGCGAAAGGAGACGGATACCTGCAAAATTCTGAGCGGGACGTTCGAGGGGAAGACGTTGGGGACGCCGATTTCGATCATGGTGCCGAACACGGACGCGCGTCCGGAGGCCTATTCCGAAATGGAGACGATGTATCGGCCGTCGCACGCGGACTACACGTACGACGCGAAGTACGGGATTCGGAATTGGCAGGGTGGCGGTCGATCTTCCGCGCGGGAGACGATTGGGCGGGTGGCGGCCGGGGCGGTGGCGGAGAAATGGCTGTTGTCGGTGTGGGGTGGGCTGGAGATCGTGGCCTGGGTGAGTGGGATTCACGATCTGGCGTCGGAGGTGAATGCGGCGACGGTGACTCGGGCCGACGTTGAGGAAAACGCCGTGCGCTGCCCGGACGGGGCGGCGGCGGAGCGGATGATCGAGCGGATCAAGGCGGTGCGCTCGGAGGGAGATTCCATCGGGGGGGTGATCGAGTGCGTGCTGCGCGGGGTGCCGGCGGGGCTGGGCGAGCCGGTTTTTGACAAATTGGAGGCGGATCTGGCGAAGGCGATGATGAGTCTGCCGGCGACGAAGGGATTTGAGATTGGATCGGGATTCGCCGGGACGCGGCTGCGCGGCTCGGAGCACAACGATGCGTTTGAGATGCGGGAGGGAGTCGTGCGGACGACGACGAATCTTTCGGGTGGGGTGCAGGGGGGGATTTCCAACGGGGAGACCATCGCGTTCCGAATCGCGTTCAAGCCAACGGCGACGATTTCGCGCGCGCAGCAAACCGTGACGGCGGACGGAAAGGCGGCGGAGTTGAAAGCGCGGGGCCGCCACGACGCGTGCGTGCTCCCGCGGGCGGTGCCGATGGTCGAGGCCATGGCGGCCCTGGTGCTGGCGGATCACGCGTTGCGGCAAAGGGCTTCGAGTGGCCGCGATTGGTGATTCGTGAATCGTGATGGCTCGAGTGCTGGTGAGCGGGGTCGGCCTGCGACCGGTGGGGTGCTGGTTTCCGGCGTTCAGAACCGGGAGTTTTCTCTGATCAGCGGTTTCCATTCACGTTTCGTAAATTGAAATGCCGGAGGGTTCTTCATTCCACAGCACGGCGTTCCTCATTTGGACGATCGTGACGCTTCTTTGGTCGACCTACGTTGGTTGGCGGAAGGGGGTGGTGCGAGCCGGTCTTTCGCTGGCGGGGATGTTTGCGGGACTCTTTGTGGGCCTCGCGGTCTCGGGGGTCGTTCCCGCGTTGGTCGGGTGGTTGATTCCGGTGCCGCCGGTGGTGATCGGGGCGGTGGCGGGATTGGTCGCCGGGATCGGGGTGTGGATCGGGGTCATGGTGTTCGGGGCGGTGCTTTTCAAGCGGACGGAGCACCAGCGTTCGTTCGTGTTGCGGCTGGTTTACGGGGGGGGTGGAGCGGCGATCGGGTTTTTCTTTGGGCTGACGTTGGTCTGGGGGGCTCTGTTTTTCGTGCGGGGATTGGGGGCTTTTGCGGAGCCGAGGTTCGGTGATGTCGCGATATATTACGGGGTGCCGCAGCCGAGTTGGCTGGAGGGGATCGCCGTGCAGGTGAAGGATTCCATCGACCAGGGATCGGTCGGAGGGGCGTTGAAATCGATCGACCCGATGCCGGAGAGCACCTACCGGGTGATGGGAAAATTGGGGCGGGTGGCGTCGGACCCGTCCGCGTTGCAACGGCTGCTGGATCAACCGGAGATTCGCGCCATTACGGGGGACGAGGCGTTCGTCGAGTTGGCGGGAGACGAGGGCGTGACCGACGCGGCGAGGAGCGGGAAGGTCGAGCAACTGCTGACCAATGAAAAGCTGTTGGCGGCGGCGCGCGATCCGGGTTTGGTCGGAAAGTTGCAAAAAATCGAACTGGAACCCGTGCTGGACCGGGCGTTGGACCAGCAGCCGGAAACGCTGGAGAATCCGGTGCAGTGATCCGAGGATTGCGCAGGTGGGGAAGGATTTTTCATTCTGCGTGAAATCCGTGTAATCTGCGGTCCACCGAATTTTTTATGTCTGAACAAGAATACGTCGCCACGATTGGCCTGGAAGTTCACGTGCAACTCAAAACCCGGAGCAAAATGTTCTGCGGATGCGCGGTGGAGTTCGGGGCGGAGCCGAATACCCACGTGTGCCCGGTCTGCCTCGGGATGCCGGGAGCGCTGCCGGTGATGAACGAGGAGGCGCTTCGGCTGACGGCGCTGGCGGGTCTCATGCTGGGGTGCGACATCGCGCCGCGGTGTAAATTTGATCGGAAGAATTATTTTTATCCCGACATGCCGAAGAATTATCAGATCTCGCAGTACGACCTGCCGATCTGCCTGAACGGAGCGGTCCCGTTGCACGATCTGGCTTACCCGAAGGATGCGCAGAAGAGCATTGCGACGAAAGACAAGGCGGTGCGGCTGACCCGGATTCACCTGGAGGAGGACGTGGCGAAGAGTGTCCACGGGGATGGCGGAACGGCGATTGATTTCAATCGGGCCGGAACGCCGTTGATGGAGATCGTGAGCGAGCCGGACATCGCTTCACCGGAGGAGGCGTTTGCTTACCTGACGGTGTTGCAGCAGGTGATGATCTACGGCGGGGTGAGCGACGCGGACATGGAGAAGGGGATGTTGCGGTGCGACGTGAACGTGTCCGTTGCTCCGGTGGGGTCGAAGGAATGGGGGACGAAGATCGAGGTGAAGAACATGAACTCGATCAGCGGGGTGCGTCGGGCGCTGGCGTTCGAGATTCCGCGGCAGATCGCGGCTTACCGGGCGGGCGAGACGCTCGACCAGGAGACGCGACGTTGGGATGACTCGATCGGCGAGACCACGCTGATGCGAATCAAGGAGTCGGCTCATGATTACCGCTATTTTCCCGATCCGGATTTGTTGCCGGTTGAAACGGTGGATCTGGTGAGTGCGGCCCGGGAGCGGATGCCGGAGCTGCCGTGGGAGAAGCGGGCGCGGTTCGTCGCGGCTTACGAAGTGAGTGAAACGGATGCGGGGACGCTGGCGAACGACCTGGCGTTGGCGACGTATTTCGAACTGGCGGCGAAGGGAGCGAAGAAGCCGAAGAGTGTGGCGAATTGGATTCTGAACGATCTCCAGAGTTCGTTGGCGGCTGAGAGTGTGGGAATTGGCGATTGTCCGATTCCGCCGGACGCGTTGGAAGAACTCGTCGGGTTGATCGACGGTGGAAAGATCAGCGGGAAGCAGGGGAAGGAAGTCTTCGCGGAGATGTTCGCAACGCGGAAGCCGGCGGCGGCGATCGTGAAGGAACGGGGGCTGGAACAAGTGAGTGACTCGGGGGCGATCGAGGTGTTTGCGGACGAGGTGATCGCGGCAAATCCCGGGCCGGTGGCGGAATACAAAGCCGGGAAGACCTCGGTGATCAATTTCCTCAAGGGGCAGGTGATGAAGGCGTCGCGGGGGAAGGCGAATCCGGCTCTGGCGGGGGAAATTTTGGAAAAGAAACTCGGGTGATTTTTTTGAAAGAAACGTCGCGGGGAGAGCAGAGAATTCGGTCATGAAGATTCATTCGACGGCAGTCATTGGGGAGGGCGTTCGGTTGGGTGCGAACGTGGAGATTGGCGCGTATGCCATCATCGACGATGGGGTGGTGCTCGGGGACGACTGCGTGGTGCGACCGCACGCGGTGGTGACGAACAACGTGACGATGGGAGATCGGAATTACGTTGGTTACGGCGCGGTGATCGGGTCGGCTCCGCAGGATTACGCGCACGACGATTCCATTTCGAGCGGAGTGGTGGTCGGGAACGACAATCGGTTTCGGGAGCACGTCACGATTCATCGGGGCACGTCCGAGGGGTCGGTGACGCGAGTGGGGGATGGGAATTTTTTAATGGTCGGCGCGCACCTTGGACACAACGTGGTGATCGGAAATCGGAACGTGATCGCAAACAATTGCCTGTTTGCGGGGCACGTGGTGATGGGGGATGACGTGGTCGTCGGCGGAGCGTCGGTGTTTCACCAAAACATCCGCGTCGGCGACATGACGATGATCCGGGGGGGGACGGCTTGGAGTAAGGACATCCCGCCGTTCACGATGGGGTTGATTCTCAACACGGTGCGCGGATTGAACGCGATCGGGATGCGGCGGAAGGGGATCGGGTCGGAGGACCGGGCGGACGTGAAGCGGGCTTACCTGATGATCTACCGGAGTGGGCAGAACATCTCGCAGGCGGTGGAAGAATCGAGGACGGTCGAATGGGGCCCGGTGGCGCGGCGGTTTCTCGACTTCGTGGCGACGAAATCGACGAAAGGACTCTGCGGGACGAACATCCGAGCGCGGAAGTCGGCTGGTGATTCGGCCGAGGGCGCGGATCCAGCGGGATGACCGTCAGACCCGGCGGGTGAGCGTCCACGCCGGGTTGGCGTAGCGGCTCGCCGCGAGGTCGGCCGCGTCGGGAGCGAGGGTTGGGTCGAAAGGAGCGACGTTCTTCGCGAGGGCGCGGGATAGATTTTCGCCAAAGTCGTCGGGCAGGGCGAGGTCTTGGACGCTGCCTTGGTAGAGGAGGCCGGCGCGGGTACGGCGTTGGGCGCCGCCGAGGATCTTGCGACCTTCGAGGAGGACGTCGAGGCAGGCGGGCGCGGTGAAGCAGGCGACGCCGGTGGTCGCGTCGTCGGCGGTCGCGAGTCGGACGGCCGGGTGCGTCGGGATGAGGGTGTCGCGGATGGCGGTGTGGATGAGGCGGTAGGACTCGGTGGGGCGGAGGTGGGCGAAGGATTCCGTTGCGGGAATTGCGAGGGCGATGGTGAGGTCGTTGCCGTGCACGACGAAGCCGCCGCCGGTCCAACGGCGGGTGGCGGGACGATCACCGATGAGCGGCTCGACAGCGGTCCATTTTTGGGGATAGCCGAAGGTGACCTCCGGTTGTGCCCAGCGGTAGAGGCGGAGAACGGCGGTGGTGCTCCCGCGAAGCAGCAGCTCGTCGGTGGCCATGTGAACCGGGCCGCGGTGGCGGGCAGGGTCGTTCCAGACGGCGAGATGGTTCAGCACGGGTGGGAGGTTTCTTTGGGAGGGGGTAAGGATCAAGTTTGATTTGTCGCGTTACGGTCCCTAGGCTCTGGCCCTCATGGCAAAGCAGGCGCTCGGAAAAGGACTTGGCGCGCTCATCAATACGCGCGTGGCGGACCCCCAGCCGTCCACGTCGAATGGCGAGCGCATCCAAATGATCGCACTCGCGAAGATTTTCCCGAGTCCGTTGCAGCCGCGGCACGAGTTCCGCCCCAACCAGTTGACCGAACTCGTGGAGTCGATCCGCGAGCGGGGGATCATCCAGCCGCTCATCGTGCGGCAGGCGGGCGACCGTTTTGAGTTGATCGCGGGGGAGCGCCGGTGGCGGGCTTCGCAGGAGGTCGGGTTGCAGGAAGCGCCGGCGATCATCCGCGAGGCATCGGACCAGGAGGTTCTGGAACTGGCGCTCATCGAGAATCTGCAGCGCGAGGATCTTAATCCGATTGAAGAAGCGTCGGCGTATTCAAGGTTGTCCCGGGAGTTTGGGCTGACGCAGGAAGACATTTCGAGGCGCGTGGGGAAAAGTCGGGCGTCGGTGGCGAACGCGATGCGGCTGCTCGATCTGCACCCCGACGTGCAGGTGATGGTGCGGCAGGGGCAGATCTCGGTCGGGCACGCGAAAGTCCTGCTTTCTCTCAAGTCGCACGACGAACAGAAGCTGTTGGCGGAGATGGTGATCCGTCAATCGGCGTCGGTGCGGGCAACCGAGAAACTGGCGGCCTCTCACGTTGCAAAATCGGGGCAGGGAAATGGAAGCGGTGAGCGAAAAAAATCGAGGACCGCGGACGAGCTGGCTCCAGCCGTCCAGCGGGTTCAGAATTTACTGCAGCACCGTTTGGCGACTCGCGTCGTAGTCCACCATGGTGAAAAGCGCGGCAGCATCACCATCGAATATTATGGCAACGACGATCTCCAACGCATCCTCAGCTCCATCGGAATCGAATCCGACGAGTAACGGATCCGCGACGCGTCCCACTTGGCTGAAGCGGGTCGGGCGGACCTTCATTCAGCAAATCGATTCCGATTATTTCCCCGAGGGTGCGGAGGCGGTCGCGGAGAAACCCGAGCGCTTCGAGTGGTCGCGGGCGATCCCGTTCATCATCCTGCACGTCGGTTGCCTTGGAGTGATCTGGACGGGTTGGAGCTGGACGGCGGTCGGCGTGGCGGCGGTGCTCTACCTGGTGCGGATGTTTGCGGTGACGGGATTTTATCACCGGTATTTTTGTCATCGGGCCTACCGGACTTCGCGGGTGAATCAGTTTATCTTTGCGTTGATTGGTCTGACGGCGGTGCAGCGGGGGCCGCTTTGGTGGGCGGCGGTGCACCGGCACCACCACAAGCACTCGGACGAGGAGCACGACGCGCATTCACCCGTGATGAAGGGATTTGCCTGGTCGCACGTCGGGTGGTTAACGAGCAGCCGAAATTTCCCGACGAATTACAAGTTGGTGCGCGATCTGGCGAAGTTTCCGGAGTTGGTCTTTCTGAACCGCTTCGATTTGATCGGACCGTTGTTGTTGATTGGTTTGATGTTTGGACTTGGGTCTTTGCTCGCAGCGTTCGCTCCTGGTCTGGGAACCGGCGGTTGGCAGATGGTGGTCTGGGGATTTTTCATCAGTACGACGGTGTTGTTTCACGGGACCTGCTCGGTGAATTCGTTTGCGCATACGCTCGGGAGTAAGCGTTACAAGACGGAGGACGAGAGTCGGAATAGTCTGATTCTGGCGCTGATCACGCTGGGCGAGGGGTGGCACAATAATCACCACCACTTCCAGTCGTCGGCGCGGCAGGGTTTCTATTGGTGGGAGATCGATATTTCCTACTACGTGCTCAAGGGACTCGCGGCTTGTGGGTTGGTTTGGGATCTGCGCGGCGTGCCGTCGTCGGCTTACGACGAGGCGAATACCCGGCGGCGGTAGGTGATGCGGGAGCGGATCGCGGTCGTCGGATCAGGTGTTGCCGGGCTGGGCTGCGCGTGGAATTTGCGGGATGTCGCGGACGTCACGCTCTTCGAGCAGGCCGAGCGCCCCGGCGGGCATTCGAACACGGTCGTCGTGCGCGAAGAGGGTCGGGACGTGCCGATCGATACCGGATTCATCGTGTTTAATCGCGTGACGTATCCGCACCTCTGCGCGCTCTTCGATGAGCTGGGAGTGGCGACGGAGCCAAGCCAGATGTCGTTCAGCGTGCAGCATCGACCGGATCATTTGGAATACAACGGGATGGGGGTGCGAAAGGTTTTTGCGCAGTTGCGAAATCTGGCGCGGCCCCGCTTTCATCGGCTGTTGGGTGAAATCGGGCGGTTTTTCGACGTGGCGAACGCGTCGTTGGAGACGGAGGTGAGGGGAACGGTCCGGGAATTCGCGTCGGAGTATGGTTTCAGCCGGGATTTGCTCAATCATTACCTCGTGCCGATGAGTTCGGCGGTGTGGTCGACGCGTCCGGAGGACGTCCTCGAATTCCCCGCGGGAATGCTGATTCGGTTTTTCTACAATCATGGTTTCCTCGGAGTTCACACGCATCACCCCTGGTTTACGGTGAGTCGGGGATCGCGGAGTTACGTGCGGAAGATTATCGCCGGGACGGCGGAGCCGCGCCTGGGAGCGAAGGTCGTGGGAGTCGAGACCACCGCGGAGGGTGCGGTGGTGCGAACGGCGGGAGGGGCGAAGGAGACTTTCGACCGGGTGATCGTGGCGACGCACGCGGACGAAGCGCTGGCGCTTCTGACGAAGCCGGATGCGGATGAGTTGCGGTTGCTGAGGGAGTTTGGGTATCAGTCCAACCACGCCACGTTACACACGGATGAGCGGGTGATGCCCAAGCGGCGAATCGCCTGGGCTTCGTGGAATTATCGGATTGAGGAGAGGCGGGAGTCTTCGCAATCGACGGCGGGAGGGGGAGAATATCGGGCGACGACTCACTATTGGATGAATGCGCTGCAGAACGTGTCGCCGGAGGTGAATTACTTCGTTTCAATCAACGCAGAGGGGCTGATCCCGGGCGACCAGGTGCTCTACGAAACGGATTACGATCACCCGACGTTTACGCTGGCGGCGGTGGCGGCGCAGCGGGAGTTGGGTGGATTGAACCGGCGGTCGGTGGATCAGCGGATTTACTTCTGCGGGAGTTATTTTCGCTACGGATTTCACGAAGATGCGTATTGGTCGGCGGTCGAGGTGTGCGGGGCGGTGAAGGAACATCTTGGGGTCCGGGAGCCGGGCTGAAAAGGAGGTGCACTCGTGCCTTTACGAATGCTCCGTGATGCATCGGCGGATCGCGCCGAAGCAGCACGTCTTCGTCTACCGGATCTTCATTTTCTGGCTCGATCTCGACGAGTTGGCGGAGGTGGCGAACCGGGTTCCGATCTTTGGGTTCAACGAACCCAATCTCTATTCACTGAGGGAGTCGGATCATTGTTCGTTGGGAGGTGCGGGTCTGCGGGGGACGGTCGAGGCGTTTCTGCGGGAGAGTGGCGAGATGCAGCGACCGCAGCGAATCCGGATGCTGACGTTGCCGCGAGTGGCGGGCTACGTTTTTAATCCGATCACGATTTTTTACTGCTACGACGCGGACGGTGAGGCGTTTGCCTCGGTGATTCAGGTGGGCAACACGTTTCGGGAGTTGAAACTGTATCTGGTGCCGGCTGGCGGTGTGGGGATGGCGAGGCGGGTGGTGAAGCATTTTTACGTGTCCCCGTTTGCGGATTTGGATCTGGAATTTGATTTTCGATTCGCGGTGCCGGGGGACCAATTGGGGGTCTGGATCGATGACTATCGGGGGGATGAGAAAGAACTCGTTACGGCGATGACGGGAGAGCGGGTCGAACTGACGACGGCGAACTTGCTTGGGATGACGGTAAAGTATCCGTTGGTGACGCTGAAGGTGATCGGGGGGATTCACTGGGAGGCTTTGAAGCTGTGGTGGAAGGGATTGCCGTTTCGGATGAAGGAGGCGGAGGTGGAATTGCAGCGGGAGGTTTTCCACCCACACGAGTCGTTGCGGGGAGGGGGGCGGCCGCGGATGGGCGCAGATCCGCGGGGTGAGGTCGAGCGGGAAGCGGGGGCTGGTCAGGTCGGGCGAGACCGGGTTTAGTGAGCTCGCGTGAGAAAGATTCTCGTTTTATCGGCTGGATTTGGGCAAGGGCATCACAGTGCTTCGGCGGCGCTCAAGCGGGCGATGGAGCTGCTTCGGGCTGATGGGGAGGACGTCGAATTGCTCGTGGTCGACCCGTTGAAGCGGCCGGGGGACGAACTTTATCCCTTGTCGCGGAGGATGTATTTGCGGGTGATTCGTACGTTTCCGTGGCTTTGGGGGATTTACTTCAAGGTGATCGATCAGCCGTGGCACACGCGACTGAGTTTGTGGATGATGCAGGGTTTCCAGCGGCGGCTGAAGGCCTTGTTGGCGGAGGTGAAGCCAGACGTCGTGGTGTCGACCTATCCGATCTTTCCGCATTTTCTGGAATATTACCGGATGCTGAAGCCGTATCCGGGTTGCGCGAACGTGATCGTGGTCACGGATTCCATCACCGTGAACACGGTCTGGACGACGGCGGCTTGTGACGCATTGGTCGTGCCGAACCGACTGACCGCGGAGGTGGTGCGGAGTCGGGGGATTCCGGAGGCCAAGATCTTGCCGCTGGGTTTTGCAGTGGATCCTGACATCCCGTCAGAACTCGCGCGATGTGGTCGACTCATTCCGCCCCGCGACGGAGAGCCAACGCGCGTGCTTTACATGATCAATTCGGGTCGTTTGGATTCGGAATGGATCGCAAGGGATCTGGCGGAAATCCCGGACATTGATTTGACGATCACGGTGGCCTTCGACGTTCGTTTGATCAAGGCGTTGAGGAAAGAGATGCGGAGGCGCGGTGGGAAGGTGAAGGTCCTCGGCTGGACCAAGCGGCATCCCCAACTGTTTGCGTCGAGTCATCTTTTGGTCGCGAAGGCCGGTGGGGCGACAACGCAGGAAGCGCTGGCAGCGAACCTGCCGATGATCGTGACGAAGGCGGTGCCGGGGCAGGAGCCGGGCAATGCGAAGCTGCTGGAGCATTTGGGCGCCGGGATTTTCGTGCACCAGCGGAAAGACGTTCGTCCGATGGTCGAACGGCTCATCGCAAACAATTGTGCTGAGCTCGCGAAGCTGGCCGAAGCCGGGCGGGGAGCGGGTTCACCGGAGGGAGCGATGCGGATCCTGCGATTTTTGATGGAGGTGCGTCCTGGAGCCGTGCCGAGGGACGAAAGTCAGTTCGTTCGGGAATGACGTTGGCGATTTATTCATCGCGCAATGGGTCGCACGCGTAAGGCTCTCGACATGGATTTGCTGTTTCAAAAGATTGTCCTCAAGAGCTTGCGGTCGCTCACGCGGGGAAATCTCGTGATCGAATTGCCGGGCGGCGAGGAAATGCGCTTCGGCGGGTTGTATCCGGGGTTGGACGCGCGGATTGAGGTTCGGAGGTTGGCGTTCTTTCGGAAGTGCGTCGTTTCGGGTCCGATTGGTTTGGGCGAAGCTTACGTGGATGGGGATTGGGAGACGTCGGACGTCGAGCGGGTGATTGCGTATTTCATTCTCAATGCGGATTCGACGGCCGGAATGCGGACGGAAGGCGGTCGGGCGGGGTTTGGGATCGGATTGCTCAACGCCTACAACCGGCTGTTGCACAAACGGCGACCGAACAGCCTCAAGACGAGCCGCCGGAACATCAGCGAGCACTACGACCTGAGTAACGCGTTTTTCAAGTTATGGTTGGATCCGACGATGACGTATTCGAGTGCGTATTTCGATCCGCCGGACTTGTCGTTGGAAGAGGCTCAGCGGAAAAAATACGATCAGTTGTGTCGGAAACTGCAGATCGGGCCGGACGACGAAGTGCTCGAAGATTGGAACCGGGTGGGGAGGGTTTAGTCTGCACGCTGCGGGAACCTACGGGTGCAAAGTGACGTCGGTAACAATCTCGGAAGAGCAATTTGCCGAAGCGACGGCAAGGATCTCGGCGGCCGGATTGGCGGATCGGGTCACGGTGAAGCTCGAGGACTATCGCAACGTCGTCGGGCAATTTGACAAGATCGTTTCCATCGAAATGATTGAGGCCGTGGGGGATGCGTATCTGGACACGTTCGTGGGTGCGTGCGGCAAGCTGCTGAAGCCGCGGGGAATGATGGGGTTGCAAATGATCACGTGCCCGGATCGGCAGTTCAAGATCCTGCGGGATGGCGTTGATTTCATCCAGAAGCACATCTTCCCCGGTTCGTTGCTCGTGTCGCAGGCTCGGATGACGGAGGCCTTCAATCGAACCGGTTGGCTTAATCTGCACGATTGGGAGGACCTGGGGCTTTGCTACGCAAAGACGTTGCGGCTCTGGGCGGAGGCCTTCGAAGGGGTGCGGGACGAGGTGCTGGCACTCGGATTCGACGAGCGGTTTCTGCGGAAGTGGCGGTATTATTTGCGGTATTGCGAGGCGGCGTTTGGGACGAGACACATTTCGGTGGTGCAGGCGATCTACACCCGGCCGAATAATCTCGGGATGCGATCCGATGTTTATGAAATTGGCGAAGCCTAAGCGATGAGCGAGAATTTTTGGCTAATGATGTCAGTCGGTCTGGCTGTCGCGATGGTTCTCATGGTGGGAGTCTGGCTTTTCGCCAAGAGGATTGATAATGCGAGTGTCGTGGACGTGGCCTGGTCGTTGGGCTTTACCGTTTTGGTGCTGATTTATTGGGCGGTGGGAACGGGGGCGCCGGATCGGAAGACGTTGATTGCGGTGATGGTGTCGCTTTGGAGTCTGCGGCTCGGAGTGCACCTGTGGCGGCGGGTGGCCAAGCATCATCCGGAGGAGGACGGCCGGTACGCGACGCTGCGCGAGCAGTTTCCCAATAAGCCCTGGTTGATGTTCTTCGGTTTCTTTCAACTTCAGGCCGTGCTGCTGGCGGTTTTGACCGTTCCGTTTGCTTTCGTGGCGCAGAATCAGGATGCGTTGATCGGTCCCTTGGAATGGGCCGGAATTGGAATCTGGCTTCTGGCGATCCTGGGTGAAGGTCTTGCGGACCGGCAGTTGGATCAGTTCCGGTCGAAGGCGGAGAATAGGGGCGAGGTTTGCAAACGGGGATTGTGGCGTTATTCGCGGCATCCCAATTATTTTTTTGAGTGGTTGGTGTGGGTCGGTTACTTCGTTTTTGCGCTGGGAACCGAAGACGGCTGGATCTCGGTCTTTTGTCCCGCGATCATGCTGTATTTCCTGCTGAAGGTTACGGGAGTGCCGACGGCCGAGGAGCAGTCGCTGAAATCGCGGGGCGACAAGTATCGGGAGTACCAGCGGACGACCAGCGTGTTCGTGCCGTGGTTTCCCAAACGCGGATCGTGACGGGGGATGTGGTGAGGAATTACGGACAACGCAGATTAGCTAACTATTATTTATGATTTCGATTGATGAACTCCTGGCGAAGGGACTGGTTCCGGATGCGGTTGTGCGGATTGGAATTCGGAATCTTCTGGGGAAAAAGCTCAAGGAAGAGGACCGCGGTGGGGTCGAGGAACAGCAGGTGGCCTTGCAGGATTTCGTCGATGAGTTGAAAGCGAGTCCGATCGCCATCAAGACGGAGGCGGCGAATGAGCAGCACTACGAAGTGCCCACGGAATTCTTCAAAATGTGTCTGGGTCCGCGGATGAAATACAGTTCGGGATATTGGCCGAAGCCGGACACGACGTTTGCCGAGTCGGAGGAGGCGATGCTGGCGCTTTCGTGTGAGCGGGCGGAGCTGGTGGACGGTCTGCGGATTTTGGAGCTGGGGTGTGGTTGGGGGAGTCTGACCCTCTGGATGGCGGAGAAGTATCCGTCGGCGAAGATCACCGCGGTGTCGAATTCGGCCACTCAGCGGGAACACATCGAGGCACGATGCTCGGAGCGGGGTTTGGCGAACGTGACGGTGATTACGCGGGACATGAATGATCTTGAGCTGGAGGGGGAGCAATTTGATCGGGTCGTGAGTGTCGAGATGTTTGAGCACATGAAGAATTACCGTGAGCTGCTTCGGCGGGTGGCGTCGTGGATGGTGCCGGGTGGGAAGTTGTTCGTGCACATTTTCACCCACGTCCGTTTCGCGTATCACTTCGAGGGGACGGACCCGTCGGATTGGATCACCCGTTATTTCTTCGAGGGTGGCACGATGCCGTCGGACGACTTGCTGTTGTATTTTCAGGAGGATCTGCGGATCGCGAAGCATTGGCAGGTGAGCGGGACGCATTATCAGCGGACCTCGGAGGCGTGGCTCGCGGCGATGGACGCGAATGAGGCGAAGGTCCGGCCGATCCTGGCGGCGACTTACGGAGAGGAGAACGTGCCAAAGTGGCGGGCGTATTGGCGGGTTTTTTACATGTCGTGCGCGGAGTTGTGGGGGTTTCGGGGTGGGAATGAGTGGATCGTTTCGCATTATTTGTTCGTGAAATGAGGTTGAGCCTCGCTCTGGTTCTCTTGGGATCGATCTCGGTGGCTTCGGCCGGCGACCGGGAGAAGTCCGAAGAATTGCGGCTAGCGTCGAAGGCGCTGGTCGAGCGAATGGGGGAGGTTTCCGCGAAGGCGGAGAAGCGGGAGTTGGGGATGGAGGCCCTGGGGCTGGCCCGGGAGGCAGTGGAGGCGGATGAGTCGAACTCCGAGGCGCACTTGTCCGTCGCGATCACGGTGGGGAAGATCTCTTTTCTGAAATCGGCGAAGGAGCGGATCAAGGATTCGGGGGAAATCCGGGCGGCGGCCGAGCGGGCCATCGAGTTGGATGTCAGCAATGATCTCGCGTGGTTTGTGTTGGGCCGCTGGAATTACGAGTTGGCGAATCTCGGGGGCGGGACGAGATTTTTTGCCGAGACGTTTTTCGGAAGTCTGCCGGACGCTTCGAACGAACGGGCGGTCGAGTGCCTGGAGCGTTCGGTCGCGCTGGACCCGAACCGACTGATGTACCGAGCGGAGTTGGGGCGGAGTTACGCGGCCGTTGGGAGAAAGGGGGAGGCTCGGAAGGAGTTGGAGGCGGCGGTGGGGATGAAGGTGGACGATGAGGACGATCGGGAGGCGAGGGAGCGGGCTGGTCAAGTGTTGGCGGGTTTGTAGAATTCCGCCCATGAAGAAAGTCCTGGTTCTGACCGCCAGCTTCGGTGACGGCCACAACGCGGCCGCGAAGGGGATTCGCGAGGCGTTGGAAGCACGTGGGGATGCGAGCGGGGTGGTGGTTGACCTTTACGCGCGGGCGATCCCGCTCGTTGATCGTTCGGTGCAGGTGGGGTATTCGTTGGCGATCAATCGCTTCCCTTGGATCTGGGACTTGATTTTCAAGGCGCTCGATTACCCGGGGTTGATGGAGAAGATGATGTGGACGACGGGGGCGTTGGAGCGGGCGATGGAGGAAGAGCTGCGGGAGCATGAGCCGGCGGTGGTGATTTCGACCTATCCGCTTTACGGGTATTTGTTCCGAAAAATTCAGAAACGTCGGTTGGGGATTCGGACCCCGTTTGTGACGGTGATCACCGACTCGGTGGAGGTGAACTCCGCCTGGTATCGGTGTCGGTCGGACGCGTTCGTGGTGGCAGATGACGAAACGGCGAAAGTCGTCACGGAGGATGGGGTGGATGGGGCGATCGTGCATTCGCTGGGATTTCCGGTGTCGCGAGAATTTGCGGTGGTGGAGCCGTTGTCGGAATCGGCGAGCAAGCCGTGGAAATTGCTGTTCATGCCATCAACGCAATTGGTCCGAACGATGCGGCAGATCACGGCGTTGCTGAAGTTGCCGGACGTGGAGATCACGGTGTTGGCGGGTCGGCACGAGCGGTTGCATCGGGCCTTGCAACACTCGGGTTTGGAGGAGGATCGGCGGGTGAAGATCTTGGGTTGGACGGATCAGATGCCGGCGCTGCTATCGACGCACCACGTTTTTATCGGCAAGGCGGGTGGGGCCATCGTGCAGGAGGCGATCGCGGCGCAGTGCCCGTTTCTGGTGAGCCACGTGGTGCCCGGTCAAGAGGAGGGGAACATCGCGTTGATCGAGCGAATGGAGGTCGGCGCGCAGGCGATCGGGAGGCCGGACGAGGTGTCGAAGCGGGTGGAGTCGGCAGTGGCGGATGACGCGGCGGGATGGCGGCAATGGAAACGAAATCTGGCGGCGGCGCGGAAGCCGATGGCGGCGGATCGGATCGCCGAGTTTGCGCTGGGGCTGGGTGGGGATTGATTGGCCGCGAGGAGGTGCGAAAAGCGCAGGGGCGTCGTTTCAGTCGGACCGCGACGTTCGTGAGGCCTGTCCCGGTAGGGAATTCGCGCCGGTGCCTGCAATCAAATCCGGCCGAAGTTCGTTACCGTTCAGAAGCAAATGGATTCCCGTGAAGGCAGTGCGAGTGAGTTGGTGCAGATCGGATATCGATTTGCTCTCTCGCTGACTCATCATCATTACGACGCCGAGGATCTCGTGCAGCAAGCCTGGCTCAAGCTCACGCATCGCTACGGCACCGTGACGGATCGTCCCCTGCTCTTCACAACCGTGCGGAATCTATTCTATGACCAATGTCGCCGGGGACGGATCGTGACGTTTGAGGCCATTGATGATCACGACCCGCCTTCGATCGACCCACCCTCGCCTGACGCCTCTGCGGATCTGGACGTCCTCCTTGCCACGCTGCGGGCCGAGGAGCGCGAGGCCCTCTATCTCAACGTGGTCGAAGGATACTCGGCCCGCGAAATCGGTGAGTTGACCGACACTCCCCGAAACACGGTCCTGAGCCTGATCCATCGCGCTCGCGGACGACTTGTTGCCGCCGTCGCCAGAGACTCTCAAAAGGAGCAAAGTCATGAACGACCTCGATAACAAGCTGCGCGAATACTACCGCAGTCAGCAGCTGTCCGACGGGAGAGTGGAGACCATTCTTGAGTCCACCAAAGTCGTGCGATTGCCCAGATCTCGCCCGCGAATCTGGCTCGCAGCGGCGGCGGTGATTTTCGCTCTACTCGTGGCGGGGGCGGCGCTTTGGAACCTGGTGGGGGAATCGCTGAATCGACGTGTCGCGGTGGAGGTGGCCGCCAACCACTCCAAGCTGCTGGCTCCCGAGATCCGCACGGCAGATTTCGCCAGGATTCAGGCCGCCCTGCCGCGCCTGGAATTCCCGCTTGGCCCGACTCGGCCTGAGTTCCTGATGAACTTGACCGTGGTCGGCGGACGCTACTGTTCCATCCAGGGAGAATTGGCCGCGCAAATCTCGCTTCGGGATCGCGACGACAATCCGTGCACCCTCTTCGTCGTCCCGTTGAACGAGCAATTCGAATCGGTGCGAATCGGCATCCAGTCGGTGGACGGTGTCGCGGTGAAAACCTGGCGGGACGCACAGCGCTTGTTCGTGCTCGCGAGGTGAAGATTCGTCTTTTCCGCAATCAATCGAGCTCGCCGCTCGTTTGCCGCAATGAGGACCGGATGCCTTCCGGCTCCGCTACCAAAATCCACCAACCAACCGCCATGAAAGACCTGATAAGAATCACCCTCATTGCCACCGTCGCACTCTGCTCGGCATTCCCGCTCCACGCCGCTGAACCGGTCGAACCGAAAGTGATTGGGATGATGTTTTACGCGGACTCGTGCGGGTCCTGCAAAGTTCTCGATCCGAAGATCGAAACCGTGAGGGCTGGTCTTGGCGACGAGCCAATCCTGTTTGCGAAATTCGATCACAGCAACGAGTTGACCACGGCACAGGCCGCGATGCTGGCTTCGGCTCTCGGAGTGGGCGAAGCCTACTCCGCCCAGGAAAAGGCCAGCGGATTCCTCCTCCTCGTCGACGCCGAAACCAAGGCTCCGATCACGAAACTAACCCGAGACATGAGCGAGGAAGAAATCAAAGCTCAGATCGATCAGGCCGTTCAGGGCTGATTGGGTCGCCAATTTGCTTCGTAGGGAGGCTTCCCCGCGCTGGAGAGATTTGGCGCGGGGAATTTCTGCGTCTTGCTGGCTTCCAAGGAATAGTGCGGGCATTTGCCGCGGGCCGGGTGAGGAATGAAGGTTGCCGGGGCCTAACGCGGAGGATCCGGGCTGGCTTTGGCTCGCGGGCCGGATGATGGGCAGAGGTCGGTCAGCTCGCAGTTATTGCAGTCGGGGGTGCGGGCTTTGCAGCGGGCGCGACCGTGGGCGATCAGCCAGTGGCTCAAGACGGTCCAGACGGACTTGGGGAAGAGTTTGATGAGGTCGCGTTCGATTTTAACCGGGTCGGTGTGGGTCGTGAGGCGAAGACGGTGGGCAAGGCGGCCGACGTGGGTGTCCACGACGATGCCGGCCTCGATTGCGAAGGCGTTGCCGAGGACGACGTTGGCGGTTTTTCGCCCGACGCCGGGGAGGGCGGCGAGTTCTTCGAGGGTTCGGGGGACGTGACCGTCGTGGAGGTCGATGATCTGGCGGGCGGCGGCCCGGATGTTCTTCGCTTTGTTGCGGAAAAAGCCGGTGGTGCGGACGAGGGTCTCGATCTCTGACTGCGGGATGGTGGCGAAGTCAGCGACGGTGGGACAGCGAGTGAAGAGGGCCGGAGTGACGAGGTTGACGCGAACGTCGGTGCATTGTGCGGAGAGGATCGTCGCGACGAGGAGTTGAAGGGGGGAGTCGTGGCTCAGCTCGCAGTGCGCGTTGGGGTAGAGGGCAGGGAGGCGGGTGGTGAGGGCGCGAGCGCGGGCGCTTCTGATCACGCTGGGTCGAAGGATACGAGTCGAAGGTCGGAACGTCGGAACGTTGATTTTGAGCGGCTGGGGGCGCTGTTTTTAGGGCTGACCCAGGGCGGCTAGGCGGGTTTTGGCTTCGGCGGCGTGTTCGGAGTTGGGGAATTGGGTAACGAGGTCCTGGTAGGCTCGACGGGCGTTGTCGACGGCTCGTTTCTTGGCGGTTGGATCGGTGAGGCTGGTGGCCTGTTCTTCGAGGAGTTGGCCGCCGCGCCAGAGGCCCTGGGCGGCCTCCTTCGGAACGCCGGAGTAGAACTGGGCGATTTTGATGTAGGAATCGATGGCGGATTCGAGTTCGCCCTGGTCGGCGTAGACGTCGCCCATGAGGAGCATGCTTTTGGCGCGAAGTTCGGCGGTGGCGTTGGTGTCCCGAACGATCTGAGTGAGAATGGTGAGCGCTTCGTCGTATTTCTTCTCGGCGACGAGGCCTTCGGCGTTGCCGAAACGAGCTTCGAGCACCTTCGGCGAGGCGGGGTAGAGGGAGGTGAGCTGCTCGAAGAATTGACCGGCTTCGGCTTTGTTTCCGCTCGCTTGGGCGATGCGTCCCTTGCCGAAGAGAACGATGGCCTGAGCGTAGTAGACTTCGGGGGTCAGGCTGGACGGATCGACGTTTGGCGGGACGGGGTAGTCGGCGGCGATCTTTTCGTAGATGGCGGCGGCGGCTTCCGGTTCGTTGTTTTCGAGAAGAGCGAGACCGTAGATATCGAGATCCGTGGCTGCGTAAACGAGGGTTGGATCGTAAGCCTTGTCCATCGTCTCGAGAGCGAGGGCGGGATCGTTTTCGGCGAGGTAACTGGCGAGGGTGAAGAGGGCTTTGCTGCCGACTCTGGGAGGAGAATTCTCGGCCAACTGGCGGAAGTAGCTTTCGATGTCGGCGGGTTGTTTGATTTCAGCGGAGACGAGCAAGCGTTGGGCGGCGAGGAGGTCGGTGAGCGCCGTGGCAACCTGCGGGCTATCGGGAAATTGCTTGAGGAGACTCTCGCCCGTGGCGATCGCAGCGTCGATCTGGGCGCGCCAGGTGGCTTGGTCGGCGGCTGGCATGGCTGCGAAGCGGCCGAGTCGTTCGGCTTGGCCGCGCTGGAGGGCGGCTATTTTGAGCAGAGCCTCCGGCGCGCGAGGGTTAGTCGGGTTGTTGGTAGCAAATTCTTGATACGCCTCAACGGCTTCGCCGGGATTGCCGTTGGTGAGGGCGGAGTTGGCGAGGGTGTCGTAGGCGAAGAAGAGTTTGTCGTCCTCGGGATATTTGGCGATGAAGTCGCGCATGAGAGCGAGCATTTCGTCCTGCTTGCCCTCCGCGGCGAGGAGTTGGGCGCGTTGGAAGTAGGTGAACGGGGCGGGGCGACTGTCTGGGAATTTTTCTGCGACTTCGGCGAGGGACGCGATGCCGGCGGCTTGGTCTCCCGTGGCGAGCTGGGCGGTGGCGAGCGTGTAGAGCGCCGTCGGCATGAGATTGTTGTCGGGATGTTCGGCGATGAAGGCTTTGAAGAGGGGGATGGCGGCGGCGTTCTCACCCTTTTGTTGAGTGGCGAAGGCGATCCAGAACTGCGCTTCGACGACCTGGGGCATCTCGGGATACTTCTCGATGGCGGTCTGGTAGGCGGCGATGGCTTCGTCCCATTTGGCGGTGTCCTTGAGGATGCCGGCAAGACCCATCTGAGCGACGACGCCTTCGGCGGGTCGGGGATTCTTCGCGAGAAAATCCTGGAAGGTCTGAAAGGCTTCGTCGGCCTTGCCGAGGCGGCTAAGGGCGGTGGCGCGGCTCACGGCGCTGAGGCCGGCGAAACGACCGTCCGGGTAGATGGTGAGAGACTCGTCGAAATAGTCGGCGGCCTTCTGCGGATCGTTGACGGTGGGATCGGGTGAACCGAGGAAGAGATTACCGAGGACGAGGGGGAGATTTTGCGCGAGGGGGTCGGCTTTATAGTTGGATTGGAATCGGTCGTAGAGTGGGACGGCCTTTTCGGCGACGTTCTGCATCGCGTAGGTCATCGTGTTGTAATAGAGGGCGGTCTTTTTCTCGTCTTCGCTGGTGAGGAACGGGGTGAGGTGGGTGAGGATCACGCGGGAGGCGTTCAGGCGGCCTTGATTGAAGAAGATCTGCGCCATCTTGAGCATGGCGGGCGTTGTTTGGTCGGGCTTGGCCTGCAGGGCGGCGAGACGTTTGAGTTCGCGTTCATTGTCCGCGTTGAGACGTTCGAGCTGCCTTTGGTCGCCGGCTTTGAGGGCTTCCTTGCGAAGCTCGGGGAAGGATGCGAGGCGCTTGGTCTGGAGAGTGACGATCTCCTCCTTCGGGAGGACGTTGCGGTAGGCGCTGAGGGCATCGTCGTAAAGGGGGGGGCGTTTATCTTCGTCGCTGAAGGCGGCGAGATTGAAGAGGATCTCGCCGAGTTGGAACTGCGCGTCGTTGATGAGGGTGAGGTCGGAGCGGTTCTCGATGATGCCTTTGAGGATGTCGATTGCTTGATTGTAGTTCGCGAAAGCAGCCTCGCGGTCAGCCGCATCGCCCTTGTTCAGTTCTTGGCTGCCTTCCGTCGCGTAGGCGAGGGCGAGGAGGTTGCGGCTTTGGGCGATGGTCGAGCTGGTGTCGAAAGCCTGGATGTTGGCTTCGAGGTCTTTGATGGCATCGTTGTAGTTGCCGAGTTGGAAGTTCGCGAGGGCGCGTCCGTAGACGACGGACTCGGTCTCGGAAGATTGCGGGAAGGCTTTGAGGAAATCGGTGAAGCCCTTGATCGCCGCTTCGTACCCGGTCTTACGGGCGGGATCGGAGGGTTCGAGGGCCGAGGCTTTGGCGGAGAGGACCTGGGGAAGGAGCGAACGAGCTGCCTCGTTGAGGGCCGGTGGGGCGGGGGGGCCATCGAGGAATTTTTTGAGGATGTCCTCCGCTTTGGCGTATTCAGTGAGGAAGAAGTAAGTGTAGCCGAGTTGGAGCTGGGCATTGGGGACGATGGCGGCGGTCGGGTAATTCTTGAGGACCGTCTCGTAGGCGGTCGCCGCTTTCTCGTAGTCGCCAGCGAGATAAAGGCCGTAGGCTTGCTGATTGGCCGCTTCGGGGCTGGTTTGGGCGAGGGCGGCCTGCGGGGCAATGGCGAACAGGATGCCGAGGGCGAGGGCGGCGACGGAGGAGGGGAGGTTTCGTGGGAGCATGGCTGGAAAGCATTACAACTAGTTGGTTTTGCGGGTTCCTCAATTCGGAAATTCCTGGGCCGAGCGAAGAGGGCGGCGCAAAACCCTTGGTCGGGAGGGGGCTTGACCGGGATGGGGTGGCTCTGCATAGTTGACCGTTCCGCCCAACGCGGTCCCATAACCGACTTTATCCACTCCTTTTTGTATGAACGCTTCTGAGATGCTCACCATGCTCGATTACCTCGAGCGCGAGAAAGGCATTGGCCGTGACGTGCTCATCGAGGCCATTTCCGATGCCTTGCTGACCGCGGCCAAGAAGTCGTTTTCGGTCGCTCGTGAATGTCGTGTCGAGATCAACTCGAAGACGGGGCAGATCAAAGCCTTTGCCAAGCCGCTTGTCGCCGAGAAGGTGACTTTGCCCCAGGAGCAGATCTCGTTGTCGAAGGCGCGCCAGATCAAGGCGGACGTTCAGGTTGGAGAGGAGATCGAGATCGAAGTGACGCCGCGTGACTTCGGTCGCATTGCCGCGCAGACGGCGCGGCAGGCCATCATGCAGCGCATCCGTCAGGTCGAGAAGGACATGATGTACCGAGGAGTTCAAGGATCGAGCTGGCGAAATCGTCAGCGGCACGGTCCGGCGCTTCGAGCGTTCGGACGTGATTGTGGATCTTGGGAAATTTGAGGGCATCATGCATTCCCGCGAACGGGTCCCGACCGAGGAGTATTCCATCGGCGACCGGATCCGGGCTTACGTCGTTGCCGTGGAGAACGGTTTGCGAGGGCCGGAGATTATCCTGTCGCGGAGTCACCCGAACTTTGTTCGGCGGCTCTTCGAGGTTGAGGTGAGCGAGATTGCGGATCGGACCGTCGAGTTGAAGGTGATCGCCCGTGAGGCGGGTGCCCGCACGAAGGTAGCGGTTCATAGTTCCGACGGAAAGGTCGACCCAGTGGGCGCTTGCGTTGGGATGCGCGGGGCTCGGGTGAAGAACATCGTCCGCGAACTCAATAACGAAAAAGTCGACATCATTCGTTGGTATGACGATCCGGAGGAACTCGTCAAAGAGGCTTTGAAGCCGGCCCAGCTTCGCTCAATCCACCTCAATCACGAAGAGAAGCGCATCACCGTGATCGTGGGTAAAGAGGAGCTTTCCCAGGCCATTGGGCGCAAAGGACAGAATGCCCGGCTGACCGCGAAGATCACCGGTTGGGATATCGATATCCAAGAAGATCGTACGGCCGAACAGGCGATGGAGAGCCAGAAGGCGGAGGCCGCTTCATCGTTGGCCGACCAGCTTGGCGTGACTCAGGAACAGGCCGATACCCTGGCTGCGGCTGGGATGATCTCGGCGGAAGTGATCGCGACAGCGAGCGCGGACGACATCGCCGGCGTTCTCGACAGTGACGAAGAAACGGGTCAGCGCATCCTGGACGAAGCAATTAAACTCACCATCCCAGCGGCGGAGCCTGCCGCCGAGCCAGCGGGCGAATCCGCGGCACCGGCGGACGAATCCGCCGTTGTTTAGGGCGTCGTCATGAAGACGCGCTCGACCAGAAAGAATTTCAATGGCATCCAAAGTCAGCAACACCAAGACCACCACGCGCTCGACGACGTCGAAGCGCGGGACGACCAGCGGACGTAAATCCGCCACCACCGACACCGGCAAGTCGCCGAGCGTCGACAAAGCCGCGGACGTTCCCGCCGCGGAGAAGGCCCCGAAGGCCGAGACCGTTTCGCTGATCGATCCGAAGGTCAAAAAAGTTCGCAAGCCCGCGACCGAGGACGACGCGAAGGGGTCGAAGTCCTTGCCGCCGATCAGCAAGATTGCGGCACCAGCCGCACCGGTAAAGGCCAAGGTCGAGGATCAGAAAGAAGCCGAAAAGCCGGTCAAGAAAGCCCCCGCAGCGGCGCTTGACCTGCTTTCGCCCAAGTCGGACAAGGTCCAGCCAGCGCCCGAGCCGGATCCTGTTGTGGAAGAGGTTGCGGGGGAAGAGGTCGGCCCCGAGGTCAACGAAGAGGGCAAGAAAATCGTCCACGTCAAGCCGCCGATCATCGTCAAGGATCTTGCCGAGCAGTTGGAACTCAAGTCGTTCCAGCTCATCGCCGATCTGATGGAGTTAAATATTTTCGCTTCGATCAATCAGACCATCGAACCTGACGTGGCGGCGAAGATTTGCGAGAAGCACGGTGCGATTTTTGAGCGCGAGAAGCGCGATCCGACCAAAGGGGTTCACAAGCCTGAGCCGGTGGCGATCGAGGCACCCAGTGAGCCGATCGAGGTCGACGCAGACGAACTCAAGCCCCGCGCGCCGGTCATTACTTTCATGGGTCACGTCGACCACGGCAAAACGTCGTTGCTCGATGCGATCCGGAAGACTCGCGTGACGAGGGGTGAGGCCGGTGGCATCACGCAGCACATTGGTGCCTACAGTGTGCCGCACGCGGATTCGAGTATTACGTTTCTCGATACCCCGGGCCACGCGGCGTTCACGGCGATGCGCGCTCGTGGCGCGACGGTCACCGACATCGTCGTGATCGTCGTCGCGGCGGACGACGGACTGATGCCGCAGACCATTGAGGCGATCAATCACGCCAAGGCGGCGAACGTCACGATTCTGGTCGCGATCAATAAGATCGATCTCCCTTCGGCGAATCTTGATCGGATCAAGGGCCAGCTTCAGGAAAACGATCTCAATCCCGAAGAATGGGGTGGAGACATCATTTGTTGCGAAGTCTCGGCGACGAAGGGGATGGGCATCGACAACTTGCTGGAGAATTTGTTGCTCCAGACGGAGATTCTTGAACTCAAAGCCAATCCAAACGCCGACGCCCGCTGCACGGTGATCGAAGCGCAGACTGAGCCGGGGCGCGGGCCGACGGCGACGGTGATCGTGAACTCCGGGACGTTGAAGAATGGGCAGGCGTTCATTTGCGGGAATTTCTGGGGCAAGGTAAAACAACTCATCGACGATCACGGCAAGCCGATGAAGACGGCGGGGCCGTCGACTCCGGTCAAGGTGCTCGGACTGAGCGGACTTCCCTCCGCCGGCGACGAATTGCTCGTGATGGAGTCGGAGAAAATCGCCCGCGCGTTGAGCGAAGAGCGGGTGCACTCCACCCGCACCGAGAAGTTGGCCGCGCCGCAGCGGGCGACGTTGGAGAGTCTTTTCGACAACATTGCGGAGGACGCGAAGAAGACTTTTCCGGTCATCCTCAAAGCCGACGTGCAGGGCACGCTCGAGGCGATCATTGGTCAACTCCATGAGATCCAAAGCGATAAGATCGTCCTTCGTCTCATCCATTCGGCGGCGGGGCCGGTGACGGAATCCGACATCATGCTTGCGAGTGCATCGGATGCGATTGTGATTGGCTTTGGAGTGAAAATGGACTCGGGCGCGGTGTCTTCGGCGCGGCGAGAGAACATCCAGGTGAAACTTTACAGCGTCATTTACGAGCTGATCGATCAGGTCAAGGAAGCGATGTCCGGAATGCTTGATCCGGAGTTGCGCGAGACGGTTGTCGGGCACGCCGACATCAAGCAAGTCTTTGGGCTGTCGCGCGGCAAGGTTGCCGGCTGCATGGTCACGGACGGCCGGATTCCGCGGAACGCGCGGGCTCGTGTGTTGCGTGGCAAGCAAGCTGTCTACGACGGTGGGTTGGCGACGCTGCGGCGGTTCCAGGATGAGGTCAAGGAAGTGCGGGCCGGTCTGGAGTGCGGTATCAAGCTGGGAGATTACACCGATTACGAAGTCGGTGACGTGATCGAGGCCTACACGCTCGAAAAGTTCGCGCAGACTCTTTAAATCTAGGTAGCATGGGTCTCCGTCTGCTCGACGAGGCCACCGATTATGAATCTCCGACTCCAGCGCGTCTGCGAACTGCTCAAGCGAGAATTGGGAACAATTTTCGTGCGGGATTTGCAGTTTGGTGGAGCGCTGGTGACGGTGAGCGGCGTGGACATCACACCGGATCTCAAGCAGGCGCACGTCTTCGTGAGTGTGCTGGGCGGGCCAGGGGATCAGCGGAGGGCGATGGAGGAGCTAGAGCGGAACGCGACACCGCTGCAGAACGAGCTGATGAAGCGGGTGACGCTCAAGCACACGCCTCACCTCAATTTCAAGCTGGACGATTCCATTGAGCGCGGGACGCGGGTGATCGAGTTGATGGACGAACTGGGGCTGAAGGCGCAGCCGTTCAGTGGGGTGAGTGAGGAATTGGAAGATGATGATGAAGGGGAACGTGAATGAGGGGGGCGGTGTTGCATTTCTGCGGCGGAAAGTCCGTGGGTGCCGGTAGCTCATGAGCGCTTCGTTTGACGAAATCCGGACGGCGCTCGATGAGGCCGAGACCGTCATCGTGGCGAGTCACCTCCGACCGGATGGGGATGCCTTGGGGTCGACGATCGCGTTCGCGCTGTGGTTGCGGTCCATCGGCAAGAACGTGATCGCGTGGAACGAGAATGGTGTGCCGTCGAAATACGAGTTTCTGCCTGGACACGGGATCGTGACGACGCCGCCGACGGACGGGTCGCGGGTGCGTTGTGACGCGTTCGTGGCGCTGGACACTTCGGTAAAGGATCGGCTGGGTTCTTCGGTGCTGGGGGCTTTGGAAGAGCCGGAGGTCTTCATCAATCTGGATCACCACATCAGCAACGAGGAATTTGGGACGCTGAACCACATCGACGCGGATTCGCCGGCGACGGGGCAGATCGCGGTCAATTTTTTCGAATCGCAGGGGATCGCGATCACGCCGGAGATGGCCGCGAATTTGTTCGTGGCGATTTCGACGGACACGGGGTCGTTTCAATACATGAACACGAACGCGCGGACGTTCGAGGTCGGCGCGAAGCTCATTCGGGCGGGGGTGAACGTGGGCGAATTGTCGCGGTCGATTTACGATCAGTTGCCGCGGCGTCGGCTGGAGTTGCTGCGTTTGGCTTTGAACGAGGCGCGGTTCTCGTGCGGCGACCGGGTGGCGAGTTTTGCGTTGAAGCGGGCGGATTCGGATCGGCTGGGGCTGCAGCCGGAGGACAACGAGGGGATCATCGATCAATTGCGGTCGGTCGAGGGCGTCGTGGCGGCGGTGTTTCTGGAGGAAATGGGGGACGGGATGGTGCGGATCAGTGCGCGGTCGAAGGATGTGCGGGTGAACGTGTGCACGGTGTGCGCGTTGTTCGGGGGTGGCGGGCACGCGCTGGCGTCCGGAGCACGGGTGGCGGGCAATCTCGAGGACGTGGTGGCGCGTTTTCTCGAAGCAATTTGTAATGAAGTCGGAAACGTTGATTGACGGAGTCCTCTGCGTGGACAAAGCGCCGGGGATGACCTCGCACGACGTCGTTGGGATCACCCGGCGGGCGTTGGGCATGAAGAAGGTGGGGCATTGCGGAACGCTGGATCCGCTGGCGACGGGGCTGCTCCTCATCACGCTGGGGCGGGGGACGAAGATCCAAGACCTGCTCATGAGCGAGGACAAGGAATACGCTGGGACTCTAAAGCTGGGGGAGACGACGGACTCGCAGGACGCGGACGGGGAGATCGAGCTGACGCGGGAGGTGCCGGACCTAGCGGCTTCGCGGATCGACGAGGCTTTCGCGAAATTTCACGGCGATTTCTACCAGACGCCGCCGATGGTGAGCGCGATCAAGAAAGACGGGGTGCCGTTGTATAAACTGGCGCGGCAGGGGAAGACGGTCGAGCGGGAGCCGCGGTTCGTGCACGTTTACGCGCACGAGATCCTCAAGTTGCGGCTGCCGGAGATCGATTTCCGGGTGGTGTGCAGCAAGGGGTTTTACGTGCGGACCTACGCGTTCGACATCGGGGAGGAGCTGGGCTGCGGGGCGCACCTGCGGGCGCTGCGGCGGACGAAGAGCGGGCGGTTCAGCGTGGACGGGGCGATCACCATCGACGAATTGAAGAATTTGCCGCGCGAGGAGGTGGCGGCGCGGGTGCTGACTTTGCCCGACGTGTCGCGCTTGCGGGGGGCGTAACCTCGGCATGCGGACACTGGCGACCATCGAGGAATTGAGCGCGGTCGCGGGGCCGGTCGTCCTTTGCATCGGGGTCTTCGACGGGGTCCATCTCGGCCACCAATCGGTGATCCGGCGGGCGCGGGAGGACGCGGCGGAGCTGGGCGGGACGGCGGTCGTGCTGACGTTCGATCCGCACCCGGCGCGGGTGTTGCGACCGGAGAAGGCGCCGCGGCTGCTGACGTCGACGGCGCACAAGGCGCGTTTGCTGGCGGGGGTCGGGGTCGAGGCGCTGTTGGTGCTGCGATTCGACGCGGCGTTTGCGGCGCAGGAGCCGACGGATTTCGTGGAGGCGTTGGCGGGGGCGGCGCGGCCGTTGCGGCAGATCTCCGTGGGCGAGCGGTGGACGTTTGGGCGGGGGCGGAGTGGGAACGTCGAGTTGCTGCGGGAGCTGGGGGGGCGGCTGGGATTCCGGGTCGCCGGGATGGAACCGGTGGAGATCGACGGGGAGACGGTGAGCAGCACGCGGATCCGGCGGGCGGTGGAGGCGGGGGATTTCGAGACGGCGAGGCGGTGCCTGGGGCGGGATTACACGATTCTGGGGACGGTCGAAGCGGGGCGACGGCTGGGGCGGACGATTGGTTTTCCGACGGCGAACTTGCGGGCGCACAACGAGCAGTTTCCGCCGGACGGGGTTTACGCGGTGCGGTGCGAGATCGGCGGGGTTGCTCGTGAGGGGGTGGCGAATATCGGGGTGCGCCCGACCGTTGCGGCGGGCGGGGCCGAACGGACGTTGGAGGTGCATTTGTTCGACTTCGAAGGGGATCTTTATGGGCGGGACGTCGAGGTGACTTTCGTGCGGTTTCTGCGGGGCGAGCGAAAATTTCCGGACGTGGGCGGTCTGAGAACGCAGATCGAAGCGGATTGCCGGGCGGCGCGGGAGATTCTCGGGTCGGTTGCCGGGCGGTGAAGAGAACTCTGGTGGGGCTGGTCGGTTGGGGTGTCCTGTTGGCCATTCCGGCGCTGCTGGTGTTCGCGCACGTGGTGGGACTGGGCGATGGAATTCGGGGTCGGGTCGCGGCGGCCCTGAGCACGTCAGCGGCACGGGTGGAGATCGGGCGGCTGCGATTTTCGACGTTCGATGGGTTGATCGCGAACGACGTGCGAGTTTTTCGCGGGGGCGGGGACAAGCGGCTGATCGCGTCGGTGGATCGCCTGGCGTTGTCGATCAGCGTCGCGAGTTTGCTGCGCCGGGAGGTGGTGGTGGACGCGCTGCGGGTGGAGAACGGGGAGGCCGCGATTCCGTTCGCCGATGATGGGGGGACGCCGGATTCGGTGAACCTGACCGGAATCGAGGCGGACGTGACGCTGCAGCCGGGTCAGGTTTTTATCTCGAAATTGGAGGCGCGGCTCGGGGCGGTGCGGCTGGCGGTGAGTGGGCGGTTGCTGCACCCGGAGGATCTCGCGTTGCCGGAGCCGCGGGCCGACGAGGGCAAGGCGGCGCGCGTGGCGGCGATCCGGCGGGGACTGGCGATCTTCGACGAGGTGAAATTTGGTGGGACGCCGACGGTGACGGCGGAGGTGGCGGGCGATCTCGCGGACCTGGGGACGCTGCGGGTTGAGCGGGCGCGGGTGCGGCTGGGCGGGGTGACCTACCGGGATTTTTCGTTCGATGCGGTGTCCGTCGATGGAAGCTACGTCGATGGCGAGGCGCGGTTGGTGTCGGTGGTGGCGGCGGGCGACGTGGGGGATCTGCGGGCGTCGGGGCGGTGGAGCGCGGAGACGGGGGAGGGATTTGTCAAACTCTCGGCTGGGGTGAAGCCGGAGCCGGTGCTGGCGGTGCTGCGGGAGGGCAGGGGCGTCGAGGACGTGTCGTTCGACGGGACGCCTTCGGTGAACGCGACGGTGCGGGTGAATCGGGCGGACGGGAACGTGGCGTGGACCGCAGTGGGCCGGGTGGAGACGGGGGCGTTTCGTTACAAAGACGTGGACGCGAGCGACCTGCGGGGGAGCTTCTCGACGGATGGGGATCGGGTGTTCGTGCAGGATCTCGAGATCGAGCTGCCGACGGGGATGGTGACGGCGGATCTTTTGGGGAAACCGGGGGATTACAAATTGTCGGCGGAAATCGCGGCGGCTCCGACGGAACTACTGTCGCTGATGGGGCCGAAGGAGCGGGAGTTGCTGGAGAAGATGGAGTTCGGTGAGACCCCGCGGGTGACGGTCGATCTGAGCGGGCCGGAGCTGAAGTTCAAGTCGCTGACCGGGACCGGACGGATCGTGCTGGGGCGCACGGCGATGCGGGGTTTTTTTATCGATTCTGGAACGAGCGACCTAGTCCTGGCGGATCGGGCGGTGCGCTACGAGGATCTCGACATTCGGAAGGGTGGGGCGCGGGGGACGGGGTCGTTCACGTACGACTTTGGGCGGCAGGAGGTGCGATTCGACGGGATCAAGACGAACCTCGATCCGCCGGGACTGCTGATGTGGATCGATCCGCGGATCTCGAAGACCGTGGCGGTCTACGACTTTAACCGTCCTCCGAACACGACGGTCGAGGGGGTGATCCACATGGGGGACCCGTCGGCGAATGACCTGACGGTGGAAATCGACGCGCCGGCGGGGATGACGTATCGGTTGCTCGATCGGGATCTGGAGTTCGGCGCGACGGAGGGGATGGTGCGGGTGGAGGGGCGGCGGGTGTTGGCGGACCTACGGCGGACGACGCTTTACGGGGGGCGGGCACGGGTGAAAGCGTCGGTATCAATCGACCCGGATCAACCGGATTTCTCGGTCGACGTCGCGCTGGACGGGGTGGATTTCCCAGCGTTGACGAAGTTGTATTTCGGTTACGACCGGTCGGAGGGAAAGTTGAGCGGGACGTATCGCTTCGACGCGAGCTTGCGGAATCTATCGCAGATGGTGGGGGCGGGGACGCTGCGCGTGGAGGATGGGCACGTGATGGAGATCCCGTTGTTCGGGCCGCTCTCGGCGGTGCTGGACCAGATCATTCCGGGGGCGGGCCACGAGAACGCGAACCAAGCCGAACTCGATTTCACGGTCGCGCGGGAGCGGATCGCGACGAAGAATCTGGAGATCAGTGGGGCGGGGTTCGAGTTGGCTGGGGAGGGGTCGGTGGGATTTCCGAGCGGCGACCTGGATCTCGCGGTGCGGATCAACGCGAAAGGAATCCCGGGGATCGTTCTATTTCCGGTGAGCAAGTTGTTCGAATATGAGTCGACCGGGACGGTCTCGAAGCCGGATTGGAAACCGAAGATCGTGCCGAAGGAGTTCTGGGACGTATTGGGAATGGCGGGGGGTTCCCGGGGCGGCGCGAACGACGCCGACGGAGCAGGTAGTGGTCGTGAGCAGTCGGCTCGGGGCACGGCTGACGAGGCTCTGATCCCGAATGATCACGCCGCCACGCCGCGGGCCGAGCCGCCGATACGGCGGGGTGGGGTGCCGGGTCGAAAACGGTAGAGCGGGGTTAGCGCGTCGCGAAAGCATCGCATCAAGAAATGTGACTTGCTGAATCCACTCCGGTGATGTCTTCGCCGGTGGTTGCGGTCCGAATCCCAATTGTCCACCCGTCCCCCACGTTTACCCCGACAATGCATTCAAAGTGATGTAATTCTCCGCCTATCCGCTTTCTCATTCACTTGAGCGACCCCCATTGCTGATGAGTTCAATATTTGACACCTGACCCCATTGCTGACCCCATTGCTGACCCGATTGCCGAGTCGCTCGTGACGAAGCTCGCGCAATTCCACGCCGACCGCATCCTCCTGAAGTCGCCAATCACCTCCGCCGAACAAGCTGAGGCCTGCTTCCTGTTGGTCAGCAAACGCCTCAGCAAAACGACCGGCCAAATCGTGACTTTCAACAGCGGTCTCCACGAGACGTTCCTGCGGTAGGGCCGCGACGAACTCTCTCGATCCCAAGCAATAAAACCGCCCCTCGGCGGGCGGTTTCCCGTTAGGAGATGGGTTTTCGTGTGAGCGTCAGCCGTCCCAGAGGGACTGCGCGTCGTTAGGAGGAGATGTGACCGGAAGATCATCCTTAGGTTTTCCGCCGTTCACGAAACTGCGAAGCAACTCGGCTTGGGATCGGACGCCAGTTTTTTGGTAGATCGTGCGCGCGTATCCCGCCACGGTATTGATCGAAATTCCCAGGCGGTCGGCGATTCCCTTCCGGCTTTCTCCCTTGAGCAGGAGGTGAAGAACGATCGATTCACGCGGCGGAAGACCCAGTGCGTCATCCGCCGACTCGATCGCCCATTCTGCGTCGTGCAGCCAACTGATTTCCGATAGCACAATTTCTATCAACCCAGCTTCCCGAGCGGTAAAAAGCGGTCTTCCGCAGGATCGATGAATCACGAACTGACTCACACCCTGTTCGCCCCTCGACCAAGACGAGACGATCAGTGGACCAGCAGCATGGGGCTGACTGAGCGCGATCGCTTGCGCTGCGTCGGGCGCACTGTGGAGCACCGGATCACCCATTTCGAGGGAGTCGACTAGGCGGTCGAGGTGCGTATTCACAAAACATAGTTTCCGCCCGGTCGGAAAACTCGGATCCGATGGAATCGACTGCCCGCTTAAATTCGAAATCCACCCGTCGGCTTCAATCAGCTCGCAGAGTCCATCCAACAGGAAGGCCTTGCGAAAGCGGTGGCCATCTGGCTGCGCACACACCTCGCCAAGGAGCCGGACGAGCGCCCGCGCGTCTTCCTCGCTGAATTGCCGTTCGTCGGCGTCAGGTTGTCGAGCTGCAGGATGATTCATCTTCGCCGATTCTGCGGAGGGTTACACGAACTCACTCCTTGGTCACCTTGACCTTGGTAAACTTCGACTTCTTCCCGGCAGGCGTGACGGTGCGCATCTTGATGACGTTTCGGCCTTCGGTCAGCTTAGCCTTGATCAAGAACTTGCCGTTGCCGCGGATCCTGCCTTTCTTCGGCTTGTTCCTGCCGACCTTGTATTCGACGTAGGTCCCCCGCGGAACGTCACCCGCGTCACCCTTCACCTTGTAAACCCGCCGCGAAGTCTCGACCTTCGACGGTCCCTTGATATCGGGCTGGTCCGGCTTGGCCTCCGGCGTTGGCGCGGGCGTCACAACGGTCGGTGTCGTCGATGGGACAGGTGTCGCGGTTGGAACGGGCGTTGCCGTCGGGCCAGGTGTCGGGCTCGCGGTGGGCGTGGGCGTCTCCACGGGCGCTGGTGTCGGGCTCGGCGTCGGATCGGAGCTTCCCGTGATCGTCAGGATCACATCTTGTTGGACCGGGACGCGGCCACTGCCGGAAGGCTCCGATACGCCGACGTAGGCACCGGTCGACGTGACCTGCAGCGAGGCCAAGCGGGGAAGCCGCGCGTTGATCGGGGCAAAGGAAGCGCGAACTCCCGTTGGCAGAATGCTGAAAATTTCAGTCGAGTTCTGCATCAGGAACGCATCGCCCAACTGCCCAATCAGCAGGAATGCTTCCGCGGAAGGAAGCGAATATTCGGTCACGGTGCCGGAAGACGAAGCCGTGTAGAACGAGATGTCCTCGTCAGCGGATGCCGTGATGCCATGCAATGATCCGTCCGCTCCCGCCGCCGGACCAGGGCGAACCAGGAAATTCTCGAATGGATAGAGGGTCTCCGTGGCACCGGTCGATGTCAGTCGAACGAGCTCGTTGCGCGGTTCGGAACTCCGGCGAACATAAAAGGACATGTCACCATCGGGCGACACGGCGATGCGGGGAAGGATTTCGGTGACATCATTGGGGATTGCAGCCACCAAACTGGTCGCCCCGCTCATCGGAATGCGGTGGATGCCGCGTGATCCGTAGTCACTGACTCCAAAAAGTGCCCCGTTATTCACAAAAACCGAGGCCCAGTTCACTTCGGGGTGCGTGATCGGGAGGAGGCTGATCACCCCGCCCGCGGTGATTCGGTAGATTTGCGACTCAAACTCGTCGTCGTAACCAGCGAAATAAAACGCCCCGTCGGGTCCGGTAACGGGTGCACACGAGACTTCCTGGGGATCGCCCGCCGCACCGAGATCGCGGATATTCGTGTAGATCCCGTCCGGTCCGACTTGGAAGAAAACCCCGCGTCCACCCGTGCCTCCGATCTGCGCAATTCCGTAAAATTTCCCGTCGACCCCGGCGGCCAAGGGTGCGAAGGGGAAGTTTCCATCGCTCTGGTAGGGCAACGTCGCAAATGTCGTCGGAGCCGAGCCCGAGGCTACCGCAAACTGCTGAATCCGCGCGCCGTCCGTGCCAAACTCGAGTGCTCGTTCCCCCACCGAAACCATCCCATCGCTCCCGACCGCTATGCCTTCGAGGCTTGGATCGTGGTCACCCGCCTCGAGAACCTGGCTGACAATGCCCGACGTCGATATACGAACGACCTGGCTGCTCCCAACCGCAAAAAGCTCGCCGTTTGCGGCTGCCGCGATTTGCCCCAAGTCTTCGTCGAACGTAGCAAAAACGGATAGCGCACCCGCCGGGGTGATGCGCGCAAGATCATCGTATCGCAGGCCGTAGATGTTGCCGTCGGGGTGAGCGAGTAGATCGTTGACGAAGCCGATGTCCCCTTCGACCAGCGTCACCGCCCCGTCCGTCGGAGCGATTCGGATGAGCGCCGTGCCGCCCTCCGTGAAATCGTAGGCCGTGGCGTAAATTTCGCCGTCGGAACCGATTGCAAGGTATTCAACGAAGGAGAACTGACGATTCTCGTCCCCGATCGACGCCAATACCGAGACCGTTCCCACCGAGGTGATTCGCAGGACCGCACTGCCCCCGGCGACCCCTAGAACCGTCACGTAGACATTCCCGGCGCTGTCAACCACGAGGTCTCTCGGCTCGGTCCAGTCGGGTCCAATGCTCGCGACCGGCTCGATCCCCGAGCCGGGTGTCCAACGGACGATCGTGCCATCCGTCGTCCCCCCAAAGAGATTGCCGCCCGGACCCAGCACGAACGCTTTCTTGAACACCAGCCCCTCGCCGCCGACCGGCTGACTGACCACCCCGGCCGAGCTCACGTGAAACGCTCCGTAGCTGGTGTCGAATTCAACACCGTAGAGCGAGCCGTCGGCCCCAGCCGTCAGCGCACTCACTGAGGGTTTGAGGTGTTGAAACTGGTGCGTGATCGCAACTTCGCGTTCGGCATGGAGGGAGGGCGTGAATCCTATGGTGATGGCCAGTAGGGATGCTGCCAGTATGGCTTGGCAGTGGAGAGCGGGCGGGATCGGTGTTTTCATGATTTGAGGTGTGGGTTTGGGATTCCAGGGGGCGGGGACGTCTTCTCCCCGTGGATGCATTCGTAAGGACGAAGAGTCCTCACTCCCTTGTCCGTGGCGACTCAGCCTTTGGTGACCTTTACCTTCGTAAATTTCGACTTCTTCCCGGCAGGCGTGACGGTGCGCATCTTGATGACGTTTCGGCCTTCGGTCAGCTTAGCCTTGATCACGAACTTGCCGTTGCCGCGGATTCTGCCCTTCACCGGCTTGTTTTTGCCAACTTTGTATTCGACGTAGGTGCCGCGAGGCACGTCGCCGGCGTCGCCTTTGATCTTGTAAACCGGGCGGCTCGTCTCGACCGTCGAAGGCCCCTTGATCTCGGGTTGATCCGGCTTGGCCTCCGGCGTTGGCGCAGGCGTTGGTGTTGGCGCGGGAGTCGGCGTCGGTGCTGGCGGGACAATGACGGGTGTCGGCGCTGGTGTTGCCGTCGGTGTTGCCGTCGGTGTTGCCGTCGGTGTCGGAGTCGGATCCGGTACGGGTTCGCCAGTGCCAGAGATGAGAAGGAGGTTGCCTCCATCATTACCATCGCCTTCAAAGCCGACGAAATACTCGGCTTCGCCAGGTTGAGAAGCCACACTCGACCGGATCTCTTGGAAGCCAAACTCAAACAAGCCATTCGTTTCAATTTCACCCAAGATCTCCGAGTCATAATCGGCAAACCGAGAGAACGTTCCGGCGCGCGTGAGTCGCAGCGCTCCGCGGTCATCGGTGGTTAGAAAACTGTTCTCGATCGTCGAAGCGTCTCCCTGCGCGCGACTCGGGATGGCTCCTAGCAACGCGGCATCTGTTTCGAACGTAGCGACATTGGAGATTTCTCCCGTCGCGGACAGGCGATACATTCGATTGTGCTCGGCGTCGGCACCGAGCCAGTAAACCGACCCATCGCCGCCGCCAGAGATTGATCCCGCGCCCGTTGCGCCTAAGATTTGGCTATTTAAGCTCTGCGAGCTCAAGAAGGTCCCGCTTCGGGAGTATCGGTAAAGAGTGGTCGGTGAAGTGGCGCCAAAGGCTTGATCGACTTTAAACACGGTCATATCGCCATTAGGGGCAACGTGAACTTGTGGCCTAATCACTCCGTTTCCGGACGGAATCGTGAGGACGACGCTTTCGGCCCCGCCGAATGGCAGCTTCGAGATCTGGCCGTCCAGGGTGGAAAGCCCGTGCAAGACGCCGCCGTTGAAAAAGAGGTGTTGAAAGTAGTGCGAAATTCGCAGTGAGACGTTGGCGTGAAGGATGTCGCCATTGGGTTCAAGCCGGTAGATTCGAAGTAAATTGTTGTCCGAACCCGAGAAGAAGAATGCCTGTTCCGGAAACGGCATCTCAGACCCACTGACAAGTGGCGATGCGATCACGTCTGGATCGAGCGGATCGCTCCCGAAATCGCGGATGCTGGTAAAGCCCTGGCCCGAAGCCAACCCGGATTCAGAAACCTTGAAAAACACTCCGCGGTCCTGCGATCCGCCTTCTTTGGTGAGGCCGTAGTAAGACCCGGTGCCTCGACCGTTCGAGGTCACCTCCCGGGCGAGGGGATACATGGGCCGACTGCCGTTGCTCTCGTAAGGGAAGACCGACCGCGGCGCCGACTTCAAGCGAGAGCTCGGATCGATCAGCCGCAATTCGCTGCCGCTGGCTCTCCCGCTGGCTACGTTGCTGGTGATGAACACGTCCCCGGCCGTCAGGGTAATCGCGGTGAGAAAATCGCCGCCATACCATGGATCGATCACCGTCCCCGCGTTGGTGACTTTCTTGATGGTTTGGGAATCCGAGACGAAGATGCCATCGTCCGCCGCAGGGAATAGCAGGTAAGCGGAGAAGCCGACGTTCGCGGCGGTCGTCCGACCTCCGGTCGGCGTGATGCGGACGAGATTGCCGTCCTCTAACGTGTAGAGGTTCTGATCGCCGCCGAGGATCATTGGTGCCGAAAGTCCGACGACGGACGTCAAGACCTCCGCGGTCCCACCCGCGGCTGCGATTCGGAAGACCGTCTCCCCGTGATCCCCGTCCTCGTAGAGCTTCCCGTAAATGAACCCGTTCGGATGCGCGACCAATTCGGCGGGCGTGCCGTAGGCCCCCTGCTCGTCGTCGAACGTCGCGATCTCGCTCACCGTTCCGCTCGGCGTGATCCGCAGGAGTTTTCCGGGGCCTCCGTAATTTTCCACGTAGGTGCCGACGTAGAGATTCCCCGCGCCATCGACGGTCGGATCCGAGAGCAGTTGGCCGTAGACCGATGAATCGAGCTCCACCAGAGTCGAGAAACCCTCGCCTGCCTTCATGCGGTAGATCCGGTTTTCACCCCCGACTCTCGTGTAGACGATCCCATCGGGTCCGGCCACGAACTCTTCGTAGAACCGTTCGACGCCCGGGACGCTCAGGAAAGTGACGTCGTTCTCGCTCGCGCTGAACTGCGGGGACGTCAACCGCGTGGAGTCGATGCTGAAGATTGTAAATCCCTTGGTCGAAGTAGAGCCCCACAGCGTGCCGTCGGACGCCACCACCATTTGGCGGGCCACCGGTTCGGCGTGTTGGAATCGGTGGAGGAAGGAAACTTGCCGCTCGGCCCGGAGATGGGGGATGGCCGCGAGGCATACGGCGAAAAGCAAGAGACTAGAAATGATACTGACACGGGGGGAAACGGAGCCCCGGCCTGCAGCGAACGTCGGTTTGGCGCTTAACTTCATTGTCGCAGAGTTACCATCCGGCGGTTTTTTGCCTACCCCCCAAATTAGGGGGTCAAGTGCTCTCACTCGGGCGGGGAGTGCGTCCCGGAGGGTGCATCCGAGAGGACGAGCCGTCATTAGTCCACTTGGTCGCCTCCGTCGCCTCGGTGAAAACGGCGCACTAATTCTGCCTGAGAATGCACTCCGAATCGGCGATACACCCTTTTCACGTAGTCCTGCACGGTGTGGAGCGAAATCGCGAGATGCTCGGCGATTCGCTGGCGGGTCCAGCCTTCGAGCAGAAGATTGAGCGTCATCCGTTCCCGCTTGGCGAGGTGCGGGACGGTCACGCCACGATCCTCCGGCCAACCGGCTTCGTGCAACCAACCGACCTCGGAAAGGATAATGTGCGCGGTGCGCGACTCCGCGGCGGAAAAGAGCGGTCGCCCGTATTTGCGATAAATCCCGAGCACGCTTTGGCTGCGCTCGTCCACCGGCCGCACGGAGAGGATCACCGCTCCCACGTCGGCGGCCCGCCAGAAGCGCGTGGACTTCCGTTTTCTCGTAAACTTCGTCGTCAACCATTTGTTGCCGCGTCCGAGTGAGGTGGCGAGGTTGACGGGCGTATTCGCGGGTGAGCGGGCCGTTGAGCATCCCGGTGTCGGGGTGCTCGATGGCGCGGATGAAGCTGGCGTATTGCTCGGCCGTGAAGCCGCGGTGCACGATGCTGGTCGCCGTCGGCGGAACGTCGGGCTCGAAGGAGCAATACAATCCCCACGCCCAGCTATCGGCTCCGATGAGCACACTCAGCCCACGCATGAGATGGGCTTTCTGTGCCGCATGGCCACCGCGCCGCTCCGCCGTCTCGCCGAGCAGTCGCACGACGGCACGGACGTTCGATTCACACAGCTCTTCCGCGTCGTTTGCCCTCACCGATCACCCCCGTTACCGTGAAAGAAGCGAGTCATCAGTTCGGCCTGCGAATGGACTTCCAACTCGCGGAAGACGTCTTTCACGTAGCCATCCACCGTGTGACGCGAAATGCCAAGGTGGTCGGTAATCTTCACGCGGCTATAGCCTTGGAGAAGCATCTCGTGGACGACCCAACACCGGGGAGCCAGGCGGGGCACCGCCGCCCCCCGATCTTCCGGCCACCCCATGGCGAAGAGCCAGGGCACTTCGCTTCCGACGATGTGCGCGATTCGCAACTCGCGATCCGTCAACAAGGGGCGCCCCACCCGTCGATACAACGCGAAGCCCGCGAAGCCTCCACCAGCGAGGGGCCGCGAATTCAGGCTGCGGGGGTGGAATCCACAGGCGTTCCACAGGGGATAGGCGGGTGACGACTCGAAGTCCTCGACGGGAATGATTTGCTGAAGCGAGCGGGTGACGAGTCCCGTTCGAGCCCTGAAGTTCCCGGGCGAACGATTCGGTCAACCTCGCCATTTCGAGGTGGGACTGCACCTGGATGAATTTCGACATTTCTTCGTCGGAGAAACCGCCCTGTTGATAGCCGACGTAGACCGGCAGCTCACCCGGGACCATCTTCGCGGTCATCACCCACACCCAGGCATCGACCTCAATCAATTCGCAGAGCCCGCGCATGAGCCGGCGCTTGATCTCCGTGTGCCCACCGGTCTGCGCTGCCGCCTGCCCGAGCAGCCGGACAACTTCGCGCACATCCGACTCGGCCAGAAGCGGAGCGTCATCCCATTTTTCATTCCGCATTTCTAATTCCTCATTTCCCATGGAACCGCCTCATCAACTCCGGCTGCGACGCGACGCCAAAGTGGCGGTGAACCTTTTTCACGTAATCGTTCGCGGTGTGTGGCGATACGCCGAGGTGCTCGGCGATGCGGATGCGGGAATAGCCCTGGAGGAGCAGGTTGAGAGCCGTGCGGTGGCGCGGCGACAGGGCACCGACCCCGGACCGCGGCGTGCCCGCGGCTTCGTCGTGCAGCCAGTCGACCTCCGAGAGGAGGATGTGAGCCACCCGCGCGTCCCGGTCCGAGAACAACGGAGCGTCGGCACACCGGTGGAGCGTGATGGCACGCACGGACCCGCTGGGCAGTGGCTTGGCGGAAAGGACGCCGGGCATGAGATCCGCCTCGCGCCAGAGCGCTCCCGCTCCGGAATAAGGAAAGCTATTCTCGGGATCGGACCATTGTCGTAAGGAGCTCAAATGGCGATCCTCCTTCCCCATCATTTCCGAGAACGGCGCGGTCAACTCCTGCATGCCCGGATGTTCCTGAGCGCGGATGAAGGCCGCGAATCGCGCATCGTCGAAGCCGCCGTAAAGTTCGATGATCCAAGCGGGCAGCAACTCCGGGTCGGGGTTGGTGATCTGACTCCACGACCACGCCTCGGCGTCGATGAGTCCCGCCATGCCTTCCATCAGGCGTCGCACCTGCCGCCGCCGCCCGCCGCGTTCGCCACCGATCTCGCCGAGCAGCCGCACCACGGCGCGGACGTCGTTCTCTCCAAGCGTGGGTGATACCGGGAGCGCTTTCATCGAGTATGGAGCCCATCCGCGCCGTCGCCCTCGAAGAATCGCCGCATGAGTTCCGGTTGGGAGCGAACTCCGAAGCGGACGTCGATCTCCCTCACGTAGCCGTTCACCGTGTGCCG
Source organism: uncultured Verrucomicrobiae bacterium (assembly GCA_963832325.1). GTDB lineage: Bacteria > Verrucomicrobiota > Verrucomicrobiia > Chthoniobacterales > JAATET01 > CAVVKW01. Next base: position 113,238 of record CAWHTR010000001.1, on the reverse strand, counting down.
CGAGACCCCGAGTCTATCTGCGATCTCGTTGCGCGAGCAGCTGGCGAGGTCGGAAATCGGGCCGAGGTCCTTGTGTTCGTTGGCGCGGAAGTATTTCGCCAATCGTTCACGCGAGAAGCCGCCGGACTGCTGAATCGCAAACCCCGGCAGCGCCCCCTCGCTCACGAATTCGAAGACGCCCCACACCCAGCAATCCGCATCGACGATCTCGCAAAGCCCGTCCATGAGCAGTTTGCGCTGGGTGGGGCGACCGCCGCGAGACGCCGCTACGCGGCCGAGAAGTGCGACGGCGGAGCGCACGTCGGCTTCGGTGAGCGGTTGAATTGGACGGGTGTCGATCAGCGCCGGCACGACGTTTGTCTATCGATAATTCAAACGATTGTCAATTGCGTCAAAATATGGGTGCGATGAAACGGGTTCCAGTTTGGGAATTCGGGACCGCGGATGGCACGGATAGGCGCGGATGGTGAAGGGAAAATCGGGGTTGCTGCGTCGCAGTTTTCATCCGCGTTCATCTACGCAATCCACGGTTCGTCCTCTGCCGCTTGACATCGCGCTCGAACGCTTGGAAGTCGACATATCGGCCCGCTAATCACGCGAATGGCATCCAATCGCATTCTTGATTCGCGCTCATTCGCGTCATTAGCGGGCAACTCAGGAGCGGTCCGGACAATTGCCGTCGTCTCCCAAAGCGTCGTGAGAACCGCTTTCACGTGGCGTCGAGGCGGGCGGATGATCGACCCCCTAATTCGGGGGGTAGGCAGGCCTGAAAAATTGCCGCAGTCTCGGAAGATTCGTCAAAGCAAAGACCCAAACCTTGACCCATCCCAAGCCATGAAAATGACCAAACCACTGATACAATTACTGGCAGTAGCCACATGCGCCCTTCTCTCTCCTGCCGCAATCGGCGCAATCACCGTTACGTTTACGGAACAAACGACCGGAGTCGCTATTCGGATGACCGGGATTGTCGATGATAGCGGTTTGAACCAAGTGTCCTCGGGTGGCCCAGGGAGTGGCTTCAATCTCATATCGCAGCCCGATTTCCTTGAGTTCATCGCCTCCGAATCGGGATCAGGCAAGCTGTATCGAACGTATTCCGGCGCGGATTTCACGAACTTTTCTCAATTCGGAACATTCAGCATCTTCGGCTCCACTTCCGACACCAGCGTCTTCACCGGTGACGACTTGCCACTGGTTTCGGTTGTGAACGAACAGCTTTCCTTCGATGACGTCTATCGGAATCAATTCATCATTGGTGGGCCGCCAGTCGACGCCTCAGCGTTTTTCCCCAACCAGAATTTTCAATCGATGGCGTTGCAAAATGGTCAGCAATCGACAGTGAGCTGGGTATCAAACTCCGGACCCGAAAGTGTGACTTTTCAAGCCGTTTCCGCGATTCCCGAGCCATCATTCTGGGCTACTGTGGGGTTATTCCTTCTGCTCGCGGGATTTTTCCGGCAGAGGAACCGACGGTGCGAACAGCGAGCTTAAGCTGCGGGACCGAGTGAAAGAGGCGCAGCCAGTGTGTTCGAATTCCTTCGACACGAAGCCGAGTCCACGGATCCGTGGACTCGGCATCCTGCCGAGGGATTCCGAAAGGATCGCCCGATGAAGCGCATCCGTCGCATCGTGGTGCTCGGCGGCGGCTCGGCGGGACTGCTGGCGGCCATCGGGCTGCGGCGGCACCTTCCGGGGATCGGCGTCACCGTAGTGCGTTCGTCGTCGCTGGGCGTGATCGGCGTCGGCGAGGGCACGGCGGCGGCGGTGGCCTTGCACGGGTTCTTCGGGATTTGGGGTCAGGTGTCAGATTTGGGGTCAGGTGTCAAATATTGAATTTGCGCGCGTCAATTTGATTTTTGACACCTGACCCATTTACCGAAGCTTGGCCGACTGGAGCGCTCTCGGCTACTAGTCGGGATTTGGGGTCAGGTGTCAAATATTGAATTTGCGCGCGTCAATTTGATTTTTGACACCTGACCCATTTACCGAAGCTTGGCCGACTGGAGCGCTCTCGGCTACTAGTCGGGGATGAAAAAAATTGCGGACTCGAGCACAAGATCGGCAAGTCTGCATAGTCGATTTGGCACCGCGGCCCGCACGCTTCCGGCAAAGGACGTGCGTGGCGTCGTGCGCTTGCTCGGCGAGGTCTGCGCGCTGCGCGGAAACGTGATTGATCGAAAGCGTCACCTCCTTGATGGCATGGCCGAACTGGTGTCGGCGGATTACGTCGCGTGGGTGCTGGCGGCAGCGACCGTCGCCGGGGAGCAACCGATCTACGTGGGTTTCGAAACGCGCGGTATTTCGGCGGAACAGATGACCAAATTCCTCCGCATTCAGGCACATCCCGCGCTTGCGGACTACTCGAAAACGGTGCTGATGGCGTTGAAAGAAACCGGCGCTCAAGTGACCGCCAACGTTCAGGACGCGTTCGACTACGCGGAATTTGAGAGATCGGAGTGGGGGAAGATGTGGGCCAACGCCGACATCGTCCCCCGGTGCATCATTCATCGTCCGCTGGCGGACGGGGGAGTGAGCGGGATCGGATGCTACCGGAAACTGGGGCGTCCGCTTTTTACGGAGCGGGAGCGGTTGATCGTGCATCTTCTTCTGTCCGAAATCCCTTGGCTGCACGAGATGGGTTGGCCGGATGACCGGGGAGCGAGAGTGCCTGATTTGCCGCCACGGTGCTGGTTGGTCCACGAAATGATGTTGCAGGGATACAGCCGGAGCAGAATGGCGGCGCAACTGAGCATTTCGGAACACAGCCTCGGCGAGTATGTGAAGCAGGTCTTTCGCCATCTTGGCGTCAATTCGCAGGCTGATCTGATGGCTCGCTTCTTCGTTCCACTATCAAACAACCTGAGAGCCGGTGGAGATTATGTCGAAAATCATTGCGTCGGCTAATGGATCAAAAAGCCTGCGTCTGATTGCGAACGTTGTCTCGTGGCAAAAGCTATGTGAATCAATGCGTCGGATTGGATGCAATGGGACGTTCGTTGTGGAACAGGCCCGCAATGAGTGGTCTCCACGCGAATTCGATCATTGGTTCGGAGGCGTTGACCACGCTTTTGGAGCGGACAAAGCGGTTAAGAATTGAACCAATGCACGGGCTGACCGCGATCCTCGACTCCTTGTCGACGGATTACTACCGCATCGCTTCAAGGAGACCGATGGACATTCGGGGTGGCGCGATTGATTTCGTCAGCAAGAAGCTGGTTCGAAGCGAGTCTGCTTGCCATCATCGACGAGAAGATCAACGGTCAACGAGTCGCTCTTCGCCTTCGTAGTATCAACAACGTGACCACACCAATGATCATCAGCACCACCGTTGAGGGTTCGGGAATACTGGCAACGCGGAACCCAACATGGCTGAACTCGACCGTGGGAGCGTTGGCGAACCGGTCGGTCGCCTGAAGGAAGCTCGCTGGGCCGACCCATGAGCCACCGCGCTGACCCCGCGAAGAATCCGAAATTATGGCATCATTCCATTCCCACACGTTCCCGCCCTGATCAAAAGTGCCGTAAAAACTTCCGCTATCTGAATAGGCACCGGCATCGGTCAGGTAGTTCGCCCCGCTCGAAAAACTGCCATTCTGCGTCGTGGCGTAGTCTCCATCAAAGTAGTTTGCCCCGCCAGCTGCTCCGATCGTGTTCGTCGTCAGGCTATTGCTCTGGTTTGCGTGGAGACTGTAATTACCCGTGCCAGGATCGTAATAGGCCGCCTTCACCCATTCATCCTCACTCGGGATCCACCATTGCGCCCCGCTGTTTACCGTGAAGACTCCGTTCGTCGCACCATTCAGCGTGTAGGCACCCGTCTCGGTGCTCGCTCCAAAGGTCGCCCCATTGTGCAGCCAATTGCTGAACCTGGCGGCGTCGAACCAGCTGACATACGTCACCGGCCGGGATCCGCTTCCAATAACCGAGTAGCTATACGACCCCGACGATCCCGTGCGCGAAATTCCCGCACTGTTCGGGTTGGTGCTCATGCTTGGATTGTAGAGCCAGTAGGGATCGCTTACGGCGGTGGCGTTCAGAAACGCGGTGTATTCATTGAGCGTCACCTCGGACCTCCCGATCCGGTAGTTGTAGTCAACCGCTCCGAAGTTGCCATCGCCCCAAGTCGAGTTCACCGCGCTGTTCGCCGCCGCGTTCCCCGCATCGCCCACGAAGACTGTGTCAATCGTGACTAATTGCGCTTGAAGCTTCGTCGTGGCAACCGCCCCGAACAGAACGGTGACCGCCAGCATCGTCAGCTTGCGGACATTGGCGTCAAATGATCCAGCTATCCGTCGGCAAGAGGTTTGGTGAATGAAGAACATTAGACGACTATACCGACCGGTAAATGTTGTGCAAATTTTTGTTTTCTGGGAATGGGGTCAGGGTCAGATCTTGAAAGTCTACTGGCCCCGATTCTACTGGCCCCGATCACGGTGTTGGCGCAGCCAGTTGGGGCCCAGGTCGCCGTCACGGTCGCCGGCGTCGGGCCGGGGGTGCCGGAGGCGGCGGTGCTGATGGCGTTCGATCCGTTGGTGTTCGATCCGGTCCACCGGGTGGACGATTCGCGCGACCGGGAGACGGGCGGCGTCGGAGTCGGGCTCGCCATCGTGAACAACGCGGTCGAGTCGAGCGGCGGCTCGGTGCGGGGTTGGAATCGAAGTCCGGCGGGGTTCGCGGTCGAGCTGCGGCTGCGGAGCGAGGCGGCGGGGTCGGATCGGGTCCGATGATCTTGAATCAAGCGGCGTGAAAAACCCCGCGGAGACCGAGCTTCCGGCGGACCCTCGTCAGACCGTCGCGTGGTTCTCACGACGTGGGAGCAATTGCTCCGCGGCCTTCCTCGCCGATGAAGCCGAACCCGCTTCGCGGCGAACGTGGGCCGTGACGATCGCGCCTTCCATGAGGAAGGTGATCTCGTTCGCCTTCTGGTCCGGATCTTCGACCGGAAGCTGGCGGACCTTTTCGAGGATGAAGTCGTGGAAGAGCCGCTTGTGGCGGGCCGCGATTTGATTGACCGGACTCTCCGCCTGTCCATACGAAAAACTCGCGTTCACGAAAATGCATCCGTAGAAGCTCTCGCTCTGAAACCACTCGCTCAGGATGTCGAAGATCGAGAGAATTGCTTCCCGCGGATCGTCGGCGCTCCGCCGGGACACTTCATTCCGAAATTGGTTTCGTAGGAAGACGTCCCGCTGATCGAGGTAGGCGGCGACAAATTCCTCCTTGTCCCGAAAATCCGCGTCAAACGCAGCGCGCTCGAATTGCGCCCCCTCCACGATCTGCTCGATCGTCGTGGAGTGATAGCTCCCATCACGAAAGAGTCGCTCGGCGACGTCGAACAACGTGGCGTGGGTCGACGTGGGTTTGTTGATGGTGGTCATGGCATCCAAATTTGCAAGCAAGGTTGATTCGCGTCTTTCCAGATTCAAGCGGGAATTGATGGCCTGGCGGCTGCGATCAGCACCACGGCCGACTGCCGGGCGAGTTTCGCTGCCTCCCGGCCCCGCCGCATCTGCGCGCGGAGAATCGCCCCTTCGATGAGAAATTCCAACTGATCCGCCAATTCGTCGGGATTTTCCGCCGCGGCCTCGCGGCAAAACGAGACCAGTTCGCCGTGGAAACTGGCCTTGTGCCGCGCCACCGCCTCCTGAATGGTCGGATCCAACCCGTTGAACTCTGCGGCCGCGCTCGTGAACAGTGAGCCGGAGAAATCCGCCCGGGTGAACCAGTCGCCGAGGACGTCGAACAGCGCGAGGATCCGGTCCTCGCCGGGTTTCGCCCGTTGCGCGGCCACCTCGAACATTTCCTTTCGAAATTCCCGGCCCCGTCGCTCCAGGACGTCGAGAATCAGATTTTCCTTGGTCTTGAAGTGCGCGTAGAGCGTCATCTTCGTGCTGCCCGCGTCCGCGGCGATGGCGTCGACGCTCGTCCGGTGAAATCCCTGCGAATTGAAGAGTTTCAGTGCCGACTGAAAAATTTGTTCGCGTTTGGCCGACGCGGGCGAACCACTCTGGCGCGGTCGACCCGCCTGACCCGTCAGTTCCGAGGGACTATTTTCGCTCATGAATCCTCCCGAAGGACTCCGGGGCACCCGACAGGCCTGATTCTGATTTTCTGAGGAGTATCGTCATATTCGAAGATGGGAAACTATCGCGCCGATTCGGTGGACGGCAAGGTATAATCCAGGCCCGGGGTCACGGGAGGCGGGATTGCGAACCGGAACCAAGAAGAAGATTGGAAATCGGTAATTTCGCGCTTGTATACTATACTAACTAGTATATTCCGAAAGAATGCTTTGCCCGTGCTCTCACCGATTCCGTTTCCTATTGACGGCGCTGACCGCCGCCTTCGCGTTCAGCGCGCCGGCGCAGACACAGACGTCCTTTTTCACGACGCCGGTCGGTTTTGTGGCGAGCGAGCTCACCGGTCACTCGGATTCGATCGTTTCCGTGCCGTTGAACCGCCGGGCGGAATTTGTCGGGCGCATCGCGGGTGCGAGCGGGGACGTGCTCACCCTCGAGGGGTCGGCTGGCCTGGCCGCCAACCAGTTCGTTTTCCAACCGGGCGCACAGCCGAACGCCTACTACGCGTTGGTCGGGACCCTCGAAGGCGGGACCAATCCGAAAGAAGGCGAGATGTATCCGATCCTCGCCAACGAACCGAATACGCTCACCGTCGCGCTCGGCGGCGACCAGATCGACGGGATCGAAGCGGGGACCCGCGTGACGGTCCACGCCGCACCGACGCTCGGCTCGATCTTCCCAGCCGGGGACGCGGGGACGTCCTTCGCGGCCTCGGGTTCTCTGTTTTTTCGCAAAACCGAGATCCTTCTCCCGAACTACGAGGGTTCCGGAATCAACCGGAGCGCCGCGTCGATCTATTATTTCTACAACGGGGCGTGGCGGAGGGTGGCTCACCGATCACCGCCAGCTTCAATGAAACTCCGCTGCTTCCGACGGGGTTCTTCACCGTCCGAAACCGAAATACCGCGACCACGACGCTGACGTTTTCGGGAAGCGTCGAGACGGCCGCTGTCGCCATCCCGCTGGCGACTCTGACCACCGGATCGCAGGATCATTTCGTCTCGGTGATCCGCCCGGTTCCGGTGTCCCTGGATGAATTGGGATTGATTGAAAACGGAGCGTTCGAACCCAGCGTTTCGGTGTTCGTTCAACGGGATCAGCTTCTCGTCTTCGACAACGCCGCGGCTGGAATCAACAAGTCGCCGTCGGCTGTCTACTATTACCTCGACGACGCCTGGCGGAGGTCTGGCCAGTCAGTGGCCGCCGACTTCGGAACCGACACTCTTGAACCCGGCGTCGGCTTTATCATTCGCAAAGCCCAGACCGTCGACGGCGCTTCAGCCGGGTGGCTGAACTCCGCCAATTATTGATCCAAACCTTCGTCCGATATCATGAAACTATTCTCCCGCCCGAAGACGGCCGTTCTCTTCCTGGTCGCAGCCGGATTTCTGCTCACGGGACCCGCGAACGCCTCGGTGACGCTATCCAGCACGTTCGGGATCCTTTACGGCGACAGCTCGGCGACCGATCCTCTCGCCGACGGTTCGCTGATCCAACTGATCGCCAGCACGTCCGGCTCGTCGTTTTCCTCGCCGACCGCCGCGTCGTTCGTCAGCGGAGACGACCAGATCGTTTCCAGTTTTTCCTTCGACTCGTCGACCACCGGATTCCCCGGAGCGATGCTGGACACGATCATTTTCGATCTGACCGGCGGATTGGCGACCGGAAATCCCCTGCTGCTTCGCTGGTTTCCGACTCTGACCACTTCCTCGATCGCGCCGGGAGCGGGCACGCTTTACGGTGAATTTCGAACGGATGAATTCATCGATGACTCCATTGCTTGGTTCATTCCCGCCGATTCCTCGACTTCCAATCTCAATCTGCTGACGGGTGCCGTCGGCGGCTCCCTTCCCGAAAGCGCCGGTGCCGCGAGCTTTGTCACCGCCGTCCCGGAACCCTCGACGACCGCAGCGATCTTCGCGGGTTTCGCCTTGCTGGCGATGGTCTGGCGGACGTTCTCGCGGGGGTCGCTTTCGGCTGCCGGGCGGAAAGTCACTCTCCCGCTCGCGCTCGTTCTCCTCCTCGCGTCTCACGTCTCGTATTCCCAAATCGGTGCCCCGCCCGTCGCCGTCGCGGACAACGTGTCCGCGGACGAAGACGTGACGATGACCATTTTTCCCCTCGCCGACAACGGCAATGGGCCGGACACCGATCCCGGCGGGGGAGCGCTCACGATCGTCTCCGTGACCGATCCGACGAACGGGGCCGCGGTGATCTGCCCCGATGGGCTGAGCGTCATCTACGATGGCGAATTGAATTTCGCGGGCGAGGACAGCTTCGACTACACCATCGAAAACGCAGCGGGAGACCGCGCGTCGGCGACCGTCACGGTCACGGTGCGAAACACTCCGGATCGACCCGTGGTCACCGGTTTCTCCCCGCAGTCGATCCTGGAGGATTCCACCGATAACGTGCTCGTCATCGATGCCTTCGATCCGGATGCGGATGAAGTCGTCTACGGCATGCTGGTTCTCGCCACTCTCCCCAACCAGGACATCGTCACGGTCGATGGCGAGACCATCTTTTCCACGGTGGAAAAACCTTTCATCTTCGTCGAGGGCACTTCGGTTGTCATTCGGTCGTTGGAGGCCGACACCCAGCTGGAGCAGATCATCGACGTTCGTCCGGTCTCGGCTCCGGTGGACGCCGTCGTTCGCGAAACCGATCCGGACGTTCTTCGGAGTAATGCCTACCCCGGGAGAGACAATTTGGTCGGTGATCAGGAATCGATCGTCGTCTTCATCACGCCCGTGAACGATCCGCCAGTGGCGATTGCTGCAACCAACCAGATCTCGCAGACCTCAGCGAGTCTGCTGACCTTGTTCGCGACGGACGTCGACAACAACGCGGCTGGCGATCTCGAATTCGAGTTCACGAGCATCCCGGAAGAACTCCGATTCACCGACACCGAGGGAAATCCGATCGAGGTCGGGGATCGCCTGGCTGGCCGGTTCTTCAACGCGCGCTACGTAGGGACATTTTCCGAGGAAACCCAGGTCTTTTCGTATGAAGTCGTCGCCATCGATCCCGGGGGATTGAGATCAGAAGCCGGTGACCTCCACCCTATCCGTTCTCGGAGGGATACCGCCCTACGACGTGTCGGATGTCCCGCGCGAGTTTACCTTTACCCGCGACCCAACCGACCCGAGTCCGGCCTATCACTTCAACCTGGTCGGTTTCGAAACCAGAGGTCAGTCCGGCGAAGTGATCCGCTGGAAAGCCGTTCCCGATGCGGGTGTCCTGGGCGTTTGCGATTTCTACGTGTCGGGCGTGTGTTTCGAGGACTCAGCGGGAAACCTGCTTGCGCCCGCGGTTCCAGCCGGTCTGGCGACTCAACTCGCGACGTTCATCTCGGAGGGAGTGGAAGCCTATGGTGCGACGGTGGAGTTCCGACCGACTGATCCCAATTTCGTCGGCGTGCAGACCATCCGGCTCACCGAGACGCTCCTGACGAACAATAGCTTCGAGTCCGAGGAGATCACCATCACCGTTACGATCCTGCCGCCGCCGAGTCCGGCGGAGTCAGCCCTCGCCGCCTGGCTCGCCAGCCAGGGGCTGTCGGGAGACGACGCTGCGCTGGACGCCACCCCGTTCGGTGACGGCGTCGCCAACCTCACGAAATTTGCCTTCGGACTCGATGCAAGCGGCCCGGCCGTGCAGCCGGAAATTGCCGCGACTCCCGTGAGGGTGGCCGGGCAGCCAGCCATCGAGATCAGCTACTGGCAGCGTGCCGATGGCTTCGTGACCTACACGCCCCAGATCAGCACCACTTTGGAAGGCAGTAGCTGGGCGGACGTCACGGCAACGCCCGTGCTGGGCGAAGCCGAGTCTGGCTGGGTCCGGGTCACCTTCACCGAGCTGCTGCCCGATCCGTCGCCGCGGGCCTTCGTCCGGGTGGGCCACACGCTGGCGACGGGATCCGAGTAGACGCGCGATTCCCGCCAAATCCAGCGCCGGGGGAATCCTCCCGGGGAGCGAGCGGCCTCAAGGCTGTCGCGCGTGAATGGTGAATGGGGTCATGAATGGGGTCATCATGAATGGGGTCATGAATGGTGAATGGGGTCAGGTGTCAAATTTTGAATCTTGACGGGGTAGTGGCTGGATGATGGGGTCGAGTCGTGGCTCGGAGCATCCGGATTGAATACGAGGGGGCGTTTTATCACGTGATGGCGCGGGGCAACCGACGGGGGGTGATTTTTGAAGATTCGAAGGATTGCGAGAGTTTCCTTGAAGCGCTGGGGGAATCGTGCGCGATGACCGGTTGGCGGATTCATGCGTGGGTGCTGATGGGTAATCATTACCATCTGATGGTGGAAACACCGGAGGCAAACTTGGTGACTGGAATGAAATGGCTGCAGAACGCGGTCACGCGGCGACATAATGTCCGGCACGGGCAGTGGGGACGGGTGTTCGGAGATCGTTACAAAGCGGTGTTGGTCGAGGGCAGGCGGGCGTTTTATTACGAAACCCTGGTCGACTATTTGCACCTCAATCCGGTGCGGGCGGGATTGGTGAAACCGTCGCAAGGACAGAGTCTGCTCGATTATCCGTGGAGTAGTCTGGCGCGGGCTTACGCGGCGGCACCGGGTCGCCGGGCGAAATGGATGGCGGTGGAAGAGGGGCTGGCTGCCTTTGGGTTGAAGGATACGTTGGCGGGCAGGAAGAAGATGGTCGGTCGGACGGACCGCCGGGCGGTGGAGGAGGAAGGACAGAGGTGCGGAGTGCCGTTGATGCCGGAAGAAATCGACGCGAGGTGCAGTCACTTGCGTCGCGGGTGGTTTTGGGGCACGCAGGCGTTCTCGGAGGAGGCGCTCAAAATCGCGAAGGTGGGCGAACCGCGATCCAGAATCTACCGGTCGACGGCGGAGTATCGAAGCCACGGGATGGAGCAAGCGGAGCGCTGGCTGAGGGAGGGACTCGCGGCGGCGGGAGTCGAGGCTGGGGAGCTGGAGAAGCGAGCAGGGAATGATCCAGTGAAGGTCGCGCTGGCCGATGTGTTGTGGCATCGAACGGTGGCATCGCAGCAGTGGCTGGCGAGGGAGCTGGCGATGAAGAGCGCGGCAAATGTCTCGCAGATCCTGCGGTCCGTCGACCGGGGGCGGTTGAGGCGGGGACTTGGGAAGGATTTGCGGGGGTTCCTCAAGCGGTGCGGAGAAATCCAGTCCGCAGTGGGAGAGGATTCAAGATTTGACACCTGACCCCATTGTTGTGACCCGGTGCGGGCGGGATTGGTGAAACCGTCGCAAGGACAGAGTCTGCTCGATTATCCGTGGAGTAGTCTGGCGCGGGCTTACGCGGCGGCACCGGGTCGCCGGGCGAAATGGATGGCGGTGGAAGAGGGGCTGGCTGCCTTTGGGTTGAAGGATACGTTGGCGGGCAGGAAGAAGATGGTCGGTCGGACGGACCGCCGGGCGGTGGAGGAGGAAGGACAGAGGTGCGGAGTGCCGTTGATGCCGGAAGAAATCGACGCGAGGTGCAGTCACTTGCGTCGCGGGTGGTTTTGGGGCACGCAGGCGTTCTCGGAGGAGGCGCTCAAAATCGCGAAGGTGGGCGAACCGCGATCCAGAATCTACCGGTCGACGGCGGAGTATCGAAGCCACGGGATGGAGCAAGCGGAGCGCTGGCTGAGGGAGGGACTCGCGGCGGCGGGAGTCGAGGCTGGGGAGCTGGAGAAGCGAGCAGGGAATGATCCAGTGAAGGTCGCGCTGGCCGATGTGTTGTGGCATCGAACGGTGGCATCGCAGCAGTGGCTGGCGAGGGAGCTGGCGATGAAGAGCGCGGCAAATGTCTCGCAGATCCTGCGGTCCGTCGACCGGGGGCGGTTGAGGCGGGGACTTGGGAAGGATTTGCGGGGGTTCCTCAAGCGGTGCGGAGAAATCCAGTCCGCAGTGGGAGAGGATTCAAGATTTGACACCTGACCCCATTGTTTGACCCCATTGTTGACCCCATTGTTGTGACCCCATTGTTGACCCCATTGTTCGCGCAGTCTGGCGGACGCAGATCGACGGAGGCGGACGGTCGATCGGATCAACGAACAACTGGAGAAGGTGAACGATGAGGGGTAGGCGCGGGCGCTGCTAAAGGCTGATCGAGCATTTCAATCGGGCGAAGAGCCGGGGGCCGGCGGGGAGGGCGAGGTGGAACGTGACGCGCTCGGTGCCGTCGGGTGGATCCGGTGTGGCGGTGCGGGTGAGCGTGGCCGGAGTTTGGTTCCAATGATCGCGATCGAGGTCGGGGTTGGTCTGGATCTCGAAGGTGAGTGAATGGTTTTGCCAATCGGCTCGGCGGGTGTAGGTGGCGGTGGAGTTGATCGGATCGAGCTGGAGAGCGGTGGGTTGACCGGCACCGGCGAAATTCAGGAGGTCGAATTCGTAGGCACCGACATCGGTGCGATCACCGAGAACGCGGGGGGTGCCGCCGTGATCGGTTTCGCCCGGCGACGGGGAGAAGGTGGGATCTCCGAAGTCGATCGCCGGGGATCCGGGGCGCAGGGTGTAGTCGGCATTGGTGGCGTCGACGAAAAGCGGATCGTTGGTGGTGGTGGAGTGGAGGTCCTGACCGGTGGCGGTGCGATGGGCGGTGAGGCCGGTGCGGGTTTGGCTCTTCCACTGCCATTGCGGAGAGGTTCCGGTCGGGGTGGCGATGAGATTGTGATCGAGGGTGTTGCCGGTGTTTTCGGAGTAGGGGTTGCCGACGACGAGGCCTTGCGAGTTCGTGACGATGAGATTGTGGCGGAAGGTGGAATCGCGGACGTCGTATTGGAGGTAAATCTCGCCGTTGCCGTCTTGGCGGGTGTCGTTATTGACGAGAGTGTTGTGCTCGATGAGGCAGTCGTCGGTGAAGCCGCGCTGGGTGTCGTAGCCGCCGAGGAAAATGCCGCCGATGGTGTTGTCGTACACAAGGTTGTTGCGGACGGTGACGCGGGTGGTGCCGAGGTTGGCGTGTTCGCTGGCACATTCGATGCCGATGTCGCAGCGGGCGACGGTGTTTTGTTCGATGAGAATGTCGCGACCGCCATCGACGTAGATGCCGTCGGCTCCGTAGTTGTTCCCGTAGGCAGGATTGCCGTAGGCGGTGAGGTCCGTGACGACGTTCAGTCGGGCGATGCCATCCCTCGCGGCATCGAGGGCGGGCGTGGGGGCCGTGCCTTCGTGACCAATGAAGTCGATGCCGATGTTGTTGCAGTGGTGGACGTGATTTTTCTCCACGAGGAAGTTGGTGACGTTGCCGTTGAGGACGAGAGCTTCGCTGGAGCCGAGGAGGAGGTCGTGGAGGTGATTGCCACGAATGACGATGCCGGAGATTGGGACGGTGGTGGTGCCGAAGATCGCGATGCCGTGGGCGTCGCCGTTGTTGCGGGTGGTGACGTTGGTCTCGATGTGGTGGATGTGATTGCGTTCGAGACGGACGTCGGTGCTGGCTCCGTTGACGAGGATGCCGATGGGGACGTGGTTGCGGGTGGCGGTGCGGTAGTTTCGAAGTTCGAATCCCTCGACGTGGACGTGGCTGACGCCGGAAAGAGTCAGGAGCGCGGAGGCGGCGGCGGGTGGCGTGAGGGTGGTGGCGTCGAGAACGGGGGTCGCGCCGGGGGCGGCGCGGAAGGTGATCGGGGCGGCGGCAGTGCCGGAGCGGGGGAAGGTGACGCGCTCGGGATAGGTGCCCGTGGCGACCTCGACCGTGTCTCCCGCGATGGCGGTGGAGGCGGCGTGGGAGAGGGTTTTCCAGGGGGCGGCGGCGGTGCCGGAGTCGGAGTCGTTGCCCCCCGGGGACACGTGGTAGGTGGCTGCCAGGAAGGGAAGGGCGAAGAGGGTGAGACCAAAGCGGCGGGCAATCATGGCAACATTTCGTGAGATTTTTTCAGGTCGATGAGGAGTTGACGGAAATCCCTGGCTCCGCCGATGAGAAACCAGAGGGTCGCGATGAAGGCGATGGGGGCGGTGAGGCCGACGTTCCACCGCCAGAAGGTCGACCAGACGCTGTCCGGGACGTCGATTAGGAGATTGGTGATGGAGCCGACAACGAAGAGGATCCACCAGAAGAACGTCCAAATGAGGGTGAGGCGACAGATGAGGCGGTCGCCGCGGGTGAATTCGTGACCGGCTCCCATCAGCTCGGCGACGCGTTCGCGCCAGCCGAAGACGGGAGCGGATTCCGGGTCGTGGGCGACGCGGGCCTCACGGTTGAGGAGGGACTCGAGGTCGAAGTGGGTTCGGCTGAGGAGGGAGACGACAACGTAGATTAACAGGGCGGCGACCATGGCGATGAACATGATCTGGCGGCCGTTGTAGGGGAAAAGCTCGGCGTTGGCGGCGAGCCAGGCGTTGCCGGGCAGGCGGGTGAGGAGCCAGGGGGCGAGGTGGGTCCAGGTCTGCTGGGTGGCGATGCCGATCCCGGAGAGGAGAGCTCCGGTGATCATCGCGCACCAGGCGCCGGCGGTGCTGCCGCGGCTCCAGTAGAGGCCACCGATGATGGCGGAGCCCGCGCCGCCGAGGAAGATGGCTCCGGTGACGTCCATGAACATGAAGATGTAATCCTTCAGCGGGAAGAGGAGGCTGAAGAAAAAGGCGAAGACGGCAACGCCGAGCGAAGCGGCGCGGAGGAGGAAGACGTGCTGGCGGGGCGTGAGGGCCTTTTTGCGAAGCGGGAGGACGACGTCCTGGATGAAGATGGAACCCCAGGAGTGGAGGTAGGTGTTGTCGGTGCTGATCGCGGCGGCGACGAGCGTGGTGGCGAGGAGGTCGAGGAATCCGGTGGGGAGGATGACCGACAGGGCGACGGGCACGGTGACCTGGGTGCGGGTGGCCGGGTCGGTGACGGCGGCGAGGAGGGTGGTGATTTGCGAAGCCTGCTCGGAGAATTTGGGATTATGCAGGACGGCGAAAACGCAGAGCGGCATGAGGAGGAGGGCGAGATTCTGGGCGACGGCGCGCCAGTTCGCGAAGATGCCGGCCATGCGGGCTTCGTGAGGCGTGCGGGCGGAGCCGTTGTAGCCGGAGTTTCCCTGCCAGGCGCGGGTCGTGTAGACGACCATGAAGGCTCCGATCAAGTAGTAGGCTGGTGTGAAGTCGGCGGCATCATTGGCGCGGAAGGGATGAATCATCGACTGCCCCGCGGGGGCCATGCGGAGGCCGTCAATGAGGTCGGTCCACGGCATCCACCAGAGGAAGAAGAGCATGAGCGCGAGGAAGACGATGAGGCCGAAGACGGCCTGGAGGTAATCGGAAACGAGGATCGTGATCTGGCCGCCGAGCCAGACGAGGGCGATGGCGAGGCCGAGTTCGAGCGCCATGAGGGTGGGAAAAAGGGGGAGCGCAAAACCGGCGATCATAACGGTGTCGGGGAGTCCGCAGAATTGCATGAGGCAGCGGACCGTGACGGCGGGAAAGATGCCGTAGTTGATTACGCCGGAGATGAACGTGAATGCGCCGAAAAAGAGTCGAAAGCGCGGCGTGTAGCGCATCTCGATGAACTCGGCCATCGTCATGGCGCGGGTCTGGCGGTAGCGGTAGATGACGAATCCGCTGAGGGCGAGGAAGAGGCCGAGCGGGGCGAGAAAGTATCCCCACCAGACGGGGACGAAGTCGGCGGAGTAGAAAACCTCGAAGGTGCCGACGATGGTAATCGCGCCGAGCCCGGCAACGCCTTCGGAGAGCGTGAGAAGGTAGCGACCGGCGAGGCGTCCGGCGACGAGATAGTCGGAGACGCCTCGAGATTGGCGTCCGACGAGAACGCAGGCGACGAGGAGTCCGGTGAGCGAGGTGGCGAGGATGGCCCAGTCGAGGGTTTGCATGGGCCGGCTAGCGCTTTGGAATTAGAAATTTGGAATGCGGAATGCGAAAAGGAGTGTTCGCTGCGCTCAGGTTTTTTTGGGGGGCGTTGCTGGAGCCGGGAGGCCTAACGGAGCAACTTGACCTGCTCGACCCACATGAGGTTGGGGCGGAGGCTGGCTCCTCCGGCGGAGGCTTGAACGATGCGCAGGCCGGTAAATTCACCATCGGGAAGGTCGATCTTGTTCGTGGGGGCGGCGTTGTCCTCGAGGCGGGTGATGGTTTCCCATTGGCCGACGGCTCCGGCGGGTTGGATCTCGACGCGGAAGTTTTTGGCCGAATACGTCTCGCCGGAATCCCAGGCCCAATCGATCTCGACGCCCTTGGCTTCGACACCGTCCGGGAGGGCGATTTCGAGGAAGTGTTCTCCGGGTTGTTCCATCGACGCCCAGGCGCGGGCTCGCCAGCCAAGGGCTTGCTTGGGTTCGCCGCTGGCGACGCCGTCGATGACGGCGGCCGCGGAGTAGTCGGGGTAGTTCGAGCTGGGGCTGATGACGGTCTCGGCGGGAAAGCCGTTGGTGGGTTCGGTGAGCGTGACGTCGCGGGATTCCTTGGTCTCCTGCAGGGCGAACCATTTTTCGTCGACCTTGCCGGTGTTATCGACGTCGTAGAACGCGTCGAGGCTGATGGTGGTGAAGCAGGGGATGAGGCCGAGGGTGGCCGCGCGGTCGAGGGCGAACGGGATGTCGGCCGCGTCGGCGGAGGCGGCGTAGTCGAGGGCCAGGACGACGAGGCCGTATTGCTCCTGGGCGGGGTGGAGGAGCTTTTTCCAGATGTCGAGGCCGTGATCCCAGGCGGAGGGGCGCATGGTGACGTATTCCTTGTCGCCGAAGTCGTAACTGAGCGTGAACGACTCGAACATGAGGCCATCGGCGGTCACTCCAAGGTCGGGGAGGAGGTCCCAGCCGCGGTTCATGACGATGACTTTATCGGGGTGAGCTGCGCGAAGGTCTTTGATGAGACTGACCATGGCGTCGAAGGACTCGGGATAGTTGAGGCAGGTCTCAATCGTATCGAGGAAGAATCCGTCGACGCCATGGGAGTCGATCATGGCTTGGGCTTTGGCGAGGAAATGCTCGCGCCAGGCGGGAGCGGCGGCGTTGGCGTAGTAGGAGGCCCAGATGCGGTTTTTGTCCGGCTGGTTGTCGGCGTTGCGGTCGAAGTAAGCCGAGTCGTAGCCGCCGGGACCCGAGCCGTCGTCGGTGCGGAGTTCCGGGAAGCGGAATCAAGCCACTCGCTCTTCGTGCAATTGCAGCTGAGCGACAATCTTGTTGGCAAGGCCGCGCGAAATATTCTGAGGAATCTCCGCGTGCGATGGATAGTTGTCCAAAGGCTTCGGCTCCACCGTCAATTCCATGGGCTTTCCCGCATGGGATCGTCCGATCTCCTGAAGGTGTCCCACTCCGATAATGCCAATTCGCTCAAGGGTTCGCTCGGGAGGTTTTTCAACTCTGTCCCGGAAAAGCACCCACGTGTCTTCGAACGGAGTGATCGCCAGACGACTGACCGAAGTTCGACTTCCTTTGAAGAGGCTTGGAGACAGCTCACCGGTTTCGTGGTCCCACTTGTCGGAGCAAATTGCCCGCGCAATCGTTTCGGCCGGATCGACGGGCATTCAACTTACGCGAAATGTCGCGCGATTACTTCGTCCAGACCGTCGTTGGCGAACGTCTCTTCCACGCCTCCCGACTCGATGTAGACCTCGCTCTCATCTGGACCGAATTCGACCTGCACTGGCCGACCGACGTCGTCGCGCCAAGCCAATTCCAGATTTCCATCGTCAGTTAGAAAAAGAGAAAGCTGGGAAGACGGAGGAAGCTGAGCCCTTTCGAGGAACGAGGAAAACACTTCCACTGCCCGCGGCGACAGCGGTCGCTCGCGCCCATCGCCCCATGAGCCCGAAAAAGCGCTCCGGAAATAGTGCAGTCGCCCCCATCCACGCACGCCAAGTTTCGACAGCAGCAACTCATCGCGCTCCGACTCTCCAGGTTGTGAAGTGAGATACAAGGGCACCGATGATTCCTCGGTTCCCGAGTAGAGGTCTTCCGTGAAGCGGTAGGCCTGTGGAACGAAGGAGACAATAGACATACGACAAGCTACCTATATTCCGGCGAGAGAGTAGCGAGAAATTCCGGACGCAGAAGCCCAAAGAACACCTGCTTGTTGAGTTCGTGTGCCTTGCCGAACTGCTCGATGCCGTTCGTGAACAGGTCGAAATGACTCGGCCCAAGCCACAGATCGAGGTCGAGAATGCTTCCCCGACGGGCATCGGCGCCGGCAGTGACCATCGAACTGTTGTTCAGAACGAGTCTCGCCGTATACGGCGGGTGCCGGAGAACCTTTGTGAGTGCCATCTCCGATCCGTCCAGCGGAGTGTCGCCGATCATCGTCCGGATCACGAGGTTGGGAAACACGTCACCCGGGAAGAAATCGATGTAACGCATCCCCAGACGTTCCCCTTCGAGGAGGAAGCTTGCCTTCTCGACCTGGGCAAGCAGCCATGCCATCTCGTCCCGGATCGCACTCCAGCCCGGATACTCCCCCACGGCAGCCAACGCGAGCACCCTCGGACCAAATTGGACCACGAAGCCCGGCCGCAAAAACTGCACGAGCGGCTGATAGATTAGTCCGGGATCCGATTTACGAAACTCTTCCGGAAGCTGGCTGAGAGGTAATGGCTTCTTCTCGCCGTATCTTTCGCGGATGCAGGCGTAGAGCAACCCGGGAAGAACGGACCAATCCTCCTTCGTTACGAAGCGGACCTCCAAGATCGCTTCGATGATCGGACAGGGTGAAATGCGCGTGGGTAGGCGGTCCGGAAAAGGGATTGGGAATGGAGCGGACATGGCGTTAGGCGAGTTTGAGAGATGGGTTTGCCGCACTCGCGAGATAATGCGCGTCGAGGTCGGGGTGGAGGGCGAGGATGGCGGTGATGCGGAGGAGGTGAAGGGCGTTCGTTAACCATACTTCATCCGAATGTCTAAATCAGTTCCGCGATAGATCCCGGTTTGATTTGTGCCCCCGGATAGTGCGCGAGAATCTGTGCCTTTAAGCTTCTCAGAAAATTCGTTGGACCAAACTCTGGCATCAAAACTCGGTGATTTGGGCTTTTGCGGTGAATTGATTCGTCGGTGACGATAAATGCGCCCGCATCGTAGAGTCGCGCCCCGACGCTTTGTTTCATGAAGGTCATATAACGCTGCGCGTACGACGGTCCTTTGAAGTTTCTCATAACATCGCTACCCTCGACCCGAAAGGGACTCATCGTGAGGAAGTGAGGCTGCTTGATCTCAACAGGTACTCCATCGGAATCGGGCTTGTACTTTCCGACGAATAAATATCCCAACCACGGTCGTGGTTGCTGCCGCTCAAAACCAGAATCAGCGTAAGTGGTCCAGAAATCATGCGCATTACCAACACTTTCTTCGAGGCGGTTATTTTGGTTATTTCCGATGCTTTTATCCTGGGACTTGAACTCTACCGCTGCATACAGGATCGGGCCGCCTTTGTCGCCCTCGGCTGGGTGAAAGCGGCTATTTGCAAGCACGATTAGATCCCAGTTTTTTGATGGACGAAAGTATGATGGCAAGATTGCCGGTTTCGTGGAGAGGTGACCTCCAGCGAAAATGTGCTGGGACTTCACACCCATGCCGACTAGGAAATCCCGGATTGTCACAGCAAAGCCGTCCATCGTTTTGCCGTGGAGGTTTGCGTCTCGCGTACCCCCTTGAACTCTTTTCGCTTTCCCAGAAGTTTTTGACTTCCACCAGTGTTTTATCGCGTTGGAGAAAATGTCAGTTTCAGCGAGGGGGTTTTTCATTCTGGAAGAGAATCTATTTTGTAAGCTTTCATGGCCGCTTCGGTGGCGAGAGTAACGTTTTGTGTATCGAAAGCGTCACTCAAAGCCCTAGCGATCTCCGGGGAAATATCTTCTGGTGCCGGAACTCGGATGCGTCGGAGATATTGCGCTTGGAATCGAAGAAATCCGCCTCGCATCCTCACGCCGTAGCACTTGATAAAAAACTCCGCGACAGCGGACATTAAGAGACCCCCGAGTACCCGAAGATCCCAAGTTTCGGATGTAATCCAGTAAAGGTTATGCTGGGGATACGTCTCCCCAAGATCAAGAGTAGGTATTAGCCTCTCCTTGATATCAGCAATGTATAACTTTTGCTTTCCGAATAGCTGTAGATTTACGCGATCAATGGTTTTGTGCCATTGCAAAGGCCTTTTTTTCGCAACGTGGCGTTCGGTCAAGACCTCAAAATGGGGTCGTAGATAAGCTTCGAAGCGAGGATATGCCGCGAGATTTACAAGCCCATCTTCATTCCACGGATTCACAAGGTAATGCCCGGACCAGTTTACGCGTCCGAGTTTAAGGTCCGATGCGAGCGCAAGCGGGAGCAAGCGGTCGGGCTCCACGTCCGGTTTTTTATCGGTGATGAAGACGCGGTCCGCTCCCGTTGCGACGCCAATCCCGATCTGCGTGCCCGTGGTGCGACTCTCCAGGGGGACGCAGTTCGCTTCCAGTTGCTTGAGAAGCTGCAACGCCTCCGGCGATGAACACGGCCATGGCTCCTTTCCGCGAAACCAATCGGGAAATCGTGCTACGGAAATCGTGCTGTCGGACTGACCATCTGCAAGACGTTTCCTCACGTTCCGGCGATCCGCACGCTCAATGCCGCGGAGTGCCTTCGCGACAGTGACGGGTCCTTGTTTTTCCTGCGCGATGATCGTAATCGCCGGATAGGCGGAGACGGCAGTTTCGAACGCATCCACGTCGTGGGCCTCGACGACGGCACGAACATTATAGCCCGCAGTGGTAATAAAATCGCGCAAGCCACTCCCGTAGTCATTGAGCATCCATCGGTCGGCGCAAATATATGCACACACGCCTCCGGGTCGAAGCTGGAGAAGTGCGGCTTGATAAAAGGCGACGTAGATATCGGCTCGACCGCGCATTGCGCTAAAGCCGCTCCGATAAAAAGCGGATTTAGCCGTGGGGATGTCTTCAAGACGAATATACGGCGGGTTGCCAATCACAAAATCGGCGATTGGAAACCCTAGTGAGGCTTCCAGAAAGTCATCGTGCTTAATCCAGCTCCGTGCAAGCTGTGCCGCTGTATCGGGTGTGACGCCGAGTTCGCTCAGTTCGTCTTCGACCGCATCAACAGCTAGGCGAGCCGCCTCAGCGTCGATCTCGAAGGCACCGATGGCGGCGGTGGCTTGCTCCATTGGGATTTCGTGGAGTCTACAGGATTCCACAAGGCGGCGCACCATAGCCCGTAAAAATGCTCCATCTCCCGCCGAGGGTTCCAGGGCAACGAGTCGAGCGAGCGGTCGCTCAGGCAGGTAGCCAGCCAAATCAAGGATAAGCTCAACCATCCACGGCTTGGTATAGATGACTCCCGTCCTGCGGGGCGGGGCAAGCTCAAGGGCATCGTTGTTCACCGGCAAAAGGCTTCCCTCTTGGGAAAAGGAAAACAATGGAGAATCCGCATAATCTGAGGGTTTGAGTATTTGTCACTCCGACGCCGGAGATCGCATACAGCTCGTTCAGGTATTTAAGAACGGGGGGCGACATCGAAGCTGCGCAAGGTCACGGATATTTGCGCAGGTGGCGAGCAAAAGGTCCGGCACCGCGGAGGCGGTGCCGGACCTTTCGGACGGGCGGTGGGATCAGGCCTCGGGTTGGCCGGGGGCGCGGCGTGGGGAGCGCTCGAGGTGTTGGGCAGTTTCCCACTGGGCGAGGATGCCGGGGTTGCCTTTGAATTTATTCCGCACGATGGCGTTGAGCTGCTTGCGCAGGTCCATCGCGGTGGCGGCGAGATCGGCGAGATTGGCGGTGCCGCCGACCTGCTCGCCGAGGGCGGAATCCTGATCGTTGTCGGCTTGTTCGAAGGCTTCGATGTCTGCGGCGAGATCCTCGAGGAAATCCTCGGGCATTTCGAATTCGATGAAGAGATCCTTGTGTGGGGTGGCGTCCTTCAGAAATGCGCGGGCGGCGGCGAGCATGGTGTCGTAGGCGGAGCCGCGCGGTAGGCGGAATTGGTCGTCGAACTCGGGCGTGCCCTCCGCAATGCTGATCGCCACGGCGGTGTCGCGGATGGGCTCGAGATCCTCTTTGATCTCGCCGTACCAGAATCGCTTGCTGGTCGTGCCGCTGCGGTAGGCCTGCGTGCCGCTCAGCTTCCCGGCTCCAGCCTGCCGCATGGTGTTGGCGACGGTGGCGGTCTGCTGGAACAACCGGTTGCCCCGCGAGGTGGGCGTGAACTCCGGGAGATGCTTGGTCCCGAAGTTACTCATGCGGTCGGTGGTGTCGAATTTGCGCCGGATATTATCGTTGGTCATAGTTAGTTTGGGTTCAGCCGCGGACGGTAGTGCGTTGCCGCATAAAATGGGAACAGAAAAGAAGAGATTGCGGAATGGCACCATCAAGGCGCGTCGCGAAGAGAACGCGGTATCCGGCAGCTCCAAATCGCGTGTACAGACCACAAACCCTCTGTACAGACGGCAAAACGCGTGGGCAGATCGCTGCGCGACCGCACGAACCGTGCGCGCGCTTGCCCAACCGGCAAAAACCTATCGCTGAGCCCCCCGGCGCTTTGTGCAAACGATGAGTCCTCCGTCCTGATCGCGGGAGCGCTTGTACGAACGACCAGACGCGCTGTACGGACGGCCAGACGCGCTGGACGGACGACCGGCGTCAGGCGCGGCCTTCGATCACGGCGATGAAGAGTCGGCGAGGGCGTTGTCACCCCCGAAATGGTCGAGTGCCTTGGGCGGGTGGAGGGTGGTCGTGCGGGCGTCGGCGGCGTGTTTCGAATGGACGACCTGCGTGTAAACACCTTGGGCGCCGGAGGCAAATTCGAGGAGGGTGCTGGAGGCGTCCTCGTTCTTGCTTTTCGTTGCCACGGTTGGAGGTCTTGCTCCGGGGAGCGGTTTTCGGGATGGTCGGGGGATGAGACCGACGTTGTTAGTTCTAGCGGCCGGAATGGGGAGTCGTTACGGGGGGTTGAAGCAGATGGATCCGGTGGGGCCTGCCGGGGAGTTCGTTCTGGATTATTCCGTTTTCGACGCGGTGCGGGCTGGATTTGGGAAAGTCGTTTTTGTGATTCGCGAAGAGTTCGAGGCGGAGTTTCGTGAGAAGGTCGTGTCGCGATACGGGGACGCGGTGGAGGTGGAGCTGGTGCATCAGGCGCTGGACGATCTGCCCGAGGGATCTGCGGTGCCGGAAGGGCGGGGGAAGCCGTGGGGAACGGGGCAGGCGATCTGGGCGGCGCGGGACGTCGTGAGGGAGCCGTTTCTGGTCGTGAACGCGGATGATTTCTACGGTCGGGCGGCGTTCTCGGTGATCGGGGACTGGTTGCGGGGCGTGGAAGACGGCGGTGGCATCGCGTGTTCGTTGGTGGCCTACGCTCTGCGGAACACGGTGTCGGAGCACGGGACGGTGTCGCGGGGGATTTGTGCGGTGGACGCTGGCGGGGCTCTGAAGACGGTGACGGAGTGCACGGAGATCGGAGCGGCCGAGGGCGGCGGGTTCACGGGGGAGGATCCGGGGGGGACGCGGCGGCGGTTTGACGGTGACGAGTTGGTTTCGATGAACTTTTGGGGATTCTCGCCGGAGATTTTTCCGAGGTTGGGCGGGATGTTTGCCGATTTTCTGCGGGGGCTGACTCCGGATAAGTCGAAGGCGGAGTTTTACATCCCGAGCGCGGTGAGCGAGTTGATCGCCGGGGGGGAAACCGCGGTGGCGGTGCTGGAATCCGATGCGCGGTGGTTTGGCGTGACGTATCGCGAGGACCGGGAGGGAGTCGTTGCCGAGTTGGCGCGGATCGGCGCGGCGGGCGAGTACCCGACACCTTTGTGGGAGGGCGGAAAATGACGGTCGCTGCGGGTGATCTTGGGAGTCGACGGGCGTCCGTTCTATCGCGATCAGGAGGGTTGGACGTAGCGGTGCTATCCAATGATCGAAGGGGCGCGGATGTATGACGTGATCGAAAACGAGGAGCAGGCGTACGCGGCGTTGCGGGCGTTTGGCGAGTTTCAACGCCTGGCGGCGTTGGTGAGCGTGCCGGAGTCGATGGAGAAGCCGCGGGAGACGGTGGACATCAACGTGAACGGGTTGCTGAACGTGCTGGAAGCGGCGCGGGGAGCCGGGGTGAAGAAGCTGTGTTTTGCGAGTTCTGCGGCCGTGTATGGGGAGAATCCAGTGCAGCCGAAGGTGGAGACGATGGTGCCGGATCCGCGCAGCCCTTACGCGATCACCAAATTGGACGGCGAGTATTATTGCGGGCTCTACGCGCGGGAAGGTTGGCTGTCGACGGCGTGTTTGCGGTTCTTCAACGTGTTTGGGCCGAGGCAGGATCCGGCGAGCGCTTACGCGGCGGCGGTGCCGATCTTTTTGCAGAAGGCACGAGCGGGCGAGCCGATTACGGTGTTCGGCAACGGCGGCCAGACGCGGGATTTCGTTTTCGTGAAGGACATCGTGGGGGCGCTCGCGTTCGCGGCGGAGACGGAAGGCGTCGAGGGAGTGTTCAATGCGGGTTACGGTGGAGCGTTGACCATTTTGGAGCTGGTGGAGGCGATCAAGCGGATGACGGGATCGCGATCGGAGGTCGTCCACGCGGAGGTGCGGGCGGGGGACATCCGGCACTCGACGTCGGATCCCGGAAAGCTGAAGGCGGCGGGGTGGCGGCCGGAGTTCTCGGTGGCCCGTGGTTTGGAGGCTCTGGTGTGAGGCGCGGGCCTCTCGGGTCTGCGGGCAGCTCGGCGAGCGGGCCTGAGGCGGGGATTGAGCCGGTGGACCGTCGGCCGGAGCGGTTGACGGGATTGCTACGATTCTGAGCTATGCCGCTTCATCGGAAACATCCCGCGCCCGCCGACGAGAACGACGAGATTTATGGATCGCAGGATCTGGGGCTGACCATTCCGACGGCGAAATTTCCGCGGGATGAACGGGATCCGCGGCGCGTTTATCAGTTGGTTCACGACGAGCTGATGCTGGACGGGAATGCCCGGCAGAATCTGGCGACGTTCTGCCAGACCTGGGAGGAGCCGGAGGTGCACCGGCTGATGGACGAGTGCATCGACAAAAACATGGTCGACAAGGACGAGTATCCGCAGACGGCGGAGATCGAGGCGCGGTGCGTGCGGATGCTCGCGGACCTGTGGAATTCGCCGGCGGCGATGACGGGGGTCGGGTGCTCGACGACGGGGTCGAGCGAGGCGGCGATGCTGGGGGGGATGGCGATGAAGCGCCGCTGGGAGGCGAAGCGGCGGGCGGCGGGCAAGCCGATCGACCGACCCAATCTGGTGACCGGGCCGGTGCAGGTGTGTTGGCACAAGTTTGCGCGATATTGGGACATCGAGCTGCGGGAGATTCCGATGGAGGAGGGTCGGCTCATCATGACGCCAGAGGAAGCGATCAAGCGGTGCGACGAAAACACGATCGGCGTGGTGCCGACGCTGGGGGTGACGTTTACGTGTCAGTTCGAGCCGGTGGCGGCGGTCGCGGCGGCGCTCGACGCGTTCGAAGCCGAGACGGGGTTAGACATCCCGATCCACGTCGACGGGGCGAGTGGGGGGTTCCTCGCGCCGTTTTGCGCGCCGGAGGTGGTGTGGGATTTTCGGCTGCCGCGGGTGAAATCGATCAACGCGTCCGGCCACAAGTTCGGTCTGTCGCCGCTCGGGGTGGGTTGGATCGTCTGGCGGGAGGAGACGGATCTGCCGGAGGAGCTGATTTTTTGGGTGAATTACCTGGGGGGAAACATGCGGGACATCGCGCTGAATTTCTCGCGGCCGGGCGGCCAGGTGGTGGCGCAGTATTACAACTTTCTGCGGCTGGGCGTGGAGGGGTATCGGAAGATCCACACGGCTTGCTACGAGACGGCTCAATTTTTGGCGGCGGAGATTGGAAAAATGGGGCCGTTCGAGATCGTTTACGACGGGCGGATGGACGCCGGCATTCCGGCGCTGTGCTGGAAGCTGCGGGACGGGGCGGACTTCACGCTTTACGACGTGGCGGACCGCTTGCGGTGCCGGGGTTGGCAAGTGCCGGCTTACACGTTGCCGGCGAATTGCGCGGACCGGACGATCCAACGGATTCTGGTGCGGCACGGGGTGAGCCGGGATCTGGGGGTGCTGTTGCTGAATGATTTGCGGGACGCCTTGGATTATCTGGCGAAGCATCCGGTCGTGAAGCCGCTGACGGAGGAGGAGGCGGCGGGATTTCACCACTGAGCGAAATCGGATCGGGGTAACCCCTATGTTTCCAGAAAGGGTTGACTCGCGCGGGGGCGTGGCTTTGATGGCGCGCGGCATGGGGGTGCAATTTGCTAGTTCGACGATTTTGGGAGCATTGCTCTTGGTGGCGGGATCGGTGTCGGCGGCTTCCGTGACGTTTCGCGATGGGAGCGAGATGTCGGACGTGGAAGTGGTGACGCGAACGGATGATGCGGTCACGTTGAGGGTCGATCAGGGGATCATCCGGTTTCCGCTGAAGGCAATTGTGAGCATCGACGGGAAGCCGGTCGAGCCGGAGGCGGTGGTCGAGGTCGGTGCAGAGACCGAGGCGGTGGAGGAGGTTGTCGAGCCGGAACCGGCTTTGTCGATGGTCGCGGAGGAGAACGCGGCGGCGGGGGAAGCGACTCCGGATCCGTGGGTCGTGGAACCCGAGTTGCCGACGGCGGAGGAGGTGGATGAAGCGGAACCGGTGGCGGCGGTGCCTCTGGAATCGGGGGGGCGGTGGAACTTCGTAGTGGTTTTGTTGGTCATCCTGGTCGGCGGCGGGTTGTGGATGCGGAGTGTTCAGGCGGTGCAGAAGGACATCTGGAAGCGGCAGGCCGGCGGTCGTGCCTGGACGATGGTTGCGTTACTGATGCCGCTGATCGGGGCGGCGCTTTATTTTGTCTGGCGTGGACTCGTTGCGGGTTTTGCGGGGACCAAGAAGCGATTGCGAAAGAAGGAGGGTCAGGCGGCGGAAGAATCGGCGGCGGACGGCCTCAAGATCAGTGGGACGGGATTGTCTTGGAAAGACCGGAAGCGTGCGCCGGCTGCGAAATCGGAGGTTGCGGCCGACGAAGCGAGACGGTTGGAATTTTTAGGGGTGGAAACGGCCGGAGCGGCGACGGGTGGGGCGCTCGTGTCGGGTCTGGATACCGCACGACAGGTGCTCGAAGAGGCGTTGTTGGACCGAGCGAGCGACGTGCACATCGAGCCATCGGACGGGAACTACCGGGTGCGGCACCGGATGGACGGAATCATGCAAGAACGGCGGACGCTGGACACGGTCGACGGGAAGCGGCTCGTGACTTCGATCAAAACGCTCGCCGAGATCGACGTGTCGGAAAAGCGCCGCGCGCAGGATGGGAAATTTCGCGTGCGGATGGACGGACGTCAGGTGGATTTCCGGGTGGCGACGGCGAATTCAATTTACGGCGAGAAGGTGGTGATTCGCGTGTTGGATCATGCGGGCGGCATTCTGGATCTCCGTGCACTGGGGATGCGGGAGGAGATGCTGGCGACGTTTCAGGCTAACGTGAACGCGAAGAATGGAATGATCCTCGCGACCGGGCCGACCGGATCGGGGAAAACATCGACGCTGTACGCGACCTTGCGGGAGCTGGACGCGACGCGATTGAACATCATGACCATCGAGGATCCGGCGGAGTATGAGTTGGCCGGTGCGACGCAGATTGCGGTGAATCCGAAGGCGGGGATCACTTACGAGAGCGGGCTGCGGTCGATTCTGCGGCAGGATCCGGACGTGATCCTCGTGGGGGAAATGCGGGACGCGGAGGCCACCGAAGTCGCGTTGCGCGCGGCGTTGACGGGCCACCTGGTGCTGAGTTCCCTGCACACGAAAGACGCGATTGGGACGATCTCGCGGTTGCAGGACATGGGGATCGAGCGGTATCAGGTCGCCTCGGCGCTGTTGATGATCGTGGCGCAACGGCTGGTGCGGAAATTATGTGAAGAATGCCGACAGCCCTACGGGGCGACCGGAAATGAGCTGGAGTCGGTGGGATTTTCGTTCGATCCGGGGACGACGCTTTACGCGGCGGGGGGGTGTGCGGCTTGCCGGGATACGGGGTATCGGGGGCGGACGGGGTTGTTCGAATTGCTTTTGTTAGACGACGAAGTTCGGAAAGCGGTCGGGGATGGAATGGGTGAGACAGCGTTGCTCGAATTGGTGGCGACGAAAGGTTTTCGGAGTTATCGGCAGGACGGTGCCGAGAAGGTGCTTCTCGGGATGACGACGGTTGAAGAAGTTTTGGAGGCAAGCTGAACGGCAATGATCTGGACGGCTTTGGCGATTCTGGCGGTGGCAGGGGCCACTTTGTACCGGGCGTGGTTTGGTTGGCGGGACGGGGCGGCGACGGAGATGAGGTATCTCATTGTCACGGTCTTTGCGGTGCTTCTTGGGTTGCACTTCTGGCAGCCCGCGACCGAGTTTTTGGCGAAGAACGTGCCGGTGGATCCGCGATACTTGGCGTTGTTGGTGTTCGTGGGGCTGACGGCGCTGGGCGCTTTTGTGGCGGGTTTGGCGGTGCGGCTGAAGGGATATGGATTTCATCAACAGCGGGCGAATCGAGTGGATCAGGGGCTGGGTGCCATCGTTGGTTTGGCCAATGGCGCGCTGATCGGGAGCACGCTGGTCATGGTGATGGTCATCGCGCTGCCAGTGTATTTCGCGGATCCGGAGAAGCCGGACATGGCGCAGAGGATTGGCGTGTGGCCGATGCAGTTTTGTCGCGAGGTCGAGAAGGTGGCGGCGGTGCTGCCCGGGAGTCCGGACCGAACGAGGTTCCCGGCGATCAAGTTCGAGTTGCGGGAGGCGGAGGCTGGGGACGACGTGCCAAAGGCTGGCGCGGGAGAGCGGATGATGGTGAAGGAAGCCGTGGTGGTGTGGCGGTAGGGGCGGGCTGTTGAAAGGGGGTTTGGCGGGGAGGGGGTGACGAGATGTGTGGGCAGCGGCCCTACCCTGGATGGGGTTGCAAATTACCGGGGGCATCGGTAGAAGTCTCGGTCCCGGAGGTAGAGCCGGCATTATATTTTATGGAAACGACACTAATTCTTCTCAAGCCGGACTGCGTGACTAAGGGACATTGCGGTGAAGTCATTAAGCGATTTGAAACGGCGGGCTTCAAGATTCGAGGCTGCAAAATGATGGCGCTGGAGGCTCCGATTCTTCGCGAGCACTACTCGCACATCGCGGACAAGCCGTTTTTCCCGGAGGTGGAGACGTTCATGCAATCCAGTCCGGTGATCGCGCTGGCGCTGGAAGGTGAGCGGGTGATCGAGAAAGTGCGGGACCTGCTGGGACCGACTGATTCGCAAGTCGCTGCTCCGGGGACGATCCGGGGCGATCTGGGCGTCGACAAGATGGTGAACGTCTGCCACGCGTCGGATTCAACCGAGGCGGCGGGCGTGGAGTTGAAGCGGTTCTTCGCGGACGGCGAGTTGCTCGACTGGTAGATTCGGCGGGATGAGCGGGCATCCTCACGACCACGATCACGGCCCGCGGAATTACAATCGGGCCTTCGCCATTGGCGTCGGTCTGAACACGGCTTACATCGTCGTCGAAGTGGCGGTTGGAATCGGGATCGATTCCGTGGCGCTGCTGGCGGACGCGGGGCACAACGCCAGCGACGTCTTGAGTCTTCTTCTCGCCTGGGGGGCGGCGGCGATGTCGGGGAGCGCGCCGACGAAGCGTCGAACTTATGGGTTGCGGCGGACTTCCATCCTGGCGTCGCTGACGAACGCGATTCTGCTGCTGTTGGCGATTGGTGCCATCGCTTGGGAGGCGGTGCGGCGGCTGGGTGAGGACGTGGCGGTGCAGGGGGGGACGATGGCGGTGGTCGCCGGGATCGGGATTCTGGTCAACGGAGGAACGGCGTTGCTTTTTGCGAAGGGTCGCGGGAAGGACATTAACATTCGCGGGGCGTATCTGCACATGGCGGCGGACGCGGCGGTGTCGGCTGGAGTGATGATCGCGGGGGTGGCGATTGCGTTGACGGGATTGGACTGGATCGATCCGCTGGTGAGTTTGGGGATTGTGGCGGTGATTGCGGTCGGAACGTGGGGCCTGCTGAGGGATTCGGTTAATCTGGCGATTGACGCGGTGCCGCAGGGCATCGAGCCGGACGAGGTGCGGACGTTTCTGGTGGGGCAGGCTGGGGTGATCGACGTGCATGACCTGCACATCTGGGCGATGAGCACGACGGAGACGGCGCTCACCGTGCACGTCGTGCGGTCGGCGGCGGAAGAGCGGGATGATTTTGCGACCCGGATGGGGAGGGAATTGCA
Organism: uncultured Verrucomicrobiae bacterium; assembly: GCA_963832325.1. GTDB lineage: Bacteria > Verrucomicrobiota > Verrucomicrobiia > Chthoniobacterales > JAATET01 > CAVVKW01. The sequence goes on along the minus strand of CAWHTR010000001.1, from coordinate 83,018 downwards.
CGACAAGTTTGAGATCGAGCACGCGACGATTCAGGTCGAATGGGAGGGAACGGCGTGCCGGGGATGCGAGTCGAATGCCTAAAGCGATCCGGTTAATCCTCCGGGCTGTCGGTGGGTTGGTTTTCGCCGTGGTGTTGGTGCTCGCGGTGGTGGCATTCTGGCCGTTGAACCCGGACGAGTTGGTGCTCAATTCAAGTCCGGTTGAAGATTACGCCGAGGCACGGCGGCAACTTGACGAACTGATCGCCGCTCCTTCGAAGGAGGTGAGTGAGGCGTGTCGTGGGCGGGTGCTGGATCACGGTCGGAAGGTCGGCACGGTCGTCGTGCTGCTGCACGGGCTGACGAATTGCCCGAAGCAATTCGCGGAATTCGGCGAGCTGGCGTTCGGGGCGGGGGCGAATGTGGTGATCCCGCGGACGCCGTATCACGGATATTCGGATCGAATGACGCGTGATCTCGAGTTGTTGGACGCGCAGTCGATGCTCGATACGGCGAACCGGGCGGTCGATCTCGCGCGGGGCCTCGGTGAGCGGGTGGTGGTGGTGGGTTTGTCGGTCAATGGCGTCACGGCAGCTTGGCTGGCGCAGTGGCGGAGTGACGTCGACGAGGTCGTGCTCTTGGCCCCATTCTTTGCCCCGCAGGGCGTCGGTCGTAATTGGGTCGCTCCGCTGGCACGGCTTGCTTTACCGGCTCCCGAACTTGTTCATCTGGTGGGATCCCGTGGCAAAAGAACGTTTGGAAGGGAGTGATGTGAGCTACCCTCAATTCTCGACGCACGCCATCGCCCAGGTCATGCGGATGGGAGTCGATGTATTTCGTGACGCGGGCGAGACGAAGCCGCGGGCCGGCCGGGCGGTCGTGATGACCTCGGCGGCGGACACGGCAATCAACCTGCGGATGGCGATTGAGCTTGCCGCGATCTGGGAGGATGAGGGTGCGTCGGTGGCGACGAAGGAATTTCCACTGGAGCTGGGGGTGCCGCACGATTCGATTGATCCGGCGCAGCCAGGAGCGCGGACGGACGTGGTCTACCCGGAGTTGCTCGAACGGATTGCACCTTGAGCCGCTGTGGAGTCGACGTGGATCTCCCGGTCTGCCGGTGTGTCCTGGATTTTGATACCGTCAGAGGGGGGATAAAAGTCCGGGTTTGGTCCGCTTGGTGGAGGTGGATGTGGCCGGAGCCGATGATCGACGCGGAGGGACGAGAACGGCTATTTTTCACGAACTCCCACTTGCCATCCGTGGGTACGGTAGCCTAGTTGTATAAGAAATTCTAATGCGACAGGTTTTCCTGGTCGGCAGGCGTGTTTTTGGGACGCCAAATTCCCTAAAATCGTTGACGGCTCCGGACTGGCGTTAGTAACACGCTTGTTCGCGATTTTTGATCGCGGGCTGCTCCGGAAATGCTCAAATACTTTTTCATCCTCTTCACTTTGGTCGTCGTGACCGTCGTTGCCGTGGCGGGATTCCGCGGGCAACATTCCGCGAAGCGACCGATCGAGCTGTTTCCGGACATGGATCACCAGCCGAAGGTGAAGGCCCAGAAGCCCAGCGAATTTTTTGCCGACGGCGCCGGGACTCGGGTGCCGGTGGATGGGACCGTGCCGATTGGGTATTCGATGCCGCTCGAGGCGGGGGATCAGGCTGATTCCCAGGCTGCGGTGGGTCCTTACAAAGCCATCCGATTCGGCAAAGTTCCGGATTACTTCGACACCGGAAAATTCGGCGATCAGTGGGGCACGGGGATTCCGTTTCAAGTTACTCCAGAGATCATGGAACGCGGTAAGCAGCGCTATGCGATCAGCTGTGCGGTGTGCCACGGTGCCACCGGTGCCGGCAACGGAATCACCTCGCAATACGGGATCGTTGGAATCGCCAATTTTCACCAAGAGAGGTTTCAGGAAATGGCTGATGGCGAGATATTTAACACAATCACGCACGGGAAGAATACGATGATGGGATACGGCTACAACATTCAGGTTGCGGATCGATGGGCGATCGTCGCCTACGTGCGCGCGATGCAGCGGGCCTACGTCGGAACCATTGCCGACGTGCCGGAGTCGGACCGGGCAAAACTCGAATCTCAGGAATAACCGCATGTCCGCATCTTTGGAAAACGCCCACCACGCGCATTCGCACGCGAAACTCCCGGCAGCTGAGACGTTCGACTACAAGCACGTCGGCGGGAAGTTTATCATCCTAGGCCTGGTTGGCGGTCTGGCGTTGCTGGCGAGCTTCATCTGGGGATTCTTCCAGCCGGCCCAGTTCGCGTTTTCCTACCTGTTCGGCTTTTATTTCTTTTTCACGATCTGCATGGGCGGCTTCTTTTGGACGCTGGTTCATCACGGCGTGGATGCGGAGTGGTCGGTGAGTGTCCGGCGGCAGTTGGAGAACCTGGGAAGCCTGCTGATCTTCGTCGGAATTTTGTTCATCCCGTTTATTTTCGTTAAGGATCATCTCTGGCGGTGGATGACGCTCGATCCGGCTGATCACCCGCTTCTGGCCTACAAGCTTCCCTATCTCACCGAAGAGTTTTTCTGGGCGCGTTGCGTCTTCTATTTTGGTGGATTCGCCCTCGCGACGTATCTGTTGCGTCGGTTTTCGATCAAACAAGACGCCAGCGGCGATCCGAAATACACGGTTTGGAATCGTAAACTGACGTTTGCCAGTTTGCCGTTTTTCGCGGTGGCTCTGACCTTTGCGGCGATCGACTACCTGATGGGACTCAACTACGAGTGGTTCTCCACGATGTGGGGCGTTTACATTTTCGCAGGGAGTGCGCTGAGTTCGATGTGCGTGTTGGTTCTCATCATCACCGCGATCCGGAGTGCAGGTTACCTCAAGGAGGTCGTCACGGTGGAACATTACCACGTGATGGGTAAGCTCATGTTCGCGTTCACCGTATTTTGGGCCTACATCGGGTTCAGCCAGTACATGTTGATCTGGTACGCGAACATTCCTGAGGAAACAATTTGGTTTCTGCGTCGTAATACCGAGTCGTGGTGGTATCTCAGCCAATTCATGGTGGTGGGACATTTTTTCATTCCGTTCCTTCTGTTGTTGCCGCAGCCCCTGAAGCGGAAACCGGCCTTTCTCTGTGGGATGGCGGTCTGGATTCTGATCATGCACTTCCTGGACGTTTACGTGATGATTCTGCCGGAACTGCACCAATCGGGCGTTTCGATTCACATCCTCGACATCCTGTGCCCGCTCGGCATTGGGTGCCTGCTGGCGGCGATTTTTCTCAAGCGACTGGGTGATTCCTCGCTTTTCCCCGCGAAAGATCCACGCTTGGCTCTCTCGATCAAACTCAAAAATTGATGTCCGCTCCGCACCCAACCGAACCCGTCGCGATCAAGTCCGCGTGGCCGATGTTCATCGGAGCGTTGGTGATGATCGGTGTGTTTTTGGTCATTGCGCTTCTGCTGCGTTCGGTCGCGCCTTCGGGTGCTACGGACGAAGTCGAGAAGGCTGAATTGCGACGCACAAATCTTGCCGACCTGCACGAAGCTGACGAGGCAGAGCTGACGACCTACGGCTGGGTGGACCGGGAAAAGGGAACTGTCCGGATACCGATCAGGGAAGCCATGAAGAGGGAGATCGCGGCTTTGAATCAACAGGAACCGCGTCCGGCTTACGCGATCGCCACCCCGGTCCCGGCTCCCGCCGAGGAGGCTCCGGCTCAAGACGCGGCTGCTGACGGCGCTCCTCTGGAAGCTGCCGACGGAGAAAATGACCCTTCGGCTTCCGATGGATCGGCTGCTTCAACCGAGCCGACTCCGGCGGAATCCCCCGCGTCCGGGGCGGAGCCGTCCGCAACTCCGGGCGCGCCGGGTGCTGCTCCAGCCGAAAGTGCGACGCCCGCTCCGACATCCGATCAACCATGACCGCAGGCCCGACCACCGCCCATCCCACGACGACCCCCGGTCTGCTTTCGCTCGACGAGCGGGCATTGATTGATCAGTCGACCCGCTTTCCAGTCTTGTTGTTCTTGGGATGCGGTGCGCTTTGGTTGCTCGTTGGCTCTCTGCTTGCGACGCTTGCAGCCTTCGAGTTGGTCCTTCCGACTTGGTTTGACCTCATCGGCTTCTTTTCGTTCGGTCGGGTTCAGCCAGCGGCGATCAACGCCCTGGTCTACGGTTGGGCATCGCAGGCGGGAATCGGACTGGGGATTTGGCTGACGGCTCGGCTTTGTCGGGCTTCGCTGCGTCACCGCACGCTGCTCGTGTGCAGCGCCTTGACTTGGAATGTGGCTGTGATGATCGGCATCCTGGCGATTCTAGCCGGGGCCGGTTCTTCGTTGGCGTTGTTCGACATGCCGGGCTTCGTGCACCCGATTTTGCTGCTCGCCTACGGTTTGATGAGCGCTTGGGCCATCGTGATGTTTCGTTTTCGGCAGCCGGGAGCAGTTTACGTTTCGATGTGGTATCTGATCGCTGCCTTCTTGATCTTCCCTTGGTTGTATGGGACCGCCAGCGTCCTGCTCGCGTGGTACCCGGTGGCCGGATCCGCGACCGGGCCGATCCACTCGTGGTTTGCCAGTGGAGTCGTTCATCTTTGGTTGGTTCCGCTCGCGCTGGGCCTGATTTATTACTTCATTCCGCGGGCGGCGGGTCGACCGGTCTACAGCTACGGCCTGGCGACGTTTGGTTTTTGGAGCCTGATTTTGTTGAGCGGATGGAATGGAATGGCGCGACTGATCGGCGGACCGGTTCCCGTCTGGATGGTGACGATGAGCGTCGTCGCAACCGTGCTTTTGTTGATTCCCCTGATCGCTGTCGCGGTGAATCTTAAATTGACGGTTGGAGACGAGGGCTTGAAATCGGACCCGACCGGATCGTCGATTTATTTTATCGCTGCGTTTTCTGCTTACGCTGTTTCCGCTGGCATTGAAGCGCTGACCGTATTTCCGTCCGCGAGCAGCGTGTTTCACTTTACGATGCTGTCCCCCGCCCTCGACCAGTTGCTCGTGGGAGGACTGGTCACCTTGACGTTGATTGGCGGAATCTTCGCGATTTTACCAGGTTTGACGGGTCGTGCGCTCCCGTTCCCGGTTCTGCGCCACTTAATCCTTTGGTTCACGGTAACGGCTTTGACGCTAATTATCACGGCTGGACTGATCGGAGGCATGACGCAGGGCTTTGCGATGCGCGACGTCGAGGTGTCGTTTATCTACAGCGTAAAATTTGCCGATCCTTACCGGGCGTTGGTGGCGGTGAGCGAGTTGTTGATCCTGGCTGCGAACACGCTTTTGGCCGTGGTCCTCGCGTGGGCGGCTATCCGACCGGTTGCTTTCCCGGAAAGAGCCGGACAAACCATCGGTCTTAAGAACCACAATCCGGAGACCGTTTCCGCATGAGCACGCTCCCACGTCTATTTATTGGCATTCTCATTGTCTTCGGGTCGTCCTGGCTCGGAATCGTTGCCTACGCTTACGTGTCACTCGCCGACCTTCAGCCGGAGACGTCGGAGGAAACGGGCGGCCTCGTTCCGCCGCCGTGGCCGGGGACAGCGAATTTGGGGCAGCACGTCTACGCGGTGAATGGCTGCGTGTATTGCCACAGCCAACAAGTGCGCCCAGCCCCTTTGTTCACGGACATTGCCAGGGGATGGGGTGTTCGGCAGACCGTTCCACGAGATTATTTGAGGACCACGATGCCTTTCCTCGGCGAGAGCCGGATCGGCTCGGACCTCTCGAACATCGGCTTGAAATACGAGGACGCCGCATCCCTCTACCAACTACTTTACGAGCCGACCGTCGTGATGCCGGGATCCAACATGCCGGCTTATCCGTATCTTTTCGAGGAGCGTGAGATCACGGGTCAGAGGAGCGAACTCGCGGTCAATGTCGCCGGAGTGCGGCAGCCTAAACCTGGTTTTGAAATCGTCCCGAAGGCGGAGGCCATCGACCTCGTGGGGTATCTGATGTCGCTGAAGCGGGAATACCCGCTGCCTGAAGCGCCGGCTCCCGCAGAGGAAGAATAATCAACGAACACCGCACAGTGACCGATCCGAATTCCAGTCCGACGAACGAAAGCTACCGCACTGAGGCCAGCGAGCCCGTTGCAGGGGCCGCCCCGGTGCCATCGTGGTTGTGGATTCTTGCCGTCGTCTTGGTGGGTTGGTCCGCGTTGTATCTTGGGATGAACAGCGGGGGATTTGAACCTGACATTTTCAATGCGGACCAAGTGTCGTGGGCAGGTGGTGGCGGAGGCCCCGCCGCTCCGCCGGACCCCATGGTAATCGGGAAGAGAATTTACACGGCTAATTGCGTCGTGTGCCATCAGGCATCCGGTCTAGGGGTGGCCGGCCAATTTCCACCGCTGGTCGGTAGTCACTGGGTCGTAACGGGTGAGGAGTGGCACGGAGACAACCACCTTGCGAAACTCCTCCTGAACGGGCTTCAGGGGCCGGTTCAGGTTCTGGGAAATACCTACAACAACGCGATGCCCGCTTGGAAGCAATTGAAGGACTCGGACATCGCGTACGTTCTGACTTACATTAGAAATGAATGGGGCAACGTCGCGCCACCGATCACGCCGGAATACATCGCTTCGATCCGAGAGGAGGTCGGAGATCGGAGTGAACCATGGACGCAAGCCGCCCTTCAGGCGATTCCTCCGCAGATGATTTCTGAAGCGGGAGCACCCAGCGCGGAGAAGTCTGAAGAGGGTGGAAGTGAGCCACCCGCAGAGGGTGCCGAGGAAGTTGATGCGCCCACTGGCGCGTGAAGTCGGCGCGATCATTTGCAGAGTATCCCAACCGCCATTATTCTTTCGTTTCGATGATTCGCCGCCGACTGCCCAAAATCCTTTCCTTGCTCCTGCTGGGGTTCCTGTTCGCTTGCTGTTTTGCACCATTGGCGCAAGCGGAGGTTCGGACGAACAATCCGTATTGGACTGCGCCCGCGGCGACGGTCGACGCGCTCAAGACCGACACGATCATCAACGCGATCTTCTATCTGACGGTTGGGGTGTTCGTGGTCGTTCAGGCGTTTTACATTTATTATCTCATCCGTTACCGGCGGCGCCCGGGCCACAAGGCGCACTACATTCACGGCAATAATAAGGCGGAGTTGATCTGGACCGCGACACCGACGGTCGTCTTTCTTTCGTTGGCGATCTGGGGAGACAGCGTCTGGAAGGACATGACCTCCACCCCTCCACCGGTTGACGCCATTGAGGTGGAAATTGTTGGTTATCAGTTTGCGTGGGATTTTCGCTACGCTGGTTCGGACGGGAAGCTCGACGAAATCGACTTGGCGAAAATGGGGGGGACGGAGAATAAATTCGGCTTGAGCCGAGCCGATTGGTCGGAGTCTGATGATTTTTCGGCAACTGAAATGGTCATCCCAGTGGGCAAGCCGGTGCACGTCATCCTTCGCTCGCGTGACGTGATTCATTCATTTTACGTGCCGGAATTTCGGCTCTACCAGGACGCTGTTCCCGGTCGGACGATCGATTGGATGTGGTTTGTGACGACTCGGGAAGGCAACTTTGCGTTGGCTTGCAATCAGCTGTGCGGAACTGGTCATTACAACATGCAGGCTCCGATCCGGGTGGTGAGCCAAGCGGAATACGACGAATGGTCCGCCGGAAAAATGAAAGCCCGTGCCGACGAGTTGAAGGCAGCTCGGGATGCGAACAAGGTGGCGGTCGCCCCGTAGGACCGGGGAAGCGGGCGACGGATGCTGGTTAGACGTTAGAACTCTCACCCGCCTCGATGCGTCGGCGTAACGCGCGAAGCGCAGCCCGGAGGGGGTTGGTTGCGACCGTTTATCTGGTGTAAAGATTTCGTTCTACTCCGCTCGTTGGGCGGACTTGCGAGCCTTTGATTTGGCGAAAGCGTGGAAAGCCGCGTATTGCTTAGACAATTCCGCGCTTTTGGGACGGTTTGAGATCGCCTCGTTCCAAAAGTCGGTCACCGCGTCGAGGGAGTCGCCTTCTGCGATCTCGAGGAGAGTGTTGGCCGCTTCTTCATTCGGCAGGATTGAAGCCTCCATCCAGTCCAAAGCGCGAAGATGATCGCCGCTTCTGACAAGATTTTTCGTGATGGAAAGGCGGACATTCTGGAAGAGGTCGGATCGCAGCTGAAATTCGTTCACCTCGGGAGGGAGGGACTTGATGTTTCCGCGGGCTTGAATGAATTCCGCGATGGCGGGCCAATCGAGGTTTGCTGGATTTTGAAACGCGGTGAGAAGAAAGAGTTTAGCGACAGAAAAATGACCCGACCGCTGAGCGAGGCGGGCGAGTTCGATCCAGGCATCGGGGTAGCGGACGGCGACGTCGTTGGCGACAATCTCGGCGTAGAGGGCGGCTGCCCGGGCTGGTCGATCGATGTCGCGGAAGAAGTCCGCGGCCAGGCGGAGAATGGACGGGTCGAAATCGCGGATGGCGATCCACGGCTCTACGAGATTGATGGCGGAGGAGCGGTCTCCCGCGAGCCAGAGTTCGGTGGCTTCGCGGAAAATGTAGCCGGGTTGATCGGGGGCGCGGGTAGCGAGTTCGTGGTAGACGCGGGCGGCGGAGCGCGGGTGGCCGTTGGTTGCCAACTGGGCGGCGAGGGTGGACCACGCCTTGTTGTCGTAGTGCCGGGCGGTCAGGAATTGATCGAGGAGGGTCTCGCGGTCGGGAGGATCGAGGGCGAGGAGGTGTCGAGCTGCGAGACTGGGGCCGGCCCCATTGTTCCACTCGCCACGTAGTTGATCGGCGAACCAAGCGGAAAAGTCGGGTGAATTTGCGGCGAGGGCGGCGGCGGTCTCGTAAAGCTTCGGGATGAGTTCGGGATCGAATTCGGCGGCCCGCCGCATTTGTTCGAGGACGGGCTGGAGAACTTCGAGGGAAGGATCTGAGTTTGGAAGTTGGAGGAGGATTCGACCGCAGGCAAAGCGAACGCGGGGATTGGCCGCCGACCTGAGTCCCTGGCGGAGAACGGTGGCAGCCGGAGCGGGATCGCCGAGTTCGGCGATGATGGGAGCCAGCTGGCCCACGGCTTCCCATTCGTCCGTGGCGGCGAGGCGATTCAGTTCCGCGATGGCGGCGGGACGATCTCCAGAGCGGGCCTCGGTCTGGTAGATGAGGTTGCGCACTTCGTTCGCGTTGGCCGGGCGGGTTTTCAGAAGCTGGCGAAGGAGGGCGATAGCGCTCTCAGGCTCGCCGACTTCGATGAGGAAACGGGCGAGGCCAACGGTGCCATCGGCGGGGGCAACAACCGTCTGAGCCTTCCAGAATTCGCGCCGAGTCTCGGTGTCGCCGAGTTCGTGAAGGGCTCGGGCCTTCAGCTCGACGAGACGCGAATCGGCTGGCGCAAGTTGCAGAACACGGTCGATGAAGGGCAGCGCGGCGGCTGGCTCGTTGAGTTCGAACCGGAGGTTGGCGAGTTGCTCGGTTTGGGAGACGATGGCGGGGAAGTTCGAGCCGAGGCGGCCGGAGGAGAGTGCGCGTTCGAGAAGGTCGGCTTGGAGGGGGAGATTTTTCGTGGCGGCGGCAGAGATGGCCCGTTCGTTGATGGTCGCCGGTTCAGCGGGGTTGCGGCTTAGGAGTTCGTTCCGAACGGCGAGGGCGGCGGCCGTGTATCCGGCAGAATCCAAATTGCGCGCGAGGGTTGCCCACGTTTGGAAATCGAAATAGCGGGTGTCGAGGTTGTCCACGACGAACTCGGTTTCGCGGGGGGCGGCGAGCATGAGGCGGGAAGCGGCGGTGAGTCCGTCGAGTTCGGTGCGCCAAGCGAGGGCGTCGCCGGATTGGCTGGCAATGAGCGGCTCGCTCCCGGCGGCGGCTTGACAGATCTCGAGCGCAAGACGGGGGAGATTCCATTGATGAAGTTGGGTGATCCCGTTGAGGACGAGACTGCTGAACGGTCGGCTGGCTTCGGTGCCGCTGCTGGTGGGCTTCCAGTGGTCGACGAGTGCGCGGGCGACTTCTTGCAAAGATTCGTCATCGTTGGACAGTGCGGCGATCAGGGCCAAACGGACGAGGTCGGTCTCGGGAATCGTCTTGACGAGTTCGCTCCGCTCGTTGGGAGTCATGATCAGCCAACGCATGCGGAGAGCGGAAATGGCGGGAGAGTCAAATCCGATGACTGGGAAAGAGTCGGTGAGACTGAGGGAGGAGAGGGCCTGGTCGCGCTGGCCGAGCAGAAGGTGCCAGGAGGCGAGTTGGACCTCGGCGATCTGTTGTTCGGAAGGGAATTCACCCGAGCCTTCGGCGAGTTCCAGGGCGGCGTGGAGGTAGGCGTGGGAGGCGAAAAGCCAGGCGGCGCGCCACCTTTCTACATTGGACACCGGGGTCTCCCCGTCACGCGGGAAGAGCGTTTCGATCTGCTTCGGGGTGAGAGTGAAGGTGTGGGTGGCGAGGAGGCGGCTGAGACCGAGGAAGAGGAGTTCGGTGCGGCGACGGCGGAGAGTGGTGTCGGAGTTGATCCACGCGCGGAGGGTTCCGAAGGAAGAGCGGCGGAGGGCGTTCCAAATCAGGGCCCGCTCGACGGGAGCCGGGTTGTCCGTGGAGGCGAGCAGCGTGAGGAGAGCCGCGTGCGCGGGGACGAATTCGCCCGCGGCATAGGTGCCCCACGCCGATTCGAAGGGGGTCGCGCCGGCGCACCAGGCCAGCCATTTTTCCCGACTGGAGCCACCCGTCGATAGGCGGGCGAGGCTGCGGATGGCGCTGAGGCGGGCGTCGTCGTCTGGGGGGACGGAGGGGGTGTCGGCGGTGGCCCGGACGGCGGCGACGCTAAAGTTGTCGGCCAGGCCGCCGATGGCGCGCATGGCAAGGGAGTGGGCCGCGTTGGTGATCTCGGCGGAAACTTCGTCGTAGCCAGGGAATCGCGCGGGATCGGGGGAAAGTGGTTGGGTGGCGGCGAGAATGTCGTAGTCGAAGGCGATTGCACGTTCGCGGTCGCCGCGTCGGTCGGCGAGAGTGGCCGCTGCGGCGAGGCGTTCGGGGTCCGTGGGATCCAGGGCAGCCGTCGCGTAAATGGCTTCGGCCTGGGACTCGGAATCGCCCACGCGGTCGGCGTAGGCGGCGAAGGCTGTGAGGGCAGCGGGGTCGCGGGAGAATTTCCGTCGGACGGCGTTCCAGGTTGCACGGGCGGTGTCGGTGGCGCCGACGGCTTCGAGGGCAAGGGCTGCCTGCTCCCAGGCTAAGAAATCGTCGGTGGTAGCGGTAAGGCGGGCGGCGGACCGGATGACAGCGGCCTTGTCGCCGGTGCGGATGGCGGCGGCGAGGGTCCGGGCGAGAGCGGAAACCTGGTCGGCGGCGAGGCGGGTCTGGGATTCCAGAATCGCAAAGGCCGCTTGGTGGTCGCCGCGGGTGGATTGGATGGCGGCGCGCGCGACGGCGGTCGGGTATTCGGCGGGGGCGGTGGCCAGGGTGGTTTCGAGGAGCTCGAGGTTGGCATTGTTCTCCGCGAAGGCGACGGCATCGAGCCAGGCGGCGGTGCGGTCAGCTTCGCCGGTGCGCGAGAGGGCGTAGTCGGTGAGGAAGCCGAGACCTCGGTCGGGGAGTTGGAGCCGGGAGGTGGTGGCGAGGATGGGGGCGAGAAGGGCGGTGCGTTCGTTGGGTGGGGTGAGGGCGAAGGCCTGGGTCCAGGCTTCGAGGGCACCGAAGTAGTCGTTGGCCGACTGACGGGCGGCGGCGAGGTCGACGAGGGCATCGGCCGAGCCGGGGGCTATGGCCGCGGCCTCGGCGAGGTCGTCGAGCATCGCCGCGTCGGGGACGAGGGGGCGGTTCTCGATTGGGTCGGAGGAATTGAGGGAGCCGGTCCAGAGTTGCCAGCGGTCGAGGCGGTCGGGGGACGCTTTCAGCATGGTGAGGTAGGCGGCCAGGGCCTGGGGGTCGCTGGCGAGGGAGTCGTAGATCTGGCGGTCGAGGGTGGCGGCGTTGCTGGGTTGGGTTTCGAGAGCGGATCCGAGGGTTGAGATCGCTTCGTTGAGCTGGTTGGAGGCGACGAGGGCGGCGGCGAGTTGTTGGGTCGCTTCGAGGCTGTCAGGGTCGAGCTGGGTGGCGGCCTTGAGGAAGGGGATGGATTCGGGGGTGTGGTCGTGGGAGCGAAGGAGGGCGGCGGCGCGGAGGTTGGTTGCGGCGTCGAAGTTGGCATTGCCGAGGGTGGCGAGCGCGGCGGGAAGGTCGTCGGCGGCGAGCTGGGCGGTGGCGAGTTTGATGCTGGCGTTGGGATCGCCGTCCGCAGCGGCGTCGGTCCAGAGGGCGCGGGCGGCGGACGGAAGGCGGTTGGATTCGTAGAAAGCGGTGGCGCGCGGGCGCAGGGTGGGGTCGGCGGCGACGAGCGCGTCGATGCGCTCGCGGGCGGCGGCGAGTTGGTTCGTTCGGAGATCGAGGTCGGCCCGGATGAACTGAAGGTCGGGGTCGTTGGGTTGGCGGATGATGAGATCGTCGACGAGGGTGGTGGCGCGGGCGAGGTTGCCGAAGTCGGCTTCGGCAAGGGCGAGATCGCGGCGGAGGGTGGCGTCGTTGGGGGCGGCGGAGAGGGCCTGGGTCAGGGCATGAATTTGCTCGGAGGGGTTACCGAGCGTGCCTTCGACGGTCGCGATCTCGCGCCAGGTTCGCCAGTCGCGGGGAGAGTTCTTGGTGGTGGCGCGGAGGGTTTCCAGGTGGGTGGAGAGGGTGCCGGCGCGCGCTCGGAGATTGGTGAGGCGGGCTTCGAGGTCGGGGCGGAGCCAGTGGGTGGGACCGAGAAGGGCGAGCGCTTGATTCGTTGAGTCGACGGCGGCGGGAAGTTCGCCGGCTTGCTCGGTGATTTCGGAGAGGGTACGGAGGGCTTCGAGGCGCTGAGTCGGGTCGCCGTTCGCGGCGAGCCATTGGAGATGCGGGCGGGCTTCGCTCGGGCGATTGGCGGCGACGAGCTGATCGGCGAGTTCGCGGCGGAGGGTGGGATCGGTGGGCGGGGTGGCCTGGGCGTTGGCGGTGTCGCCGGCGGCGAGGCGGGCGCGGGTCAGGCGGGTAGCGATGTCGGAATCATCGGGTGCGAGGGCGAGGGCGGCTTCGAGGGGGGGGATGGGGTCGCCGATTTTCCGGCTGGACAGGATTTCGGCTTTGGCGAGGTGGGGGGCGGGTGACGTGGCGAAAGTGGAGGTGGCCCGATCGAGGGCACCGAGGGCGGCGGTGGGGTCGCCGCTCTCCAGGAGGAGGTAAGCGTGGACGAGGGCGTCCGAAAGGGAATTGGGCGCGCGCGAGGCGTAGTCGGCGAGGAGGGCGGCGGCGTTGTCGCCGGTGGAGTGAAGGGTCCACAGGCGTTGGCGAGCGAGAAGGTGAGCGGGGTCGTCGCGGAGGATGCTGGCGTAGCGGGTCGCTTGGCGTTGTTCGTCAGGGGTGAGGTCCGCTTGGACGGTGCTGACGAGAAGGGCCGCAGCGAGGCGAAGGGCGGCGAAGGGGCGCATGGTGCTGGGCGGGTGCGCTTGCGTGGGAGGGGTTGCTCCTTCGGCGTCAGATTAGGTCGGCGACCGAAGATCGCCGTTGCTCGAGCGGGCGGTGAGCTTTGGCGTCGAGGCGGTGCCGCTGCTGGGACAAGATGGTAAGATTAGAACCCCAGGTTGGGCATGGCGGCCGCCTTGTAGTCAGAGGGGACTTCGAAGACATCTGCCGGGATGTCTTTCTCGGTCACTGACTTGATGGTGGCAACGCTCTTGCCGGCTTGCGGGGAGGTGACTTCGGTTTGGATGGGGAATCCGGGAATGTCCTTGTTCTGGAGAACTCCCTGGAAAGGGTCCATGTCGCCGGCCAGAGCGCTGAGCTGCTGGGTAATCTCTTCCTGATTGGGAAGGTCTTTGGTGATCCAATAGGTGGCTTGCATGCCGGCGACCGTGCCGGTGTATTCCTCGCAGGCGAAACCGCTGATCTCTTTTTTCCGGCCGGTGGGTTTGACGTCCGGCTTTTCGTCCTTGGCACCGGCGGCGTTCTTCATTTTGGCCTTCATCGTTTCCAGGGCCGAGGCGGGAATGGTCATCGCCATTTTTTGGCCGTGCATGAGGGTGGTGACGTCCTTGGTGTCGCCGCCGATGAGGGTGGACATCTGGTCGCCGATGTCGACGCGGGCGCGGTCCCCTTCGACGCGGACGGTCATTTCCATGCTCACGGGACTGGGGCCGGTGTTTTCGACGGACTGAACGATTTCAAGACCGGCGAGGGCGGTCCACGTCGTGGCGGTGAGGGTGAGGGCGGTGAGGAGGGAGGCTATTTTCATCGGGAGAGGTCGGATTGATTGAGGATGGGGAAGCCGTCCCCGCGGAGGACGGAGGAGGCGCATTCGGTGTCGTCGAGGTGAAGGGCGAGGGCGGCGCGGCCGCGGGGACGGATCATGAGGGGGTAGCTGAAGTGGATGTTGACCTCGGCTTTAAGGAGGGCGGCGAGGACGCGGGCGAGGTCGGCGGCCCCTTCCTTGAGTTCGGTGACGATGATCTCGCTGATGCTGTGGGCGACGTCATTCATCTCGAAGAGTTCTTCGACGAGGGGAGGGTCGCTGACGATGAAGCGGCAGATGCTGCTTTCGGCCGAGTCCTGGATACTGAGAGCGAGGACGATGACGTTGTGGTGATCGAGGAGTTTAACGATCTCGAGGAGGGCACCGACTTTGTTGTCGAGGAAGACGGAGAAGTGGCGGACGTTGTCGCCGCCGAGCTTTTCGATGGTGATCGGATCGGATGTCGTCATTTGTAGGTGTAGAGAAGGCAGAATTCGCTTTTGTCGCCCTCGGTGAGGACGACCTGAATGTAGTATTCGCCGCTGACGTTTGGTTCAACGCCGGCGGCGGTGTGGGTCTCGTCGGTGTAATCCTGTTGGTCGAGCGCGTAGCCCTCCGAGTCCGTCACGGTGACCGTGAGGGTGCGGCCGGGTGGGACAACGTTCGCGCAGAACCAGTATTCGTTGCCGGCGAAGAGGTTGACCTTGAGGACGGCCGGTTTGCCGGTCTCGATGGAGGAATACCAATAGCCGTCGCGGATTTTGTAGCCGTCGTTCGCGAAGGCTCCGGCGAGTTCGAGCGCACCGCGGCGAGCGGCGGCTTCGCTACCGTTGACGTCGGGTGGGGGAGTGGTTTCCGCAGCGGGTGCGGGAGGCGGGGCCGGGGTGGGATTTTGCGCCGTCTCGTCCGCGCCGAGGGCGGTGGTGGCGACGAGTGCGGAGAGCAGGATGGGAAGGAGGCGGGTCATGATTCCGGAGCGGCCTGGTTCATGGCTTGGACGAGGTTGGTAGTGGTCGCGCGGACGGCGGCGACGTCCTGCTCGGTGAGGGTTTGGTCGGGAGGGAGGTCGGTGGTTTTTCCGATGCTTTGGATGCCGGTTTGAAGGTCTTCGATGAGTTTTTCCTGGCGCATCCGGGCGGGGAGTTCTTCGAGGCGTTGGCTGAGGTGGTCGACGATTGCGGGTTGGCGGAGAAGTTCGGCGGCGAGGGGGGAGTAGTTCGTGCTGATGACTTCGCTGGCGGCCTGCATCCCGCGGACCCAAGCACCGATGGTAACGAGGATGATGAGTGGTTCGTCTTTTTGAGCGGCCATCTGGAGTTTGACCTCGTTCTCGGTGGCCTCGAGTTCTTCCTTCAGGGCGCTCCATTCGTTGTTCTCGGCGAAGTCGCCGATGGAGTTGCCGCGGGCGATGATGGTCTCGGAGACGCCGAGGCCGCGGGCGAGGTCGATGATGTCCTTGCCGGTATTCTTGACCTGCTGGCCGTCCTGCGCTTCGACGGCGATGAAGCCGTCGGCGACGCGGGTGCCGACGTTAAGGGAAAGGCGGGCGCGACTCGTGGTGGCGGCGAGGGGGCCGGGGCGGTCGAGTTGGGACCAGTTGGGGCGGTCGATCTTGTTGATGGCGGCGAAGAACTCGCCGGGGGTTGGGATCGAGAGATTTTCGACCGTGATCGCGGCGGCGAGATCGTCCTCGGTGAGGACGGGTTCGATTGGGATGAGGGTGGCTTCGGGGGCGGGAGTGGCGGGCGCGGCGGGGGAAGTCCCGGCGGTGGGTGGCGGTGGGGGGTCTTCGGCGCGGAGGCCGACGGCGGGCACCGCGAGGAGCGCGACGGCGAGAAAGAGGCGGGCGGTCATTTGCCGGACACTACGGGAATATGGTGCGGCATTCCAGTGTGATTCCGCGGGGTCATTCCAAGGGATGAATCTTGATTGGCGAATGGTGATCGGGGCCGAGGGGGTGGTAGGGTTCGGAATGGATTTGCCGATTTTTGAGGTGCGGGATGAGCTGTTGGCGGCGGTGCGGGACGGGAATCGGGTCGTTTTGCAGGCGCCGACGGGATCGGGGAAGTCGACGCAGGTGCCGCAGATGCTCGTGGATGGGGGCGGGGCGGCTGGGACGGCGGGGCAGGTGGTGGTGTTGCAGCCGCGACGGTTGGCGGCTCGGTTGTTGGCCAGTCGGGTGGCGTCGGAACGAGGTGGCGCGTTGGGGGGTGAGGTGGGGTATCAGATTCGGCTCGATAATCGGTCCGGGGCGGAAACGCGCATTCTTTACGTGACGGAGGGGATCCTGTTGCGGCGAATGCAGGCCGATCCCCATTTGAGCGGCGTGGCGGCGGTGGTGTTCGACGAGTTTCACGAGCGGCATCTTTTCGGGGACATTTCCCTGGCGCGGGCGCTGGATTTGCAGGAAACGGTGCGGCCGGATTTACGGATTGTGGTGATGTCGGCAACGCTGGACGGGGTGGCGATCGCGGATTATCTCGCGCCGTGCCGGGTGGTGGAGTCGGCGGGGCGGACGTTTCCGGTGGAGGTGGTTTACGCGCGGCGGGCGGCGGCCGGGGAGGTGTGGGAGGCGGCGGCGGATGCGGTGGCGGGGGAGTTTGCGCGGACGGAGGGGCACGCGTTGGTTTTCATGTCCGGGGCGTATGAGATTCGCCGAACGGTCGAGGCGGTGCAGCGGCGGTTGGGAGGCGGGGTGCCGGTGTTGCCGTTGCACGGGGAATTGACGGCGGAGCAGCAGGATGCGGCGGTCGGTGACGGGGTGGAGCGGCGGGTGATCGTGTCGACGAACGTGGCGGAGACTTCGTTGACGATCGCCGGGGTGACGTTGGTGGTGGACTCCGGGTTGGCGCGGAAGGCGCGGTTCGACGTGCGGCGAGGGATCAATACGCTGTACGTGGAGCCGATCAGTCTGGCGTCGGCGGATCAGCGGGCGGGCCGGGCGGGGCGAACGGGTCCCGGTCGGTGCGTTCGGTTGTGGACGGAGTCGGCGAACCGGTCGCGAGCCCTGCGGGACGAGCCGGAGATTCGGCGGATGGATCTGACGGAGGTCGTGCTGGGATTGAAGGCGGTGGGGGTGGTTGATTTGGAAAATTTTCGGTGGCTCGACGCGCCGGAGCCGGTGGCGGTGGCGCGGGCGGAGGGGTTGCTGCGGGATTTGGGAGCGGTGGGGATGGATGGGGTCGTGACGGAGGTGGGGCGGAGGATGGTTTCGTTCCCGGTGCATCCGAGGTACGCGAGGATGTTCCTGGCGGCGGAGGAGCTGGGGTGCGTGGAGGAAGCGGCGTTGATCGCGGCGCTGGTGCAGTCGCGCAATTTGCTGTTGCGAGTGGACAAGCGGACGGCGGAGGTCAGGGAGGAGACCTGGGGCGGGGCGGGGTCGGATTTTGTTGTTCTGATGCGGGCATTCGAGTGGGCGCGGGAGCGGAGGTTTCGGATGGAGGATTGTCGGAGTCTCGGGGTGCACGCGGATACGGCGCGGCAGGTAGGGAAATTAGCGGAGCAATTCCGACAAATCGCTCGTTCGCAAAACTCGGTGGGAAGATCTTCCAAGAAGACGTTGGCGGGGACGGAGCGGAGTCCGGATGGGGACGCCGGGGTGGTCGAGCGGTGCGTTTTGGCGGGGTTTGCGGATCAGGTCGGGGTGCGGCGGGGAGCGGGGAGTGCGACGTTTGATCTCGCTCACGGGCGACGGGGGACGTTGGCGAAGGACAGTGTGGTGCGGGAGGGGCGGTTGGTCGTGGTGGGGTCGATCGACGAGATCGAGGGGAGGGTGGGAGAGGCGAACGTGATTCTCAATCTGGTCAGCGAGATCGAGGAGGATTGGTTGCGGGAGATGTTTCCGGGGGATTTTTCGGAGCGGACGGAGGTGGTCTACGACGCCTCGCAGAAACGGGTGGTGGAGCGGTCGGCGAAGGTTTTTCGGGATCTGGTGCTGGAATGCCGGGATCGGGATGCGAGGCCGTCGGGTGCGGCGTCGGCGTGTTTGGCCGGGGAGGTTTTTCGCGGCAACCTGGTGCTTAAGAAATGGGACGACGAGGTCGAACAATTGATCGTGCGGATCAATTGTCTGGCGGCGTGGCGGGCGGACTCCGGGGTGGAGCGGATCGCGGAGGCGGATCGGGAAATTCTGATTGCGGAGATTTGCTCCGGGGCCACGAGTTACCGGGAGATCAAGGATCGGGCGGTGAAGCCGGGGGTGAGGGGGTGGCTGACGGCGGGGCAGTCGGATCTGGTGGATAGGTGGGTGCCGGAGCGGATTGAGCTGCCGGGTGGGCGGCGGGCGAAGGTGACTTACGCGGAGGGGGCGGCTCCGGTGGTGGCGGCCCGGATTCAAGATCTCTACGGGGTGACTTCGGCGCTCAAGGTGGGCGGCGGAAGCGTGGCCTGCACGATCCAGGTGCTGGCCCCGAATTTCCGACCGGTGCAGGTGACGACGGATTTGGCGAATTTTTGGAAGGAAAGTTATCCCGGGTTGAAGGCGGAGCTGAAGCGAAGGTATCCAAAACACGAGTGGCGGTGAGGTCCGGACGACCGCGCGCGGGGGTGGAACGCGATGGATCCGGTGGGCGGGATTGCCTTTCGGCTCGACTTGAGCGTGATGGGTTGGGAGCTTGCGAAGCGTTGCCAACTTGGGAGGAAATTAACTTATGTTCAGACGTCTAAGTAATCTCGTGCGGGGCTTTTTTGGCCTGTTCATCAGCGGATTGGAAAAACAGAACCCGGAGGCTCTTCTGGAGGTCGAGAAAGAAAACCTGCGTCAACAGGTGTCGCGGTACAACGAGGGGTTGGCGGCGCACGCTGGGCTTTGCGAGCGGTTGATGTCCCAGGTGAAGAAACTCGAGACTGAGGAACGCGAACTGCGGGCGAGGACGACGGCACTTTTGCGGGCTGGAAATCGGGAGTTGGCGGCGCAGAATGCTTCGCGGCTGCAGACGATTTCGCGGGAGTTGGCGGAGAATCGGACCCAGGCCGGGGAGGCGGAGAAGACGTATCAGGAGCTGCTGCGCGCGCGGGACGTGTCGATCAAGGAGGCGAAGTCGAAGATCGAAGCGCTGAAATTTGGGCTGAACGACCTCAAGATGAAGCAGGCGCAGGCGGAGCTGACGGAGATGGCATCGGGCATGATCGGGCAGTTGGGCGGATCGGGTGACACGCTGGACCGGCTGCATTCGATGGTGGAAGAAGAGCGGGAGAAGGCGTCCGGACGGGCGCGCGTGGCTCGGGACAGCGTGATGACCCCGGAGATCCAAATGAAGGAGGCCGAGCAGACGGCGCTGGCGGATCTGGCTTTGGCGGATTTTGCGGCGGCGGAGGGGATTGCGATGGAGAACGTGGAAGGGAACCCGTCCGGCGGCGGGGGATCTGGCGAGACGACGAAGTCGATGGGGCCGGACGCGCAGGCGCAGTGAGGGGGGAGGAATTGATCCGCTGCGCGGGGGCGTGGGCGGGTGGTCAAGGCTCGGCGTTCGACGGCGGGCGGGGCGATGCCTCGGGGCGGCAATGAAGCGGGCGCTTCCGGGGTGGGCGGCTGAGGTGGTGTCGGCCTACGAGAGTGGGGCGGCCAGTCAGTTCGTGCTCTACGGAAACATCCATGATCGATTTTTTCTCGGGGCGGACCGGACGCCGACGATGGGGGGATTGCGGGATTTCTTCCTCTCGATTCTGCTGCCGAAGTTCGACGTCGTGCTGAGTTACGACCTGGGGAACGGGATCCGGGTGGAGCGCGGGGGGGATGAATTTGCGAAGTGGCCGCCGATGGCGGAGGCTCCGAGCCTGCCGAAGGCTCCGCGAGCGGCGGTGGAGACGCTGACGCATTATTTTCGATACTGTTCGAATCTGACGGCGATGGGGCGGCCGGCTCCGCAGGTTGCGCTGGTGGTCGGGGCAGCGAGTCTGGTGGCACCGGCGGTCCCGGGGGCCTTGAATTACGACCTGAGCGCGATCGCTTTGTTGATGCGGGAATGGAGTCAGGACGCGCGGCTGACTTCGCACGCATTGGCGACGTTTTTGCTGGCGGAGAATCTCAACGATTTGCATCCGCTGCTGGTCAACAATCCGGCGGCGGTGACGGTGAAAGTGCCGCTGCCGGAGCCCGGGAATTGGCGGCGGCCTTTGCGGATTTGGCTCCGCGATTTCCGATTGCGCTGGGGGGATTTGCGGGGGATTTGGAGGGACTTGCCGGACAATTGCGCGGCTCGTCTTTCAACGCGATTGAGAGTCGGTTGCGGCGGTGGGAATACGCGGGGAAGGCGCTGGAGAGTGGTGATTTGGTGGCGATGCGGCGGGAAATCGTGGAGCGGGAATGCGATGGGTTGATCGAGTTCATCGAGCCGACGCGGTCGTTGGACGACGTGCACGGTCAGCCGAAATTGAAGGAGGTGCTGCGGCAGGATTTTGCCCTCTGGAGGTCGAACGATTTGCGGGCATTGCCGATGGGGTATCTGGTTTGTGGTCCCGTGGGGACGGGGAAGACGTATCTGGTGGAGTGTCTGGCGGGCGAGGCGGGGGTGCCGGTGGTGAAGTTGAAAAACTTCCGGGATAAATGGGTGGGGAGCACGGAAGGGAATCTGGAGAAGATTTTTCGCCTGCTGCAGGCGCTGGGGCGGTGTTTTGTTTTCGTGGATGAAGCCGATCAGGTGTTGGGGAGGCGGGATGCATCGGGTCACGACGGGGGGTTGTCGGGTCGGATTTATTCGATGTTTGCCACGGAGATGAGCAATCCCGCCAACCGGGGAAAAGTGGTGTGGGTGCTGGCGACGAGTCGGCCAGATTTGGTGGAAGTGGATCTCAAGCGTCCCGGGCGGATCGACGTGAAGGTGCCGATTTTTCCGACGACGACGACGCGGGAGGCGTTCGATTTGTTGCGAGCGTTGTGTCGGCGGCGGGAGGTGGAAATTTCGGACGCGGACTTTGGCGAGATCGAGCCTTTGTTGCCTGGGTTGTTGACGCCGGGAGCGGCGGATGCGTTGGCGGTGAAGATCTACCGGGTCGCGAAGGTCGAGGGGCTTGGGCCGGTCGCGGCGGTGAAGCGGTGTCTGGAGGGTTACCAGCATCCGGTGCCGCTGGGGGTGCTGGAGGCGCAAATTAAGCTGGCGGTGGCGGAGGCGAGCGACATGGAGTTTGTGCCGGAGGTTTTTCGGCGGTGAATTGGGCGGGACGGAGGGGTTCCGAGGTTCGTGCTTTTTCTTGCGTGGGAGGCCTAGTCCGGCTTCGGTTTTCTTTCTGATGTTGGCTTCGCTTCGGATTCGGAATTTTGCGCTGGTGGAGGCGTTGGAATGGGACGTGCCGGGCGGGTTTGTCGCGATCACCGGTGAGACCGGGGCGGGAAAATCGATTCTGATCGGTGGGCTGAAACTTCTGCTGGGCGAGCGGGCGGACAAGGGAGCGATTCGCGCGGGAGCGACGGAGTGCGTGGTGGAGGCGTTGGTCGAGTTGCCGCCGGGATCGTCCGTGCCCGGGCTGCTGGAGGCTGCGGGGGTCGAGGGGTGTGAGGACGGGCAGTTGATTCTCAAGCGTGTGATCGCGGCGGCGGGGGCGGGCCGGCAATTTGCGAACGGGTCGCCCTGCACGCTGGGGTTGTTGCGGGAGATCGGGGATCGGCTGGTGGATTTGCACGGTCCGCACGATCACCAGTCCTTGTTCTCGCGCGAGGCGCAGACTCGGCTCGTCGACGCGTTTGCCGGGGCGTTGGAGGCGGCGGCGGATTACCGGGCGGCCCGGGCCGGGTGGTTGGCGCTGGAGGCGGAGCAGGCGGAGAGTGAGGCGGGGGCGCAGGCCGTGGAGCGGGAGATCGATTTATTGGATCATCAGGTCGGCGAAATCGACGCGGGTGAGTTGGTGGCGGATGAAGAGGAGGCGTTGGTCGCGCGGCAGCAGGCCGGAGGGAATGCGGAACGGTTGAGGGTGCTGGCGGCGGAGGCGGGGCATGCGCTCGTGGGTGCGGAGGAATCCTTGGAAAATGGGTTGATCGAAGTTGGTCGAGTGGCGCGGGAGATGGCGAAGCTGGATGCGGCGGGTGCGGAGGGATTGGCGGCCCGGGTGACGGTGTTGGCGGATGAGGTGGGTGATCTTGCCCGGGAGTTTTCGGTGTACGGGGAGCGGATCGACTCGGATCCGGAGAGTTTGGCGGCGGTGGAAGCGCGGTTGGATTTGTTGGAGAATCTCAAGCGAAAGTACGGACGGACGGTGGCGGACGTGATCGGGTTTGGGGAGGAATCGAGGGAGCGGTTGGCGGCGTTGCGGGGGAGGTCGGAGCGGCGGGCGAATCTGGGCGGGGAGATCGAAGCGGCGCGGGAGGCGGCGATGGTGGCGGGGAGGAAGTTGTCGAAAGCGCGCGGAAAAGCGGCTCCGAAATTGGCCGCGGAGGTTCGGCGTCACTTGCAGGATTTGGGTTTTCTGAAGGCGGGATTTGAGGTGCGGCTGGACCCGGTGGCGGAGTTGGGGGCGGACGGGCTGGAGACGGTCGAGTTCGTGTTTGCTCCGAATCCAGGGGAGCCGGCCCAGGCGTTGCGGGCAATTGCTTCCAGCGGCGAGATTTCGCGGGTGATGCTCGCGTTGAAGAC
The DNA here is from genome assembly GCA_963832325.1 of uncultured Verrucomicrobiae bacterium. Lineage (GTDB taxonomy): Bacteria > Verrucomicrobiota > Verrucomicrobiia > Chthoniobacterales > JAATET01 > CAVVKW01. The sequence goes on along the minus strand of CAWHTR010000001.1, from coordinate 60,264 downwards.
GTCTCTCGCGGCGCAGGACGAGGTGCCGGTGTTGGTTTTCGACGAGATTGACGCGAACGTCGGGGGCGAGGTGGCGCACGCGGTGGCCGGCAAGATGGCGGAGATCGGCGGATCGCGTCAGGTGCTTTGCATCACGCACCTGCCGCAGGTCGCGGCGGCGGCCGGGGCGCATTTCGTGGTGGCGAAGTCGGTGGTGGGTGGGCGGACGATATCGGCGCTCGAGCGGGTGGCGGACGGTGGTCGGGAGGCTGAAATCGCGCGGATGTTGGGCAGTCGGAAGGGCGGCGCGGCGTTGGCGCACGCGAAAGAGTTGTTGGCTCGATGAGGGGGGGCGGGAAATGGGTGGCGGCGGTGGTGCTCGCGGGGTTGGCTGGGGCGGCGACTTTTGCGGAGGTGACGGGTCAGTTTGAGGGGCTGTGGGGGGCGACGGAGATTTATCAGGAATGGGTGGGAGTCCGGGCGGAGGAAGGCGGGATGACGCGGGTGGAGATCGATTCGACGACGGGGTCGGAGATCGAGGCGTTGGACGCGGCGCTGCTGCTGCGCGCGGTCGAGGGATTCGCGCCGAAGGCGGTGGTCTTCGCTGATCCGGTGGCGGGCGGGGGGAACGACGCGCTGTTGCAGTCGAAGTTGGCGGGGGTGAAATTTCCGGTGGTGTTCGCTGGGCGGGGGCGGGAGTCGATCGAAGATTTGGGAACGGCGGAGGGAGCGGTGGAGCGGGTCAATTTTGGTGACCTGATGGTCGAGAAGGTTCGCTCGGAGCGGGGGATGATCGCGCCGGAGCTGGACTCGCTTTTCCGGGGGCGAATTGTGGTCTGTGAGCTGGCGAAGCCCGGCGAGGCGGTCGCGGTGCGGACTTCGGGAGAGAATTGGTGGTGGGGGATCCTGCCAGTGATCGCGGTCGGGTCGGTGCCTTTCTGGCGGGGGGGGCGGGTGGACCGTTTGGTGGTGGCGGTGATCTTTTTAGGTTGCTGGTTGCTGGGGGCGTTGGCGATGGGGCCGGAGTTCGGTGTGGTCCTGCCCGTGGTGGCTGCGGTGGGGCTGCCGGTGGTTTGTTGCTTTAACGGGCGGCCGTGAGTTGACCTGGCGTTTCGCGCGCTTTTGCACCGCGGGCTGGAAGCGCCGAGTTCCCCGGGATCGTTTCTTTACGAGAAGAGACTTTTCAGTTTCTCGGTGAAGCCCTTGTGGAGAGGCGTGTTGTGGTCGCCGCAGAGATCGGCAAACTCCTCGAGTTTCTTGCGCTGCTCGGAGTTGAGCTTCTGCGGGACTTCCACTTTGACTTCCGTGTAGAGATCGCCGCGGTTGGATGAGTGGAGGACAGGCATTCCCTGGCCTTTGATTTTGAAGGTCGCTCCGCCTTGGGTTCCGGCGGGGATCTTGAGGTTGACGGCTCCGTTGAGGGTCGGAACGCGGATCTCGCCGCCAAGGGCGGCGGTGGTGAAGGGGACGGGGACATCGGTGTGGAGATCGCTGCCGTCGCGCTCGAAGGTGTCGCTTTCCTTGACGTGAATGACGACGTAGAGGTCGCCTGCCCCGCCGCCGCGAAGTCCGGCTTCGCCGTTGCCGCTGGAGCGAAGGCGCGAACCGTGCTCGATGCCTGCGGGGATCTTGAGTTTGATGCGCGATTTTTGTTCGGTGCGGCCCTCGCCGGCACAGGCGCTGCAGGGGCGCTCGATGACGGTGCCGCTACCGCTACAATTTGGGCAAGTCTGGGCGACCTGGAAGAATCCGCGAGAGACCACGACCTGGCCACGACCGCGGCAGGTCGAGCACGTCACGGAAGAAGAACCCTTCTGGGCACCGGTGCCCGTGCAGGTGCCGCATTCCGTGAGTTTCCGGATTTCGATCTCCTTCTCGACGCCTTCGGCGGCTTCTTGGAGTTCGATCTGGAGGTCGTAGCGGAGGTCGGCTCCGCGTTGACGCCCGGAGGAATCGGTCCCACCGCCCCCGCCAAAAAATTGGTCGAAAATGCCACCGCCGCCACCACCGCCGCCGTTGGCACCGAAGACTTCTCGGAAAATATCGAATGGGTCGTGTCCGGCGGCGCTGCGTCCGCCACCGCCGCCGCCTTGGGCAAAGGCCTGGTGACCGTAGCGATCGTAGGCGGAGCGTTTTTCCGCGTCGGAGAGGACGTCGTAGGCTTCGCCGAGTTCTTTGAACCGTTCTTCAGCGGTGGGGTCGCCCGGATTTTTGTCTGGGTGATACTGGACCGCGAGTTTGCGGTAGGATTTTTTGATGACGTCGCCGTCGGCGGTGCGGGAAACGCTGAGGATCTCGTAGTAGTCGCGCTTAGTCGTCATGAGGCGGCGTCGGCGGTGGCGGCGTCGGATTCGGGGGCTTTTGCGACGATGACGGTGGCGGGACGGAGGAGGCGGTCGCGGAGCTTGTAACCCTTGCGGAGTTGGCGAAAGACGGTGCCTTCGGCGACTTCGGAGGTGGCTTCCTGGCCGAGGGCGTCGTGGAGATTCGGGTCGAAGGGCTTGCCTTCGGCGTCGACGGTTTCGACACCGCTCTCGGTGAGGAAGTCCTGGAGTTGCTTGCGGACCATGGACATGCCCTGGAGGATTCCGGAGGCGTCGGTGGCCTTGCTGGCAGCGTCGAGACCGAGTTCGAAGTTGTCGAGGATGGGGAGGAGGCGGTCGAGTAGCGAGGTGTTGGCGTAGCGAATGGAGTCCTCGCGGTCGCGGGCGGCGCGTTTGCGGAAATTATCGAGTTCGGCCTGTGATCGGAGGCTGAGGTCGCGGTATTTGGCGATCTCGGTGGCGGGGTCGGTCGCGGTCTCGGGTGGGTTGGAGTCGGTGGGAGCCTCGGCGGCGGGGTCGACGGCGGTTTCTTCGGTGTCGGCGTTGGGAGCGGAGGAGTGGGTCATAATTTTCGGATCGCGATGAGAGTGATGTCGTCGTGTTGCGGATAGTTGCCGACAAATTTCTTAAGGTCGTCGGTGATGGCCCTGACGATGCCCGCAGCGTTCGTCGTGGCCCCTTCGTTGAGGCCCTGGAGCATCCGGGTGATTCCAAATTCGTTGCCGTCCTGGTCGAGGGCTTCGGTGGCTCCGTCGGTGTAGAGGAGCAGGCAATCGCCAGGAAGCATCTGAAATTCGAAATCGGCGGAAACCCTATCGAAGACTTCCCCGCTGTCAATGCCGAGGGCCATGCCCTTCGGGTTGATATTCTCGATCTCGCCGGTGGCGGCGCGGAGGAGGTAGGGAGCGTCGTGGCCGGCGCGTCCCAGGCGGATGGTGTCGCTTCTGAGCGTCCAGGATGAGGTAGAGCATGCTGATGAACATGTCCTGCTTGATGTCGGGGTAGAGCTGGCGGTTGACGCGGCGGAGAAGGTCCGAGGCGGACGTGTTCCCGGCGGCCTGGCTGCGGATGACGCTGCGACACATTGCCATGATGAGGGAGGCGGGGATGCCTTTGCCCGAGACATCGGCGATGGCGATGCCGGTGCGTTGGTCGTCGACGTGGAGGTAGTCGAAGTAGTCGCCGCTGACTTGGCGGGCGGGGACGTTGATGCCGCTGATTTCGTAGCCCGGAACGGGGGGCGGGTCGGAGGGGAGGAGGATGGATTGGATGTCGCGGGCGACGGCGAGGTCGTGGTCGAGACGTTTCTTTTCGTTCGCATCGTTGTAAACGATCTCGTTGTAGAGGGCGAAGGCGGACTGCTCGCAAATTGTGTGGAACAGTTTGAGATCGGGCTCGGCGAAGGGTTGGCTCATGGGGCCGTTGGCAACGGCGAGCAGGCCGAGGACTTTGCGGCGATAGACGAGGGGAGCGAGGAGGGCGCTGTGGAGTTGGAGGGACTTGGGGCGATTGGCGTTGCCGGGGAAGTCGGCGGCTTGGACGAGCCTCGGCTGGCCATTTTTCCAGGTCTCGCCGAGGAGGCCTTCGCCGGGGGGGATGGCGTGGAGCTTGACGTAGCTGTCGATGGCGATGGGGAGGGAGGAACCCTGCTCGATGACGTGGATGGGGAGATCAATGAGGGGAGGGCAGGCGCTGGAGAGAAACGCCGGGACGAGTTTGGCGTCGTTGGCGTCGACGAGATACAGAGCGCCGCCGTGAGCATTGAGAATGCGGTCGGCGCTCTCGACGATCAAGCGATGGAGGTCGGCTGACCGGACTCCCTCGGAGAACGCTTCGCCGAGGCCGTGGAGAAACGCGAAGACATTGTCTTCCTCAGCCTCGATCTCGGAACGCGCTTTGTCGGAAGCGGCGATGCGGGTCGTGGTCTTGCGCAGGACTACGATGAGCGCGGTAAGCGTAAGCGCGAACAGCACCGCGAAGAGGATGGTCATGGCGCGGGTTTGGCGGACGGCGAGGGCGGAAGTGCTGAGCGCGGCAGGCGAGCGGACTCCAGCTGCGGTCTATGATTCGGAAGACTCCTTGTCGGGCTCCTGCTTGAGGAGTTCGATGACGTCGCGAAATTTGGCTTCGTTGGCCGGGCTGACCTCAACGAGGGTCTCGTGGGCGTCGATCATGGTCGCCCGTTGGTCGTCGGGTCCGCTGACGGGACCCGTGGGGAGCACTTCAGCTGCCTCGTCGAGGGCCGGGTCGGAGACGCCTTCGGGAAGGGATTGAGAAAAAAGGTGGTCGAGTCCCAGGTTCTCGAGGAGGGAGGAGTTGCGTTCGTTGGCTCGGAGAACGGTCAAGCCGCCGCTCCCCATCTCGCGGAGGCGGAGGGCGATGCCGGCCATGGTGCCCATGAAGGTGGAGTCCATGAGTTCGCAATTTGCGAGATCGATGACGATCTGCCGGTAACCGCGAACGATCATTCGGCGGGTGTATTCCTTGAGGCCGGCGCTGACTTGAAAGGTGCCCCGTCCGTCGACTTTGACCCATACCGTTTGGTCGAAATGACCAGCTCGAACCGTGGATTTCTGCGTCACTGTTTGCAGATACCTACGGCGGAGAGGTGGGGGGTGTCAACTGAACGCCACGGCTCGAGGCGTCGGGCTTCGAATGAGTGGGAGCAAATGCCCCGCGACGTGAGAGGAGAAGGCAGACGGGCCGGGCCCGCTTGTTGCCAAAGGCGGGTCGGCTGGGAGTGATGGGCGGTGGTTATTTCCACATGAAGGATTGCGAGAGGGCAACGATGCGACCGTCGACGATGAGGAGAATGCGCCAGGCGGTGACTTTGCCGTTCTCCAGGTATTCGTCGCCGGTGACTCGGAAGTCGGACTGGAACGAGCCGGTTGCCTCCGGATAGTAGAGTTCCTGGGCGAGGACGTAGTTGTTGAGAGCGGCCTGGCGGTATTCGAGCCGGACGGTGACGTCGGCGCGTTCGCGGGTGCGCCAGAAGAAGGAGTAGTAATGCCCGGTAACGTCGTCGAGATCGCGAGGAGTGATGGCCCCGTAGTTGGTGCGGCGGCGCAGCAGATCGATGGTCTCACTGGTGGTCGGTGGATAGGTGCGCGGATCGTTGAAGAAGAGCTGTTGTTTGCGGAACTCGAAGTTGTCGTTGAGGTCGAGCGGAAGAACGTTGGCGCGTTCGAGGTAAACGGGCTTTTGGGGTGCGGTCGCGCAGGCTGCCAGGAACAGGCACAACAACAGGGCGGCGGCGCGGGAATTCATTGCGCGGATGAAAGCCAGTTTACCGGAGCTTGGCAAATGCCGATTGGTCCAGGGTGGGGGAGTTGGTAGTCGTCGATCGGATTGGCTCCCTTCGGGAGCGACCGGGTGAGCGGTGGAATTCGATCCATTACCCTATGAGCGCAGAAACATTAGATACAGTTAACGACCTTCTTCAGACCCTCCGCGATGGCGTCGAGGGCTTCACCAAAGCGGCGGAGGGTGTGAAAGACCCCGGCCTCAAGGCGACTTTCGCGGAACTCGCGACCGAACGGAAATTGATGGTTGACCGGATGGTGACCACGGCGACCGCAGATCCGAACGCCGACAAACCCAGCGTTACCAGTGCACTCCACCGGGGATGGATCGATCTAAAGGCAGCGCTGACGTCGGGCGACGACCACGCGATCCTCGCCGAGTGTGAGCGTGGTGAAGATCACGCGTTGAAAGCCTGTAAGGAGGCGTCGGCAAAAACCTTGCCAGGAGACGTTCAGACGGTCGTGGCCGAGATCACCGCAAAGGTTCAGGCATCGCACGACCGGGTGAAGGCCTTGCGGGATGCATCGGAGTGATCCGAGAAAAAAATCGTCCTCCGGTGATTTTTTTATTGTCAGCGCAATGAAACGCTGATTAAGTCCGAGCATGTTCTGGGGGGAACAGCAGGCCGTCGTGGCATTCGTCGCGACGGCCTGTATTTTGTCCTGATTTAATTTTTTAGCAGCGGAGCGAGGATCGGGTCGTTGGCGGCGTTCGCCAGAACGGGATCCTGGTAGAGCCGTTGGCGGAATTCCTGGCCGCCGAGGGAGATGGAAGTTTGAAGCGTGGTCACGGCTTCGGCGGATTGATCGGCAGCGTATTGGGCGCGGCCGAGGCGGTAGAACGCGTCGGGATCCGTGGGGTCGGCGGCGATGCGGCGGAGGCCGTAGCGGATTGATGCTGGCCAATCGTTCCTGGCCTCGGCGATCCGAATCGCGAGGAGCAGGTAGGCGGGATCGTCGCGGAAGGTTTGGTCCGCGGCGGCGAGAATTTCCGTGACCCGAGATGAATCGCCGACGCGGGCGTGGAGGGTGATGAGTTTCTCCACGGTGGGAAGCGAAGCCGGGTTGGCGAGGAAGGCTTCTTCGGCGGTGGTGATCTCACGTTCGACGTCCCGGCGGCGGAGGGCGGTGTCGCGGGAAGCGATCAGGTGTTCATTGTGGGGATCGAGGGTGATCGCGGCGTCGAGGAGAGTGATCGGTTCGTCGTATTCCCCCGTGGCCCAGAGAACCTGGGTGAGGCCGCGGAGGGCCTCGATGCTGATGGGATTGAGGCTGAGGGCCTGACGGTAGGCGGTGGCGGCTTCCGGGTAGAGTCGGCGGAAGGCGTAGAGGTTGCCGCCGGTGGTGCGGAGTTTGGAGTAGGCCCGCTGGGCGTCGAAATCGCGCTGGAACGTGGGGTTGGCGAGGAGGATGGTCGTTTTTTCCGCCCAGAAGGCCTGGTCGCGGGCGATGGCTTCGGGTGGAAGAGTGTCGAGAGGGGTTGGGTTGATGCGGTAGAGGAGTCCGTCGGGGATCGCGTGAGGGTAGCTCCAGCGGAGCGGGTAGCTCTCCTCGACGTAAAACGGGTGTTCGGATTTGTTGCGTTCGAAGATCCACTGAACGATGGCGGCCTGGGCGTCTTCGGCGAGTTCGGTCTGGGTGGGGGGAGGCTGACGGGCTTGAATCCTGGCGGTCGTGTCGCGGAGGATTCGGCGAACTTCCTCGAGGGTCGGGAGGACGAGGGGATCGTCGGGATAGGCGTTGGCGCGGCCCAGCCAGAGCTCGAAGGCGGTCGAGGGAATGGGTCGGTCGGTGGTGTATTGATCGCGGACGTAGGCGAGGTAGTGGCGGTCGGCAAAACCGTTTTGCGTCAGGATGTAGAGATCCCGGCGGTCGAAGTCGGGGTCGCGTTTGACGCCAGGCGGCTGCGGACTTTCGCCGAGGATGAAGTAGGTTGGGATGAAGCGACCCGGATCGGTGCCGCCAAGGACGACGCTGCCGGGTGGGAGGTCGCGGAGCATTTCGTGGCCGTATTCGTAGCCGAGCCAGTTGCCGCGTTGGCTGGCCGTGGGGAGATTCAGGGTGAGGGGCCAGAGTGGGAGGGCTAAAGCGGCCCAAGGAAGGGCGCGGCGAAATTTCGGGAGGATCGTCGGGTTTGGGGGGAGCGAGAGGAGGGCGGCGATCTGGAAGAGGCCGAGGGCGCAGAGGAGGGCGAAGAAGAGGTTGGTGTGCGCGTGGTAGGGCAGTTGGAGCCACCAGCCGGCGGCGTCGATTTGGGCGTGGTCGAGGATGGGTTGGAGGAAGGCGGCGAGAACGAAACCGCTGGCGAGCACGAGCGTCCAACCTTGTTGCGGTCGGGTTTGCCGGAAAGCTGCCAGGAGAGCGGCGGCGAGGAAGAGTGCGGCGAGGGGGGAGAATGAATCGAAAAGTTTTTTCGAGAAGAAGGCGGTCCACGATTGGATTTCGGCGAGGGTTGAGGATGGGGGTGCGTTGGTGGCGGTCGGTGGGGCGGGCGCGAGCTCGGAGACGCCGACGATTTTTCCGAGAACGCGCAGGCTTTGGTCGGAGAGGGTGCCGCGGTATTGCGAACGGTTGAACGAGGCGAAGAAGCCGTCGGCGGTGCGGGTATGGCCCCAATTCATGGGCGGGTTCGTTGCCGAAGCGACGGGGAGGTACGCGTAGGGGAGCAGCCCCAGGAGAATGACGACCGGAAGGAAGGCAATGAGTTTCCAGCGGAGTCGAAAGCGGCGAACGATGAGGGTGACGCCAATGACCGTGACAACGAGGTAGGTAAGGCGGATCGCGGCTTTGATCACGACGGGATTGTCGGTGAAGAGCGCAAACGTGAGGTACGCGATGAGGGTGCTGACCGCGGCGGCGACGGCGAGATCCCAGAGGAGGTCGCGCCGGAGGATGAGAACGAGAACGAAGGGGAGCGGGGCGAGGGCGAGGGTGAGTTGGTGGTTGCTGAAGGCGAGGCTGAAGGTGAAGAAGACCCAGTAGATGTTGGAGTCGCTGTTTGGACGGCGGACCCAGGCGTAGAGGGCGGTGAGGTAGGCACCGGTGAGGAGTGCGTGGAGCGTGTAGACCTCGACGATGGTGGCCTGCGACCACATCGAGAGGCTGAAAGCGAAAACGAGGGCGGACGAAACGGCGAGGGCGATAAAAAGTCGGGGCGCTGCGCTTGCGAAATCCGGGAAACACCACGCTGCGGAGCTGCGGATGAGCATTGCGGCCAAGCCGACGGCGAACGCTCCGAAGACGGCGCTGAGGAGGGTGATTTCCCAAGCTGCGTTGCCGAGTGGGAGGAGTTGAAAGAGCCAGCCGAGGAAGGTCCAGAGCGGATAGCCGGTCGGGTGGGGCACTCCGAAGGCCTGGGCGGCGAGGATGAATTCGCCGGAGTCGAGTAGGGTGACGCTGGGCGCGGCGGTCCAGGCGTAGACGGCAAGAGAGAGGAGTAGCGCGATGAGTCCGGTCAGCCAATCGGCGCGGGAAAACAGCGGCGACCTGGGAGCGTGGCGGGCGGGTTCCGGGTGCGAGTTCAAGCTCTCTGAGATGCTGGAGGCTGGGAAATGGCGAGGCGGAGGACGAGAACGGCGGCTTCGAGGGCGATGGTGAGGGTCATCTTCGTCTGGCCGGAGCGGCGCTCGGTGAACGTGATGGGGATCTCGCGGATGCGGTGGCCGGTCTTCCAGAGGAGCCAGTGGAGTTCGATTTGGAACCCGTAGCCGTCGGCTCGAAGCGTGTGGAGAGGGATGCGTTCGAGCGCGGTGGTGCGGATGGCTTTGAAGCCGCTGGTGGCGTCGGTGAGCGGCAGACCGGTGAAAGTGCGGGCGTAGTGGGTGGCGAAGGTGCTGAGGAGGAGGCGGTGGCGGGGCCAATTGACGACGCGGGTCCCGCCCAGGTAGCGGCTGCCCACCGCGAGGTCAGTGCCTTCGTCGAGGGTCGCGAGCAGTCGTGGAATGTCGGCGGGATCGTGGGAATGGTCGGCGTCGATCTCGAGGCAGGCGTCGTGGTGGTGATCGATGGCCCATCGGAAGCCTTCGCGGTACGCGGAGCCGAGACCGAGTTTGCCGGAGCGGGCGAGGAGGTGAACCCGGGTGTTGAAGGTGGGGTGGGCTCGGACGAGATCGGCGGTGCCGTCGGGGGAGGCGTCGTCGATCACGAGAATTTCGATGCGCGGATCGGTGGCGAGAATTTTGGAAAGAATCGAGGTGACGTTGTCGGCTTCGTTGTAGGTGGGGAGGAGCGCCAGGGGGCGTGTGATGGGGGGGCGATGATTGTTGACCGGTGCCTGGTGACGGGACGGTTCGCGGCGAAAACGGTTCGGGGCGAAGGCGAGAAAGCCGAGGGCCGCCAGCCAGCCGAGCGCGGAGGTGCCGAGGGTGATGGGATACCAGGACGGCGGGCGGAAGGTGAAAATGGCGGTTTGGTTGTCCGCGGTGACCTGGACCGCGGGAAGTGCTCCGGCCGCGCGATGAACGGGGCTGGGTTCGCCGTCGACGGTGGCCTGCCAGTCGGGATGCCAGGCTTCGTTCAGGACGATCCATTCCGCCTGGCCGCGGAGGGTGATCGTGCGGGTGTCGGAGTTCGGGCTGGCAATGTCGATCGGGGTGAATGGCGCGGGCGGGGCGTTGATAGCGTCTTCGGATGGGGGCGCTGGCGAATCGCCGCTGCGGGAGGTTTGGGGACGGTTGATCGTGAGGACGTTGCTTTGGCTGTGGCGAAGGGCTTCGGGAGTTTCTTCCAGGCCGGGGGCGGCGGGGATGGTCTGGGTGGCGGTGAAGGCCGGGTAGAGCGAGTCGGGGTTTGCGAGGATGGCGAAGTCCGGATTCTCGTAGGTGACGGGGAGGACGCTTCGGATCCAGCTTTTGTAGCTGGGTGGAATGGTGGGATCGTTTTTATCGAGGAGAAGGTCGGTGATGCCGGCGAGTCGGAGGTAGGCGAGGAGGTCGGTGGCGGAGAGGCGCGAGGCGATTTGGAGACGCGAGGCGTAGCGAGGCATGAGGTAGCGGTTGAGGGCCTCGACGGCGACGGGCCGTCCAGCGGCGGTCGGGAGATCGAGAGAAAAGTAGCGACCCGACAAAGGATAGACGCGCCCGGTGCCGGCGGAGAGCTTCGCGACGGCTGCGGAATAATTGGCGAGCGCTGTCGGGGTGAGGTCGCTGCGGAAGAACCAGCGGGCGTAGATCGAGGCGTCCCAGAGCGCAAACGCCAGAGCGGCGATGGCGGCGGTTGCTTGCAGGGCGGGCCGGTCGATGCGGCGAAGGAGGTCGGTGATTGCGAGGCCGACGCAGACGGACCAGGCCAGGGTGGCGTTGAGAATAAAGAACGAGTCGGGGGCGCGGAGGTCCTGATAGACGGGAAGGAGTTCCAAGACGCGGAAGCCGGGGACGAAGTAGTAGATGAGGGTAAAAACGAGAAACGGAAGGTGCGGAGACGGGAAGGTCCGCCGGCAGAGCCACCAGATGACGACGGCGGGGGCGGCGAAGGTGAGCCAATGCAGCGGGATGGTGAGATCGTCGAGTCGCATCGCGGAGGCGAGGAACGCGGAGTTCGCCTGCCAGACCGAGCGGGGGCCGAAGGATAGCCAGAAGATGGTCAGAAAGATCGCGAGGAAGGGCGGGAGAAAGCGGGTGCCGGTGCGATCGGGAGCGGCGGTGGGTGAGCGGAAAGCGGGCGGATTCCAATTGCGGATGAGGGAGGTGGCGACTGCGACGATTCCCAGAAGGCCGAGGTAGTAGGCTCCGCGGTCGATGTTGAAGGTGGGTGGGAGCGAGCGGAATAGCCAGCCGCCGCGATCAAACCAGGAGGTGGCGGCTTTGACCGAATACTGGGCCTGCCAAGCGTCGAAGGGTTCGAGTTCGAAGACGGCCATGAACGCGCGCTCGCGGAGGAGGGGGAGCAGGGCGAGGACGCCGAGGACGAGGATGGCGGGGACGACCCAGAATAACGCGCGGAGGAGTCGGGAGCGGTCGTCGGGGCGGGTGGCGAAGAGCCAGAGTGAGAAAATGGCGAGGGGGACAACGAGGGTGGCGCCCATTTTGCTCCAGGCGAGCAAGGTGGCGGAGAAAACGGTGGCGAAGAGGATGCCGTCGACCGGCGTCCCGCGATCGGCCACGCGGAGGAGGGACCAAAACGCAAGCGGGACGAGTGGGTAGGTGACCACGATGGTCATGTGCTCCTGCCAGCCGAGACGGAGAAGGATTTGCGGCGCGAGGAAATAGGCCGCTCCGATGGCGAATCCGGTCCAGCCATTTCCGCTGAGTCGGCGACCGAGGATGAAAGCGGCGAGGCCCCCGGCGGCGAGGAGAAGGAGGCCGACGATCTTCATTCCGATGACGGGTCCGGCGATGAGAATGCCGGGAAGGTAGGTGGGGAAAGCGAGGGCGAAGCTGAGGAGGGTGGCGGCGGGCGATCCGGTGAGATAGCCCGGGAGCCAGGCGGGAATGCGCCCGTCGGTGAGCGCGAGATCGAAGAAGTAGCGAATCTTCGCGGCGTGGCCGACGAGTTCGCCGCTCGTTTGCGGTTGCTGGAGCCAGCCGATCGCGAGGACCGTCGTGCAGATTGCGAGGAACGCGGCGAAGCAGGGGAAGGGTCGGCGGCTCACTCGGGCTGGGAATTTGTTGGATTCGGGCGGTTGATGCGCAGAGGTGGGAGTCTGCGGGTGGTTTTCCCTAATCCTCGGGGATGTCCTCCAGGAAGCGGACGTGGTGGTCGACGCGGGGGAGACGAATGATGAAATTGAGGCCCTTGCCGGCGGTGCTTTCGATGGCGATCTCGCCGCCGTGCGCGCGAACGATCCGGCGAACGATGAGGAGGCCGAGGCCGGTGCCGTTTTCCTTCGTCGTGTAATAGGGTTGGAAGACGCGGCCCATGTCGTCGTTGGAGATCCCGCCGCCGGTGTCGGAGAAGGTGACGGTGAAGTGGGTGTCGTCGAGGGCGGTGGTGACTCGCAGGATGCCGCCGCTTTTCATCGCCTGGAAGCTGTTGCGAATGACGTTGTAGAATGCCTGTTTGATTTGATCGGCGTCGAGGTCGATGGGCGGGAGGCTCTCGTCGAGGTGGGGTTCGACGAGGATGTTGCGGTTATCGAGTTCGGGTGCGAGGAAAGCGAGGGATTCGCGCGCGAGGGCGTTGAGCGAGGTTGGGCGGGTTTCGATGGGTTGGGGGCGGATGGCGCGGAGAAATTGGGAAATGATGTGGTCCAGCCGATTGACCTCCTCGCGAGCGACGCGGATGCTTTCCTCGTAGGTCGCTCGGATTTTTTGCGGCAGCTTTCCGGCGCGGCGGGCGAGGAGCTGGAGGTGAATGTTTAGGGAATTGAGGGGGTTACCGATTTCGTGGGCGACACCGGCGGCGAGGTGGGTAAGGGCGGTGAAGCGCTCCGATTCGATGGTCTCTTCGGCGGAGCGGCGGCTTTCCGTCGCGTCGCGCAGGATGATCGCGTGGCCTTCGGTCGTCTGGCCGTCGTCACCAGGGATCGGGACGACGTAAAAATTGAGGAACCGATTTTCCGGGTAGAAGACTTCCAGATCGCGGTTGACCGTTTGGCCGGAGGCGGTGATGGCGGCGATGTCGAGTCCCTTGACGACCTCTTGCAAGGGGCGGCCGATGCTTTTTTCTGCTTCCAGGCCGAAGAAATTCGCCGCGGCGTGGTTGAGGTAGATGACCCGGCCACGCGGATCGGTGACGATGACGCCTTCGAGAATTGCGTTGAAGATCGTCTCGAGGAAGCCCTTCTCACGGGCGAGTTCCACGAGATAATTCTGGACGTCGGCAGGTTGGACGACGCCGAGACGATTGATGAGTTTGTCGAGGAAGCCGCGTTTCATCGGGTGGGTGGTGGTTGATAGTTGATGGAAGGTGGTTCCAGCAACGAAAGACCATCATCCGAATTGCACGGCCTGTTCCTCGGCGCAGAAGCGGATGAAGCCGCGGGCGCCGGGTTTGCCGTTGCCGGAGAGGCCGTGGCCGCCGAACGGAAGAGTCGAAGGGGAGAAGGTGGTGGGAAGGTTCTGGTAGAGATTTCCCACGGCGAGGTGGTCGCCGATGGCTTCGAAGCGGTCGGCAGCTGTTGTGAAAATGGACGCCGTGAGTCCGTAGGGCGAACCGTTGTGGAGGCGAATCGCTTCCGAGTCGCTAGCAACCGGGAGGATGGTCAGGATCGGGCAAAAGGCTTCTTCGGTGTGCAGCGGGGTCGAGGTGAAATCCGTTGCGTCGCGGCAGACGTTGACCGCGGGAGTGACGTAGTGACCCCGGTGGCCGGAGACTTCGTCGGGAACGGAGCCGGGAACGATCCAGTCTCCGGCCTTGAGGGCGGTGATGCGGCGGTAGCGGTCGACGGCGGCGGCGGAAATGAGGGCGCCGAGAGTCGTGGCTTCGTCGAGCGGATCGCCGGGGACGTAGCGGGCGAGTTCGGAGCGGAGGAGATCGAGGAATTCGTCGAGGACGCTGTCGTGAACGATGGCGCGGCTGGTTGCGTTGCAGCGTTGACCAGCGGTGGCGCAGAATGAATCGGCGACGGCGCGGGCGGCCTGGGGGAGATCCGCGTCGTCGAGAACGATCGTCGCGTTCTTACCGCCGAGTTCGAGTGCGAGGGATTTCGAGTAATCGGCGGCGAGGTCGACGGCCAGTTGGCGACCGACCGCAGCTGAGCCAGTGAAACAGACCGAACGGACGTCGGCGTGATTGCAAAGGCGCTGACCGGTTTCCCCCCCGCCCTGCACGAGTTCCATGGCACCGAGTGGAAGGGCGGATTGCATGGCGCGGACGTAGCTGCCGCCGGTGACCGCAGCGAGCGGGGAGGGTTTGAAGAGGACGGTGTTGCCAGCGAGAAGGTAGGCGACAGCCGCTCCGTGGCCGAGATGGATCGGGAAGTTGAAAGGCGCGATGACTGCGGCTGGCCCGCGCGGGCGGGTGCGGACGGCGGCGGGGTGAGGGCCGTCGGAGACCGGGCGTTGGGCGATGTGGTGGTCGGCGTCTTCGAAAGTGAGATCAAATTTTGCGAGGACGGCGGCGACTTCGCCGCGAGCTTCGGTGAGGGGCTTGCCGGTCTCTTGGCTGATGGATCGGGCGAGGGCGTCTCGGTGGTTCTCGAGGGCGTTGCGGCAGCCCCGGAGGGCGTCCTTACGGCCGTCGAGCGAGAGACCGGACCACTGGGGGAAGGTCTTGGTCGAGCGAATGATGGCATCCTCGACGGGAGAGGCGGTGATCGCTGGGAGGAGATCGTTCAGGTTGCCAGGGCTCGCATTTTGCCAGGTCTTCGGGTCGGACATGGGAGGAATCTATCCGTGATTGGCGCTGGGGAAAGGATTGAGGCGACCACACTCCCTTTGCGGGGTGGTGGGTCCGCGAATGGAAGATCAGATCAGATCGAGACGATGGATCGGCGTAGGCCCGTTTTTGCCCAATGTTACTCGACAGGCGCGTCGGGTGGCGGGTATCAAACGTAACCAAATTTAACTTTTACTTTCTGCCCATGGCTCTGGTCGTTCGACGCCCCAATTTAACTCTCGCCGAGAAACTCTATCTTCCCGCTTTGTTCGGTGGTTTGATGATCACCATCAACCACTTCCGTAAGAGGCTGATGGGCGATACGAAGGTGACGATGCAGTATCCGGAGGAGAAGTGGGATTCCGAGCTGCCGGAGTATTACCGCGGCGCTCCGACGTTGGTGAAGGATGAGTGGGGGCGCGAGCGGTGCGTGTCCTGTCAGCTCTGCGAATTTATCTGTCCTCCGCGGGCGATCACGATCAAGCCGGCGGAAATTCCGGAGGGTGACCGTTGGGCGAAGGTGGAGAAAAAGCCGCAGGAATTCGACATCGACATGGTGCGGTGCATCTATTGCGGGTTGTGCGAGGAGGTTTGTCCAGAGCAGGCGATTTACCTCCGGAAGGATTATTCGATCACTGGTCTCACCCGGGCCGAGATGGTTCACGACAAAGCCAAGCTCTATGAGTTGGGCGGCGTGATGAACGGCGTCGTTAACAAGTGGAACGAAAAAAAGTAGTCTCCCCGCGAGTCGGCTGGTAAAACCCCACGCCGAAGCCTGGCTTCTTCCACTTTTAACGCTTTTTCCTTCGTGTCACTGTTTCTCTTTTGGGTTTTTGCCGCTTTGATGCTCGCCTTCGGAGTGGGCGTTGTCGTTTGCCGGAGTCCGGTTTCGTCGGCGATGTGCTTGGTGATGACGTTCGTTTCGCTGGCGGCGCTTTTTGTCACGCTGGACGCCTTTTTCATCGGGATCGTGCAGATTCTCGTCTACGCGGGCGCGGTGATGGTGCTGTTCTTGTTCATCATCATGTTGCTTGATCTGAAGACGGAGGGACGGCGGAAATTGAACCTCCCCGCCTGGGTCGGCGGAGGTCTCGTTCTGGGTGGTTTCGTTGCGTTGTTGGCCAAGGTGGTGCTCGCGACGCCGAGTTTCTCGCGGGTTAAGCCGTTGCTGGCAAATCCCGAGGCGAGCGATGTCTCGGCGGTGGGAATGACGCTGTTTAGTGATTTCAATCTGCCCTTTCAGATCATCGGCGTGCTGCTGTTGGCTGCGACGATTGGTTGCGTGGTCCTCAGCAAGCGGGAGTTGAAATGAGCGGGGCGGCAGTCGATTTCGGGAGGTTTTTGTGGAAGTGACGCTGGGCCATTATCTGATCGTCAGCGGGCTGCTGTTTTCGATTGGGCTGGCGGGCGTTCTGCTTCGGCGGAACATTCTCATCATTTTCATGTGCCTTGAGCTGATGTTGAACGCCGCAACGCTTTCGCTCGTGGCGTTCTCTCGCTTCAATCTGGGGGCGGACGGGATGCCGAATTTCGACGCCCAGGTTCTCGTGTTTTTCATCATCACCGTGGCCGCCGCCGAGGTGGCGGTCGGGTTGGCGATCATCGTGGCGCTGTTCCGCGCTCGGCAGACCACGCACGTCGAAGACCTCAACGCCCTGAAGTTCTGATGAACGCGCAGACGATCCCTTTCATCATTCTCTTCCTACCGCTGGTCGTGGCGGCGGTCATCCTTTTTGCAGGTAAATACTCCAAAGGAGTCAGTGCGATCCTGGCGATTGGTGGGGCCGGTCTGGCGTGTGTGTTGAGTTGGTGGTTATTCGTCACGGGAGCGGGCGGAGCGGAAACGGCCCAGATTGAGTGGATTGATCTGGGGAAGATCCTGGGAGCGGATTCTCCCGTTCAGTTTGCTGCGAACATCGGGGTGATCATCGATCCGCTGAGCAAGCTGATGCTGGTGCTCGTGACGACGATTGCGACGATCGTCTTCACCTACTCGATCGGCTACATGGCGAGTGAGGAGGGGTATTCGCGCTATTTTGCGGGGCTTTCGCTGTTCCTGTTTTCGATGCTGGGCATCGTGCTGGCGGATAATTTCGTGATGATGTTCATCTTCTGGGAATTGGTGGGGGTGAGTTCCTACATTCTCATCGGACACTTTTACAAACGCGACGCGGCCGCGGAGGCCTGCAAGCAGGCTTTCACGGTCAATCGTATCGGTGACTTCGGGTTCATGCTCGGCATTCTCATCTTTTGGATGCTGACCGGATCGCTGATGTTCACCGACGTGGCGGCGTCGATCGGGACCGGAGCGGTCGCGGCGGGTTGGCTGACGGCGGCGTGCATCCTGGTCTTCTGCGGAACCGTCGGAAAATCGGCGCAGATGCCGCTTCACGTCTGGTTGCCGAATTCGATGGAAGGTCCCACACCGGTGTCGTCGCTGCTGCACGCGGCGACGATGGTCGCGGCGGGCGTGTATCTTTTGGCCCGAATCTTCGGAATCCTGGAGATGTCGCCCGATGCTTTGGCGGTGATCGGTTGGGTTGGTGGGATCACCTGCTTCGTTGCTGGTTTGATGGGTATCCAGCAGGACGACATCAAGCGGATCCTGGCCTATTCGACGATTTCGCAATTGGGTTACATGGTCCTCGGGATCGCGGTCGCGCCCGTCGAGGGCGTGGCGATGTTCCACCTCATCACGCACGCCTGTTTCAAGTGCCTGCTCTTCCTGTGCGCCGGGTCAGTCATCATGGGAATGCACCACGAGCAGAATATTTGGAAGATGGGGGCGCTGAAAAACAAGATGCCTCTGACGTTTTTTGCGACCGTGATCGGTGGATTGGCGCTCATGGGCTTCCCGTGGATCACGAGCGGATATTTTTCGAAGGATCTCATCATTGAGTTCGCTTACGAGGCCGGCGGGGCGTGGTTCTGGCTGGCGGCGGGTGGCGTTTTCATCACGGCGCTCTACACGACGCGTTTGCTGTGGGTGGTGTTCATGGGCAGCCCTCGGAGCGAGGCGGCCAAGCAGGCGCACGAGTCGCCGTTCATCATGGTCGTGCCGCTGGCAATCCTCGCGGTGCCGTCGATTTTCCTTGGTTATCCGTTTCTGCAGCAGATTTTCGTGACCATCGACCATCCGGAGCACGCTCCGTTTTGGGTTCCGCTACTGCTCAAGGCATTGGTTTTCCTGGGGATTGCGACCATCATCGCGATCTACCGGGGTTCGCCTGAGAAGGATCCGATCCGCATCCCGTTGTTTGCGAATCGACTCTACATCGATGCGCTTTACGCTCGGCTCGTTCGCTGGGGTCAGGACGGAACGGCGTCGGCGTCGGCATTCTTTGACCGCTGGGTGATCGACGGTGTTGGCGTTGGCTTGAGTTCGAAACTCACCTGGGCGTTTGGTTTCTCGCTCCGATTTCTGCAATTGGGGAACATCCAAGCCTACGCGTTTTTCTTCGGGGCCGGGGTGATCGCTCTCATTTACTATCTCATCGTGGTGCCTTCATGAGTGTCAGTCCGCTCCTTTTTCTCACGCTCGTCCCACTGTTGGGAGCGTTACTCATCCTGATTGGGGGTGGGGCCCGGTTGGTCGGAAGAATTTTTTCCGTCGTCCTTCTCCTGATGACAGCGGTTCTGCTGTTCAGATACGACCGGGACGCGGGAGGCTTTCAGTTTCTCTCATCGTTCGATCTGGCGCCGGGGATGGGGCTTTCACTCTCGTTTGGCGCGGACGGGCTGAGTCTGGCGATGCTTCTGCTCGCGGCGATCGTGACGGTTGCGGCCACGTGGGTAATCCCGCCGACGACGGACCGGGAAAATCTTTTTACGGCCTGCGTGTTGTTCATCAGCGCTGGCGTCGTCGGGGCGTTTTCTTCGATGGACATCTTGGTCTTCTACGCGTTTCACGAACTGGCGCTGATCCCGACCTTTCTTCTGATTGGCATCTGGGGTTCGGGAGACCGACAGGCCGCAGCTTGGAAGGCGACGATCTATCTTGGTCTCGGGAGTTTTGTTTTGTTGCTCGGGATTCTGGGACTCTACGCGGCAATGCCCGAGGGAGAGCGGACATTCGACCTCGTGGCGATCCAGACGGCGGCTCTGAACGGAAGTCTCAACGCGCCGGATTGGGTTTTCTTTCTCTTGTTTTTTGGGTTTGGGACTCTTGTTTCCCTCTTCCCGTTCCACACCTGGGCTCCGCAGGCCTACGCGAGCGCGCCGACCCCGGCCGCGATGCTTCACGCCGGGGTGCTCAAGAAATTTGGCCTTTATGGTCTGATTCGGATCGTCGTGCCGGTTTTCCCGGAGGCGATGCAGCAGTATCTCAATCTGTTCCTGGTGTTGATCGCCGCGAACCTGCTCTACGTCGGTTTGGTGACGATTGCGCAGAAGCGACTCGACTGGATGCTCGGTTATTCCAGCGTGATGCACATGGGCTACATCTTCCTCGGAGTGCTCGCGATGAACGAGCTGAGTCTGAGTGGTGCTGGGCTTCTCATGGTGGCGCACGGGTTGTCGATCGCGGCGTTGTTTGCGATTTGTGGGACCTTGCGTGAGCGGACGGGGACGCTGGAATTCTCCGAATTGGGCGGACTTGGGAAGGTGACGCCGATGATGGGATTGCTCTTTGGATTTGCGGCGATGGCGTCGATTGGGCTGCCGGGATTCGCAAATTTTCCTGGTGAGTTGCTCGTCTTCTTCGGTGCGTTCAGTGGGGGCGGCGATTTGGGTGGAGGGTTCAACGGGCTGCAGATCGTGACGGCGATTGGCGTCTGGGGCGTGGTGATCTCGGCGGTCTACATGTTGCGTGCTTACCGGAAGGTATTTTTCGGATCGATGCCCGAACGTTGGGCGGGACTCGCTGACATCTCGTTTTGGCCGAAGGTCTCCGTTATTTTCCTCGTGGTGGCGCTGTTGGTGATCGGATTCCGCCCGCAGATGCTCCTTCAGTTCGTGACTCCATCGATTTTGCTGCCGTGAACCCGCTGATTCTTGAAATTTCCGTCGTCTGCCTGGGCATTATTTTGCTGATGGTCGAGGCGTTTGTCTCGAAAGCCCCGAAATCGGTCGTGGCTCACGCGGGAATCGTGGGCCTTCTCGGGGTGCTCGCGCTGTCGTTCTTCGTCGACCCGGCGGCCATCACCGCGGGGTCGTCGACGGCTCGGTTTTACGTGGCCGATCCCGTGGCGATGCTTTTCAAGCAGTTTGCGCTGGTCTGCACGATTTTCGTTTTGGTGATGTCGATCGAATACGTCCCAATCATTCGCCGAATGATCCCCGGGGTGAGCGGTGACGCGGGCGTTGGAGAGTTCTTCGTCTTGCCGCTTTTCACGTGTGCTGGATTGATGTGGATGGCATCCGCGGCTGATTTCGTGTCGATCTTCGTGGCGTTGGAACTCGTCACAATTTCCTTCTACGTCATGGTGGCTTACCTCCGGAAGAGTCCAACCGGGCTGGAGGCGGCGACGAAGTATCTCATTCTCGGAGCACTTTCGACCGGATTTCTCGTTTACGGGATCACGTGGGTTTTTGGGATGACGGGTGAGACGAATCTGGCGGCGATCGGCGCGTCCCTGGCGACAATGCCGCGGGTGAATCTGACGGCTCTGCTGTTTGGCGTGGCGCTGGTATTGGTTGGATTGGGGTTCAAGGTGGCGGCCGTGCCGTTTCAATTCTGGGTGCCGGACGTCTACCAAGGTGCTCCGACGCCGATCACGGCTTTCCTTTCCGTGGGATCGAAGGCGGCGGGATTTGTGGTCCTTCTCCGGGTGCTGGAGCCTTTTTACGTGTTGCCAGCGGTGCAGGAGAAGTTGGTGTCCGCGCTGGCAATCCTGGCGGGCGCGACGTTGATCTACGGAAACCTGGCGGCGATGCCGCAGACAAATTTCAAGCGCCTGCTGGCATATTCGAGCATTGGTCACGCCGGATATCTTCTCATGGGTGTGGCGAGCGTCGGTGCGGTGATGGCGGGGGCGGCAATCTCGTTTTACCTCGTGGCGTATCTCTTCACGACGATGCTTGCGTTCCTGGTGTTGGTGATCGCTTCGCGGGCGGTCGGGGGCGACGATATTGCGAATTTTAACGGATTGGGTAAGCGGTCGCCCTGGTTGGCGGCGGCGATGCTGGTGTCCATGTTATCGCTGGCTGGGATTCCGTTCACGGCGGGATTTCTCGGGAAGTTGTTCATCTTTCAAACCGCCTTGGCGGAAGGGCATGTCGTGCTGGTTGTGATCGGCGTGATCACGGTGGCGGCGGGCTTTTACTATTACCTAAAAATTGCGCGGGCGATGTATTGGCAGGCGCCGTCGGAGGGCACAGTGGTGATCCAGTCGTCGCTGGCGGCGAAGATTGCGATGGTCATCATGGTGATCGCAATTTTTGGGTTGGGCGTCTATCCACAGCCGATACTCGGTTTGTTCGAGTAATTCAGGATTTTGAGAAGCGACCGCTTTCTTCACGTTGTCAGCGAGACGATCGGACGTTTGTTGGGGTGGTCCGGTTGGCGGTCGGGGTTATTTGAGGCGAGGACGCTGGCCGCTCTTTTCGTGGTGGTTGGATGTGGTTGGGGATTTTTGGAATTGGCGGACGAGGTGAGCGAAGGGGCGACGGCGAAATTCGACCGGACGGTTCTGGTCGCGCTGCGGCAGCCGGGAGACTTGTCGGCGCCGATTGGTCCTGAGTCTTTGCAGCGGGTGGTGCGCGACATCACCTCGCTGGGGAGTGCCGCTTTGTTGGCGCTCATTACCTTGCTCACGGCTGGGTGGCTGGGAATCCGGAGGAGGTGGAATCTCGTCGCGCTGCTGTTGGTCTCCGTGTTGGGGGCAACGCTGGTGAGCGTGACTCTGAAGGAATTTTTTGATCGTGAGCGACCTGATCTGGCATTTCGCTTGATGCCAACGAGCGACATGAGTTTTCCCAGCGGCCATTCGACCCTTTCCGCGGCAACGTTCTTGACCATTGGGCTGCTGTTGTCGGCCGCGACCGCTGCACGGCGGGAGAAACTCTACTTCATGGGGTGGGCGGTGTTCCTGACGGTGCTGGTTGGGCTGTCCCGCCTGTATCTCGGGGTCCATTTCCCGACGGACGTATTGGCGGGGTGGTGCATCGGGACGGCGTGGGCATTGGCCTGCTCGCTGTTAGCGAGATATCTGGGTTTTGGCGCGACGTTTGGTCACGGACGAGCCTCGTAGGAGCCTCGCGAGGAGAGATGCGGCCAGATTGCTGGTCCGGGCCGTTTGGAAAGCAAGGCTGCGACGATCTAATCGCTCTAGGCTGGCGTTTCCGGAAGTATTCCCATGAGATTTTCGATCACCCTCGTGTTTGCGACAGTATTGGCGCTGTTGTTCGCCAATTTCTTCGTGCAGCGGCATTCCGGTGCTGTCTTGGAGGCTGAGCAGCGACGGTTGGCGGAGTTGCAGGGCTCGCGGATCGACGTGCAGGCGCTTCTGGCAACGTATCTGGACGCTGAGACGGGGCAGCGCGGCTACCTGCTTACAGGCAACGAGGACTACCTCGAACCCTACCGGCGGGCGGCGGCGAAACTGACGCAGAGCGACGTTGAGATCAGCGGCAGTCTGGCACCCCAATCGTTTCGGCGCGCCCTTCGTGAGCGAATGCGTCCGTTTGAAATGGCGAAGTTGACGGAGTTGGCTGAGGTTTTGCGGCTCGATCGGGAAGAGGGGCGCGAGCAGGCAATCGAGTTGATTAATACTAACTCCGGGTGGGACAGCATGGCGAAACTTCGTCAGGAACTCGCCGATGCAGACGAGGAGTTGGCGGAGCAATCACGCGAAGTTCTCAAGGACGCCGCGGCACGGCGGGCGATGGACGGGTGGCTGAGAGTGGCCTCGACGGCGTTGCTGGTGCTGGGCGTGTCGTTCCTGTTCTTTCTGGTCCGGCGCTATCTCCGTCAACGCGATTTGTCCTTGCTCCAGGCCGCTGCGGCGCGCAACGAACTCCAAAAGTCCCTCGCTTCGGAGCGGGCAGCTCACAGTGAGGTGGCGCACGCGAATCAGCTCAAGGATGAATTCCTGGCGGTGGTCTCGCACGAGCTGCGCACGCCGCTGAACGCGATTCTGGGCTGGACCAGTTTGTTGAGGCAGGGCGGAGGCGATGATCAGGAACTTGGTGAGGGTTTGGAAACGATTGATCGAAACGCGCGGGCGCAGGCGCACTTGATCGATGATCTTCTCGACGTGTCGCGCATCATCACCGGAAAAGTCCGGCTGCAGATCCGGCAGGTCGATTTGCGGGTGGTTTTGGTCGGTGTGGCGGACGGGTTGAGGCCGACGGCGAAAGCGCGAGGGATCGAACTGGTCGCGAGTGCGGCGTCCGGATCGTGTTGGGTGCTGGGCGACGTTGATCGATTGCAGCAGGTGATCTGGAATCTATTGGCAAACGCGATCAAGTTCGCCGCGAAGCAAGGTCGCGTGGAGGCGGCGTTGGAGGTGGAAGGATCGAGCGTGGTGCTGGCGGTAACGGACGACGGTCCGGGGATTTCTGCAGAATTTCTGCCGCGGATCTTCGAGCGCTTCTCTCAACAGGATTCGGGTTCCGCGAGGGCAAAGAGTGGGTTGGGTCTCGGGTTGGCGATCACCCGCCATCTGGTGGAACTCCACGGCGGGTCGATCTCGGCGGAGAATCGAAAAGACCGGTCCGGGGCGAGCTTCCGAGTCGAGATCCCGGTCCTCGCCGTTCGCGATTTGCAACGGAGCAAGGGAGTGTTGGACGGCGACCAGTATTCGGTTCCCGTTCTGCCAGCTGCTTCGGAGAAGTCCAGCCAGACGAATCTCGTGTTGGCCGGAGCGAAATTGCTGGTTGTCGATGATCAACGGGACACCACGGTGGTGATGACGCGGGTCTTGTCACGGGCTGGGGCGGAGGTGCGGACGGCGGGTTGCGTGGCGGACGCGATGAAAATTCTGAACGAAGGCGGATGGCAGCCGGACGGGGTGCTTTCCGACATCGGGATGCCGGACGAGGATGGCTATTCGTTCATCCGCAAGCTGCGGGAACAACCGTCGGAAGCGGTCCGGTCGCTGCGAGCGATCGCGATCACCGCCTTTGCCCGTGAGCGCGACCGGGATCAGGCGATCGAGGCGGGATTCAATGATCACTTGGCTAAGCCCGTCGACGCCGTGGCGTTGGTGCGCAAAGTAGCGGAACTACTCAACCGCTGAGTGGAGTCGGTCGGTCGACGGCAGGTCGCTTTGGATGTAGTCGGGTGTGAATCGGGGCGGGGAGAGATACCAGCCGCCGATCCCCGGCTAGGGAGCTGGGGTCGGGTCGTTTTTGCCGGTGACCTCGCGGAAGGCGTCGCCGATGCTGCGGCCGGCGTCCTTGAAAGCGGAGCCGACTCCTTCGACGGCGTCCTGAGCGTCCCGAAGTGAGTTGACCATGCGGGCGGAGCGAAAGTCGGCGCGGAGGCTTTCTTCGCTGGCGCGGTAGATCTTCGCGTCGGCGGTCTTGTTCTTGAGTTCCAGTCGATCGATCTGGGCGTCGAGTTTCGCGAGGCTGCTTTCGACCTGGAGCCGGTGGGCTTCAGTTGGCTCGGCTTTGTATTCGGCCAATTGCTGGCGCGTGAGTTCGATGGTCGTCTTGGGGCTCTCGCCACAGGATTGAACGAGCAGGGAAAGTGCGACGGCGAAGAGCGTGAGGACCGGGCGAGGCATCGGGGTGAGGAAGGGGTGGTTGCGGGGGGTTATGCGGCGGTGAAGGTGTCTTCGGCTGGCGTCGAGCCGATGGAGGTGTCGATATTTTCGCGGTTTGCAGCGAGGTGGCGGGCGATGTGGTAAACCTCCTCGGGATCGGCGGAAAGGGCGGTCGCGATTTCGTCGGACGTCTTCGGCTGGCCGGAGTGGGAGGAAAGTTCGCCGATGACTTTTCCCTGGAGATCGATCACGGCGGCGGCGGCCTTTTTGCCGGCCTCGACTCCCGGTTGGTGATAGGCGTTCACGTTGACGATGGTGCCGTAGAAACCGACGGCGCGTTCGTAGAGGGCGATGAGCGCCCCGAGGTTGAAGGCGTCAACGCGGGGAAGCGTGACGGTGATGGATTCGCGGTCGCTCTCGGAGAGGGCCTTGCGCGTGCCGCGGAGGAAGCCTTGAAGGAAGTCGCCGGCGGTCGCGCCTGGTTCGACTTCGGGGTCGTGGCCGGGGGCGGCTTCGCTGGTTTCGACGAAGGTGACGAAGAAGTTGTTCACGCCGTCGCGAAGCTGTTGCACGTAGGCGTGTTGGTCGGTGGAACCCTTGTTTCCGTAAACGGCGATGCCTTGATTCACGACGTTGCCGTCGAGGTCGAGGCGCTTGCCGAGGGACTCCATGACGAGCTGCTGAAGGTAGCGGCTGAAGAGCAGGAGGCGGTCTTTGTATGGGAGGACGACCATGTCCTTCTTACCCTGGCCGTCGCCGGACGCGAACCACATGAGGGCGAGGAGCATGGCGGCATTCCCGGTCTGATCGGCGATACGGGTCCTGGCGTCCATGGCCTTCGCTCCTTCGAGGAAAGCGGGGACATCGAGGCCCTGGATGGCCATCGGGAGGAGGCCCACGGCGCTCATGATGGAGGTGCGGCCGCCGATCCAATCGAACATCGGAAAACGCCGGAGCCAGCCTTCTCTCTGGGCGGTGCGGTCGAGGAGACTGTCTTTCCCGGTGACCGCGACGAACTGCGGGGCGAACGGGACGTTGGCTGCCTCGAAAGCGGCTTGGGTGGCGAGCATCGCGTTGCGCGGCTCCTGGGTGCCGCCGGATTTCGAAATGACGGCGACGAGGGTGGTGGCGAGGTCGGAGCCGATTTGGTCGAGGACTTTTTGGAATCCGTCCGGGTCGGTGTTGTCGAGGAAGTGGAGGCGAATGGGATTACTGGGTTCCCAGAGGGCGTCGGCGACGAGTTCGGGCCCGAGGGCGGACCCGCCGATGCCGATGGAAAGGAAGTCGGTGAACTTGGAGCCGTTGGCCGCCTTGATTTCTCCGGTGTGAACGGCGTGGGCGAAAGCGAGAATGTCGTCGCGGGTCGTTTCGACGTCGGCACGGAGTTCTGCGGTGGGTGCCAGGGAGGCGTCGCGGAGCCAGTAGTGCCCGACCATGCGGTCTTCGTCGGGGTTGGCGATCTTCCCGGCTTCGAGCTCGTCCATCGCGGCGAAGGCGGCGGACGATTTGGATTTCATCGAATCGAAGAAACCGTCTTCGAAGTGCATACGGCTGACGTCGACGGAAAACCCGAGGTCCTCGTAGCGGAGAAAATACTTCTGAAAACGGGGCCAGAGCGAGGTTGAGTCCATGGGGGCGAAAGTCCTAGATTCGGGTGGCAATGGCAAATCGAAAACCGTCTTCGGCAAGGCTCGCGGCGGGTGGGGTGGTGGACTGCGGGTCGGTGGGAGAGATGATCGCGCTCGGGGAGGAGCTGGCTGCGGAGCTGACCGGGGGGGCGGTGCTTTCGCTGGAGGGGCCGCTGGGGGCGGGGAAGACGCATTTGGCGAAGGGGGTCGCCCGGGGGCTGGGATTTTTGGGGGAGGTGAGCAGTCCGACGTTCACGTTGGTGCAGGAGTACGTGGGCGGGCGGTTGCCGGTCTATCATTTCGACTTTTATCGACTCGAGGCGTTGGAGGATCTCGTGAATCTGGGGTTTGAGGATTATCTGGACGGGAGCGGAGTGGTTCTCATCGAGTGGGGTGATCGATTCGACGGCGGTGCGCTGCCCGGGGGAGCGTGGCGGGTCCGGATCGCGGCGGTTGGACTCGGGCGACGGGTGGAATGGAGGGGGGACTCGTGAGGGTGTTGGCGTTCGATTGCTCGACGGCGCGAGGAAGCGTGGCGGTGTCGGTGGACGGGGCGATGGTGTTTCACGAGGAGTTCGAGAGTCCGCGCGGGCGGGGCGGGCAATTTTTTCCCGTGCTCAGGGCGGCGGTGCGGGAGGTCGGAGCGCCGGACCGAGTGGCGGTGGGAGTCGGACCGGGGTCCTACAACGGGTTGCGGACGGCGGTCGCAGCGGCGGCGGGGTTGAGATTGGCGAGTGGTGCGGAATTGGTCGGAGTCGCCTCGGTGAGGTGTCTGGCGTTGCAGGAGGGCGTGGCGGGATACGTCGCGGTGGGGGACGCCCGGGGTGGGTCGGTCTTCATCGCGCGGGTCCGGGAGCGGCGGATCGTGGGGGAACTGGAATTGGTTGCCCGGGAGACGTTGGAAGCGCGATTGGCCGGGATGGAGAGGGATGGCTTCGCGACGGTTTTGGCGGTGGGGACGTTGGGTGATTTTGAAGTGCGGACTCCGGATGCTGGTGTGTTGGCGGAGATCGCGGTTGGCGAAGTTGGGGGGGCGGAGGTGGCGCCGCTGTACCTGAAGCCCGCCTGCGTGACGGTCGCAAAGAAATCCCGGGTGGGTTCGCGGTAGGTCGCTTTGGCGATTGCGCTACTTCGTCTTGATACGGGTGGCGATTTCGGTGGCCAGGCGGGTGCTGATTCCGCGGACTTCGGCGATCTTTTCCGGAGTGGCTTTCCGGAGGCGGTCGAGGCTGCCGAATTCGGCAAGGAGAGCCTTCTTCCGTGATTCGCTGATTCCTTCGATGTCATCGAGGACACTTTCACTGATGCGCTTTTTCAGCAGCAGGCTGTGGTACCCATTGGCGAAGCGGTGAGCTTCGTCGCGGATCCGTTGGAGGAGGCGGAGTGCGCCGCTGCTCTCGGGGAGTCGAGTGGGGAGAGCGCGACCGGGGCGGTGGATCTCTTCGAATTCCTTCGCGAGGCCGATGATGGTTTGGTTGTGGAGGCCGAGTCTTTGAAGCTCCTTGCAAGCGCTGGACAGCTGGCCCTTTCCGCCGTCCACGATGATGAGATCCGGCAGTCCGCTGGCGGCAGGCGATCGCTGGCTGCGGCGGGTGACCGCTTCGTCAGGGGGGAGTTGGTTAAAATCGGCGTCGGGATCGGTGGCGGCAGCTTCCTTGAGAATCCGGGTGTAGCGTCGGCGGACGACTTCCGCCATGGAGGCAAAATCATTCTGTTGTTTGATCGAAATGCGGTAGCGGCGGTAACCCGCGCGATCGGGAACCCCATTTTTGAAGCGGACCATCGACGCAACGATGTGGGTGTTGCTGATGTTCGAGATGTCGAAGCATTCCATGATGCGGGGCTCCGTCTCGAGTCCAAGCGCATCCTTGAGGGCGAGAAGGTCCGCGGCTGGATCGAGCGATGAGGGCAGGGTCTTGCGCGTGAAGCGCGTCATCGGCTTGGTCGTTGTGCGGAGGTCTTCGAGGAGGTTGCGGAGTTGGGCGGCTTTCTCGAAGTCGAGCTTCGTGGCGGCGGCCTGCATTTCGGATTGGACCTGCTCGATCATTTGCTTGGATTCGCCTTCGAGGAGTTCGCACGCTTGCAGGACGCGGGCGCGGTATTCTTCCTGGGCGATCTTGCCGATGCACGGGGCGGTGCAGTTTTTGATGATGTCGTTGAGGCAATGGCGGTAATCGCGCTCGGTCGGCACGTGCGGGCGGCAGGTGCGGAGGCCGAAGCGTTTGCGGATCGCGTTCAGGGTGGTGCGAAGCGCGCCCGCGTTGGCGAAGGGGCCGTAGTAGCGGGCCCGTCGTCCTTCTTGAACCGCGTGAGGCCGAAGCGCGGGTAAGGGTCGTCGGGGTTGACCCGGACGAGGAGGAAGCGCTTGTCGTCCTTGAACGAGACGTTGTACTTGGGGCGAAATTCCTTGATGAGCCGGCCCTCGTAGAGAACGGCTTCGGCTTCGCTGCGGACGACGTGCCATTCGAAATCCCAGATGCTGTCGATGAGCGCCCGGGTCTTGAGATCGGCGGTCATCTTGCGCGACGGCATGAAGTAATTGCTGACGCGTTTGCGGAGGTCGCGGGCTTTGCCGACGTAGATGACGTGCTTGAAGCGGTCGCGCATGACGTAGCACCCCGGCTTGTGCGGGACGTCGTGGAGCTTGGCTTGGAGATCGGGTTTGCTGGCGGGTGTCACGAGGTGAATCCTACCACGGATAGCACGGATCGACCGGATGGGAAGGGGGCGGAGTTCGCTGCCTCCGTGGGTCGGGGGAGTCGGCGACGTCTCGCCGCGTCGGTCCGATCTAGGAGCGGCGGGGGCGGATGGTTTGTTCGGTGCGGACGTGGGCGATCGAGTCGGCGGGGAGGATGCCACGCCAGTGGGCACCGGGGTAGACGATGCCGCGGCGACCGATGAGAGAGCCGGGACTGAGGACGGCATTGCAACCGATCTCCGCGTAGTCGCCGAGGATCGCGCCGAATTTCCGGAGACCGGTCTCGAGCGGGCCTTCGGTGGAGGGGATGACGACGTTGGCGTGGTCGAGCCGGACGTTGGAGAGGATGACGCCGGCTCCGAGGTGGGCCTTGTAGCCGAGGATCGAGTCGCCGACGTAGTTGAAGTGGGGGACTTGCGCGTCATCAAACACGAGACAGTTTTTAAATTCGCACGAGTTCCCCGCGATCACGCCGTTGCCGAGGATGACGTTTTCGCGGATGTAGCAGCCGTTGCGGATTTCGCAGTTTTCGCCGATCCAGGCGGGGCCTTTGATCATGGCTCCGTGTTCGATGACGGTGCCCTTGCCGACGTGAACGTTGTCGCTGATGAAGGGACGGCCGATCGTTTTCCCGTGAACGGCGGGCTTGAGGCGAAACTTGAGGTAGGTGCGAATCTCGGGAAGGGCTTCCCAGACCGCGGACACTTTGTCGAAGATGACACGATGCTCGGTGTGGTCGAGGTCGAGGTAGTCGGACGGGGAGTGCATGAGCGTGAGAGAGGATTCTCCGGAGGTGGGGATCAAGGATTATCCGTGGAGAATTTTCTGACCGTCTTTGGTGTCTTTGACCGTCCAACCGAGGGTGGCAATTTGATCGCGGAGTTGGTCGCTGAGGCCAAAGTCTTTGGCGGCCCGGGCGGCCGATCTTTGTTCGAGAAGAGTAATGATTTCGGCCGGAATCGACGTTTGGTCCCGTTGGAATTGAAGGACGGTTTGGATTGCGTCGCGGACTTGGCGGAGAGCGCGTAGATCGGTCGCGGCGAGGCCCTGGTCGTCGAGGCGTTTGTTCGTCTCCGTGATGGTCGTGAAGAGGGCGGCGAGAGCGGCGGAGATGTTGAGGTCGTCGTCGAGGGCTTCGGCGAAAGAGTCGAGCGCGAAATCGGCGGGCGTTGCGTCCGGAGTGGCGACCGCTTCGTTGAGTCGGACGGACCATTCGTCGATCCGGTGCAGGGCGGCCCGGGCGGCGGTGAGGCCGTCGTCGGTGAAATTGAGCGGTTCGCGATAGCGAACTGCGAGAAGGGCGTAGCGGACCTCGCGCCCGGTCCAACCTTTCTCCACGAGATCCCGAAGAGTGAAAAAATTGCCCGCGCTCTTGGACATTTTCTGGCCGTTGACCATGAGGTGGCGGCAGTGAAGCCAGAGGCCGACGAAGGGTTTGCCGGTGCAGCATTCGGTCTGCGCTATTTCGGCTTCGTGGTGGGGAAAAATGTTATCCTCTCCGCCGCAATGAATGTCGATCTGGTCCCCGAGGAACTCGGTGGCCATCGCGCTGCACTCGATGTGCCAGCCGGGTCGGCCCCGTCCCCACGGGCTCTCCCAAGCAACATCGCCGTCGTCGGCATCCCAGGCCTTCCACAGGGCAAAATCGCCGATGGCCTCCTTTTCGTATTCATCGTTGGCGACGCGCCCGGACGGGCGGAGTTCGTCGAGATTGAGGTGGGCGAGCTGACCGTAGGCCGGGAAGCTGGCGATACGAAAATAGACGGACTTGTCGTCGGCTTGGTAGGCGTTTCCGCGTTCGATGAGTTTGGTGATCATGGCGATCATTCGCTCGACGTGGGCGGTTGCTTCAGGAAAATGGTCGGCGCGTTTGATGCGAAGTGTCTCGAGATCTTCGAAGAAGGCGCGCTTGAACGGAGCGGTGAAATCGGCGAGCGGGACGCCGGCTTCGCGGGAGCCGCGGATGGTCTTATCGTCAACGTCGGTGAGATTCATCACGCGATTGACCGCGTAGCCGCGGGATTCGAGGTGGCGTTGGAGCAAATCTTCGAAAACGTAGGCGCGAAAGTTGCCGATGTGGGCGTGATTGTAAACGGTTGGCCCACAGGTGTAGATCGAGATGCTGTTTCCCGTCGGATTGATGGGAGTGAACGGCTCGATCCGGCGGGTGAGTGAGTTGAAGAAGCGCATGAGGGTCAGGGCCGGTCAACGGTCGCGACGGCCATGGCGGCGATGCCTTCGGCGCGGCCAATGAAGCCCATCGTTTCGTTGGTGGTGGCTTTGATACCGATGCGATCGAGAGGCAGGCTGAGCGTGTCGCCGAGGGCGGATTTCATCGCCTGGAGGTGGGGGGAGATTTTGGGTTCTTCGGCGATGAGAGTGGCGTCAACGTTAATGAGCGTGGCTCCCTTGGCGCGGACGATGGCGAGGACGCGGGTGAGGATATCCAGGCTGCTGATGCCGCGGATGGATTCGTCGGTGTTGGGGAAATGATGACCGATATCCGGCTCCCCCGCGGCGCCGAGGATGGCGTCGGCGATGGCGTGAGCGAGGACGTCGGCGTCCGAGTGCCCGTCGAGTCCGTGGGAATGAGGGATCTCGACGCCTCCGAGGACGAGAGGGCGGCCCTCGATGAAACGGTGAACGTCGTAGCCGATGCCGGTGGTGGTCATTTCTAAATAGGGATGGCGGGTTGCCGCGTGCCGGCGGCGCGGGTCTAGTTCAGGGCGAATTCGATTTTTCCGCTTTGCGCGGTGATGGCGTATTTGTCGGGTTCATTGGGACGCGGGGTGAGGTCGACCGTGCCGCCGGCGGTTTCGACGAGAAGGATGCCCGCAGCGATGTCCCAGAGCGAGATGAGGGATTCCGTGTAGAGATCGAGGCGACCGCTGGCGACGTAGGCAATGTCGAGCGAGGCGCTCCCGAGCATCCGGCATTTTTTCGCCGATCGGAGCAAGCGCTGGAAGAGTGGGAGGCTGTCGTTGACGGATTCGAGCGTCTTGGAGACGCCCACCGAAACGATGGCGTCGGAAAGCTGGGTTCGGTCGCTGACGGAGATTGGCAGGCCGTTGAGCGTTGCCGGTTGGCCGCGTTCGCAGGCCCAGAGTTCGTCGCGCATCGGGTCATAGATGACGCCAATCACGATCTCT
Source organism: uncultured Verrucomicrobiae bacterium (assembly GCA_963832325.1). Classification (GTDB taxonomy): domain Bacteria; phylum Verrucomicrobiota; class Verrucomicrobiia; order Chthoniobacterales; family JAATET01; genus CAVVKW01. The sequence goes on along the minus strand of CAWHTR010000001.1, from coordinate 28,279 downwards.
CCCCTGGAGCGAAGGGCGATTGAAATGGCGAAATGGGGGACACCGTAGAAGAAATTGACCGTTCCGTCGATGGGGTCGACGATCCACTGGTGCTCGGAAGATTGGTCGCCCCGAATCCCTTCCTCTCCGTAGACCGCGTGGTCGGGGAATTTGGCGAGCAGAATGGATTCGATCAGGGTCTGGGAGCGCTTATCGAGTTCGAGTTTGATGTCGTGGGCGAGATTCTCGTCGACGGTGAGGCGACGGCCAAAGTTCGCTCGGAGGAGGCCGCCCGCCGCGTGGGCGGCTTCGATGGCCAGGTGAAGTTCGTCGCGCATGACACAACTTGAACCACGGATTGGCGCCCATGGGCACGAAAGAAAGTGGGCAGCGGGCAACTTGGGGTCACTGCCGACGAGATGACAAATATAGGGGTTTCCCGTAATGGACAATCATGAAACCTTGGGTTAGCTTGGCCCCATGTTTCGGTTTCTTATCCGTTTTGCGGTTTTCAGCTTGGCAACTTTTTTTGTTTGCCGGGGCGTGTTGCTCTTGTCTGGTACCAATACGCTGGGGACGGCAGTGGGACCGATCCTGATCGCGCTAGCTCTGGTCTTTGGCGTGTTTTTTGCGCTGGTCGCACCGACTGACCGCGAGGAAGGGTTGGTCGGTGAGCGTAGCGACGATCCCAACTCAGCTCGTTTGGGAACCCAGTTTTCCACGATGTCGGCGGCGGATCGCAATCGACTCTATTCGGGCCCCGAGCGGCGGAGCGGAGTTGGGCGAGGAATTGCGGCGCGGCGCTCGTCGTCTGCGCGTGCGAATTCCGACTTGGTCGAGGCCTCTTAGGGAACGGGAGTCGGGGTGGCACCCGGGGCGTTCGGCTGCCCCATCATAATCAGTGTCGGTGACGGGGTCGGTGTCGGGGTCGGCCAGGGTTGGATCAAGTCGTTCCATTTGTGCAGCGTCGTCGGAGTCAAGCCGAGGTCCGTGAGAAGCTCGGAAACCTTGGTGTGCCACAGATTGAGGTCGGGAGGCCCGGCCTTGGGTTCGGCGGTTCCGGGGAAGACGAGGTAAGTGACGTCGAGGTTGCTGACTGGGCGGGAGAAGGCTGAGCTTTTCGGATTGAGCTGCTTGGTGAGGCGGAGCGAGGCTTCGCCCATCTTGAACGACGGGCCGACGTCGCCGAGGATGGCTGGATAGGTGATTCCGTCGTAGATCACCGCCGCATAATCACCGATCTTTGGAGCGAACGGCCCGGTTGCGTCCCGGATCATGAACCCAGGAAGGACGATGAACGGATCCGCGCCGGAAATGAGAAAGCTGTAAACGTCGACTTCGTAGAGCGTGGCCTTTTCGTGAGCGATGGTGGCTTCGAGCTCGCGGTTGCGTTGGACCGGGAGACCGACGATGGCGTATTCCTTCTCAGCTTCGGCGAGCAGCCGCTTGGTTGTTTCGAGGAAGGGATTCGGGCGGTCGGTGGTGCGTTTCCAGCGGTAGCTCGTCTGGGGTTGGAAGAAGATCGAAGATCCATCGACGGGAAAATTGCGGTCGCCGTCGGAGCCATCGGTGTTGACGTCCATGTCGCCCTGGAGGAAGAGGGCGTGGCGACCCGTCTCGTCGTTGGTGAGTTCGAGAATCGTGTCGCAGTCGAAGAAATTGTGGCGCGTCAGGAGGGTATCGAGGCGATTGAGCCGGGCCTTGGTGTAGGTGATCTTTTGGTCGTAGAGTCCCGCGAAGGCGGGTGAGACGCGGGCGCTTTTGAAGAGGTCGGCCAGGCCAGGGAGCGCGGTGGGGAGTTTGGGAGTGTTGCGTGAGACGGCAGCGAAGTCGGCGCTGGGTGCCGGGATGCGCGCTTCGACGGTGAGTCGGAGAGCGTAGCTATCGTCTTCAGCCCGATCTTGAGAGGCGGTCTGTTCGCTGGGGACGGTGATGAATTTGCTCTCGACGAGGACGTCGTTGTAGAGCTTCGAGACGTCGATCCGTTTGCGGGGGACGGCGGGAATGCTGGGTGCCGAGGGGGGCGGCGTGGGAACCGGGGAGGCGTCGGGGGCTGGTGTCACCGATGGTTGCGGAGGGGGTGTCGGCGTCGGCGATGACGCCTCTTCGGGACGGGGAGGCGGATCGCAGGCGGCAACAAGGGTGAGGGTTGCGACAAGGAGAACGAGCGAAAGTGGGCGACTGGAAGTGGGCATCGGTCTCGACTCTCGACGGTGGTTTACGTGTGGACCAGAAACGCGGAATGAACGTCGTGCGGGATATCGATCATGTGGTAATCGGATGACGCGACGAAGAGGAGGGATTGTTTTCCCTTGCCGAGCAAATGGTTGTTCGAGTCGTGGACTTCGTGTTCGAGGGTCACGAATTTGCGGTTGAAACCGGAAATGCGAATGCGGACGGAGACGGCTTCGAATTCGCGCGTCTCGCGGACGAACTTGTGTTCGAACGAGCGGGTGAGGATGTAGAACGGCGTCTCGGCGATGTTGAATTTCGGCATCACCTTGTTGAAAAAGAGTTCACGCGTTTTGCCAACCCACATGGCGTACATGCCGAAGTAGACGTTGCCGACGGAGTTGGTGTCCGCGTAGGTCGCGATGAAGCGGTGGACGAACCACTTGTCCTCCTCGAAATTCCCACCGAGGTCGTGAGCGGGGTGGTGACTGCTGACGGTTGCCGGGTGAGCGGCGGGCGATCGGGTGGGAGCTGCTGATTCGAACGACCGGTCGGCGGGCGAATTGAGTTCTTCCGTGTCGGTGGTGAATTCTTCGGCGGAGCCAGGCTTGAGGAGGAGCCAGAGGATGTAGGCGAGCGGGAGGATCGACCCGATCATTTGAAACAGCGGGTTCCGAAGGAAATAGCCGAACGCGAAGATGACGACGGCGAGGCTGCCGATGCTGAACATCTTGGTCTGCGGGATCGCGTTCGCGGGGCTGTTGAGGAAGCAGCGGACGATTCCGAGCGTGGCGTAACCGACAAAGAACGTGCCGTAAAAGATCATGAAATACTCGAGTTCGAGACCAAGGACCGCGGCGGCGAGTCCCACGATTCCGCAGAGGATCATCGCCGGGATCGGGGACGTCACGAGTTTCGTCGGGATCAGGGAGAAAATCGGGTGGTTGCTGGCCTTGACGTTCGATTGGAGGAACCAGCGGAGTGCGATGTAGCCGCTGTCGAGAGTGGCGAGAACGCAAACGGAGACGAAGACGCAGTAGGCTCCGAAGATCCACGGAGCGACGGGAGAGGCTTCGTAGAAGAAGCGCATGAGGAGATCCTGACCGTAGGTGTGACCCGTGTTGAGACTGGTGCGGACGAAGCGACCGGCACCGAGGTCGAGCGCCCAAAGGGTGAGGGCACCGTGGAAAAGGAGGAGGGCAAAGAATTGGGTGCTGCCGCTCACGTAGGACCACGCGATTGACACCCGCTCGCGGTGCATCTGGATGGCCCGTTGCCATTGCTGGAGATCAAGCCAAGGACCGACGAGGAAGCCGACCGTGATCGGGACGATGTAGCCCCAGAAGCTGAGGTCATCGGCGGGGAGTCGGCCGGGTAGAAGTGACGACAAATTGTAGAAGTCGTCGCGCCCGAAGATGAGAATGAGGATCGCGACGAAGGCGATGGCGAAGAGGACGCCGTGAGAATATTTGATGCGGCGAATGTCGAACTCCTCACCGAAGAGGACCGCTGCGGCGAGGATGATCAGGAGCGTGAGTGGGAGGAAGAGGACGGCGGGTTGGAGTCCCAGCGGCTGCCAGACGTAGTGGATGAACGCGAAGATGGTGAGCGTGATCGCGAGAAGCTGGTAGAGGAAAAAGACGAGCCGGAAGGGGCGTGACCATTGCGTGAAAAATGCGTTGAGGGAGTCGGATCCGGGCGAGCGATTGGCGATGATCTGGGTGACGAGGCCGAAGGCCATGAGACCGAGGAAGTTCGGAATGGCGAACATGAGTAGTCCGAGGATGCCGAACTGCGAGGTGAACTGAACGGAGAAGAAGAGGCCGAGACCCCACATCCAGGAGAGGGCGACGGTGTTGCCCCAGAGGATCGGTTTCAAAAAATTCATGGGTGACAATACAGGTTTGACCGCAGATTTCGCAGAATAAGGCGGAGAATTCAAATGAGGGGAAACCGGAGATGGACGTCCGGGCATCCGTGACGGGTAATCGTTTTTAAAAGTCTTCCTGGATGCGCACGCGTGCGCCGGAGCCGACGCGGTCATAGAGGGCGATGATGTCACGGGAGCGCATGCGAATGCAGCCGAAGCTGGCGGGGGTGCCGATGGTGCGCTCCTCCGGGGTGCCGTGGATGTAGATGTAGCGGTCGTGGGCGTTGCGGTTGCCGGGGTCCTGACCGTCGAGCCAGAGGATACGCGTCACGATGGGGTCGCGACCGGGAGAATCGATATCGAGAATCTCGCCGGTGGGGCGGCGGCTTTTCAAGACGGCTCCGATGGGAAGATCGTCACCGATTTTTTCCCGGATCTTAAAGCGGCCGAGCGGGGTGCGGTTGCTGTTCGGATCGGAACCAAGGCCGAATTTCGAGGTCGAGATTGGATAGGCCGCGACAAATTCGCCTTCGTCGAGAACCACCATGCGTTGGTCACGGACGCTGATGAGGAGTTCGTGGCGGGTGTCACCGGCGCAGCCCGCGAGCAAGAGGGCAGCGAGAGCGAGAGTCGCGGCGGCGAACTGGACTCTCACGCGGGGACGGCGGGGGTACGATCGGCGGTGGATGAGGTCAGGCGGCCAAGCCAGAAGGTGAAAGATTTGCCCGACACGTAGGTGAAGCCGACGAAGAACATGAGAATGAACGGAACGGATGTCCATTGGTGGAGAAGGACGGACTGCCACGCGCAATAGGCGAAGTAAACCGCGAAGAGTGCTTCGATAATCGGCAAGATCGAGGCGAGGGGAAGGTATGATTTGCGGCGGGTGAGGTGGGAGCGGGTGGCGTCGCCGTACTTCGGCGTGCGGGTGAAGCCGGTTTGGTGGTTGACGAGGGCCTCGAGGACGGCGCGGGCATTGTTCACCGACATGCCGATCGCGAGCGAAAGAAGGAAGGGGAGGAGCACGATATCGCGAAGCCAGCCGCGGGGATTCAAATGTCGCTGGGCGCAGATGTAAAACAGGGCGATCGAAACGGTGGTTGCGAGGAAAATCGGGAGGTCGATGAGGAGAGTGTTTGTGATGCGATGCTCGCCGGACATGGTTTGCGGGAGGACGAGGACGCAGAGCATGGCGAGGAGGAGGTAACCAAAATTCGACGTGAGGTGCATCGTCGCCTCGATTTTAACGACGAGCGGGACCGGTGAGGCCCAGATCCGACCGAGAAGTTTTTTGCAGGTCTGGATGGAGCCTTTGGTCCAACGGTGTTGCTGGCTCTTGAATCCGTTCATGTCGGGAGGGAGCTCCGCGGGTATGACAATTTCGGGCAAAAAGACGAATTTCCAGCCTTCGAGTTGGGCGCGGTAGCTCAGGTCGAGATCTTCGGTGAGAGTGTCGTGCTGCCAGCCGCCAGCGTCCTGGATCGCGGTTCGACGCCAGATTCCCGCGGTGCCATTGAAGTTAAAAAATCGTCCGCTGCGATGGCGGGCCGTTTGTTCGAGCAGGAGATGGCCGTCGAGGAAGAGGGCTTGAAGGCGGGTGAGGAGGGAATGATGGCGATTGAGGTGCCCCCAGCGCATCTGAACCATCCCGATCTGAGGGTCGGTAAAGTGGTGGATCGACTGGTGCAACACTTCGGGCTGAGGAACGAAGTCGGCGTCCAGAATGAAGACAAAATCGCCGGTCGCCGTTCGCAAGCCATTCTCCAAAGCGCCAGCCTTGTAGCCAGTGCGGTCGGTGCGGTGGATGTGGACGGCATCGAAGCCGCGGTCGCGCAGCCGGGCGGTCTCGGATTCCGCGATGGAGCGGGTCTCGTCGGTTGAGTCGTCGAGGACTTGGATTTGGAGGCGATCGCGGGGGTAGTCGAGCCGGCCAACGGCTTCGATGAGACGCTTCACGACGTAGTATTCGTTAAAAATCGGCAGCTGAACCGTGACGGTAGGAAGCTGCTCGAAGGTCGAGGCCGGTTCAATGCGTCGACCGATGTGCTTCAGGAAAAGGTAGATGATCGAATAGCGGTGGAGGCCGTAGGCAGACAGCCCAAGCAGAACCAGGAGGTAACAAACACTCCACAGCATGTTGTTGAAAACCGTTTCCATCGAATCGGTTAGTTGGTGATTTCCCGCGTCAAAACTGGCGCGAAAGAACCGGAAGGGTGGGCGGGCGTCAAGTTTGAAAATGGCGGGCAATTCGTCAGCCGTTTGCTGGCTTTTCGGTGTGGCGGGCCGTAATGATCTCTCATGAATTCACTGTTGGATTTGAGGGAGAAGGACCGTGCGCATCACATTCACCCGTTTACCGACCATACGGCGATGCATTCCGCAGGGACGCACGTTCTCACAACCGGCGAGGGCTGCTACCTGATCGGGGAAGGTGGAGAACGTTTGCTCGATGGACTCGCGGGGCTCTGGTGCGTGAACGTTGGCTACAATTGTGCGCCAATCGTGGAGGCGGTGCATCGACAGATGCAGGCGCTGCCGTACTACCCGTCATTTTTCAATTCAACGACGGAGCCAGCGATCCTGCTGGCCGAGTGGCTGGGGACCCGAGCACCGGGGCGGCTGAACAAGGCGGTATTTTCCAATAGCGGGTCGGAGGCGAACGAGACGGCGCTCAAGATGATCCGGCTCTACAATGAGATCTTAGGGAGGCCAAAGAAGCGGAAGGTCCTGTCGCGGACGTTTGCCTACCACGGGGTCACGCTCGCGACTTCGAGTCTGACCGGACTCCCGGTTTGCAACGAACCGTTCGGGCTGCCCTTCGCGGATTTTGTCCACGTGCCAGGCCCATATCGCTACGGAGCGAAGTCGGATCTGTCGGAAGAGGAATTCGGTGAAAAGTGTCTTGAGGAGACCGCAGTGATCATCGAGCGCGAGGGGGCGGAGACGATCTCGGCGATGTTCGTCGAACCGATTCAGGGGGCGGGCGGAGTGATCGTGCCGCCGGAAGGGTATTTGCGGGGACTGCGGGAGCTTTGTCGTGAAAACGAAATTCTTTTCGTGGCCGATGAGGTCATCACGGCATTTGGGAGGATCGGTGCATGGTTCGCGAGCGAGCTGTGGGAACTGGATCCGGATCTGATGACGCTCGCGAAGGGGCTGACGAGCGGGTATCTGCCGCTGGGCGCCACGATGCCGAGCGACGAGATCGTAGAGGTGATCAACTCCGGTGGGTATTTTTCACACGGATTCACCTACAGTGGGCACCCGAGCTGTTGTGCGGCGGGATTCGCGAATTTGGGGTTCATCGAGGAACGGGGTTTGGTTGGCGCGGTGCGCGATGAGTTGGGGCCGCATTTTCAGAAGAAGCTGGGCGAGTTGGCGGGACACCCACTGATCGCGGAGGTTCGCGGGTATGGGTTGATCGGTGCGGCGGAGATCCGGCGGGCTGGCGGCGAACCGCTGGCATCGCTGGGAGCGCACGCCTCGGGGCTGATCCGGGAGGAGGGGGCGATCGTGCGGGGGATTCGGGATCTGATCGCACTGTCTCCGCCGCTGGTGATCTCCGTGGCGGAGATCGACGAAGTATTTGCCTGCGTTTGGCGGGGGTTGGATCGGATGGAGTGATCAGCCGATCCCCCGGATGGCGGATCGCTCGACTTGGCGATTGAGCGCTGCGTGGCGGGTTTGAGCGTCCGCTCGTGGGTAAATTTTAATTACGTGGGTGTTGCTAAGGGAGCGGACTCTGGTCGGCGCACTTTTTTGGGTCGACGTCGAGACGGGGGTGGCAGTGGGTTGCAATTTTGGAGGACGTTGCCAGACTGCGCGGGTATGAAAGCTCCCATCAAAGTTGCGGTAACCGGTGCAGCCGGTCAGATCGGTTATTCCCTTTTACCCCGGATTGCGTCGGGTGGTGTGTTCGGGCCGGACCAGCCGGTCGAGCTGAGTCTTATCGAGATCGAGCCGGGGATGAAGGCGCTCGAAGGGGTGATCATGGAATTGCATGACTGCGCGTTTCCGCTGCTGAAGGACGTGAACGGGACGTCGGATTTGGACCAGGGATTTGACGGCGTCAATTGGGCGATGCTGGTTGGCAGCGTGCCGCGGAAGGCGGGGATGGAGCGGAAGGATTTGCTCGGGATCAACGGGAAGATCTTCGTGGGTCAGGGCGCGGCGATCGCGAAAAACGCGGCGTCGAACGTGCGCGTTCTCGTGGTCGGAAACCCTTGCAACACGAATTGCTTGATCGCGATGAACAACGGCAAGGACGTGCCGTCGGACCGATGGTTTGCGATGACGCGGCTGGATGAGAATCGCGCAAAAACCCAGCTGGCGCTGAAGGCTGGTGTCCATTGGAGCGAGGTGGACCGGATGGTGATCTGGGGAAATCACTCCGCGACGCTTTATCCGGACTTTGGGAACGCCCGGATTGGAGGAGATGCCGTGACGGACGTGATCAGCGATAGCGCTTGGCTCGAGGGCGACTTCATCAAGACGGTTCAACAACGTGGCGCTGCGATCATCGCCGCGCGCGGGCTTTCGTCGGCGGCTTCAGCGGCGCACGCGGCGATCGAGACCGTGCAATCCATCGTTCAGCCCACGGCGGTTGATGATTGGCACAGCGTGGCGGTGTGCTCGGACGGGAGTTACGGAATCGATGAAGGATTGATGTGTTCGTTCCCAGTGCGGTCGGATGGCGAGAAAATGGAGATCGTCCAAGGGGTCAAACTTTCGGGGTTCAGTAAAGCGAAGGTCGCGGCAACGGTTGACGAGTTGCGTCATGAGAGAGAAATGGTCGCGGATCTGATGTGAACTTGTCTCGCGCGAAGGCGCGGAGGGATTCGATGAAGATTGCTTTTCGGTTGGCTGCTGGTTTGGGGTTGCTGGGCGTCGCTTTGGGCGCGTTCGGTGCCCATGGTTTGAAGGCGCAATTAGCGGCGTTTGGGACGGAATCGTTCTGGGAGACGGCAGTGATTTACCATCTTGTCCACGCGGTCGCTTTGCTCGCCGTCGCGGAACGGGCTTCGGCTCTGTTGACCTGGCTGTGGGTCGGGGGAATCACCGTGTTTTCGGGGAGCCTTTACGTGCTGGCGGTCACGGATGCTCGTTGGCTGGGAGCGATCACGCCGATTGGTGGCGTGGCGCTGATCTTCGGATGGGCGTTGTTGATGGTGCGGGGACGGTGAGCACGAAGCTTGAGCGGATCGAAGTGCGAACGTCCGGAAAGGGGACGTATGAGATAACCGACGAGGTCGAGAGCATCGTTCAGAAGAGCGGCGTGACGACGGGGACGGCGACCATTTTTCTTCGGCACACGAGCGCCAGCTTGGTGATCTACGAGAACGCGGACCCGTCTGCTCGCGAAGATCTGCATCGGTTTTTCGAGAAATTGGTGCCGGAGAATGATCCGAATTGGGTTCACACGATGGAGGGAGCGGACGACACTACGAGTCATCTGCGAATGGCTTTGACGCGGTCGAGCGAAACGGTGCCGGTGAGCGGCGGGCGGATGATTCTGGGGACCTGGCAGGGAATTTTCGTGTTCGAGCATCGCCAAGCGGCTCATCGGCGCTCGGTCGATGTGGTGGTGATGGGAGACTGAAACAGGCGGCCCGGTTGGGCCGCCTCGAGCGATTCAATTTCGGCGTCTGGACGCCGCTGGAAAATCGAGATTTGAATCAGAGGTTTTTCAGGAAACTCCGGAGCATCCAGAGGGTCTTCTCGTGAACGCGGAGACGACCGATGGCGAGATCCTGCGTCTCGAGATCCTTGGCTGCTTCGGCTTCGTCGCGAAGCGCGGTGAGGTTGGTCTCGACGATCTCGTTCGCTTCGACGAGCGCAGCAACGTAATCCTTGGCGGGATTCGCACCGATGGGAAGCTCCTCCAGGGTTGACATCTTTCCAAGAGTCTTGAGGCCGCCGGGGGCGTATTCTTCAAGGGCTCGAAGGCGCTCGGCAAGATCATCGACGGCGATGAACAGTTCCTCGTACTGAGTCTGAAAGGCCGCGTGGAGCGAGAAGAAATGTGGGCCTTCGACGTTCCAATGAGCAACGTGGGTCTGGGCAAGCAACGCGTAGGTATCGGCGATGCAGGTGCGGAGACAATTGTTGACGGCGGTGGATTCTTTTTGGGTCAGGGTTTCGGTGGACATAATTTTGAAGTATTTGGGAATTTACCTATTTGATGCAGATTGTCGAATGGGGAAGACGCTTTGTGATTGGTCGAAAAAAGACATCGAGAAGAATTTTGAAAAACTGTGCGAGTTGGTGACGCCTGCAAGATACGTGTGCCGAAAGTGCACGCGGAGCGCGACGACGTCGAAAGTGCTCTGCAAACCCCGTAAGATCGGGCGATCAACTGTGCCGAACGTCAAAATGAACTAGCGCGTTGACAAACCAAGGGTCGAGAGGATCTTATTCACCCTTCCGTCGGCGTGGGCCGATTCGAATGGTGGTCGTAGTTCAATGGTAGAGCCCCAGATTGTGATTCTGGTTGTTGCGGGTTCGAGTCCCGTCGATCACCCCACCTCTTTGGTGGGCAAGTTTTCTCTTTTTGATCGATAAGAAGGTGCGATCGCGCCTTGCCGTTGAGTGTTATGCTGCCTTGACCGACGGCTGCACCGCATCGCTCGACGGAGCCTGAACGCGCTTCGTCCGGCCTGAAATCCCGGGTTGGCGCTTTCTATTGCGTCGAGAAATCACTTGGGGTTGGCTCGCTTCGGTGATTGAGCTCGATCGTGACGGTATGGCTGACGGTATGGTCGGGTTTCTCGGGGCGGAGTCGCGGTGAAAGCTGCTCAATCTCGATTAGCGGCCAGGCGTCGGACCCAAGATAAACCTGGGTGGGGTAGCCTTCGGATGGATCGTCGACAACTACGCCGCGACTCGGTCCTGGGTGGAGGATCAATTCCAAACGATCGGGCCACCGTGCGAGCAACGGTTGTTCAACGAATCCGAATTTTTCTTCGGTCGCAGCTCGCTCGAGGATAACCCGCCGACCGGTGCGGCGGACGTGCGGCGGGACGCGAAACTTCCGAAGCACCTGGGGTCGATCCAGCAGGGGAAGGAGCACGTATCCGTGGGGCGCGCGCGATTCCGGACGCGCCTCGGCCTCCACGGCGGCACCGGAGGCGATCTGGAAGATCTGGATTGCCTGACGCCCACCGGGGCGGGCTTCAGTCCACTCGACAACACATTCGAGACGTCCATCGGCGACCCAGCGATAGTTCCGGTGGAGCGCGGGGGCACCGGATCCGGCGGAGGGTGAGAGGACGGAGAGGCTCCCGTCGGATAAAACCGTGATGCGGTCGGCGGCGGAAAGCTCCCAGTTGTCTGGTGGCGGCCAGAACACCTCCCATTCGGTCTGCGGTCCCAGCCAAACCCGGTGCCCGCCGAAGCCAAGCTCGTTGTGGGTGGGTTCGAAGAGCAGGTTCCGCCCGCCAATCGGACCAAGGGAGGTCAGCCGACCTCGGGCGGGATCGACTTCGGCCCGCCAGGTGGCGCGGTCGGATCGCCAGATCGGCCCGCTCGATCCCTCGACGCGGGTCCATTGGCCGGGAGAAGCGCAGCCCGCGAGAAGCAGAGCGAGGCAGAGGCCTGCGTGACGCATTGCTTTCCAGCAAACGGATCCGGGGGTTCCTTTCGAGTGAAAATTCACGCTCTTTTCTGGCGGCGTAGAGTTTGGTGTTCGTCCGAGAGCGAGGTTGGACTCCCCCGTGGCCGCTGTCGAATTCGAGCTCGTGCAGATCGTTGCGTCGACTGACCGCTGTTGCAACGGTTTGCACGTCCCAACGGTTGAGCCGGGCCGGACACCACCGACGATTGTCGGACAGTGAGCGATCCAAATCTCTTCCAGACTAAACTCAGTGGCTCCGGTCTTGATTAAGAAGATTGATCTGCCGGACTGGGGACTCCTGGTATGAAGGTAGTTTTTTCTCCGGATCTTCTGGTCAACGGGGCGGGGTTGGCGGGGATCGCGGCCGCGCTGGCCGCCGCGCGATCCGGTCAGCGCGTCCTGCTGCTGGATGCAGGAATCAGTCCGGTCTGGGATTGGGCCGAATCCCTCCGGTTCTCGCAGCCGATGCCGGGGGTGGCGGACTTGGCGAAACGCCTTCAGATGAAGCCTGGCGCCTTCGTCGAGACGAACGCCGGCGGTGCCGCGATGCTCCACCCTTGTCGGTTGAAGCGGTGCGCGGAGGATGCCTTGATCGAAGCGGGGGTCGAGTTGATCTACGCGGCCGCACCTTACGCTTGGGAATATCGGGAAGGGGCGCTGACGGTTTGGATCTCCAGTAAAAGCGGCGCTTTCCGCGTCTTGTGCCGACGGATCATCGACGCCTCGCATGAGGCTCGGTTCGCGCCTGCCTTCTCGGCACCGGTTCTTCGGACCGGGAAGGGCCCGACGACCCGGTGGATCGAATGGACCGGGGTGCGATCCGACGAAATGCCGGGAGATCCCGCTGATGAGAAGCTTGGCCCACTTCGAACGGCGAGGGCTTCGTCGCGCGACGGACATTTCGTGGTGGGATTCACACCTTCGAAATCATGGACCGGAGCACCCGGCATTCTCCACGAAGTGAACAGCGCCACGCGCGTGGAAGCGCACGAATTGGCAACGCGACTGATCGAAGAATCGCCCGCTTTCCGATCTGCGAAGGTCGTGCGCATCGCCGAGATTGACGAGGCGGGGTCACCGCGATTTTTTGCGCCCAAATATTCGTTCTTCCAAGTTGCGGGACCGGCCGCCCTCGAGTCCGGGGTCGAAGCCGGACGGCTGGCCGGCGATCCGGTCGCTCTGATGGAACACGCTGTCGAGGTCGCGCGCGCCGATGTCCCCATTTCATCCGGAGTCCAGGCGTCGGGCAGCCTTCCTCTTGCCGGCGTCACGACGGAGGTATTGGTGGTTGGAGCGGGCACCTGCGGGGCCAGCGCCGCGATCGCTGCCGCCGAAGCGGGAGCCTCGGTGGTCGCCGCCGAGATGAATTCCGGCATGGGTGGCGTCGGCACCGAGGGAGGCATCAACAGCTATTGGTTCTCCCGCCGGGTGGCGCAGAACAAGCGGCTCACCCTGGCCGTGCGGGATCTCGAGGACGCCGGTGGCTACGCCGCGATGCCTCATTGGAAGATGAAAATGTGGCCCATCGAGAAGAAGAAATACGTGCTGCATTCGATGGCGGGCGGAGCCGGGGTGGTCCCGCTGCTCCAGCACCGTCTCGTCACGCCCATCGTGGACGGAGAGCGGGTCGCGGGAGCGCTGCTCCTCGGTCCGGACAACCTCGTCGAGGTCCGCGCTCGTCTCACCATCGATGCGACCGGCGATGGCGACGTTGCCGCCGCGGCGGGTGCCGATTACCTCTACGGTGCGCGGCGAACCCAGTCCACCATGTGGTTCACCCTGTCGTGGTGCGCCAGGCCGGGGACCTTCAACAGTAATTTCACGAGTCAGGTCGATGTCCGCGACGCCCGTGATTACACCCGCGCCATCCTGGCTGGGCGACGTCGCGGTGAAGATCCTTGGGATCACGCTCCTTACCTCGGGCTTCGCGAGTCGCGGCACATTCGGGGAGAGGTTTGGCCGACTCTGACCGATCAGCTTCGAAGGCGGCAGTGGCCGGACGCCATCGAGATCGCCTTCAGTAACCACGACGTCAAAGGTTACACCGAAAGCGACTGGCTGCGGCTCGGACTGATCCCACCAAATCTCGAAATCGAGATCCCGTATCGCGCGTTGGTTCCTCGGCGTCTGGATGGCCTGCTCCTCGCGGGGAAGGCGATTTCGGGAACGTCGGAGGCGCTTCCAGCCATCCGAATGCAGGCCGACCTCGAGAACCTCGGCTACGCGATCGGGCTGGCCGCCGCCCGGTGTGTTCAGTCCGGCGTGGAGCCGCGCAACCTCGATGTCCGCCAGCTTCAGACCGAACTCGTGGGGAGGGGCCAGCTTCCCGATTCCCTCCTCGCGCGCAAGATTTCAGCCGCACCCGAGACCCCCGAGCGCATCGCTTCGCTGATCGCGCAACTCGACGACGCCGTCCCGCTCACGCGTTATCAGGACATGGAAATGGGCGACGCGTGGCGGGAAGAGATTCCGTTCGTCGAGCTTTGCGTGCTGGGGGACAAGGCCGTTCCGCAAGTCGTCGCGGAGTTTGACTGCGAGGAGTCCCCGCGCCGCCTGACGTGCGCTCTCGTCCTCGCGTGGAACGGGGAAGCCTGCGTTCGCGAATACCTCGAGACCACGATCCGCTCCCGCCTCGCCCCGCACTCGGGCCTGCCCCCGGTCGAGCGCCCCGTGCGCTACGCCCATCCGTCCCCGGACCAGGGAAACATGCCGGAGGTGGCTTACCTGCTCAACGCGTTGGCCTTCATCGCCACGCCCGGGACGGCGCCATTGATCGACGAGATCGTCGACCGCCTCGTTGTGACGGAAGACAGTTTTCTCGACGCTCGGTCCGGCACTTTCGACTACGTCGACGCCATCTGCGCGATCGCGTGCAAGATCGCCGATCCAGCGCTGATCCCACTCCTCGAGAAACTCCACGCCAAACCCCTGCTCCACGGAAATGTCCACCTCGGCGGATGCGAGAGCGACTACTTTCCCGAGCGCCGGGCCTTCCTCAAGGTTCAGATCGCCGAAGCCCTCGCGAGGTGCGGTGCTGCGGCGGGCGTCCGATTACTGAATTCGTTCCTCGGGGATTCCCGCGCTCCCATCAGGAACGCGGCGAATCAGGTTTTGCGGATCCTCGGAGGATCGCCGGACCCAACCCCGCGACGTCGGCACTGGGACGGCGAGGATGAGATCGAGTGGGAGCGCGACTCCGCGCCCGGCGGAAACGGCGGTCCTACCGGGTGGAAGCTTCCTGCTGCTGGCGGCGAACCTCCTCCTTGATCTCCTGATCTTTCGCCCGGAACTGGGCGGGGAGCTGAAGGGGCGCGCTTGGCGGTTCCATGAATTTGTAAACGAACGTCCCGGCGGGTCCCGAGACGGCCACCGGAAGCCGGGTGGAAGCCTCGATCCAAGCGGCCTGCTTCACCGGCACAGCCTCGGCGCCCGAACCCTGAGACTCCGCCCGCGCGCGGTCGATCTCGCGGACTCCCTCGAACTCGAAGTAGTCACAGAGGACCTCCCCGAGTTTGACCGGATCTTTGCGATGCTCGATGCCCACCCAGTCCGTGCCGAAGAAGTGCCGCGACACGGTCACTCCGACGATCCCCGGACCGACCTCTCCGCTCGAAACGAGGCCGTTGGTTTCAACGTAGATCTGGCCGCCATCGATCCACTCTGTCATCGAAGTTCCGCCGCGAAATTTCGTCTCAATCTTCTGGGTTGCGCCCGTTTTCATCACTTCGACGCTTTGCAGCGTTGGACTCAACTTCGGTTGAGCGGTTCCCGCCGATTCCGTCGCTGACCGCTCCGCGGTGCCTCCGGTGTCATCGCGGAGGGACAGTGCCCAGTGACCGCGATCCGGGACGGGTGCGACGAGAGGATCGGCCGAACTTTGTGCCCAAGCCGAGGCCGGGCCTATGGTGGCCAGCAGTGGAGCCAGCAGAATTGCGTATTTATTCATAGACGGTTTCCAGCGAAGAATCGACGACTTCCCCGGTGAAGCGGTCAATGGCCACGTGCAGCCAGAATCGCCGGGAACCCTCGACGTTGAAAGCCGCCAGATCGGCGGCTCCAGGCGCAAAGCGGCCCACTTCGGCGACGACGTCGATCAACAGATTCCACGTCCGCGTCTGGGTGTTGGGGGCGAGCGCGCGGACGGCGGCTTCGCGGCGAGTCTTGATGGCGGGTAGAGCCGCGCTCACCACCCCGGGCGAGAGCGCGCTCAAGACGTCCGATCGATTCAGAAGCTTGGTCGATTGGGTCGCGGTCACGATCTGCTCGGCGAGCGTCTCGGCGTCTGCGGGGCTGATGGCGTCGCCTCCACTGACCTCGTTGCGAATGGCGCCGCTCAGCAACGCCTGGAGGACCTCTGGATTCCGGGTATTGATCGATACGCGACCGGCCACCACGTCGGATTCCTCCAGCGAGAAGATGTCCAGCAGACCCGCGTCGGCCGAATCGCCGGAGAAGAGATCGAGCGTCTTCCAAGGGACATCGCGGAAGACGTAGCCGATCTCACCGATGGATCGAAAGGGGCGATTAAGGATGATCGGACGGGCGGATTGATTGAAGAGGGGATCAGCGGCCGCACCCAAATAAGCATCGCCCGGGCGCTTGACGCCATCCAGATCGGGAACGGCGTTGGTTCCCTGATTGGCCGCTAGAACACTGGGATACTCCGGCGCTTTCGTGCTGCGATTTTGCCACAGTCGCTGGTTCGTCGGCCCGGTCGTCTGGTTGGCGGTGCCTTGAAAATCAAAGCCTGATCGGAATCGAAAAGTCCGCGGGTCGGTCTTCGGTAAAGAGCGGTTTGCGTTTGCCGCGTCATTATTATTACTTGGTCCGTAACCATTTTCATTCCCCATGAAGGGCTGATCACCCCCTTGGATTCCGGTCGTCCCGGCGTCCGTGGCGTGCCCGGCGAAAGTCGTGTAGGGATGCCAATTGCCAGCAGCTCCCTGGAATTCGAGTATCGGCACGAACGATCTCAAGTGAAGTGCCGTGAAGACCGAGCCCGAAGTGAAATTCGCTGGTTTAGCGACATTCACCGTCAATGCGCTCCACCCGCTCACTGGTGGGATGAGCTCCGTGAGGCGAGTCTCCGGCTCGATGGAGTTGTCCGCCAACCGCGGGTTGCCCTGGTAGCTGGCCAAGTTCGGCAAAGTGATGGGCGTGGTGGGGAACGGGAGGTTCGGCGCGTTTGGATTCCCACCAGAGACGGTCGTTGCATAGCCGATGTCGGGGATTTGCGCGTAACTCATCATCACGCGCGCGCCCGAATTCGAACGTATGCGGACTTGGCTCGGGCCGTCCGACGGGATCGGACCTTGGTGGGGATTCCAAAGTTCGAAGTAGCAGTAGAGCGTGCCGTTGGCGCTGTCGAAGGGCTGCTCTCCGTTCGGTCGGCGGAAACGGGCCTTGAAGAAAATTTCGCTGAAATACGGGAGACTCTCGATCCCGTAGACCTCGTTCGAGCCGATGCGGATCGTCGTTGGGAAGTTGTCGGCATCGGATTGATCGGCAAGGTTTGCGATGATCCGCGCGATCTGGTGGTGGGGGTTGGTTTCGGGTGAATAGGTGCCACCGCCGCCGCTTTCCTTGATGGCACCGTCGTTGTTGGCGGCGACACCGAGGGAGGGATTATGAACGGCGGCCTTCATCAGCTCGAACAAATTGGGAACCCGTCCCGCGGCGATCGCGGCCTCGGGCGAGCCGATGGTCGCCGACTGGTAAACCCAAGCCCGAAAATCCCCGTCGGCGTCGGTCGCGGGGGTCAATCCGAAGAGCTCTTCGATTTCTGCCTCGTCATCGCCGCTTAGCGCCGACGGGTCCTGTTCCAGCAACTCGAACTTTCCGATTGGAAAACGCGGAATCGATTTGCCGTCGAAAGTGAGCCGACTGAACTCGGGATTGAGAACCGGGTTGGTGCCTGCCTTGATCGACGCACTGTTCTGTTCCCGGCTGAAGGTGCCGAGGTAGGGGAGCGCGTCGGTGAAGCCCTCTCGTCCC
This sequence comes from uncultured Verrucomicrobiae bacterium, assembly GCA_963832325.1. Lineage (GTDB taxonomy): Bacteria > Verrucomicrobiota > Verrucomicrobiia > Chthoniobacterales > JAATET01 > CAVVKW01. The sequence goes on along the minus strand of CAWHTR010000001.1, from coordinate 10,652 downwards.
GCGTAGTCGATCAGGTCCTGCCGACCGAGGAACGTGTGGTCGCTCCCGGACGCGTCGCCCATGACCTCGAGGAACCCCGCTTCCGCCCCGTTCGCGACGAAGAGTTCGGGATAGTCAGCTTTCGACCAGGCGTTGCGCCAATTGACCAGGCTTTCCGCTTGGCTGGGGTTGTCGAGACCAGGAATGCCCGTCAGATCGGCAAAGCCGACGAACGCCTTGCCTCCCCTTTCCTCCGCAGACGGCGCTCCCGCGCCCGTGGGCGCTCCGGCGAGGTTGATGTCGAGGAGGCCACCCTCGTCGTAGATCGTGTAGGCGAAACGGCCGAGCACGTATTGGGGGCTGTCGCGGTCCGCCAATGGTGCCGAGAAGCCGGAGAGCGCGTCAGCTCCCGAGCGGGTGACGTAGATCCAATCCGGTGCCGTGAATGAACCCGGGAATCGCAGAAGGCGTGGCTTGTTCCAACGTTCGGCGCTGACCGATCGACGATTTGCGGAGGGCGTCGAGGTCGGCACGGCCGAGGCGCGAACGGGCGGCAGGTCGGCGGATTCGTAATCTGTTCCGGGGTAGGCGGCGTTGACCGCCCCGGCATCCGCCAGACTCCGGCGGATGAGATTAGGTTCGACGGTCGCCCCCGAGCCGTTGCCATAGCGGGCGGGAACGATGGAGGCGGCGGTCTTCGGAACGTAGATTTTCCCGGCGGCACCCGCCGGGACGCGGTCGACGGCATTGGATCCCGCCAAGATCTCGCGTTGCAGGTCCCCGACGATCAGATCGAGGGCGCCGCGACCCAGTTCTTCGGCCTTCGCGGACTGCGCGTAGTTGCGGCTGGCCGCCCGATCCGTCTGGTTGACCGTGATGAGCGTCACGAGGAGGATGGTGACGACGACGAGAATCGACAGGACGATGACGAGTGCGACGCCGCGTTCGGGGTGGGGACGGGGGAAGGAGTTCATCGAGTTGGGAGGGGGATGGTGCGCTCGGAAATCCGCAGCCCGGCGCGAACCGGCTCCGGAAAATCGGCGGGTGGGAGGTTGTCGATCACGTCTCCCCAGTGGCGGAGGTAATTGGACGTTGGATTGCTCGATTGCAACGAGAAGCGCGATTGCAACGCGCCGAGTTTCCCGGTTTCTTCGAGCACCTGGAGCGCGCGATCGTCAGCCATGGCCAGGGCGATTCCGACCGCGCGGGACTGGCTGTCGTATTGCGACTGATACTGTCCCGACGCGTCGATAAAATAGATGGCGAACCTCACGACGCCGTGAACGATTTCCTGATAGTCCGCCGGCGTGAGGCTGGCGAAGCCCGCGACGGAACCCGGGCTGCCAAAACCGATCCCAGCGGTGTCCGACCAGAGAACCGACTGGCTGGCGCGGAGCAGGTTCGCGCCGGTCGAGTCGAAGTCGTAGGCGATCAAGGATAACGACCGATCTCCGCCGACGCCGGGCCTGCGCGTGTAAAATGTGGGCGTGGACCCCGTGCCGTCCGGCGGAAAAGCTCCGAGGTCCGGTCGGAAGACGCCCCCCGAGATGTCCTGTCCGACCAGATCGAGCGCCGCCCGCGCCCGCGTCGACGTGTCGGCGCGGCGCAGTCCCTGGCTCACGGAACTCGACGTGGCCCCGCTGAGCTGACCGAGCGCGACGACGAGGAGAGCGAGCACCGCCATCGCGACCAGCAACTCGATGAGGGTGAATCCCCGGGCGCGGTTCCGCGCCGACGGGGGGCCGGATTGTCGACGCCTCATGGCTGCAGAAGGACGAAGGAGCGGGTTTCGAATCGCGTCTGGACGACACCGCCGCCCGGCGCGCCGGGCAGCTCTCCCGGCTCCGCCTGCCAGGGCGTCACGAGTGAAAGGTAGATCTCCGCGAGGCGCTCCGTCGGGTTCCGGCTCAGCGCGTAGTCGAGGCGGTAAAATTTCTCAGCCGCGCTGGTGGTGGGTTCACCGTCCTCGGTCAGGTAAACGGTGTCGCGGTAAGGCTGGCCGCCCGGGGTGACGACCGGCGACTTCGTGGCGTCGTCGAGGGGCGGGAGGATGGGATCCGGAATCGTCGCCGTGGGCGCCGCCCGGCGTTCGCCGATGATCGCCGTCGCCAGATTGGCCATGTCGACCTCGGCCCGCGCTTCGCTGCCATTTTGCAGTCCCCCCGCCAGCAGACCCACGATGGCGACCAGCGCGAACGCCACGATCCCGAGGGCGAGCGTCACTTCCACGAGCGAAAATCCTGCGGTCTTCGCCGCGGGGCGGGCGGCCAGCGGACGAACTTTCATCACCGATAAACCCGTTGCGCTCCGGTCGGCCCGTTCAACTGAATGAGCGCGATCTTCGAATCGGCGCCGGCATTCTCGATGGCGGGACGAACCGCGATGTCGGCAAAAGCGACCGGACTCGGCGCCACGGCGGCTTCCCCGCGCGGCGTGAAGACGGCGACCCGGTCGAATGCCGTCGCGCCGCCGCCGCTCCGCAAATTGAACTTCGTTCCCTGGGCGAGATTTTCGCCGGTCTCCGACGGGCGATTGTCAGCCGGCAGGTCGGAGGCGGAAGCACTCGCGTCCAGCTTGGCCCCGTCGAGCCAGATCACTTTGTTGATCGGAGCGACTTGGGCGGACGGCGAGGAAACGTTCACCGTCTCGTTCCAGCCGACCGATTTCGTGCCGTCGAGCGAGGCCACGACGGCGATCCCGACGCGCCCGGTCGGCTGATCCGCCGATGGCGCTTCGTTGGCGAAAGCGACCCACACGTAGGTGTTGTTGGCGATGGCGTATTGACGAGCCTGGTCGAGCACGCCCGAGAGTTTCGCGACGTTTCCGCTGAAGGTATTCGAACGAAAAACACCGCTCCCGACCTGGGCTCCGAGCGCGAGCATCACCGAGATGACTCCCATGACGACCAGCAACTCGATGAGACTGAAACCGGCGGCTCGGCGCGCGATTTTCGGACTCGTTACCTCGGCGGGATGGGGGTGTCGGATGCTGGTCATTGGGGGATGGAATTGCCGGAAAAAACGATACGCCTCGTTCTGTCCTTCATTAAGGTTCGGCAATGATACGCTCCGCCGCAAATGGTGGTCTGCGCACAACGTTGCATTGACCGGAATCCGAATGGCCGCGTGGCGGTCTCAGACCGATTGGGAATGGATGGACAAGTGACGCTCGACGCCGTCCAGGGGAAGGCGGATCCGGAGGGTGTTGGCGTCCCAGGTGAAGGGGACGGGGGCCGACGGGCCGGTATCCGTCACTTCCCGGGGAGCTTCCGCGCTCCAGCCGACGATGGATCCTCCCGCGGTGCTGGTCACTCGGAGGTGATCCGGACTTGTCCCCGGACGGACGTCCACGGTCGCGGCTCCCGCCAGCAGGTCCTCCGGACCGAAGATCGCCATTCCGTTTTCCACGGGTGCGACGAGGATGATTTCCCACTCTCCGGCGGCCAAAAGCAAATCGACGTGGAAATCGTCGTCCGGATCGTTCGTGATACCGGCGCGATGGAGTCGGGTGGCGCAGCGCGCGGAGGGGAGCCGCGGGACGTCGGCCCGCCCGACGCGGATCTTCTTTGGTTCTCCTGATCCGGGTTCCCGGAGATCGAAAACTCCGACCGCCGTCGCGCTGGGTCCCTCGTTCCAGATGATCAGCGGGGTCTCGGTCGGCGACCCGAAGAGCGAACGGGCCGAAGGCGTGGGCGGACCCTGGAACCGCGGGGTCTTTCCGTTTGGGAGAACCAAAGTCTTGAGCAAATCGAAATGGTGACAACCGGGTTTGTCGGAGACGTAGATTGGCCCGCCGCTGAGTGCCCGCGCGGCGGCGTGAAAAGCCGCGCGCGGGTGGAGGGAGTGAAACATGTCCCAGTCCGGCAAAAAGAATTTCCCCAACCATAGAGAAACCAGCGCGTTGGATCGCAGATGTTTGCCGTGACTCGACGGGATGTTCGGCCAGAAGTCCGTGGAGGTGCGAACCAAGGCGCTCCGCGAAGCCGCTTGCAGGAGTTCGTTTCCGTGGCACATGCAGTTCATGACCGTCCGGTCAAAATGCTGCTCGGCGGCGGACTCGAACGCGTCGCGGTAGTGCTGGCAGAGACTGACTCGTCCGCCCAGACCATCGGCGAGGGATTCGAGCACGCTCTGGTTGTCGACTTTGACGCCGTCCACACCACAGGCGGCCAGGTGACGGTAAAAGTGGGCGTAAAAGTCCGCGATCTCCTTCGGATCGACCAATCCGCAGACGGTGCCCCACTTTCCGCTATTTCCCTCCGGCCAGACGCCGAGGAGATCGGAGGTGTAATCGCGCTTCGTCTCGACCACTTTCCATGGTCCCGCGGCACCGGGAGCCACGCCACCCCAGTAGCCGGCGACCGCATGCCAGGTCAGAAAATAACGGACGCCCCGGTTGGCTTTCACGTCATCCACCAGCGGCTTCAAGCCGCCCGGAAATTTCCGCTCCTGCGCCGAAAACGACTCGAGGCGCTTTTCACCCGCCGGGAACTCGCTCACGTGCTGCCAGCCGTCGTCCAGGATCATGAATCCCGGGCGAATACCGCCTTCCGCCAACGTGGAGAGTCCCTCCTTCACCTTGTCCGCCGAGACTTCCTGGTAGAACGCGTCCCACGTGCACCAGCCGAAATAATCGACAAATTCAGGAACTGGCTTTTGCTCGAGCAAGCAGACGCCGAACCGCTGTTGCAGCGCGCGGGCAACCCGGTCGATCAACGCAAACGGGTCCTTCCCGACGGCCACCAGCGCGACCGGTCCGCGGGTCGCCGTGGTGGAGGAATCGCCTGTTTCGGCAACGAGTTCCAGCCCGGACCCGCTGCCGCGCAGGGCGCAGCGAAATGTATCCACGGCCAGCGGCACGATCACGACGTGGAATTGATCCGTTCGCCGTAGGAGCAGGAACTGGGTCTCCCGAGCCAGCAAATCGAGGGAATCGCCCACCTCCGGCTCCATCCAAAACGCCTCGTTGCGGGCAAACGCCAAGTAGCGATCCACGAGCGAAAAATTGCCAAGGGTGACCTCGGCCCGCGAGCTGGGTTGGTCGAGATCGAGCTCGACCAGCGTGTGCCCGTCACCCGGGCGGGAGCGGAGGCGGGGATCCACCCCGTCGCACACCAGGACTCCGTCGAGTCGGATGCTTTCGGATGGCGGAGCTTCGTCTGGTCTGGTGAGTAGTGCGTTCATTCAGCGGTTTCCCAGGGTCGCCGTCCCGACTGGCAACCAGCCGTCGGCATCGGAGGTTTTCGAGGCGAGTCGCACGGGGACTCCGAGCTTCCGGTCGACGAGGCGAAGGTGAACGCCGACGGATCCCGCCGGCAGGTTGGCCGGGAGAAAGAGAGTGCGCCGTGCGTCGACCGACTGGTCGGGAGCGAAGGGCTCAAATTCGAACCCCTCCAGCGGGCAAATCACTTCATGACCGGACGGTAGCATCAGGCGGATCTCCCAGTCGGCTGCGTGGTAGAGCGGCGCGACTCCCCGGTTGCGGACCCGGAAAACGAGCGGGCAGGACTCGCCCAGTGTCCACTCCCCAAGTCCGGTGATGGATTCCAAGAACAGCCAGTAGCCGAGGCGGTTGGCCATCTCCCGGGCGAAGGCGGCGTTTTCCTCCAACCAGGGCCGGGGGTAGTGGTGGAAGCCGCCGTATGTCGCCCGGACTTCCGTGATGGCGTCTCGAAACAACGAACCCTCCTTCCAGGCGTCCGCTTTGACGACGGCTTGGTAGTGATCGAGTTCCAGCACGACGGGGCGGCGTTCCGAAGCTTGCCGCAGCCATTGCGGATCGCGCAGTGAGTTGCCGCCATACTCGTCGACGAAGCACGGGACGCAGACGCTGTGATCGGTGAGGGCAAACCCCGCCTCGTCGATTCGCCGGCGCAGTTCTTCCGCCCCCGGTCGGTCCAGACGGGAGCCGACCACGTCGTCATTGGCCTGCAAGGGCGAGTGGCGGTAGCAATCCTGATAAATTTCGAAGTGCTTCAGGATTGCCTCGACCGGCCAGTCCCGTTTGCTCGAAGCGGCGGTGTGCCCTTCGCCCCAGTCTCCGTAGCTTGCGATATCCACCCACTCCACCCAGGGTTTGTCGTCGTAGCGGGAGGCAAAGGCTTCGTGAAAGGCGCGCAGTTTGGCGAGAAAGATGGGGTCTCCGTAGTCCGGCTCCCACGAGTGGTGGGTCCCGGACGGGATGAGCTGTCCCCTGGCTCCGGCGGCTTCCACCCAGGCGGGAGTCGCGTAGGGATAGTTGGGTTCGGTCTCCTTGCAGGAGATATTGAAGGCGATGGTGCGCCCGAGCGGCACGTGGGCCGCGATCACCTCATCCAGGAGTTCCCAGCGAAATTGTCCTTCCGTGGGTTCCAACTCACACCACGGGAGACGCAGGAAGATGGTGGACAGTCCGGGGAAATCCTCCACGCGTTCTCCGCCCGGATCGCCGTAGCGATGCGTCCCATTGTCGTAGAAGTGCCAATACCAACCCTTGTGAGGATTGGCGGGCACCGAGTCGAAATCGGCATCGGATTGCAAGTCCGTGACCGTGGAAATGACGTTTGGTCCGGTCATGGCGCGGGAGCATCCCGGGTGGGCGCGGCGGAGGGGATCCACTTCCAGACGCCGTAGCAACCGGTGGCAAACCACGCTTCACCCGAGACGGGATGGACCCGGACCCACTGCGCTTCCCGGCCCCCGTCTTGAATCGAGCCGTCCAGCGGCGTGGTGCGGGTGAGGTTCGTCCACGTCGTGCCGCCGTCTTCGGAGAGCATCGCGGAAGCGCTCGAGTTGATCACGTCGCGATTGGCGGCGACGTAGACCCGCCCGGGAACGTTGGGATCCGTGGCGACCGAGCGCACGCGAGGACCTCCCTGCTGATCGTGGGGCAGCACCGGATCGGCCAGGTAGTCGCCGTCGGTCCACATCCGCAGTCGGTTGTTCACCACCACGAAGACCACTCCAGCCGCGTCGTCCCAGGCGACATCCTGAATCGTCCCGTCGGAAGCTAAGAGTCTTTCCCAAGAGGCCCCGTCGTCAGCGGACACGACGACCGCGTCGTTCACGCCCTGCAACTTCGACTGGTCGATGCCCAGCAATTTTCCGTCGGGGCCATTCCAGTTTAGCACGCGCGTGGCACCCTCCATTTCCGCCCAGGATGCTCCGCGGTCGGCGCTGCGATACGGGCCAAAGAATAGCACGTCCGGGTCGCCGGGTGAACCCGTCGCGGCGAGCGGTTCGTCCTTCATTTCGAAGGGCAGCCGCGACCACGACTCGCCGGCGTCTTTGGACAGGGTCAATCGCTTGGGCGTGCCCCAAAATTCCGCGTCGCCCACGATGATTACCGTGCCATCCGGCGAATAGGCTGCGTAATTAAACCCGCCCCAGACGTGGCCGCCCGGCGAGGAATACGCCCAGGTCTTCCCTCCGTCGGTCGAGTGCAGCAACCCGTAGTCCTGAAGGCCGAGGCTGATGACGTCGGGGTTCGACGCGGAAAAGGAAAATGCCCCGCCGACCAGGACGTTGCTAACCCCGTTTCCCGCTCGCGCGTAAGACTGGCCGCCGTCGCGGGACAGGGTCGGGTAGTCACCGCCGGAGGAGAGGATGATGTCCGCATCGGACGGGTGCCAGACGAAGCAGCCCGTGCGGGCGTTGCTCGGGATCAGGTTGTCGTCGCGGGCGACCGACGCACGCTGCCAGGTCGCGCCGCCGTCGTGGGAAAAGAAGCGGGCGTAGTCGTAGTCCGGCGCTTTGCGTCCGACCACCAGCCTGGTTGGATCCACGGGACTTACCGCGATGTTGTGAAGCTCGCCGTCGGCACCCGCCAGGGAATCGGCTCCGGTGACCCGCTCCCAGGTCAATCCCGCATCCCGCGAAAGCCAGATGCTGTCCTGCAGGCCGACCCAGATCTCGTCCGGTGCTCCGGCGGGGCTGCTGATGCCGGTGGCCTGGCCGGCGAGCACGGTTTCCCAGGAGGCGCCCTCGTCCGAAGAGCGATGCACTCCGCCCAGATTGGCTGCGACGATGACCCCGCTCGTCGGATGCACGCTCAGGTGCGCGCCCTCGGCGACCTCCGATCCGTCGACGTGCGCCCAGCTTGTTCCGCCATCTTCGGACCGCCACAAACCGCCCGGCTCGGTGGTGGTCGCCCCGAACATGGGAACGTCCGTGGCCGACTGTGACCAATACACCACCCGGCTGCCGCCCAGAGACTCATCCCGCGTCGACGCATCGAAGGCCAGACTCGCGCGGCCGACCTCCCGGTTGGCCGATTGATCGACTTCCATGGCCCGCTCCCACGAAGCGGCCCGATCACTCGAAGACGTAGATGCCGTTGAAGGGGTGGGCCGCGGAGTTCCCACCCACGGCGACGACCCGGTCCGAATTGTTCGGATCGATCGCGAGCGCGGACGTCCCCCGGGAATCATACCCCACGTTGGCGGGCTCCCAGTTGGCTCCGCCATCCAACGTTCGGAAGAGGCCACCCACGTCGGTCCCCCACAGCATGAAGTCCCCGTCTCCCGGAGCGATCGCCATCGAGCGGAACCACTGGGCGCCGGCCACGCTAAGGTATCCGCGCTCCTTCAGGGGCTCGTCGGTGATCGTGAGTTCCTCCCATTGGCCGGGCAAGGCCGCGTCCTGGGAGGTCGGCTCGGCCGAAGCGTCACTTTGGGTCGCGGGCGTGGCGGGTCTCCACGGGGTCGGCGTCCGGTTGGACGGGTTGACTGGCAGCCGTCTGGATCAGGAGAGCGGCAAAAAGAAAATGCTTCGGGAGGGTCATCGAAAGCAGATTCGCCGAAGGAGACTTGGATGCACGGCCCGATCCTTGCAAGACGTTGCATCCCGCGGGCGGGTTGACCACGGGGCCGAGATCCAGCGGGGGACTGGCGGAGATGATTCATCGCCAAGTTTCCCCACCCGACTGCGGGGCTTGTGCGCAACGACCTGCATTCCGAGTGCCTTTCCAGATCGCGAAGTTTCTCGGCATAAAACAATCGTCCCCTCCGTTTTGGAGGTCACCGGGTTCCCAAGGAGCCATTCAGTCCAAAACCACAACCCCCATCCCCCCATGAAACTGAGTAAACTCACCCTCTGGCTGGCCAGCGCCTGCCTCTTCACCACCGCCCTGCTCGCCCGCGATCCCTGGCTCGAACCCTTCCACGAGAACAGCATCTGGAACCATCCGATCGGGGCCAATGCCCAATTGGTTCCCGCCGGCCTGGGTGCCGAGCCAAACCTCGACGTCGACCGGGAGATCTTCGTTCGCACGAACTGGTCCGATCCCGCCGAATCAATCCGCGTCCCCAGCTCGTGGGGGCAGCGTTGGCCCGGCAGCCCGGCCTCCTGGCTGGGCCAGATGCACGTCCCCTTCAATTTTTTTCGGGCTGATGCCAATCCGCCCACCACGCCCAACAATCCCTCCGCCTTCCTCATGCCCGACAAGGCCACGCTCGTGCAACTGGCCCCCACCACCCGAGTGACGGCGGGCGAGCACATCGTCGGTTACCGCAGCCGGAACGTTTACCTCTACGGCATGGGCGAGAAGGGCGGTCACGGCGGCTCGAACCTATCGAGCATCGGCGGCAGCATCCGGTCGCACGAGTGGGGTTCCAACAAAGAAATTCGCCACGCCATCAAGGTCAACGTCCACGCGAACGAATACCTCTACTACGACAGCGGCACCAAGGGGTTCCGCTGGCCCGCGGACACCGCCGACAGCTACGCCGCCGGCACCTACGGCGGCACCCGTCCCGCCACCCGCATGGGCGCGCTCCTGACCTTTCAACCGGGCACCACCCACAATTCCATCGGCGGACTCTCGACCTCGCAGGCCAGGAAAATCTTCGACGCAATCTACAAATACGGTGCCTACATCGTCGACGACACCGCTTGGAACGCCCACGCGATCTGCGCGGAGGACGGCGTCGACATCCCCATCGGCAACTCCGCCTTCCGCGCCGACGTGAACCGGATTTTCCAAAATCTTCACGTGGTCAATAACAACAGCTCCTCCAACATCGGCGGCGGTGGCGCCCTCCGCACGGGTAAGCTCTCGTCCCTCGGCGCTCCCATCGGGGCCCAGATTTCGCTCCAAGCCAAAGCGAACGGCGGTTATGTCACCGCTGACTCCGGCGGGTGGGACGCCCTTAAAGCCTTCCGCTCACTGGTCGGCCTGTTGGAAAGCTTCGAGGTGGTCGACGCCGGCAACGGTTACATCGCGCTCAAATCGCTGGCCAACAACCGCTACGTCACCGTCGACGGCCCCAGCGATATCCTGTTTGCCAACCGAACCGTGATCGGCAACTGGGAACAGTTCACCTGGGAATACCACGACGGTGGAAAATCCATCGCGCTCAAAGCGAAGAAGAACGGCAAATACGTCGTCGCCGAATCGGGCGGCGCCGACAGCCTCCGCGCCAATCGCTCCAGCGTTGGCGGCTGGGAAAAGTTCACGCCCGGCGGCAGCGCTGGCGTCTGGACCGAGTCCGGCAGCTCCCAATACTACGGCGTGCCCGGGAAGTGATCGCCGGTTCGCCCCGGATAAGGAAAACATTGCGGCCGGGGATGGCTTCCACGTCGGAAGGACCTCCCTGGTCGCGGGGAGGGCAACGGTTTGCATTTTGTCGTGTTCGCAGCTTGCGGGGAAACGACGTATCGTGAACCTGTGAAAAAACTCCTCCTGACATCCCTCTG